>NZ_FXUZ01000021.1 GCF_900183575.1 Staphylococcus cornubiensis
GAGTGTTTGCGTCCGACTTCCTTCAGATTCCACTTCGCAATGGACACCCTTGTCTTTCGCTAACAGTTCCTACTACCAAGCCTGTAACGGACTTTCACCGTCAAGATGTTACCCATGCCGGGCGCACTAAAAAAGACAGCACATGTTCAATCGTCATGCGCTGTCTTTTCCTTTTATGATTCAAATGTATCTTTGACTTTTTTACCTGTAAATACAATCTCTTGTCTTAATACTTCGACTTCGCCTTGCTCATTTTCGATAAACACAGGCTTTTCAAATCGTTTAACTGGCATATAGCCTGCTGCACGCATTCTTGCTAAACAGTCTTGAATGGATTCATCAGGTTCAACTTTAAATTTCATCTGTATCATACGCCTTTACTTTTTTACTTCTAACACCTTTAACCCAGAAACCACCGTGGATATTTCGGGGTTCATAAGCAATAATGAATGCTTTCGGATCCAATTGTTTAATCGTGTCCATTAATTTCAATTCGTAACGGCGCGGTGTTAAAATTTGCATTACTAAGCGATCACCATCACGGCCATGTGCACCAAAGTGTGTGACACCGTATCCTAATGCACGCAACTGTCTAGGTAAATCTAATTCGTAGTCCGCTGTAGTCACATTAACAACAGAATATCCGAGTGCGAGCTTCTCTTCTATTTTCATACCTACAATAATCCCCACTGAGAAACCTAGGGCATAAGCGATAATATTTTGAAATTGATCTAAACTCGACATCACCAAACCTAAACCGATAATATAGACAAACACTTCTACAAAACTCACAAGTGCCGCAACATAACGGTAACCCTTTAACGTTAATATCACGCGCATTGTAAGTGCCGTGACATATGCAACGTTAATGACGAAAATGGCAATGAGCATTAGCCAAGGATTGTCATTGATAAAACTCATACGCACCCTCTTTTCCTTTTAAAAATCTAGCTCATTGTATCAAGTTCTATTATATTTGTCATTACTTATCTGATTTAGGCCATGAAAAGCGTGTATAAGCCAATTCACGTTTATGTGCATTTCTGACATAATGACGTTCAATGACCTCTGCATCTTCTGGTGATACGACTTTACCTTCAAGATAATCATCAATCGCTTCATAAGTCACACCCAAAGCTTCTTCGTCCGGTAGTTGCGGTTTATCATCTTCCAAATCCGCAGTCGGTACCTTTTCATATAAATGCGCGGGTGCCTCTAAATATTGCAACAATTGACGGCCTTGACGTTTGTCTAAACCGAATAACGGCGCAATATCTGCTGCACCATCACCGTGCTTTGTGAAAAAGCCGGTAATATTTTCTGCCGAATGATCAGTTCCGACCACGATACCGCTCGTATTCGCCGCTATGGCATATTGTACTTTCATACGTTCACGCGCTTTTTCATTCCCTTTATGAAAATCACTTAATGTAATTCCCGCTTCTTTTAAAGACTGTACACTTTGATCCACAGCCGGCTTAATATTCACAGTGACAATACGGTCAGGATTAATAAATTTCAATGCATCTTCTACTTCTGCTGCATCTTTTTGTACTCCGTAAGGCAACTTCACTGCGATAAATTGAATATCTCTACCCGAAGCTGTTCTCATATCTTCTACTGCCAATTGAACAAGTTTTCCTGCTAATGTGGAATCTTGACCTCCTGAAATGCCGAGCACCAACGTTTTAACAAAGGTGTGGGCATGAAGGTATTGTTCAATAAAATGTTGAATTGCTTTGATCGTTTCTGCGCTATCAATCATTGGTTGAACTTTCATTTCTTCAACGATCATCGCTTGCATTTTACTCATGGTCATACGTTTCTTCCATCTCCTTCACATTTTCAGCGACTTCGAAAATGCGTTTTTGTTTATTTTCCCAACATAATGTACTTAAATCGACAGGATATTCTTCAGGATTTAAGTAACGCTTGTTTTCTTCCCATAAATATTCCAAGTTGTTTTGTAAATCTTTTTTTGCTTCCATTTCTGACGGACAATCATACACTAACTCACCGTCTTTAAAAATATCATGGTGTAAATCAATCGCTTTAAAGTTTTTAATACGTTTCATTTTATACGTGTGTATCGGATGAAACATTTTCAAAACGTTTTCTTCGTTCGGGTCCTCATGATCTAACGTAATATAGTCCCCTTCTGATTTGTTCGTTTTCGTATTAATAATGCGGAACACTTTCTTTTTACCTGGCGTTGTCACTTTTTCAGCATTATTCGATAATTTAATACGATCGACCAATTGACCTTCATCATTCTCTACAGCTACTAATTTGTACACTGCACCTAATGCGGGTTGTTGATAAGCAGTAATTAATTTCGTACCGACACCCCAAGAGTCAACCGCAGCGCCTTGTGCTTTTAAGCTACTGATCGTCTGTTCATCTAAATCATTTGACGCGATAATTTTCGCATCTTTAAAACCAGCTTCATCTAGCATTTGACGTGCTTTTTTCGATAAATACGCAATGTCACCTGAATCTAAACGAATACCAATGAAATTAATACGGTCTCCTAACTCTTTTGCGACACGTATTGCATTGGGCACACCTGATTTTAATGTGTGGAATGTATCGACAAGAAACACACAATTACGATGGCGCTCTGCATATTTTTTAAATGCAGTATATTCATCACCATACGTTTGAACAAATGCATGTGCGTGTGTGCCAGAAACAGGAATATTGAAAAGTTTTCCAGCACGTACGTTACTTGTTGAGTCAAAACCTCCAATAATCGCAGCACGCGCCCCCCACAATGCAGCATCAAATTCATGCGCACGTCTTGTACCAAATTCCATTAGTACGTCATCTACAGCAACTTGTTTAATAATACTTGCTTTCGTGGAGATAAGGGTTTGGAAGTTAATAATATTAAGCAATGCGGTTTCAATCAATTGTGCTTGAATGAGTGGTGCTTCAATGCGCATCAGTGGTTCGTTATTGAAACAGAGCTCGCCTTCTTTCATTGAACGGATATTGCCCGTAAATTTTAAATCGGCTAAATAGCTTAAAAAGTCATCTTGATAACCGATTGATTTCAAATATGCGATGTCTGTCTCTGAAAAGTGTAGATTTTGGATGAATTGAATGACACGTTGTAAACCATTAAATACTGCATAGCCACTTCCGAATGGCATGTTTCTGAAGTATAAATCGAATACAGCTTTACGCTCATGGATACCATCAAACCAATAAGATTCGGCCATATTAATTTGATATAAATCATTATGTAACATTAAACTATCATCTTTGTATTGATACATGATTTACTCCTTTTATTTTTTTTCTTATTATTGCTATCATATCACACAATAAGAAAGGTTTCTTGGGTTTAATCGTTTCGTTTTTATGGTCTCAAAAATAAAATTTATTCGTTGTACTTATCTTCCAGATTGCAGAACTTGCCCTCGCTTTCCTAGGCGCTCACTTCAACTAACCAACGCTTTGATTCAACTGTTACAGAAAGGAAAGCGTTGGTGGATTTTCAGTTTCGCTTTAATGCCTCAGGAGTCTCGGGCTGTTCTGCCTTCTTTTTCGCATCAAACTTTTTTATGCGAATGCCTTATCAACAGTGATGTTTCCTTTCTGCTCGTATATTATTAGCCATTTTTTCTTTCAAAATAGTCATCTTTTTTGATCCATGGTCTAAAATGATTACAAATTTTCGCTTCAGCTAAGACTCAAATAGCGCTCTATTCCCTATTTGCTACTCATTAAAGTCAAACAATATTATGACAATTACAATAATCATTTCAAAGGTGAATTGAATTTCATTATAATAACGTTGAGGTGGGGAATATGCTAAAAGAAGCACAAGCATTTATTAAACAAATGTATGAGGAATTAAATTTACCTACAACTGAACGTGATGCGCGATTAAGAGAAATAGAACAAGCCATTCATACGACAGGTACATATCGACATACAACAGAGGAACTGACATACGGTGCGCGTGTTGCTTGGCGTCATTCTAATCGCTGTATAGGTCGTTTATTTTGGGAAAGTTTGAAAGTCATTGATGCTCGAGAAGTTAAGACGGAAGCACCGTTTCTCGAATCGATTGAAACACATATTAAAACAGCGACTAATGGGGGGCGTATCAAACCTTGCATTACCATCTATGCACAATCAGAAGAAGCTGGACCAAAAATTTGGAATAATCAGCTGATTCGTTATGCGGGTTATGAATCAAAAGGTGACCCGAGCGAAAAACAAATCACACAACTTGCACAACATTTAGGGTGGACCGGTGCGCATACTGACTTTGATGTATTGCCATTGATTTATCAACTTCCTGATCAACCGTTGAAATATTTTGACTATCCATCAGATTGGATTTTGGAGGTGCCGATTACACATGCTCAATTTCCAAAAGTGTCAGCGTTAGGTCTTAAATGGTATGCTGTGCCAATTATTTCTAACATGGATTTAAAAATTGGCGGTATTACTTATCCAACAGCGCCTTTTAATGGATGGTATATGGTGACTGAAATTGCTGTCCGAAATTTTACAGATACGTATCGCTATAATTTGTTAGAAACATTTGCGACAGCGATGGGCTTTACTGATTTACGAAATGCTACTTTTAATAAAGATCGGGTGCTTGTTGAAATTAATGATGCCGTTTTACAATCTTTCAAAAAGTCTGGCGTGTCCATGGTTGATCATTTAACAGCTTCTAAACAGTTTGAAAAATTTGAGGAAGCTGAAGCACGCAAAGGTAGAACGGTCACAGGAAAATGGTCATGGCTCGCACCACCGCTGTCACCTACTTTAACTGCAAATTATCATCACGGTTTTTCAAATGAAACACGTGAACCGAACTTTTTTTATAAGAAAAATACATCAACGGGCTGTCCTTTTCACTAACATCATGTAAAATAAAGTCAATTCATGTGAAAGGAATGATGTCATGACACTTTTCTATCTTGGTCCTAAAGGTACATTTTCATATTTAGCAGCTTTAAAATTACAATCTCAAACGAATCAAGCGGAACAATTGGTTGAACGTTCTAATTTATATGAAGTGATGTCATCCTTACAAAAAGATTCATCAGCAAGTGCCATTGTACCGATTGAAAACTCTATTGAAGGTACAATTAATGTCATTGCCGACTCACTTATCGAACAGAATTTTGTCATCATTGAGGAAATCATATTAGATATTGCGTTCGCATTATATGGTTTACCTCAACAGTCCATTACGGATATTGAACGTGTTTATTCAATTAGCCCTGCAATTAGTCAGACACAAAAATTCATCCATGAACAGCAGTTTGATTATGATTATACGACGAGTACTGTAGCTTCACTCGACAAAATTGATGCAAAAACTGGAGCAATCGCACCTCTCGGAAGCGGAGAAATGTATGGCTATGAAGCTCTCGCGACACACATTGAGGATTACCCACATAACATGACGCGTTTTCTCGTATTAAAACATGCTTCAGAAGTGACAAATCAAATCGGCTCTGAATGTTTATTAGTCATTACACCAACAGAAGATAAACCAGGACTACTTGCGAGCATTTTGAACACTTTTGCGATGTTTCAAGTCAATTTGAAATGGATTGAATCACGTCCACTCAAAACACAATTAGGCATGTATCGCTTTTTCGTTCAAGCAGAATGCCCAGATACGACTGTATTAAACAAAATATTAACGATTTTAGAAACGCTTGATTTTAAAATTAAAAACTTAGGACGCTTTCACTAAAAAATTGCATATGGGGATGGGACAAAAAACTTATGTTGCATGTTGTTTCTGTCCCATCCTTATTTAACTTATACACTTTTATCTGTAATGAGCGCGGTGACGTGTTTTTCATTCCATTGAGGTACTTGTTCATTATTTAAAATCGCGATGTCATGTACACCTGTTAATTGTGCGACTTGATGACCCCCTAAAAATGTATTGCTCATAATATTCACATTTGTATGAGGCGCATCTTGATGACTTCGAATGTGTAAGACATCTTTTGATCGATTATTGATAAAATCGTTATTCATAATGTACAAACCGTCCCCTCCTTGTTTGCCTTCCTGGTCCCCTTCTAATGTAAATGCATTTTTGCCTTGATGTACACCTAAGTAGCGAATTCCACCTGCACAATTTAAAAATAGATTATCTTGAATAAAGATGTTTTTCCCTTTTAACGGCGTCAAAGCATAATCTTGCGTGTCTTCAAAAACATTGTGTTGAATGGTAATATTTTCATAAAAACGATTCAAACGCGTCGCATGAGAACCTATCGCACGATTCCAACTTTGCATCTGACCTTCAAATGAATTGCCAAAGTAACAATGTTCGATAACCGCATTTTTCGTAATCGTCCCATCATTCACCCCAAATTTTGGAAACGCGCCTTCTACAAATAAATCTAACTGTACCGCTTCTGAAAACCAACGTTCTCCACTCACATCATAAAAACCAATAAACTGACAGTGGTGCACGTGTAAACCATCCAGTCCACAAGCATCAATCCCATGACCACCGACTACATTTTTAATAGTTAAATGGCAAATTTCAATTTCTCGTGCATGACCGATACACATTGCGGTATTATTGTAAGGGTAATGTACGCCGTTCATATTCCAAATACCGCCTTGAATTTTAATGTGACTGTTGCCATTGTATTGATAATAGCGTTTTAAGCGCGAACCATTTTTAAGCAATGCATCTTTTCCAATTCTTAACATCTCGGCGTCAGGGGCTAATATGAGCGTCGTCCCTTCATAAATTTTTAATGCTTTTGCGATATGATAAGTACCGCTAGGAATGTAGACAGTAATCGGTCCTTTTTTGGCTTGATTGAGGGCGCGTTGTATGCCCCAAGTATCCAAAAGTCGATTCTGGCCTATTGCACCAAAATCTAAAACATTTATTTTCATATGCGTGCCTTCCTTTCGCTATTAAGTTATACTTATTATACTGTTGTTTAATCTTTATACCACTTTTAGGAGAGAATGAAATGTCAAATAAAGCTTTAGTTGTTGTTGATTATTCGTATGATTTTGTTGCAGATGATGGTAAACTGACTTGTGGTGCGGCTGGTCAAGCAATTGAGCCGTACATTGTGGAACGAATTAAATCTTACCACGAAGCACAAGATAATATCTTTTTCATGATGGATTTACATTTTGAAGATGATCCTTACCATCCTGAGACAAAATGTTTCCCACCACACAATATTAAAGGGACTAAAGGTAGAGAATTGTATGGTGAAGTGAAAGCATTATATGATACGATAAAAGATAGCGCACATGTTTATTTTATAGACAAACGCCGTTACGATTCATTTTACGGTACCCCTTTAGATAGTATGTTACGCGAACGACAAGTCGACACAATTGAAATTGTCGGTGTATGTACAGATATTTGTGTCTTACACACTGCAATTAGCGCGTACAACTTAAACTATCAATTAATCATCCCTAAAAAAGGTGTCGCTACATTTAATGAAGCAGGACATCAATGGGCATTAACACATTTTAAAACGACATTAGGCGCTCAGGTAGAATAATTGATATTCGCCGTGCTAAAATAGAACTGAAATTTAGAATATGAATAAGGAGATTTAATAATGACAACTTATATTTTTGGTCATCAAAACCCAGACACTGATGCCATTTCTTCAGCAATCATAATGGCAGATTTCGAACAACAACATGGAAACAAGGAAGCTAAAGCATTTCGTATTGGTGAGTTAGGTCCTGAAACTCAATATGCGTTAGATTATTTCAACGTAGAAGTTCCAGAATTTTTAACAGATGACTTAACTGGGCAAGACGTCATTTTAGTTGACCATAATGAGTTTCAACAAAGCGCTCACAACATTGAAAAAGCGAATATTAGACACGTCATTGATCATCACAGAATCGCGAATTTCGAAACAGCAGGTCCGCTTTATTATCGTTCGGAACCTGTTGGCTGTACAGCTACAATTTTGTATAAAATGTATAACGAGCGCAATTACGAAATTCGTCCGGAAATTGCAGGTTTAATGGTTTCTGCAATTATTTCAGACAGTTTATTATTCAAATCCCCAACATGTACACAACAAGATATTGATGCAGCACAAGCACTTGCTAAAATCGCTAATGTGGATTTAGAAACATATGGTTTAGAGATGTTAAAAGCAGGTGCCTCTACAACGAATAAAACTGAAGATGAGTTGTTAAACACAGATGCAAAATCTTTCAGTATGGGCGACCACACAGTTCGTATCGCACAAGTCAACAGTGTAGATGTTGAAGAAGTTTTCGCTCGTCAAGAAGCACTTGAAAACGCAATGAATAAAGCAAGTGCTGAAAATAGCTACGACACATTTATCCTTGTCGTAACAGACATCATTAATAGTAATTCAAAAATTCTCGTAGTTGGTGCAGAACAAGAGAAAATCGCACAAGCGTTCAACACAACTTTAGAAAATCACACGGCATTTTTACCAGGCGTTGTCTCACGTAAAAAACAAATTGTACCGCCAATTACAGAAGCATTATCATAATTTAAAAATATAAACAAAGGTGTGATAACATGTCTGATCAAGTTAAAGCAGGACATAATAAGTTTTATTACGGTGAAACTGAGAATAAGCCGGAAGCACAAATTTTATTTTCTTACTATGATACAAATGTGATTGATGTTTATAGTACTTATGTGAGTCCTTCTTTACGTGGTGGTGGCGTGGCGAAACAATTGTTTGATGCTGTCATTGAAAAAGCAAAAAATGAAAACTTGAAAATCATTCCATCTTGTAGTTATGTGGCGCATCAATTCGAACGTGATGCCTCATTAGCACCTTACAGAGCGGAAAAGTAATAGACTTAACTCAATTGGGATTGAGACATGAAAATCGTGTCTCAATCCTTTTTATTATTCCATTTATTATAAAGATTTACTTTAAGACTGTATTTCATAACAAGATAAAAACATGTCACTCAACCGGAATATGTTGATATTGTATGGTACCCTCTAGCGTCTGTATTGTAACGGAATATGTTACAATCATACATAATGACTGATATTGACGATAGCAAACAAAGTAATGTAAGAACGCCTCTACTTCACGCTATCTTGACTGATGAATAATATTTGATTTCTTGAAAGGAGCTTTTGATATTGAATCCATTTCAGACACAATTCGATGCAACACAACGCTATTTCAAATCACATGCGACACGTTCGCTCAAAACACGCAAAAAAGCTTTAAAACAATTAGCCAAACAAATCAAGTTGCACGAACAAGAGATTTTAGACGCCCTCAAACAAGATTTAGGTAAAAATGAAGTCGAAGCGTATGGGACAGAAATCGGTTATACACTTAACAATATTCGTTACATGCGTAAAAATTTATCTAAATGGGCGAAAAAGCAAGCAGTCGACACACCTTTTTTCCTCTTTCCGGCAAAAAGTTTTATTGTCCAAGAACCTTTAGGCACTGTTTTAATTATTGGTCCTTTTAATTACCCTATTCAATTAATTTTCGAACCTTTAATCGGCGCAATCGCTGCTGGTAATACTGCGATTGTAAAGCCATCTGAATTAACGCCAAACGTTGCTGCTGTGATTGAAAAGATCATTTCAGATGCATTAGATGTTGAATATGTCTCAGTTGCGCAAGGCGATGCCAAAACGATTCAATCTTTATTGCAATTGCCATTTGACCACATTTTCTTCACGGGAAGTCAAAAAGTGGGCAAAATCGTCTATGAAGCAGCAGCAAAACAATTGATTCCTGTAACATTAGAGCTCGGTGGCAAATCACCTACGATTATTGACAAAACTGCCAATTTAAAAGTAGCAAGTGAACGTATCTGCTTCGGTAAATTTATGAATGCAGGCCAAACATGTGTAGCGCCGGATTACGTTCTGATTGATGAAACGATTAAAGACGATTTTATTGAAGCACTCACATCGACCATTCGTGAATTTTATGGTCAACATCCAATCAATAGTGAAGATTTCGGGCGTATTGTAACTGACCGCCATTTCAATCGATTAGCACATCTTTTAACGGCACATCAATCTAACATTATTCTCGGCGGTGAAACGGTACCCGAACAACGCTATATTGCACCCACACTACTTGACCATGTTCAAGCTGATGATCCCATTATGCAAGAAGAAATATTCGGCCCAATTTTACCAATTCTCACATATCGAGAATTTGATGAAGTAATTGCATTTGTTCAGTCGAAACCTAAGCCATTATCACTTTATTTATTTAGTGAAGATGAAAATGCTACAACACGCATTTTGAATGAATTATCGTTTGGCAGTGGTGCTATTAATGATACGATTTTACAATTAGCCAATCCAAAGTTACCTTTTGGTGGTGTCGGCGCTTCTGGTATTGGACGCTACCATGGAAAGTATTCATTTGAGACGTTTTCGCATCAAAAGCCTTATATTTTTAAAACGACAAAGTTAGAGACAGGCTTATTGTTTCCACCGTATAAAGGTAAACTCGGTTACGTGAAGAAACTTTTTAAGAAATAAAGCAGTGAGCAAGTTTAAGAAATTCAAAAATCAAAAGCATCAAGAATTCCATGTTAAACTACACCTTTTTTTGATTTCTTATCGCTGTTATTTACTTTAAAACTAATAAGAACAGGCTAGGAAAACTTGAAATGCCCCTAGCCTGTTCGTTATTTTTCTATCGCATTATAAATGTGTTTCGTCTAAAAATTTAACACATACGCCTTCTGGTGCTGTTTGTTGATCGTCTGTCTTTGTTAATTGACCTGTATCGAGGTCGCGTTTAAATACGACAACTTCTGAATTTTCTTCTTGATGCGCGACTACAAGATAAGCATCGTCTTCTGTAATGTTAAAATCTCTTGGAAATGCGCCGCCACTTGAAATAATGTCGACCAACTCAAGTTTTGCTCCATCTTCCAACAATTTAAAGATTGCAATACTGTCATGACCACGGTTACTCACGTATAAGAAACGTTGATCGTGAGACACACGGACAGCAGCTAATTTAGTTGGTAATAGAAAATCTTCAGGAATCGTTAAATGACGTTCCAATTCTGAAAAACGACCATCTTCATATGACATCACAACGACAGTGTTTGATAATTCATTGACAACATAAGCATAACGCCCTGTTTTGTGGTACGCGATATGTCTTGGTCCGTCACCTGGTTCCATTGCTGTACGGTGTGCCACTTCTAAACCTTGGTCACCATAATGATATGTCACTAATAAATCAGCACCTAAGTCAACAGCGACCACATATTTATGTTCAGGTGTCACATCTAAATAATGGACATGTGACTGCTCTTGTCTATCAACATTAGGACCGTGTGGATAATCGTGAAACACTTCTTCAATTAAGCGCGAAATACGGTTATTTTCTGCATCTAATTCATAAATACGTGCCACGCCATCACCATAAACCGCTTCAAATACATATTTCCCATCTGGTGACACTGCGACATAACAGCCAGAGCCTTTAAATGATTCCAATGACTCACCTGTTTTTTCAAGACTGCCATCTTGTTTAATTTTAAATGTCGCTAAGCCGGCATTTTTATCATTTTTCGTAATTCCGATTAATGTATCTTGATGTTGAACAAGATATGTTGACGCATTCAGTTCATACCCTGTTTCAACTGTTTCGATACGTCCTTGTTGTTCATCGAGATCAAATCGATAAATGCCTTTACCGTCTTTTTTCGTATAAGAACCTATATAACCTTTTACCATGGCATGCATCCCTCCATTTTTCTTACGTCTATCTTACCAAATTTATATGATGAGACACACGAGAAAAGTTTTATATCTCAATACTTTGTATACCTCATTTCAATAAAAAAAGCGAGATTGAAATCTAATCACCTCATAGACTTCATATACTCGCTTTCTTTAATCAAAAAATCGTAAACCCAGTTTTAACTTAAAAGAATCGTTTATCGTTATTATCAGCTAATAATTGTTTTTAGCCTTGGTTTGCTTCGATATCAGCAATAATTTCTTTCGTTTTGCTTTCGATTTCTTCAAAGTCTTTTTTAAATACATATGTCAACACTGCTAAACCAAGACCGACAACGCCTGTAATCACTAATGTTGTAACAAATAAAAACTTAAATAGTCCCTTAATGAAATTCCACATAACTCTTCACCTCTAAATTATTGATGTTACTATTATCATATCATAAAAATACGACATCATTAAACTTATACCCCAATCTCGACTTTATTAATCAGAAATCAATTCAATTTTTATAATCAATGTGTTACATTATCATTATAAAGAATAATGAAAGAGGGCTTTTAAAATGCCATATATATCATTAGTAAGTTCATGGAAAAACAATGATATTGAAAGTATTGAGGATATGGTAGATGATCGTGTAGCTGCATATTATGTGAATGAGTTGGGAGAACCACAGTCACTCACAAAATCCACAGTCATTGATATGTTGCGAAAACGTATGAATCAAATTGCGCAAATGAAAGATACACAATGGAATTTTGAAATGATTCATCGGGCGCAAATCAATGACGATCAAATGATTATCTTTTATGTGTACTCAGTAGAAAATCCAGATTATCAAAAAACATCAAAAACACTTGTCGCTTTGACATTTGGGGACAACCAATCTGTGAATCATCGTATTAAAACGATTTATATTACAACTAATGTCAAAGAAGTCCATCCATCATAGCTATAAACTTCAATGCATACTGTCCTATATTTATCACTTATTTCACACAATGCGTTTTGTCAATCTTGTCCAAATAGGTTCAACTAACACCTTCAATAGTCGCGTAGTTAGAAATTCAAACCTTTTATACGTAAGAAATCCCCTTTTCGTTTAAATGAACTTAGATTACTGTACTTAAAATACATTCATATCAGGCTTTTTCATGTCTAACTTAGCTTGTTAGAGCGGGACGATAAAATCTTATGATGAGGTTTTCATCCCGCTTCTATTAGCTTAAAATCATCAAACTACCGAAAAGAGCCGAGATACAAATTATCTCAGCCCCACGCATTCATCCTTCATATTCAACTGTTAACCACTGACTTAGCTGTTTTCCCGTGTAACCTCACTTGCTTACTACTATTATGTTTCATTTATAATCTATTCGACGTGCTTACGTGAACGTTTCGTGTTATAGTGAACTTCATATTCTGAATAAAAATAATGTGATAGGCATTCGTGAAAGCTTTAAAAGTAGTCCTTATTGCGTTCATTATTTAGTGAAATTTTTATAGAACCAGCGTTTAGCTTTAAAATAGTATTCCCACATACTCATCACCCCACTCTAAATGATATAGTTTTCCAATTTTTTAAATGTTAAAGTAAGTATAGTAAAGGAATGTGTCAAATACCATTAAGGAAATATTACAACATTTTAACAAATTATGTTATACAGATGTCAGAAAGGATGAATCCACATGCAAAAAGTGTCATCAGACGTTTTAACATTTCGCGGCACTCACTATGATTATGGTGTCACAACAGGACAATGGCTCAAGCAAACTGCCATGTTGAAAAATCGAGAAAAGGAATGGAAAAAGCGTGTCCCTCGTTTTGACATCGATGTAGAAGCAACCTATCAAATTTTCCAACAATTTGCGCCCAAAATATGGGATGAGATTCAAGGGATTCAAGATGTGTTAAAGATACCTACGCGACAAGCGATTTTAAATTTTGCGCATTATCGTTTTACGACTTTACCTGATAGTGGTTGCTCAGTTTATGTTGGACCTGATTATTTAGTTCGCAACTACGATTATCACCCCGCAACTTACGATGGACGTTATCAATTGTTTCAACCGACTGATGGGGGTTATGCGCAAATTGGTCCCATGTCACGTACAACTGGCCGTATGGATGGCATGAATGAGCACGGTTTAGTCATGGCGTATAATTTTATGCATCGTAAAAAACCTGCAAACGGCTTTGTATGTTATATGATCGGTCGCTTAGTATTAGAATATTGTCGTAACGTTGAAGAAGCGATTCAATTTTTAAAAGCCTTGCCACATCGAAGCTCATTCAGCTATATTGTGCAGGATAAAACAGGTGCACACGCCATTGTCGAAGTGACACCACGAGGCATAGATGTCCGTTATGATACAACGTGCACAAATCATTTCAAGCTGCTTACACATGAAAACCGCAACTATACGAAAGAGTCTGAAGAACGGTTAGCTCGACTGGAGACACAAGTTCAACATTCCGAACAATCACGCTTCGACATTTTCAAGCGTTTCAACGATCCACAATATGAGCTCTATAGCAAGCTGTTCAAAAGCTGGAGTGGCACGATTCACACTACAATGTACGAACCCCGTAACCTTTATGCATGGATCACATTAGGTGAAAATCAATCCCCTATCAAATTTGATTTCGGGGCTTGGCTAGAAGGTCACCCATTAGAAACATCCGTGTTAGAAGGTCACATTGATACAGACATTCATTTTGCGACACATTAATCCGCTTACGCATATAAAAACAGGGCTTGGAACATAATCGATATGCTCCTGCCCTGTATTTTTAGTTATTCGACAGTGATATCGCCACGTGTCGTATAAAGTTCTATTTTATGTTCGCCTGTCCCGTTTTTACCTTTTTTAATCTGTTGGTTGTGAATGGTAGCTTTGCCTTTTTCAGGGTTAAGTGACAGCATGACATCGCTCGGAGATTGTTCATATCCTAAGTAAATGTCACCATCTTTAACCGAACTTTTGAAGTCGCAATCCGTCTGCATATCTTTTAAGTGAATGTGACCGCTATCCAATTTGAAAATACTGTTGGTAAGCAACGTCTTTTCACCATCAATCTTGCCTTGTTTAATATTAAACTCACTCTTCTCTATATGGCTGTTTTCAATATTAACAAGTGATTCATTTGCGCTAAACTTCGAATGCGACACTTGACTGTTTTGAATATTTAATTCGCCATTATCCCCATTCCAAAGTGTAGCATTTTCAATTTTTACACCGTCCATCGCAATTGTACCTAAATTCGAAGTGATGTCCAGTTCTTTTAATTGCGATTTCGGAATACCGATTTCCAACTGCCCCTCTGCATTATTAAATGGGTTGAGATTCGGTGTGCGAAAACCTGAACGATTCATTTCAGTAATGGTTAACACTTGGCTTTGCTTTGAAATTTTCATATCTTGTTTCCCTTCATAAGAGATATGAAAATCATCACTGTTTACAATTTTAATATTTGTCGCATCAACGTTAATGACAAGTTGATTAATATCATCTTTAGCAAACGTTTTGTCTATTTTTTCTACAGATTGTTCCTTCTTTTCAAAACCAAACCACACTGCTGTACCGAGAATAAAACAAATTAAAAAGCAACTGAGTCCAAATAAAAATAACTTTCTCATGACTGTGATGTTCCTTTTTTAATAAAATTGACATTCCATTTTAAATATTTGATAAGCCACTTTCTAATGGTCGAAATAAGTTTCACGATGATAACGATAAACATCACCCCAAGACCTAAATAAGCAAAGCTAAATAAATAGTTACTTAAGGAAAATGTAAACAAGCCCGACCAAATATCTGTTACTAGTAGTAATAATGGTGATAACAGCATACCTAAAGCGACAAATGTTCCTACAAGTATCAATAAACCTACAAAGAACAATGGAATTAAAATGAAAAATAATGTAATCATACTCATGCCAATTGTTGCGAATACAGCACGCACTAAATGGTTAACATCAGGTTTCTTTTCCGCATTTTTGACTGCATACTTTGCATAACGTTGCTTTGCGATTTGTTTTGGTGTATCGAGAGAATTTACGATGGCTTCATCCGATTTGCCGTTTAATCCTTCACGATAAAAATGGTTTTCATATTCATCCATCACTTCGTCTACGATATGATTGGGCAATCGATGTAATTGATACTCTAATTCATTCAAAAACGTAATCTTATCCACCGCATCTCCCCCCTTTTTTATGTTTTATTACCCAAATTATAAGGAGTTGCGTTATAAAATTAAACACTTTTAGAAGATTTGTATTGTAAATGTCATAATCTTAATTTGTCGTAATCTTTTTAATTTTCTTCAAAATCATACACTGGTATAATAATAAAAAAGGGAGGGGTCTTTTATGGCACATTTAAGAACATATTATGCAGAAGCTAAACCTTTCGAACAATATATTCAAGATATGGAACAAAACCAAGCAGAAGTTTTAAACATTTATCAAGACTTTGACATGCCAACAGATGATGAGAGAATTGAAAAAATTAAAGCAAAAGGCTACCGATATGTCCTTGTGATTACAGAGGATTGGTGTGGCGATGCAATGATGAACAATCCTATTTTGAAGCATATTGCAGAACAAGCACATTTAGAAGTTCGCGCATTTTATCGTGATGACAACACAGATTTAATCGACCAATATTTAACAAATGGTAAATCACGCTCAATTCCAATTTATATTTTCATGAATGAGAAGTTTGAACAAAAGGCGGTCTGGGGTCCACGTGCTTTGAATGTCCAAAAATTTGTAGACGAATTACGTAAAGACGCACTACCAGACAAACAGGATCCGAGCTTTGAAGAAAAACAAAAAGAAGTACATCTCAAGATTCGTGAACGTTATTTAACAGATGCATCGTTTTGGAATGATGTGTATGAATCGATTATGTCTAGGCTCGTTTAAACGTTGAAGTGATCGACGTAGATAATTTTTAGAGGTTTTTACTGTAAATTTAGCAAATGCAATTGTCATTATAAATTTAAAACAGGGCCCGGAAATTTGAATAAACCGGCCCTGTTTTTTTAGTTGTTAACTTATACGAACAAACTGAGGAAGAGTACGAATAGTACACCACTCACTGAAATAATTGTTTCGATAAGTGACCATGTTAAAAATGTTTCTTTAACCGTTAAACCGAAATACTCTTTGAACATCCAGAAACCGGCATCGTTGACATGCGAGCAGAAAATACTTCCTGCGCCAATCGCTAATACAACAAGTGCTAAATTCACATCTGCAGTTTGTAATAGCGGTAAAACAATACCCGTTGTTGAGATAGCTGCTACCGTCGCTGAACCGAGTGCAAGTCGTAAAATCGCTGCGACAAGCCATGCTAAAATAATTGGTGAAATGTGCACATCTGTAAATATCTTTTCAATGGCACCGCCAACGCCACCATCAATTAAAACTTGTTTAAACGCACCACCTGCACCGATAATGAGTAACATCATACCAATCGGATAAATCGCTTGTGTTAAAGTATTCATTACTTGTTTTGTTGGAATACCACGACGAAGCCCCATGCTGAAAATAGCGAATACAACAGCTATTAACATGGCTGTACCTGCACTACCAATAAAGTAAACGATACTTTCAATTGTATTATGCGCTTTACCTTCATGCCCTGAAATCAGTTGCCAAAGTGTAGCAAATAACATGAGTAATACAGGTAAAAGTGCTGTAAATGTACTTAATCCGAAGCTTGGTAATTCTTCTTTTTCGAATGACTTCGTAGCACCTAATGATGAAATATCGCCTTCACGTTGAAAGGCTGATGGTGTTAACCGTGGTGCTACTTTCGCAAAAAGTGGTCCTGCAATAATCGTAACTGGTATGGCAACAATAAAACCGTATAACAAAACTTCCCCAATATTTGCTCCTAATTCTTTTGCGATAACGACTGGACCTGGATGTGGTGGTAAAAACCCGTGTGTAACTGATAAAGCTGTTACCATCGGCATACCGACTTTTAATTGAGACACATTCATACGTTTTGCAATGGTAAAAACAAGTGGAATTAATAAGACAAGTCCTACTTCGAAAAATAACGCAATCCCGATAATAAATGAAGCAAGGACCATCGCCCACTGTACATATTTTTTGCCAAGCTTAGCAATTAAAGTGTCCGCAATTTGTGTCGCGCCACCGCCATCAGCAAGCAATTTACCGAGCATCGCACCGAGACCAAAAATTAAAGCGATATGACCTAGTGTACCGCCCATACCGTTCTCAATCGTTGCAACAATTTTATCAAATGGCATACCGAGTAAAATACCGGTAACCATTGCTGTAATGACAAGTGCAACAAACGTGTTTAACTGAAATTTCATAATTAATAATAATAAAATTAAAATTGCAATAACCACACTCAACAGCGGCCAAATTTCTTGAAACATAATATCCCCTCTATTCTTTATTCATTTCTAGATCGCGTTGAAACTGTGCTAAAGTTTGATAAGATGCACCTAAATCTCGACTAATTTGAATAAAAATAGCCGCAAGTTTTTGATACACTTCGACATGATTTTCTTCTGGTTGGTGTTCATGTGTCGCACCTACCCATGATTTCACAATGTCATAATTATCAATTTGTTGAAGTGCTTTTAACCCTAAAACACAAGCACCGAGACAAGAACTTTCATAACTTTTTGGTATTTCAACATTCGTGTTAAAAATATCAGCCATCATTTGGCGCCATAAATGACTTTTTGAGAAGCCACCTGTCGCTTTAATCGATTGTGGTGACGTTCCGATAACTTCAATTAATGCTAAAAAGACTGTATATAAATTGAATAATACGCCTTCCATAACTGCACGAATCATATGTTCTTTCTGATGTGATAATGTCAGTCCAATAAATGACCCACGTGCATCAGATGTCCATAATGGCGCACGTTCACCTGTTAAATAAGGATGGAATAGCAATCCTTGTGCACCCGGTGAAACATTTTGTGCAATGCGAGACATCACATCATACGTTTCAATGCCTAATCGTTTAGCTGTCTCTATTTCACTCGCCAACAACTCATCTCGCAACCAACGCAAGACGACACCTCCATTATTCACAGGTCCGCCAATCACATAATGTTCATCATCAAGCACATAACAGAAAATGCGACCCTTTTCATCAATAACAGGATGATCGACGACGGTACGTATCGCGCCTGATGTCCCAATCGTAATGGCTACTTCTCCTGGTTCAAAACTATTCACACCTAAGTTAGACAGTACACCATCACTCGCTCCGACAATGATAGGTAAATCTCGACGTAAACCGAGTTTTTCAGCAATATCATTATCTTTTAACTCGAGCGCATGCGTTGTCGACACTAAAGTTGGTAGTTTGGAATCCGAAATTTCTAGTAATGACAGCACTTGTTCATCCCAAAATTTATCTTTTAAATTGTACAACCCTGTCGCAGAAGCAATCGAAGCATCCATCACCCATTTGCCAGTCAATTGATAAATGACATACGATTTAATATCGACATAGCGTGTTGCCGCTTCAAAGAGTGCTGTTTCATCTTGTTTCAGCCACCATAATTTACTTAATGGGGACATCGCATGTATGGGCGTACCTGTACGTTGATAAATGGCATGTCCGTCATGATGATTCAACAAATCTTCAGCTGCAAAACGCGCACGATTATCCGCCCATGTCATACTTTTAGTCATGGGACGTTGCTGTTCATCAATGAGTAATAAACTATGCATTTGTGCACTAAATGAGATAAACTGAAGTGCATCTTGTTGAACTTCTCCTTTATACACTACTTCTGAGATTGTTTCTGTCACTGCTTTCACGATTATATCTGGATCTTGTTCTGAAACATCAACACGCGGGGTGTACAATGCATATTCAATCTGTGCTTTTTGTTGCACTTCTCCATGAGTATTAAACAATACCGCTTTCGTACTCGTAGTTCCAATATCGACACCAATCATATATTTTTCCATAGTGATACACCTTTCTTTAATATTACTGAGCCCAAAATGCGCCTATATCATTATTTAAATCATTAAAATTTGCCTCAAACGCTTTATACATCAGTGCTCTATCTTTTTGTTCAACTGCCGCAACAAACAGCTCGTGGTTTTGAATGACACGTTCAAAATCATCAAAATCCTCTTCCATTCGCTTTTTCATCCCAATATAATTCAGACATAACATCGTTGGCATAATTTGCTTCCATAAATGTGTTAAATAATGATGATCACACGCAAAAACCATTAATTCATGAAACTTCAAGTCATTTTCAGTAAAACTTGCTGCATCTTTATATTGTATGTTCACTTTCATCATGGCTAATGCTTGATTCATTGATTTTACAATTTCCATCCAATCTGGGCGTTGAATCACCTTCGTGAAAGCAAATGCTTCAATCATCAGCCGAATATCAGTAAGTTCTTGACGTTGCTTATCTGTAAAAGGGATAATTTCAGCCCCCATACGTTCCAAACGAATCAATCGCTCTTGCGCTAAAATTTTGAACGCATCTCTTACAGGTGAACGACTCACTTGAAACTCATTCGCCACTTGATTTTCAGTTAATAATTTATGAGTTGAACGCTCGCCATTAATAATACTCAAACGTATAGACGCAGCGATAGCCTCACCTTTCGATAAATAAGTCAGCCATTGTTTAGGAATTTCCATCTCATCACCCCTAACTTGTATACAAGTATTCTAATCCAAAATCCAATTCATGTAAACGCTTACGCACAACTTTTTAATTTCCTTGTTTTTATAGTCAATCAATACAGATCACATATGACTTTTAAATATTACCAAATAATTCAAAATTAATCTCAAACATAAAAAAAAGACACCACCTCGAGGAAAAAGTGTGTCATGATACTCCATAATAACAATAAAAACCACGCCACTTTTTTGAGTCATATCACTTTTGACTGCAAAAAAACGCGCAAGACTCCTGAGGCATTTGCTGAAACTGAAAATCCATTTTTGCTTCACTGTTTTTTCAATAAGCAAAAATGAGTTGAAGTTTCAGCGCCTCGGAAAGCGCTCTACAATTTACTATCAACACTAAACATCCAAAGTAAAAATCACTCCACTTTTTTGAGCAGAGTGATTTTTCTGATTGCCAACCGGGGACGAGACTCCTGAGGCTTTAAGCCGAAACCGAAAATCCACTAACGCTTCCATCAATATAGCAGTGGGATGAAAGCGTTAGTTAGTTGAGGTGAGGCGTGATCTGGCCCCCGCCGACTTTACACTGAAAAATAAAAAGTGTAGAGACAGGAGTGAATTGGCATGAGGCATCATTATAAGATATCTGCTGAAACTTATTTGAAGATATTCGAGTATATAGAGGATAATAATTGTTCTGTAAGTATGGCTGTGAGGGCATTAGGTGTAGATGTTTCCTCCTATTGGGCCATGAAAA
>NZ_FXUZ01000013.1 GCF_900183575.1 Staphylococcus cornubiensis
TTTAGTTATTAATACATTTAATAAAGCTGTTAAAGGCATGTCGCCAAAAGAAACAAAAGGACTGCTTTTCCACAGTGACAGAGGGATACAGTACACTTCGCATACATTTAACACATTGATAAACAAACATCATATGATTCATAGTATGTCGCGTGTTAAAATGTGCATTGATAATGGCCCGATGGAAGGTGTATGGGGTCTAATGAAAAGCGAGCTACTTCTAGGTGATAAAAAACGAAGATTACCAAATTACGAAGAAGCTGAAAAAATGATTAGAGATTATATAACATTTTTTAATAACGATCGAGTTTCATTGAAAATGTCTAGCTTAGCAGGATAAGCTAAACTAGACACCGGTTTTTGATATTTAAGTGTAAACTGCAGGGGTTCCTGTTCAGCGCCTAGGAACGCGAGTCCCCCGGGGCAATCGTTAGGTTGCTATATCAAAAATTGGAATGATTTTTAAATATCTTTTTTCGCAATTAAACCTAAATTCGCCAACCACAATATGATGATTGAAGCGACATTAATAAACCACTGCCAATTGGTAAAAGTCACACCATTACCCAACGTCTTATCACTTAAATAACTAAACGGAATATACTCCAATGAATCTTGAATGTTATCCCCAATCTCAGGAATAAGTGGAATAAACGGTTTAACAACAGGTAATAATAGTAACAATAAAATACCCAGTGTATACACTAATGCTGGTTTTTGCACGATTAAGTTGATTAAAAACAATAACAGCCCATACACAAAGAATAAAATTAAATAAAATACGAGCAATTTCCAAGATTGATCATTATCTAAATCTGTGCCATCCGTCGTCCATTGAATCAAATAAGTAACAATAACGACAACTGCAGTCGTGAAAATACTAATAAAAATGATAGATAACGTTTTTGCGATGAAATAACCGATACGACTCTGTGTGTGATTTAAAAAGAGTTGAATTGTCCCTTGAGCCGTATCACGTGTAATGGTTTTAATCACAAAGAGTAAACCAATAAGCGAAAAGAACCATTTCCCCACACTGAACATCGTATTCGCGTTGACTGGATTATCATTAGTCACTTGAATAATCACCGTGATCATCAATGGTGCAATACCGAGAAGAATCGCCAAATATGTAAGTGGACTTTTTAAAATACTTACGATATCGAATTTGAACAGTTGCATGATATTCATGATTGATCACCTCGTTGATTAATATTGAAGTAAGTGTCTCGTAATGAAACTTTACGTGTTTCAATATATTGCGGATAAATCTCTTTTTGGGCTAAACCTTGAAGGAATTTACGATAGTCGCGTTGCCCATTTAAGATAATTTCTCCTGATTCTTTGTGTGATTGCACAACTTTAAAATGATCAGTTAAGAAATACAATGCTTGTTCAAAGTCATCGGGATCAACTTGAATAATGGTTTGGTCTGTAGATTGTCCTTCAGCCATGTTCACGTCTTGTACAAAGTGTCCATCTCTTAAAAATACGGCACGATCACAAATGAGCTCAATATCTTCTAATTTGTGACTAGAAATGAGAATTTTCATATCTAATTGTTGTACAAGTTGCTCAATCGTTTTTAAGACATCGATTGAACCGTCTGGATCCATACCATTTGTCGGCTCATCTAAAATTAAATATTTCGGTTTATTCATAAGTGAAACTGCAATGGCGAGTTTTTGTTTCATCCCCATTGAATATTTTTTCACTTTTTTCTTAATATATGATTCCATACCAAACGCTTTAATAATATTGTTCGTATATGCTTCATCAAAACCTTTACCTAATACTTGCGCAAACAGTTTTAAATTGTATAGTCCAGATTTATTATCGTAAAGTTTTGGATGTTCAATTAAATATCCAATATTATCATCATTTGTTACTTGAACTTCCCCTTGATAGTTGATAATATTGCCATTCATAATTTTCATTAATGTTGTTTTCCCAACACCATTTTTACCAATTAACCCAACAATTTTACTATCATTAAATGAAAAATCAATGCCATTAATGACAGTATTATTGCCATATTGTTTGGTGATTTGTTTCAATTCCATCCACGAATCCTCCTGTTTATTTTTTAGATGATACATTCGAGATTAAAATAACTACAACCTTAACCTGTCATAAAGTATGGCGCACTTATCAAAGAGAAACTCACCGCATTTAAAATAGCGCATCCTGTTCAATCTTAACGGTCAGTCACGACAATGGCGATATGTATCTTTGCGACGACTCAACCTCACTGTAAAAATTGCCCTTATATCATTTGTCATATTGAATTCGTGATTTAAATGAGGACTTTCGTATGTGTATGGTGTCACTTTCCTATGTTCATCACATAGACGTCTCTCCCAAAAACCTCTACCATATCATAGAAAATCTTCAACACTCGTAAACATAACAAAATGAACCGATAGAATACAACTATCAACTTGTTATATTTAAAATTTTAAACTTTTTTACAATTCATTTCATCAAATTCAATGCTTTAAAAAGTTTAACGTTGCTTTTTTCGATCGTTATGACGACTAATAAAAGCACAAATCATAAATAAAATGGTCGCGATAAACAATTTAATAGCAGATGTCTCCTCACCTAAAAACTGTAGTACTATACCAATGACAAAAATGATTAACGCAATAACCACAAAAATTTTCGTTAAATGTTTCATATGTTTCTCCTTTCATAATCATTGCTGATTCAAACATTAGAAAAACATCCCGTATTTGTCAACATGAATCCGTGGTTTGATGATGGGAATGGGACATAAAATTTTTGATGCTATTGATGCAGTACTTTGTTTACTTGCCCTCTCACTATGAATTGTGTTTTTGATTGCCCTCATGGCTTCACGTTTCCAAGGGGCTGGTCCTTCAACTCACTAACGTTTGATTAAACTGTCACATTTGTTGAAGCGTTAGTGGATTTTGGGAACAGTACAGAAATCACATGTGTAACAAAGATTTCGTTGTACTGCCCCCGCAAGGCTGACTAGACTTCTCAAAAGCATGCGTATTGAGAAGTCAGACAGCTACTGCGATAAACAGTAACCACTATTAAATTCAAATGACGGTATTTTGTTTTCAACTTCATCCCTCAGGAGTCTCAGCCTTATCGGCAATCTTACATCAAATGTAGTCACTTAGGGCAAGTTTCTGAAGTGAAGACAATCCGTATCATCATTTTTTTATATCCAGTTCATCCTCATTTTTCGATGATGTTATCACCAATAATGGATATCAATCCGTCAATTGACATAGGCTAGGATAACTCAATGTCCCAACCCCTTTCCTACGATTTGTCACACACCTGAAATCAAAGTCATTATATAACAATCTTAAATAAATCGTTTGCCTCCAAATTATGAAAGTGATAATATTAAAGTGTATCCACACATGATTAAATGACCCCAAACTTGTTGCCGCAAGTTTGGGGCTTTTCTTTTGTTGCATCATTTTTCATGAATGTGTCGAATCGTTTTTTTGTTGTTTTTCTCGATCTCGTTTTTTCCACCTAGATTCGATCCAACACCTAAAAATAACTAAAATGCCACCATTAACTAATAACATCCAAAATTCTGTCCACGACATGATTAAACACCTCCTACTTTTAGAAACCGTTTTCTTAAAAAGCGCCAAAAATGTAGGGAGTGGTGGCTACATTTATTTTAACACAAAACACCGAACATGTGTTCTTATTTTGCACTTTTATCTTGAATTTTCTATCAGTCTATTCTTTAAATTTATTGCTTTTCACTGTATGATAGACGTATATGATGAAAAATTAGAAAGAGGTCGAATCCTATGAACCCTTTAGCTCTACAATTAAATGAACAGTTAAGCGAAGAAAACCCAGTCGTCCTTGATATGCTTTCCGACCTTGGTACGAATATGTATTATCCAAAAGGTATTTTGACTCAGTCTGCTGAAGCAAAAGCAACAAAATATAATGCCACAATCGGTATGGCTACAACTGCTGAAGGTAAAATGTACACTGAAACATTATATGGCATGTTTGACCATTTAACGACAGATGAAGTTTTTGCTTATGCCCCACCACAAGGTTTAGCTGAATTACGTGAACTATGGCAACAAAAAATGTTAAAAGAAAACCCTGACTTAACGAAAGAAGCGATG
Source organism: Staphylococcus cornubiensis (assembly GCF_900183575.1). Classification (GTDB taxonomy): domain Bacteria; phylum Bacillota; class Bacilli; order Staphylococcales; family Staphylococcaceae; genus Staphylococcus; species Staphylococcus cornubiensis. Next base: position 4,146 of record NZ_FXUZ01000013.1, read on the forward strand.
AGTTTACCTATCGTGACAAATGCTTTAACACACGGTTTGTCATTAATTGGTGATTTATTTGTGAACCCGGGTGATACTGTACTCTTACCTCAACACAATTGGGGGAACTATAATCTCGTGTTTGGTATTCGCCATCAAGCCACAATGCAGACTTATCCAATTTTTGATGAACAAGGTCATTTCACAACCGAACATCTCGTAAAAACGTTGGATCATATTGAAGAGGATAAAGTCATCATGTTATTAAACTATCCAAACAATCCAACTGGCTATACACCAACAACAGAAGAAGTTGAGACGATTGTGCAAGCGATTAATCGACTCGCAAAACGCGGTGTCAATGTTGTTGCAGTTGTCGACGATGCGTATTACGGATTGTTTTACGAAGATGTCTACACACAATCCATTTTTACTGCACTGACACAGTTGAACAATGAACGTGTGTTACCTATTCGTTTAGATGGTGCAACAAAAGAATTTTTCGCATGGGGATTCCGTGTCGGCTTCTTAACTTTTGGTACTTCAAATGACACGACAAAAAATGTATTAGAAGCTAAAATGAAAGGACTCATCCGTAGTAACAACTCAAGTGGTGCCACACCTTCTCAAGCGGCAGTCCAACACGCGTTGAAACAAGGTGCCTCTTTCAATGATGAAGTGCAACACAACATTCAAATTTTACAATCGCGTTATGAAGTGACAAAGGAACTCGTATATAACGAAGATTACCAATCATTATGGCAGCCTTATGACTTTAACTCTGGCTACTTCATGGCATTGAAAGTGAAAGGTGTCAATGCTGAAGAATTGCGTGTACATCTGATTGAAAAACATTCGATCGGTATTGTCGCACTGAATGATACTGACATTCGTATTGCCTTTAGTTGTATCGAAAAAGAAGATTTACCACACGTATTTAAATCAATAGCAACAGCGATTCAAACTTTACAATCATAAATACAGCACAGACAGGTCGTCACAAGTCACCTGTCTGTTTTTTTATTTTAGGGGGATAAAATGGAATTTCATACACGCGAACCGCAACAATTTTTGACGAAAGCGAGTGGCTATTTAAAAGATTATACGCACACGCTCAATCCTTATATGGGCTGTCAATTTGGATGCACATATTGTTATATACGTCGCTCTCCTATTTCACTATTTTCGGGCAAAACTTGGGGAGACTGGCTCACTGCCAAAACAGATGCGTAGTTGAAATTTAGAAAAGAACTTCAAAACAACAAATCTAAAGGACCATTCACGGTATTCATGTCCTCTTCCACCGATCCGTATCAACCGCTCGAGAAAAAATATGAAATCACACGCTATTTGTTAGCTGAATTGCATGATTGCCCACCCGATTTTTTATTCATTCAAACACGGAGCCCACTCATACAACGAGACATCGACATCCTTCAATCTTATCCTGGAGATTTCATTGTAAGTATGACCATTGAAACAGACAGTGAAGATATCATTCGGCATTTCTCGCCTAAAGCTCCTAGCATTCAAGCTCGCCTTAAAACCGTGGACAAACTTCGTGCAGCTCACATTCCAACACAAATTGCCGTCGCACCTGTTCTTCCTTGTACCGATCAGTTTGCCCAAAAATTAGCCGAACATGTCGATCTTATTACGATTGACGATTACTTTATGGGAGATGGTTCAAACGGCCGTCGCACACAGTCGCTTGGTATTCAGTCTTTATATGAAACACTCGATTTACAGTCTTGGTATCATCCTGACGCCTATCTACATGTGGTAAAATTAATGCAAGACGTTTTTCCACATGAAAACATTGCAATCAGTCGTGATGGTTTCGTGCCATTTCAATAAATTCAAAGGAGGTCGATTTTTATGCCCTTTTATTTTCAACATATTGATACCCCACTCGGTTTAATGACCGCTGTTGTCAATGATGATGCGTTATTAGGTTTATCGTTTACAGATTCTAAAGATTATCAAACTGCATTGAATCATTTTCAAAAACAAGCACCGCTCATTCAAATTTCACATCATCCAATCGTGAATCAAATCGCATTTGAATTACAAGGTTATTTTCATGGTCATTGTCAAACGTTTAAAACACCTGTTGCGCATGTCATTGGTACACCTTTTCAACAAGAAGTGTGGCAAGCGCTACTACAACTTCCTTTTGGGGCGGTTGTCAATTATAGTGATATCGCACAAATGATTGGACGTCCAAAAAGTGTGCGTGCTGTCGCTTCTGCTATCGGTCAAAATCCACTTTCTATTATTGTTCCTTGTCATCGTGTATTAAGAAAAGATGGCCAATTAGGTGGTTTTAATAGTGGCCTGCATCGTAAAAAACATTTATTAGCATTGGAAGGTGACATTCATGGAACAACGCCATTATGACTTGCTTGAAACATTAGTCGCACATCCGACAGTCAGTCCCCCTGCCCGCAATACCATCACGCTACAACGACAAATTGCAACTTGGCTTGAAGACATAGGTTTTGAGGTCCAAACAATTCCTTTTTACGATAATGACTGTATCGTGGTCGGTACATTGAAAGGACGTCAACCTAATGCACCTCGTCTCATTTTAAACGGCCATGTCGATGTCGCTGAAGTAGAAGATGAACAATTTTGGTGCTTTAACCCCTTTCAACTGACTGAAGAAGATGGGTTTCTTTATGGCAGAGGCGTCGCAGATATGAAAGGTGGCATGTCCGCCCTCTTTTATAATTTAGAACGCTTGCATCAAGAAGGTAAACAACCTGAAGGCGATATTATTGTACATTCAGTTGTTGGTGAAGAAGTTGGCGAAGCAGGTACGAAAATTGCTTGTGAACATTCACCTCAAGCCGATTTAGCCCTTGTGTTAGATACGAGCGACAATATTGCGATGGGACAAGGCGGCGTCATTACAGGTTGGATCACGATTCAAAGTGAGGAAACTATTCACGACGGTGCAAGAAGCCATATCATTCATGCAGGTGGTGGTCGTCATGGTGCGAGTGCCATTGAAAAAATGGTAAAGATCATCCAAGCCTTACAAGAACTTGAACGTCATTGGGCAGTTACGAAATCTTATCCCGGCATGCCACCAGGCGCGAATACGATTAATCCAGCCGTGATTGAAGGTGGTCGTCATCCTGCTTTTATCGCAGACCAATGTCGATTATGGGTGACAGTGCATTATTTGCCTAACGAAAATTATGACACCATTATTGAAGAAATCGAAACGTACTTAAATAAAGTTGCCGATAGTGATTTATGGCTCAGTCAACATCCGCTTCAATTTGAATGGGGTGGCACTTCCATGATTGAAGATAAAGGTGAAATTTTCCCTAGTTTCACTTTACCGACATCTCATCCCGGATTTCACATGTTAGCAAAAGCACATGAACACGTGCACCAAACACCACTTCAAACGACGATAAGCACAACAGTGACAGATGGCGGTTGGACCGCAGACTTTGGCATTCCAACCATTTTATACGGACCCGGTGAACTCGATGAAGCCCATGGAACAAACGAAAAAATCAATATACAAGATTTAGAAAATTTTACCGAAGTCTTGTATACATTTTTAAAATCATGGTATGAAACACCTCAGCGTTAATAAAATTAATTTTCATAATACGTGAAAAAGACACTTTCCAATATGTTGTCAGGACATTTGGAAAGTGCCTTTTATTTTGTTATGAGTCATCAATCCCAAAAATTATCATGTTCTCTAATTATACCTTTACAAGTAGTTATTAATTCATCTAGATAATATTTTAAGTAGTCAACATCATTATCAAATATTTCTTTATTTTTAAAAGTATTTAAAAAGTTATTCGAAGCATTTTTCATTCTTAAAAGTGCATCGGTATATTTATCATCTGCCAATATACATTTTTCATCATTTATAATATTATTCACAATTTCTTTGAGTTGACAAATAAAATCATATAACTCAATTATTTCCATAGTTTCATTATCATCTGGAAATGTTATTTTTCCACCTTTTGATTTATACAATTCATTTATTTCTTCTTTGTTATCGACTAAATTTTCTAATGAGATGTAAATACCTACTACTTTATTAAACATAATACTGTTAAATCTAATATATTTTATTATGTATATATTTCTTACAAATTTCTTTTCTCGTTCAATCATTTCTCGTTCTTTGCTTTGTACTTTAATTGCATATTCACCTGATATTTTAGCTCCTAAATATGCACCGCCAAATGTAGCAAATATACCAATAAATGATATTGCTACTAGATATCCTTCTAATTTATTGGCAGGATCAATATTACTAAATAGAAAACCCAAAAAAAGAATAAATCCAGTTAAACTTATTATTACAAGTAAAATTAAATCTAATTTACCTCTAATTACCTCACCTATTTTTAACTTAATAATAAAATATTAGATAGAAAATTGTATACACCATTCCTTTCAAATTATCTCTAGGCAATTTAACTTATAAAAACAATCGTCTTTCAATACATCCCATTGCTATTTCATTTGAGGATCTTTTTCAAGTACTTTATTAGCAACCATATTAATATTGTCATTAATAATTTTATCAAAACCTGGTTCGTCCAGTATTCCTAAAAATACATTTAAAGATTTTGATTTTTAAATTGTGAACCTCTAGCAATTTCCAATAATGATAATAAGCTAAATCGTATACGTGCTCTATATAATTAAAGTGAAAATGATAAATAATTGCTGCTATTTTATGGTATTCAACTGTATTAATTTGGTTTGCAAGGTTTGATAAATAAAAGATTATCCTTTCCTCAGAAATATCATTTGAAGTAAAGGATATCAAAACATCATCCAGTTCAATCTAGCAAATTTTGTAATTCAGTTGTTAATCAATTAAATGTCATATTAAAAAGACGCTTCCCAAAAGTTGAGATATCAATTGGAAAGCGTCACAAATTTTTTATTCAAATCATTAATATTCAATCAATCATTAAAACATTGATATAAAGGCGTATGATAGCCTTCTACATCATACCTGGCATGCCGCCCATTTGTGGCATATCATTGCCTTTATCTTCTGGAATGTTTGCAACTACCGCTTCAGTTGTTAAGAACATTGCCGCAACACTTGCTGCGTGTTGTAAAGCAGAACGTGTCACTTTCGTTGGATCCACGATACCCGCTTCTAACATGTTCACCCATTCGTCTGTTGCTGCGTTGTAACCAATACCTGGTTCAGCATTTTTCATTCTTTCTACAATAACTGAACCTTCAAGACCTGCATTTTCAGCAATTTGACGCACTGGTGCTTGTAATGCCTTCAATACGATGTTCACACCTGTTGCTTCATCGCCTTCCGCTTCAATCGCTTGAACATCTTTGAAAATGTTCATTAATGCCGTACCACCACCAGCAACAATGCCTTCTTCAACTGCAGCGCGTGTTGAGTTCAATGCATCTTCAATACGTAATTTACGTTCTTTCAATTCAGTTTCAGAAGCTGCACCCACTTTAATCACTGCAACACCGCCAGCTAATTTTGCTAAACGTTCTTGAAGTTTTTCACGGTCAAAGTCAGAATCTGTTTCTTCAATTTGTGCTTTTAATTGACCGACACGGGCATCGATGTTCGCAGGGTCACCGTCACCATCCACGACTGTCGTATTGTCTTTAGTCACTTCAACTTTGTTTGCAGTACCTAACATATCTAAAGTTGCTTCTTTTAATTCAAGACCTAAATCGTCTGTAATCACTTGTGCACCTGTTACAATCGCTAAGTCTTCTAACATTGCTTTACGACGATCACCGAAACCAGGTGCTTTAACTGCAACTGCTGTGAATGTACCACGCATACGGTTTAAGACAAGATTTGTTAATGCATCGCCTTCTACTTCGTCAGCTACAATTAAAATTGGTCGATTTGATTGTACAATTTGCTCTAATAAAGGCAAGATATCTTGGAATGAAGAGATTTTCTTGTCAGTAATTAAAATGTACGGTCTTTCTAATTCTGCAATCATTTTGTCAGAATCTGTCACCATGTAAGGCGATTGGTAACCACGGTCAAATTGCATCCCTTCAACGACTTCTAATTCTGTGTTAAAACCGTTTGACTCCTCAATTGAAATAACACCGTCATTACCGACTTTTTCCATCGCTTCAGAAATGTAACGACCTACTTCTTCATCAGCAGCAGAAATCGCGCCGACTTGTGCAATTTCTTCTTTATTTTCAACTTTTTGAGAAATGTTGTGTAACGATTCAATCGCTACTGCCACAGCTTTATCAATACCTTGGCGGATACCGACAGGGTTGGCACCACTTGTCACGTTTTTAAGACCTTCTTGAATCATTGCTTGTGCAAGTACAGTTGCTGTCGTCGTCCCATCACCAGCAATTTCATTTGTTTTATTCGCCACTTCTTGAACAAGTTTTGCGCCCATATTTTCATAAGGATCTTCTAATTCAATTTCTTTTGCGATTGTTACACCGTCATTTGTAATGAGTGGTGCTGTAAATTCTTTATCGAGTACAACATTGCGCCCTTTTGGACCAATTGTCACTTTAACAGCATTTGCTAATTTATCGACACCACGTAACATTGCTTGACGTGCGTCTTCAGAAAATTTTAATTCCTTTGCCATTCTAAAACCTCCGTTGTTGGATTCATTTCTTCTATATTTAATGTCTGATTAATCTTCAATAATCGCTAAAATTTCATCTTCAGTTAACACTAAGTATTCCGTATCGTTTCGTTTAACTTCAGTTCCTGCATATTGTTGAAACACAACACGATCGCCTACGTTTAATTCTGGTTTCAGACGTTCACCATTGTCTAAAATGCGTCCCGGACCTACCGCAACGATAACACCTTCATTTGATTTTTCCTTAGCTGAATCAGTTAAAACAATACCGCTTTTAGTTGTTTGTTCGTGTTCTTTCTTTTCGATGACTACACGGTTTCCTAATGGTCTAAGCATGTGTGAGTGCCTCCTTATGTTCAACAAAAATTTAGCACTTTAATATATCGAGTGCTAATTTAGTTCTATAATAATCAAAATTGGTCAAAATTTCAAGCATTTACCATTAAAGCCGTTGTCCGCACCTTTATTTTCCGTTAAAATAAAAGTTATTGAACGGAGGCTAACTATGAAGAGATTTTGGGTTTCACTGCTCACTGTGCTTTTGTATGTTTTGGCACAAGTATCACCTTACATTGCACGAGCAGCGGGTTGGATTCAAACTGAAAACCAAGCTGAATTGTTACATCAAACAATTGTAGTGCAGTTTTCTGCTTTTATCATTGTAGCGATTTTAATTATCATGCTACAGTTTTTTGTAAAAAATAAACTCAATTTTGAACAAGGTCCGAAAGAGAAGAAGCGCTATGTGGTACCTTATATTTTAGTCGGTTTAGTCATTGTGTTCATCGCACAAATGATTGTTAACCTCATATCGGTATACCTTCTAGGTGCTAATCCAGCAAGTGAAAATACATTAAGAATCATGAAAATTGCGCGTCAAATGCCATTATTCATTATTTTAATTGCTATCGTTGGACCATTATTAGAAGAGTTTGTGTTTAGAAAAGTACTGTTTGGCGAATTGTATCACGCGATTAAAGCAAGTAAAGGGGTAAAATTCATTATCGCAACGACAATCAGTTCTGCAGTTTTTGCATTTGTACATATGGATTTTTCGCATTTCTTAGCTTACTTCGTGATGGGGATTATTTTTTCAGCATTTTATATTTATACTAAACGTTTAAGCGTATCGATTGGTATTCATATGGCTCAAAATGGTTTAGTCGCACTCATCCAGTTAATGGTACCTGAAAAAATGCTGGAGAATGCGGTCAAGCAAACACAATTTATCCACTTGTTGACGACGCATTTTATTTCTCTTTTCCCTTCATAATCTATACACGATTCACTTCACAAAATTACTTCAAAAATTTTCGTTTTATTTTTTACAATGTATAAGGGGTTAGGACGCCTTGAAGTGAGCGTCTTAACCCCTTTAAATGTTTTATTTCCAAAAATGATGTAGTCGTTTCCATAAAACCAAACTAATGATGCCGACGAAACCGACCATCACAAGCCCAATGTAAATCATTGGCTTATAGCTGAGTGATTTTTCTGTGTCATCTTTTATATCTTTCATATGATGATTATTAAAGTTTTCACCGTGTTGCTCTATTTTCTTCACTTTATCTTGCTGATGTTTATTCACTAGTGACTTATCTCCACTTTTCTTGAAATCAGGCATTGACCCGAATTGACCGGTCACTAATGCTAAAACTTGTTTATCCAAACGATGATAGTATTGTTCTGTTGATAGTGGATTAAAATATTGATATCTAAAATAATCTGTACTCTGTTGCAAATCATCTAAAAATTCATTTTGCGTAAATTGTTCTTTACGGCTCAAATTTGTGATTTCACTTTGTATATGATTTCCAGCGCCATTTAAACGCGAAATTTCTTCTTGGAATAATGGATTATATTTATAATTGTTATTCAACATCTTGGCATAACGTTGATACACGGATGCATCCTGATGATTCATATTACCTGCACTTGCCACTTGACCTTGACCGTTATGTTGCGTTTCACTTTCATTTGTAGAAGGTGGCTGATTATTTGTTTGAGGCGGTTCGGCATGACCACCGCCACCCCCACCATTCGGGCTGTTAGTTGAACCGTCATTACCATTTCCACCGTTTTCTGAAGCAGGTGGTGGCGTATGATTTGATTGATCATCTTTTTGATCTGGACGATTTGGTTGCTTAGGTGGTTTGTTAGATGCATCGCCTTTGTCAGGTTTTTTATTCTGATCTTTCGATGGTTTATCTTTATCCGGTTTGTTAGGTTCTTCTTTATTTGGTTTTTCTCCATGCCCTTGGTCCGTCTCTGATTCTGGTCGGTCAGGTTTGGATGGTTTATCTTCGTTGTCCGGTTGTTCTTTATGATCGTTTTCTTCATTAGACGGCACTTCTTCAGTACGAGGCTCCTCTGTAGATCCCTCTTCAGTACTTGATGGCGTTGAATCAGTTTCATCAGTTGGCGTTGTTTCATTACTTGGCTTTACATTTTCATTTGACGATGTAATACTTTCATCTTCTGAACTTCCTATATCTTCATTAGATGGCGTCACTTCAGGATAATTTTCATCCGAAGTAACTGTAGCGCGTACATTATCGTTTTGCGTAATTTGGCCATCAGATTGCGTACGTGACGTTGTGTTAAAAGCTATATTATCTGCGTCATTGATTTCTGCAGCTTTAACCATTTCATGAGTAAATAAAAGAGGTGATACTACACATAAAATGCTAGCTGAACCGACCCCTACTTTGTACAGTCGTTTTACAAAATGTTCTTTTTTATGTTTTACCATCAGATACACCTCTGATTACTTAAAGTTTTTTATCACAGTCAGTATAAACAAAAGTGACCTAGAAAACCACCCTCATGTTAATATAATTGTAATCAATTAAGATTTTTGTTTAACGCTCGAGCATTTAGTACACTATTATTAATTTAGAAATGAGGATGATTACTATGCAAATACAACTCTTTCAATTTAATATCACACTTGCTGATTCAAGTCAAAACGAACAGAAAATCACGACATTATTTGAACAACATTTAGATGAAAAAACCGATGTCATCGTCCTACCTGAAATGTGGAATAACGGCTATGCATTACCTCAATTAGAACAGTTAGCGGACGATCAATTAACACAAAGTTATGCATTGATACAAAAGTTAGCACAAGCGTATCAAGTGGACATCATTGCGGGTTCTGTATCTAATCGTAAAAACGGCTCCGTATATAATACAGCATTTGCAGTAAATCGACACGGCGAAAAAATTTATGAATATGATAAAATTCATCTCGTACCTATGTTAGATGAACCAGACTTTTTGACTGGTGGTGAAACTGTACCTTACCCTTATTCACTTTCTGACGGTACAACTGTGTCCCAAATCATTTGTTACGACCTCCGTTTTCCAGAGTTGAGTCGTTACCCTGCAGCACAAGGCGCAAAAGTGATGTTTTATGTCGCACAATGGCCAGATGTACGCCTTTCACATTGGCGTCAATTATTACAAGCGAGAGCCGTGGAAAATGATATGTATGTTGTCGCTGTAAACGGCAGTGGCAATGATGGCAAAACAACGTACGCAGGTCATTCAATGGTCGTGGATCCAAATGGAGAAATCGTTGCTGAAGCGGATGAAAATGAAGCAGTTATGACAGTGACGCTTGACCTTCAAAAAGTAGATGCACAACGCCGTGCTATCCCAGTTTTTGATAATATGCGTCCTTCAGTTTATCGCTATGCACAAAAAGAAGAATGAAAATAGTGGTTTTATCACAAAAGCCTTAATTGACTTTATCCGTACACGCTCCAAGGAGATGTCCCTACACAACTAACCCATGCTTTCATTTAACAAAAACAGCCTGTGTGAAGTCTCGGGCTGTTTTTTCTTTTGTTAAATCGTCCATACAATAAAAGAAACAGACGAGCTTGGGAGGGACTCGCCTGTTCTTCATATTAAGGGAATGTTTTATTTACAGTTATTCTATTTAATTGGGGATGTTATTAATTATGAAAAAATTTAGTGAATTTACCGATTATTAAATATTGCTACAATGGCTTCAATATCGAAACCTGATTTTACTTTAGTCTAAGTAAGGAAAAAGATTCTAACAAAATAACTTTGTTAAAAAAATTATTTCATGAATTTTGCAATTGTTTCTGCGATAAGTTTAACGAATTCAACGATTGTGCTAATGATATCTGCTGCCATAGTGAGCACCTCCTTAAATTTTAAAATAAAACCAAAGACTTCAATAGATTGTTGCTCTCTTAGTCATGTAAGCTGAGCGAAGAATACATTGACTAAGAACATCTGACTTAACTTAATCAGTAAATTTGCTTAAGTGTACTCGAAAACACTTATTACAAAATCACTTCATCTCCATCACCAATGTGATGATGTCTATATTACAACATGTTTTTTCACCTTTGTGTTAACGAGTGCGTAACTTGTTGTTTTTTATTCTTAACTGTTCGTAAATTTATGGTAAAATATTAAAAAAGTATCAATTCTAACAGTTAGGAATGATAAATGAACACTTAGGCAAAAAATAAAGCGTTTTAATAGTTGTGTATTATAATTTAGTTAAGGAGGAGAGCCGTATGTTACTCATTGACAATGGAATTGAAAAGCTCGCACTGAAGCTCCAACAAAGACAGAATTTAAGTCATATTGAGTTTTTAAAAGTGCGTTTAGGCATGCAAGTTGTCGTTATAAACTTCTTTAAAGCGATTGTGACTTACGGTCTTGCAATCCTATTGGACATATTTTTATACACACTTATTGTTCACATCAGTTTTTTAGTTTTAAGAGGCTATTCTCATGGTGCACACGCAAAGAATTCAATGCTTTGTCACGTGCAAAACATAGCTTTATTTGTTGTTTTACCGTGGTTGATTGTGCAATATGACATTTCTTTTCAATTTTTGTTAAGCTTAACTATATTGAGTGCTTTGATTGTAATCAAATATGCGCCAGCAGCAACTAAGAAAAGACCTATACCACAACGAAAAGTAAAAGGTCTTAAAATCAAATCAATCATTACATTCTTTTTACTCATAATTGTTGCATTAATCATACCAGCGCCTTATAATCGATTTGTCGTTTATGGGGTATTATTACAATCCGCAACATTATTACCTATATTTTCCACAAGGGAGGAAGTTTAAAATGAGAATTTTAGAAGTATTATTCAACTTAATTACAAATTTATTCCAATCAATCGGTACTTTTGCAAGAATCCCTACTAGTACTGGATTTTTTGACGAGCCAGAAATCCCTGCTGAATTGTTAGAAGAAGAAAAATAATAAACGTTAGAAAGTGTGTATAAAATTGGAAATACTTTTTGTTATATTTGTAGTATTATTTCAATCTTTTATTTTCGCATCAGTAACGAGTATTATCCAAAAATATAAATATAGTCAAAGGGATTACATTATTCTCATCCTCGGGATAGTAATCCCTTCTATTATTTTATATTTTATTTTTGGTAGAAATAGTTTGCTTTATTTAATTCTTTGCTTTTTCATCTTTTATTTTAGACGAGCAAAAATTATTGGAATTATTACTGTGTTACTCTCTATTCTTATTTTACTAATTAATGATTTTATAGCAACAGGGGTTTTCGCTTACCTTAATACATATCAAGTTAATTATTATTTGATAACTTTAATATATATGGTTGTCTTTGCACTTGGTTGTTACATTTTTTCTTTCATCGTCATTACGTTGTTTAATAAACTTAAAACTTCTTGGTTATATATCAATAAATTATATTTAATTGCGCTCGTTTTATTTTTAGCTAGTGGATTTATTATATTTTTCTCTTTACTACCAAGAACTGTTGTTGATATATATGAGTTTAAATATTTAGGTATCGTTTATTTTATTTCTTTTTCAGTTTTCGCTATATTAATTATAGCTACCACTTTAACCATTGAACGAGAAATAAATTATAAGAGAAAAAAACAAGAACTAGATGATTATTATAAATACACGGTGCAAATTGAAAAGATTAACAACAAAATGCGTAAATTCAGACATGACTATACGAATATTTTATTAACGATGTCCGAATATTTACGTGAAGATGATTTAGAAGGTTTAAAAAAATATTATCATGAGCATATTAGTCCTTTGAAAAGTGAATTTGAATCCAATACGATGCGACTCAATGGAATTGAAAATTTAAAAGTCCGTGAAATTAAAGGGTTAATAACGACTAAAATTTTACAAGCGCAAGAAAACGATATTGAAATTACTGTTGAAGTGGCAGATGAAATTGCGCACATTGCTATGGATTCTATTCAACTTAGCCGTGTATTAGGGATTATTATGGACAATGCGATTGAAGCTTCTAACACTATTAACGATCCAATTATCCAAATTGCATTCATTAAAACAGACGAATCTGTGATGATTATCATTATGAACAAAGCACCAAAAGATATGCCTAAGCTACATACCTTGTTCCAAGATGGCTTTTCAACTAAAGGAAAAAATCGAGGTATTGGTTTAACTACATTGAAAGAGATTATTGATCAAACGGACAATGTATTCCTTGATACGACGATCGAAAATCATTATTTTATACAGAAATTAGAAATTATGAACGATTAAGAATAAGGATGTGTGTATCATGAAAATTTTGATTTGTGAGGATGATCCCAAACAACGCGAACGCATGGTGTCCATTATTGAGAATTATATTATGATTGAAGAAAAACCTATGGAGATTGTACTTGCAACAAATGATCCTTATGCTATTTTAGAAACATCTAAAAATATGAGTGATATCGGCTGTTATTTTTTAGATATCCAATTAGAATCAGATATTAATGGGATTAAACTAGGCAGTGAGATTCGTAAGCATGATCCTGTAGGGAATATTATTTTTGTAACCAGTCATAGTGAACTGACCTACCTCACTTTTGTCTACAAAGTGGCTGCAATGGATTTTATTTTTAAAGATGATCCTGAAGAATTGAGAACACGTATTATTGATTGTCTAGAAACTGCTTTAAAACGACTCGATTTATTAACTAAAGATCATACTGTAGAAACTTTGGAACTTAAACGTGGTACAAGTTCTGTCTATGTGAACTATGATGATGTGATGTTTTTCGAGTCCTCACCTAAGTCACACCGTTTAATCGCTCATTTAGATAATCGCCAAATCGAATTTTACGGCAACCTGAAAGAATTAGCACAATTAGATGATCGTTTCTTCAGATGTCATAACAGTTTTGTGTTGAATCGAAGAAATATTACGAGTGTCGATACGAAAGAGCGTATTGTTTATTTTAAAAATGATGAGTTTTGTTACGTCTCAGTACGTAATCTGAAAAAAATATAATATAGCTGTTGATCGTGTTAAAAAGCCAATCTCCCATCACTTCGGGAAATTGGCTTTTTAATTATAGTTCATTTAGTGTTGGTAAACTTGAAATCGCACCATATTGTGATACGACACGACCAGAAACTTGATGTGCGAATTTCAAAATGTCATGCCCGTGCTGTTTCAATGTATCAATTGGATGTTGTTCAGTTTGACACAGTTTCGCATTAATTGCGCCGATAAAGGCATCTCCCGCTCCTGTAGTATCAACAACTTTTGCTGGAGGTGTCGGTACGTCAATCGTTGTACCATCTTTGAAAATTAAAGATGCGCCTTGACTGCCTTTCGTATAAATAACTGCCTGAACTTGCCCGACAAACAACGATTTTAATGCCGCTTCTTCATCGTCATGACGCGTTACAAATGATAATTCTTCATCTGAAACTTTTACAACATGCGCACGTGGTAAAAATGCTTGTAATGTCTCGTAATATACATCATGGTTCTCCCATAAAGGTAAACGGACATTCGGATCAAAAACAATTGTCGCCCCCACTTGCTCTGCTTTATCTAATAATTGAACATGGGCTTCTTTCATTGGACTTTCAACTAACGCAACAGAACAAAAATGCACCAAATCTCCTTGTTGCAAATCAATCGCGTCAATATTTTCAGGTTGATAAAGCATATCTGCACTTGGTTTTCGATAAAATGAAAAATCTCGCTCACCTTCATTAGATAAACTGACAAATGCCAATGCTGTATTCGCCTCTTTTGTCGTTAAAACATAAGATGTATCCACTTTTGCGGCTTGTAAGGTCTCTATAATCTTGTCACCAAATGCATCTTCGCCTACTTGTGTGATTAAATAACTCTTTCCACCTAATTTTTGAACAGCTGCCGCCACGTTACACGGTGCGCCGCCGACTTGGGGTTCAAAACCTGTCACATCTTTTAATGCCGTCTCTCTTTCTGTTGGAATAAAATCGATGAGTGCTTCCCCTATCGCATGAAACCGTTTCATTCGTTATTCCCCTTCCACGATATCGTATTTAGTCATTTTTAAATAAATTTGACCTGAATCTGTCACCACTTTGAATTTATTAGATGTCGCTTTTGGAAAAATTCTTGAAGTGAGCACGCGTTCTCCTTCATTACAAAATATTTCGATGCTCGATGTATCCACAAAAATACGTAAATGTTTTAAATCAGTGTCTAATTGTGTCACTCTCATCGTTCCTTCAACAGGATACGGTAACACACCACTGTCAAAACGTTCAAGCGAAATTGTACGTGTTTTTGAGTCATATCGAATCGTTGTAGATTCATCACGTGAAGCACGTAGTTGTAATTCAAATGCTGACGCTTCATTTTCTAAAATATCCACTACGAGTTCATATTGCACGCCTTCATAAGGGTGAAGTTGCTTAATAAACTTGTTCGCATAACCAAGTGCGACTTCTTCATGCCTACGTAGCTTTCTTAAATTCATATGTGGTTTTTGCTTTAACTTACCATCTTCTACCGTCAAAGTTCTAGGCAATGTTAAACAATGCGCCCATCCATCATCATCTGTTGGGTATTCCGTATCTGGAAGCCCCATCCAACCGATTAACACACGTCGTCCCGCTTCATCAGTCATCGTTTGAGGTGCATAAAAATCAAAACCGTGGTCAAGCTCTATAAATGGCCCGTGGTCAAACGCTAACGTGTCAAAGTTTAATGTTCCCATAATATAACCGCTTTGATAAATATTTTGATACGCATCGCCTTCAGATTCTATACCTTGTGGACAGAATAACAAAATATCTTTACCATGAATTTGAAAATAATCAGGACATTCCCACATATAACCAAAATCTTCTAATTGTGTTTGAATTTCACCTTTAAACTGCCATGGTCCTTCTGGGTGCTCAGCTTCGTATAACACTGCACAACCTGTTTCATTCTCACGTTGTGCCCCTAACAATGCATACAGTTTACCATCTTTTTCAAATACTTTAGGATCTCGAAAATGATGTGTATACCCTTTTGGAGGAGCTGGAATCGCAGGAGGTAATAATTTTTGAACCGATCCATCTGGTAAAACTTTGGCTACAATTTGACTACTGTGACGGTTCCACTCGTCGTCACGATGATTAGCAGTATACATATAATATAATGATTGATTATAAGAAAATGCACTACCACTGTAGACACCGTGACTATCATAATCATTATCTGGACGCAAGACGATACCTCGATCTTCAAATTGCACGAGATTTCGACTTGTCAGTAAACGCCAATATTTCAGTCCATGTACCGCACCTAAAGGAAACCATTGATGCGCAACGTAATATTGACCGTTAAAAAAGATCAGCCCGTTTGGATCATTTAAAAGTCCTGTTGGGGGTTGAATATGATAAATTTGTCGAAATGGAGAGGTGTTGACTTTTTCTGTTAATAATTCAAGTTCTTGTTCTGTTGCTTCTTCATATTTACGATAACGTTTTTCTCTACTCCATTGTTCCATGCTGTACCTCCTTTTTGCGAATTGGTAACGGTTCCATCCCTTGCAAGATTAATTTTCAAAATTAGGATGAACGTCAAGTTGGCGACTTTGAATATGATGCGGATGTTCCATTTGAAGTTGTAATTGTTCAAATGCAATACGTCCTGCCACTTCATATTGATATGGAATTGTGAAAATTTTTGGATGAACAATTTGTGTCATAGGATCTCCCCCAAAGCCAGCAATCCACGGCGTTTCAGTAAGATGGTCGTGCATCAGTGCTTGATATAAAGCCATCGCAATCGTATCTGTCGCACCTACATACCCCACTGACGGTTGATGTGTCAGTTGACCTTCAATCGATTGGAGTGCCGTTTCATAATCAAATGAAGCCATCAATGTTTCATAAGTGATGTGATGTGCTGTTAACACCTCGATTAAACCTTGAAACCTTTGCTCCCCGACAGCGACATCATCTTCTTGTATACTTGCATAAATCACATGTTGCTTCCCTTGCGACACGATTTCTTGTCCCATGAGCTGACCCGCTTGATAATCATTATGATAAACTGAGCTTAACGTTTCATGCGATTGACCAATAATAATGACCGGTTTATCCATTTCTTGGATCACAGCCATATGTTCAGCAGTTACAGCAGTCGCCATAAATAAAATACCATCGACCTTACTTCTTTTAAATGATTTCAATGCATCAAGCTCCTGCGCTAAGTGACGTTCAGTCAAATTCAATAACATTTGGTAGCCGAATTCATCACATTTCGCTTTAATCCCTTTAACAGTTTGGGACACTGCATGCGAATACATACGCGGGAAAATAATACCAATCATCATACTCTTTTGTGCTCTTAAACTTTGTGCAAACTGATTCGGCTCATAACCGTATGTATCAATCACATGTTGAATTTTTCGTCTTGTTTTTAAACTAATAGAACCTTGATTTAAATACCTTGAAACTGTACTTTTAGAAACGCCAGCCAAATTTGCAATATCCTGTATATTCAATTGTTCATCACCTCACAGTCTCAATAGCTATTCTATCATAAAATCCCCCGCTATTTCCGCATAAAATATGATATGTGATGAAAATAAAATATCCGATTTTAAAAGGTTGATACTCGTGTCTAACCATGAGAAAATTGTCTCTGTTCTCTATGCTATTGAATATTTTTAATGCATTGCGTGCGCGATAAATTTTTAGGTTGTATACAAAACCATATTGAGAAGTGGGTATATCATGATATAAGATGGTACATCAAAAGAATAGTCATGCATCGAAGTTATCGAAATCTGTGACAAGTTTGTTTCAATTTTTTAAATTTCTAAAAAATTGTTTTCGTTTTCAAGAAAAGAAAGTTTATGTATTTATATAGAAATGTTATATTTTAATGCGTAGACTTGTTAATAAAAAATAGATTTTCTAATAGAGATAGAGGAGTGTAATAAATGAACATGGTCGCACTATTAATTGGTTTAGGCCCACTGCTTGGTTGGGGGCTTTTTCCTACAATTGCATCAAAATTTGGAGGTAAACCGGTCAATCAAATCATCGGCGCTACCGTGGGGACACTGATTTTTGCGAGTGCCTTCTTCCTATTTACTGGACGTAGTTTTCCGACAGGGCTAGACCTCTTTTTAGCATTACTTTCAGGAGCAGGTTGGTGTTTTGGTCAAATTATGACGTTCAAAGCATTTGAATATGTTGGTTCTTCCCGTGCAATGCCTGTCACAACTGCTTTCCAATTGTTAGGTGCATCTCTTTGGGGTGTATTCGCATTAGGTAACTGGCCCGGCCTTACAAACAAACTTATCGGTTTTGCAGCACTACTCGTCATTTTAGTTGGTGCATGGATGACCGTTTGGAGTGAAGATGGTCAAGAAACAAAAAGTAGTAATTTGAGAAAAGCAGTTATCATCCTATTAATTGGTGAAATTGGATATTGGCTCTATTCTGCAGCACCGCAAGCGACAGACATCGGAGGTAAAGCTGCATTTTTACCACAAGCAATCGGTATGGTGCTCGCTGCAGTGATTTACGGTTTAATGACAATGAAAAAAGATAATCCATTTACCAAAAAGGTCACTTGGTTACAAATCATTTCAGGTTTCTTTTTTGCGTTTGCAGCATTGACGTATCTCATCTCTGCACAACCCGATATGAATGGCTTAGCAACAGGTTTCATTTTATCGCAAACTTCAGTTGTTTTAGCAACATTAACAGGTATTTATTTCTTAAATCAACGCAAAACTTCAAAAGAAATGTTCATTACTGTCATTGGTTTAATCTTAATTCTAGCAGCCGCAACGGTAACAGTGTTTATCAAATAATCATCGACAGTACGTATCACATTTTAATGAAAGCGTAAAGATGTCCTTCCAAATCATTCGTTTTGAATGGGTGTTGGAAGGACTTTTTTATTTTCAATATGTATTACACTAAAAAAACTTGTCATTTAATTCAAAGTTACTCTCTAATATTCCAATTTGATTATAGTTCACTTACAATCTCCAACCTTCTGACTGTGACTTGATTTTAATAAAATTCTGATATGTTCCTGCTTGGTTTACAAGTGTTTGGTGATTGCCTTTTTGAATCACTTCACCTTCATTTAATACGATGATTTCATTGGCGTTTTTAATTGTTCCTATTTTATGTGCAATCGTGATAACTGTTTTTCCTTTACTTAACTCATCAATAGCACTTTGTATGAGATGTTCATTTTCTGAATCAATGCTTGCAGTAGCTTCATCTAGAATGATTATTGGCGCATCTTTTAATATTGCTCTTGCTATAGAAATACGCTGTTTTTCTCCACCTGATAAATTATTGCCTTTTTCATTTACTATTGTTTGATAACCGTCTGGTAATGACATGATAAAATCGTGACAACATGCTTGTTTCGCAGCACGTATCACCTCTTCTTTACTTGCTCCTGGCTTGCCATATAAAATATTATTTTCGATTGTATCATTGAATAAGTACACTTTTTGAAACACTGCACTAATATGTGACATCAATGTACTTAATGTCATATCTCTAATATCAACCCCACCGATACGAATAGCGCCTTCATCTAAATCGTAAAATCTTAACAATAAATGACAAAGGGTTGACTTACCGCTTCCTGATGGACCAATAATTGCCGTAGATGTACCCGCTCCTACTTTAAAACTTACATCATTAATGACGCGATGATTACCGTATGCGAAACTAACATGATCAAATTCAATATCATGGTGTTTAATTGAGAGTTCTCTACCTGATTCATCAAGTATAGGGGCTTTTTTAATTGTTTCAATATCATTTAAAGTCAAATCAATTATTTCTAATACATGTGCAGCATTGTTCACATTTTCTACACTTTCAAATATCACAAAAGAAAAGATAGAAATCATAATGAGTGTTGATAAATCGATAGCTTGATTAGAAAATAATAAACATGCGACCAATACAATGACAATAGAAATTACTTTCAAACTTAGCAAATGCAATAAGTTAAAAGGTATATATTGTAATTCAATTTTAGAATTGATACGTTTACTTTCTTCAACTGCTCTGTTAAAACTTTGAAGGCTTGTATTTTCTTTGGAGAATGATTTAATCACTTGAATACCACGAACAACTTCAAGTACTTTTTCAACAAGTTCATTTTGTACATGATGATGTTGTGGCGCATTTTGATGACTCTTTTTTTCTAATAAATGAATACTGAGTAAAGATAACATCACACCAATGAGTGCTAACAATGCTACCTCCCAAGAGACTATCAATAATGACAAAATGAGTACTGTAATTAATATGTAACCATTAACAACAATATCTATCATTTTCATGGCATAATTTTCTAAAAATGTTAAATCCGTTGTAACTATCGTTGTTAATTCATTAGTTTGATGGTCTTCAAAGTATCCTAATCTTACACTTTTCAATTTATCCCCAATGTTCAATCGCTCTCGTGTACTCATTTCATAAGCAATACTTTCTTGCAGTGTATTCTTTAAATAAGCAGTGACAAACCTTGCTAATACTAACAAAATCATGAGACCTAATACGATCATAATTTCGTACATTTCAATTTGTTTATGAGATAACACCCGGTTGAATACTTGGGCAGCTAAGAAAATAGGCAACGCAATAAAAATAGAATTAATCAATGACATCACGAATCCTAAAATCATTCTCGATCTATATGGCGCCGTCCATTTAATAATCTTTAATGTAATTCGGAACATTTTTATCCTCCTTTAAACGTGAAGTGAGCCATAATTATGAAGAGACTCCCCAATCTTTAGCACCGATGTGCATCTCCCACATTTGTTTATAGTGGCCATTTTTATCCAATAATTGTGTATGATCACCACTTTCAAGAATTTGCTTGTGACCTAATACTATGATTTGATCTGCTTGTTTAATTGTTGACAATCGGTGAGCAATAACAATTAGTGTCTTGTTTTGAGTTAAAGCATTTAATGCGGATTGAATTTTTTCTTCATTATCAGGATCGACATAAGCTGTCGCCTCATCTAACACAATGATCGGGGCATTTTTCAAGATCATTCTCGCTATTGTGACACGTTGTTTTTCACCACCTGATAATTTGTCACCGACTGTCCCTACATTCGTTTCATAACCATCCGGCAATTTCATAATAAAGTCGTGACATTGGGCTAACTTCGCTGCTGCTTCAACCGCTTCATCTGTTGCCTCTGGATCTCCCAGTTTAATATTTTCTTTAAATGTAAGATTCAATAAAAAGTTATCTTGTCCCACAAAACCAACTAATTCGTTCAGTTTTTTAGGTTCAATCTCTTTAATATTTACATCACCAATTTTTATCTCGCCAGATGTCACATCCCAAAATCTTAACAATAATTTCGCAATTGTAGACTTACCACTGCCAGACGCACCAACAATTGCTGTAAAAGTCTTTTCAGGAATATCAAATGACAAATGATTAAATATTAAATTATTTGAGTCATTCGAATAAGAGAATCCCACATCATTAAAAGTGATTTTATTATTCTTAGGTTCTAAAAACTTTTGGGAAATTTCAAGTTCTTCTAAATTAAGTACTTGACGCACTTCTGTAATAGCATATTGGATGGATTTTAATTGATTAACATAGTTGGTAAAGTTCTTGATCGGTACGACAACACCTAAAGATAACACTAAGCAAATAAAAAATTCGGCATAACTCAACTGATTTATTGAGATCAAATACATACCCATTGGTAAAACTCCTAGAAAAGTTGACGGAAGTATACTTGCACCTAAGTTCATATATCCCCAAGTACTTTTAAACCAATTTAAAGTATGTGTTTTATAAGCGTTTACAGCATCTTTATATTTTTTGTAAGAATTTTGAGATTGATTAAAGGTTTTAATAACTTCTATACCTTCAATATATTCAACAATTGAGCTATTCATGTAATTATTTGAAGCCATCTGTTTTTCGTATGTATCATTAAAGCCAGACATTAATTTTTTGAAAGCAAAAAAGGAGAGAGGCACCGTAATCAGCATCGCACAGGCCATACGCCAATCGATAATAACAATGTAAACAAATATTGAAATCGAGAGTAACAAATTCCCTATAACCTCTGGAATGATGTGCGCTAATGGTAATTCTATCGTTTCAACTTTGTCTACAAGTATATTTTTAAGTTCTCCTATTTTTTTTGATTCAACAACACCCAAAGGCAAACGCATCAGCTTTTGCGCCAACTGTTTTCTAATATTGGATAAAATATCGTAAGCTGTCACATGCGATAACACCGTTGAACAACCGAAACATATGACCTGTATAAGATATCCGCCTATCGCAATACTTATATAAAAAACAACTTGACTCACATCTGAATCGCCATCGATCATTAATAGCATAATTCTGTAAACTGCCCAGTAAGGTATTAATCCAGAAAACACGCTCATAATAGACAATAAAATAGATAAAATCATTTTCAATTTGGCATCTTGTCCAAATATTAATAATGATTTTATCCAATGTTCTTCAATCTTCATACTTACCTGCCTCCTCTTATTGTTGTATTTAAATATCGAAGTAATGATTTAATTGAGCGATGCCCTGACGATTTAAAGCGAATTGATTTATCATTCGACCATTTTCAAAATGTAAAACATATGTACAAACTTCTAAGATCAATGATTTATCATGTGTAATGATAAAGATTTGCTTTCCTTTTTTATGAATATTACTTATCATTTTCGCTATTTTTCTCATATGATATAAGTCTAACCCAGAAGTAGGTTCATCAAAAATGACCATTTCTTTATTACTCAGTATTGCAGCAGCAACGGCCATTCTCTGTTTTTCTCCACCAGAAAGTGACAACGGATGTTCATGTCTTTTATCCAATAAATCCATACTTTTGAGCATTTCTTCAACTTGTTTATTTGTTACTTTTATATTTAATAGTCGTAATTCTTGCTCTAAGCTTTCCGTAAACAATTGTGTATTAACATCTTGGAAGACCATATAGTTCTGTTTTAATAAATGCTTTTGTTTGAACCGTTTATTGTCGTATTCAACAATCCCTTTAAACCCCTTCATCAAGCCACACAAACATTTTGCAAAGGTTGATTTCCCACTTCCGTTATCTCCAATAATTGCGACAACCTCACCTTTTGGGATTGTGATTTCTTTTATATCCAATTGCTTCCTTTTATTAAATCTTTCATACATATAAGTGAAATCATGTAGCACCATGATACGAGAATCAGATTGCCACTCATGTCGTAATCTTCCTTTTTGTCCATATCTAATGCCCATATTTTCAAATGCATCAGATCCAAGTAATTTAAACGTGTCTATTTGGTAGTAAGCATTCAATGTGCCACCTTCCATATAGAAGATATAATCAATATAATCCATAATATAATCAAAGCGATGTTCAAACAGCACAACAGTTTTACCTTGGTCTTTTAAATAACAAATCATTTCTTTCAATTTCTTAATACTATACATATCCAAATTTGATGATGGTTCATCTAATACAACAATGTCAGGATTAGTAATAAGAACGGCCGCACACGCAATAATTTGCTTTTCGCCACCCGATAACTCAAATATATTTCGATCTAGTAAGTGCTCAATATCAAATCTTTTCATAACATTTTTTATTTTTTCGATGATGATTGCTTGATCAATACCTTGATTTTCCAAATTAAACGCAAGTTCACTTGTCGTATCGACATTATAAAATTGTGTCTTCGGATTTTGAAATACACTACCAACTATTTGCGACAATTGATACATATCTATTTCTGAAATATTTTGATTATCTAAGTAGACATTTCCATGGATTTCACCTTGTTGTACTTTAGGAATTAAGCCATTTATTAATTTAGCAATGGTAGATTTTCCACTCCCCGACTTACCACAAAATAATACTAATTCACCTTGCTTAATGTGGAATGAGATGTTTTTAATAACTGAATTTTCTGAAGTTGCATAGTTGAAAGTTACATTATCAAATTTAATCAAGACAAAATTTCTCCTTAAAATATATAACCCATAATATAGTCATAAGAATTATGAATAATATATCTATTACTTTAATTTTCACAACACAAATATTTGTTCGTTTAAATGGTGAATCAATTCCTCTCGTCATTGCAGTAAACGAAAGGTCGTTCCCTATTTGTACAACCGAAGCAATGAGAGGAATCATTCTATATTCAATCGCTTTAAAAAAATGGTTTGAAAAAGTAATTCCTCGCATTTTCATTGCATGATTAATATTTCGATATTCTTCAACAATCGTTGGAAAAAATCTGAAAATCACAGAAATCGGAATAATAATATTTCTAGGTAATTTCATTTTTTCCATTGCTGCAATAAATTCACTTACTTTTGTAGAGGATAATGTGTAATAGCCGACTATAAATCCTGGTAGCATATTCATAAATATTCCTAAAAAAGCTAAAAGGATAAATTTAACCATGCCTTCAGAATACGGAACGACCCAATGTTGTATCCATATCAACATCAAGAAAGTTATAGCAGATTTTATAAAAAGGCCTATCTTATGAATTGATAATAATAATGCGAGTGAAAATAATGTTAAACACACTCTTAGTATGCTTTGTGAACTACCACTAGATATTAAGATTGTACTTATCGTGATGGTTAAAGCTATCTTAGTTCTGGGATCTAATTTTGCAACAATATTCCTACGATCCTTTAATGAACTAATTACTGCCTTCATACAATTCCCGCCTTTTTAAAATGCTTGCTAAATATTCTTTTGCCTAACCATGCACCAACAAGTCCACCAATCACTGTTAAAATAAACATCACAGGTAGCGTCCATAAAGGTGTAATAGATTCCAAGACTTTCACATAATCTTCTCCATATGACTTTACAAGTTCCTTAAAGTATTGATCTCTCGCAATAAACATTCTTAAAACAAAGCCCATCATCCAAAGTGAAAAAATAGCATAGCCCCAGGCAATTGCTTTCCAATTTTTATACTCTCCAGATTTCATAATCAAATCTCCAATTAAACCAAAGACAAATCCAAATGGAATCATTATTAATCCACTGCCCATTACTGTAAAAGCAATACCTAAAATGCTTCCTGTTAATGTGACCATGCCAAATTTTTCTACCTTCATAACATATAAAATAAATGGAACACCACATACAATTGGGCATATAAACCCTAAAAACGGTATTAAAAATGGTATGTAACCAATCATAAAAGTAACAAAGAATAATACTAAATATATCGCTGTAAAAACACCTGTTGTAATTAAATCTTTAACTGATAATTTGTTCATAGACATAACCTCTTATCCATAAAATTTTCATATTAATAATTTGGCAACATATGCTGCATTGTCTTTGTCTTCAACACAATTATAATGATTGCCAGTTATAGGTATCTCAGTGAAATTGCCAATACAGCAATTTTCCCAAAAATCATTATTATCTACTACCGGTAACAAATCAAATTCACTGTTATCTTGTGCTTTAAATAAGTCACATCCCCAATATAAGTAGTAGGTGTCATATGTGCCCCTTCCCAACTTGCCATTTGTATTTGATATGAAGAAATTAAAACCCTTTACTTAACTTGTTTTCACCTTCTTTTTTCAAATTGATGACTACAGATAAATTAGAAATATTTCATTAAGTGGGTATTTTCTGATTTTTTTCTATAAAATTTCAAATCTCTCTTATTCATGTCAGTAGTCACAATAAAAATGAATTTATTTTTAATAAAACTATTTAATGCATTTACAAAATTAATTATTGTTATAAGTAGAATGCTAACTTAAACATTTGCGCTTTATTTTATTGGCATTAAATTCAGAATATTATAGTATTATACTACTCTAAATGATAATCATTATCAATACGTTTTGTCGTAAAATTTCCACTTTGAAAACTTGATACATATAAGCACAACTCACCAATCAATAGCTGAAAAAAGATAACTATCTGCTATATTCGCAATGTTTATTGACAATATGAAAGTTATATTAACATTAAAACAATTCATTATAGAGCGAGAAAATGCTAATAAAAGAAGACAAAACATAAAAGGAAATGAAGATCTTAATTTATCTCTAACTCAGTTTCATATTATAGAATTAATAGCAAATAATGATAAAGTTAATAATAAATTTCTTGCATATAAATTAAATGCCTCTAATCCAGCAATAACAAAGTCTATTAAAAAGCTTTTACCCAAAGATTTGGTTATCGAATTACATAATGCACAAAACAAAAGAGAGATTTATTATAAATTAACTGAAAAGGAAAAGAGCTTTCTTCTATTCATGACAAACTACACAATCAAGCAGTTGAAAAATATGAAGCGGTTTTAAAAGTCTTTAATGAAAAAGAATTAGAAGTCATTATTGAATTTTTGTCACGTAGTATTAGAGCGTTAAATGAGGAAGAAGTTGATTATATTGGTTCAAACAAAACATGACTTTAAACAAGCAATGACTGACACCTATCACTCATAAACTTTTCGTTAGCTCACTTGTTAGGTCCTCTAGAAATTCAAAAAGGCTAGGAAATCTCCCTAGCCTTTTATAATCACTCATTAACTTGTAAAATCCAATGATGAAGTGTCACGCTTTGATTCATCACAAATCACGTCAATATTCATGTATTATCTATGTTATTCTTCAGTCGTCCCATAATTTTTCATAAAAAAGAGTAGCGATTGGAGTTCAATCCCTAAGTCAATTTGATGTACTTGTACGGATTGCGGTGCATGGACACGTTTAGGCGTAAAGTTCAAAATACCTTTGACGCCTGCTTCTACTAACTGATCGGTCACGGTTTGTGCTGCTGATTCTGGTGTCGCAATAATGACGACTTCTAATTCACCTGAAGCAATCGTTTCTTTAATGTCGTCCATCGATTTAATTGTAATATCGCCCACTGTTGTGCCAATAATGTCTTCACTAATGTCAAAAGCTTCTGTGATTGTCATGTCATCGTGGATTGAAAAGTTATACGAAATTAAAGCGGTACCTAAATGACCTACTCCGACAATACCAATTTTGATAACGTCTGAATCACTAAGTTCAGATTTAAAAAATTCTAACAAACTATCAATGTTATAGCCGTAGCCTTTTTTACCTAATTCACCAAAATAAGAAAAATCTCTACGTATCGTTGCTGAATCTATATTTAAACCTTCACTAATGGCTTTTGAATTAACACGATCTTCGCCTTTCGCTTTTAAAGTATTCACAAATCTATAATACAAAGGGAGACGTTTGAGTGTCGCTCTAGGAATTTTGTTCATTGATTTTCCCATTTTGAAGTCCTCCGATATGATTTCTAATGTATGTGATAGCGTTCACAGTCTGTGTTTTTAATTATAACTTAATTTATTTGATATGGAAACATTTAGTGTTTGATACATATGGTGTTTATTGTACAATAAATAAGAACGAAAGGAGTATGCCCTATGATTTTAATGCAGTTAAGTCAAATCACTAAGTCGTTTGATGGTGAAGAAATTTTTGAAGGCGTTAATTTTGAAGTTAAAACGGGTGAACGGATTGGTATCGTAGGCCGTAACGGTGCTGGTAAATCCACATTGATGAAAATTATCGCAGGTGTAGAATCATACGACTCGGGCCATATTTCAAAAATCAAAGGTCTTAAACTTGGTTATTTAACCCAACAAATGACTTTAAATACAGAAAATACGGTTTTTGAAGAAATGGCAAAACCTTTTGAAAAAGTAAAAGAAATCGGGATGCGCATGCAAGAAGAAACAGACTGGCTTGCTGCTCATGCAGAAGACTACGATACGACTGATTATCACACACATATCGCAAAGTATGAACAATTATCAAATCAATTTGAACAACTTGGTGGTTACCACTACGACAGTAAAATCAAAACTGTATTGAACGGACTTGATTTTAGTGAAGCAGATTACGACCGTCCAATTAATGATTTTAGCGGCGGCCAAAAAACGCGCCTTTCACTTGCACAAATGTTATTAAGTGAACCCGACTTACTTTTGCTCGATGAACCGACAAACCATTTAGACATGGCGACAACGGAATGGCTAGAAGATTATTTGAAATATTTCAAAGGTGCCATCGTCATCATTTCACACGACCGCTTCTTCTTAGATAAAATCGTGACACAAATTTATGACGTATCTCTCGGCGAAGTCAAACATTATGTCGGAAATTATGCAAAATTTATTCGTTTACGTGATCAATACTTTCAAAAGCGACTCGCTGAATACGAGCGCCAACAAAGTGAAATTAAGCGTCTTGAAACGTTTGTCGAAAAGAATATTACACGTGCGTCAACGAGTGGTATGGCGAAAAGTCGTCGTAAAACTTTAGAAAAAATGGCGCGTATTGAAAAGCCGATGCTCGATGCGAGAAGTGCGAACATACAATTCGATTTCGATCGCAACACTGGAAATGACGTCATGCATATCCAAGATTTAGAAATTGGGTACAGTACACCGATTACAGCACCGATTCGTTTTGAAATTAACAAAGGGGATCATATTGGCATCATTGGTCCTAATGGGATAGGAAAATCGACACTCATTAAAACTTTAGCGAAACGACTCCCTCCCCTTTCTGGTCAGATTATTGAAGGGGCAAACTTAAAAATCGGATACTACGACCAAAAACAAGCAGAATTTCGTTCTAGCAAATCAATTTTAGATTACGTATGGGATCAATACCCGCATATGCCTGAAAAAGATGTACGTGCAGTATTAGGTCGCTTTTTATTCACACAAGATGAAGTATTAAAATTGATCAATGATTTATCGGGTGGCGAAAAAGCAAGATTACAACTCGCTTTATTAATGTTGGAGCGTAATAATGTGCTTATTTTGGACGAACCGACGAACCACCTCGACATTGATTCAAAGGAAATGTTAGAACAAGCTTTAAAAAACTTTGAAGGTACTTTAATTTTCGTGTCGCACGATCGTTATTTTATCAATGAACTCGCAAATCGTATTTTTGATTTAAATGAAGCGGGCGGACATTTGTATTTAGGTGACTATCAATATTACTTAGAAAAGTTAGAGCAACAAACCGCACTCGCTGCCTACGAAGAACAGCGTGATAACACGAATACCAATAGTGAAGCAACTCCTTCTCAAAATTCGTATCAAGACCAAAAAGCGTTGCGTCGTGAAAAACGTAAAATCGAACGTCAAATTGAAGCGGAAGAACAAAAAATAACAGAATTAGAAGCACGTATTGAAGCGATTGATGTAGAAATGACAGATGACGCAATCATGGACGATTATGAAAAAACGCAAGCACTGGCTGATGAGCGAACATCTATCGAACAATCTTTAGAACAAGTTATGACAAATTGGGAAGAATTACAACTCACATTAAGTGAATTTGAAGATGAGATGAACTGAGCGTGGTAGAATTTTCTACTGCGTTCATTTTTTTATGCCCTCAATGTAGACATTTCATCCACATAAAGAATCCGATAACTACAACTATCCACAAAGTTATCCTAGTTATCCACAAGGTCGAGCGATATCTTTCCTTGCTTTATGCACACATATGCTCAGTTTATCCACAAAAATCCGTCGAAGTTACGCACAGGTTGTTCACAAATTGTGCATAAGTACGCACGTTCTCTCTTGACAGACAAATGACTTCATGTTCATTGCCCTTATTTACGGTCATTAATGCGCTTTCACCTTTGATTGCTTCTTTTACCCTATTGTGCAAAAATAGTAATGGGTTTGATAAAAATGAAAGGATTTATACATATGACTGCAAACACATTTTTCATTTTACTTATTTTCGTCGCCCTTGTAGGCATGACATTAATAATGGAAACATTGCGTCGTATCCGCAATCATCGTATGTTGGAATATCACATGACACATTTCACACGGTACGATACAACTGAAAGTCCCCATGCTGTTTATGATGCTTATTTCAGAAGGGAAAACGAAACGCGTAAGCTATCGTCAAATGATGCGATAATAGATGATAAAACGTGGTCAGATTTATCAATGGATCTCGTTTTTGAGCAACTTAATTTTACCTATAGTGCCATGGGTGAAAATCAATTATACAGTGCGTTACGTTTACAACATCCTCTTGTGCATTATGAATTTTTAGATCAGCTTGAAGCGCATCCAAATCAGCATAAAACAATTGTGAAAAGACTTATAGACATTGGAAAAAGTATTTATCCGACTTATGATCATTCTATTTTTGAAAATCAATATAGCTGGTTTCACATATTATTGACTGCTTTACCATTCATTGGTGTCATCGCGTGCTTCTTTGATTTAGGAAAAGGACTTTTATGGATTTGTTTTTCATTACTCATCAATATCGTCATAAGTTTTCGCTTTAATTACTACGTGGAGAAAGATTTGAAACAACTTTTCATTATGGGACGTGCTGTTCGAGAAACAGAAATACTTTCAAAGTTATCAATCACGCCCGATTTCAATCATTCTTTAAAACCATTAAGCTTTATTTCACGGTTTCGCTTTTTACTCATTAATGTTGAAACGATACCGGGTTACTTTGTGATGCTTTTTAAATATATGTTTTTAATCGATATCCATTTATATACGACACTTGTTCGCCGTTTCAAAGGCCATTATGATACGGTTTTAGCATGTTTTCGTTATATTGGTGAGTTAGATAGTTTGTTAGCCATTTATCAATATCGTCATCACTACGACACAACTGAACCAGTGATAGCAGACAGTGTGCAGTTTGAAGGTTTGACGCATCCACTTATAGATGACGCAGTGCCAAATGATTTCAATTTTAATCAAAACATCTTATTAACGGGGTCGAATGCTTCTGGTAAGTCTACTTTTATGAAAGCTGTCGCGTTGAATTTAATTTTAGCTCAAGCGATTCGTACAGTCACAGCCGACAAGTTTCAATTTGTTCCTGGCATAGTGAAGACGACGATGGCAAATGCAGACGATGTAACGAGTGGCGACAGTTATTTTATGGCTGAGTTAAAGTCACTCAAACGGCTGTTTCAACAAGATTCAGAGGGTCCTCTTTATTATTTTATCGATGAGATTTTTAAAGGAACGAATACGACTGAACGTGTTGCAGCTTCACATGCAGTACTTGAGTATTTAAACCAATCTCCACAATTACGCGTGATTGCAGCAACACATGACATTGAATTAACGGATGTATTGGCTTCTCAATATGCCAACTATCACTTTAATGAACGCGTGACAGATGGTGAGATTGTATTTGACTATCAAATTAAAGAAGGTCCTGCCAATACTAGAAATGCATTAGAATTGATTCGAATTATGAAATTTCCAAACCGTATTTATACAGACGCTCAAAAATATGTGAAGCAACTTGAATCTTAAATGTATGCCTTATATTATGAATAGAACGCAAAAATGGGATGGGAGATAATCATTTTTGATGCTGAGAATGCACTATTTTGTTTAACTTGCCCTCCCTATGATTTGTGGCTTCTGATTGCCCTTATGGCTTCGCGTTCCCAGAGGACTTGTCTCAACTAGCCAACGCTTGATTGAATGATGACATGCATGTAGCGTTGGCGGATTTTCGACTGCGTCTGATCCCTCGGGAGTCTCAGCCTTCTGGGCAATCTTACATCAAATGCAGTCACTTAGGGCAAGTTGATGAAATGGAGACAACCCATAACATCCAATGATTACATCCCATTCATCCTCATTTTTAGCTGTTTTATCATCATTAATCGATATATGTCTATAAAAAGATAAGGACTGGGAAAACTTAATGTCCCAGTCCCCTGTTTCATTTATAACCACAACCATATCTCTCATTTAAATCTTTTTATATAGGCAAAAAAAGTTCAGTATTTCCTGTACTTTCACTACCTTCTTCAAAAAAGTGAGAAGATATGGTCATTGAATGATGATGGAAGGTGTAATCATGTTTTGACTTCATATTTGTTTAACATTCGAACCGCTCTTTAAAGATTAGGATTAAAATCATAATCACAATTTAAATATCGAAAACTCAAAATGAATGTTTAAAACCTACCAATCACATTAATCTCGGTACATCTCAATATCCATACTGCTCTGACCATTCAATGCCATATCACCACGAATCCCTTTTAAATAAATCTCATGCGCCGCGGCACCTATCATTGCTGCATTATCTGTACATAACTTCGGCTCTGGAATCGCAAGCTCTATCCCTTTTTCTGCTGTAGCCACTTCTAATGCTTGACGTAAACCGCTATTACTTGCGACACCCCCCGCAACAATGAGTTGTTTCACACCATATGCTTCACACGCACGCATCGCTTTACCTACAAGCACTTCAACAACACTGTTTTGGAAGCTTGTCGCGACATTTTCTGGAATGACAGGCTCTCCTTTTTGCTCTAACTGATGTAATTTATTAATAACTGCACTCTTTAAACCACTGAAACTAAAGTCATAGCTATCCGGTTCTAACCAAACGCGAGGAAAATCATATGTGTCTTCTCCTTGAGCGGCAAGTCGATCAATAGCAGGACCACCTGGATACGGCAACCCGATTTTACGCGCAACTTTATCATACGCTTCGCCGACTGCATCATCACGGGTTTCCCCTATGACTTCAAACTGTAAATGGTTTTCCATATACACAAGTTCTGTATGTCCACCTGATACAATGAGCGCAATGAGTGGGAATTTCAAACCACTTTGAAGTTGATTCGCATAAACGTGTCCTGCAATATGATGAACTGGAATGAGTGGCTTGTTATTTGCAAAGGCAAGTGCTTTCGCTGCATTGACACCAACGAGTAAAGCACCAATGAGCCCAGGACCTTGCGTAACGGCAACCGCATCGACGTCCGCCATCGTCGTATGTGCTTCTTGTAACGCTTCTTCAATCATGACCGTAATATTTTCGACGTGATGACGACTCGCGACTTCTGGAACCACGCCTCCAAAACGTTTATGACTCTCAATTTGACTTAATACACTGTTGCTTAAAATTGTTTGACCATTTTCAATCACACTGACACTTGTTTCGTCACAACTTGTTTCAAGTGCAAGAATTTTTGTTGCTTCATTCATATAAATTCACCCACATGACTAATGCATCCTCTCCATCACCATAATAATTTTTTCGTTTTCCTCCAAATTGGAACCCGAGCTTTTCATATACATGTTGTGCAACGACATTATCTACACGTACTTCTAAACTCATCACTGTCGCAATTGAACCCGCAAAGTTCATGCCATACTTTAATAATATTTGTCCTAAGCCGTGACCTTGATAAGCTGAATCTATCGCAATCGTCGTCACTTGTGCTTGATCGACAACGATCCATAAACCTAAATAACCAATAATACGATTGTCATATTCCAACACAAAATAATGTGCAAAATTGTTCTGTTCAAGTTCATAATAAAAGGCATCAATTGTCCATGAACTCTGTTTAAAACTCGCCTGTTCAAGATCAAAAACTTCAGGGACATCTTCATGTGACATGCGTCGAATTTGAAGCTGATCTTCTATTTTTGTTGATTCAGCCAATTTTGTTCCGCCTCCGATAGTTTTAAATATTGCGGTGTAAAGGTATGAATATCACGGGGTGCTCCTTTGTGTGGATACATTTGATCCGCTCGAGGGGGTTGGTTCAAACGTTTAAATGACGCTAATTCTGTTTCAAATTGTGCCACATCTTCACCAACAAAGATGACGTTATCGTGTGTTTGCCACGCCTCAATTAACTTTTCAATTGGCATATATTGGTCTTCCATCACATTCACGAGTTCATCATTTTGCCATTGATACACACCTGTAAAAACATGTTGACGTCTTGCATTAATGATAGGAATAATATAATCATTGGAACACTGGATTTGGGCCGCAATCGCTTTTAACGATGAAACACCATACAGCTGAATATCCAAGGTATACGCGAGTGTTTTCGCCGTCGTGACACCGATACGTAATCCTGTATATGAACCAGGACCTTCTGTGACGATAATTTCATCTAAATCAGTCGGTTTCAATTGCGCCTGCTTTAATAACCATTCAATAAGTGGCATGAGTTGCACGGAATGGTTACGTTTAATCGTTGTCGTGTGTGTCATTAATACGTGACCCTCTTGCATAATCGCTACTGATAATGGCTGATTGGCACTATCAATCAGTAAACTGTACATGTTCGATGGCCTCCTTTATCTCTTCAAAATGTGAGCCACGCGCTTCAAAACTGAGCTCTCGTTCTGTTTCATTGATTGTTTGGATGCTG
The DNA here is from genome assembly GCF_900183575.1 of Staphylococcus cornubiensis. Classification (GTDB taxonomy): domain Bacteria; phylum Bacillota; class Bacilli; order Staphylococcales; family Staphylococcaceae; genus Staphylococcus; species Staphylococcus cornubiensis. Next base: position 38,318 of record NZ_FXUZ01000013.1, read on the forward strand.
ATTTTTAAATAATGAGGTGGCAAGTAATCTTGAATAAACTGACTCCACTCCACCACTGTCACCGCTTCGTCTTCAAAAAATTCATCAAAACCTAAGTCTTCATCAGAATCTTCTAATCGATAACAATCCATATGATGAAACTTTAAAGTCGTTCCGCGATAAGATTTAATAATATTAAAAGTCGGTGAACTGATATGACGTTTAACGCCCAATGCCTGTCCGATAAATTGGCTTAACGTTGTTTTTCCAGCACCTAAGTCCCCATCTAATAACAATACATCTTGTGCTTTGAGATAAGTTGCAAGTTGATTTGCAAATGCTTGCATCGCTGTTTTATTTTTAATTCTCATTTTGTTCGCACTCCTGACTCGATTTTCTAACCTATTGTAACAAATTTTCAGCGTTTTGACCTTATCAACTTATTGTAAAAAATCAAACTTTGGCACTGACGAATGATTCAACACTGAATACCGCTTCCAAAATATTTTCAGAAAATTTTCGATTTACTGTTGACTTATTTTCTAAGATAGGGTAAATTAATGACATCTAATTTTTAGACAATTCTTTCTATTCGCAACATTTTGGTGTTGTTATTTTAGAATAACGTGATTAAAGGTTTACATCGTACAATTCATTCATGACCGATGTGACACCTGAACCATTCATTTTAGAAAAGGAGCGTATGAACAATGAAAAGACGTGCAATGATGACCCATACCGTACAAAATCATAATATTGTCATTTTATTATTACGCTCAGGACTGGAGCTTTAGTAGTTATTTTACTAAACGCTTAAGTCCTATTTCTAGTTGAATGGGACTTACCAGATACGTCCCAATTTCAATTTTGGGGCGTATCTTTTTTTATTTGAAAAACCGAGGAGGCATTTGAGATGAGAAGTGACATGATTAAAAAAGGAGATCACCAAGCACCAGCGAGAAGTTTATTACATGCAACAGGTCAAATTCAATCCCCTACTGATATGGATAAGCCGTTTATTGCAATTTGTAATTCTTATATCGACATCGTCCCTGGACATGTGCATTTACGTGAATTAGGTGATATTGCAAAAGAAGCGATACGTGAAGCAGGAGGTATTCCATTTGAATTTAATACGATTGGTGTAGACGACGGGATAGCGATGGGACATATTGGTATGCGTTATTCATTACCAAGCCGTGAAATTATCGCGGATGCAGCTGAAACAGTCATCAATGCTCATTGGTTCGACGGTGTTTTTTATATTCCGAACTGCGATAAAATCACACCGGGTATGTTGATGGCTGCGATGAGAACAAATGTCCCTGCGATTTTCTGCTCTGGTGGTCCAATGAAAGCCGGCTTATCAACTCAAGGAAAAGCACTCACACTCTCATCTATGTTTGAAGCAGTTGGTGCCTTTAAAGAAGGTTCGATGACAAAAGAGGAATTTTTAGATATGGAACAAAATGCTTGTCCGACTTGCGGTTCTTGCTCAGGCATGTTCACTGCCAACTCGATGAACTGCTTAATGGAAGTGTTAGGTTTAGCCTTACCATACAACGGAACAGCGTTAGCAGTCAGTGATCAACGTCGTGAAATGATTCGTGCTGCTGCAAAACAACTCGTTGAAAATGTTAAAAATGACTTAAAACCAAGAGATATCGTAACGAAAGAAGCCATTGATGATGCTTTTGCTTTAGATATGGCGATGGGTGGTTCGACAAATACCGTGCTTCATACCCTTGCCATCGCTCAAGAGGCGGGTATCGATTATGACTTAACACGCATCAACGAAATTGCGAAAAAGACACCTTACTTATCTAAAATTGCGCCAAGTTCATCTTATTCTATGGATGATGTACATCAAGCAGGCGGTGTGCCAGCAATTATTAATGAATTGATGAAAAAAGAAGGTGTATTACATCCAGATCGTATCACAGTCACTGGTAAAACTTTAAGAGAAAATAACCAGGACAAAGAAATTACGAATGATGTGGTGATTCGCCGTTTGGACAATCCATACGACCAACAAGGTGGCCTCTCTATTCTTTACGGCAATATTGCTCCGGATGGTGCGGTGATAAAAGTCGGTGGTGTCGATCCATCAATTAAGACATTTAAAGGTAAAGCGATTTGTTTTGATAGTCATGATGAAGCGGTTGAAGCTATCGATAATCATACAGTACGCGCTGGACATGTGGTTGTCATCCGTTACGAAGGGCCTAAAGGTGGTCCTGGAATGCCTGAAATGTTAGCACCGACATCATCAATCGTTGGACGTGGCCTTGGTAAAGACGTCGCACTGATTACAGATGGACGCTTTTCAGGCGCAACAAGAGGCATTGCAGTCGGTCATATTTCACCAGAAGCCGCTGCTGGAGGTCCGATTGGTTTAATTGAAGATGGCGATGATATCACGATTGATCTCGTGAATCGCGACTTAACTTTACACGTGGATGATGACGTACTCGCAGAACGCCAAATACATCGTAAAGCCTTTAAAGCGAAAGTGAAAACCGGTTATTTAGCACGTTATACAGCGTTAGTAACGAGTGCGAATACGGGCGGTGTAATGCAAGTACCTGAAGACTTAATTTAATCACATTGGAGGGATTAAAAATGACGAAAACAAACTCAACTGTTCCACATGAGCAAACTGAATCGCTTGAAGAAGCAGTTCAACCTGAAACGAAAACTTTAAAGTCTGGTGCAGAATTGTTAGTCGATGCTTTTTTAGAAGAAGGTGTTGAGTACATATTTGGTTATCCTGGCGGGGCTGTCCTCCCCCTTTATGACACATTCTATGATGAGCAAATTAAGCACATTCTCTATCGTCACGAACAAGGTGCGACACATGCTGCTGAAGGTTATGCCCGTGTAAGTGGCAAGCCGGGCGTTGTCGTCGTAACGAGTGGTCCTGGTGCAACCAACGCAATTACAGGGATTGCCGATGCGTACAGTGATTCATTACCACTTGTTGTAATTACAGGACAAGTCGCTACACCGGGTATCGGTAAGGACGCGTTCCAAGAGGCTGACATTTTATCACTAACAACACCCATTACAAAGCATAATTATCAAGTTAATGATGTTAGGGAGATTCCAAGGATTATTAAAGAAGCGTTCCACGTTGCAAATTCTGGTCGTAAAGGCCCTGTTGTCATCGATTTTCCAAAAGATATGGGTATTTTATCGACCGATTCACCTGTTGATAATACAGTGAACACGCCAGGTTATTTTGTTAATACAAAGCCTGATATAGATGAAATTCAAAAACTAAATGATTATTTAAAAACATCAGAACGTCCAGTGATTTTAGCTGGTGCGGGCATTCATTTTTCTAAATCGAATGCGTTATTACAACAATTAGTGGAAAAATATCAACTTCCTGTAGTCACGACACTTCATGGTTTAGGTGCAATTCCTTATGATGACCCCCACTTCTTAGGTATGGGCGGTATGCACGGCTCTTATGCAAGTAATATGGCATTAACAGAATGTGATTTGCTCATTAACTTAGGCTCAAGATTTGATGACCGGTTAGCGAGTAATCCTGAGCAGTTTGCACCGAATGCGACCATCGTTCATGTCGACATTGACCCTTCTGAGATCGACAAAATTATTAAAACGGATCTCGGTATTGTTGCCGATGTTAAAAATGTAATTGAAGCATTATTGAAATACGACACAGAAAAGATTAATCATGACGCTTGGCTTGAAACGGTAAAACAATATCAAGCACAACATCCATTCAAATATGTGGATGATCCACTTGAAAAGTTCTGTAAACCTCAGCGTGCCATTGAATATATTGGTGAAATTACGCAAGGTAAAGCATATATCGCAACAGATGTCGGCCAACATCAAATGTGGGTGGCGCAATTTTATCCTTTCCAAACATACGGTCAGTTGATTACAAGTGGTGGTTTAGGAACGATGGGCTTTGGTATCCCCGCAGCAATTGGCGCAAAATTTGCTAAACCGAAAGAAACGGTCGTGGCATTTGTGGGTGATGGTGGCTTCCAGATGACAAACCAAGAAATGGCTTTACTGAAAGAATTCAACTTAAACATTAAAATCGTGTTGATTAATAATGGTACGCTCGGCATGGTGAAACAATGGCAAGATAAGTTTTTCAACCAACGTTTTTCACATTCAGTATTCAATGACCAACCTGATTTTATGAAAATGAGTGAAGCTTATGGTGTCAAAGGCTTTTTAATCGATGACCCTAAATGTTTAGAATCACAAATCGATGCGGCATTTTTACATAATGGTCCTGCATTAATTGAAATTCGCATTTCACCTGTTGAACCTGTATTGCCAATGGTACCGAGTGGCAAAGCGAACCATGAGATGGAGGGACTGCTATGAGACGAACATTTAAATTACGTGTCTTCGATAAAGCCGGTACACTCAACCGTTTAACCAGTTTATTCGTAAGACGTCAAATTAACATTATTAGTATCAATGCCTCACCGACGTTAGATGAAGGCATTTCAGAAATCACTTTTATTGCAGAAGTACCTGACGATGAAAAGCAACGCACGATTATTCAACAATTAATCAAGCAAGTCAACACATTAACCGTTGAAGATATTACGAACATTAATACATTTAACCGTGAATTATTATTAATCAAACTCAAAAAACCAATACCACAAGAGCAATTTCAAAAAGTGTTACAACCGTATGATGCGCTAGTTTCAACATTGAAAGAGAATGGTCAATATTTGTATTTACAAGCGACAGGTCCAACCTACACATTGAACCACCTCTTAGACGATCTATCATCATTTCATATTGACCAAGTTGCACGCACTGGTACAGCTGGAATTATTTGAAAAATCAAAAAATATTTATTTGGAGGCATTTTAATATGACAAAAGTTTATTACGATCAATCAGTAGAAAAAGATGTATTACAAGGTAAAAAAGTTGCTGTAATTGGCTATGGTTCACAAGGCCATGCCCATGCCCAAAACTTAAAGGATAATGGCTACGATGTCGTTATCGGTATTCGCCCGGGACGTTCTTTCGACCAAGCACAAGAAGACGGCTTTGATGTTTTTACAGTTGCAGAAGCTGTTAAACAAGCAGATGTCGTGATGGTATTACTCCCTGATGAAATTCAAGGAGACGTTTACAAAAATGAAATCGAGCCCAACTTAGAAGCAGGTAACGCGTTAGCATTCGCTCATGGCTTCAATATTCACTTTAACGTGATTCAACCTCCAAGCGATGTCGATGTTTTCCTTGTTGCGCCAAAAGGTCCAGGGCATTTAGTCAGACGTACATTTGTTGAAGGTTCTGCTGTCCCAGCATTATTCGCTGTACAACAAGATGCAACTGGTGAAGCACGTGATCTAGCTTTAAGTTATGCAAAAGGAATCGGCGCTACACGAGCAGGTGTATTAGAAACATCTTATAAAGAAGAAACTGAAACAGACTTATTCGGTGAGCAAGCCGTACTTTGCGGTGGTGTCACACGTTTAATTCAAAGTGGTTTCGAAGTCTTAGTTGAAGCAGGTTATCAACCAGAAATCGCCTACTTTGAAGTGTTACATGAAATGAAATTAATCGTTGACTTAATGTACGAAGGTGGACTTGAAAACATGCGCTATTCGATTTCAAACACTGCAGAATTTGGCGACTACGTATCTGGTCCACGTGTCATTACTGATGAAACGAAAGAAAATATGAAAGCTGTATTAAAAGATATTCAAGATGGTACATTTAGTGATTCATTCATTAAAGACAATCAAGACGGCTTTAAGAAGTTTAAACAAATGCGTGAAGCACAACGCGGCCATCAAATTACCGAAGTCGGTCAAGCACTACGCGAAATGATGCCATTCATTAAATCAAAAAGCATTCAAAAATAATTTTTAAGGAGTGAATGAAAATGTCTAGTCATATTCAGATTTTTGATACTACACTACGCGACGGAGAACAAACACCAGGGGTCAGCTTTTCTTTTGAAGAACGATTAAAACTCGCACAACAACTTGAAAAATGGGGTGTCGATGTCATTGAAGCCGGATTCCCCGCTTCAAGTCAAGGGAGCTTTGAATCAGTACAGGCGATTGCGCGAACATTAAAACGAACAACGGTAACAGGTTTAGCTCGTTGTTTAAAGTCTGATATCGATGCTGTATACGAAGCCACTAAAGATGCCGCATCACCTTCTATTCATGTGTTTATTGCAACAAGCCCGATTCATTTAGAGTCCAAATTGTACATGACAGAATCAGAAGTACTCGATTCGATTAAAACACATGTCAGTTATGCGAGAGAACGTTTTGATATCGTTCAGTTTTCTCCCGAAGATGCAACAAGGACACCCCTGCCCTTCTTAATCGAAAGTGTACAAACTGCTGTAGATGCAGGTGCAACAGTGATCAATATTCCAGATACAGTCGGTTATACGTATCCTTCTGAATATGGCAACATTTTCAAGACACTTACAGAACAAATTAAGTCAGATGTCCCGATTACGTATAGTGCGCATTGTCATGATGACCTCGGTTTAGCTGTCGCAAATAGTATGGCTGCTATCGAAAATGGTGCCACACGTATTGAAGGTACAGTCAATGGTATCGGTGAACGTGCAGGTAATACAGCACTTGAAGAAGTCGCATTAGGCTTATACGTTCGCCAAGATCATTATCAAATTCAAACACAAATTCAACTCGAGCTAACGAAACAAACGTCAGATATGGTCGCACGCTATGCTGGATTGAGAGTCCCTCGCAACAAAGCGATTGTTGGTAAAAATGCATTTAGTCATGAATCCGGCATACACCAAGATGGCTTCTTGAAAAATCCGGAAACGTATGAAATTATGACGCCACAACTCGTCGGTGTGAAAAAGACAGAACTCCCATTGGGCAAATTATCTGGTAAACATGCATTCCAAGATAAATTAAAACAACTCGGCTATGACATTGACTTAGAAGAACAAAAAGTATTATTTAAAGCCTTTAAATCGATTGCCGATAAGAAGAAACACGTGACTGATCAAGACATCCACGCCTTGATTCAAGATAGTGAGCATGATAAACATATTGCTTATCACCTTGAAGCACTACAACTTCAATTTGTATCTAATGGACTTCAAAGTGCTGTCGTCGTTGTCCGTGATAATGAGGGCCAACATTATCAAGATTCAAGTATTGGTACAGGCTCTATCGTTGCGATTTATAATGCAGTCGATCGTATCTTTAATGTAGAAACTGTGCTCTTAGATTATCGCATTGATGCTGTCTCTGAAGGCCGAGATGCGCAAGCTGAAGTGCACGTACAAGTTGAAGTTGCGGGTCAAGAACATACAGGAGTCGGTTTTGATCACGACATTTTATATGCGTCGTGTAAAGCGTATGTCGAAGCGGTGGGTAAAGCTGTGCAATCCATTGAAAAAGAAGGTGTCGCACAATGACCTTTCACATTGTAGCACTGCCAGGTGACGGTATCGGACCAGAAATCATGTCAGGAACACTTAAATGTCTAGAAGTCATCGCACAGCAATTTAACTTTGATTATACTGTGGAAACTTATGCGATGGGAGGATGTGCCATTGATGAATATGGCACACCCCTACCTGACGACACATTAAAGGCATGTCAACGTGCAGATGCGATTTTACTGGGTGCAATTGGTGGACCACAATGGACGAATCCACAATGTCGTCCTGAACAAGGTTTATTGAAGTTAAGAAAAGCATTGAACTTATATGCCAATATTCGTCCAACTCGTGTTACCGCTGATATGGCACACCTGTCACCACTGAAGCAAGACATTGTCGAGCATACTGATTTCATCATCGTGAGGGAACTAACGAGCGGTATCTATTTTGGCGAACCGCGTTACCTTAAAGAAGACGAGGCACGTGATTCATTGACTTATACGAAAGAAGAAATTACGCGTATTGCACATGTCGGCTTTCAACTGGCACGATCGCGTCGTCATAAGCTCACGTCTGTCGACAAGGAAAATGTACTTGCCAGTAGTCAGTTGTGGCGACGAACGGTTAATGAAGTAGCTGAACAATATCCTGACGTGACAGTCGATCATTTACTTGTCGATGCATGTAGTATGCATTTAATCAAACGTCCTGCAGATTTTGACGTCATCATTACTGAAAACTTATTTGGCGATATTTTAAGTGATGAAGCGTCGATGTTACCCGGTTCATTAGGCTTATCCCCTTCTGCCAGTTTTAGTGAAGGTGGACCGAAATTATATGAACCGATTCATGGCTCAGCGCCCGATATTGCCGGTCAAAATAAGGCAAATCCTTTCGGTATGATACTGTCACTGGCGATGTGTTTGCGTGAATCAGCAGAGCGCGATGATTTAGCGACTGCCATCGAAACAACAGTGAATACATTGATTGCTAAAGGGATGACGACAGCTGATTTAGGGGGGCATTATGGCACAACGGACATTTTCAATCATTTTAAAGCTTTAATTAAGGGGGCGTAACGAATGGGGCAAACACTTTTCGATAAAATATGGGACCAACATACAATTACAGGACAGCAAGGTGAACCACAATTATTATATATTGATTTGCATTTGATTCATGAAGTGACGTCACCACAAGCTTTTGAAGGCTTAAGAATGCAAAAACGTCCATTAAGAAGACCTGATTTAACGTTTGGTACTTTGGATCATAATGTCCCAACGATTGATATTTTCAACATTTCCGATGATATCGCAAATAAGCAAATTCAAGCGTTACAACAAAATTGTAAAGACTTTAACGTCACTTTGTTTGATATGGGCTCAGATGAACAAGGGATCGTTCACATGGTTGGACCTGAAATGGGGTTGACACAACCTGGAAAAACGATTGTTTGTGGTGATTCTCATACTGCCACACACGGGGCTTTCGGTGCCATTGCTTTCGGTATCGGGACGAGTGAAGTCGAACACGTTTTTGCGACTCAAACGTTGTGGCAAACAAAGCCGAAAAATTTAAAAATCAACGTATCCGGTCAATTGCCTAAAGGGGTCTATGCGAAAGATATTATTTTGCATTTGATTAATCAACATGGCGTCGATTTTGGTACAGGCTATGCGTTAGAATTCGCTGGGGAAACGATTCGCAACTTATCGATGGAAGGCCGTATGACGATTTGTAATATGGCGATTGAAGCAGGCGCAAAATATGGCCTCATTCAACCAGATGAGACAACTTTTGAGTATCTTAAAGGGCGTCGTTATGCACAAAATATCGAGAACAAAGTTGATGACTGGCGTAAATTGTATAGCGATGATGATGCACCATTCGATAAAGTAATCGAACTCGACGTGACACATTTAGAACCTCAAGTGACTTGGGGGACAAGTCCTGAGATGGGTGTAAGTTTCAATACGCCATTCCCAGAAATTCAAAATGTGAATGATGAACGCGCGTATCAATATATGGATTTAAAACCAGGTCAACTTGCGACAGATATTCCGTTAGGTTATGTATTTCTCGGTTCATGTACGAATGCGCGTATTTCCGATCTGGTTGAAGCGAGCCACATCGTTAAAGGCCATCAAGTACATGAGAACATCACAGCGATTGTCGTACCTGGCTCACGTCAAGTGAAGAAGGAAGCTGAAGCATTAGGTTTGGATACGATATTTAAAGATGCTGGCTTTGAATGGAGAGAACCTGGTTGTAGCATGTGTCTTGGTATGAATCCGGACCAAGTGCCAGCTGGTGTCCACTGTGCATCAACGAGTAACCGTAACTTTGAAGGGCGTCAAGGTAAAGGTGCAAGAACGCATCTTGTATCCCCTGCCATGGCTGCAGCTGCGGCGATTCATGGCCATTTTGTTGATGTGAGAAAGGTGGTTGAAGCGTAATGGAAATTAAACCGATTACACAATATACGGGCAAAACAGTGCCATTGTTTCATGACAATATTGATACAGATCAAATTATTCCGAAAGTCCATTTGAAACGTATTTCTAAAACAGGTTACGGCCCTTTTCTCTTTGATGAATGGCGTTATTTAGAAGATGGATCTGATAATCCGGATTTTGTGTTGAACCAACCTGAATATCAAGGTGCATCTATTTTGATTACTGGTGACAACTTTGGATGTGGTTCAAGTCGTGAACATGCAGCATGGGCATTAAAAGATTATGGGTTTCAAGTCATTATCGCGGAAAGTTTTAGTGACATTTTTTATATGAACTGCACTAAAAATGCACTGCTACCGATTTGCCTAGACCGAACATCACGAGAAGCGATTGCACGTTATCCTGAAATCACAATTGACTTACCACAACAAATCATTCAAACACCCGAGCAAAACTATCACTTTGACATTGATGAAACGTGGAAAGAAAAACTGGTGAATGGCCTCGATGATATTGCCATCACATTAAAATATGAAGCATTAATCAAAGACTATGAACTAAAACATACTTAAGGAGTGGGAACGATGTCTGTGAAAACTACACCTGTTCAAGCACAAGATGTTGAAGATGCATTTTTACGCCTCAACACGATTGTTAAAGCAACCCCATTAGAAAAGGATCATTATTTATCTCTTAAATATCAATGTAACGTTTATTTAAAGCGAGAAGACCTTCAATGGGTGCGTTCATTTAAATTACGTGGCGCTTATAATGCCATTGCTGTATTACCAGAAGAAAAAAGAAACCAAGGTATCACATGCGCAAGCGCCGGAAACCATGCGCAAGGTGTGGCGTTTACGGCTAAATACCTCAACTTACATGCGGTCATCTTCATGCCTGTCACAACACCTAAACAAAAAGTCAATCAAGTTCAATTTTTCGGTGGTGACAACGTTGAAATTAAATTAGAGGGGGATACATTTGATGACTGTTTAAAATCTGCACTCAGTTATACTGAACAACATGAGATGACTTTTATCGATCCATTTAATAATGTGCATACGATTGCGGGTCAAGGCACATTGGCGAAAGAAATCATTGAAAGTGCTAAAGAAGAAAATATCACGATTGATTATGTTTTTGGGGCAATCGGTGGTGGCGGACTCATGTCAGGTGTAGCGACATATTTTACAGCACACTCCCCTGCTACCAAACTGATTGGCGTAGAACCTTTAGGCGCAAGTAGTATGTATCAATCCGTGCAAGCAGGTCACGTGGTTACCTTAGACAATATCGATAAATTTGTCGATGGTGCTTCAGTGGCACGTGTCGGGGAAATTACATTTGATATTTGTCGTCAAACTTTGGATGATTATCTTCAAATTGATGAAGGCGCGGTATGTTCGACGATTTTAGATATGTATTCCAAACAAGCTATCGTCGCTGAACCTGCCGGCGCATTAAGTGTCAGTGCCTTGGATCAGTATCAAGAACACATTAAAGGGAAAAATATCGTCTGCATCGTTTCTGGTGGAAATAATGATATTAACCGTATGAAAGAAATTGAAGAACGTTCATTATTATATGAAGAAATGAAGCATTACTTTATTTTGAATTTTCCACAACGTCCAGGTGCTTTAAGGCAATTCGTGAATGATGTACTTGGACCACATGATGATATTACCAAGTTCGAATATTTGAAGAAGTCTTCTCAAAATACCGGAACTGTCATTATCGGGATTCAGCTTCAAAATAGATCCAATCTGGACATGCTGATTCGTAACGTCAATCAATTTGATCCTAAAAACATTTATATTAATGAAAACAAAATGCTGTATTCGTTATTAATTTAAACTAAATCAAAAGGAGCAAACTTGAGATAACCACCTCTCAGATTTGCTCCTTTTTAAATTTTTAATATATTAGTCAAATTGATACTTTCTCATGGCGATACTAAATCCAATTAATACGACTAGCATCAACACCGCATCAATCATGAAGACTTGTGCTGCATTATCATTGAGAATAAAGCCGAAAAAGCTCAGTGAAACAGGTATAATCGCTTGTGCAATAGATGAATTTAGCGAAAACACACGGCCTTTATATTCGTCCTCTACTGCCTTCTGTAAATAAATGCCATAAGGTGTGTTAATGATAGGTAAACTTACACCAATCAGCGCATATGTCGCAATAAGAAAGCTAAACGATATTATATTCGTATGTGGGAACAATAAAAAGACACCAAGTGAAAATAAAGTGACAATTTCTATAAGAACCCCAATCTTATAATATAACGTGACCCCTCTTTTTACAGGATAAATCGACATCACAAATGACACTAAAAATAGCGCAATCGTATAACCCGATTCAATCATTCCAAACTGTGTCGATTTAAGGTGCAGCTGCTGTATCGCAATGATAGGTACGCCTACCACAATAACATTGATTAAAAAGTTGTTTAACATCGCACAAACGAGAAAAGTCATAATTTCTTTCTTCTTCACTAAATATTGTACCCCCTCTTTAAAGGAGTGCACTAATTGACTTTTCATTTGTTGATGATTAATGATAGGTAAAGATTGGATGAGTAAAATCGAAATCGCCTCAGTCACCATGTTGATCATCCCAATAACTTGTAGCGGGATAAATGCAATCACTATGCCCCCGATGATAGGAGACACGAAACTTGTCAACGTCGACACCGTTTGTCTAATTGAAATCACACGCTCCAAATTATCGGTCACGATACGTTGCAAATTTTTCTGTATAATGACAGAGTTAATCCCATCAGGAACCGTTAATAGGATACCTAAACAAATGATCATATATACATTGTCATCATATAACAATGAAAAAATGAGCAGTGCAGCCACACTTGATAACTGTGAATACAAAATTAAGCGCTTATTGTTAACCGAATCGATAAATACACCACTAATCGGCGTTGACAGAATCGTTGTAATCACGATGAGTGTTAAATAAATACTGTACAAATAACTGTTTTCTGTGTTCTTCAAAATATGGAAGGCGCAAGCGAAACTGAAGACACTTGAACCAATTGTAGAAATAAAACCAAATATAATTAATTTATAAGCATTAGGCGTCAAAGCACAACACCTCCAAGTGATATTCATGATGTATGTTTCAAACAAACTATAGGGAGGTTTTTCATACAGAAAATATCAGTCTTAATCTTCTGAATATTGAGATAAATAATATAAAATAGTATATCTAATTTCAATCTATATGACAAGATAAATTTGTTTTAAAACAAAAGCATTTGGATTGAACAGTTCAGCTATTTGAGAAGATAACTTTAATGATAAAAAAGCGAAGAAAAGGATAAGTAGAGAAGTTTACCAATAGATATAAAGATGACTAAGATAAGGTGTTAGTGCGGAGATAACGAAAAAGCTTCGAAACAATAATGATTGCTTCGAAGCTTTTTGAAATAACCTGGCACCGTCCTACTCTCGCGGAACGTAAGTCCGACTACCATCGGCGCTAAAGAGCTTAACTTCTGTGTTCGGCATGGGAACAGGTGTGACCTCTTTGCCATTGGCACCAGATTAAGTAT
>NZ_FXUZ01000019.1 GCF_900183575.1 Staphylococcus cornubiensis
AAATACTTAATCTGGTGCCAATGGCAAAGAGGTCACACCTGTTCCCATGCCGAACACAGAAGTTAAGCTCTTTAGCGCCGATGGTAGTCGGACTTACGTTCCGCGAGAGTAGGACGGTGCCAGGTTAAGATTATTCCACAGTAGCTCAGTGGTAGAGCTATCGGCTGTTAACCGATCGGTCGTAGGTTCGAGTCCTACCTGTGGAGCCATGGCCCCTTGGTCAAGCGGTTAAGACACCGCCCTTTCACGGCGGTAACACGGGTTCGAGTCCCGTAGGGGTCATTCATATATGGAGAATTAGCTCAGCTGGGAGAGCATCTGCCTTACAAGCAGAGGGTCGGCGGTTCGAACCCGTCATTCTCCACCATTTTAAATTTTATACATATCGGAGGGGTAGCGAAGTGGCTAAACGCGGCGGACTGTAAATCCGCTCCTTCGGGTTCGGCAGTTCGAATCTGCCCCCCTCCACCATTAATGGGCTATAGCCAAGCGGTAAGGCAACGGACTTTGACTCCGTCACTCGCTGGTTCGAATCCAGCTAGCCCAGCCATATGAGCCATTAGCTCAGCTGGTAGAGCATCTGACTTTTAATCAGAGGGTCAGAGGTTCGAATCCTCTATGGCTCACTTTTAAACCTTATTCCAAATGGGATAGGGTTTTTTATTTTTCTTCTTTAATCGTCCGTTTTAACTTAAGCGCATAAAACATCTTATACGCAATCATTCCTTATGAAATATTGACGACTCTCTATTCCTCAAAAGTGTGATTTCTTTTATTAACTTGATCACAGCTTCCATTTTCACTCAAATTATAAAATGAATAAAATTAAATGTTTCATTCATCAAAAATCTTATCGACCACATACAGCAGTTATAAAAATTCATTAAATCACATATAATTAAATAACTTGTGTCAAATGAATTTTGAAAACGCTTGAATTCGTTCGTATAAACAATTATTCTGACATTGTGCGCACATTAAATTGAATTAAAGGGGCAATTTGATGGTAGACACAGATCAAGGAATCATTTAAAAAGGGGAGACAACAAATGAATAAAATCATAGAGCTTATTGGTGCACCTACGACATTTGGACAAAAAAAACTAGGTGTGAATTTAGGTCCAGATGCCATTCGTTATGCGGGTGTATTACCGCGCTTGAAACGCATTGGTCATGAGGTGATTGATGCGGGTAACGTAGAAGCACCACCTGTTGATATTGAGAAGTTTATGTCTCAACAAGAGGGATTACAAAATTATGAAGAAATCCTTACTTTTTCTAAAGCACTAAAAGATAAAGTGTCAGAAAGTATTCGTCAGCAACATTTCCCAGTTATTCTGGGTGGTGATCATTCCTTAGCAATTGGTTCGATTTCAGGTGTTGCTGAACATTATGATCACTTGGGTGTTATTTGGTATGATGCGCATGGCGACCTGAATGTACCGGAAGAATCGCCTTCAGGTAATATGCACGGTATGCCATTACGCGTTTTAGCTGGTGAAGGTGATGAAAAGTTAGTTCAGCTTGGCGGTTTTGCACCAAAAGTGAAACCAGAAAATATTGTTCTTATCGGTATGCGAGATTTAGATTTTGGTGAACGTGAATATATTAAAAAACATCAAATTCGTACATATACAATGGCCGATATTGACGAGCGTGGCATTCGTCCGATTATTGAAGAAAGTATCGCCTATTTAAAAGATAGAACTGATGGTGTTCATTTATCGTTAGACGTCGATGCTTTAGATCCAAACGAAACGCCAGGAACGGGTACTAAAGTGTCAGGTGGTTTAACTTATCGAGAAAGTCATTATGCTTTAGAATTACTCAATCAATCAGGTTTAATTACATCTATGGATATTGTAGAAGTCAATCCTCTATTAGATGTGGAAAATCATACAGCAGAACAAGCTGTCGCACTTTTAGGTTCATTTTTTGGTGAAACATTATTATAAATGAAATAGACTTAAAATAAGAAGCGAGATAAAGATTGCAGAGGTGATCTTCATCTCGTTTTTAATATGCTTATGAGGTGGAAAAGAGGGAATTTGTAAAAATCGGCTGTACATTTACTTTTGGATATTTAAATCTGATTTATTTGTACTCCGATATGACAAACGCTTATTAACATTGGTATAATAAGGGACATGGGAATAGATTACCGGAGGAGATACTATGCAAATTTCACACCTCTTTGAAAATTTAAGTACGCTTGAGGTCATCACAGGTATTCTAGATTTATTAATTGTATGGTATGTCATTTATTTACTGATTACAGTCTTTAAAGGGACGAAAGCAATTCAATTATTAAAAGGGATATTATTTATACTTGTAGGTAAAGCAATCAGTGAATACTTACAACTCACAACGACTTCGAGACTTTTTGATTTGGTATTACAATGGGGATTCTTAGCCATTATTGTAATCTTCCAACCTGAAATTAGACGTGCGTTAGAACAACTTGGGAGAGGGAGCTTGTTCAAACGATACTCAACAACGTCTACAGTAGAAGTGCCAAAGTTAGTGGACTCAGTGTCTAAAGCAGTGCAGTATATGGCAAAGCGACGTATAGGTGCATTAATTGTATTTGAAAAGGAAACCGGTTTACAAGACTATATAGAGACGGGTATTCCGATGCATTCAGATATTTCACAAGAATTATTGACGAATGTCTTTATTCCTAACACCCCGTTACATGATGGCGCTATGATTATTCAAGGCGATAAAATTGCGACAGCGGCAAGTTATTTACCTTTGTCCGATAGTCCGAAAATAGCGAAGAGTCTTGGAACACGGCACCGTGCAGCAGTGGGGATTTCTGAAGTTTCTGATGCATTTACAGTCGTTGTATCTGAGGAGACGGGTTCAGTTTCTGTCACGTTTGATGGTAAATTGAGAAAAGATATTTCACCTGAAGTGTTTGAAGAACTGTTATCTGAGCATTGGTTTGGCTCACACTTTGGAAAGAAAGGTGTGAATTAGATGTTAGAATCAAAATGGGGTTTACGTTTTACTGCTTTTATTTTAGCATTGCTCTTATTCTTATCGGTGAATCATGTACTCGGTGATGCCTTCAATACAGACAGTGTTTCCAATGATGGGAATAAAACGATTAAAAATGCACCGGTTGAAGTGATTAACAATAATAAAAGTCTCTATATTTCTGGTGCACCTGATACGGTAGATGTAGAGCTGAACGGTCCGCAATCTAAAGTGTTACGTGCGCAAAAGACAGAAGATTTTAAAGTTGTGTTAGATGCTTCAAATATCCAACCCGGTGAGTATTCATTAGACTTTCAAGTACGAGGTTTAGATAAAGATATCAATTATCGTGTATATCCGAAAGAAGTGACACTCTCAGTTGAGAAAAAGGAAACAAGAACATATAATGTCGAACCGAATGTGAGTCCATATGTGATTGATCCGAATTTCAAAATTACAGATACATCGGTGTCACCACAAACTGTTAAAATCACAGGGGGCAAAGCACAATTAGATCGCATTGCATTTGTGAAAGCAAGTTTCCGTAACGAAAATAACATTTCAGAAAAAACGACGGGAGAAGCAAATATTTCTGTCTTTGATAAAAATATGAATAAACTGGATGTACAAGTCGATCATCCGACAGTTGATTTAACAGCGGAAGTGGAGCCTTATTCAAAAAAAGTTAAATTAGATGTATCGACAAAAGGTACACCTTCAGATGGCTTGAAAGTTTCAAGTATTGATTTGGATTCTGATACTGTTGAAATTTTTGGAAACCGTCAAGATTTAGAAGAGATTTCTGAAATTAGTGGTGAAATTGATGTGAAAGGTGTTTCATCTGATACAGAACGGGAAGTAAGATTAGACTTACCGAAAAATGTCACAAAAACATCACCAGAAAAAATTAAAGCAAAAATTAATGTAGAATGATGAATGAAATAAAAGGAGATATGATTTATGGGTAAATATTTTGGGACAGACGGTGTAAGAGGCGTTGCAAACCAAGAACTGACACCTGAACTCGCATTTAAGTTAGGTCGTTATGGAGGATATGTCCTCGCGCATAACGAAGATAAGAAACATCCACGCGTACTCGTTGGTAAAGATACACGTGTTTCAGGTGAAATGCTAGAATATGCGTTAATCGCGGGATTAGTTTCTATCGGTGCTGAAGTGATGCGTTTAGGCGTTATTTCAACTCCAGGTGTCGCTTATTTAACAAGAGAAATGGGCGCAGAATTAGGTGTCATGATTTCAGCTTCACATAATCCAGTTGCGGATAATGGGATTAAATTCTTTGGTTCAGACGGCTTTAAATTGTCAGACGACCAAGAAAATGAAATCGAGGCATTACTTGATCAAGAAAATCCAGACTTGCCGCGTCCTACAGGTACTGATATTGTGCACACATCTGATTATTTTGAAGGTGCGCAAAAATATTTAAGTTATTTAAAATCAACAATCGAAGTGAATTTGGAAGGTTTAAAAATTGCGTTGGATGGTGCACATGGTTCAACTGCAGCACTAGCACCATTTCTATTCGGTGACCTTGAAGCAGATACGGTAACGATTGGTTGCAACCCAGATGGTTATAACATTAATGATCAAACGGGTTCAACACATCCACAAACATTAGCGCAAAAAGTTGTCGACAATGAATGTGATTTTGGTTTAGCTTTTGATGGCGACGGTGACCGATTAATTGCTGTCGATGAAAAGGGCCAAATTGTTGATGGGGACCAAATCATGTTTGTGATCGGACAAGAAATGGCGAAAAATCAAGAATTGAACGACAACATGATTGTGTCGACAGTGATGAGTAACTTAGGTTTCTACAAAGCATTAGAAGCGGAAGGGATTCAATCTGATAAAACAAAAGTCGGTGACCGCTACGTTGTGGAAGAAATGCGCCGTGGTAACTACAATTTAGGTGGCGAGCAATCTGGTCATATCGTTATGATGGATTACAATACAACAGGTGATGGTTTATTAACAGGTGTGCATTTGGCAGCTGTTGTGAAACGCTCAGGTAAAAAATTGAGTGAACTTGCAGGCCAAATGAAGAAATATCCACAATCACTTGTGAACGTGCGTGTAACAGATAAATATGGCGTAGAAGACAATCAAGACGTCAAAGCTGTGATGGATGAAGTTGAAGCGGAAATGAATGGTGAAGGTCGTATTTTAGTGCGCCCATCAGGAACAGAACCGCTCGTACGTGTCATGGTAGAAGCCAAAACAGATGAAGACGCACAAAACTTTGCTGAACGCATTGCGAAAGTTGTAGAAGAAAAAATGGGCTTAGACGCTTAAATATAATGAACTCCCTTTAAACAAGCGTGATTGCACCTTGTTCAGAGGGAGTTCTTCTGTTTCAGAAACGTCTTTGATTTCATTGGAGCCATATCAAAAGGATAGAAAACTCAATTGTATCGCAAGCCAATCTAGTAGATTTAAAATATCTATCATCAGGAAGTGAACATTGAACATCCTATTCGACTGCCATTCATTGTACAATTAAATGAAGTCGAAATCCGTTGAGGTAAGTTCACTAGGTAATGCGATCCCACGATGGCAAACTTGAAATTCATCATTGTTATCAAATGAGCGAAATCAAAAGCTACAACGCATAAGAAAAAGCTGGGATGCATAATTCCCAGCTTTTAAATGCTATGATAATTTTTGATATTTGTTCGCAATGGCATGTGCTAATTTTTCGTCTAATTGCGCATGTTCTTGTAAAAATGCCTCAACACCGACTGCTTGAATACGTTCTTCTTTTTGAACGGCTTCTGGATCTTGTGCGTCTTTGTATACGAGTGCATAAGCTGCAAGTTGTGTTAACGCATCATGCGGTTCATTGGCTTCATATAATGCTTTCAAAGGCTTCATAATACGATCTTGAGGTCCTAATTTTCTCAATACACCACGTCCGACACGTTGAATGTCATCTGACAAATATTTGTTATGATATCTGTCGATGATTTTTTGACGATACGCCGCTTGTTCCTCAGCAGAAAAATCAAAAGTGTTCGTAATATAACGACTTGTTTCCGTTAATGTACGTTCTAATTCTTTCACGATATTTTCATCTTTGACCGCTTCTAAAATCGTTTGATGGCCGAAATATTGTCCAGCGTAGGCAAGGTAGGCATGACCTGTGTTCACTGTCAGCAATTTACGTTCGATGTAAGGTGTTAATGCATCTACATATTTCACACCGTCTAATTGTGCCCCGTGCCAAGTCGATTGTTCAATCACCCATTCATAAAAAGGTTCTACTGTCACATCTAAAATATTTTCATGATGTTGTAGAGGGACGATTCGATCAACAGCAGCATTTGAGAAATGGATGTTGTCGTCTAATGTTTCGACTTCATTTAAAATTGCCGTTTTCAGTGCATCTGTCGCGTTAATCGCATTTTCACAAGCAACGATGTTTACCGGCGTTGTGCGTGTTTTTAAAATAGGCGCTAATGATTTGGCGATGATGGGTAAAATATTCACGCCAACAGCAGTTGTAATCAAATCTGCTTCCAAAATCGCATTTTTCAACGCTTCTTGTTCTTCAGCAGAATGAATCGCATTGACGTTTTGAATCGTCGTCTTTGTTTGCGCTTCGTCAGCAAGTGTGACTTCATAAGCTTGTGCAGTTTTAAGTGCATTCACGATATCTGTATTGACATCCGCAAATGTCACATCAAAATGGTTGTCTGCAAGAATAAAACCGATAAAGCCACGACCAATATTACCAGCTCCAAAATGAAGTGCTTTCATTATGCATCCGCCTCCTCGAACACTTGACGAATGGCTTGTGGAGAATCTGCATTGACGATTTTTTCTACATTTTCTTCTTCACTAAATGTAATCGCGATTTGTGATAATAAGTCTAAATGTTCTCCATATTTACCAGCGATACCGATGACGACTTTCACTTCTTCACCGTTCCAATCTAAACCTTCTGGAATTTGTAATAAGGATAAACCTGATGCGAGTACTTCATTTTTTGCTTCGTCTGTACCGTGTGGAATAGCTAAAGCGTTACCCATAAATGTAGATACGATTTGTTCACGGTCTTTCATTGCTTGTACATAACCAGCTTTAACGACACCGCTTTCTACAAGAAGTTGACCCGCTTTTTCGATAGCTTCGTCTTGTGAATGAATTGATTGGTTTAATAAAACATTTTCATCTCTTAATAAGTTTTCCATAATAAATCGCTCCTCGTTAAATATGATTCAATGTGATAATACTTGTCTTAATCCATTGTTCAATGCGTTGTGAGTCATTCAGTGCATCGTCATCCTCGTCTAGTGCGAGTGACAACTGACCGTATATCTCACTGACGAGTCGTTGGAGCTGTGTATTTTCTGGTAAAAAGACACAGAACAACGTATCGACGGTTAAATCTTCACCGAAATCATAAGGTGTTGCCAAATGCCATACGCCGATGTAAGGTGTATCGATGTGTGGACTGATAAAATGTGGAATGGCGACATGAAATGGTGATAATACAAAAGATTGATTTTCATGACGTTCTTTCAATAGTTGTTGTATCGCAGTTAAATGATGCGTAATTTGCTTGTTATAAAGATGTTGCGCGATATCTTGCGTCCAATCAGTCAAATCAGTTTGTAACATTTCAAACGAATCTAACAGTTGTAAGCTTTCGCGCATCGCATCAATTTTTTGATTCACGACAGTTGTGTCACTGATATGCGTTACCGGTACAATAGTCGTGTCATTCTTACTTGAACGTGCTTCTGACATTTGTGGAAGCTGTTGATGCAAAAATGCAGAAGTTTTCGCAATTTCATGTTCAGGCAGTAGTGGATTTACCGTTAAATAAGGTTGATCTAAATCCAGTTCCACTGTAGAAATAATTGCGTCATACTGTGTGAGGTCATGCGATTGCAAGTCACTCACTGACATTTGCGTCGTACGATCAATCATTGGAAATGTTTCTTCTAATCGATTAGCTAAAATACGACTCGTACCAACACCGCTACTACATACGACTAAAACAGACGATGCGTGCTGGCGTTTTTGGACAGCGCCACCAAAATGCAAGACTAAAAAGGCGATTTCGTGGTCTGGAAAGTGCAGTTGTGGCCATAATCGAGCGACAGCATGTCTAACAGCTTGAAATAATAATGGATAAGCACTTTGAATACGTGTTGTCATCGGATTGTAAGTTTCGATTTTAGCGTGTATCCGGTTTAAGGCAGGCGTTAAGTGTAACAATAGGCCTTCTTTTAATTCATTGATATTGTTGAACTGTAGATTTGTCTCTTCTGCAACACTAGTGATTAACTGAGCGACTTGTGGTACGTTTTGTGATAGTTGTTGATCTTCTTTATCATTTTTTCGTTTTGAACCGCGTAAATGAATCGTGATAAAGGCGACTTCTGCTTGGTCAAACGTAATGCCGTAATGCTGTCCGAGTCGTTCAGAAATGTTACAAGCAATTTGATATTCTTCTGTCGCTTGAACATCTGCCATCGTGTCGTCATTAATAGAGACATATTGCTCATGGCGCATACGCTCAATACTTAACACGATATGAACAATCAATGCCAAATAGCTGGATTCGGTTAATGCATAGGGCAAATGATCTAAATCATCCATGAGCAAGCGTTCAACCTGGAAAATTTCTTTCATATCGACCATTGGCAATCGGTTATGATTTAAAGATTGAAAGACAAAATGGTTTTCAATGACCGAATAAACACTCGTACTGTCTAAGCGTTCCATCATCAGTTGGCTGAGCAGTTCGCGTTTATGCATCTCACTTCCATGAATTGAAACACCGACACCGCGCTTTCGAATGAGCTCAATTTTGAACTGATTCAAATCTTGTTCGAGCGCATCCAATACTTTACTGAGCTGTTGGAGTGACGCACCGATTTCAGAAGCTAAACCGACTTGTTTAACGGGTTCATTAGATTGAATTAATGCATATAAAATAATGACTTTTTGTTCTTCTGTGCTTAAATCAATGACGGTATCTTGACCTAATTCTTGTTGTAAACGTGTCATATTGTCAGCTGTACCGACCAAGAGGAGTCCTTGATTTTTAGGACGTTGAAGTTCTATTTCAAAAGGTGCGAGGGTGTCATCGAGATTGTTAAGCTCTCGATGCACCGTTCGCGAAGATACCCCTAATTGTTGCGCAATATCATATCGAGAAATAGGTAATCCTTGATTTTTCAGGAGTATTTCTAATATGTCTCGCTCTCTACGTCTGATATACATTAAGCAGATCACATCCCCATTACGTGATTTCTTATTCTTTATTCTCTTTTTCTTTAATATTTTTAATTAATTCTTCGTAGCGTGGTGAGTTTAAGAAATTATCTACAGAGAGATGGATAGCGTTAGGTACTTGTTTGATTGCACGGTCTGTCAATGTTTTTTGAGTGATGACAAGTTGTGATTCATTTGAAAGTTGGTTGATTGCTGTGTTTGTCACTTCAACATTTTCAATACCAGCTTTTTGGAACTTTTTACGTAACATACTTGCACCCATTGCACTTGAGCCCATACCAGCATCACAAGCGAAAATAATGTGATCGATATTGCTATAATCATGCGCTTCAACATTTTCAGTATCATATTTGTCTAATAACGCTTCTGGATCATCTTCTGCGAGTACATCATTTTGTTCAGTTGCAGTAGAAGACTCAGTTGTTGCAGTTGTATTTTCTGTAGTCGTTTTCTCGTCATCTTGGATAAATGTGTCACGCACACGAGACTTTTTGCCTTTTGTCGCTTCCATTTTGGCTGTTGCATCAGCAAGACTCGTTTTTGAACCTCTAGAGAATTTCAAAATGGCAGATGCGACGATAAATGTCACTAATGTTGATAAGAAAATACTTAATAACATCACCCAGTAACTGCCTTTAGGTGTAACAAAGAAATAAGCGAGAATGGAACCTGGTGACGCTGGACTAGTTAAACCAAAGTTAAATAAGCTAAATGTTGCCACACCTGTCATACCACCAGCCATTGCAGCAAAAATCAACAATGGACGTGCAAGAACGTAAGGGAAGTAAATTTCGTGAATACCACCGATAAAGTGGATAAAAGCTGCCCCGTATGATGTTGCTTTTTCTGTACCTTTACCAAAGACCATGTAAGCAAGTAAAATACCTAAACCAGGTCCAGGATTGGATTCAAGTGTGTAAAGAATCGAACGACCCGCATGACTTACTTGTTCAGTCGCGAGTGGTGTGAGAACACCATGGTTAATCGCATTATTTAAGAAAACAACTTTTGCAGGTTCAATAATGATACTTGCAAGTGGTAACAAGTGGTGTGAGACTAGGAAATCTACACCCGCACCGAGTATTTTCATCAAACCTTCAACAATCGGCCCTAAAATTTTGAAACCGAAAATTGTCATAAAGAATGCAAGGAAACCAGCTGAAAAGTTGTTGAATAACATTTCTAAGCCATTTGGTGTACGTGGTTGTAGGAACTGATCGACTTTTTTCATGAGCCAACCGACTAATGGACCCATAATCATCGCACCGATCAACATAGGTGTATCAGGGAATGCAGCGATGATCCCCATTGTTGCAGTCGCACCGACAATCCCACCACGTAAATCATGGACAAGGCGACCACCACTGAAGGCGATGAGTAATGGAATTAAAAATTTGATCATTGGGTCGACCATTTTGGCAAGTTCCTCATTTGGAAGCCAGCCATCAGGAATGAATAATGCAGTAATCAGACCCCAAGCAATGAACGCACCGATATTCGGCATGATCATACTACTTAAAAAAGAACCGAATGCTTGAACGCGTCGTTGAATTTGTTCTTTCATCGGCTTTTGTTCTGTTTTTTCTTGATTTGCCATCTGTTTGACACCCCTTAAAATAAAATGGTTTGTCTGTACATCTTAAAGCGTCAATAAGTCGTTTACAATAAAAAGAAAATGCCAACTTGTCACTTTGAAAATGCCAAAATTCATTTAGTCCTTTTTATATAGAAGAAAAAGGATCTTGGTTAAAAGACACTTTGAAAAATGAAACTAAAAAATTATGCTACAAAAGTAAAATGATGTTAGGGGAAAACAATTTGAAAGGTCTGAATATGTATGTGTAGGAAGAAAATTGACAAATAGTGTCATGAAAAACGAGGATGAAGAAGAAAAGCGTGTGCGAAACAATGACGAAAACAGTTGTTAATGACAATAAAGGGTGCGGCTTGTATTGAAAGCGCTTTTTCAAAAATATTGAGCAATCTCATCTAACACTGTTAGCAAATAACCTTTATTTTTTATAATTGAACAATACAGAATATCAAAACATTATAATAGAGTTCGAGACACGTCATATAAGGCAGATAGGCGTATTATCAATTTTCGGAAATATTGTATTTTTATTTGCAAATAAAGTTTCACTCATTGTACAATAGGTTATATTCTGAGAGAAGGAGGGTAGAGATGTGAGGCAGTACAAAGCGCCAGCGCAAGTGCAAAGTATACATTGATGACCTACATACTAAAGCAGAGTGTGTAGCAGATGGATAGGATGTATTTGTGGACGAGGAGGATAGTGATCGAATATGATCGGCGGATGCTATCCCGGATGTGGCTCATTCGTAGCTTACTGATTAAAACGACAGGGTAACTTGTTGGACAAAGTTAGTAAGATCGCCAATATTAAAAACAATAATTAGAGAGCGATGCTAATGCAATTTTCAATATTGAGCATGAAAACAGCATGTACCAATATGTGAAAAAATGTACAATAGCACCGTTATTTCAATGTGGAGGAATTTATTTATGTGCGGAATTGTAGGTTATATTGGTTACCAAAATTCAAAAGAGATTTTATTAAAAGGTTTAGAAAAGCTCGAATATCGTGGTTATGACTCAGCAGGTATTGCAACACGTAATGACAATGAAGTCACTGTCACAAAAGCGAAAGGACGTATCGCGGAATTACGTCGAGAAGCTGACAACGCAATCGATGGTCAAACAGGGATCGGTCATACACGTTGGGCAACACACGGTATTCCTAACTATGAAAATTCACATCCACATCAGTCAACAAGTGAACGTTTTACATTAGTACACAATGGTGTGATTGAAAACTATGAAGAGTTAAAAGAAACGTATATTCCTAATGTAACGCTCGTTTCAGATACAGATACTGAAGTTATCGTACAATTAGTTGAACATTTTTCAGAAACAGGCTTATCAACTGAAGAAGCTTTCACAAAAGTTGTGTCTTTATTACATGGTTCATATGCATTAGGTTTATTAGATCGTGAAGACAGTGAAACAATCTATGTTGCTAAAAACAAATCACCATTATTAGTCGGTATTGGTGAAAAATTCAATGTTATCGCTTCAGATGCTTTAGCAATGATTCAAGTGACAAGCGAGTATAAAGAATTAAAAGACCAAGAAATCGTCCTTGTTAAACGTGACGATGTTGTCATTAAAAACTTAGACGGTGAAGTTGTTGAACGTGACAGCTATATTGCTGAAATTGACGCTTCAGATGCAGAAAAAGGCATTTACGAACACTACATGTTAAAAGAAATTCACGAACAACCGGCTGTGATGCGTCGTATTATTCAAGAATATCAAGACGACAAAGGTGAGTTGAAAATCGACCCTGAAATTGTCAAAGATGTGAAAGAAGCTGACCGTATTTACATTATTGCAGCGGGGACAAGTTACCATGCAGGTTTAGTAGGTAAAGAATACATTGAAAAATGGGCAGGTATTCCAACAGAAGTCCACGTGGCATCAGAATTTGTATACAATATGCCATTATTATCTGAAAAGCCATTGTTCATTTATATTTCTCAATCTGGGGAAACTGCGGACAGCCGTGCTGTATTAGTAGAAACAACGAAATTGGGTCATAAGTCACTGACAATTACAAATGTTGCAGGTTCAACATTATCACGTGAAGCGGATCATACGTTATTGTTACATGCAGGTCCTGAGATTGCGGTAGCGTCAACAAAAGCGTATACAGCACAAATTGCGGTATTATCTATCCTTTCTCAAGTCGTAGCAACAGAGCGTGGCCGTAGAGCAGACATCGACCTATTACGTGAATTGGCAAAAGTGACAGCTGCGATTGAAACAATTGTGGACGACGCACCGAAAATGGAACAAATTGCGACAGACTTTTTAGAAACAACACGCAATGCCTTCTTTATCGGACGTACAATCGACTACAATGTGAGCTTAGAAGGTGCATTGAAGTTAAAAGAGATTTCATACATCCAAGCTGAAGGTTTCGCAGGCGGAGAATTAAAACACGGTACGATTGCATTAATTGAAGAAGGGACACCAATTGTAGCATTAGCGACACAAGAAGGCGTGAACCTTTCTATACGCGGTAACGTAAAAGAAGTCGTTGCGCGTGGTGCACATCCATGTATCATCTCAATGGAAGGTCTTGAAAAACCAGGTGACACGTATGTGATTCCTCACGTACACGAGTTATTAACACCACTTGTATCTGTTGTCACATTACAATTGATTTCATACTATGCCGCATTACACCGTGGCTTAGACGTGGATAAACCACGTAACTTAGCAAAATCAGTTACTGTGGAATAGAAAATAAAGTTATTCTTACGATAGCAAAAAGTTGTTCAAAAAAATGATATTGTTATTTAAAATGTAAAATGATTATTAGAATATTGAACAACTAATATCCGTTCGCTTATAATTAAAATAAGTGAGCGGATTTTTTAGTGTTATTTGTATTGATAACATCTTGACGGTGAAATTTTAAAACAGTTTTCATAATGGGATTTGTTTTATATAGACAATGTTCTCAATCAGAACGTGTTATTTGGATAGCTTATTGAAAGTATTTAATATTGGATAACACATTATTACCAATAACAACGCATACATAAACTGTGTAAAGAGTCTGAATAATGTATATGATGTTATGCTTATATCGATATTGCCTATTCAATGAAGCACATTGAAATTGAGGGATTATTTGGAAAGCACCATAGTTATCTAATATTAATATTTGTTTGAAAATACATGTATATATCTGAATTTAAAGTTTAACTTCAATAATTTTATTTTCTAACATATACAATAAACGGTGGTGTATATAACATTTTTTATGGTATGTATGTTTATTATAAAGTCTTATATTTTTTAACTGCTATGTCACCAGCATATCTTTTGTTTTTTATTCAACTACATTACAAATTTGAAGATACATTTGATGGTGGGATTTTTGGAATTCGATTTAATATTTTTGTATGGTTAGGTATATTGATTCTCTTTTTTGTAATATTACTTATTTTACTAAAGGGTGTTTTAATTTATCAATATACGAATTCTTCAACAAATCAAGTATTAGGTGAAGGAAAAGAGAAATTTAAAGAGAATAAATTAAAAGAAAGGAATGGCGATGTCATATCATTTCTTTTAGGTAATATTTTGCCAGCTGTTTTGATTATAGAGGAAGATTTATTTATAACCATACTAACGTTTTTAATTATACAAGTTTTAATATATGTTTTAGTTATAAAGAGTACAGATATATTTCCAAATGTTTTTCTAATCATACTAGGTATCGATTTATGTAAAACTGAAGATGAAAACTATGTGTTTACTTTTAAATCGAATAAATTCAAAGATTTTAAAGTTTATCATTTAGGAGAACCATTTAAGTCAAAGGTATATATTACAATGTATGAGAAGTGAGGTCTTTAATAGTGAGTTTAGAGAGAATTTATGTATGTACATCAAAAGCATCTAAGTTGTATAGAATTTATTTACTACAGACAGGTGATAATGAAAAAGATATTATATACAATACCTTTAGAAATGATTTACAACAAAAAATGGCAACAGAACATGAAATGCAAATTTTGAATGGGAATGCTTTAATAGAAGATATACCATATTATGTTGATTTTGATGAGATTTTAAAAGAAAGTTATCTATACAATTTTAAATCAGAAATAGAAAAATGTATGAATAACCAAGTAGTTAGTTTTATTCAATTCTCACATTTTAGTAATAAACCAGAAAGGGTAATTAATTTTGAAGAAAGCGAAGGAATAAAGTTTTTAATCGCACAGGATGAAAATTCACTTTATTTTTTATCAATTGCGAGAAATGCTGTAATAAAAAATAAACCTATTGTGTCTTTGTCAATAACCCGACATAGTACTGTGGTTAATGTACCTAAAGGGATTCAACTTCCACCTGCTGTAACAGCTCGATTAGATCGAAATACTAAAAGACTCTTTGTATATAACGTTAATAATTTTGAAAGTATGTTGACATTAAATGAAAATAGGAAAGCTAAATCACAAGCAACTATTAATAAGTTTATTACAGGAGAGTACACTGTTTCATCTGATAATTATAGGTTTTTAGGCTTGGATAATAACTTGGTTTCTCAAAAATTAAGTAGTAGTGCGAGGTCTATTCGAAGGTTGTCAAAATATAATATACCCGAAACAAGTCATCCAATTTCGCAGATTAAAAAAGCAGTGGAAAAACTTGATGAATCGTTGAAAGTTAATTTTGACGATAAGAATAAAACAATTACAATCACACCAGATTCAGCTAAAACATTTGTTGGAATCATACACAATAGCATTGTAGAAAGGTTGATTTCTGGAGAGGTTGAAATAGTTAATTAATATTTAAATTTTTTCAAATTATCATGACATCTTTTCTGTACAAATGACAGGGCCATCACATCTTTTAGAACTTTTATTATTTGAATAACCAAAATATGCGTATGCATAAGAGGGTATGGGATAACTAAGTTGGCTAGTGCGATCTGATGTAAATCAACTTGAGGGTAGAGGTGCTTTTGATGACACATTTCATTAACAACTATTATTTTTCACTCAATTTCGCAACGATGCTGGTGTTTTTTTCGTTGCCAATGACTCACTTGTATACGGAAAATGTATTGCTATACGGTATCATGACTATTGTGATTTTATTGAGTACGGTGGTGACTGAAATCACATTAAACAAAACGCATGATTTAAAAGCGAAGGCGAAAAAGATGTTATGGACAATGGTGCCGATGAATATCATTGTTTTTTCAGTGTTCATATTTTTTGTCTTTTAAGGAAGGCTAGGAAGTGTTTCCTGGCCTTTTTCTATGACTTTCTCCCACACTATTGGTACAATCCCCAAACTTTGCTATGATAAAGCTAATATGCAACATGGGGGTGGGCACATGTTATTTTCAATACAACAAGGTGCGAAACGTAAAAGTGGACGAATATTATTATCCGATATCAACTGGCAAGTCAACGAGGGAGAGTGTTGGTTGATATACGGCTTAAACGGTGCAGGTAAGACGACATTATTGAACATTATTAATGCCTATGACTTTCCAACAGCGGGTGAAATTCAATTGTTTGGCATGGTTCCAGGCAAACGAGGCTATTCAGCACATCACGTTCGTGAACATATTGGTTATGTGTCAGGTTCATTAAGAGATCGTTTTTCTGAAGGGGAAATCGTGCGTGATGTTGTACTGAGTGGCATTTTCAAATCAATCGGTCTATATGAACAACCGACTGATGCTCAAGTCCAAATGGCACGGGAAATGCTGGCATTACTCAATATGCAGGCATTCGAAGACCAATATTTTGGGTTGTTGTCTACTGGAGAGCAACAACGTGTGCTATTAGCGCGGGCTTTAATGAATGAACCGCCATTATTGATTTTAGATGAGCCCGCGAATGGTTTAGACTTTGTCGGTCGTGAACAACTGATGGCAACTTTATCACGGATTCGTCAACATTTTCCTCAAACAACATTGATTTACGTGTCACACTTTATTGAAGAAGTGACCGAAGATTTTACGCATGCTTTATTACTTAAAAATGGAGCGGTTCAGTCACAAGGGACTATTGAAACTGTTTTGACGGCTGAAGCATTGTCAAAGCTCTTTGATATGCCAGTTGCATTGTATCATCATCACGGCCGTTATCAAATTGTAAAAGTTTAGAAAGATGATTGTTGCGCCGCGAAGTATTTGGTGACACAATGAATTTATAATTTATGAATGAAAGGACAGTAACTATGCAAAACGTGAAAGCAATCTTTTTAGATATGGATGGCACGATTCTCCATAGTAACAACAGAGCTTCTGAGGAAACAGCACAGATTTTAAACCAATTACGTGAACAAGGGTATAAAGTGTTTTTGGCGACAGGACGTGCGTACGAAGAGATTCACTTGCTTATTCCAGATGATCTTGAGTTTGATGGTATCATTTCTTCAAATGGCACACTTGGACATATTGGAGAAGCGGTGTTGTTTGAACATGACTTAAGTGTTGAAGCGGTCAAAAGTATTGTAGCAACGGCACAACAAGATGGGGTGTATTACGAAGTTTTCCCATTTAGTGAACCGAGATTTGCTTTAGAACAAGATCAAGCGTGGATGTTACGAATGATAGAAGGTGACAAACCGGAAACTGTACACCGCAGCGAGTGGCTTTCTCGACATGAAGCAATTGAAGGGAAATTAACATGGAGAGCTAAAATTCCAACTGAAATGGGCTTCTCAAAAATTTATTTATTCCATCCTGATTTAGCACATATTCAACAATTTCGTGAAAAGATGATGCAACAGTCAGAAACACTGAATATTGAAGTGTCAAACTCCACACCAAATAATGTGGAAACGATGGCGTATCAGATTAATAAAGGAACAGGCATCGAGGAAATGTGTGCGCATTACAATATTGCAATGTCTGATACATTAGTAATTGGGGATAGTGATAATGATCGCACGATGTTTGAAAAAGGTGCAGTCACTGTGGCGATGACTAATGCAGCTCCCCATATTAAAGAAATGACTGATTATGAAACGGATTTCGATAATAATGCGGATGGGGCAGCACAATTTCTTAAAAAGCATTTATTGAAATAAGAACTTGAAATCATACACCTCAAAAATAAAAAAACATCAAACAACTTCAGACGATTGTTTGATGTTTTTTTACGTGAAAAGAGCCTGAGACATTATGTTTTCCCAGGCCCTATTCTTTATGGACATATATAGGTTAATGATAAAAGTTTTTGTTTATCGATATAACATTTTTAATACATTGATTCTATGCATGATGCAGTTGGTTTCAAACACTACATTTTAAACATGTTCTTCTTTACGACCGCGGCGCACAAAGTATTGTACGACTGTTCCGATAATAAGGAAATAAATGAAATAGCGAATCAGTAAAAAGACAACATTTAAAATCATTAATAAAGTATAAGCCAAGTTTTGTGACATATGTGCGAGACTTTGCTGAATTAAGAAGTTGATTGGCTCATTTAAAATAATAAAGATTAAGTTCAGTAATAAAATACCGATTAAGAAGCGGAAAAATGTCTTCTTACCGTTTTTAATGCCTGACCATGCTTCTTTAAAGTGTATTTTCATTGTTCTTGATGCATCTTCATTAAGTGATACAGCGACGTTTGTAATGAAAAGTGCCGCAAACCAAATAACAATGCTTAGTACGAATGAAATGAGCACGATAAGTATGCTGACAATTACTTGTAACACGCCTTGTCCGATACCTGTTCCACTTATCCAATTGAAAATATGTTGGACGATGTATGTCATGCCTGCGTTCACTAAAGCATAAATGATTGCCATGAGTACGATAAAGAGTAATAGCAAAATGCCTACGATAACAGATTTACCCCAAACACCTTTTTTAAATGCGCCAAATAAATCTTTCCAACGTACGTGGGTCGTATCTGAAATGCCGTGATAAATCGCTCTAATGACACCAACGAAAAATGGGAAAATCAGCATCGTAAATAAACAAATCGTTAAAATAATTGCACCAACCATCATTAAAATCAAGGTTGTTAAATTTTGCTGTCCTGTTAGCAACGACATTTGCCACACTTGTAGTAAGAGTGTGTATGGTGACATTGCTAATACGGTAAGTAATAATAAAATTGCAAAACCAATTAAAGTAATCGCAAATAATTTAGGTTTTTGATTTTGCGTATTGTGCCAGAATAGTTTGGTAAATGTAAACAACTGTGAGCACTCCTTTCACATACTAACCACATTATCAAAAAACTGTATACTTTGAAAATAAAAATGGTCATGAATTGAATCAATTTATTTCATATACTCAAAAATATTGTGAAGAGATGTCAGAATAACCAAGAGAAACCACTGTTTTTCTGATAAAATAATGTCGAAGGGTTGTGGAGGCGTACATGAAGATTTCGAATCAAAAAATATACGAGCAAATTGCAGATATTTTAATCCAACAAATTGAAGAAGGTGTGTTGAAAGAGGG
The DNA here is from genome assembly GCF_900183575.1 of Staphylococcus cornubiensis. Classification (GTDB taxonomy): domain Bacteria; phylum Bacillota; class Bacilli; order Staphylococcales; family Staphylococcaceae; genus Staphylococcus; species Staphylococcus cornubiensis. The sequence goes on from NZ_FXUZ01000019.1 coordinate 19,305, forward strand.
AGACCGTTTACCTTCTATACAAAAGTTGGCTGAAGAATATGGGGTAAGTAATGCGTCCATTAGAGAGGCACTGAATGCATTACGAATTATTGGATTAATTGATATTAAACATGGCTATGGCACTTTCGTTAAGCAGAAGCAGCCGTTACTTTTTGACTTTACCTCGCAAGCATTAACACAAAAAAGGGTGCGTGAAATATTAGAATTACGAGAAGTTGTAGAAGTTGCGACGGCACGATTTGCTGCATTAAGACGAACAGAAAAAGACATTCAAGTCATGGAAGAAGCTTTAGATGAGATGAATAGAGCGATTGAACGCCATCAATCAGGCGAAGAAGCAGATTTGAAATTTCATCTTGCTATTGCTAAAGCGTCGGACAATCATTTGTTATATGAGTTGTTGAACAATATTGCCGATTTAATCCAACACACGATGAAAGGGACGCGACATATCTATATTTATAGTCGACAAAAGACGATGGAAAAACTGATGGACGAACATCGTGTCATTTTAGAGGCAATTAAAAATAAAGACAGTGCAGCATCTTCAAATTTGATGACGGTTCACTTAGCAGAAATTCGTCAAACACTTGTTGAGAACTATATCGTCAACGAACATTAATTCATCATGACGATGTGGATACATTGAAGTTAAAGTGCTTCAGATTTTGGAAAATGGTAGACTTTCTAAAATCTGAAGCGCTTTTATTTTAGATGTGTTACAATGACAATAGATTATTGTGCTATTTTGTTGGGGCATAGGCATCAAGTGTCATGTACTAGCAAAGTACTTTTGTGTGATACAAGAGTAGGTGATAGCTAAATTGAAAACATGCTGATATGTAAGCTGAATTCAGTTGAAGTTATCCTTGTCGGGATGGGACGACGAAATCTTTTAAAAGCTGGATTTCAATGTCACTCCCAAAAATCATATCTGACATACATAATGAAAATTAGCAAACTATGAAAGAATGAGAGGTGATCCCCAATGCCATTAATACTCGAGCCTGTTTTTCAGGAAAGAATTTGGGGTGGAACAAATCTCGCACAATTTGGTTATGATTTACCGAGTGACCATACTGGAGAGGTATGGGGAATTTCAGCTCATCCACATGGTGCGAATCGCATTTTAAATGGTCCGTTTAAAGGACAAACATTAGATGAGGTGTGGGAAAATCAACCGAAATTGTTCGGTGAATTTCCGACAAAGAAATTTCCTTTATTAACAAAAATACTAGATGCAACAGAGAAATTATCTGTCCAAGTCCATCCGGATGACACGTATGCTTACGAACATGAAAATGGTGAATACGGCAAGACAGAATGTTGGTATATTCTTGAAGCGAGACAAGGTGCTGAAATTATTTATGGCACGCACGCGGAATCACGTGAAGCTTTAAATGAGATGTTAGATCAACATGAGTTTGAACGTTTATTTAAGCGTGTCCCTGTACATAAAGGTGATTTTTTCTTTGTACCAGCTGGAACGGTGCATGGAATTGGTGATGGGATTATGATTTTAGAGACACAACAGTCCTCAGATACAACTTATCGTATTTATGATTATGATCGCGTGGATAAAGAGGGAAAGAAGCGTGATTTACATCTTGAGAAGGGTAAAGATGTCATTAATATTGGTGATGAAAGTCCAAATGTCATTCCACAAACGGAAGTCATTGAGAATCATAAATGTACGATATTTGTACAAAACCACTTTTTTACAGTGGCAAAATGGGAGATTAGTGGCACACTGAATTATATGAAACCACGCGAGTTTGTGTTAGTATCTGTGCTTGAAGGACAAGGACAACTCATATCTGATGGTGAAATTTATGATATTCAAAAAGGGAACCATTTGATTTTAACAGCAGAAGATTTAGACAATGTTTTTGAAGGTGATTTTACGCTTATGGTGAGTTACGTTTAAAGAACAGGAGATTATTATGAAAATTGGACTATATATCGCATTAATATGTGGCGTGGTCGCAGGTGCAACGATTTTCTTTCAAGCACTCCTTTTTCCATCCCTTGTATTTCCGATTGTCATTGGAATGATAGGCATGATTGCGACGTTATGGACCTTACCTCAACATGACATAAGCCCGATGTTAAAACTCGGCGGCATCATGATTAATTTATTCCCAGTTGTCGCTGGAATATTACAACTCATTAACGGATAGCAAAAAGTGATTGTTGTTTGATGACAATACTTTTATAATAAATGAGATAAAATAATTAAAGAAGGAGATACAATGTTACCATGACAGCAGAAACGAATTATTTTTGGCTGAATTGTGGTTATAATCGATGGAATCACAATGAACCACTCGTTGGACAAAAAACAGTATTTGAATCAGGAGCACAGTTTAATCCAACACAAGGGTTTCGTGCTTTTAAACAAGCCAAAATCGGTGATAGAGTCATCTTCTACCAAGTTCAAACAGATGCCGGTTTACTCGGTTGGGGCGAGATTACTAACGTTCAAACAGGCGCACAAAATAAAATACATGTTGAGTTCAAATTTGTTGAAACGTTTAAAGCATTAACGACAGATTACCTTAAAAGAAGTGAACCATTAGAGTTTCGTATGAACAACATGAAAGAAACATTGTTCAATAAAATTTCTTACGACGAATTCGAATTGATTAAAGGGCTAGGCAGTGGTGACATTTCTATTCCAAGATACTTTTTTATTGCGGAAACTGAAAATTTTGAGCCAGATGAAACGTATACGATTTACACACATACAATTAATGGCATTAAAAGAAATGGCTATCATCACTATACGCAACTTGAAGTCGGCGATCAGATTATCGTCTATAACCGCTACTCTAATCAGTCCGTCATTGGTCGCGCAGAAGTGGCACATCATATTCATCAAAGACCACCAGAAGCGGGGAGAACGAACAGTACAGCAATCGAGATTCGTTATGTAGAAGATATCCCACCTGTCAGTTTGATGACATTGAACAAGCATCCTAAACTTAAAAATCTGTACTTCTTACAAGAAAATGCGAAACAAGCGATTGCGAGCCTCACACCGACACAATTTGATGCGATTATGGAAATGAGCGAAAATGATGGCTTAAAAGGACAATTTGAAGCTGTCACACATTCAGACGAAGGTCACAACGGAGAAGAGATTAAGCCTTTTATTTTATTATTAGCTCATGATAAGGAAGAAGGTTTGAAATCTGCCAAAACACTTGTTGAAAAAGCGAATGCTACATCAGTCGTTACAGTAGGGCATCCTGACTTTTCCGAAGAGATGTTGTACGGGAGATATTTACCTAATGAAGCAGGCGCATTGTATTATAGAGAAGGATTCATAACAGAATTAATGCCTAAAACGGATCGCCAATTTTTAGTGATGGATCAATTTGAACGTATCGATGTAGATATTTTTCAAACTTACATTAACGTCTTAGAAGGTCATGAAGTGACGTTACCACGCTATAACAAAAATGGAAATATGGTGAAATGGAGTATGGAGAAAGACTCATTTTATCGATTTAATCCGAATTGGCACATTGTCGGTGTGACTTATTTGACGCCACAAGAAGTGAAGGCGAAGTATCCGGCTCAGTTTTTGAAATATGCACGTATCGTACAAGTGAAACATTAATCAAAAAGACATTCAGTTGAGAGGCTGAATGTCTTTTTTTTCGGCTTTATATCGTGTGTGATACATAAAGGTTGCTTTAACCGTGCTGCACGTTCCAAGATGTTGGAATAATAAGCGACTTTTGCCAACACCAATCTTCGTAAAACATACTATAGCATTGATTAGAAAGAGCAAAACAAGGGTTAAAAAACGCTTAATGCGTACGTTATTTTCATTGCGACTCATTTTTTAATTTAAGAGGAAGTCATTCAGCGTAAATTTGTCTCGAAGGTGATAATTTATAGAAAAATTTTACTTACAAAGTCTTTGTTTTAATGAAGCGAGAAGCAAATTAAAAAATGGTGAGTTGGAATAATTTAGGGAAATCGATCTAACAGGATACATTTATCAAATTTTCTATATTTGGAATGAAAATAGGAGTGTTTTCCAAAAAAATATGGTAAAATTTATATATGAAAATATTATTATTAATTTTATAGGAGGTTTTTTATGAGGTTTAAGTCTTTTATATTTATGCTAGTTATTTTCTTTAGTTTATCTAATATTTTTTCTTTTTCTGTTAGTGCTAAAGATGAAAGTGGAGTTAATTACAAAAATTTTGTTTTAGATAAGATTCAGAAGAAAGAAATAATTGTCAATACCAACCAAAAAGATTTGAATTTGCAAGATATTCAAGTTAATACATTTAATGAAAAAGGGAAGAAATACACTTATATTACTGTTCCTTTTAGTGACAAATATAGTCTAACTAGTAATTTAACTTTGGTGTTAGATAAAAATAAGAAAGTACTTGAGTATTCTGAAGCGATTGTGACTAAGAGTAATAAGAATACTTTTGACATCAACTTGTATAAAAATGGTAAGTTAGTAAAAAATGAGATTACTGATTTTAAATACAAAAATAATAAAGAAATTGTTGATGAAGTAAAAGATTATAAAAAGAATCCCGAAAAATATAAGAAGTATGAGAAAGGGGAAAGGTTAGCTGCAGCTGGTTTTGGTAAAACTGCACTTTGTTTAGGTGCTGTATTAGGTGTTGATTTGGTTGTGGCTAAGTTAATAGCTGGAACTTGTGTTTCAACTTGCGGGGCCGGTGTCGTTCCTATATGCGCTGCTTGCGTGGGTGGTGTGGCTACTATGGGAGCTGCTAATATCGGTGGAGTTATTGCGTGTTTTAAAGCATGATGAATAATAATGGGAATTTTGATTTTTATGATTTTATAATTCCTGTTTTTATGCTTCTGGGATGTATTATCGGGATTTTGATTGGTGTTTTTTTATTTCCTTTGGAATATATGATTTATTTCATTTCTTTCTTTTCAGTTTTGGGATATTTGTTAGCTTTATTATGTGTATATATAAATAAATTTAGATAATTTTGGGGACTGGGACATTAAGTTTTCCCAGTCCTATTTATCGTGGATCTATATCTACAGTTGATGATAATAATGACGAAAACGACGAAGAATTGGACATAAAAAGTGGATGATATGGATTGTCTTCATATCAGAAACAGCCCCTAAGAAACGCGAAGCCATGAAAGCAATCAAAAATACAATTCAAAACGGAAGGGCAAGTTAAACAATATATTGCATCAATATCATCAAAAATTTTTATGTCCCACCCCCTTCTTCCAGATAATAAGGGTAACTATTTTGATTGAGGTAGTTACCCTTGACCTATTGATATGACTGAATTTAAACCCCAAAAAGCTGCTTTTATCCTATACTATTGTATCGTTTTAGGTATCTAAGATAAATGAAAAATAGGAAGGAGAAAAAGCAACTTTTTATATACATAGTATGCGATGTAAATGGCGGTATGAAAATGCTGTTTTTCAGAATTTTAGAGAACGTCACATTGGGGAAATCAAATGGAATGAGTAAAGGAATGTAATACATTTTTATCGTTTGTTTCAGATATGACGCTTGAAATGACAAAACTATCCTCTAAATCAGTATTTTTTATTGTAGCAATAATATATCCATCGCTCTCAGAATAAATAGTTTCGTGCCAATAACTAATGGTAAAATACCGACCAATATTCGTTTTTTAATTTCAGAGGTTTAATACATTTTGAAAGAAATAAACAATGTATCGGTTTTTCTCTGAATAAGCAATTCACTACATATTAAATATCTTTTGTCCCTATATTGTTGAAGTCTAATCTTAATTTATAGGGTTTTGCTACTTGAAAATAAGGTGTTTCGTTTTCTCAATCAATGTTAATATTGATAAGTTTGATGATTACGTAATTTTCTCGAATTCTTGTTAAAAATATATCCAAGGCGTTGTTTATGAATACTTTAGAACATTGAATCATTTCATGGCTAATGTTTCTTTTGAGTGCCTTGCTTTCTAGTCTTTTTAAAACGCAACACATGATAACAAATCCAAAATATAAACACCCAAATCATTGCTGAACTTTTATAGTCACCTGGCATGTATATGACTGTGAACACCATCAAAGGCGCAAAAATAAGTAAGAGCTTAAAATATAACTTCCAATCTACATTTCGAATGCGTGTCATAAAACACCTACTTTATCATTTGATATTTTTATCGTATCAAAAGTCGCTTAATCATCCAATTAATAAAAAAATTGAGATACATCATCAAGCATTACTAGATTTCCAGTCTCAGTACTGCCATATTCGCATCATTATTTTTACTACACCTCTTTATGAAATCGCTTTCTAAAAAACCGGAAAAATGTGTATAATGATTTTTAAGGAAAAGGGGAAAATAGATATTGATGATTCCTAGTACTTATCGTATTATATTTATACATATAAATGCATAAATATAATACTGAAAGGAGAGGGTCTCGATGAAACAAGAACAAAAAGTTAAAAAAGAAATCAGTGTTTGGTATGCCCTACTAACACTTACAATTATGATTGGTGCGATGCTCTATACCGTTGTTAAGCTTCAACAACCGCCACATCTGCCTCTACTCATCGGTACGTCTGTTGCGATTATTGTTGCCTTAGCTCATGGATATCGTTGGGAAGAAGTAGAAGAAATGATGTATAAAGGGATCCGACATGCTTTACCGGCAGTGGTAATTATCATGTTAGTGGGTCTGATTATCGGTGCGTGGATTGGTAGCGGCGTTGTTGCGGCTATGATTTATTATGGTCTGAAATTAATTTCTCCTACATATTTCTTAGCAGTTGTAGTGATTATTTGTGGTATCGTGTCATTGGCGATTGGTAGTAGTTGGTCAACTATGGCAACGGTAGGTGTTGCATCAATGGGTATCGGGATGAGTATGGGGCTATCACCAGGTATGGTTGCAGGTGCTGTCATCTCAGGTTCATATTTTGGTGATAAAATGAGCCCGTTATCAGATACGACGAACCTTGCTTCAGGGTTAACGAATGTTGATTTGTTTGAACATATTCGTCACATGTTTTATACCACGATTCCAGGTCTCATTATTTCATTAATCATTTTCTTTGTTATGGGACAAATGTATGGTAGTGATCATTTAGAACAACAAAAAATTGATGCCATTATGAACGGCATTCAAGATGCATTTGTGATTTCACCATGGTTGCTGTTGATACCGCTGATTGTCATCATTGCGGTTGCTTTTAAAGTTCCAGCCATTCCAGCTATTGTTTTAGGGATTGTGTTAGGATTCTTTACGCAAATTTTTGTGCAAGGAGATACACTCGTCAACGCTGTAAAAGTACTACAGACAGGTTTTACTATTGATTCTGGCAATAAAACAATCGATGAACTTTTTAATCGTGGTGGTCTAGAATCGATGTTCTACACGATTTCACTTACATTGGTTGCGATGACGTTTGGTGGCTTACTTGAATATTCAGGCATGTTAAAAGCGCTGATCTCCGTGGTGTTAAAGTTTGCGAAAAATACTGGTTCATTAATCGCATCAGTCATCATTTCGTGTGTAGGGACGAATTTATCTTGTTCTGAGCAGTATATCTCGATTATTGTGCCATCACGTATGTATGTCTCAACATTTATTGATAAAGGGCTTCATCCTAAAAACTTATCGCGTGCATTAGAAGATGGCGGTACGTTGACGTCAGTATTTGTGCCTTGGAATACGTGTGGTGTGTTTATCTTTACGACATTAGGCGTCTCTGTCAGTCAATATGGACCGTTTGCAATATTGAACTTTATTGTACCGATTATTTCAATTATTTACGGCTTTACAGGATTCAAAATTATTAAATTATCACCAGCTGAAAAAACGTATTATCAGCAGCAAGAAGTAGTCCATTAAACAATTGTTGCCTATGATAAATAACATGAAAAATGGGTATAACTAGAAAGAGGTGATGATATGCCAATTGTTTATTACGATGATCGTTGTATTTATTGCTATAATTATGCGATTTGGTTAATTCGACACGGACTTTCTAGAAGTTATCAGTTTGTACCGTTAAAAAGTACGGCGGGTGATGCATTGAAAAAAGCGCATCCTGAAGTGCTTGAATACAATAGCGTGGTACTCCAAGAAGGGGACCATCTCACATTTCAATCTACAGCGATTGCGAAATTAATTTTTACGTTAGATGGATATAAGTGGCTCGCTGCATTACTGTGGCTCGTTCCAAAACCGTTGAGAAATCTAGGGTATCAACTATTTGCGGATAATCGAGATAAAATGTGGAAAACAACTTGGGCCAAAGCCAATGCATATGAACAGTCCTTTTTTAAACAAACCCAAGTCCCTACAAAAGAATGAGTAATCATACAAAAGAGGGTAGGACATTATGAAAAGCCAGTCCTATTTATCGTGGAGCTATAACTACATTTGATGATAATAACGACGAAAACGAAGAAGAATTGGACATAAAAAGTGGATGATATGGATTATCTTCATTTTAGAAACTTGCCCTCTGTTCCAGTAATTTGAGTATGATTGCCAGAAGGCTGAGACTCTTGAGGGATCAGCTGGTCCGGAAAATCCACTAACGCTTCAACAAATGTAATAGTTTAATTAAGCGTTAGTTAGTTGAAGGGCCAGCCCCTAAGAACGCGAAGCCATGAGGGCAATCAAAAATACAATTCAAAGCAGAAGGGCAAGTTGAACAAAATATTGCATCAATACTGTCAAAATTTTCAATGTCCCAACCTCTTATTTTTTATTGCTGTTGACGTTGGTGTTAGTTGACAAAAGAAATGATTGCATGAATAGCCCGAAACACTGTTAACCATGCGAGACCAAGCTTAGCATCCAAAAGCATAAAGCGTCGATAGGAAGCGGACAAGTTTAGCAATAAAAAACCACCTACATTGTCATGTGAGGTGGTTTTTTTGAATGATTATTCCGCGATTTCTAACGCGACTTCCATCATTTGTGTGAAGGAATTTTGACGTTCTTCTGCAGTTGTCGCTTCATCACGAAGTAAATGGTCACTTACTGTAAAAATACCTAATGCTTTTTTACCCGCTTTAGTTGCATTTAAATATAAACCTGCTGATTCCATTTCAACACCTAAAATGCCCATTTCAATCCATTTTTGGTTGAAGTCAGGGTTCGCATTGTAGAATGTGTCTGAAGATAAAATGTTACCAACATGTGCACGCGCACCAATCTCATCCGCTTTTTCTTTAGCTTTAACGACTAAATCGAAGTCAGCAAGTGGTGAGAAGTGACCTGGAATTTGGAATTGGTCAACGTAATCAGAGTTTGTTGATGCACCTTGGCCAATAATAATGTCGTAAAGTTGAATATCTTCTTGCATTGCACCACAAGAACCGATACGGATAATGGTATCCACATCAAAGAAGTTATAAAGTTCGTATGAGTAAATACCAATACTTGGGATACCCATACCTGATCCCATTACTGAAATTTCTTTACCTTTATATGTACCTGTATAGCCAAACATGTTACGTACGTCGTTAAATTGCTCTACATTTTCTAAAAAGTTTTCAGCAATAAATTTTGCACGTAATGGGTCACCTGGCATTAAGACAGTTTTTGCAATTTTTTTACCATTAGGTTGAATATGTGGTGTTCCTTGAGTCATCTGAAACATCTCCTTAATACTTTTATTATCACTTTAAAGATAACAGATGTATCACTAAATGTCGACGAAGTTCTAAGAGTGATATCAATTGAAAAAGTTGATGAATTGACAAATAATTAGGAATGCTTTCGTTTCAACAATCAAGGGCATTCGTTTATAATAAAAGTGTATACAACAATTTGATAACTTCAAAAATGATAAAGAAATGAGGGAATAGCCATGAGAATGGTAGATATTATTGCTAAAAAAAGGGATGGACATGCATTAACGAAAGAAGAAATTGAATTTGTCGTGAATGGTTATACGAAAGATGAAATTCCTGATTATCAAATGTCTAGTTTAGCAATGGCAATTTTTTTCCAAGATATGACAGATGAAGAACGTGCTTATTTAACGATGGCGATGGTTGAATCAGGCGATCAAATTGACCTTTCTAATATTGAGGGTATTAAGGTTGATAAACATTCAACAGGTGGTGTAGGTGATACGACGACACTTGTTCTTGCACCATTAGTTGCCGCGTTAGATGTACCTGTTGCGAAAATGAGTGGTCGTGGTTTAGGTCATACAGGAGGCACGATTGACAAATTAGAATCTGTAGAGGGCTTCCACGTTGAAATTTCTGAAGAAGAATTTGTGAAGTTAGTAAATGAAGATCGTGTGGCGGTTATCGGTCAAACGGGTAACCTAACGCCTGCAGACAAAAAGATTTATGCGCTCCGTGATGTGACAGCGACAGTGAATTCTATTCCACTAATTGCATCATCTATTATGAGTAAAAAAATTGCAGCCGGTGCAGATGCTATCGTATTGGACGTTAAAACAGGTAACGGTGCTTTCATGAAAACAGTAGAAGATGCGGAACAATTGGCGCATGCAATGGTTAAAATCGGTAATCAAGTGGGTCGTCAAACGATGGCGATTATTTCTGATATGAGTCAGCCACTAGGTCGTGCGATTGGTAACGCGCTTGAATTACAAGAAGCCATTGATACGTTAAAAGGTGAAGGTCCTGAAGATTTAACGGAACTTGTATTAACATTAGGTTCTCAAATGGTTGTACTTGCTCAAAAAGCGAAAGATTTAGATGAGGCACGTGGTATGTTGCAAGAAGTGATTGATAATGGTCAAGCACTTGAAAAATTCAAAACGTTCTTAAGCAATCAAGGTGGGGACGCATCTGTTGTAGATGATCCTTCAAAATTACCAACAGCACAATACCAAATTGAATTACCAGCACAACGTAGCGGTGTCGTTTCAGAAATGATTGCCAATGAAATCGGTATTGCTTCAATGATGTTAGGCGCAGGTCGTCAAACGAAAGAAGATGTCATTGATTTAGCAGTAGGTTTGGTACTCAACAAAAAAGTCGGTGATCGTGTAGAAGAAGGCGAATCACTGTTAACAATTTATGCGAATAGTGAAGATGTCGAACAAGTCAAACAAAAATTGTATGATAACATTACGATTTCAGACCACGCAGAACAACCACAGCTTATTCATACAATCATTACTGAATAAAGGATGATAAGATGAAACAAATAGGTCGAATCGTATTAGGTCTCGCATTTATGGCAATTGGGGTACTCCATTTTACAAGAGAGCGTCAATTTAGAAATATTGTGCCAGCGTATTTACCCTTTCGTAAAACAGCTGTACTCGTGACAGGTGTATGCGAAATCGTGATTGGCGTGTTGTTAGTATTACGACGCCCATCAAACACATTGAAAAACTGGATGAATGCATTTTTACTCGCAGTTTTTCCAGCAAATATTTATATGGCACGCAAAAAATTGCCATTAGGGGACAAACCATTATCTGATACAGCGAGATATGGACGTCTTCCATTACAATTTGTACTCATGTATATCATTAAGAAATTATAGTTGAACAATAAAACCGAGTAACGACACTGTTAAAGTTGTGTTGTTACTCGGTTTTTATGTTTATTTACCTGTTCCGAAAACGTCATGCCATTGGTCACGTTTGTCTAAAAAGGCTTGTGCGATTTCTTTTGCACCTTCTAATGAGTGTGAAGCAGCCCAACCACATTGTACTTCATTACAAGCAGGTACTTCCTCCGCAGCTAATACATCTTGTAGTGTTTTTTCGACGATGTTTAACACATCATCATAATCGGTATGGTTAATGAAAGAGACGTAGAACCCTGTTTGGCAACCCATTGGACTCAAATCGACAACTTTGTCTGAATGGTTACGAATATTTTCGGCCATGAGATGCTCTAAAGAATGAAGTCCAGGCATTTCCATATGTTCTTTATTCGGTTGTTTGAAGCGAATGTCGTATTTATAAATGTCATCTCCATTAAGACCTTGCATTTTGCCCGCGAGACGAATGTATGGTGCAACAACTTTAGTATGGTCTAAGTTAAAACTTTCAACGTTCATTTTTGGCATTGGTATGACCTCCTTCATGTTTAAATCTATTTTAACATATTCAAAAGAAGATGAAAGGGGCTAGCAATGTGTTTAAATCGCGGTATAATAGGGAAAAGTGCTTTAAACCTATTATTACGAGTAGTTTAGTAAGGATTAATGCAATTTAAAAAATATTTTAGATGAACTACAAAGTCATAGCGAAATCGAAATTTGTAGCAAGAAGAGTGGAAATATCGTTAGAAAATTTTGAAGAGTTTTAAAAATGGCATGACAAAGTGCTAAAAATTCGTTAAAATAATTACAAAATTGAATCAATATTTATCAAGAGTGGTGGAGGGAATTGGCCCTATGAAACCCAGCAACCTCATCGGATAACGATAAAGGTGCGAATTCCAACAGTGTAAATGCTGAAAGATAAATGAGGGCAGAGATGTTATCGCAAATATACATCAGTCACACTTATCAATGTTTGTGTTGGATGTAGTTTGAGATAACATTTTTTGTTTAAGGAGGAATCAACACAGTGATAACGGTAGAACAACGTATTTTAGATTATATTGATCAACATAAATGGGCTTATATTGACATGAGCCATCAAATTCACGGACGTCCTGAATTGGGCAATGAGGAAATTTTTGCTTCTCGTTTACTGATAGAACATTTAAAAGCACACGATTTTGAAGTAGAACGAGATATTGCAGGACATTCGACAGGTTTTATTGCGACGTATGAATCGGAAGTTGAGGGACCGACGATAAGCTATCTTGCTGAATATGATGCGTTACCAGGATTAGGACATGCCTGTGGTCATAATATTATCGGTACATCGAGCATGTTAGCGGCGATTGCGTTAAAACAAGTTGTGGATGACATAGGGGGAAAAGTCATTTTGTTTGGTTGTCCTGCAGAGGAAGGTGGCGAAAATGGAAGTGCAAAGGCTTCTTATGTAAATGAAGGGCTATTTGATGATGTCGATGTTGCATTAATGATTCATCCGGGTAATGAAACGTATCCGACGATTCCGACCCTTGCCGTCGACGTGTTAGACATCAAATTTTATGGTCAAAGTGCGCACGCTTCGGAAAATGCGGAGGAAGCACGCAATGCATTAGATGCGATGCTGAGCTATTTTAATGGTGTTGCACAACTTCGTCAACATATTAAAAAGACAGAGCGTGTACACGGCGTCATTTTAGATGGCGGTCAAGCAGCGAATATTATTCCTGACTTTACACATGCGCGTTTTTATACACGTGCGACGACGAGAAAAGACTTGGATATACTTACTTCAAGGGTTCATGATATTGCGCGAGGGGCGGCAATACAGACTGGCTGTGATTTTGAGTTTGAACCGATTCAAAATGGGGTGAACGAATTTATTAAGTCACCACAATTGGATGCGCTATTTGAACATTATGCGACAGCACTCGGTGAAGAAGTGAGTCATGACGATTTCGGATACGGTTCAACTGACACAGGGAATGTCAGCCATGTCGTTCCAACGATTCATCCTCACGTTAAAATTGGGCCGAGAAGTTTAGTCGGGCATACGCATCGTTTTCGTGAAGCGGCGGCGAGTCCGATGGGGGATGATGCATTGATTAAAGGTGCAAAAATCATCGCATTAATGGGGGCAAAATTAATACAAGATCAAACGTTATTAGCAGAGATACAAAAGGAGCATCAACATAAAAGGGAGAAATGATCAATGACACACCACATTCAATATCGTAGTCAATTAACTATGGGAGAAATTTATGACACCAACATCGTGTATACTTCTAGACCCTCGTATGTTTCGAATCCTTGGTTAGCACCAGATGAACATCAATCTAACTTTTTAACAGGGCGTGAGTTACTCATTGCGCAATTACCAGTTATTGTTCATGAGGCGAGTATTACGGACAAATTAAAACAATTATTTCAGTTGATAGGTGAAGAAATTCCACAAGATGTCATCACGTTTCATGACCAGGAGAGCTATGAACAAACATTAAAGCGACTGACAGAAGAGGAAGCACGCGCGATTTATTTCCAATATGTCCATGGTGACGATATTGTTGACGCGAAAGATTATGCGATAGATAAGCAACTGTTTAAAGACTTAAATAACAAATCATTAATTCCGAAATGGACTGGCGGTCGATATGTCCCAAAACGAGAAATTGTCGCATTTAAAGACTTTAAAGCTGCGGTCAAACAATGGGATTTACCGCTCGTCATTAAACCAGGCGACGATTTACCAACTGCTGGGGGTTACGGCGTCATGATTTGTTATAACGAGGAAGATTTAGAAAAAGCGATGACACGTGTCGAACAGGCTGAAGCGGCTACAGAGACATTAATCATCGAACAATGTGTTGAAGCGGTCGATAACTATTGTGTACAGTATGCATGGCACCCCGAAGATGGCATCGTTTACTTAGGTTCGGCCAAGCAACTGACAAATGCGTATGGCTTTTATAACGGTAATATTAACGCCATCACAGTACCTGAAAAGGTCATTCAAGCGGGGTACGAGATTATGGACATCGCCGTTAAAGAAGGTTTTATCGGTATTGCTGGGTTTGACTTACTTGTCGATGCAGCAGGTGACGTGTATGCCATTGATTTAAATTTTAGACAAAATGGGTCGACAAGTATGTTGTTGCTCAAAGACAAACTAACAGGTCCATATCACAAGTTTTACAGTTATTTTGCGAACGGAGACAATGCGCGATTCTTTAATGCGATTCGTCACTTTATTGAACTTGGTGTCTTGTATCCACTTTCCTACTATGACGGGGATTGGTATGAAGGCGAACATGTCAATTCGAGGTTTGGCTGTATCTGGCATGCCAGCAGTTTAGAACAAATTGAAGCATTTGAAAGACAATTTAAAGAACGTGCAGGCATTTAAAACATGATGCATGTTGGTATGTTATAGTGGAATGAGAAGACCATACAGTCGAAATTTGACGAATAGGGATGTCTGGTTTATATTTGTCAGTGATTTTGATTGAAAAAAGGAGCAGAGTCATGTCATACAAGAATGAACGTTTTTATAAAGATATACTTACAAACGAACAATTTTTTATTGCTGTAAAAGATAAAAAAATGATTAAGCATCGTTATAACGGCAAATTGTTATTTTGTTTTTGGACGCGTGAATCTTTAGCAAAAGCGTATTTAGATAATTTGAATATTGAATACGACAAAATTAAAACAATGGATATCGACCGTTTTGCGACTTATGAATTGGACGAGATGTTTGATGAAGAAGATGAGGCATTGGTTAATGTGACTGATAATGCAGAAGGTCATGAAATTAAAATTGTTGAAGCGACAAATGATTTGATGACGGATTTAGATAATATTCGTATTCGTGAATTTGTGCAAGATGTGGCGAAAACAGATACAGTCTATGGTTTAAGTCAAAAAGGGGACCGTCAATTTATGTTGGTGTATGACGAAAACGATAACTTTGATCAGTCACACTTTATGCCGGTTTGGAGTTTGCGTAAACGTGCCGAGAAAGTGGCAGAAGAGGATTTCGAATCATTTGAATTGATTGATGTAGAGGGCGAAGTTTTTGCGGATTGGTTAGATGAGTTGCGTGATGACAATCGTTATGTAGCCATTGATATTAAGCCAGGTGTAGTAGGCACGATTGTGTCAGCACAAAAATTAGCCAATGAACTCACGTTTTAAAAATAATGATGTTAATTACATCGCAAAAAGACTGATTTTGGAAGTTGTCACTTAAAAAGATGTAAGTAAAAAGCAATGTAAAAAATGAATTATGTTAGAGGGGGAGGGACATAAAAAATTTGATGATATTGATGCAGTGTTTTGTTTAACTTGCCCTGTCCCTAAGATTTTATGTTTTTAGATTGCCCTCATGGCTTCGCGTTCTTAGGGGCTGGCCCTTCAACTAACTAACGCTTGATTAAACTGTTACATTTGTTGAGGCGTTAGTGGATTTTCCGGACCAGCTGATCCCTCAAGAGTCTCAGCCTTCTGGCAATCTAACTCCAAATACAGGAAGTAGAGGGCAAGTTTCTGAAATGAAGATAATCCAGATCATCCACTTTTTATGTCAAAGTCACACACGTTTTACTACTGCTTTATCACCATTCAGCGATATAAGTTCATAAAAATTAGAGGGGCCGGGACACAATTCACAATTGAGTTTCCCGGCTCCTCTTCTATGATGAGCGAAAATCAGCGTATGAAATTGTAAAACCCATTAAGGTACATTAGATAAAAAATTGATTTTCTGTATTTATAAAAATTAGCCTCATTGAGTCACAACATTTAAATTCAAATTGCTAAAATGGACGAGACTCCTGGGAACGCGAATCCATGAAGGCAATTGTGAAATTTTAAAAAAGTTATCAATGGGGCATTGATATCAAATAAATCATTTAAGACTATCCTATTTTTTGTGTTCTAGCTATGTTTTATAAATACAGCGATCCTAATGCACCTGAGAAAGCACCATTTTGTAAGTAATGCGGCTTAAATCCTCTTAAAATCGTATAGTCCGTCACAACTTTTTGTAATAATGGATTATCTTGGAATGATGAACCGATATACACGACATCTTCTACTTGATGTTCTCGAGCGACATGAATCGCAACTGTTGTGACACTTTCACCTACAACACCAATCACAGAAGCAATTTTGTCTGCATTTGTAAATGTTTTGTCCATATTAAGTAACACATGACCAAAGTTTGCGGCTGTCAACTCGCCAGAAATAGGGGGCGTATCATTTTTATAAATATGTTTAACTTTTAAATCAATAATATCACGATCACCTTGTTGCGCCATTTCTGTCAATTGTTGGTAATCCGTAATGCCTGTTAATAAATAGCCGAGCCCTTGAATCATACCGCCACCGGTACCAATACCTCCGACACGTTTTTGCCCTTCGTTATCTGACAAATGAAGTGATGTGCCTGTGCCAACATTTGTGAAAATATATTGCTCAATATGAATATTTTGTTCCTCTAGTAAAATTTGAACCCCTTTAGCCGCTGCGTCGAATTCGATAAATTGCTGGGGTTTGCAACGAAGTAATTCACTTAAAGCTTTCGCATTACCCCCCGTCATACGAATGTCTTCACAAGCTTCTTGATTCAACCAATCCGCCACAGTTTGTAGTGCTGTAGTGGGGTATGTTTTAAAAGTACGTGTGTCATTTTGTTCAATGACCACTTTAATTAACGTGCCCCCCGCATCGATACCTATACGCATATCTGTCACCTCAAAATAATTGTTTATCACCAATATATACTATATGATAATGACGAAATTACAAGACTAAATTTGATATGAAGTGAAGGTGTGAACGATGCAATTAAGTCCATATATTATGGTTAGTAATGTAGAAGAAGCGGCACAGTTTTATGAAAATACGTTTGGTGGTACGCTCAAACGACTAAATGAACATGAGGGGCAATTGCTTCATGCAGAGTTGAATATTTCAGAGGGCGTGACATTGCATATATCCTCAAATTATGGCAAACCGATTGAACGTACAGGATACAATTTGATTCTAACTTTTGACCAACAAGAGGCGCAACAGCGAGTTTATGAAGCATTAAGTGAAGGTGGCAATCCGCATATGCCGCTTCAAAAGACATTCTTCGGTGCAATTCACGGACAAGTCACAGATCGATACGGCATTAACTGGCTCATGAACTATTTTGAATAAAAAATAAGCAAGAATGGCTGAGACTTAGAAATCATTAAGCCCTAGCCATTCTTGTGATTGAGTTGATAATAAGAAGAGAGGAGACTGGGATATTAAGTTTTCCCAGTCCTATTTATCGTGGAGCTATATCTAAAGTTGACGATAATAACAACGAAAACGAGGAAGAATTGGACATAAAAAGTGGATGATATGGATTGACTTCATATCAGAAACTTGCCCTCTGTTCCAGTATTTGGAGTAAGATTGCCTGAAGGCTGAGACTCCTGAGGGATAATACAAGGGCTTAATGCGAGTTCTAATGTTTAATCATGGTTGCTGTTTATCGCAGTAGCTGTCTGACTTCTCAATGCGATCACTTTTGAGAAGTCTAGTCAGCCTTGCGGGGGCAGTACTACGAAATCTTTGTTGCACATGAGATTTCTGTACTGCTCCCAGAATCCACTAACGCATCAACAAATGTAACAGTTTAATCAAGCGTTAGTTAGTCGAAGGGCCAGCCCCTTGGAAACATATTAAGATAGTAGTGAAGAAATTATGACGATAGTTTCTTCACTACTTATTTTTTATAATAGGTAGTTGAGAGAAGTTAAATCGAGCTTCGCGTGGATTTAAAATTCGTCCGGAAACTGATTGGCTTCACTCCCTTATGAATTTTGTTTCAATATGTAGGCTCTAGAAGTCGTGTAAGAAAATAAAGTGATTAAGGATTATGAGTGAAGGTTCGCTTATCTCAAAAATTAATTAAGGAGGCGTTTTATGCACATTTTTGGTATTGATATCAGTAAAGCATCGGCAGTTGTGGCACATTATGAAGATGAAACGTTCGTT
>NZ_FXUZ01000012.1 GCF_900183575.1 Staphylococcus cornubiensis
AACAACTCATCATTTTCCTACATATTTAGTATAACACCTAGAAAAAATTTTTAAAATTAGCTAGGTGTAGTTCAGTGATGCCAAAATACTTAAAAAAACACTTGCAAAACAGTAAGAAAGGGAAGCCGTAAAGACAATCAAAAAGTCCAAATGTGAGTAATAGGACAAGTTAAACATCCATACTGTTTCAATAGCATCCAAAGTTTTTACGCCTCCGACTGCTTTTTGTATATATTGATATTACGAATGAGTGGTGAAATGCGCATTGAAATGTTGCTAAGACCCATTGGCTGAGTATAAAATCATCCAATCATACGTCATTTTAGTTAAGCGCTAGTCATGTCATTTAAGCCAATGCATGAATTATTTTAAATACCAGCGTAAAAAGAGCCAACCACCAATGAGAATGAGTAGGAAAACTAAAAGAGGAATTAATAAATTGATACTAATCATAAAATAACCTCCAAAAATGATTTAACACTATTGTAACCGGTTATAATATAGAGTGAAAGCAAAAAACAAAAGAAAACCAAACAGAAATAGAAATAAAAATTTCACAGTATAACGAAGCTTCATTTATTTATTGTGAATGCCAAAATGAAAGTAACGCTTAATATTTGAGGAGGATTGGTTATGAAAATACCTAAAATTACAACGTTTTTAATGTTTAATGGTGACGCTGAAGAAGCCATCAAACGTTATACGTCATTATTTGAAGATAGCGAAATTATTACAATGGTGAAATACGATGACACGATTCCAGAACAAGCTGGGAAAGTGCAACATTCCATTTTTACATTAAACGGCCAAGTCTTTATGGCCATCGATAATATGAATGGCACAGATATTGAAATGAACCCAGCGATGTCATTGTATGTGACTGTGAAAGATCAATTTGAAATGGACACATTATATAATGGCTTAAAAGATGGTGGCGCAATTTTAATGCCAAAAACAGCAATGCCACCGCAATATCGTGAATTTGCATGGGTTCAAGATAAATACGGCGTAAACTTCCAACTCGCCTTACCTGAATCAAAGAAATAACAATAGAATAAGCTGAGAAAAAATCCGAGGCTTTCGTTGCATATGGCGAAAAGTCTCGGATTTTTTGTATCATATAGTCAATTATTGTTGGTAATATGATGGCCATTTGTTGTGTTGATTGGATATAGCGTACATACAATATGGGAAACGGAGGAGGGATTTAAATTGGATATCAAAAAATGGCCTTTATACTATGATTTTTATAAAAAGAGGGCCACTACTTGATGGGCATTTAACTTACTTATCGCAGTTCTGTTTGGTATGTTGTCTGGATTGTTATTTTCAGAAGTATTATCTGATGAAAAATCTTTAGCTTTTGAAGGTGTTGATCAGCATACCGCACTCATCATCAATCGAACTATTTTCTCTATTACAGGAGGATTTACTGTTCTATTTTCTATGTTGTTTTTCTTTATTTTGTCTTTGGTCGTGACTAAAATATTGAAAACCAAACCGAGCGCTAAAAGTTTATTTTCCGGAGCAGTGTTACTCGTGTTGGTCATAAATACTGTCATTTTAATCGTCGCTATCATTCAATTTTTATTTGGATTAAACCCGGAAGACTATAATATTTTAAGTTTAAATATATTTAATGCAGGCAATCATGATCCAAACGGCGTACACGGTTCTGGCATTCGCTTTAGTAAGTCGCGAACTGACAACATCTTATATGTTACTAATCCTAATGGGGATATTGGAACGGGTGATATTTCTGTAAGAGCTGCAGAAATAAGAGATTATATTAGAACAATCGGCATGTTAGAAATACGACAATGGAGCGACTCGAAAGCTTTTAATCAAATTAAAGTTGGAGCAGTTAACACAACAAATAGCGTTGTAATGGCTTCGCATAGTGGTGGTAATGCGTATTATGGTGTTGGTGGCGGAAGTAATGAGATGCGAGTTACTAATAACAACGGCTACAACGGAGGTAATACCTCGTACAAACCAGTTCGAGCATCAGCTTTTAATAACGCTTCATTAGCCGAATATAAGAAAGATATTAAAGTGTGGGATTACGATGCTTTGAGCGTAATTGCTAACGAATTAGAATTGTATCAATATCGATATAAAGGTGATACAGATGACCAAATGCTACACAGAGGTGTTGTAATTGGTGCAGGTTATTCTACACCGGCTGAATTTGTTTTTGGTGACGGTGTTAATTTATATGAAATGCTGACATGGTCGCTCAGATCCATACAACAGTTAAACGAAAAAATCAAAGAACTGGAGGAACAATTAAATGAACAAACTACAAGCTAATCCACAATTAACAATTGATTATCTAACGCAAGAGGTCGCACGACTTACACAAGAGAATGCAATGTTAAAAGCAATCATTCAAGAACAAAATACAGATAATGAAGCGTCTGACGAATAGTTAGGCGTTTTTATTATATATAAAATTATTTTAGGAGGAATTTATAATGGAACAATTTACAGAGTTTTACTTAGTAGAGGTGAATAAAAATGGTGAGGAAAGTGCGCTAATGCAAAATTATTCAAATAGTTTTGTACGTGGTGCATCACCTGCGAATGCGTACAAATTTAAAGATGAGGAGCAAGTTAAAAAAGTATGTAGCATGCAAAATATGCTTGCAGGGATTTTTAACAACGGTACAAAAACGTATTATGTTAAACAAGAAGTGACGCGTACAAAGTACAATCAAGACGGTACAGTGTACGAAGAAACAGCAGAGGAGCCGTCAATGAGAGAAGAGACAGAATAAACCTCTAAACAAATAGAGATAGAGGAGGTACAGTTATTTGAAAAAGCAAACTTTTAGTGAAACGATTGCATTTGTTTTAATTTTTGGATTAAGTGCTTTTACTTTTGTAAGAGCGCTTTTTTGGTCTTATGAACAAAACAAAGTCATTAAAGATTCTGAATTTTATTTGAGATTGCATGAAGTGATGCCTATTTGGGCGTGGGGTTATTTATTGATGATTGCGTCCATAATTTTGATGTCATCGGCTTTTTTTCTGCCACGACAACCTTACAATAACATATGTAATTGGTTGCTTTTAGTGGGCGGATTATCAAGCGCTATTATCTATTTTTTGATGACGAGTGCAAGTATATTCAATGCGATTAATTGGCTGACATGGGCACAATTTGCTGTATTAACTGTTGTGTGTGGTGCGATTGGTTTTCTCGGAGGTGCGGCGATTTATGAACGACGACAATAAATTCGTTTTAAGGCACGAATGGGAAAATTCAAGAGGTAAGATATATGAGAAAATTAACGAGAATGATCGTAAACACACAGAAGCACTGAACAAATTAGAAAAGACAGTTGATAGACAGGTTTTATTACAAGAGCGTGCCTTTGAGTCTCAAGAGCGTTCAGAAAAACATCTTGAAACATTAAACGAAACAATGCTTAAATTTGGTAATGACTTTACAGAGATTAGATTTAAAGTACAAACACATGACGAAAAACTAGAAGACATTTCTAACGACATCTCAGAAAAACAAAAAGGAAATGTACAAATTACAACGACGATTATTACTGGCATTTTCGGCGTTATCATGGCAGCGCTAGGATTAGCGCATTACTTTTTTTAAGGTCGGCACTGATGTGTCGGCTTTTTATTTAAGGAGGAAATAAATATGGAAGATAAAATTAAACAATTTATCGCTTTAATCGGTGGCTTTGTAGGTGCTTTATATCTAGCGTTACAAGCTAGCGGAATTAGTGCTGAATGGATTAACCCACAAGCAGTCGACGCGTGGATTAACGTATTAAATACAGGCGTGCCATTAGCATTAGTGGCTTATGGTGTGTGGAAGAACACATTTATTGTTAAAAAATCAGCACGTGAACAAGAGGAATATTTGAAGCAGAAAGGGCTGAAATAAGAATGAATTTAAACGATACAGAAAAACTCGAAGGCATCGGCGATGTTTCTGAAAAGGAAATTAAAAATATTGAATTACAAAATCATGAAAAAGATGAATTTATTGGATTAGAAGCAGATATTGAGGAGGATTCATTATGGGATACAAAATAGTTAATATGTGGACACCATCGTATTTATATCCATACAAAGCGCCGTACTATATGCACCCTAATAAGTTAGCGATTCACAACACAGGAAACACTGCCACTGCACGTAATGAAGTTGCTTATATGAATGGTAATCGTAATTACGTATCTTATCATGTTGCAGTAGATGACAAGGAAGTCGTTCAAGCCATTCCTTTCAATCGTAACGCTTTCCATACTGGTGATGGTATTGGTTTAAATTCAGGTAACCGAACAGCTATCGGTATTGAAATTTGTTATTCTATGGATAACGGATATAGCGGTGCAAAGTCTGAACGCTATAAAAAAGCGGAAGACAATGCAGCTTTATATGCAGCACATGTGTTGCATCAATACGGTTGGGGTATTGATCGTATGTATCAACATTACTGGTACAGTGGCAAGGATTGCCCACACAAAATGCGTGCTACTGGAACTTGGGCAGAATTTGAGAATAAAGTCCAACATTACTTGAACCAAATCAAATCAGGTAAAACACCATCTAAGCCTAAAGCGAAATCTAAAACTTCAAAAGTAGGAGAATGGAAACGTAATGAATATGGGACGTTATATAAAAAAGAAAAATTTAGATTCACTGCAAATTCGGATATTATCGCTCGTTTAGAGGGGCCTTTTAGAAGTTGTCCAGTTGGATATACATTTAAAAAGGGCGGATATGTTGATTATGACGAATTGATGTTACAAGATGGCCATGTTTGGATTGGATATACGTACAAAGGTAAACGCTATTACTTGCCTATTAGAACATGGGACGCTAAAACTGGTAAAGTTGGTAAGTTGTGGGGAACTATCAAATAAAATGTGGTATAATAAACTTACACGACATGATTAAAGGGTAGCTTATACGGCTACCCTCTTTTTTTATGTTATAATACATATAGATTACCGGTAACCAATCCGGCTTTATTTACCACTACCTATACTAGTTAAGGGTGGTGGTTTTTGTGTTCGTATTTATGTTTGGACTTTAAATCTTATTAATATATTTGTAAAATAAGTAGTGAAAGGGGGATTTAGAATGGGTATATCATACAAAGGCATAGAATATGATAGAAATCTAAGTCAAGCTACAGAAATAGATCCGTATATTTTTTACACCAATTCTTTGGAAATGAGAACAAGTATCACAGATTTTATGATTAACTTCACACAGCACACGCCTAACGGTTTTGTTGAAAATAGGAATATAATGATGAATCCTAGTTTGGCAAAACAGTTAAGGAATGCACTTGATGAAGCAATCAATCAATATGAGGAGATTCACGGACCGATAAAAGATATTGATACTCTTCAAAACGAATTTGACGAAGTGATTAAAGATGAGTCGAATTAATACCTATCCAATCAATAATCACCCCAAATTTACAGATAAAAAAGAGATAAACTCTTTACCGAGATATTACAATTCTTATAATATCAGAAGTGTTGGGAATACTCTTATTTCGGAGGTGGATACAATGTCATTAGATTATATTACACGCCCTGAATTTGAACAGCATCAAAAGCACATGGACACAAGATTCGATAATGTAGAGTTGAAAATTGATAACGCCGTAAAAAGTTTGAAAGAAGAAATAAACTTAGAAAAAGTCACATCAAAACGCTTTTGGATTGGTGTATCGATTCCAGCAATTATAAGTTTGATTAGTATTGTAATAAACTTGTTCTTTTAACCACACTCTAACCGGTGTGGTTTTTTTATGAGAAAAATTAAAAAAAGATGAGGAAAAGGGTTGTTAATCACGATTAATCGTGATATAATATATATAGAAAGTTGAAGGGAGGAAAAAAGAATGCTAGAAACTTTCGAAAGAATAGAAAATATCGTCTTTACAGTAGCATCGACAATAGCGGTCATCAAAGCACTGAAAGACGATAATAAGAAATAAGGTTACGCCCCAAAAGGGGCAACCTTTCTAATTAAATTCTAGCATTTAAAAACTATGAAAACAACTTCTATAATTTTAATAATACTACTATGGATTAATTTGTTTATTGGAAATTCATTCACAAGCACAGCATTAACTTTAGCAACAACTTTGGTCATTCTTAAACTATACAAAAAAGGTGATTAACTTGAATTTTGAAAACGTGAAGCAAGATATAAAAAAGTTATTCAAAGTACAAAATGGCAGTCAAATATCAAAAGCGACTGGTTTGCCATATCAAACTGTGCAAGATTTAAGAAATGAAAAAACTAATTTAGATGATGCCAGACTCAGAACGATCGAAAAACTATACAACTACCAAAAACAACTAGAAAAAGAAAACGAATAAGTTAACCCCGCCTGCAATAGGTGGGGTTTTAAACGTTTTTAAAACGAGGAACGTCTCGGGGACGTTTTTCTATACTTTTAAGATTTCGGGGACGTTTTGAGGACGTTCAGCGTAAAATACTACATTCAACGAAAACCAACCAAACACAACAAAACACCGTCATACCAACGTTTTAAGTCACGTGATACAACGGTGTACTAACGAAAAATAACCAAAATACGGAAATTTTAGCTGCGTTTGATTTAAAACTTATCCTTCAAAGCTATTTATTCATGTTGTAATTACATGCGACAGGTAAGTATCTCTTAAGCGGTCTGCTATGATTTCAACACTGTTTTTAGTTTTAATATTACTATTCAATATCATCGGAGCATTATTTTAAGTTCAATCATATGACAAAGTTTCATTAATTTATTGTTGCCGTATAGTAATCAAATGTTTATAGAAATTTCATCTGGACTTTAAGGAACATTTCTAACGGCGGAGGAAATTGGTGGGTTTGTTGGAGCAATATTAAGTGGTTTTGTCAATAAATCCTTGTCGACCAAATGTTTAATGCTTTTTTTAGCATGTTCGGGTTTGATGTTAATGCTAGCAACTCCGATTTATTATATATTCCCAAACATTATTATTCTAGCTATTTCTCCAGCACTATTTAGTTAATTCCTTTCCATTTTTAATATCCAATTTTTCTCTATTGTTCAAAAAGACGTAGACAATGAATTTCTTGGTAGGGTCTTTGGAATCATCTTTACGGCAGCTTTTCTTTTTATGCCGATTGGTACAGGATTTTTTTCAGTGGTTTTAAATCCTAACAATCCCTTTAATC
Source organism: Staphylococcus cornubiensis (assembly GCF_900183575.1). Classification (GTDB taxonomy): domain Bacteria; phylum Bacillota; class Bacilli; order Staphylococcales; family Staphylococcaceae; genus Staphylococcus; species Staphylococcus cornubiensis. The sequence continues at coordinate 7,207 of NZ_FXUZ01000012.1, forward strand.
TTTTTATTATTGGGGTATCTATTAGTATATTGTCACTAGTATTTGGTGCGTTATTTAAACGGTGTAATATGCGTTAACTGTTCTTTCTAGGTAGTATTAAGTAATTATACGCCCACAAAAGAAAAAGCACTTCGTCAATTTCTATAGAACAGACTCAAAAAACCGTAGCGTGAAGGTTTGAAGAAGGATATTTATCAAATCTATATTAAAAGTCAAAAACGATACGGAAACCCCAAAATCACACAAATACTAAGGCGTCAGGGACATACTGTAACTCAAAGAACTGTCAGTAGATTGATAAAGAATCTTGGTATAAGGTCTATCACAAAAAAGATATACAAGGCAACGAGCCATTCAAAGCATCATCTTCCTTTATACCTCAATTTATTGAACCAACAATGGTAGTGTTTGGGTAGCTGACATCACGTATGTATACGCAAAAGAAGGATGGCTTTATTTAGCCACAGTCATGGATTTGTTTTCTCATAGAATCATTGGTTGGGCGATGGCACCTCGTATGACTAAAGAACTTGTGATGTCAGCTTTAAACAAAGCGTATACAATTCAAGAACCTAAAGAGGGGTTAATCTACCACTCAGATCAAGGAAGTCAATATGCCTCAATAGAATATCAAAATTTACTACGTGAAAAAGGAATTCAGAGCAGCATGAGTCGTAAAGGAAACTGTTACGACAACGCATGTATAGAATCTTTTCATAGCATCATCAAAACTATAAAACCAGAAATGATGCGATGTTTAGCATTGTGGAGTGTATTCTTACTTTTTACAATACCAAAAAGTTGCATTCAACGCTCAATGATATGTGCCCATTGAATTTGAGAAGAAATACGCAACAAAATAACCTAGCTCATAATGTACTTTTTGATTTTCAAAAGTACATTATGGGCTAGGCAAGCAAGCGAAGCGCGGTAGAATTCTCTTTTTTTTCTGTATCCAGTTTCCTAATATAGATCCATTGCATTAGTTGGTGTTTTAATATAATTTATTACAGGCTCGTCGCCAACGGATTATTATTACTAGTTTAAATGTTTTTGAGATAGGAAATAAAAATTTTAGAATTAATTAATTTACAAACTTTATATAGGATATTATATTTGGGGAGTAATGCTCTTTGAAACAAATAACTTAAATGGAAAGCTAGTTTTATTTGGGCTATTATTTATGTATTAATATTTATATCCTTCTTTTTAATGGGAGGTTATATACTACAAATTATATAAATAGATTGGGGTTTTTATTTGAAAAGAATAAGTAATAACAATATTTTTTGGATAATTGTTTGCTTGATAGCGATTATAGTATCAGAATTATTTATAAAACCTTTTGGACTATCATTCTTTTTTTCGTTCATTTCACAGATAATATTATTTACTTTTTTAATGGTTTCAGTTCATGAATTTGGGCACTATGCTATTGGTAAATTAGTAGGTTTTAAATTAATTTTTTTAACAAGTATTCTAGGCATTAAATCATATAAAAAATACTATGTAAAAGCACATATGAATTTATCAACAGGTTATACTGCAATGTATAAACCAATACATTTAGGAAAATGCACTAAGAAAGAGATTATATTATTCTATTTAGGAGGGGGCTTCTTTAATTTATTATTTGTTTTTTTATTTATGTTTTTTTCATATCTTGTGGACTTTCAAATAGCTACATTAAATTACATAATACTAGCTAACTTATTTATTCTATCTGTTACTTATATTCCTTCCGATAACAATGATATGGATAAAGTCAAAAAAATATTTAAAGGTGATAAAAAGGATTTGAATAATTTTAATGTACAAAGCTTACAAGCTGACCCTAACAGTTCTTCAGAAGAAATTATACAAAACACGAATTATACATCTAACGAATTAACAAATAGTATCATAGAATTAGCTAAAATTGAATTGTATTCAAGAAATGTAAAAGATATTAAAAAAATAAGAGACATGAGTTTTGATTATAAAAACAAAGAACTGCTTTGGCAATTAGAATTTTTCCAAAAAATCTTTGAATATATTGATACCAAAACTATTACAGTCAATATGGAAAAATCATTTTCGAATAGTGTAGTTTATGAATATCCGATACTAGCTAATATTGTCCAATATATATATAAGGGGGATAATAGAGCGCTTGAGGATGCGAGAAAAAATATTTACCAAGTTGGGGCAATTAATAAAGTTAGAATTATAGAAAACTTCATGAATGCTATTAAATAATTTTATAATCAGTTGCTTTAACAAAGCTTTTATAATATTAGTGAGTGTTAGTGTAAAATTTCACTTGCTGTATTATCGATATGGAAAATAGTAAACTAATTGACCCAAGTATTAAAGAATTTTCAAATCATGAAATGAAAGATTTATTTGTCGGTTCTGAAGTAGAATTAAGAGGAACTCCTTAGAACTATAAAACTAGGAATGAAGCGATGTTTAGCATTGTGGAATATATCCTTACTTTTTACAATTCTAAAAGAGTACATTCAACGTTAAATGATATGAGCCCCATTGAATTTGGGAAGAAATACGCAACAAAATAACCTAGCTCAGAATGTACTTTTTGATTTTCAAAAGTACATTCTGAGCTAGGCAAGCAAGAGAAGCGCGGTAGAACTCTCTTTTTTCTGTGTCCGTATTCTTGATATAGATTCATCTATTTCCTTATACAACATAAAGAAGTCACGATGGGAAAATGTGCTTGAAGACTTTAGATTTCAGTAAGTTGACTATTATAGATGAAAAATATATTGACTATTCAAGAATATATCATTTTAAAAATCCAAATGAGAAGAACTTTTATCTAAAGAATTCAAACCGTAGTTTCTCACGAGTTAAGAACTATGTAAATAAGTATATTGAGATTTGTTCTATGAGTGAAAATGGAGATACTCTTACTTTTAGAACTTTGAACCCATATAGATTTAGCACGTTGCGCAACTTCCATAAAGAATTAGGGATAGCTATTTCCAAACAAGATTTTATTGATCAATTAAGAAAACAGTCTCTTTATTAATATATAAAACGGTTCATTACTATATTAGGTAGTGAACCGTTTTACATTTTTCTGCGTTACAATAGTGAAAGTGATATTAGGGTTTGAGATGGACCCTTCATTTTCTAAGTTAAATTCGATACTACAGTCTAATAAAAAGCAAATTTTTTACACTTCTTCAGCTTTCAACTGACGAATCATATCATAGTCTGGTGTGGCATAAAGTGTCTTCTGATTATCGTATGTCACAAATCCTGGTTTACTGCCACTTGGTTTATGCACATGACGAATGGCTGTATAATCAACCGGAATTTGACCTGATTGACCTGCTTTTGAAAAGTATGCCGCAATCATCGCCGCTTCTTCAATCGTTTGCTCACTCGGCGCATCATTTAAAATGACAACGTGACTTCCTGGAATGTCTTTCGTATGGAACCATAAATGCGATTTTTGCGCGCGTTTATTCGTTAAATAGTCATTTTGTTTATTATTTTTACCGACTAAAATGGTATCGCCATCTGTAGAAACATAGGATTGTAATTGGATTTTTTGTTGCTTTTTCTTTTTCTGTTGTTTCTTTTGTTTTAAAAAGCCTTGTTCAGCGAGTTCTTCACGAATGTCGTCAATTTCATGCACTTGAATATGTGACAACTGTTGCTCAATATTCTCAAAATAAGCGATATTTTCTTCTGTTAAGGCGATTTGGTGTGTCAGTTCTCGCTCACGTGTTTTCATACGATTATATTGTTTGTAATAGTATTGCGCATTTTCAGCAGGTGACTTTTGTGGATCTAATGGAATCGTCACTGTTTCACCTGTATAGTAATTTACCGTTTCTAACTGGCGATCTCCGGGTTTCAGTTGATAAATATTTGCTGTAATCAATTCACCGTACAATTGTTGATTCTCTTTTTCTTCTGTTCCCGCTTGTTCATCAACGAGTTTACTCAATTTATTTTGATATTTTTGAAGCAATTGTTGGACGAGTTTCACTAAATCATTGGCACGTTGCTTCACACGTTCACGTTCACCGCGTGCATCATAAAATCGGTCGAGCAACTCATGTAGTGACTCGTACATGACACAATCATCGTAAAACTGTTGGAGCTTCATAAAGTAAAAGTCTTCTTTTCCCGTTTCATGATTTTTATGGAACACGGGTTGTGGCGCTGTAGTTGTTTCCGCCATTACTTCATCAAACGCTTCAGGTAAGGTTTGCGTTGTCATAAAATGGCGTCTTCCTGTAATCTCTTTAGCGATGAGTGGTGAAAATCCTTCAAATGTTTGTAATAATTGACGATCAATTTTCCCCGCATTGAAATCAATATGTTGTAATACTTGTGCACCAGTATAATCATAAGGGTTTTGTTTATGTTGTGTCGGTGGCGCTTCATATTGAAAACCAGGCATAACCGTTCTGAATTGATTCGTATTTGGTGTGAGATGTTTAAAGCCTTCTAAAATTTTACGTTCTTCATTAACAAGAATCAAATTACTATGCTTGCCCATGATTTCTAAAATGACAGTACGATGAATTGTGTCGCCAATCTCATCTTTACTTTCAACGTCCATTTCGATACGGCGGTCATTTCCGATTTGACGAATGGCAAGTATGCGTCCACCCTCTAAATGTTTACGGAAGACACGCGCAAACATCGGTGGTTCGAATGGATTATCATATTTTTTTGTAGTGAGATGAATCCGTGCAAAGTTCGGGTGAATGGACAACAACAATTGATGGTTTTGGCGTTGCTGTCTCACAACCATGATGATTGTATCGTTTTCCGGCTGATTGATTTTATGAATACGTCCGGAAACGAGGAATTGTAAATCTTCTACCATTTTTCTTGTAAATACACCATCAAATGCCATAATTATCTGCCACCTTTAAAAATTTTCATTACATTATTATAACATGCATACGAAAGCACGTCAGAACTAAAGTTTTCGCTTGGACCTCTATGCAATTCAATAAAAATTGTGGTAAGATATGTTAATAAATAGAAGAATAGCGAAGAAAGGTCGTAAGGCATGGATACTGAAAAAGGCTTACTTATAGTACTCTCAGGCCCTTCTGGAGTTGGCAAGGGCACAGTTAGAAAACGTATTTTTGATGATCCTCACACATCTTATAAATATTCCATCTCAATGACAACACGTCAAATGCGAGAAGGCGAACAAGATGGGGTTGATTATTTTTTCAAAACGAGAGAAGAATTTGAAAAACTCATCGAACAAGATGAATTTATTGAATACGCAGAGTATGTAGGAAATTATTACGGCACACCTGTGCAATATGTCAAAGATACGATGAATGCAGGTCACGATGTATTCTTAGAGATTGAAGTTGAAGGGGCCAAGCAAGTGCGCAAAAAATTTCCAGATGCGCTATTTATCTTTTTAGCACCACCAAGTCTTGATCATTTAACAGAGCGTCTAATTGGTCGTGGTACTGAATCAAAAGAAAAAATTGAAAGTCGCGTAAAAGAAGCGAAAAAAGAAGTTGAGATGATGAATCTTTACGATTATGTTGTCGTGAACGATGAAGTAGATTTAGCGAAAGACCGTATTCAGTCAATTGTTGAAGCTGAACATTTAAAGCGAGAACGCATCGAAGCGAAATATAGAAAAATGTTATTGGAGGCCAAAAAATAATGTTATACCCACCGTTACACCAATTACAAGATAAAATTAACTCTAAATATTTAATTGCGACAACAGCAGCGAAACGTGCCCGAGAGTTACAAGCTGACCCTGAAAATCTGTTATTAGATAGTTATGAAAGCAAAAAAACAGTAGGCCGTGCGTTAGAAGAAATCGCCGCAAATAAAATTCATCCCCATGTTGATGAATCAAACTTTTAATTCAAATACAGACAATTCATGTCTCTAATTTATACGCTTTTCAAAGTTGTCTCCCTCAGTTGAGATGATTTTGAAAGGCTTTTTTTAATCATTAAAAATAACGTGACGATATGGATTATCATTAATTTTTCAACTTTAGTCATGATAAATGAAAGCTGTTTAATCAAAATGAAAATTAGATTTAGAGCGTATGGAGCTCAAAATTTTTGGTTTTTCACCTTATAACCTTGCCTCATTGATTCGCATCATTTGATTTCAAAGTGCTAAAATAGGCGAGACTCCTGAGGGATAAAGTTCAATACAAATGCATGTCTTTAAACTTTGAAAGTGGCTACCATTTAACGCAGTAGCTGTCTGACTTCTCAATGCGACCGCTTTTGAGAAGTCTAGTGTACCTTTCAATCAAGTCGAATTGAGTTGAGGCAAGTCCCCCTAGGAAACGCGAGCCTATGAAAGCATTTATGAAGATTTAAAAGGTTATCAATGAGGATCATTTGATTAAAATATTTCTATTAAGACAATTAAAAATTTTTATATCTTAGCCCGTGACATTGAAAAGCAACGACATATGAAACAAAACGGTAAATATATTATAATGCTTTTAAGAGTGAAAAAAACAGGAGTGGAAATGATGAAAAATATTTTGCTAGCTGTAACTGGCGGTATCGCTGCATATAAAGCCATAGATTTAACAAGTAAACTGACTCAAGGGGGTTATGATGTACGCGTGATGTTAACAGAACATGCGCAACAATTCGTAACACCTTTATCATTTCAAGCGATCAGTCGTAACGCGGTTTATACGAACACTTTTTTAGAAGAAAATCCAGCTGAGATTCAACATATTGCTTTAGGGGATTGGGCGGATGCGATTGTCGTTGCACCTGCGACAGCGAACATCATTTCAAAATTAAGCCATGGAATTGCGGACGATATGGTAACGACGACACTGCTCGCGACAACCACACCGAAATTTATGGCGCCTGCAATGAATGTTCATATGTATGAAAATCCACGAATTCAGGCCAACATTCAAACATTGATGGACGATGGTTACCATTTTATTGAACCTGGAGAAGGCTTTTTAGCATGCGGCTATGTCGCGAAAGGACGTATGGCGGAACCACTCGAAATTAAGGCCGTGTTAGATCGCGCAGGCCATGACAATACAAATCAAGAACAATCTGCTTTTTACCGCAACAAAAAAGTATTAGTGACTGCAGGCCCCACTGTTGAAACGATTGATCCCGTCCGTTTTGTGTCCAATAGAGCATCGGGGAAAATGGGATACGCCATTGCAGCAGCACTACAAAAAGTCGGTGCAGATGTGACGTTGGTGACAGGTCCGACTTCTATCGAGCCACCGCGCAATGTTGAAGTCGTGCAAGTGACAACGGCTGATGAGATGTTTCAAGCAGTGAAAAAGCGTTTTGGACAACAAGATATTATCTTCAAAACTGCGGCGGTTTCTGATTATACACCTGTTGAACCGTTAGCGCATAAAATGAAAAAACAAGACGGAGATGTGACAGTTACTTTCAAACGGACACAAGATATTTTGAAATATTTAGGTGAGCGTAAAACTACGCAAAAACTCGTTGGCTTTGCGGCAGAAACACAAAATATGGAAAGTTATGCACAAGACAAACTCGCGCGTAAAAATGCAGATGTCATTATCGCTAATAATGTAGGTGACACGTCTATCGGTTTTAGTTCGGATCAAAATGAAGTGTCGCTCTACTTTAAAGACGGCACAACGGCAACATTACAGAAGGGACCTAAAAAGAAATTGGCGTTCCAAATTTTATCGATATTAGAAAGTAGATGGGATGTATGATTGCACAAGTTATCGTAGACGTTTCATCTAAAAGTGTTGATAAAACGTTCGATTACAGGATACCCACTGATTTAGAAAATGTCGTACAGCCTGGCGTACGTGTCATTGTGCCGTTTGGTCCGCGAAAAATTCAAGGGTATGTCATGTCGTGTGTGCCTGATGAAGCAGCAGAATATGACTTAGACAAATTGAAGCCCATTATTGAAGTGAAAGATATTCAGCCAGAACTGACATCAGAACTCGTTCAACTGAGTGACTGGTACAGCCGGTATTTTGTCTCAAAACGCATCTCGATACTTGAAGCGATGTTGCCGAGTGCGATTAAAGCGAAATATTCGAAAGCTTTTAAGTTAAAAGATGATGCGGATTTACCTGATGAAGTGGTCGCGCATTTCAATAAAGAAGGGCTGTACTACTATAAACAAGCGCAACAGGATGAAAATATTGAGCAGTTACTCGCTTATTTAAAAGAAGGACAAGTGGAAGCGGTCACGATTTTATCACAAAACACGACAAAGAAGACGCGACGTGCTGTAAGAGTCGTGTCTACTGAAATGGCTGAATCTTATTTGGAAGTAGCCCAAAAGAAACCGAAACAATATGATGTGCTCGCATTTTTATTGGATGAACGTCATCGGGATGTATTATTGCAAGAATTAAAAGAAATGGCATTTTCTACTTCAGCCATCAATACGTTAGAAAGAGCAGGCGTTATCGAAAAATATGATGCGGTTGTCGAACGCAATCCATATGAAGGACGCGTTTTCGAACAAGAACAAAAGCGTGAACTGACTAACGAACAACAAATCGCATATGATGCCTTATTGGAGTCTGTTAAACGCCAACAAGCCGAAACGTTTTTACTACACGGTGTAACGGGGTCAGGTAAAACAGAAGTGTATCTCCAAATTATTGAAGATGTCCTTGCACAAGGTAAGGAAGCGATGATGCTTGTGCCAGAAATCGCATTAACGCCTCAAATGGTATTGCGATTTAAACGACGCTTTGGTGATGAAGTTGCTGTTTTACATTCTGCTTTATCGAACGGTGAACGTTATGATGAATGGCAAAAAATCCGTGATGGCCGTGCACGTGTCAGTGTAGGGGCACGTTCAAGTGTGTTTGCGCCGTTTAAAAATTTAGGCATGATTATTATTGATGAAGAGCATGAATCGACGTATAAGCAAGAAGATTATCCACGTTATCATGCGAAAGATATTGCAGAATGGCGTAGTCGATTTCATCAATGTCCACTCGTGTTAGGCAGTGCGACGCCGAGTTTAGAAAGTTACGCGCGTGCTGAAAAGGGTGTTTATACGTTATTATCGATGCCGTCACGTGTCAATCAACAGCCGTTACCGGATGTCGAAATTTTAGATATGCGTGAGGAATTGGCAAATGGCAATCGTTCGATGTTTTCAGAGCGACTGGTGGAAGCGATCGAACAACGACTCGCGCGCAAAGAACAAGTCGTCCTCTTTTTAAATCGCCGAGGATATGCATCATTTATGTTATGTCGAGACTGTGGTCATGTGCCACAATGTCCCAACTGTGATATTTCATTAACGTATCATAAGTCGAGTGATCAGTTGAAATGTCATTATTGTGGTTATCAGGAACAAACGCCATTTCAATGTCCTAACTGTGAAAGTGAACATATCCGTCAAATGGGGACAGGTACGCAACGTGTGGAAGAGCTGTTGCAACAACAGTTTCCGGATGCGCGAACGATTCGCATGGATGTGGATACGACGACTCGAAAGGGAAGTCATGAAAAATTATTGAAACAGTTTGGTGAAGGTGACGGTGATATCCTTTTAGGGACACAAATGATTGCAAAAGGATTGGACTTTCCGAATATTACACTTGTCGGCGTACTCAATGCGGACACCATGCTGAACTTACCTGATTTTCGCTCGAGTGAACGGACATTCCAAATTTTGACCCAAGTGGCAGGGCGTGCAGGTCGTCATGAGAAAAAAGGGGAAGTCATCATTCAAACGTATAATCCGGATCATTACGCGATTAAAGACGTGCAACAAAATGATTATTTGAACTTTTATCGAAAAGAAATGCAGTTTCGAAAGTTAGGGCAATATCCGCCATACTATTATTTAATTAACTTTACGATTACACATGAAAAGACGAAAGAAGTACTGCAAGCGGCGACACACGTCCATCAAATTTTGTTGCAGCATTTGACAGATAAAGCATTCGTGTTAGGGCCATCACCGTCAGTCATTCCACGTATTAACAATGAGTACCGCTTCCAAGTGTTAGTGAAATACAAAAGCGAACCGTCGCTCATCCATGCACTGACGTACTTAGATGATTATTATCACGAAATGTTTGTGAAAGATAAATTAGCACTTAAAATAGACATCAACCCTTACATGATGATGTAAAAACAGACATAAAGTGCTGATATACCAAGCGTTTCAAGGAGAATGGAAATCTTAAATATATAATTAAGGGCAATCAAAGGGCAAATGGTTCAACGCGATAGATTTACAAATTTATCAGTGAACGATTTGTCTTTCTTTTTTGCGTATGAAGCATGATGAACGATGACTTTTTTGTTATGATGACGATGAGAGACTATCGCAATTTCGGTGAGAATAAGCTATAATATAATGATAAATTTTCGTGAGGGGCGATGAAGGATATGATCAGAAAAATTAAAACACATATGCATCCCATTTTAAGGAAAAAAGCAGCGCCTGTAACTGCATTTGATGCGCATTTAAAAGACATCATTCAAGATTTGGAAGACACGTTATATGATGCAGAAGGTCAAGCGTTAGCGGCACCGCAAATTGGAATCAGTGAACGTGTCGCAATTGTCGATATGGAACAAGATGGTTTGTTACAACTGATCAATCCTGAAGTCATTGCCCAATCAGATGAGACAGCGACAGAACTGGAAGGGTGCTTGAGCGTGCCAGGTCGTTTTGGTGAAGTGACACGGAGTCGGATGATTACTGTTCGTAGTTATGATTTGAATGGCAATGAAGTCGAAATGACGGCTTATGATGACATTGCACGTATGATTTTACATGTCATTGATAACTTAAATGGGGTTTTATTTGTAGATATTATGGATCGAGAAATTTCAAATGCAGAATTGGAGGCTTATTTAGAAGATGAGTAAAATTATTTTTATGGGGACACCTGATTTTTCAACCGCAATTTTAGAAATGTTAATCGACACTGAAGAGGTGATTGCAGTTGTCACTCAACCCGACAGACCTGTGGGACGTAAACGCGTACTGACACCGCCTCCAGTGAAAAAGGTTGCTGTGGCACATGATATTCCTGTATATCAACCTGAAAAGTTAACTGGCTCAGAAGAACTCGATGCCTTACTTAACATGGAATGTGACTTAATTGTAACAGCGGCGTTTGGTCAATTGTTGCCCGAATCCTTACTTGAACATCCAAAATTCGGTGCGGTCAATGTGCATGCGTCATTATTGCCGAAATATCGTGGCGGTGCGCCGATTCATCAAGCGATTATCGACGGTGAGGCCGAAACAGGTGTAACGATTATGTACATGGTAAAAAAATTGGATGCCGGTGATATCATTTCACAACGTGCGATTCCGATTGAAGACACTGACAATGTCGGTACGATGCATGATAAGTTAAGTGCACTCGGTACGGATTTATTAAAGGAAACACTGCCTGCGATTTTAAATGGGACGAATGATCGCACGCCACAAGATGAAGCGTTAGTGAGTTTTGCTTCGAACATTCAACGTGAAGATGAACGTATTGATTGGACGCAAGATGCACGTACGATTTTCAACCATATTCGTGGTTTATCTCCATGGCCTGTTGCGTATACGACGTTTGATGCTAAAAATATGAAATTATATGAAGCCCAATTCGTAGCAGGACGATCGGGGCGTCCAGGTGAAATTATCGATGTTACGAAAAAGGAAATCATTGTCGGAACAGGCTCAGACGATGCGATTGCACTAACAGAAATTCAATTAGCAGGGAAGAAAAGAATGCCAGTTGCACAATTTTTAAGCGGTTTCCAAACATCTCTAGTTGGAAAGGAACTCATCTAAATGGTCACAGTACGTGAATTAAGTTTAATGACAATTGAAGCGGTGTTGAAAGACGGGGCTTACAGTAATTTAAAAATGAATGAGATGCTACAAACGTACCCATTAAATGCAGCGGACCGTGGTTTATATACAGAACTTGTGTACGGGACGATTAAGCGCAAATTGACGTTAGATTATTATTTAAAGCCGTTTATCAAAACGAAAATTAAAGGCTGGGTTCGTCGTTTACTATGGATGAGTCTTTATCAATTCCTGTATTTAGATAAAATACCGACGCATGCGCTGATTAACGAGGCAGTGAATATCGCAAAGAAACGTGGCGGGACACAAACAGGGAATACGGTCAATGCGATTTTACGTCAAATGACTTCACAGCCGCTTCCAGACATTGCTTCTATTAAAAAGCAACCTGAGAGACTCTCTATTCAGTACAGTATACCGACATGGATTATCAAACATTGGTTGACACATTTCGGGGCAGAAACGACAGAAGCGATTGCCGCGAACCTGCTTCTCCCTGGAACACAAACTGTCCGTGTGAACCGTACACAAATCACAGTAGATGAAGCGATAACACGTTTGGCTTCTGAAGGGTTCGATGTGCAACGTGATGCACATCTAGATGTCTGTCTTCACGTATCAGGTCATGGCGTGATGACTTCTGAACTGTTCGAAAATGGATGGATCAGTATTCAAGATAAAAGTTCTATGTTTGTAGCTGAATATATGGGATTACAACCGGGTGACCACGTATTAGATAGTTGTAGTGCGCCTGGAGGTAAAGCTTGTCACATGGCTGAAATTTTAAACGGTCAAGGTACAGTGCTCGCAACAGATGTGCATGCGCATAAAATACAATTAATTGAGCATAATATCCGCAAATTACATCTTTCGGGTATTCGTGCTGCACAACATGATGCGACACAACCGTACGACCAACAATTTGACAAAATTTTACTTGATGCGCCGTGTAGTGGGCTTGGTGTCCTGAGACATAAACCGGAAATTAAATATATGATGACACCACAAGATGTAGAGGGCTTAGTAGATTTACAATTACGGATTATAGACAATGTTTCTAAGCATTTGAAAGTAGGGGGCACATTGGTTTATTCCACATGTACGATTGAACAACTTGAAAATGACAATGTGATTTATACATTTTTGAAGTCTCATCCTAACTTTGAATTTGATCCTATTGAAGACCCACGTACACACGAACCAGTGAAAACATTGCAACTATTGCCGCAAGATATGCATGCAGATGGCTTTTTTATAACGAGAGTAAGGAAGAAAGGGTAGACGATATGATTACTGCTGAAAAGAAAAAGAAGAATAAATTTTTGCCAGACTTTGAGAAACAATCTATTTACTCATTGAGATTTGATGAATTGCAAAATTGGTTAAAAGAACAGGGCCAACAAAGCTTCCGCGCCAAACAAATTTATGAATGGCTTTATGATAAACGCGTGGATGCTTTTGAAGAAATGACAAATTTATCAAAAGAATTACGTCAACTTCTCGCTGATCATTTTACGATGACGACGTTAGAAACGGTAGTGCGTCAAGAAAGCCGTGACGGTACAATTAAGTTTTTATTCGAATTACAAGATGGCTATACGATTGAGACAGTATTAATGCGTCACGACTATGGTAATTCTGTATGTGTCACAACGCAAGTAGGCTGTCGTATCGGTTGTACGTTTTGTGCATCGACACTCGGTGGGTTGAAACGTAACCTAGAAGCGGGCGAAATCGTATCACAAGTGTTAACCGTTCAAAAAGCATTAGATGAAACGGACGAACGTGTCTCTTCTATCGTCATTATGGGTATTGGTGAACCATTTGAAAACTACGATGAAATGATGGACTTCCTAAAAATAGTGAACGATGACAACAGTTTAAATATTGGTGCACGTCATATTACAGTTTCAACGTCAGGGATTGTACCAAGAATTTATGATTTTGCGGATGAATCACTTCAAATTAACTTTGCAGTGAGTTTACACGCAGCGAACAATGAAATTCGTTCTAAATTAATGCCAATTAACCGCGCTTACGATGTGGATAAATTGATGGAAGCGATTCAATATTATCAAGAAAAAACAAATCGTCGTATTACTTTTGAATACGGATTATTTGGTGGGGTGAATGATCAACTTGAACATGCACGTGAATTAGCGAAATTGATTAAACCACTGAACTGTCATGTCAACTTAATTCCAGTCAACCATGTGCCAGAGCGTAATTATGTGAAAACGCCTAAAGATGACATTTTTAAATTTGAAAAAGAATTAAAAAAATTAGGCATTAATGCTACAATTAGACGTGAACAAGGCGCTGATATTGATGCAGCATGTGGACAACTAAGAGCAAAGGAACGTCAAGCAGAAACGAGGTAGAACATAATGTTAAATGCAGAATTTTTTTCAGTAGCAGGGAATTTTCGTGAAAACAATGAAGATGCAGGTGGCGTGTTTTACAATAAAACGGAGCAACAATTTTTAGTACTATGTGACGGTATGGGCGGTCATCAAGCAGGTGAAGTCGCATCTCGATTTGTTGTAGATGCATTGCAAGAAAGATTTGAAGCGGAAAATTACATTGAACCTGAACAGGCTGAATCATGGTTGAAACATCAACTTCAAATTGTCAATCGTGATTTATATGACCAAGCACAACAAAATCCCGAATATCACGGTATGGGGACAACTTGTGTATGTGCATTAGTGTTTGATCATCATATTGTTGTAGCAAATGTAGGGGATTCACGCGCCTATTTAACGAATGGTAGAACAATGGATCAAATTACGATTGACCATACATTCGTGAACCAGCTCGTGATGTTAGGTGAAATTACTGAAGAAGAAGCTTTCGTACATCCGAGAAGACATATTATTACAAAAGTGATGGGCACAAATCGTTTTGTAACACCTGACATTTTCACTAAACGCACTCAATTTTACCAATATCTGATTTTAAATTCTGATGGTTTAACAGATTATGTGAAGCCACACCAACTTCACGAACTCTTGAATGACAATGAAAGTATTCAAGAGATAGGTGAAAAAATGCTGACACTCGCGGATGAACATGAAGCTAAAGATAATGTTTCATTTATTCTCGCTGAAATTGCAGGTGAACCTGTATGATTGGGCGTTTAATTGATGACCGTTATGAGTTGAAGCAAATTCTTGGTGGCGGTGGCATGTCGAATGTGTATGTTGCGATGGATACGATATTGAACCGTCAAGTCGCTGTGAAACTCATTCATATACCACCAAATGAAAAGCAAGCGACGATCCAACGTTTTGAAAGAGAAGTTCAAAACACAACGATACTGACACATCCGAATATCGTCAGTGTATTAGACGTGGGCGAAGAAGTAGACTTTTTCTTCCTCGTGATGGAGTACATTGAAGGGCCAACACTTGCTGATTATATTAAAGCGAATGGACCACTGAAGCCGGAAAAAGCCCTTTATTTTATCGAGCAAATTTTAAGTGGTATTCGTCATGCACACGAACAAGGGATTGTGCATCGTGACATTAAACCGCAAAACGTGATGATTGATCGTAATCAAACGTTGAAAATTGTAGACTTTGGTATTGCGAAAGCACTCAGTGAAACGGCGATGACACAAACGAATCACGTCGTCGGTACAGTGCAATATTTATCGCCTGAACAAGCAAAAGGTGAAAAAACAGGTGAACGTTCAGACATTTATTCAATCGGTATTGTCTTGTATGAAATGTTGACGGGACATCCGCCTTTTAATGGTGAAACAGCAGTCAGTATCGCCATTAAGCAAATTCAAGAATCTGTACCGAATGTGACAGATACGAGAAGAGATGTGCCACAAGCGTTAAGCAATGTTATTTTAAAAGCAACTGAAAAAGACCAAAGTCATCGTTATCGTTCAGTGTCAGAAATGGCGCACGACGTTATGTCGACTTTAGACCCGAGTCGTCAAAATGAACCGATTTACCAAGTTGACGGCACTGCAACGAAAACGGTACCGATTAATAAAGATGCATTAAAAGCAGAACAAGTGAAACAAGATCAACCTGTTAAAAAAACAGCACAAATTCCAATTGTCACACCTGAGAAGCAACGCGAAGTGCCACCTAAACCGAAACCACAACCAACCTATTACAGCCCACCACCGAAACGTTCAGGCCGAAAAAAATGGATTTTTGGTGTGATTTTATTACTGTTATTAGGAAGTTTATTTATTTTTATGGGGGCAGCGATGACAGGTGATAAATATAGTCAAGTCCCTGAAGTGTTAGGAAAATCTAAAGCGCAAGCCGAAAAATTATTGAGAGATAATAAATTGACTGTCGGCGATATTACGTACGACTACAGTGATCGCTATAGTAAAGACCAAGTGATGACAGTCGATCCAGAAGAAGGCACTAAAGTTGAGCAAGAAAGTAGCGTCGACTTGGTGATTTCAAAAGGTCAACGTGTTGAACAAATGCCGAATTTGATAGGTATGACGAAACAAGCAGCTGAACAAAAATTGAAAGAATTAGGCTTTAGTCATGTGACATTTACGACGGCTTATACTGAAAATAATATTGAAAAAGGTAGTATTGAAGCCCAAAGTATTCCAGCAGGTCAAAACGTTGCTGTTACACAAGATAAAGTTGAAATCACTGAATCTTTAGGTAAACGTCAAGTATATGTCGGCGATTATACGAATAAAGACATTGATGATGTGAAATCAGAATTAGAAGAAAAAGGTCTCGTTGTTGAAATTGAAAAAGAACGTTCAGACCGCCGTGTGAAGAAGCATCATATTATCAATCACTCTCCTAAAAAGGCTAATGTCGATGAGGGGGATACTGTGAGCTTTATCGTTTCTACAGGTGAGGAAGATTCTGATGATGAAAGTGATTCAGCAGCGAAGGCATACAGTGAGACTGTCAATATTCCTTATACAGGGAAAGATGATAAGCCTCAGAAAGTAGAGGTTTACATTACAGATAAGAATGATGATGGTCAAAGTCCTGCCGAAACGTTTAATATTACGAGAGATACGCCGCAAACGATGCGATTTTTGATTGATAAGAATAAAGCGGCGAAGTATGTCATCAAAGTAGATGGCAAAACAGTGGCGAGAAAGACGATTGATTATGATGATTTTTAAATGATTTTGTTTTTTAGCATTTCGGTATTTTTTCAATCCTACTGATTGCTGAACGATGCTTTGTTAATTTAATTTTTTAGCCTTATTGATGCAATCTAGGGCTCGCGTTCCTAGGGGCTGCCCCTACAACTAAATTCAGCTTCATTGTAATACACATTTGAAGGAAGCTGAATTGGATTTTCCGGGTCAGCTAATCCCTCAGGAGTCTCGCCCGGATTGCAATTCAATAAGGCTTTTTGTGTTTTGAGGAAAGCATCGTTCAAGCAATCTGTTTCGGTTATGAAGACAAGGTTATACATTTATGCTAAAACATTGAATCCTTCATCTTTTGTTTGTGTGGGAGTGGAAAGTTAGAGAGTGCAGAATAATTCTTTCTAAATAAATTTTAAGCCTTATTGATGCAATCTAGGGCTCGCGTTCCTAGGGGCTGCCTCTACAACTAACTAACGCTTGATTTAACTATTACATTTGCTGAAGCGTTAGTGGATTTTCCGGGTCAGCTGATCCCTCAGGAGTCTCGCCCGGATTGCAATTCAATAAGGCTATCTTTGTTTGGAAGGAAGTATCGTTCAGGCAATCTGTTTCGGTTATGAAAACAAGGTTATACATTTATGATAAAACAATGAATCCTTCATCTTTTGTTTGTGTGGGAGTGGCGATAGTGAATGAGATATGGTTTTTGATGTATCAAGGGTGAAGGTAATTTCACATGATGAGAGATTCATACTTAAATGGTATGATAAGTATGCTGTGAAAATGGATGTGATGTTCATGCTCACAGTTTTTTTCTGTTTTTTTAATACAAGTCGCTTTAAAAAAACTGTTTTGTATATGTCGTTAATTGTGAGATACGGGTTAAGAGTATGGAATGCAGACTATTGTGATAGGAATAAAGACGAATTTTTGATTTTTGCATTACAAATTATTTATAACCACGTATAATAAGAAATGAAAATTTAAAAATGTTTTCGGGGGGAGTCACAGTGGCAAAGAAATTACCAAAAGATACGGGATTAGACAATACACTTAAAATCATCAACGAAGCATACACGTATGTACCTAAACGACTAGAACAATTTGGGACGAAAGCTTTTGAAACACGCGCATTAGGGATGAAGCCTGTTGTGGTCATTAGTGGTAAAGAGGCAGCAAAATTATTTTACGATAATGATAAAATTTCAAGAAAAGGCACGTTGCCGAAACGTATTGTACATACTTTGTTCGGAAAAGGGGCAATCCATACGACAGAAGGTAAAGTGCACGTTGATCGTAAAGCGCTATTTATGTCATTAATGACTGAGAAAAATTTGAAATATTTACGTGAATTAACGCGTAATTATTGGTTTATGAATACTGAACGTATGCAAAATATGGATGAAGTCAACGTCTATCAAGAAGCGGGCCTGATTTTAACTCAAGTTGGTTTTCGTTGGGCTGGTTTAAAACAAACGGATGAAGAAGCGGCTAAAAATGCGGAAGATATGAATATCATGATTGATTCGTTTAGCGGGCTCGGTCAATCTTTGAAAGGGTATCGTGAAGCGAAAAAGGCGCGTGCACGTGTTGAACAATTTTTACAAGACCAAATTGAAGCTGTACGTGCGGGTGAGCAATATGCTGAGCCTGGAACAGCTTTATATGAGTTTGCGCATTGGAAAGACTTAAACGACCAACCTATGGATCCACATTTATGTGTAGTGGATTTAATGAATATTGTACGTCCTCTTGTTGCAGTCAATCGATTTGTAAGTTATGGTGTTAAAGCGTTGATTGAATTTGATCAAGAACGAAAAAAATTACAAGTGACAAATGATGCGAATTACGCGTATAAATTTGCTCAAGAAGTGCGTCGTATTTTCCCATTTGTACCGTTTTTACCAGGAAGATTAACAAAAACGGTTGAATTTGAGGGGTTCAAAATTAAAAAGGACACATTGGTCGCGTTAGATATTTTCGGTACGACACATGACCCTGAATTATTTGAAAATCCATATCAATTTAATCCAGACCGCTTCGAAAACTGGGATGGCAGTCCATTTGATTTGATTCCACAAGGTGGTGGTGATTTCTATACGAATCATCGTTGTGCGGGTGAATGGATGACAGTAATTGTGATGGAAGAAACGATGCAATATTTTGCAAATAAGATTGATTTCGATGCACCAGCACAAGATTTATCTGTGAAATTAGATCAATTCCCAGGTAAAGTGACAAGTGGGACCATCATTAAAAATGTATATCCAAGAATTTAATTTGGAGATATGGGCAGACTGAAATGAAACGAGATAACGTTCTTCTAAAATAAAGGGGGATGTTATCTTTTTTATTTGGCAAGGTGTCAATCAAAGCTAAAGGTTGTTTCAAGTATTTAATCATATCATTGTGTATAAGGCTTTGATATAATAATTGAGGATATTAACGAAAAAGAGGTGTGAATTTGAAAACAGGTCGAATCATTAAATCAATCAGTGGTGTATATCGTGTTGATGTCGACGGTGAAATGTTTGATGCCAAACCCCGTGGACTCTTTAGAAAAAAACAAATTACGCCCATCGTTGGTGATATTGTGGATATGGATGTGGAAACGCACGCATCGGGGTATATTCAACATGTACATCAACGTCATAATGAATTAAAAAGGCCGCCAGTAAGCAATATTGATTTGCTTATTGTGGTGATGAGTGCGGTGTCTCCTGATTTTTCAACACAATTGTTAGATCGTTTTCTCGTGATTGGCCATTCGTACGGGTTGCAACCGAGTATACTCATTACGAAAAAAGACCTTGCTACTCAAGAAGAACAAGCAGCGATCGAAAAGGTTCTCAAATATTATGAAAAAATCGGCTATCAAACACAATTTATCGGTAAAGATGACGATGTGGACGAAGTCTTTCAACAATGGGCGCCAGGACTCGCTGTGTTGAGTGGTCAGTCTGGTGTAGGAAAATCAACATTGCTCAATCGTTATGCGCCGAGTCTTGAGTTAGAGACGAATGAAATTTCACAGTCACTCAACCGAGGTAAGCATACGACACGTCATGTTGAACTTTACCCGCGTGAAAATGGCCATATCGCAGACACACCTGGTTTTAGTGCTTTAGATTTTGATCATATTGAAAAAGAAGATTTACGAAACTATTTTATTGATATTGCCGAGTTAGGGGAGTACTGTAAATTTAGAGATTGTTATCATATCAATGAACCCCGTTGCCACGTCAAAGCAATGTTAGATGCAGGGGAGTTGCCCGCATTTCGTTATGAACATTACGTGCAACTTTATAATGAAATATCAAATCGAAAGGTAAGATACTAATGACAAAAGTTTTTCCTTCTTTATTATCAGCTGATTTTTTAAATTTAAAAGAAGAATTATCAAAATTAGAAGAAAGTGGTATTGATGCGTTACATTTTGATGTGATGGATGGGCAGTTTGTCCCTAACATTTCAATTGGTTTTCCAGTGCTCGAGGCGATTCGTGCGGCTACGGATTTACCCATTGATGCGCACTTGATGATTGAAACACCAAATGACTATGTAGAAGCTTTTGCGGAAAAAGGTGTGAACAAAATTTCAGTCCATTTAGAAGGCAATCCACATATTCATAGAGTGATTCAAAATATTAAAAAACATGGTGTTGAAGCGGGTGTTGTCATTAATCCGGGGACACCGGTACATGCATTAGACGCATTGATTGAAGATGTGGATTTCGTCTTAGTCATGTCTGTCAATCCAGGTTTTGGTGGGCAAGCATTTCTGCCAACTGCTGTCGATAAAATTAAACAATTAGATGAAATAAGAAAAAATCGTCAACTCGACTTTAAAATTGAAGTAGACGGTGGCATCAATGATCAAACAGCGAAACAAGTTGTAGATGCAGGTGCAGATTGGTTGGTCGCAGGGTCCTATTTCTTTGGTCAAGCAGACTATAAAGTAGCGAACCAACGTTTAAAAGGTGAATTATAATGGCCGATCAAACGGTGTGCTTGCTTTGTAGTGACCGTGAATTGCCAGAAGCATTGTTCGATACAAAGCGTCATCAAAAATGGGGTGGCGTAGATAGAGGTACGATGATTTTATTGCAACAAAAAATCACACCTATCTTTGCAGTGGGAGATTTTGATTCGATTTCAGAAAGTGAACGTGCATGGGTGCAAACACAGATGGATATTGAGCCTGTACCCGCTGAAAAAGCTGATACCGACTTAGCCCTTGCTGTGCGCACTGCAGTGGAACAAGGGTATCGTCACATTCAAATTTTTGGTGCAACAGGTGGTCGATTAGATCATTTTATGGGGGCTATGCAATTGCTGCAACATCCCGATTTTGAAGCGGTTCGTATACAACTGATTGATCGACAAAACGAAATCGAGTATTTAACTGAGGGACGACATGTATTACAAAATGATCCCACTTATCGATACGTTTCGTTTATGCAAGGCACTGATGAAGTGGTACTGTCGTTAAAAGGATTTAAATATGAGTTATGTGAGCAGCAGTTGAATCGAGGCGAAACATTAACCGTCTCAAACGAATTTGATGCGGAACAAGGTGAGGTTATCGTTCACCAAGGCGGCGTCTATCTCATGCGAAGTCGAGATAAGTAAGGACGATTAGTAGCTTTTAAAGTTTAGAAAACCAATGACATCAAAATTAATACCAATTTGATTGATGGATATTGAAATGATTAAGAGGTTGCCTTAACGGTAATCTCTTTTTTACTTTTCAACAGAGTGACAATGTTAATGCGTTATTTCAATGCAAAACATTTGTTGACAATTTTTATAGGAAAATGAATGATATGGTTATATAAGTGTCAGTTTTTAACCGTGATGAGACTAAATATAACATGTGGATTGTTTGATTAAAGAAAAGATAAAATGTTTAAAGTTTTCAATAAGAAAGTAGGAAATGAAATGCTCGAAGTCAATCAAATAACGAGTATTAAAGATATTGATTTTAATACTTTGAAACATAGTTACCATGCGTATTTAGAAAATGAATTGTATCAGGTTGATAGTAACGGTGTTGATATGAATACTGCTTACTTTCAAAGTGTATACAATAAAGCAATTGCGATTTTTGATGAGATTTTTGATTTGAAAGACCATATTAAGATGATTCATTCAATTTCTACTAATCTAGTCATGCCACGTCGTACGAGATTTTCTAAAAAATTTTTATCTAAAAAAGTTGTTTCTTCTTATAAATATGAACAAATTATTGGATATAATGATATTTTTGAGATAGCTAATGTGTTTACATATCAATGCAAAAAAGGGGATATCAAATATCAAAAACTGATTAAAGCAATATGTAACCAAGATTTCCCAAGTTTAATTCCTAATATGAATCAGGGAGAAACATATTCATCTATATATTTCATCAATGTTGATAAAGGAATACTCTTTCACTTATATGATGACCGAGGATTTATAGTTGCGTTTAGTCATACAGATGATTTTGAGGCATTTAAGCAAAATCATGATGAATTAGAATTTCAAGTATATACTGAAGATGAAATTTAATATGAAGTATAGTGTTTTAAAATAGTAATAATTTCGATTGTATGTTCTGATTTCAATTGTAGGATACAAATGAATAAAAACAAAAAAACAGATCTCCCACATAAAGATCTGTTTTTTATTTCAATATATGTTGTTAATTATACGCGAGTAACTTTACCTGATTTTAAAGCACGAGCTGAAACCCAAACTTTTTTAGGTTTACCATCAACTAGGATTCTAACTTTTTGTAAGTTAGCGTTCCAACGACGTTTAGTTGAGTTTAACGCGTGTGAACGTCTGTTACCTGTTGAGGCTTTACGTCCTGTTACGAAACATTCTTTACCCATCATCGTACCTCCTTTAAGAAATACAAATACACTTTTCTACTACATACTAAGGTAATATACCACATTAATGATTGACATGCAATAAAAAGTTAGGTTATATTTTCATAAATCACTTTTTGTGTTATGCACTTTCTGATATAATTTGAAACTGTGACTGACTGAAATATATGTGAAAAAGAAGTTATATATGATGCGTATCTTGGCAACAACTTGTCAGATATAGTAATATAATATTATTAGAAATCAGAGTATTTTATAAATTATTAGCAATAAATTATAACGAATATAAAGATAGATGATATAAAAGAGTGAATTTGTAAATAGGAGGCGAAAAGGATGGCTTTAGAAATTACAAATGATTACGGAAGTATCGATATCTCAAATGAAGTAATCGCGTCTATTGTAGGCGGTAAAGCTGTAGAATGTTATGGCATTGTGGGAATGGCTTCACGTCAACAAGTAAGAGACGGTATCGCTGAAATTCTGGGACATGAAAATTATGCGAAAGGGATTGTAGTGAGGGAAGATGATGGTGTGTTAGACGTAGATATGCATATTATTGTGAGTTATGGTGTGAAAATTTCAGAAGTCGCACAAAACGTGCAATCTACTGTGAAATATACTTTAGAAAATACATTAAAACTTAAAGTCAACTCTGTGAATATTTTTGTTCAGGGCGTGCGCTTTAATAATGACGGGAAAGACAAATAGGAGGATATTTGCATGATAACAAAGATCAACGGTAATCTATTTGCCGACATGATTATACAAGGGGCACAGAATTTATCAAATAATGCTGACATGGTGGATGCATTAAATGTTTACCCCGTACCTGATGGGGATACAGGTACGAACATGAATTTATCAATGACTTCTGGACGTGAAGAAGTACAGGCGCATTTGACTGCACATATTGGGGACTTAGGTAAGGCGTTTTCTAAAGGATTATTGATGGGCGCACGTGGGAATTCAGGTGTGATTCTTTCTCAAATTTTCCGTGGTTTTTCAAAAGCATTAGAAGATAAAGAAGAAATTGATGCGAAACAATTTGCTGAGAGTTTTGAAGCGGGCGTTAAAACTGCATATAAAGCTGTTATGAAACCGGTTGAAGGTACCATTTTGACAGTTGCAAAAGATGCAGGTGCAGCGGCAGTGAAGAAAGCAAAAGAAACAGACGATTGTTTAGAAGTGATGGCATATGTTTATGAAGAAGCGCAAAAGTCACTTGAAAACACACCTAATTTATTGCCAGTCCTTAAAGAAGTCGGCGTTGTGGATAGTGGTGGAAAAGGACTCACGCTCGTTTACGAAGGTTTTCTGAAAGCGATGAAAGGTGAAACAATCGTAGCAGAAGCACCGAAAGTCGATCGTGAAGCCTTCTTTAATGACGAACATGATTTCCATGGTGTGATTGACACAGATGATATCGTCTATGGTTACTGTACGGAAATGATGGTACGTTTCCAAGCAGATAAAGCGCCATTTAATGAAGCTGATTTTAGAAATGAAATGAGTCAATTTGGTGATTCATTATTAGTTATTAGTGATGATGAAATTGTAAAAGTTCACGTACATACTGAGACACCGGGTGAGGTATTTACATTCGGTCAAAAGTACGGCGAATTGATTAAAGTGAAAGCTGAAAACATGCGCGAACAACATCGTGAAGTTTTGCGTAAAGAAGCGGCACATCAATCTAAAACAACACCATCTACAGAATCATCAACAACAGAAACTGTAGAAACAGCAGTGATTACAATTTCAATGGGTGATGGGATTACAAAGCTCTTCAAATCGATGGGAGCAACACACGTCATTAGTGGTGGTCAAACGATGAACCCTTCAACTGAAGACATTGTCAAAGTGATCAACGACAGTGGTTGTAAGCGTGCCATTATTTTGCCGAACAACAAAAACATTCAAATGGCAAGTCAACAAGCTGCTGATATCGTTGATGCTGAAACAGTTATTATTCCAACACGTACTGTGCCACAAGGTATCGCAGCGATGTTCCACTATGATGAAAGTGCGGACTTAGCGACGAATGAAGAGGCGATGACTGCAGCAATCGATGACGTACAATCAGGTGCGATGACTTATGCAGTGAGAGATACAAAAATCGACGGCATTGAAATCGAAAAAGGTGCCTTCATGGGTCTTGTAGAAGATAAAATTATCGCAAGTGATCGTGATAAGAAAACCGTATTACAAGAGACTTTGAATCAAATGTTAAGTGAAGACAGTGAAATTTTAACGATTATTACAGGCGAAGAAGCAGATCGTGATTTAACTGAATGGATTGAAGCATTCGTAGGTGAACACTATGAAGATGTGGAAGTTGAAGTTCAAGACGGTCAACAGCCGATTTATCCGTATTTATTTGCGGTAGAATAGTTTAATGGATGAACCTAAAAGCATCAGACGACGTATCATCGTTGTTTGATGCTTTTTAGAGTGCTGTTGGTGTTTTCAACTTAAGGTGATTCATCTGAGATTGCTGTTAACAGATTGACGAACTTTACACTCGCGTTCCCAGGGGCTGCCCTTTCAACTAACCAACGCTTTGAGTTGATATCACATTTGTAGTAGCGTTGGTGGATTTTTCAGGGCAGCTTATCCCTCGGGAGTCTCGGTAAGTTCTTACAATCTGAGGTGAGGAGAACACACTGTTACAACGAACAAAGTTGAATAACAATTAAAAAAGGGTTACAACATGATTTTCTTTTTAGTGTAGGAAGTTCAGTTGGGATTGTTGAACGCTAATGCCTTAGGAGTCTTGCACGATTCCTGCAATCTGAGATGAGGAGAACACACTGTTACAATGAGCAAAGCAACCGTCATACTTAATAAAACTCAAACACAAATGTCGCCATGAAAATAGACGGGAAAGAAGTGCATTGAATTTCACTTTCAAATTCTAAGTGTTGTGGCTTTAATGTTGGGAGTCTTGGGAAGTTATTACTTTCTCAAATAGGCAAAATAGGCTGTTATAATGAGAAACTAACAATTCACATGAAGTTTTATGAAACATGATTGCCGTCTGAATTCGAGATTAGAAAAATGATGTATTCAATACTTCTTTCTATTGGTAAATGATGTTTTCTTAATTCTAGTAAATGGTATAGGTACCGTAGAAATAAATTTTTGAAGATGTGATGATAGAAAAAGTGATGTTTTCCATTTTTAATGCGTTTATTTTGATACAGAAGTGTGTTTTTGAGAAGTCTAGTCAGCCTTGCGGGGGCAGCACGACGAAATCTTTGTTACACATAAGGTTTCTGTACTACTCCCGAAAATCCAATTCGGTATCCACCTCATATACACCACAATCAAGCTGAATTGAGTTGAAGTGGCCGTCTTGGAACGCGAGGGTGGTAAAGCAATCAAAACAACTGAAATGTCAAAAGCACCGTATCTGATGTACTGAAATGTCAAAAATAGCGCCACATCTAAAATGTACCAAAAACAGATGTATCAAAAACACAAATGTACAAAACCGCCAAAGGTAAAAGAACACAATCAAACACAAAAATTTAAAATCAACAAAAATTACAATCTAAACAGAAGATTGATATAATAAAGAGACACATTTGATGGTCAAAAACGGGGGGAGCAAAAATGAAATATAAAAGCGTATTCGATATTATCGGACCGACAATGGTTGGACCGTCATCTTCACATACTGCAGGTGCTGTGAGAATCGGACTTGTCGCAAGAGATTTATTCGGAAAGCAACCGAAACGAGCAGACATTTATCTATACGGATCTTTTATGGAAACTTATAAAGGACACGGGACTGACGTCGCATTAGTAGGGGGTTTACTCGGCTATGATACGGATGATAGTCGCATTGAAACAAGCCTAGAAGCAGCAAAAGAAGCTGGCATGCGTGTCCATTTTATTGAAATGAGCGAGGAACGTTCACATCCAAATACTGCCATCATCGATATGACAGATGACGAGAAAAATATTTCTGTCGAAGGTGTATCGATTGGCGGCGGAAAAATAGAAATTGTTGCGATTAACGGCTTTCCATTAGCCATTAGTGGTAATTATCCAACGTTACTTGTTTTTCATCAAGATACTTTCGGAACAATCGGGAAAGTTGCGAATATTTTAGGTGATGACGGCATTAATGTTGGAAGTATGCAAGTGTCGCGAAAAGAAAAAGGGGATCAAGCATTAATGACTTGTGAACTGGACGATGAAGTAAACGACAAGATATTAGATTTAATTCGACAAGTACCAGGTGTCATAACAGTTTCGTTGATGGGGGATAATTAATGATGTCAGACGTTAAAATGTTTAAAAGTGTAAAAGAATTAATTGCGAGATGTGAAGCGGAGAATAAAGCGATTTATGAAGTGATGTTGGAGCAAGAAATGGCTGTGACGGGCATGACAGCTGAAGAAGTCTACACACATATGGATCACAATTTACAAACGATGGAAAATGCGCTAGATGAAGGATTGGCAGGTGTCACTTCTAAAACAGGCCTTACTGGTGGCGATGCGGTCTTAATGAAACAATATATTGAAAGTGGCCAGTCGTTAGCAGGTAATTTAGTGTTAGATGCAGTGAGTAAAGCGGTTGCGACGAATGAAGTGAATGCAGCGATGGGGAAAATTTGTGCGACACCTACAGCCGGTTCTGCTGGCGTTGTTCCCGGTGTTTTATTTTCGCTTAAAAATAGATTACAATTAAATCGTCAAGATATGTTGAACTTTTTACTGTCGTCAGGCGCTTTCGGTTTTGTTGTTGCAAATAATGCTTCAATTTCTGGCGCGGCAGGTGGTTGTCAGGCGGAAGTCGGTTCAGCGAGTGCAATGGCTGCAGCGGCGATTGTTGAAGCAGCAGGAGGGACACCGCAACAATCTGCAGAAGGTTTTGCGATTTGTCTTAAAAATATGTTAGGTCTCGTGTGTGATCCAGTAGCAGGCTTAGTTGAGGTGCCTTGTGTGAAACGAAATGCAGCAGGTGCATCTAACGCGATTGTGTCAGCGGATATGGCACTGGCAGGGATTACATCGCGTATTCCAACAGATGAAGTCATTGACGCCATGTATAAAATTGGTCAAACGATGCCATCTGCTTTACGTGAAACTGGTCGTGGTGGATTAGCAGGTACACCAACAGGTCAGCGATTAAAACAACAGATTTTTGGTGATTAATAATGACAAAATTAAACCTCATTGAAAATCCTTATGCGCTTAAGGACATCAAAGGGTTAGGCCCAAAACGGTTGGCGATTTTAAATGAAATGAATATTCATACCATTCAAGATTTGGTCCTTTATTTACCGACGCGTTATGAAGATAATACGTTGGTTGATTTGACGACGGCTGATGATGAATCCAATGTGACAGTTCGCGGGGAAGTATATTCGACCCCCACTGTCGCTTTTTTTGGAAGAAATCGTTCTAAATTGACGGTTCATTTAATGATTAATGGGATTGCGGTGAAAGCTGTCTTTTTCAATCAGCCATATTTGAAAAACAAAATTCAATTGCATGAAACGGTCGTGATTAAAGGGAAATGGTCTCGGCGTAAGCAAGAAATTAATGGTCAGAAAATGTTCTTTGATCCGTCGCAGTTGACTGATGCGCAGTTTACACCCGTTTATCGTGTGAAAGAAGGGTTAAAGCAAAAAACATTACGAGATATGATTCAGCAAACGTTGAATGACATTACAATACATGAATGGTTACCAGTATCGATACGTGAGCAATATAAGTTAGAAACGTTGCATGATACGCTCCATGCGCTACACGAAGCGAAAGATCAGCAATCCTTACTCCGCGCACGACGGACATTTGCATTTACCGAATTTTTTATGTTTGAACTTCGCATGCAGTGGTTGAATCGAATGGAGAAAATGTCAGAAGATGCGATAGAAGTACACTATGACATTCAGCAAGTTAAAGCGTTTATCGAGACGTTGCCTTTTGAATTAACAGAAGGCCAAAAACAAAGTGTAAATGAAATTTTTCGGGATTTGAAAGCCCCGATACGCATGCATCGTTTGTTACAAGGTGACGTGGGCTCCGGAAAAACTGTGGTTGCGGCCATTTGTATGTATGCGATGAAAACGGCGGGATACCAGTCTGCGTTAATGGTACCGACAGAGATTTTAGCGGAACAGCATGCGGAAAGTTTGGTCGAGTTGTTTGGACCGTTTATGAATGTCGCGCTGCTAACAGGCTCAGTAAAAGGGAAGAAGCGTCAGTTACTGCTTGAACAGCTCGCAAATGGAGAAATCGATTGTTTGATTGGTACACATGCGCTTATTCAAGATGATGTGACGTTTCATAATGTCGGGCTCGTGATTACAGACGAACAGCATCGTTTTGGTGTGCAACAACGTCAAAAATTGCGTGAAAAGGGTGCATTAACGAATGTGCTTTTTATGACAGCAACACCTATTCCGAGAACACTTGCGATTTCAGTATTTGGTGAGATGGATGTGTCGTCGATCAAAAGTTTGCCAAAAGGGCGTAAACCGATTGAAACGTACTGGGTGAAACATGAACAATACGCACAAGTCATAGGTCATATGGAGCGCGAATTGCAACAAGGGAGACAGGCTTATGTGATCTCCCCACTGATCGAAAGCTCGGAACATTTAGAAGACGTACAAAATGCGATTGAACTTTATGAAAATCTGCAAGCCGCGTTACCACAACGACGCATCGGTTTATTGCATGGGAAAATGAATGCGGATGAAAAAGATGACGTCATGCATCGATACAGCAATCATGAACTGGATGTCCTCGTCGCGACGACTGTTGTAGAAGTAGGGGTTAATGTGCCGAATGCGACGTTTATGATGATTTATGATGCGGATCGTTTCGGTTTGTCGACATTACATCAATTGCGTGGTCGTGTAGGGCGAAGTGACTTTCAAAGTTACTGTGTGCTCATTGCTTCTCCTAAAACGGAAACTGGGATTGAGCGCATGCAAATTATGACGCAAACAACGGATGGCTTTGAATTGAGTGAGAAAGACCTAGAAATGCGAGGACCTGGTGATTTCTTTGGTGTGAAACAAAGTGGTTTGCCTGACTTTTTAGTAGGAAACTTGGTCGAGGATTATCGCATGTTAGAAGTGGCTAGAGATGAAGCGGCGAAATTAATGCAATCAGGCGCATTTTTTACGGACGAATATGAACGATTGCGGACCTTTATAGAGGATAAAGTGTTGTACCAAAGCTTTGATTAATTTTGGAGGCAAAACTGCGACATAAAAACTTGAGTTATCTCAATTGTTATATTTTAATTAAATTCTTCTCATTGATAACCGTTTTGAATTTCGCAATTGCCATCATGGGCACACGTTCTTAGGACTTGCCTCAACTCAATTCGGCTTAATGATAGTCTTCATTTGATGGAAGCTGAATTGGATTTTGGGAGCAGTACAGAAATCTCATGTGGAACAAAGATGTCGTCGTACTGCTCCCGCAAGGCTGACTAGGGGATGGGATATAATCATTATTGGTGCTATGGATGCAGTATTTTGTTTAACTTGCCTTCCCTATGATTTGTGGCTTCTGATTGCCCTTATGGCTTCGCGTTCCCAGGGGACTTGCCTCAACTCAATTTGGCTTGATTGAAGTGTACACTGGATGGAAGCCAAATTGGATTTTCGGCTGCGTCTGATCCCTCGGGAGTCTCAGCCTTCTGGGCAATCTTACATCAAATGCAGTCACTTAGGGCAAGCTGATGAAATGGAGACACGCCCATAACATTCAATGATGACGTCCCATTCATCCTCATTTGTGGCTGTTTGATCATCATTAATCGCTATATGTCCATAAAAAGGATAAGGACTGGGAAAACTTAATGTCTCATCCCCAGACAGCTCCTGCGTTAAACAGTAACCTATATCAAAATTAAAAGACGACATTTTGTTTACAATATTATCCCTCAAGAATCTCGCCCATTTAAGCAATTGAATGTCAAAGACTGTCAATCAATGAGAGCAAACTTTTGAAATGAAGAAAACAGGAAGTTTCAAAAACTTTTATCCCCAGTCCATCTCAATTGGGTTTATCATTCAATATAAATTTTTCATTTCTCCGAGGCAAGAATTAAAAATAATGATGGTCTGTCCCTATGAAAAAGTCAGGTCAGCCATATATTAATGAGACATGAAATCATTTTGAACTGTGCACTAAACATGTTAAAATAAGATGGAGTCAATTAAGACTTGGTACTAAATTTGGGTGGCGATGATGTGAAAAAAACGAAAGATGAAAGACGTGCACTAATTGAAACTACCATCCAGCAAAATCCATTTATCACAGATCAAGCTTTGAGTGACATGTTTGAAGTGAGTATACAGACGATACGCCTTGATCGTAGTCAGTTGCAAATTCCTGAACTTCGAGAGCGCGTTAAAAATGTAGCGAAAGATCAATATCAAAACATTAGTGCCCTTGAAGATCAAGACATTATAGGAGATATCGTGTCTCTGGAGCCTAATTTAGCAGGAAAGTCGATTTTGACGATTTCGAAAAATGATGTATTTACGAGAAATGCGATTGCACGTGGACATGTGTTGTTTGCACAAGCGAATTCCTTATGTGTCGCTATTGTAAAACATGCATCAGTGTTGACGAAAGAAAGTCATATTCACTTTGTTAAACCCGTTCAATTAGGTGATGTCGTCGTTGCGCAGGCAGAAGTCCAATTTCATGATGATAAATATTATGAAATGAGTGTGACCTCATTCGTTGCGCAAGAAAAAGTCTTTGAAGGTCTATTTAAAATGTATTACATAAGCGAGGATGAATAAGATGGTAAAAATAGCTGTAGATATGATGGGTGGCGACGATGCCCCTCACATCGTACTTGAAGCCGTTGAAAAGGCAGTTCAAGATTTCGATGATTTGGAGATAATTCTATTCGGTGATGAAAAGCAATGTCATTTGAATCATCCTAGAGTTGAAATACGTCATACCACTGAAGCTATTTTAATGGAAGATGAGCCAGTGCGTGCCATCAAACGAAAAAAAGATAGCTCTATGGTCCGTATGGCGGAAGCAGTGAAAAATGGAGAAGCAGACGGATGTGTCTCAGCAGGTAACACGGGTGCACTCATGTCAGCAGGCTTATTTATTGTAGGACGTTTACAAGGTGTAGCACGACCTGCGCTAGTAGTCACTTTGCCAACAGTGAGTGGTAAAGGTGTCGTATTTTTAGATGTCGGTGCAAATGCAGATGCAAAAGCGGATCACTTGTATCAAAATGCGGTACTCGGTCACATTTATGCTGAAAAATTAAGAGGCGTTGCAAAGCCGAGAGTCGCGTTACTTAATATTGGGACAGAAGATAAAAAAGGAAACAGCTTAACGAAAGAAGCATTTCGCTTAATGTCTGAAACGGACCAATTCCATTTTGTCGGCAATATCGAAGCGAAATCGATTATGGAAGATGAAGCTGATGTCATTGTGACGGATGGTTTTACAGGTAATATCGTGTTGAAAAACTTGGAAGGTACTGCGAAATCATTTGGTAAAATTTTGAAAAATGATTTATTATCAAGCCTTAAAAATAAATTAGCAGCACTTGTTGTGAAAAACGACATTAAACGTATCGCGAAACAATTGGACTATTCCGAATATGGCGGTTCAGTGTTGTTAGGATTGGACGGTATCGTGGTCAAAGCACACGGCAGTTCAAATGCAAAAGCGTTTTATTCAGCGATTCGTCAAGCGAAAATAGCTGGTGAAACGAAAATTGTAGAAAATATGAGAGCAAAGGTAGGCGACACTGATGAGTAAAACTGTGTTGATGTTTCCTGGTCAAGGGGCACAAAAAGTTGGTATGGCACAAGATTTGTATCAACAAGATGAGGCAGCAACGAAAATTTTAGAGGCAGCTGCTGAACAAATGCCATTTAATATACTTGAGACGATGTTTGAAGACCCTAATCAAGTGTTAGGACAAACTGAAAATACACAACCTGCATTGTTAACACACAGCATGGCACTTTATGCTGCGATGGGTCAACCGACTGCGGATTATACGATTGGTCACAGTTTAGGTGAATATTCAAGCCTTGTGATGAATGGTGTTTTAAAGTTTGAAGATGCCGTACAAATCGTTCGTAAACGTGGCGAATTGATGGCGCAAGCATTTCCTAATGGTGTCGGTGGTATGGCTGCAGTGTTAGGTTTATCATTTGATGAAGTGAAAGCCATTTGTGATCAAATTTCAACAGAAGATGTAAAGGTAGAACCTGCCAATATTAATGCGCCAGGTCAAATTGTCGTGTCAGGACATAAAGCCGCTGTGGACCGTTTAGTGAGTGAAGGTAAATCACTTGGTGCGAAACGTGTCATGCCGTTAGACGTATCAGGACCGTTTCATTCGTCTATGATGCAAGTGATTGAAGACGAATTTAAAGCGTATATCGACCAATTTGAATGGCATGATGCGACAACGCCAGTCGTTCAAAATGTACATGCGCGACCTGAGACAGACGCAGAAACGATTAAACAGCATATGGTAAAACAACTCTATGCGCCGGTACAATTTATTGACACTGTTGAATGGTTGATTGAACAAGGTGCGGATCATTTCATTGAAGTCGGTCCAAACAAAGTCTTATCAGGTTTAGTTAAAAAAATAAATAGAGATGTTAAAATAACTTCGATTCAAACGCTCGAAGATGTAAAGGAATGGAAAGCAAATGAGTAAAGTTGCATTAGTGACAGGTGCTTCACGTGGTATTGGCCGTAGTATTGCATTACAACTTGCAGAAGAAGGATACAATGTTGTGGTCAACTACGCTGGTAATAAGGAAAAAGCAGAAGCAGTCGTGGAAGAAATTAAAAGTAAAGGTGTCGAAAGTGTTGCCATGCAAGCGAATGTCGCAAATGGTGACGAAGTAAAAGCAATGATTAAAGACATCGTTAAAACTTTCGGTTCACTTGACGTTCTTGTGAACAATGCAGGCATTACGCGAGACAATTTACTGATGAGAATGAAAGAACATGAGTGGGATGATGTCATTGACACAAACTTAAAAGGTGTCTTTAACTGTATTCAAAAAGTAACACCACAAATGTTAAAACAACGTGGTGGCCGTATTATCAACTTAACAAGTGTTGTCGGTGCAGTTGGGAACCCAGGTCAAATCAACTATGTCGCATCTAAAGCAGGTGTGATTGGCATGACCAAAACAGCAGCGCGTGAATTGGCATCTCGTAACATTACTGTCAATGCCGTTGCGCCGGGCTTTATCGTTTCAGACATGACAGATGCGCTTAACGATGATTTAAAAGAAACAATGAAAACACAAATTCCGTTAGGTCGTTTTGGTCAAGATACAGACATCGCGCACACTGTTGCATTTTTAGCTTCTGATAAAGCAGCGTATATTACAGGTCAAACGATTCATGTCAATGGCGGTATGCACATGGAGTAATCACCATCGGATAAAAATGGTGAAATCCTTGAATAACACTAAGAATTCAGTTCAATGCTTGTTTGAAGCGTGTTAAATATGACATGAACGGATTGAACTTCATTGAAATGGGTTGTATTTAAGCCGATAAAATGGCAAAATATAACAGTCGAGTATTTCAATTCGATAATAAAACGCGCAAAATGCGTTACATAAACATAGCAACATTTTATAAGGAGGTGAAACAACGTGGAAAACTTCGATAAAGTAAAAGACATCATCGTTGACCGTTTAGGCGTAGACGCTGACAAAGTCACTGCTGATGCATCTTTCAAAGACGATTTAGGCGCTGATTCACTTGATATCGCTGAGTTAGTAATGGAATTAGAAGATGAATTCGGTACAGAAATTCCAGATGAGGAAGCCGAAAAAATCAACACAGTGGGAGACGCTGTTAATTACATTAATACACTTGAAAAATAATTATCTTTGGAGCTGGGACATTAAGTTTCCTCAGCTCCTTTGCTATATTTTGTTGTGTATGCCAAGGGATGGGGATGAGGAATAAAAATTTTTGATGCTATTAATGCATTATTTTTGATAAACTTACCCTCCCTATGATTTGTGTTTTTTGATTGCCTTCAAGGATTTGCGTTCCAGGGCTGAACCATACAGTATGTGGCGTTTCAATGAATTGATAGGCTTCAGTTTTGATATCACGTATAATAGAGACAGGTATGGGTTTTGGATAAAGGAGTCTCACTTTTATTGAACACGATGACATTGTGATGTGCTCACTAAAAGTTTGAGAGCGTATTCAAAAGATAAAGTCGTTACGCACATGTCATCAAAAATTTTTGGTGAAAAAAGAGTGTGTATCTATGATGACGGATGCAATCAAGGAGTCCATACATTGAATTGTAAAGAAATAAAGGAGGAAATGATGGCATGACGAAAGTTCGAAAGGAAACGCTTGTCGCTGAATTTCAAGAGAATTTTGCCAAAAAAATGAAAGCATTGAATTTGACGTATGAAAATATGTCACTTTATCAACAAGCCTTTTCACATTCTAGTTTTATTAATGACTTTAATATGGACCGTACTGAACATAATGAACGGTTAGAATTTTTAGGAGATGCGGTACTCGAATTAACGGTTTCGCGCTACTTATTCGACACATTTCCACATTTGCCTGAAGGTGATTTGACTAAAATGCGTGCCAATATCGTTTGCGAACCGTCCCTTGTTATTTTCGCGAAACATATTGATTTAATGCCCCTGATTCTACTGGGTAAAGGCGAAGAAAAAACAGGTGGAAGAACACGTCCATCACTCGTTGCGGATGTTTTTGAAGCATTTGTAGGTGCATTGTATTTAGATCAAGGATTGGAAACAGTGTGGCATTTTGCAGAAACTGTCATTTTTCCACGAGTGAAGGACCGTCAACTGATTGGTGTCGTCGATTTTAAAACAAAATTTCAAGAATATGTCCACCAAAACTATTTGGGCTCAATCAAGTACAGAATCGCAAAAGAAGATGGACCGGCACATAATAAAACGTTCACTTCCGAAATTTTATTAAATGGGAAAGCTGTCTCTCAAGGTGAAGGACGCACTAAAAAAGAGTCTGAACAAAAAGCAGCCGAACAAGCATACTTATTGATGACACATAAGGAGTAGAATATGGTTTATTTAAAGTCAATTGATGCATACGGATTTAAGTCATTTGCAGAAGCCACTCAAATTCAATTTGACAAAGGTGTCACAGCCATCGTAGGTCCGAATGGTAGTGGTAAGAGTAATATTACCGACGCGATTAAATGGGTGTTAGGTGAACAATCTGCCCGTTCATTACGTGGGAGCAAAATGGAAGATATTATTTTTTCAGGCGCACAACATCGAAATGCTCAAAACTTTGCTGAAGTGCAGTTGAAGTTGGACAATAGTCGCGGTTTGCTGAATTTGAATGCGACAGATGTGACTGTCACAAGACGTCTTTATCGAAATGGTGATAGTGAGTTTTATGTGAATAATGAACGACGTCGTTTGAAAGACATTCACGAATTATTTTTAGATTCAGGATTAGGTAAAGAAGCGTTTAGTATTATTTCGCAAGGTCGTGTCGATGAAGTGCTCAACGCGAAACCGATAGACCGCCGCCAAATTATTGAAGAATCTGCAGGCGTGTTGAAATATAAAAAGCGTAAAGAAGCTTCATTGGAAAAGCTGTCTCACACTGAAGATAACTTAACGCGTGTTGAAGATATTTTGTATGATTTAGAAGGTCGTGTTGAACCGTTAAAAGAAGAAGCGGCGATTGCAAAAGAGTATTTGCAGTTGAGTGACATTTTAAAAGAAAGTGACATTCGTGTGACGGTGCATGATGTGCAATCATATCAAACGCAAATTGAACAGCACGATGCGGCATTAAATGAGTTAAAAAGTCAGCAAGCGGACACGCATCATAAAAAGTCACAAATTGCGCATACGATGCAAAAGGCGAAAGGTGAACGTTTTGAAGTCGACCAACAATTAGAAAAGGTCAATCAACAACTGATAGAAACGACAGAACAAGTAGAGAAGTTAATAGGTCAATATCAGTTGATTGAAGAACGTCAAAAGAACCAATCGCAATCTAATGCGCGTATTGAAGAAGAACAAGCTGCAATCCTAGAGCATCAGCAACAATTAAATCAAGATGTGGCAGAAACTGAAGCGACACTCCGTCAATTAAAAGAAAAACGTCAACAATTGAATCAAGACATTCAACAACTGGAAGGACAATTGTATCAGTCCGATGAAACAATGGAAGAAGATGTTGAACAATTAAAAGATGCGTATTATCAATTAATGACTGAACAAGCAGATATTAATAATGATATCCGTTTCTTGACGAAAACAATAGAAGAACATAAAGCAAAACAATTGCGAATCGATTCACGTTTGACTGAAGCATATGCACAGTTGAAAGACGCGCAACAACATATGCATGACATCGAACAACGTCAACAACAAAAGCAGCGACAAATGTCTAAAATTGAAAACGATTGTAAACAAATTGAAGCGTCATTGTCGAAAGCAAAAAGCGAACAGTCAGAAGCAGAATCTCAACTGTATCAAGCCTACCGATACAACGATAAGCTTAAAGCACGGATTGAAACGATGAAAATGCGTGAAGAAGATTTAAGTAGTTTTTATCAAGGCGTTAAAGCGGTATTAAAAGCAAAAGATCAGCAATTACAAGGCATTCACGGCGCGGTGGCACAACAAATCAATGTCCCTTCAAAGTATACGACAGCGATTGAAACGGCGCTCGGTGCGAGTATGCAACATGTCATCGTGTCTGACGAGCCAGCAGCCCGCCAAGCGATTCAATTTTTGAAAACGAAAAAATTAGGACGCGCGACATTTTTACCATTGAACGTCATTAAAGCGAAAACGTTAGATGCACGTGTTGTTCAGACAGCAAAACAAATGACAGGGTTTGTCACTGTCGCAAATGAAGCGGTACAAGTCGATGCAACATACAAAGCGATTGTCGACAATTTGTTAGGACGCACCCTCATTGTAGATGACTTAAAAAATGCGAATGAGATTGCTCGTGCGATTCAGTATCAGACGCGTATCGTGACATTAGAAGGTGACGTCGTGAATCCTGGTGGTTCGATGACGGGTGGCGGGACACAACAACGTCAAACGTTACTAGGGCAAAAAGATGAGCTCCAACAGTTGCAAGCGCAGTTAGAGACATATCTCGAAAAAACGAAGCAATTGGAAGCATTTTGTCAAAATCAAAAGTCACAACAAGATACATTGAGCGAACAATATGTGACTGCGCAACAAGATTACAACACTCACAAACAGGCTTTACATGATTTGTCATTAGAACATGATCGTTATCGTGAAATCGAACAACGGTTGAAAAACGAACATGAAGAGTTTGAGTTTGAAAAAAATGATGGTTACCAAAGTGATAAAAGTGAGGCTACATTGAAAGATAAACAAGCCCGTCAAGCTGAAATCGCGGAACAACTTGAACAAATGGACAAACAAATTAAAGCGATGACAGAACAACGAAAAGTGTCTCAAGCACAGTCATCACAGCTCCAACAACAGCTGCATCAGCACAAGTCTGATCTTGCGGTTGTCGTCGAACGCTACAAGACGCAACAACAACATTTGAAACGTTTAGAAAAAGAACAACAGCAAATTGATGCACAACAACAAAAATTGAAAGATCAATTAGCGATTATTAATTCAGATGAAGTGAATGATCGATCAACATTAGAAAATTTACAAGCAAAAATCACACAATATCAAGAAGCGAAAGAACGTCACCTTGCTGAACAGCAACAATTACGCCAACAACGCCAAGACATAGAAGATTTGATTGAATCGAATGAACAAGCGTTGGAATCGATACATCAAAAATTGCTAGAGATTGAAAACCAGTATCAAAATATTAAATCTGCACAGTCTCGTTTAGATGTCCTCATTGATCAAGCGCTCAAACATTTGGACGAAAAATACCATATGACCTTTGAACACGCCAAATCGTCTTATCCAATTGAAGACGCCAACATTGAAGCGTTACGTCAAAAAGTGAAGTTGACGCAAATGTCAATTGATGAGTTAGGTCACGTCAATTTGAATGCGATAGAGCAATATGAGGAAGTGTCTGCACGTTATACTTTCTTATCTGATCAACGTAATGATTTAAGAGAAGCGAAATCGACGTTAGAACAAATCATTCAAGAAATGGATGCAGAAGTTGCTGAACGATTTAGCACGACATTCCATGCCATTCAAGACCATTTTGCGAGTGTGTTCAAAAACTTATTCGGCGGTGGTCAAGCGGAACTCATATTGACGGAAAAAGACTACTTAACGGCAGGCGTCGATATTAAAGTCCAACCCCCAGGTAAAAAGTTACAACATCTGTCGCTATTAAGTGGGGGCGAACGTGCGTTAAGTGCGATTGCATTACTGTTTGCGATATTGAAGGTGAGATCTGCACCATTTGTCATATTGGATGAGGTAGAAGCGGCATTGGACGAAGCGAACGTCATTCGATATGCGACATACTTAAAAACATTGTCTAAAGATACGCAATTTATCGTCATTACCCACCGAAAAGGGACGATGGAAATGTGTGATTGTCTCTATGGGGTCACAATGCAAGAAATGGGCGTGTCGCGTCTCGTCAGCGTGAATTTAAATACGATAGATGAAGTATTGAAGGAGGAACAAGTGTAAAATGAGCTTTTTTAAACGATTAAAGGATAAATTTGCGAAACCTGATAAAGAACAACAACTTGAACAAGATTTACAACAAGATGCCGTTGAACAACAGGAGCCTGAATTAGCACAACAAACAGCGCCGGGAGAAACGGTACATCAAGACAACGATCTGACATCTGTAGAAGACGAATTTGATGACGGCTTAATGTCGATTGAAGAATTTGAAGAGCTCGAATCACAAAAAATCGGTGCGAAATTCCGTGAAGGTCTTGAAAAATCACGTGAAAACTTCCAAAATCAATTAAACAATTTGTTAGCCCATTACCGTAAAGTCGATGAAGATTTCTTTGAAGCATTAGAGGAAATGTTAATCCAAGCCGACGTCGGTTTCAACACAGTGATGGAACTTGTGGATGAATTACGTATGGAAGCGAAACGTCGCAATATTACTGAAACAGAAGATTTACGTGAAGCGATTGTTGAAAAAATTGTAGAAATTTATCAACAAGATGATGATAAATCAGAAGAAATGAATATTGAAGATGGCCGCTTGAATGTCATTTTAATGGTTGGCGTGAACGGTGTCGGTAAAACGACGACAATCGGTAAACTCGCACACCGTTACCAAGCACAAGGTAAAAAAGTGATGTTAGCAGCAGGAGACACATTCCGTGCAGGGGCTATCGAACAACTTGAAGTATGGGGACAACGTGTCGGTGTCGATGTCATTCGCCAAGGTGAAGGTTCTGACCCAGCTGCTGTCATGTATGATGCGATTAATGCTGCGAAAAATAAAGGCGTTGACATTTTAATTTGTGATACAGCAGGTCGACTACAAAACAAACAAAACTTAATGAACGAACTTGAAAAAGTGAAACGTGTTATTAGTCGTTCAGTTCCGGATGCACCTCATGAAGTGTTACTCGCACTCGACGCAACGACAGGACAAAATGCGTTGGCACAAGCGAAAGCATTTAAAGAAGTGGCAGACGTGACAGGTATCGTCTTAACAAAACTTGATGGAACAGCTAAAGGCGGTATCGTCCTTGCGATCCGAAACGAATTGCACATTCCAGTGAAATACGTTGGCTTAGGTGAAAAATTGGATGATTTACAACCGTTCAATGCAGAAAGTTATGTTTACGGCTTATTTGCAGATATGATTGAACAAAATGTACCAGAAGCAGAGGAAAATCAACCTGAAAATGAGGGATAGACGATGCATCATGACGATGATTTAATCAAAACGGTCCGTATGAATTATCTCTTTGACTTTTATCAGTCATTACTCACCGAAAAGCAACGCAACTATTTACGTCTTTTTTACTTAGAAGACTATGCGCTCAGTGAAATTGCAGAGACATTTGAAGTGAGTCGTCAAGCGGTGTATGATAACATAAGAAGAACTGGCGATTTAGTAGAAGATTATGAACAAAAACTCGGACTCTATCGCCGATTTACACGTAGACAAGAGATTTTTCAACAAATACGAGACCATATTCATGAACCAGAACACATTCAAAAATATATCCAAGAACTTGAAGAACTAGAATAAGGAGGGTCACTTTATGGCTTTTGAAGGATTATCCGATCGACTGCAGGCAACGATGCAGAAAATAAAAGGTAAAGGTAAAGTGACTGAAGCTGATATCAAAGCAATGATGCGTGAAGTACGTCTTGCTTTACTCGAAGCGGACGTTAACTTTAAAGTCGTTAAAAACTTTGTCAAAACAGTTTCAGAACGTGCATTAGGTTCTGATGTGATGAAGTCATTGACACCTGGACAACAAGTCATCAAAATCGTACAAGAAGAATTGACAACATTAATGGGTGGCGACAACACGTCGATTACAATGTCTAAAAAACCACCAACAGTTGTCATGATGGTCGGCTTACAAGGTGCTGGTAAAACGACAACAGCAGGGAAACTCGCTTTATTAATGCGTAAAAAATATAACAAAAAGCCGTTACTTGTCGCTGGAGATATCTACCGACCTGCTGCGATTAAACAACTGCAAACGGTAGGGAAACAAATCGACATTCCTGTATATAGTGAAGGCGATCAAGTCCCACCTCAACAAATCGTACAAAATGCGTTACAACACGCAAAAGCGGAACATTTAGACTTTGTCATTATCGATACAGCCGGTCGTTTACACATTGATGAAGCATTAATGAACGAATTACAAGAAGTCAAAGAAATTTCTAAACCTAATGAAATTATGCTCGTTGTCGATGCGATGACAGGTCAAGATGCGGTTAACGTCGCAGAATCATTTGACCAACAGCTCGATGTAACTGGCGTCACATTGACGAAATTAGATGGTGATACACGTGGGGGTGCTGCACTTTCTATCCGCGCAGTCACTGACAAACCGATTAAATTTATCGGGATGAGCGAGAAGTTAGATGGTTTAGAGTTATTCCATCCTGAACGTATGGCGTCACGTATTTTAGGTATGGGCGACGTGTTAAGTCTGATTGAAAAAGCACAACAAGATGTCGATGAAGAAAAAGCAAGAGATTTAGAGAAAAAAATGCGTACGTCTTCATTTACATTAGAAGACTTTTTAGAACAACTGGATCAAGTGAAAAACCTAGGGCCACTGGATGACATTATGAAAATGATTCCAGGTATGAATAAGATGAAAGGCTTGGATAAACTGAATATGAGCGAAAAACAAATCGATCATATTAAGGCGATTATTCAGTCCATGACACCAGATGAACGTGAAAATCCAGACAAATTGAATGTTTCAAGAAAGCGTCGTATTGCTGCAGGTTCAGGGCGAACATTGCAAGAAGTGAACCGTTTGTTGAAGCAGTTTAACGACATGAAGAAGATGATGAAGCAGTTTACTGGTGGCGGTAAAGGTAAAAAAGGCAAGCAAGCGCAATTGCAAAATATGTTAAAAGGTATGAATTTGCCATTTTAATTTCATGATAGAAACATCGAGGTGTGTGAAGCATCTCGGTGTTTTTTTGCGGTTATTTTGGGTTTTTTGATATTTCGGTAACATTGATTTTAGTGGTAATCTTTTAGATTGTGAACCTATAGGCTCGCGTTCCTAGGGGACTTGCCTCAACTAAATTCGGCTTGCTTGAGGTGTATACTGGAATGAAGCCGAATTGGATTTTCGGCTGCGTCTAATCCCTCAGGAGTCTCGCCTAGGTTCACAATCTGGGGTGTGGTCGTCGAAATGAAAAAATAGAAGACCGAGATGCTTTGTGTATTTCCAGAATTGAGTTAAT
The DNA here is from genome assembly GCF_900183575.1 of Staphylococcus cornubiensis. Lineage (GTDB taxonomy): Bacteria > Bacillota > Bacilli > Staphylococcales > Staphylococcaceae > Staphylococcus > Staphylococcus cornubiensis. Next base: position 49,903 of record NZ_FXUZ01000012.1, read on the forward strand.
TGAGGATACAGAAGAAGAGTCAACATATCCAGGAGTGCAATTAATCTGATTGAATGAAGTAAAGCTAAACAATTTACAGTAAAGTTTCAATTTGACGTATTGACTGAAAGAGGATATTCTATTATTCAATTTCACAAAAATACTGCTGAAAGTAAGGAGATGATGAAAGTTGCAAAATTTATTGACGATAAATGTAGAGAAAAACAAGAACTTTCAGAGTCTGGATCAGCATAAAAAATCAAATTTTTGAAAAAGATTAATAGATATAAAAAGAATGATTTTATACAATATTCAAATTTTTATGAAATTGATTTATCTACTAACGAGTTTTATACTATAATGCTAGATTTAGAAGAGAATCATTTAGTTGCAAAGATATTTGAAGTATATTCCCCATATACTCATAATAGCACGGGGTATACCCTTGATGAAATTGATTTAAAGGATGAAATTTACTGTGAAGAAACTGATGAAGCATTTACAGTTAGTCCTGATAATATCAAAGTTAAGTTTAAGGTGATAGTATGATTAAAGAAGAGAATGCATCTATACCAAGAATGCGGTACCAGTAGAAATAGAATTTTACTATATGACGTATTGTGAGATCGTTCCATATTGTTGAAAAAAAAGAAAATTGAAGCATCACCAAGATTCTTAAATAATAATCTTGATACTATTCTTTATTACTTGGAGTGCACTATTTTCATATTAGAACCAAAAGGAATACTTGCTCATTTATTTTTAGGTGGTTTTATGGAACGATTTGGTAATAATACGGTGAAATAATTTGATAACGAAGATTGAAAAGAGTGTTTATATCGTTTCATACTAATGATAAATATTTTATAAAAAATTAATATACTTACTTCACCCTATTATACACTTACATACTTTATGAATGTTTTTATGAGCAAAAGCAAGATATACTAAATCTATATTAAGCATAGGAGACAACAAAAATGATTAAATATTTATTAAACAAATATAATGATATAGACATTGAGAAAGCAAATAAATTATTTGAGTCTGCATTTATAGAAAAGTTTGTTTTTCCGTTGATACTTTTAATCGTAGGATCATGGCTAATAAATAGAAGTATTGAAAGGTATAAGCACAACAATGCTCTAGATTTACAGGCTGAAAGTTTTTATAGAGAACATAGTGGTAATGAATTACAAAAAATATTATGGTCATGGTCTGAATTAGTATTAAATATTGAAATGATAAAAGAAATGTCGACAGAAGATTTTCAAACACTTTTTCAAAAGACCTTTGTTTATGGAAGTGAAAGAACAATCAATTTAGTATCCTCTTATCAACAACATAATTATAAAAAAGAACAAAATGAAGACCATAATTATAAAAGTCTTGTGTATGTTGCCATGATTTCAAGTTCTTTAAAGAGAGACTTTACTAACCAAATTGTAGACCCTCTACAAATATTAAAAATAAAAATTACTGATTATGATGATGCAAAGATGAGAAAATATTATAAAAGTATAGAGAAAGAAATAAAACAAGCCAAAAATCGAGAATTCTATTAAATATTTCTCAATGCTTAATATGATAATTCATTTGCCAGAAACTCCGCAACTTGTCGACATGCTCTAAAATACACCAAACCCCTTCAAAGCAATCCAGAAACACAATATTTCACATTCTTATCGTTAAAACGCAAATAATTATAAAATTCACACCATTCAAAAGCATAATATATTATAATATGTTGTAAGAGAAACAAAGGTAGGGGATTTTATGGTTTACCAAAGTGAGTTCGCATTAGAAAAAGAAATGATGGAACAGTTAAAATCCAATGGCTATGAAACTGTAACGATTCGAGATGAACAGCAACTGTTGGATAATTTTCGTCACATATTAAATGAACGTCATGCAGAAAAGCTAGAAGGCAAACCACTGACAGATAAAGAATTTCAACGCTTATTAACGATGATTAATGGGAAAGGTATCTTTGAAAGTGCGCGTATTTTACGTGATAAATTGCCGTTGAAGCGTGATGATGAGTCTGAGGTGTATTTGTCGTTTTTAGATACGCGTCATTGGTGTAAAAATACGTTTCAAGTGACGAATCAAATCGCTGTTAACGATCAATATAAAGCGCGTTATGATGTGACGTTATTAGTGAATGGGTTGCCGCTCGCGCAAATCGAATTGAAACGACGTGGGATTGATATTAACGAAGCGTTTAACCAAGTGATGCGCTATCGTAAACAAAATTACACAGGGCTGTTTCGTTATATTCAACTTTTTATTATTAGTAACGGTATCGAAACACGCTATATGTCGAATAATGATGGTGAGATTTTAAAAAGTCATATGTTTTATTGGAGTGACAAAGACAATCACCGCATCAATACGTTAGGTGACTTTACGGATACGTTTTTAAGACCGTGTCATTTAGCTAAGATGATTTCACGTTATATGATTTTAAATGAAACGGATCATATTTTAATGGCGATGCGTCCCTACCAAGTGCATGCTGTGGAAGCGCTGATCCATCAAGCGACGGAAACGAACAGTAATGGCTATATTTGGCATACGACGGGGAGTGGTAAAACGTTAACTTCCTTTAAAGCGAGTCAAGTCCTGTCAGAACAAGAAAATATTAAAAAAGTGATCTTCCTCGTTGACCGAAAAGATTTAGATAGCCAAACAGAAGAAGAATTTAATAAGTTTTCTAAAGGTTCGGTGGATAAAACGAACAATACGTCACAGCTCGTGAAACAGCTGAATGACAAAAGTTTGCCCCTCATTGTGACGACGATTCAAAAAATGTCAAAAGCAATTCAAAATAATGCGGCGGCGCTCGAACAATACAAAACTGATAAAGTGGTATTCATTATTGATGAATGTCACCGCAGTCAATTTGGTGATATGCATCGGATTGTTCGTCAACATTTTAACAATGCGCAATACTTTGGCTTTACAGGGACGCCACGTTTTGAAGAAAATAAAAGTCAAGATGGTCGGAGTACAGCAGACATTTTTGGTCGCAATTTGCACTCTTATTTAATCAAAAATGCGATTCACGATGGTAATGTTTTAGGCTTTTCTGTCGATTACATTAATACAATTAAAACACAACATATTCAAACAGAAACTGATGATATGGTGGAAGGCATTAATAAAGATGAAGTGTGGTTAGCGGATAAGCGCATTGACTTAATCGTGCGTCATATTCGAGACAATCACGATAAATATACTCGCAATCGACAGTATTCAGCGATTTTAACCGTACAAAGTATTCCAGCACTGATAAAGTATTACGATGCATTTAAAAGGATCAGTCAAGGAGATGAACATCCATTAAAAGTTGCGGGGATATTTACGTATGCAGCAAATGAAGCGCAACAAGAAGGCAATGTGGATGAAGCGCATTCTAGAGATCAATTAGAAAGTATCATGCAAGATTATAATGCGCACTTTGGGACGAATTTTACGACGGATACATTCCCAGAATATTTTAATCACGTCTCTAAAAATGTGAAAAAAGGTGTAAAAGACAATAAAATTGATGTACTCATTGTCGTCAATATGTTTTTGACAGGGTTTGACAGTAAAGTGTTGAACACACTTTATGTCGATAAAAACTTGAAATATCATGATCTCATCCAAGCGTATTCTCGTACGAATCGTGTTGAGAAAGAGACAAAGCCATTTGGAAAAATCGTCAATTACCGTAACTTAAAGCGTCATACGGATAAAGCATTAAAACTGTTCTCACAGACGGATGATACAGATCGTGTCCTTATGAAAAGTTATGAAGCCTACAAAGCAGAATTTGTCGATGCATTGGAAGCCTTGAAAACTATCGCGCCAACACCTCAAGCGATGGATGAAGTGTTTGATGAAGAGGGTAAAAAAGCATTTGTCGAAGCATTCCGTCTTGTGTCAAAACTTGTGCTGAGACTTAAAGCATTTGATGAATTCGAGTTTACTACTGACAATATTGGCATGGATGGTCAAGAATTTGAAGACTATAAGAGTAAATACTATGCCATTTATGATGAAGTGAAAGCGAAACGGGGTAACGCCGAGCAAGTATCGATTTTAGATGATATCGATTTTGAAATTGAAATTTTGCGTAATGATTTGATTAATGTCTCTTATATTATGCATCTCGTTCGCCAAATCGACTTAAAAGATGATGCCGAGCAACAACGGAATCGTGAACAGATTCGACGTATTTTAGACAATGCCGATGATCCAGTGTTGCGTTTGAAGCGGGACTTAATTCGTGAATTTATTGATGAAGTGGTGCCGCAATTATCTGAGGATGACAACATTGATGAAGCCTATATTTTATTTGAAAATGCGAAACGTGAAGCAGAGTTTAATCAATTCGCGCATCAACAAGCAGTCGACGAAGATATTTTGAAGGCTTTAACAGGGGAATTTGAATATAGTGGTATCGTAAATCAAGCGGAATTAAAAGATTTAGTGAGTGATAAAAAACTCAAAGAAAAACGTCAAACGAAAAAAGCAATTATTTCATTTATTGAAGAAGTCACTGAAAAGTATAGTAGCTAGAACGTATCAAACCTTTGTGATTCCATACATTACAAAGGTTTTGATCTTTCAGTGCGTGAATATACTGAGTGAACTAACGGAGGAAATGCAATGTCAATTACAGAGAAACAGCGTCAACAACAAGCTGAATTACATAAAAAATTGTGGTCAATCGCGAATGATTTAAGAGGGAACATGGATGCGAGCGAATTCCGTAATTATATTTTAGGGTTGATTTTCTATCGCTTCTTATCGGAAAAGGCAGAAGCAGAAGTTGTGGAAGCCTTATCTGGAGAGGACATGACATACGAAGAAGCATGGGCAGATCCTGAATATCAAGAAGACTTAAAAGGTGAATTGTTAGATACAGTCGGCTACTACATCGAGCCGCAAGATTTGTTTAGCACCATGGTGAAAGAAATTGAAAATCAACGCTTTGATATTGAACATTTAGCGCAAGCGATTCGTAAAGTCGAAACGTCAACGCTCGGACAAGACAGTGAAGAAGACTTCATTGGCTTATTCAGTGACATGGATTTAAGTTCGACAAGATTAGGAAACACAGTGAAAGACCGTACCGCGTTATTAAGCAAGGTCATGGTAAACTTAGCGGACTTGCCATTTGTTCATAGCGATATGGAAATTGATATGTTAGGGGACGCATACGAGTTTTTAATCGGGCGCTTTGCGGCGAATGCAGGTAAAAAAGCAGGTGAATTCTACACCCCACAACAAGTATCAAAAATTTTAGCGCAAATCGTTACATTAGGTAAAGATAAATTACGCAATGTATATGACCCTACATGCGGATCAGGTTCATTACTATTACGTGTTGGTAAAGAAACGAAAGTCTACCGTTACAATGGGCAAGAACGTAACAACACGACGTACAACTTAGCACGCATGAATATGTTGTTACACAATGTTCGTTATGAAAACTTCGACATTCAAAATGACGATACGTTAGAAAATCCTGCCTTTTTAGGGGAGAAATTCGACGCCGTTGTAGCCAATCCACCATACAGTGCGAAATGGTCAGCCAATAGTAAATTCAATGATGACGACCGTTTCAGTGGTTACGGCAAACTCGCACCGAAATCCAAAGCCGACTTCGCATTTATCCAACATATGGCGCACTATTTAGACGACGAAGGCACAATGGCAGTCGTATTACCACATGGCGTTCTGTTCCGTGGTGCAGCAGAAGGGGTTATTCGACAATACCTCATTGAAGAGAAAAATTACTTGGACGCGGTCATTGGCTTACCCGCAAACATTTTCTACGGTACAAGCATTCCAACATGTATTTTAGTATTCAAAAAATGTCGTAAAGCCGATCAAGACGTGTTATTTATTGATGCATCCAACGCGTTCGAAAAAGGCAAAAACCAAAATCACCTGACAGACGAACACGTTGAAAAAATCATGAACACATACAAAAACAGAGAAACCATTGATAAATACAGCTATGCCGCAACATTACAAGAAATTGAAGACAACGACTACAACCTCAATATCCCACGCTATGTCGATACATTCGAGGAAGAAGCACCGATTGATCTCGACCAAGTCCAACAAGACATCGCGAACATCGACAATGACATCGCACAAATCGAACAAGATATCGAGGGCTATTTGAAGGAATTGGAGTGTTGAAACATGACTGATTTAAAGAAAAATGTGCCAGAGTTACGATTTCCTGAGTTTGAAGGTGAGTGGGAAGAGAAGAAACTAGAGGGAATTGTAAGTTTTGAAAAAGGAAAATTATTAGGTAAGAAAGATTTAACTGAAGGTGGTAAATATCCTTGTATTCTTTATGGTGAACTATATACAAAATATGGTGCAATTATTAATATTGTCGAGAGCAGAACAAATGTAGATCCTAGCAAGTTGAAAAAAGCTAATAAAAATCAGGTTTTAATCCCGTCTTCTGGAGAAACAGTAGAGGATATTGCTACAGCATCAGTAATAAATGTAAATGAAGATGTTTATATCGGTGGAGATTTAAATATTCTAACTCCTAAAGAGGACGATGGCAAATTCATTTCTTTGTCTTTAAACAGTGTGAACAAATGGAATATATCTAGACTTGCACAAGGTAAAACAGTGGTTCACCTTTATAATAATGATTTAAAGAAGTTGAAAATTAATTTGCCTTTAGTCGAGGAACAGCAAAAAATTGGTGATTTCTTTAACAAACTAGACCGTCAAATTGAATTGGAAGAACAAAAATTAGCGTTATTAGAAGAACAGAAAACGGGCTATATGCAAAAGATTTTCTCACAAGAACTTCGATTTAAAGATGACAATGGTAATGATTATCCGGGGTGGGCTATAAAAAACTTTCAATTCTTTATGAATAAACCAAATGAATTAGAAAAAGGTATTAATTTGAATAAGAATCAACTTCTTACTGTTAAATTAAATGTAAATGGAGTTAGTAATGCTAATACTAACAGGGCTCTTAAGATGGGGGCAACGGTTTATTATAAAAGATTTGCTTCTCAATTCATTTATGGTAAACAGAACTTTTTTAATGGTGCATTTAGTATCATACCAAATGAATTTAATGGATTTTATTCATCAGGGGATGTTCCGGCCTTAGACATTGATTATTCAAAAATCAATGCCAATTATTTTATGAACTATATTTCAAGAAAAAATTATTATGAAAGAATGGAGTCCTTTTCATCCGGCACTGGTAGTAAACGAATTCATGAAGAGACTTTATTAGGTTTCAAAATTAAATTGCCTGTATTAGAAGAACAACAAAAAATTGGTGACTTTTTCAATAAGCTTGATCAATTAATCGAAAAACAGTCGCGAAAAATTGCCTTATTAAAACAACGCAAAAAGGGATTACTCCAAAAGATGTTTGTGTAATGTCAAGGAGCATGTATGAAAATGTAAGTATCAAATGAAATGTTCAATGTTGTATTGTGAAGTAAGGGGGGATGTCAGATGATGGAGCATATTGCGCCTCAACTGCAAAGTATGTTACATGAGAATGAGTGGATTTTGTCGCTAAAGCAGTCTGATTCCAATGGTTCGATTTATGTATTGTTTAGAAAGGGTGCTTTTGCGTATATGCCGATTCGTATCAGTAACCATAAAAATCATTCGTATTTCTCCAATAAAACTTTTTATACGACACTAGAAGAAGCCGTTTTACTCGATCAAATCAGAACACATTTGGATCATAGTGATTGGTATATATTTAAATACGAAGACTACTTCACACTTAAGATGTTAACAAAGCTCACTATGAAAGATTTGAGGATTTACGTTGATAATTCAATGGGGATTTACGATGGTGCGCTGATGGGCTTGTTGTTCTATCAAATTCGATATTTTAATAGAAACCATAAAGAGATGAATACGGTGTCGGAATCGTTTCAAAAATATGTGAGGCGGTTATTTGCGGCAGGACTGTTGAATGGTTATAGACAAGCGAACAATGATTTGTCTGTTTATGTGACGCAAATGGGGAAGTCAATGGTTACAGAGTATTGGCATGTCTATCAAGAGCGTTATCTCACTGATGTAAAAAAGATTGATTTTCGGTATGTTGAAGTGCCTATGGATGAAAATTTATACGCAATTGATGACGACCATAAAATCATACAAAAGTGATGAAAGTATAATGTCATTCTAAGATGGATGGTAGTGTGAGACGGTAATAAGTGATTGGGATATAGAAATCTATTAGTCTCAAGCCATTCATAGATTAATAATTGATTAATGATTTTAAAGCAGTCGAAAAATGAGGTTGAATGGGATAAAAAATCGATGCTATTGTTTTCTTGATTTCATAAACTTGCCCTCTATTTCCTGTATTTGTTGTCAGATTGCCAGAAGGCTGACACTCCTGAGGGATTAGCTGGTCCGGAGAATCCACTAACGCTTCAACAAGTGTAACAGTTTAATCAAGCGTTAGTTAGTTGAAGGGCCAGCCCCTAGGAAACATATTAAGATAGTAGTGAAGAAATTATGACGATAGTTTCTTCACTACTTATTTTTTATAATAGGTAGTTGAGAGAAGCTAAATCGAACTTCCCTTGGATTTTAAAATTCGTCAGGAAACTGA
>NZ_FXUZ01000003.1 GCF_900183575.1 Staphylococcus cornubiensis
GAGTGTTTGCGTCCGACTTCCTTCAGATTCCACTTCGCAATGGACACCCTTGTCTTTCGCTAACAGTTCCTACTACCAAGCCTGTAACGGACTTTCACCGTCAAGATGTTACCCATGCCGGGCGCACTAATAAAGAGATCTGAATGCTGCACCATCCAGATCTCTACTAAAGGGAGTCAAAAATACCTTCGTCGTATATATTTAAGGGGTATACTGAATTTAATTAAGAGATGTATTAATTATCGAAGGTATCTCTATTATAACGTACTTTGTGAAAAAATAAACAGATACAAGACGTTGTAAGTGAAGAATTGATGACCATTTATTGACAATACTATGAACATACACGCGATAAAGGAGTGAATATCATGAAAAACTATTTAATCAGTGGTGGCACAGGCATGGTCGGTCGTGCGTTAGTTGAACAACTTACACATACCACAGATGCAATCATCTATATCCTGACAAGAAGTGATAAAACCTCTCAACAGGAAAATGTCCATTATATTAATTGGCATAAAGACGGTTGGGAAGCACAAGTACCTCACATTGATGTCGTGATTAATTTAGCAGGCGCCACATTGAACAAAAGATGGACTTCAAAGCATCAGCAGCTCATGATGACAAGCCGTATTCAATCTACACGTGCATTATTCGACCTTTTTGAACAACGCGAGCAAAAACCTGATGTTTTGTTTAACGCAAGTGCCATGGGGTATTATCCGCCCTCACAGACTGCTGTTTACACAGAAACTTATCAGACGACACCCCATGATTTATTATCAGAAATTGTTTATCAGTGGGAAAAACAGGCCACACTATTTGAAAAGCTAGGGACACGGGTTATTTGTGGGCGCTTTGGTCTTATCCTCTCTCTGAATGGTGGTGCACTTCCAATGATGTCACTGCCCTATCGTTTCTTCGTAGGTGGACGCATCGGCAATGGACGACAATGGTATTCATGGATCCACGTATCAGACTTAGTCCGTGCGATTCAATTTCTCATTCACTCACCTGAGGCTTCAGGACCATTTAACTTATCTGCACCCGCACCCGAAACACAACAACAATTCGGGAAGGTTTTAGGCAATGTCATGCACCGACCTCATTATACTTGGGTGCCTGCGTGGTTTCTACGGCTTGTACTCGGTAAAATGTCGACATTGATACTCGACACACAATACATGTTGCCACAAAAAATATCAGATTTAGGATTTCAATTCGACTATCCGACACTTTCATCAGCTTTAAAAGAATTATATTCAAAGTAAAAACCACTCTGGATGGTAGGAATACACAAAAATTTTTGACGCTATTGATGAAGTGTTTTGTTTAACTTGCCCTTTCTCTGTGAATTGTGTTTTTGATTGCCCGCATGGCTTCGCGTTCTTCCTAGGGACTGGTCCTTCGACTAACTATCGCTTGATTAAACTGTTACATTTGTTGAGGCGCTAGTGGATTCTGGGAGCAGTACAGAAATCTCATGTGCAACAAAGATTTCGTAGTACTGCCCCCGCAAGGCTGACTAGACTTCTCAAAAGTGATCGCATTGAGAAGTCAGACAGCTACTGCGATAAACAGCAACCATGATTAAACATTAGAACTCGCATTAAGCCCTTGTATTATCCCTCAGGAGTCTCAGCCTTCTGGCAATCTTATATCAAATGCAGTCACTTAGGGCAAGTTGATGAAATGAGGACAACCCATAGCATCCAATTATTACGTCCAATTCATCCTCATTTGTGGCTGTTTTATCATCATTAATGGATATAAGTCCTTCAATTGATATGGGTTGGGATAACATAATGTCCCGGCCCCATCTTTTTAGTGGTCTCCATTCACTTTTAAAAGCGTGCGATTCATTTTTCTGTTGACTTTAACTGTTTTTGATAAAATGCAAGATTTAACCAACGTTCAAATTTATAACCGACTTTTTCTAACGTTCCCATATGGTTGAACCCCATTTTTTCATGCAGTTTCAAACTTCCTTCATTGCTATCATCAATACCGGCTACAATCGTTTGATAGCCATTCTCCGTAGCATTTTCAATCACTCCTATTAACAACTGAGAAGCAATCCCTTGTCTCCTTGCGCTAGGACTGACATAGATAGAATGTTCAATGGTGTATTGATAAGCGGGCCAATTTCTAAAAGGACCATAAGTCGCAAAACCTAACACTTCCCCTTCATTTTCATAAACAAAAACAGGATAGCCCTCACGTTGCTTTTGTGCCAACCATTGACACCGCTCTTCCATATGCGTCGGTTCGTATGTATAAACTGCAGTGGTATGTAATATGGCGTGATTATAAATGTCCATGATTGCTTGTAAATCATCAGACGTTGCGAATCTTATATGTTGATGCATCGTCATTCCTCCCTCAATACACATCTTCAATTGTTTCCCATATACCAAAAAAGAGGTGAAACAGTTGTTCCACCTCTCACTTTTCGCATCACTTGATTAAGCTTTTTCTGGTTCCATCACTTCATCGATCAAACCATATTCTTTTGCTTCTTCAGCAGTTAAGAAGTTATCACGGTCTGTATCTTTTTCAATTTTTTCAATCGGTTGACCTGTACGTTCTGATAAGATTTTATTTAATCTTTCACGTGTTCTTAAAATGTGTTTCGCTGCGATTTCAATTTCAGTCGCTTGACCTTGTGCACCGCCGAGTGGTTGGTGAATCATCACTTCTGCGTTTGGTAATGCGAAACGTTTTCCTTTTGCACCTGCAGCTAATAAGAATGATCCCATAGATGCTGCCATACCGATACAAATTGTTTGTACATCAGGTTTAATGTGTTGAATGGTATCGTAAATCGCAAAACCAGCTGTGACACTACCACCTGGTGAATTAATATATAAATAAATGTCTTTCTCCGCGTCTTGCGCTTGTAGGAATAACAATTGTGATACGATTGAGTTTGCCACGTTATCATCAATTGCTGAACCTAACATGATAATACGGTCTTTCAATAAACGTGAATAAATATCGTATGCGCGTTCACCGCGGTTTGTCGTTTCAATAACTGTAGGAATTAAATTCATTGGATGATTCCTCCTAAATTGTTTAATTTATGTTTATTCTAACGCAAAAGTCAAAAATGGTCAAAAACAACGCATTCACGAACGAATTTGCGTTAGGAGTTGACCCTTGAATGCCCGAACGGTACAATGGTGAATAGACTTACGCAATTAACCCCTCGTAGTGTAATGGATAACACATAAGATTCCGGTTCTTACGATAGAGGTTCGATTCCTCTCGAGGGGGCTACTTTTAAACTTCAAATCGTTCCCCACTTCTAATTTTATCAGCCATTTCATTCAATTTTCTCAAACGATGATTAATACCTGATTTGGAAATTGTACCTGTACTGACCATTTCACCTAACTCTTTTAACGAGACATCTTGATGCTCAATACGCAATCTCGCTACTTCTCTTAAACGATCTGGCAGGTTATCAATGCCGATTTCTTGGTCAATCAATTGAATGCTTTCCACTTGTTTCATCGCTGCACTCACTGTCTTATTCAAGTTCGCTGTCTCACAATTGACGAGACGATTCACCGAGTTACGCATATCTCGCACAATTCTCACGTCTTCAAACTTTAATAGCGCTTGGTAACCACCAATTAAACTTAAAAATTCAGCAATACGTTCAGCTTCTTTGAGATATGTAATCCATCCCTTTTTGCGTTCTAAACTTTTCGCATTTAACTCATACGTATTCATCAATTGCGTCAAGCCAGCTGAATGCCCTTCATAAAGCGAGAAAATTTCTAAATGATATGACGATGTTTCTGGATTATTCACGGAGCCACCTGCTAAAAATGCACCACGTAAATAGCTCCGTCTCATTTCATCATCTTTCACCATTTCAGGATCAATTTCATGACTGAACATGCCATTTTTCAAAATACCGAGTTCATCTAGAATTTCTTTCGTCTTCATTTTGATTCGACAAATATAAATATTATTTTTCTTCAACTTCATTTTTTTACGCACTAATATTTCAACTTCTACTTTGAATACAAATTTGATGAGCGAATAAATACGTCGCGCCGTCGTTGCATTCTCAGTTTGAATATTAATCACAAATTGCTGATTGGACAGGCTTAAAGCACCATTCATCCGAATCAACGCACTCAGTTCTGCTTTAGCGTTCTCATGGTCAACTTCAATTCGTGTCAGTTCATTTTTCATTTCAGATGCAAAGCTCATATTGAATCTTTCCCTTTCTATTTGCTATGAATCAAAATGGCTACCATTAGGATTTGAATTGATCAGGATCAAACTGAATTGTACTAATTTCTTGTAGTGCAATTTCATAAATCATTTCTGCTAAAACTTCTGTACGATGTCGGACGTAATCATGTTCAGAAATTTCTACAAGATGTTCCCCGGTCACCAGTTGTACACCGAGATGGTTCAACTCATCCTTATCATAATAAACAGGCTTCGCGCCCTTCGCTTCATATTTTTCAATAATCTGAGGTGAAAATTCTAGCTGATTCGCAATCACAAAGTCAAGCACGTGACCACCGAGTTGTTGATGAATGGCATCGATATGATCCATCACCGTGTATTGATCCGTTTCTCCCGGTTGTGTCATGATATTAGAAACATATAATTTTTTCGCATCACTTTCTACAATCGCTTGGGCAATTCCCTTTACACACAAATTCGAAATGACACTTGTATATAAAGAGCCTGGACCTAACACAATCAAATCCGCTTCACGCAATGCTTCAACCGCTTCGTCCATTGGCTGTACATCGGCTGGTTCTAAAAATACACGCTTAATCTTTTTTTGTTTTCTTGGAATATTAGACTCACCTGTGACAATTTCTCCATCTTCCATTTCAGCATTTAAAGATACACTCGAAATCGTTGACGGAATCACACGTCCTTTAATATTTAAAATTTTACTCAATTCTTTCACAGCATGACCGAAATCGTGTGTAATGTTCGTCAAAGCCGCAATCAGTAGATTCCCCAGAGAGTGTCCGCTAATTTGGTCTTCTTTAAATCGATATTGAAACAGTTGCTCGAGCGTTGGTTCTACATCACTTAAAGCAGCCAAAACGTTACGCACATCTCCTGGTGCCGGAATATCCATTTCATCTCTTATTTTACCCGTGCTGCCCCCATCGTCTGCTACTGTCACAATTGCTGTAATATCTATCGGAAAAGATTTTAATCCTCTTGCCAAAACGGATAAACCAGTACCTCCACCAATCAGTACTAATTTAAGTTGTTTCATTTTACTCGCCACTTTCTATATGTGCATCACGATGATGAACATATACATTATAATCATAAATCTGCTTTAGTTCTTCAGCTAAACGTTGTGCTAGTGCGACTGAGCGATGTTGACCGCCTGTACATCCAATTGCGATAACGAGTTGTGATTTACCTTCTTTTTTATAACCCGGAATCATAAACAACAATAAATCTAATAATTTTTCATAAAATGTATTTGTTTCTTTCCACTTCATGACATATTTATAAACCTCTTCATCCATACCTGTGAGCGGTCTCAATTCAGCCACATAATATGGATTGGGTAAAAAGCGGACATCAAACACTAAATCCGCATCAATTTGAATCCCATGTTTAAATCCAAAACTAGAAACATTGATTGTAAATGTTGATTTATTTTCTTTATTAAAATATTCGTAAACACGTTTTCTTAATGCTTTAGGCGATAATTTCGTTGTATCTAATGTATAATTGGCCAAACTTCTTACTTCTGAAAGTAATTTGCGTTCTTCATTAATCGCTTTGACTAGTGGTAATTCCGTATGTTCTTGTAAAGGATGTTTACGACGTGTTTCTTTATAGCGTGAAATGAGTTTTTCAGTATCCGCATCAACGAATAACACATCGACAATCACATCTTTACGACTCTGTACGGCATCGATTTCGCGTACTAAATATTGGAAAAATTCGCGTCCTCTTAAGTCGATGCCTACCGCGACTTTTTGCATCGAAGGATTACCTTGCTCCATCAACTCTACAAATTTCGGTAGTAAAATCGGCGGTAAATTGTCGACACAAAAATAGCCTAAGTCTTCCAAGCTTTGAATGACTAATGATTTCCCTGCACCAGAAAGACCTGTGACAATAAGGAGTTCGCTTTTTACAATTTCGTTATTTTCTTCATGTTGCATTATTGACCACCATCCAATCATATTCTCTATTAGTTTACATGAAATCAGTCTAAAGTTATAGAGGGATGATACGCATATCTATGTTTTTGGAATAATTGCGATGTGCTAGCCACATTGACCACTTATTCTATATCTAATTTTGTTGAGTTACGGTTAATGCATCCGCGATGAAATTCAATCAACAAATATTTCAGGAATAATTCAGCGCTACAGACACGCCTTTAAATGCTATAAAAAAGGAACTGGAAACGGTGTCCAGCTCCTGTTGATTCAATGTCATCTGTTTAATATTTAGTCATGTAAGCTTTCGATATATTCTTGTGCACTTTGCGCAGCGATACTGCCGTCACTTGTTGCTGTAACGATTTGACGTAAACCTTTTTCACGAACGTCTCCTGCTACAAAAATCCCTTTAATCGCAGTACTCATATCATCGTTTGCAACAATATATCCTGCTTCGTTTGTGATACCTAAATTTTCAAATGGTTGTGTTAGTGGTTTCATACCTACATATACGAATAAACCATCTGCTTCAACTGTTTGTTCAGTTCCATCAACTGTTGAAACAAGTGTTAATGAACCGACTTTACCGTCTTTTTCATTAACAGATTTAAGTGTGTGATTCCAAATAAAATCAATTTTATCATTTTTAAAGGCACGATCTTGTAGGATTTTTTGTGCTCTTAGTTGATCACGACGGTGTACGATTGTGACTTTGCTAGCAAATTTAGTCAAGAATGTTCCTTCTTCCACTGCTGAATCGCCGCCACCGATAACATAAATATTTTTGTTTTTAAAGAAAGCACCATCACATACAGCACAATAGCTGACACCGCGGCCTCCGAGCTGTTCTTCTCCAGGTACGCCAACTTTTTTATATTCCGCACCCGTTGCAATAATAACAGCCGTCGCTTCAAGTGTACTAGAACCAAAATCAATGACTTTATAATCGCCTTTATCTTCGATGCCTTTAATATCGCCATATTTGTACTCAGCGCCGAATTTTTTGGCATGATCAAACATCTTACTTGAAAGGTCAGGTCCTGAAATCATTTCGAAACCTGGGAAGTTTTCGACTTCTTCAGTGTTCGCCATTTGCCCACCAGGCATACCGCGTTCAATCATTACTGTATTTAAATTCGCACGTGAGGCATAAACAGCAGCTGTCATGCCTGCTGGTCCTGCACCAATAATCGCAACATCATATCTTACTTGTTCTGACATGATCTGTTCCTCCTTTAATTTCATCATACGCATTTTACAACATTTAATTCAAGGACTCAAATTTAAATGCTCAACAGATGCTGTAGTGCATGTTCAAAAGCGTCAGTTGCCACATCAAAATGTTCAATAATTTGCGGTTGTGTCATCTCTTCGTCTTCTTTTTGATTGAAAAAGAGATACGCGACAGCAGCAACATAAGCTTCTACTTGTTCGTGGTCGACTTGATCGGCCAATAAACTTTCTGCATAACTAATCCAACTTAAAAATAACGCTGAGTAGGGTTGTGTTTCAGGGAGGCGATAGAGTATCTCCATACCTTGATGAATAAAGTGTAGTTTTGTGAGTTGAAGATTTTGAATGAGATATGAGAGGTACAGTTTTTCATAATCTCCCATTGATTCTAAAATATTCCAAACTTCTTTCGTCATCAAAATTTCTTTACCATTGAGTTGGTTTAATAAAAAGAGTCCATACAAACGTTCATGTTGATCATCACTCAGCAGTAAAGGTTCCACATGTTGATTAAAATAAGTCGCACTTTCTTCAATGACCCATGGCGGAAAACCACGATTCGCTTTTGAAAATTGCGTCAACACTTGCCAAAAGTGCTGACTCTGCTCAATATTTCCTAGGTAATAATAATTAAAAGCTAATGCATGAAATAATTGGAACGTCTGAAATTTCCCTTTTCGGTGTAGAGGTATTAATAACTGTTGAGAAGCTTCATACTGTTTCAAATAACTTAACACGATACCGAGTTTAAAAGACTCTTCATCATTCATCGGCCTAATTTTATTTAATATTTTCACATAATGTTGGAAGCGCGTTTGTCGATTCATGTTGTAAAGCAGTAAAGTGTAATGACATAACGCATGTACATCGGAAGGATCTTCTTTCAACAAGCGCTCGAACATTTCTTGTGCAATTTTGTTTTCATTTAAATAAAGGTAACACATTGCGAGTAAATTGCGGATAATCCGATTGTCTTGAATCTCTTCATCTTGCCTCAACAAATATTCACGGGCTTCTAACAAACGACCCTGACCGAATAAATATTGAAAAATGACCTGTGCGACAAACAATTGACTCTCCTCTTCAAGCGCATGTTCACCATTAAAAGCCACTTCAAACATGTCTTCCAACTCTTCTCGGTATTCTTCATCTTCAGCTAAAAATGCATAACTTAAACCAAACAAATACGCTTTATTCGGTTCGTTAATGTCAATGTTCAACTGACTTAATTCATAGTAAGAAGCTTCCAACTCTGTGCCTTTGCTAATTTCTTCATAATAAATTGCTTCAGCGCGTCGAGGTGCATTTAACTTGATATAGCACGTAGCGAGTTGTTGTTTCGCCTCAAAACAATCTGGTGACAACGCTAACACTTTTTCTAAATAGCGTTGTGCTTTCACATAATCTTGTTGTTGTATTTTTTGTTTTGCTAGACGTTCATAAAGTGCCACATCATCGCTGAATTGTATAATATTTCTTTTTTGTGTCATTCATTGTCACCTCACTTTTTTAATGTTTTGAGTTAATTTGTATCGGATTGCCATACGCCACAGTATGATCAGGAATATCTTTGGAAACAACACTCCCTGCTCCGATTTGCACATAGCTTCCAATTTTCACACCTGGTAAAACGGTCACATTCGCACCAATCATTGTATGGTCCCCTATTTCAATTTCACCGACTCTCATCGATTCTGTTAAAAATTCATGGGTTAACAATGTCGTATTATAACCAATAATAACGTTATGACCAATCTTTATTTTTTCTGGATATAATAAATCCGGCACCGCTTTAAAAGCAAATGCAGTCTGTTCACCAATCGTCATTTTTAATAGATGTCGGTAAATCCACCGCTTCAGCCCCACATGCGGGATGTATCTTGCTATCTCAATAACCAATGTGTTTTTAAATAATCGCGTCACACGGATATAACGATAGAGATAATGTAATGCATTATAACGCGATGTCGGATAAACTTTGAGTCGTCGTTTCAACTTAACGCTTTCCTTTCTTATCAAACGGCCAACTTAACACTTTCGCCTCACGATATAACGGAATGTCTTTTTTAAATCGACGCCATACAATAAAGACAACACCTATGATAATGCATAGAATTGACACCGCCTGCGCAATTCGAATCGTTTCAGTTAACATTAAACTATCTGTACGCAATCCTTCTATGTAAAAACGTCCAATTGAATACCAAATTAAATATACGAAAAATGTTTCGCCAATTCTTAAACGGCGACGTAAAGTAATTAAAATAATAAATCCTATAACATTCCATATCGATTCATATAAAAATGTCGGTTGATAATAAACCCCGTTCACTTGCATGTTTTCAATAATAAATTCAGGTAAGTGGAGAGACTCTAAAAACGAACGACTCACTGGACCACCATGTGCTTCGTGGTTCATAAAGTTACCCCAACGGCCAATCCCTTGTGCTAAAATAATACTTGGCGCTACAATATCACCTAATTGAAACGGATGCCAGTTTTTTCGATAACAGTAGTAAATACCCACTGCAAACGCTCCTATAAGTCCACCATGTATCGCTATACCGCCATGCCAGATCATCGGAATTTCTAGCGGATTTTGGACATAATAATCCAGTTGGAAAGCCACGAAATATAAACGTGCAGTAATAATAGCGACGAATACACAAACTAATAAAATATTCACAAGATCATCTTCGCGGAATCCTACCGACTGAGCACTTTTTTGTGCTATCCAATATCCAATAAGTATCGCACTCGCTATGATAATACCGTACCATTTCACTTCTAAGCCACCTAATGAAAAGGCGACGGGGTCAATGTATCCTATCATCATTCTGTGTCTCCTTTATTTTGTTGACTATTTTTTAATATTTCAGCATTTAAACGTTCGTTAAATTCTTCTGCCGTATTAATGCCCATAATGTTCAAGCGGTAGTTCATTGCCGCCACTTCAATAATGACAGCTACATTTCGACCAGGACGAACGGGAATCGTCTTTTTCGTGATTTCCGTATCTAAAATTTTAAGCGTTTCGTGATTTAAACCGACACGATCGTATAACTTATCTTGATGCCAAGTTTCTAAATTAATATTCAAGCGAATTCTTTTTTGCGTTAAAATCGAACCCGCACCGAACAATGTCATTACATTAATAATGCCCAGGCCTCTAATTTCTAACAAATGTTCGATAATTTTAGGCGCCTTACCGATTAATTGATCTTTCGTAATCTCTTTAATCTCTACATTATCATCTGCGACAAGACGGTGTCCTCGCTTAACAAGTTCTAGAGCCGTCTCACTTTTACCTATACCAGAATCCCCTGTAATTAACACGCCGACACCATATACATCGACAAGGACGCCATGTAACGAAGTCGAATTGGCAAGCTCATGTTCAAGGTACGTCGTTAAACGTCCCATGACACGTGTTGTTGCTTCGTCGACATAAATCAGTGGCGTATCCAACTCCTTTGCCGCCTCTAACAACTCATCCGGTGCATCATGTCCACGCGTAATAATAATTGCTGGTGTTTCTGGACGACAAAGTTTACGCATGCGCCCTTGACGTTCAGCATCTGGTAATAAATTATAGAATGACAGTTCCGTCGTTCCTAAAAGTTGGATACGGTTGGAAGCATAGTGAGAAAAATACCCTGCCATCTCCAAACCGGGTCTAGAAATATCTGTATTATGTATCGGACGATTTAACCCCGCTTCTCCAGCGACAACATTCATATTAAATCGCTTCACTAAATCTTCAGTCGTTAGCATCTAATCACCTCAGTTTTACTGTTTATTTCAAATCGCATTTCATCACACAATCACTTTTTGTGTCTGATTACGCTTTTCATTATACATGAATCTCCGCATTTGAAACACAATTCAACATGTCTGACATTCATCTAAAATCCACATCATCCTACTTTTATCGTGATGTGTAAATCAGGTACAACACTTGACTGTTCCTATTTTACATATCGCGCATTGTAATAATACACATCAAACCATTTTCAAACTATTTTAGATTTAAAAGTATACCACTAAAAAGCGACAAGAGATACTCAACTTTAGTATGAAACCAAAAATAAAATGCCATTTATAATTGTCTTTGGATAATCACTCACTAAAACATTTTAGGAAGCATCATGAACTCACTGCTACAAACGTCTCGATTCAATCTCATATGCGCACAGTGATAGAAATGCAGCACTTGGAAAACAGAACCTATTCAGTTCCCTCGTACTCCTTACATCCACTCATTCAACTAAAAAAGTGAATAGAATCGATGGAGCGTTGAATGGGACTTACACTTTTTATGTATAAATAGCACGTAAGGTGTGATGCTCTTTTGGTTTGCAAGAACCGCACGAGACTCCTGAGCGATAAAGTTAAAAATCAAATTGATAATTTTTAACTTTGACTGTGGTTGCTATTTATCGCAGTAGCTGTCTGACTTCTCAACGCGCCCGCTTTTGAAAAGTCTAGTCAGTCTTGCGGGGGCAGTATTACGAAATCTTGTTTCCACATGAGATTTCTGTACTGCTCCCAAAATCCGCCAACGCTTCAACCATGTTCAGTTCAATCTACTGTTGGCGAGTTGAGACAAGTCGTCAACTTTTATACCTTCTCATTCAATAAGGAAAGCATGCGCGAAAGACAGCGTATAGTGAATGGTACGCTCATTTTTCTGCATGACTCATATTACAGGTGAAGCCACTCCACCTTGATTGCCAAAGCCGTGCAATACTCCTGAGGGATAGAGTTAAAAACAAAATGTCGTCTTTTAACTCTGATAGTGGCTACTGTTTATCGCAGTAGCTGTCTGACTTCTCAATGCTCATGCTTTTGAGAAGTCTAGTCAGCCTTGCGGGGGCAGTACGACGAAATCTTTGTTACTCATAAGATTTCTGTACTGCTCCCAAAATCCAATTCAGCTTCCTTCAATTACGATATAGCTGAATTTAGTCGAAGGTTCAGCCCCTTGGAACGCGCAGCACGGTTAGGCAATCTATGTATTACGACAACCTACTCTATGTTAGTCACATGTCCTAAAAACTAAAGGAAGTGTACCATTCACAGCACACTTCCTCTACACATTAATCTTTCTTCATTTTCTCTCTCACTTCATTCAACGTCTCTTCCACTTTCTTCAAAGCCGCTTGACGCTCACTTTCGCTCATCTCTTTCACTTTATCACGATTCACACTAATAAACTTTTGTCCATGTTTCAAAAGACTCGCTACACTATCTAACGTGCTATTCACAAATCCTTCTACCGTTTCTTCAAAATCACGCGTAGTTTTTTCAGAACGATCGCTTTTATCTTTTTTTGTTGAATGTTCTACTTTTTCTTCCGTTGTCATCGCGTCCAATAATGTCGTTGCTTCTTCTACAGAAATTTTGCCAGCTTGTAACAATTCAAGTACTTTTACTTTAGCTTCTTCCATGGGTTAGCCCTCCATTCGTTCCTTATCACGCGCTAATACAGTTTTGAGATAACGACCGGTATAAGATTCTGGGATAGCGGCAATTTCTTCAGGTGTCCCTGTCGCAAGAATTGTACCACCGCCGTCACCACCTTCAGGACCTAAATCAATTAAGTTATCTGCTGTTTTGATGACATCTAAATTGTGTTCGATAATCACCACTGTGTCACCATTTTCAACGAGTCGATTGAGCACTTTTAATAATCGACTAATATCATCAACGTGTAATCCTGTCGTAGGTTCATCGAGAATATAAATTGAACGCCCAGTCGCACGTTTGTGTAGTTCTGATGCAAGTTTGACACGTTGCGCTTCACCACCTGAAAGTGTCGTTGCAGGTTGTCCAAGCGTGATGTAACCTAATCCAACATCAACTAAAGTTTGTAGTTTGCGCTTGATTTTAGGAATATTTTCAAAAAATTGAGTCGCATCTTCTACAGTCATTTCTAATACGTCAGCAATATTTTTACCTTTATATGTCACTTCTAACGTCTCACGATTGTAACGTTTACCATGACACACTTCACAAGGTACATAAACATCAGGTAGAAAATGCATCTCTATTTTAATAATACCATCACCTTTACACGCTTCACAACGACCACCTTTAACATTGAAACTAAATCGTCCCTTTTGATAACCGCGCACTTTCGCTTCATTTGTTGAGGCAAAGACATCACGAATATCATCAAATACACCTGTATACGTAGCAGGGTTAGAACGCGGTGTACGGCCAATCGGTGACTGATCGATATCAATAATTTTGTCGATTTTATCCATTCCTGTAATTTCATCATGCTCGCCAGGTTTCACTTTCGACTTGTTGATAGCTTTTGCAAGTGACTTATAAAGCACTTCATTTACGAGTGAACTTTTCCCTGAACCAGATACCCCTGTCACCACATTCATGACAGAAAGCGGAAAATCAACATCGACATTTTTAAGGTTATTGCTACGTGCACCTTTGATTGAAATTTTGCGATCTGTCACAGGACGACGATGTTCAGGAACTGGAATGAATTTTTTACCGCTCAAATATTGCCCTGTGAGTGACTTTTTATTACGCATCACTTGTTTCGGCGTACCACTTGCAATCACTTCACCACCATGCTCACCCGCACCAGGACCAATATCAACAAGATAATCCGCCGCAATCATCGTATCTTCGTCGTGTTCTACAACAATTAATGTATTACCTAAATCACGCATTTCTTGTAATGTATGAATTAAACGGTCATTATCTCGTTGATGCAAACCAATAGAAGGCTCATCAAGTACATACAATACGCCCGATAAACGTGACCCAATTTGTGTCGCGAGTCGAATACGTTGCGCCTCACCACCTGACAATGTGCCAGACGAACGATTGAGTGTTAAATAATCGAGTCCTACATTATTTAAAAAGGCTAAACGTGACGTAATTTCTTTTAAAATTAAATGTGCAATTTGTGCATCTTGTTCAGACAACTCGATATTCTCGTAATATGTCAATGCTTCTTTAATGGATTGTTCCACCACTTCACCGACATTTTTACCTGCTACATAAACAGACAATGCTTCACGACTCAAACGTTGACCATGACACGTTTCACACACTTGTTCACCCATATATTTTTGCATCATTTCACGCACATATTCAGAAGGTGATTCGTGGTAACGACGTTCAATATTAGGCACCACTCCTTCAAATGGCATCGTGCGTTTACGTTCTTGACCGAATTTCGATTTGAATGTAAAGTCAATTTCTTTGTCACCTGAACCATATAAAATGATATTTTTTTGGCGTTCAGTCAATTTTTTAAATGGTTTATCCATATTGATTTTGTACACTTCACAAACACGTTTTAACATAGAGGGATAAAAGTCAGAACTTGTCGGCTCCCAAGGTAAAATCGCGCCTTCATTGAGGGTCTTATCTTTATCAGGAACGACTAAATCTAAATCTACAGTTAACTTTTGTCCTAAACCATCACACGTTGGACACGCACCGAATGGACTGTTAAAACTGAACATTCTCGGTTCTAATTCCCCAATTGAAAAGCCACAAATAGGACACGCATGCTTTTCAGAAAACTCTAGCTTATCCCCATCAATAATATCTACGACGAGTCGTCCATCCGCTAATTCGAGTACAGTCTCGATAGAATCTGCTAAACGTGTTTCGATGCCAGGCTTCACTACTAAGCGATCAACTACAATTTCAATCGTATGGTTTTTATTTTTATCGAGCTCCGGCACTTGTGTCACGTCCATAATTTCACCATCAACACGTACACGCACATAACCTTTTTTGCTAATATCCGTTAATAATTTTTCATGTGTCCCTTTACGATGGTTCACAACGGGTGCTAACAATTGAATTTTCGTACGCTCTTCTAGTTCCATAATACGATCAACCATTTGTTGTACTGTTTGTGATTCAATTTCAATACCATGATTTGGACAAAATGGTTTGCCGATACGTGCATATAGAAGACGAATGTAATCGTAAATTTCCGTTACCGTTGCCACAGTTGAACGCGGATTTTTACTCGTCGTCTTTTGATCAATCGATATCGCTGGAGACAAACCTTCAATAGTATCGACGTCTGGTTTATCCATTTGGCCTAAAAACTGACGTGCATATGCGCTTAAAGACTCCACATATCTCCGTTGCCCTTCAGCATAAATCGTATCAAATGCTAATGAAGACTTCCCTGAACCAGATAGCCCCGTCATAACAATGAGTTGATTTTTTGGCAATTCGATATCAACATTTTTTAAATTGTGGGCACGTGCCCCTTTCACTACGATTGATGGTTCTTTCATGCATTTCACCCTTTTGATTTTAGTTCAAATAATAAATCTCTTAATTCGGTTGCTTTTTCGAAATCTAATGCTTTTGCAGCTTCCTTCATTTCTTTTTCTACATTTTCAATCGTTTTCTCACGTTCTTTTTTCGTCATTTTCTTCGGTACTTCTTTGCGTTGATCTTCATTTGTTTCATCCGTTTCAACCGTCGCACTAATGACATCATGAATTTGTTTATTAATCGTTTTTGGTGTAATACCGTGTTTTTCATTGTAAGCCATTTGAATTTCACGACGGCGTTCCGTTTCATCAATTGCGACTTGCATTGAATCTGTTATTTTATCAGCATACATAATCACTTGACCTTTATCGTTACGCGCTGCACGACCTATCGTTTGGATTAATGAACGCTCAGAACGTAAGAACCCTTCTTTATCCGCATCAAGGATTACGACCAATGAGACCTCTGGAATATCAAGACCTTCTCTAAGCAAGTTAATGCCGATGAGTACATCATAAGTGCCCATTCGTAAATCTCGAATAATTTCAATCCGTTCTAACGTTTTAATTTCAGAATGCAAGTAATTAACCTTTACACCCGCTTCTTTCAAATAGGTTGTTAAATCTTCACTCATTTTTTTCGTTAATGTCGTAATGAGCACACGGTCACCTTGTTCAGTACGTTCTTGAATTTCACTGAGTAAATCGTCAATTTGATTTTTCGTAGGGCGGACTTCGATTTTCGGATCTAATAAGCCGGTTGGTCGAATGATTTGTTCGATCATTTCGTCTGTATGTTCGATTTCATATGGACCTGGTGTCGCCGATACATAGACCAGTTGTTTCGCTTTTTGTTCGAACTCTTCAAATTTTAACGGTCTATTGTCTAAAGCACTCGGCAAACGGAAGCCATGCTCGACCAACACTTTCTTACGTGCTTGGTCTCCATTATACATCCCGCGAATTTGAGGTAACGTCACATGAGATTCATCAATCATTACGAGCCAATCATCACCAAAATAATCTAACAAAGTATACGGTGTAGAGCCGAGTGGACGTAACGTGAGATGAACCGAATAGTTTTCAATACCAGAAGTAAAGCCCATTTCACGCATCATCTCTAAATCATAATTCGTCCGTTGTTCTAAACGTTGTGCTTCGAGTAATTTATTTTCACTTCTTAAATGTTCAAGTTGTTCCTCTAATTCTTTTTCAATGCGTTCGATAGCGATTTTCATTTTTTCTTCGCGGGTAACGAAGTGAGAAGCTGGGAATAGCGCAAAGTGTTCGCGTTCTTTTAATACTTCCCCAGTTAAATAATTAATTTCACTAATACGGTCTACTTCATCACCAAAAAATTCCACACGAATACATAACTCTTCACGTGAAGCTGGGAAAATTTCAACGACGTCACCGCGCACTCTAAATGTTCCACGTCTAAAATCAATGTCATTTCGTGTATATTGCACGTCGACGAGCTTTCTTAATAATTCACTTCGGTCCATTTCCATTCCCACACGGATACTCACGACTAAGTCACGATATTCGTCTGGATTACCTAAGCCATATATACAACTCACGCTGGCAATAATAATGACATCATCTCTCTCAAATAGTGCGCTCGTTGCTGAGTGTCTCAATTGGTCAATTTCATCATTAATCGATGCATCTTTTTCAATAAACGTATCGGTAGACGGAACATACGCTTCTGGTTGGTAATAATCGTAGTAACTTACAAAATATTCCACTCTATTTTCAGGAAAGAAGGTTTTGAACTCACTGTACAATTGCCCTGCTAACGTTTTGTTATGTGCAATAATGAGTGTCGGTTTGCCCACTTCTTTAATGACATTACTCATCGTAAACGTTTTACCTGTACCCGTTGCACCGAGTAATGTTTGATGACGTTTCCCTTCTCGTATCCCTTTCGCCAGTGCTTTTATCGCTTGAGGTTGGTCCCCTTGTGGCTCAAAATTTGAAGCAATTTTAAAATCATGATGCTCCATTCACTGTCCGCCTCCTATCTACTTAGTATTCATATTTTAACAGAACACCTCTATAAAATACAAACATTTGTTCGTAATCCAACACAAAGAGGAGTGCTTCTGATAACATTCAAACTGTGTCAGATTCACTCCTGGTGTGACTATGGTCGCTATTTCTAAGCAAGGGGCATACGTGATGTTTGTCACAACAAAACGTTTACATGCCTCCTTCTTTATCATGTTCAATATGATGAATTTTAAGTTCTTCTACAATAGTATAACCTGCTAACAATGATACTACATCAAGGAAAATAATCCATTCATTATGGAAAAAACCTTTATAAACTGAAGCACCAATCACGATTAATGTAATGAGCGTACCCATCCATTTACTTCTCGTTATTGCGCTGAAAATAACCACAAGGACACAAGGAAAAAAAGCGGCCAATAGATACCAAATCAACCCTATCACATCTTTCTTTTATTTAGGATTTGCATCGTCATTTCTTTTAATTCAGTGCGTGGTATAAATCTTTCAGTTAACATTTCTGGAATAATATTTTCAATAAAATCCTGTACAGAAGCCAAGTGATCAAACTGCATAATCGTTTCGAGACTCATCTCATATATTTCAAAAAATAGAGGTTCAGGATTACGCTTTTGGATTTCACCAAATGTTTCATATAATAAATCAATTTTATCAGCGACCGATAGAATTTGTCCTTCTAACGAATCGTCTTTACCTTCTTGTAAGCGGCGGCGATAAATATCCTGGTACTGTTCTGGAATTTCTTCCTTAATGAATGTATCAACCATTTCTTCTTCCACTTGTGAGAACAGTTTTTTCAATTCACCACTTGCATACTTCACAGGCGTTTTGATATCACCGGTGAACACTTCAGCAAAGTCGTGGTTCAATGCTTTTTCGTATAAACTTTTCCAGTCTACAGTCTTACCATGATATTCTTCAACCGTACCTAAATATTGAGCAATTTTCGTAACTTTGAAAGAGTGCGCGGCTACATTATGCTCGAAATATTTAAATTTCCCGGGTAATCGAATAAGTTTTTCTAAATCTGATAATCTTTTAAAATATTGATGAATGCCCATAATCAACCTCCTCTTGTTCATGTTTACATTTGATGTCCATTTGTTGATTATATTAACACATTTATTCTGAAAATATCACTTGTTTCTTAAGCTTATAAAAAATAAATTGGATATCATTCCGAAGTCTATCGGTATCCTGTCCAGGTTAATAGCAAGACCTAGTGTTTCAATCTTGGATAAGCTTTTTTAATTCCGTCATCATCATATAAACAGAGCACTTTCTTCTAATAAAATACACTTCAGGGCTCGGACAATTCCATGCCCCAGCCCTCACTTTGTTATTTTTCTTTTATTGCATTTGATGTCTTAAATACGCTTCGATAAACGGACCGATTTCGCCGTCCATTACCGCATTGACGTTACCTGTTTCTTCATTCGTACGGTGGTCTTTCACCATAGAATAAGGATGGAACACGTAAGAACGAATTTGACTACCCCAGCCAATCTCTTTTTGCTCACCACGAATAGCAGCTAACTCTTGTTCTTTTTGCTCTAACTCAAGTTGATAAAGTTTCGCTTTCAACATTTTCATCGCTGCTTCTCTGTTTTTAATCTGTGAACGCTCATTTTGGTTATTCACAACAATACCCGTCGGATGGTGTGTAATACGGATGGCTGATTCAGTTTTATTGATATGCTGCCCCCCCGCACCAGAAGCACGGAAAGTATCCACAGTAATATCGTCTGGGTTGATTTCAATTTCAATCTTTTCGTTGTTAAATTCAGGAATCACGTCGCATGACGCAAATGACGTATGGCGACGACCTGAAGAATCAAACGGTGAAATACGCACGAGACGATGGACGCCTTTTTCTGCTTTTAAGTAACCATAAGCATTGTGACCTTTGACGAGCATTGTCACACTTTTAACACCTGCTTCATCACCTGCTTGGTAGTCCACGATCTCTACTTTAAAACCTTGTTGTTCACAGTAACGTTGGTACATACGTAACAACATATTTGTCCAGTCTTGAGATTCCGTTCCACCTGCACCAGGATGTAGCTCGAGAATAGCATTGTTCGCATCATGCTCACCATCAAGTAACAGTTGCAACTCGAATTGATCCACTTTCGCTTGGAATCCGATGACTTCTTGTTCTAAGTCATCTTTCATTTCCTCATCGTACTCTTCTTGTAACAATTCATGCGTTGCAACCATCTCTTCAAGTGTTTCAGCCACATTATAGTAACTGTTCACAACAGATTTTAATGCATTGTTTTGGTCGATAATCGTTTGTGCACGATCTTGATCATCCCAAAACTGCGGATCCGCCATCATTTCTTCATATTCTTGGATGTTCGTCTCTTTGTTTTCTAAGTCAAAGAGACCCCCTAAGTTGTTCTAATTTTGTAGCAAAACTATCCATATTGCGTTTAAGTTCGGACAATTCCATCATGTATCGCTCCTTTTAAATATTCAACTATTGCCACTGCTATTTACCGTGACAATTTTTATATTTTTTGCCGCTTCCACATGGACATGGTTCATTACGTCCGACCTCTTGTTCTTTTACAATTGGCTGCGGTTTCACTTTTTCTTTACCATCTTCAGCAGAAACATGTTTGCCTTCTAATTCTTTCGTTTTCTCACGTTCAACATCTTCTTCTACTGTGATGACAGATTTTAAAATGTATTTGCTGACATCTTCTTCAATACTTTGCATCATGATATCAAATAATTGATGTCCTTCATTTTGATAGTCGCGTAATGGATTTTGTTGACCATACGAACGTAAATGAATCCCTTGACGAAGTTGATCCATCGTATCGATATGCGATGTCCAATGATTATCAATAGAGCGTAATAAAATCATACGTTCAAATTCTGGCATACGGTCACCAAGTTGATCTTTTTGACGATTGTATGCAGCTTCAATTTTCGCCCAAATCACTTCAAAAATGTCTTCTCTATCTTTACCATTGATTTCACTTTCTGTTAAGTCACCTTCATGTAAAAAGATGTCTTGAGCATAGTGAATCAGTGGCTCATAATCCATTTTTTCTTCATCTTCATTCACATAATAAAGCAATGCACGGTTTAATGTTGATTTCATCATTTGCATCACAAGTTCCGTGCTATGATCTTCGTCTATAATTTGATTACGTTCTTCATACATGATTTCACGTTGTTTACGTAAGACTTCATCATATTCCAAAATACGTTTACGCGCATCAAAGTTGTTACCTTCTACACGTTTTTGTGCTGATTCAACTGCACGAGAAACCATTTTAGATTCAATCGGCGTCGAATCATCCATTCCTAAACGACTCATCATCGCTTGCATACGCTCTGAACCAAATCGTACCATCAAATCATCTTGTAATGATAAATAGAAACGACTGTCCCCTTTATCACCTTGACGACCTGAACGACCACGCAACTGATCATCAATACGACGTGATTCGTGACGCTCTGTACCAATAACCGCTAGACCGCCTAGCTCTTCAACACCTTCACCCAGTTTAATGTCTGTACCACGTCCGGCCATGTTTGTCGCAATCGTTACGGCACCTCTTTGGCCAGCGCCTGATACGATTTCCGCTTCTCTTTCATGGTTTTTCGCGTTGAGGACACTATGACGAATACCGCGTTTTTTCAATAAATTCGAGATATACTCTGACGTTTCTACTGCCACAGTACCCAATAATACTGGCTGCCCTTTGCGATGTTTTTCAATAACTTCTTCAACTACCGCATCAAATTTACCTTTTTGACTCACATAAATTAAATCTGAACGGTCCACACGCTGTACAGGTCGGTTTGTCGGAATTTGAGTCACTGTCATGTTATAAATATTGCGGAATTCTTCTTCTTCTGTTTTTGCTGTACCTGTCATTCCCGCTAATTTATTGTACATTCTGAAATAGTTCTGGAATGTAATCGAAGCCATTGTCTTAGATTCGTTTTGAATTTGAACATTCTCTTTTGCTTCAATCGCTTGGTGTAAGCCTTCTGAAAAACGACGACCTGGCATCGTACGACCTGTAAATTGGTCGACGATTAAAATTTCGCCACCTGTTACCATGTAGTCTACGTCGCGTTGCATTGTATAGTGTGCGCGTAAAGCAAGGTTAATGTGATGAATAACATCCACATGTTTCACATCGTATAAGTTATCGATTTTAAACATACGTTCTGCTTTATCAATACCTTGCTCTGTCAATTGAATACTCTTCGTTTGCACATCATAGTTATAATCTTCTTCAGCTTTAAGCATTTTAGAAAATACATTCGCTTGTGTATATAAAGACGTTGATTTTTCCGCTTCACCTGAAATGATTAACGGCGTACGGGCCTCATCAATTAAAATAGAGTCCACCTCGTCAATAATCGCAAAATGTAACGGACGCATAACGCGGTCTTCTTTATAATTCACCATATTGTCACGTAAATAGTCAAAACCTAGCTCGTTATTTGTACTGTATGTGATGTCTTTGCTATAGGCTTCACGTTTTTCTACTGTACTTAAACTATTAAGGTTCAAGCCTACTGACAGACCTAAGAAATTGTACAGTTCTGCCATTTCTTCACTTTGAACACTAGATAAATATTCATTCACCGTAATAACGTGTACACCGCGACCAGTTAATGCATTTAAATAGGTTGGCATTGTTGCAGTTAATGTTTTACCTTCACCGGTTCTCATTTCTGCAATATCACCTTTATGAATGGCAATCCCACCCATGATTTGTACTTTATATGGTGTCATATTAAACACACGTTTTGAAGCTTCACGTACAAGCGCAAAGGCTTCTGGTAAAATTTCATCTAATTTATTATTTTGTTTTTTAATATCTTCTATTTGTTGAACTTCTTCTTGAAAAGCTTTCGTCTTCGCTCTCATTTCATCATCAGTTAGCAACGCAATATCTTCTTCTAATGCGATGACTTTATCTGCTAACTTACTTAAACGTTTGACTTCTCGCTTATTACCGTCAATCATTTTAGTTATCAAACCCATTTTGTTCGCTCCTTTAGCCATAAAACTGTGCCGCTTACAACTATCCATCATATCATTTTTCGGTATAAATTTATACTCAAACCACTTATATATGCTCGTATCATTTAACAACTTTATTATAATACTTCATACAGTAAAATAACAATGTACGATACGTCTTCACGCGTCACTTTTAAAATTAAAATCAAATTTCTACTTTATAACCATTCATATTACTCATCAAGTCATCCGCTTTAAGTCAGACATTTGAACGATACACTCAGGATGGTTTCTCTTATTATAAAAGAAGGGACAAGCTAAAAATCTAATTCAACACATTAGACTTTTAACACTTGCCCCATAGATTATTGCACGCATCACAGCGCGTTCAATCAAGATTATTACTTATTGAATTGTGCCGCTATGAACGTGACCACTTTATGTTTAAAGTAGTTATTCCGTTTCAATTAAACCGTATTTACCATCTTTACGACGATAAACAATGCTAGTGCCGTCAGTTTCACGATCATTAAACACGAAGAAGTCATGACCTAATAAGTTCATTTGAAGTACAGCTTCTTCTGAGTCCATTGGTTTTAAGCTAAATGTTTTAGAACGAATAATTTCGATATCAGATGCTGTTGCCTCTTGTTCAGCTTCTGGTTCAACAGCTTCAACATCTGTGAAAACATCTTCTTCATAACCACGGTCTCTGTTTTTACGGTTGACGCGTGTTTTATACTTACGAACTTGACGTTCAAGTTTATTGTTAATTAAATCAATTCCTGCATATAAATCATCGTGTCTTTCTTCTGCACGAAGCGTTACATTTTTCAATGGAATTGTCACTTCGATTTTAGTGCTAGAATTTTGATAAGTTTTGACTTTAACATGCGCTGTTGCATTCGGTACATTAGTGAAGTAGCGCTCTAACTTACCAATTTTCTCCTCAATATAATTTCTAATAGCATCTGTGATTGTGAGGTTGTCTCCATGAATTTCAAAGTTAATCATAGTGCTCGCTCCTTTCAACCTCTTTTTATAATATATTCCTTACTTATATTTTAACATGTTTACGCTATCTCGCAAACGTTAACATACTTAATTTTCTGACTTTTTGTTGTAATAATACATTTCCAGCACAGTGGGCAGTGTGACCAGTCGTGTAAATATCATCAATAAGGAGAATCGTTTTGTTTTCTAGACAAATATCACCATCAAAATAAATGGGGTTATCACTTTCATATCGTTCTGCACGTGATAATGTATATTGTTTCGAGCGAGAGTACATTTTCAAACAGGTGACATAGGGTATTTTCATATGGTTGAGTATTGTTTGAACCGGGTTAAATGTGCGTTGTAAATCATGCTCTGGACTTGAAGGCATCGGTACAATGATTTCATTCGGTTTACGTTGAATACGTATATAGCTGGCAAAAATTTCTGCAATCGCAACATCATTTAAAAATTTATATTGATGCATTAAGGTTTTTACAAAGTGATCATAGTGAAATTGTGCTTCAATGGTATCAAAATGGACACTGCTATCTTTTCGGTTTCGACAATTTTGGCATACCCCAGAATAGTCGAGGTTTCCTTTACAATATGAACATCTATTCGTCTCATCAAAACGACAATGCTCTATCAATGCGCGACATTTCGAACATAACGTATGACTTCGTGAAAATAAATGGGCGATTAAAATATCTTCACGCATTGTATTCATACAAAATAGACATCGCTTCATATGATCCATCCTCGTTTCCTTGCTTGTTGATTCATTTCCATAATTTCACGTCGCGCTTGATACATCGCTTTTGTACGCCCTTCATGCAAAAACAGAACTTCTCCATCTGGACAAACTACTTTTCGTCCCACACGTCCTGCTATTTGTATTAAGGCCGTTGAGGTATAGCGATGACTGTCAACGACCCACACATCTAAATATGGCATCGTAAATCCTCTTTCTAATATTGTAGTCGTGAGCATCACATCATACACCCCATTTCTTAAATCCTCTACTTTCTGTAATCGTTCAGGGTCTTCACTATAAACAAATCCTAATCGTGCCACTAAGGTCGTGTAGGTTTTAAAAAATTGCTTCATTTCACAAATATCACTAAAAAATATTAATGTCGTACGTTGTTGGCGTTGTTGTTCTTTCATGCGCTTTAATAAATAGAACTGTACTTTGTTCACACGGAGCTTAAAGTATTTAAAAATGGGTGTCACTAATGGATGTTGATGGAATCTTGCTGGTAATGTTAGTGTATGCGCATCATCAAATTGCGCTTTTAAAGTAACGGGTGGTGTTGCTGTCATATATATGAGCGCTTTTTCTGTTTTCGCTGCATTTTCTATCGTTTGCATTAAAGAAGGATCCATAGCGAGAGGAAAAGCATCGACTTCATCAATAAAAATGACATGAAAGTGCCGTTTAAACCGATACAATTGATGCACCGTTGAAATGACAAAATGCGCATCAAATTGTTGACGACTCGCTTGATGTAAAATATCAATCGTTTCATTTAAAAAAGTCTGCTTGATACGCGCACTCACTTCAATCACAACATCTAGCCGTGGTGAAACGACCGCGACATTGTAGCCTTGGCGTCGTGCTTCTGCAATGGCTTCAAACATCATTTCAGTTTTACCCGCGCCAGTCACCGCATGGAGTAATAAAGATTCCTTGTGCAACACTGCTTGGACAATGTGATTAGAGGCATATTGCTGCTGTTCTGACAGTTGAAAAGGTAAATGGTATTCTGCTTCTGAACGACAACTTAAGCTCTTCATCGTATAAACGTTCGTAACACTGTCCATCCGCCCCATTTGAATACAATGACGACAGTAAGTGATTGTGTCATCCACATGACTTTGATATTGATAAAAATGATAAGGCGCTTCCGTTGCACATCGCGTACATTTCATTCCTGTTCGCGTTTGTATCACACCTTTTTCAACCTTAATAATTTGTTCTTGAGAAAATGAAGTTGCATCTGTGATGAGTTGACCATTAGGGTACATTGTTAAGCTCCTTTCATTAAGGTACACGTTCCAAACGATGATTTTACTTTTTTTATTTCAACTTTTTTTGCTACACGTATACATATGAAAAATACGCTGGCAAAAAGCCCACACACTAGATTTCTCCAAATAAAAAAACAGCCTCCTTTTCTAGCTAGGAAACTGTTTTAAAATCATTCGCGCTTTATCGTTCAACATTGACTGAGTCAGGGACATCGATATGGCGGTTGACGACACCAATCCCAAATCCACCTAATCCTAAATGTGAAGTAATTACTGGTCCGAGTTCTGAAAAGGCTAAATTTTTGTCCGGATACTTCTCTTTAAGGCCTTGATAAACACTTTGAGATTCTTCTCTATCATCGCCACCAATAACCATAATCGTTGACGCCTCATATTGATTCGATAACTCAACGGCTTTATCTTCAATTAACTTTAATGCTCTTTTTTTCGTACGTACTTTTTCGTAAGGGACAATCAAGCCATCTTCAAACGTCAGCACAGGTTTCATTTTTAATAAATTTCCAATCCATGCTTGTGCACCTGTAATCCGACCACTTTTATGTAAGTTTTTCAAATCATCCACAACTAAAAATGCACCCACATGTTGGACCATATCGTCTAAATCTGATAATATCGCTTCAACGTCTAATCCTTGCTTAATTAAATCTAAAGCACGGAGTACAAGCGAACCTTCAGGTAGACATGCAATTTTTGAATCGACTGGGTGAACACGAATCCCGTCTACCATTGTTGAAGCTTGTACAGCAGTTTGATATGCACCACTGATGCCACTTGAAAGATGTACAGCGATAACATCTGTATAGCCTTCATCTCTGTACGCTTCATAAGCACTAATCATTTCACCGATTGCCGGTTGACTTGTTGTTGGAATAGTTGTCGAAGTTCTTAAGATTTCATGAAATTCGTCTGCAAAGATTGAAATGTTTTCTTTGTAGTTTTCACCGTTTTCTAATGTCACACTTAACGGCACAACACGAATATTATTTTTTTCTAATATATGTTGAGGGATATAGCTTGTTGAATCAGTCATTACAGCTATTTTCATGTTTTCTTCCTCCTCTAAAGCAAACACTAAATTTTAATCATGAATATGTGCAAAACCATTCACCAATGAAAATCATCACACTTGGATATGAATGTTTCTTGATAGTCTATTATATAACAAATTTCGTCATTGAACGCTATCTTTTCGTGCTTTCTTTTATCGTGAAATTCTTTATATTCACATATGCTACTATGATACTACATTTTGCAAAATCATGTCGCATACTTTCTCATCTTTATGTTACATCTAAATATAGTATAATGAATTAAGCAATTATTACAATAAAGGGTGACCTGTATGACAGATTCAGTAATTACAATTAAAGAGGAACATATTATAGAAAACGTCATTAGTAAATCTCGTTTCATTGCTCATATCAAACCGGTTCACGATGAGGATGAGGCAAAAGCATTTATCGAAGCGAAGAAAAAAGAACATCGAGAGGCAACACACAATTGTTCAGCATATACAATTGGCGATACGATGTTAATTCAAAAGGCACATGATGATGGGGAGCCTAGTGGGACGGCGGGTGTTCCAATGTTAGAAATGTTAAAAAAGCTTGATGTCCATGATGTGGCAGTCGTTGTTACACGATATTTCGGTGGCATTAAGTTAGGCACAGGCGGTCTCATACGTGCATATGGCGGCGCTGTACGCGATGTGATTCAAGATGTTGGTCGTGTGGCATTACGCCCTGCCATTCCTGTACGCATTTCGATGTCTTATGATTTAACTGGAAAATTTGAATACGAACTTCAATCAACAACTTTTATGCTACGCGATACAACATATACAGACCAAGTAACGTATCGTATCGATGTGCTTGAAGAAGAATATGAATCATTCGTTCAATTTGCGAACCAACATACGCAAGGTAAATATACGTTAGAAGCGGATCCTGTCATGCGCTTACCTTTTGATATAGACTAGATCTTGTTTCTAAAAACGGCAATCTTGAGCGACACTTTCTCCCTATGACTGTTAGTGTTTTGTTCAAGATTGCGTTTCAATTAAACATATAATCATGTAACTCGCTACTACGTCTCAGCCACTGACAACCACCATTACACTTAAAATGTTGCTCCATTGATAAATGGGCTGGGAGATTGAGTCTTCCCAGCCCATTTCCTACTCATGATTCTTATAAACATTTGTACTGACTATTTCTTACTTCTTAATCGCTTCCGTTTCGCTATGAAATCAAGTAACGGGCGATAATCATCATCTATTAAACCGGTAAATTCAACAATCAATTCAATCGTAATGACAATGAGTATAACCATTAAAAAGACGCCCCATGGCTGAGACAGGTACAAAATAATGCTCACGACACTAAACATAAACGCGATGGAATAGATTAAAATAACGGTTTGTCGATGTGTATAACCGAGATCTAACAATTTATGATGTAAGTGAGATTTATCTGCTTGCATAATATGTTGTCCTTTTTTGACACGGCGAATCATCGCAAAGAGTGTATCAATAAATGGAACAGCTAAAATAACAATTGGGAAAAACAAAGAAATAAAAGTAATGTTTTTAAAGCCGAGTAGCGATACAAATCCGATAATAAAACCGATACACAATGCACCGCTGTCTCCCAAAAAGATTTTAGCCGGATGAAAATTAAAAGCAAGAAATCCAAAAAGTGAACCAATCAGAACACTACAAATCATAATAATAAAAATATTGCCTTGCAAAATCGCAATAAACGCAATGGTCACAAGCGCAATCACAGAGACGCCTGCTGCAAGTCCATCTAAGCCATCAATTAAGTTAATCGCATTAGTAATGGCTACAATCCAAAATATGGTAATTGGAATACTCAACCATCCAAAGTAAATTGTTGGGCCAATAGGAATGGAAATAAAATCAATGGTCACACCATATGAAACAACGACTAACGCTGCTGCAATTTGACCTATTAATTTAAGTATCGGTTTTAAATCGTATAAATCATCTATTAATCCAACAAAATACATAACAATCGCACCAAGTAATAGTGGCTTAATTTCTCGTTCAATCGGATGTCCAAGCCAAATTCCTATTAAGAAAGATAATAATATTGCCGTTCCCCCAAGCATTGAAATGGGTTTAGTATGTATTTTACGGAAGTTAGGCTTATCTACAATATCCAGCTTTTTAGAAACTGCTATTACAATTGGTGTAATTATTAAACTGACTATCATTGAGACGCCAATGAGTGTTAAAGTATACATCAGTTCACCTACATTACACGGAAATTTTCTTCATAAGTCGTTCAACAATGGCAAAGTTCATTTAAAATATAGAGATGGGACATAAAAGTTTTTTGTGCTATTGATGCAGTATTTTATTTAACTTGCCCTCTTCCTACGATTTGTGTTTTGGGAGCAGTATGTACTATTTCCCTTAGGAGTGTCAGCCTTCTGGGCAATCTTATATCGCATACAGGAAACTGAAAGCAAGTTTTTGAAATGAAAAAATCAATAGCATCTAATTTGCATGTCAAACTCATTCTCATTTTCCAACTGCTTTATAGTTGTCTATGTATAATAAAACCATAAGCACGCAAAAAGATGAGAAAACTTAATGTCTCAGCCCCACATAACAACAAATCACCTATTGATTAAACAACTTTAGCGCATTCATTAAATACAAGACAACACATAATAAGTGATTCTACACTAACTATTTTTTATTATATAAGCATTGTCAATATATTTATTTTACATTAAATTCGAGTCACATTAAACCCATCAATTAAATTGAATGATGTATGTATATTTCAATAAAATAAGCTCGTTGATAAGGTTCAAACACATGTCTATCTTATCACATCTTGGCACTCAAATTCCTTTAAAAACATTTCTCATCTCATAAATCTTTACTCGTTATAAAAATTGATGACAAATTGTAACATTTCACATACAATAACTAATGGTAAAGAAAAGGAGTCGCTTAATTATGATTGAAGCTATTATTTATAATATTTCAGTAACTATCGCTGGAATATATTTATTTCACCGTCTTCAATATGCCGAATCTCATGACTTTAGATTCTCAAAAAGTTACATTACAGTATTGATGACTATCGTTGGATTGTTACTTGCATTTCAACCTATTCCAATTGAAAGCTATACGATTCAACTTTCTTTCGTCCCTTTACTCTTTTTAGGCAGATATACGAATTCATTTTACACAGTATTCGCTGCAGTCATTATCGCTTTAGTCGGTTACTTTGTACTATCTACTACATTAACTTACGCCGTGTCATTGTTGGTCATTGCGGCCATTGTAAGTACAATTGGACCGTTTCTTAAGCAAAATCATGTCGTTGCGATTCAAATCTTAAATATATTAAGCATTATTATTTTAGCGATTATTGCAATGATTATGCCGTCATTTGATATCGTAGAAGTGCTCTATTTAATCCCTATTTCTATGATTGCAACATTAGTCACAGCTGTATTTTATGTGGACTTACTTAGATTTTTCTCGCTCATTGAACGTTACGAAAATGAGGATACTGTGGATTACTTAACTGGTTTAGGAAATGTAAAAGAATTTGATCGTCATTTAAATGAGATGGCACGTCTAGCAGAAAATGAGCAACAAAGTTTAGCGTTACTATTAATTGATATTGATGGTTTTAAAGACGTTAATGATGCTTATACACATCACGCTGGCGATGCCGTATTAAAGCAAATGTCTCACCTTTTACAAAATTATGTGCCTAAAAAAACACGCATTTTCCGTAACGGTGGCGAAGAGTTTTCTATCGTCTTACGTGATCATTCTTTAGACGA
Source organism: Staphylococcus cornubiensis (assembly GCF_900183575.1). Taxonomy (GTDB): domain Bacteria; phylum Bacillota; class Bacilli; order Staphylococcales; family Staphylococcaceae; genus Staphylococcus; species Staphylococcus cornubiensis. Next base: position 30,618 of record NZ_FXUZ01000003.1, read on the forward strand.
ATGTGTGAAACTCGCTGAAAGTATTCGTAAAGCCGTAGAAAAATCAAATTTCCACTTACCTGAAAAAATTGTGATTAAACTTTCCGTGTCTATTGGTGTCGGTTATTTAACAAGCGAAAGCCATAAATCACAACGAAAATTATTTAAAGATGCTGATGATATGCTACATGTCGCTAAAAATGAAGGTCGTAACAAAGTCATGTTCAGCCCAATTATCAGCCCACAATAACAATTAAAAGTCACCTTTCTCAAATTTACAGAGAGGTGACTTTCCTTTTATGCTTTAATTCAATATTTTATTGGTTTTAGGGTCTAGGATAACGTTCCAATCACCCACGCCTTCACAAAAACAAATGCGTGAAATAGCCTGTAATATCAATGTATTGAAGCACCATGCTAAAGATTGCAAAAATCGGGCAAGACTTCTGAGGGATAAAACAAAAGCTAAAATACCGTTTCCGATGTTTAATAGTAACTCATGTTTATCACAATCTGGGTCTAACTTCTCAATGCGCCCGATTTTGAGAAGCCTAGTTAGCCTAGCGGGGAGCAGTAATACGAAATCTTAGTTTTGTGATAACTTCTAACTTATCTTTCACCTCTCACTTCATTCCCATTCATTTCTTAAATCATACTTTTGAAAGTTTCATAAAAACTAAGTATTAAGTATTGCAAGTGTTATTATTCCCATGTAGACTGACTATTGATTGAGATGAAAGGAGACAGAGCCATGGCAGAAGCACTCACGATTATTGATGAAAACAAAGTCATCGATGTCGTCTTACTTGCTGGTAAAGTTTTGTTAGAAAGTGGCGCAGAAACATATCGTGTAGAAGATACTATGGGCCGTATTGCAGCGAGCTTTGGTCTGGACGATACATATGCGTTTGTAACATCAACAGCGATTATCTTTTCACTTAATGACCGGACAAACACACGCCTGGTTCGGGTGCGTGAACGGACGACCGACTTAGAAAAGATTGCACTCGCCAACAATATTTCAAGAAAAATCTCTCGTAATGCATTAACGTTAGATGAAGCAAAAGCAGAACTCATTCATTTAGAACATGCTTCATTACAATATTCATCAATTATTAAGTTTTTAGCTGCATCTATCGCATGTGGTTTCTTTTTATTTATGTTCGGTGGTGTACGACACGATTTTATTTATGCTGTTATTGCAGGAGGCGCTGCATTTTTAACATTCGATATCATACAACGATTTATTCAAATTAAATTTTTCTCAGAATTTATTAGTGCGACAGTGGTGATTGCAGTGGCCGCCTTTTTCACTAAAATTGGATGGGCGACGAATCAAGATATTATTACCATCGCTGGTGTCATGCCACTTGTACCAGGGATTTTAATTACTAATGCCATTCGTGATTTAATGGCTGGCGAACTTTTAGCCGGTATGTCACGTGGTGTAGAAGCTGCCCTTACCGCATTTGCTATCGGGGCCGGTGTTGCGATTGTATTACTCATTTTTTAGAAAGGTGTGTGGACATTGACTTTTATTTTTCACTATGTTGCTCAGTTTTTAATCAGCTTTGTTTCAACAATGTTATTTTCAATCATTTTCAATGCACCGAAACGCCTTTTAGTCGCATCAGGCTTTGTCGGTGCAATGGGATGGTCAATTTATAAATTCACAGTGGATATGAACTATGGGATTGTCATGGCTGCTTTTTTAGGAAGCTTCATCCTTGCGATAATGAGTCATGCGATGAGCCGTCGTTATAAGCGACCAGTCATCATTTTTATTGTACCGGGTATCATTCCGTTAGTGCCTGGTGGTGCAGCCTATGAAGCCACTCGTCTACTCGTAACAAATGCTTATACGCCTGCCGTCAACCAATTTTTAGAGGTGACTTTAACATCTGGTGCCATTGCATTTGGTATTCTTTGTGCCGAAATCTTCTACTACATCTATACACGACTTAAACATGCCTATGGTAAACTTAAAGGAAAGCATTATCGTAAAGGATACCATATGAATAATCGTATCTAATAGATAAAGAAGGAGTGTTAATATGAAAGAACAAATTATCGAAAGACTCTCACGTTATGTCAAAATCAACACACAATCTGATCCTAATAGCGAGACAACCCCTTCAACTGAACGTCAATGGGATTTGCTTCATCTTTTGGAAGAAGAATTAAAAGCAATGGGTCTCGCTACTGATATAGATAACAACGGTTACCTTTTCGCAACATTAGAAGCGAATATTGAAACGGATGCGCCGACGCTTGGATTTTTAGCACACGTGGATACATCACCTGATTTCAATGCTGCAAATGTTAATCCTCAGATTATAGACTCATATGATGGCGGCATCATTACTTTAGGTACATCTGGTCGCGAAATAAATCCTGAAGTCTTCCCTGATATCGTTAAAGTAAAAGGTCATACACTCATGACAACAGATGGGACTTCATTACTCGGCGCTGATGATAAAGCAGGTGTCGTTGAAATTATGGAAGCACTCCAATATTTGATTGAACATCCAGAAATTAAACATGGCCGTATTCGTGTCGGCTTTACACCAGATGAAGAAATTGGTCGTGGCCCTCATAAATTCGACGTCGAACGCTTTGATGCGGATTTCGCGTATACTATGGACGGCAGTCAATTGGGCGAATTACAATTTGAAAGTTTTAACGCTGCTGAAGCTAAAATTACTTTTGAAGGTGTGAATGTTCATCCTGGTTCTGCCAAAGATAAAATGGTCAATGCATTGAATTTAGCTAACGCATTCCACCAAGCGTTACCAGCCAATGAAGTGCCAGAACACACTGAAGGTTACGAAGGTTTCTTCCACCTCATGGAAATGAACGGTAACGTAGAAAAAGCAACTGCACAGTATATTATTCGTGACCATGATAGCACTTCTTTTGAACATCGAAAGCAACAACTCATTGCAATTCAAAAAGATATCAATTCACGTTATTATTACGACCCTGTTCATCTTGTTATCAATGATCAATACCGTAATATGGCAGAAAAAATCACACCGCTTCAACATATTATCGACATTCCTAAAGCGGTTTATGCTGAACTGAACATTACACCGAATACTGCACCGATTCGTGGTGGTACAGATGGCTCACAACTTTCTTTTATGGGCTTACCGACACCTAACCTATTTACTGGTTGCGATAACTTCCATGGTCCTTATGAATACGCATCGATTGATGTGATGACACAAGCCGTACAAGTCATCGTAGGCATCGTACAAAAAGTAGTTGAAAAATAGTGGATGATAAAGAAGAGACTGGGGTTGCTTCCCAGTCTCTTCCTTTTTTTATGCTTATTGACCGAACGACCACATACGCATGCCATAACAATTTATATGTGATCCTTCTTCAGTCATATTTCTAATTAAATGGTGTACGCAACAATCGAACAGCTTGCACCGCATAACTTCTCAACTGTACACCCATTTTAAAATCAGTCAATGTTTTAGGCATATCAATAAATGTATTAAACATACCTGTGACGCCTAACGCTTCAAATCGTTCAAATTTATCAGCTGTACCGCACAATGCGATGGCTGGCTTGTCGTATTGTTGGCATAATTCAGCAATTCTTAGCGAAGATGTTTCTATCATTTCGTCTTGTTCATCAATCCCTTCACCAAATACAACCAAGTCGGCTTGTTTAACTAATTGATTCAATCCTGTAATTTGATCAACTAATTCATGACTCGTATGAATATCTGCATTAAACAGTGCATGCATCGTCGCCGCAATACCGCCACCAGCACCGCCTCTTTCAATTGTACCTAGCACTAGACGATGATTGTGTTTAAACAATTCGCTCCAATACCAAAGTAAATTATCAATAATCACTGCTTCTTCTCTGTCTATTTGAAGATTTTGATATGTTTTCATCACGGCACTCTGCTTACCGTACAATTTACTCTCAAAATCTGTCACAATTTGAATACGACAATGTTTCAAACCCTCGTGCAATTCTTGTATATCAATACGACGTACATGCTTGATTTGGCCGCCACCTTTCGTCATATCGACCTTTCGACCTTCATCATCATAAAATTGCGCACCTAAAGCTTGTAACATTCCCGCACCACCATCAAACGTATCAATGGCGCCGACCGAAATCACCATATGTTTTGTATTTTTATCTAAAGCATGACGCATCACTTCGCCTAAACCATAACTCGTTTGTTCAACAAGAGGTAACGTGCCTTTTAAAAATTGCCCTGCTTCAATAATCGTCATGCCATCATCTGTTTGACCATACGTTGCATCTACAGCGTTCATTGCTGCATCATGTACTGAAATTTGGTATTGTGTTCCAGATTTCCATAAAAAGACCGCGTTTAATAGTTCTCTTCTTCCATTAAAAAGTGGCACTTGTACAATATCCGCACCTTCAATTTGACTCGCCACACCTTCTTCTACATAGCGATTCGCATCATAACTCGAAATAATGTGATTAAATTCATCCATAGCTACTAATACTTTCATGTGGTCACCCTCTTATCTCTCAAATATTTATCATTAACATCTCAATTTAAATTCGACATTTTATTCATATGATATATCTTTATAAATCCCATTATTCTATATTATAGCCTTGACCTTCAAAAGTGTACAAACGAACCGAATGAAATGATTTTATACATATCGCCTAACTCCCTTCATTCTCTCAACGATACGCCCTATACACTTATGCTGCTCATCATAACAAAAAGCAACACATTCTGCGTCATCGCGTGTGTTGCTTTCATATATTTTCAAATTTTCCTTATCATTTCAAACGATGCTCTCACGTTATCTAGGTCTATCGATCATGACACACCATCACATCAATTCAACCATCATCAAACAACGCTAGTCTATTCCTCAGCTTTCGCAAGTGAAGAGACATTTACATTATTATGACTGTCGTGCCATTTTAATTCACCGTTCACAAAATAAAGCGCTTGGGGTGATTCATGTTGGACACCTGTCTTGTCTGCAATATAATCCGATAATTCACGCGCTTCTTGAACAATTAAATAATAACCATCCATATCACGCTCATATAAAAATTTATTGAATTGGTCGAAAGCGTTTTCCGAAATCGGACAAGTATTGCTATGCTTTAAAATAAAAATATATGGATTCTCTTCAATAATTTGTTCGAATTGGTCAATCGAAGTTAGCTTAATCGCCATTCTCTTCACCTCTAAGTAGATTTTCTGTTTGTCTTTATCTAAAATAAAAAAGTACTTTTCTCAATGTTTACCATTATACACACATAATATAGGCTTGTTAACCTTTAATTTTTAATCCGTTTCTATTGTGCCTTAACTATCTACCATAAACAGAATGGCCGATTAGTTTGAATTAAGCTGATCGCGCTGATTTTCATACGCTTCATTATAACTATCTAAATCTTTAGCTTTAGTAATTAATTTGCGCACACTCATTTCAGCTAACTTTTGATTATATTCGATCGTTTTGACACGTTCTTGATAATAGCGCTCAAGACTGTAATACATTTGGACTGCATTTTGACGTGCACGGTTCGTCGTATCATCTCTCAATTGCATTTCATTTAAATCTTTAATCTGCGCTTGTACTAACGGAATGATTTCATCTTGAATCGCCTTCATTTGATCTTTGCCGTCTTTTTCACGAATAGACGTTTCTGCTTTATCTTTAATTCGACTGTTATTTTCATCAAGTTGCGCCTCTAATTTTGCACTATCTTCTACCCCTTGAGTTGTTTGTTTTGCACTACTCATTTGCGACTCAACACGACTGCGATACTTTTCAAATTGCTGTGTAAATTCAAGAATATTTTCATTCGCTTGTATCGAATCTTGACAGAGTACGACAAACTGGTCTAGCTTTTCTATTACTTCTTCTTTACCCGCTATTCCCTCTAAATATGTAGACTTCAAAGCTTTCAAATTTTTATTTTCTTCGGGAAGTGCTTTGGCCGCTTCGTGATACTCTCGCATAGCTGGCTTTAACTTGTTATCAATTTGCGCTTTCATTTGGTCAAAAGCTTTCTTGTTCGCATCTGTTGTATCGGTTTGACTGAGATCATAAAGTTGATTCAAATTCATTTTTTCCAATATTTGATTCACAATGCGTTCTTTTTTTGTGACTGTCATCATTTGCTTATCGAATGCATGCATCTGCTTTTCAGATGATTCCATACATGCTGTGAGACTGCCGATTATCAGGAAACTTAAAATTATCATTTTTACCCATTTTTTCATCGCTGCACCTCTTATTCAATTCGTATTATACATAAACGTATTTAACTTGAAAATAATATATGATATAGTAATGCAGAATTACGCAAAAGGACACTAAAGGAGGTCCCTATATGTATCGTCATGTCCAACCTTTTATGACTGAAAATCAACAGTTATTTTTTGCAACACAATACGAAAAATACCGACAAATTTTGTTCGATCTCTTAGATTCACCTGTTAAGTTCACACAACATATCGGCGGTACTTTTCATTTTAATTACCCTACTGAACCTATTTTAGATATTTTAGTAGGTGTTGAAAATCTACATGATATTACAGCTTTAGATGAAAAAAGATTAAACTATGCCGGATTCTATCGTCTACATCACGCTTATGAAAAGAAAGTCGTTATGGCTAAATTTAATAATCTGAATGAATTGAAACAAGAAGTTCGTTTACATATTATTCAAATGCACACGCCTACTTTCCAAAAATACCAACAATATCATGAATTATTAACCCATCATCCAGCAGCCATTCAATTTTTCCAAGCCCAGAAAACCTCTCTCGAACAACAGTTAATGCCTATCCGAGATTATGAAAAATTAAAAACGCAATGGTTTAATCAACTCCAACAATACACGTCATAAAAAAGGTTCATACATGACGCGTTCTATTAAAACAGTTAAAATATAATTAAGTCTAAAATTGCCAAAACTGCTTTATAGAGAGCTTCAAATACGAAAAATCGATTTATAGTTGGCAAGAATGCTATTGATTACTATGTAAAGAAAGGATGTTATTTGTGAATCATTCTAGCATCTTACAGGATTTAGAAAAACTTATTCCTGCAAGTATTATTAAGGTGGATGAACCACTCAAACGCTATACTTATACTGAAACAGGTGGAAAAGCAGATTTTTATATCTCACCTGAACGTTATGAAGATGTACAAAAAGTCGTCAAATATGCTTACGAACATGATATACCCGTGACCTATTTAGGCAATGGTTCAAACATTATTATCAGAGACGGTGGCATTCGAGGGATTGTATTGAGCTTACTGTCTTTAAATCATATCGTCACTTCTGATGCGACAATTATTGCAGGTAGTGGTGCAGCGATTATCGATGTTTCTCGAAAAGCACGCGATGTCTCATTAACAGGGCTCGAGTTTGCGTGCGGTATCCCAGGTTCTATTGGCGGCGCTGTTTATATGAATGCTGGCGCTTATGGGGGCGAAGTGAAAGATGTAATCGATTATGCCCTTGTCATTAATGAGCGCGGCGATTTAATCAAATTAACACATAACGAACTTGAATTAGATTATCGTAACAGTATTATCCAAAAACAGCATTATGTCGTTTTAGAAGCTGCTTTCACATTAACGCCTGGTAAACAGGAGGCAATCCAAGAGAAAATGGATGATTTAACTGAACGACGCGAATCCAAACAACCCCTTGAATATCCATCATGCGGCAGTGTTTTCCGTCGTCCTCCTGGTCATTTTGCGGGCCAACTTATCCAAAATGCCGACTTACAGGGGCATCGTATCGGCGGCGTCGAAGTGTCTCGCAAACATGCCGGATTCATGGTTAATGTGGATCACGGAACAGCCACAGACTATGAAAACTTAATTCGTCATGTCCAAAATGTTGTCAAAGAAAAATTTGATATTGAATTAGAAAGAGAAGTTCGTATTATTGGGGAAGATTTAGAGAATTAATGAAAATGTGAGGAGCGAATGCCATGCAGAAAGTTTATGGTGCGACTGTCGACCAAGAAACACGTTGTACACACTACAATACGCCATTCGATGTTATCGCAATTAAGTTTAAATGCTGTAATAAATATTATCCTTGCTTCAAATGTCATAATGAATCTGAAAAGCATCGTCCGAAGCGTTGGCATTCGGACGAGTTTCATGAGCGTGCCATTTTATGTGGTGTTTGCGGTTATGAAATGCCGATTGAAACATATATGATGACCGAATCTTGTCCACATTGTGGTGCGCACTTTAACAATCGTTGTAAGTTTCATTATCATCATTATTTCGAAATTTAGTATATTTTGGGATTAGGGCTGGGAAACTCCATTGTGTCTCAGCCCTAATCTTTTTTCTTCATAATTTCCCCTTTCTCTTACTTAAAATCACTTCCATTTTTCTCAAAAAGCAAGTGTATCAAAAAAGAGCGAAACAACATGATGTCCTTTCGAACGTACTGTTGTTCCACTCTTCTTTTATACTTTAATCATTAAAAAATGAAATCTTCATCTTGCAATGATTCTACATTCAATGCAAGAACATAACCATCACCTTTAACCGAGAAGAAGTCATGGTTTTTCGTTGATGTGTCTAACGCATTTTCAATAATCGGGCTGAATTCACGTTCTTCAAAATAAGGTTCGAATCCTAAGTTTGAAAGTGCTTTGTTGGCATTGTAGCGCACATAGTTCATCACATCATCAGCTAAGCCAATCGGTTCATATAAGCTATGTGTATAAGATTCTTCATTTGCATATAAATCTTCTAATAGCTTATACATTTCTGTGTCAGCTTTTTGTTTTTCACTTTCTGATAATTCATTACGTAAACTTTGTGCATCTAAACCAGTGAACACACCGTGAATAGACTCATCTAATAAAATTTTACGAATGATTTCTCCTGATGTCGTCATACGGCCTTGTCCAGCCAAATATAACGGGTAGTAAAAGCCTGAATAAAATAGGAAAGTTTCTAAAAAGACACTCGAAACACGTGCCATATATTGATCATAAATAGAAGCTTCTTTCCCCCAAAGTTTATGGTAATTGCTAATGATTTTATCAGATTTGTACTTTAAATGCGGCTCTTCAATCACCCATTTATCTAATAATTCATTCGTTTCTTTGGAAGGTAACAACGTCGTAAAAATATGCGAATAACTCTTAGCATGGATTTGTTCCATCATCCCCATGAATGCGTACACGGCTTTTTTACGCAAATCTTTCGTGTGTAGCATGATTAAAGGCATACCATCATCTGCTTGGTGTGTGTCCAATCCAGTTAAACCTGCCAATGCTTTTTTAAATGCTTCTTGTTCTGCTTCTGTTAAAGTTTTCCAACTTGCGATATCTTTAGAGACTTTAAATTCCGTTTCTACCCACATTTGAGCGATGTTCTGACGCCAAAACATATTCGTTGTGTCTTCTTGTGTATTCCAATTTACAGCTATCATTGACCTTCTCTGCTCCTATCTTTTATATGATGTATGACAAATGGGACAAACTCGTGCCCCATTCCCTAAATTCTTTTAAAGTTACGAGCGGGACAGCCATCTCATAATGCACCGTCCCACTCTGGCAAGGATGACTGAACGATTCAAATAGAGGTCTCATTAAGTCATTGCCCGCCCCCACATACGGTTACTTCTATTTGGGCTAGAACATAATTGCGTTTTCTCAACCCCATTCCTCACAATAAGCGCAATCAAATTATGGAAATGTAAAATCAGTTAAGATTAATGGCAATCAAAAAATTTCATGTCCTAGCCCACTTCTCATAGCTTTTGTGCCTATGAATGCTATTAAAGTAACCAAGAATCTTAATTGGACATATAAATTTATGTCTCTTCGTTAATTGATATAAACATTAAATAGCACAGCTTGTACATTCTTCTACACTCAATAATTTATTACGTGTATAATACAATGATTTTAAGCCTTTATGATGTGCATATACGTATAAACGTGACAATTCACGTGTTGAAATTTCTGAATTCACATATAAAATCGTTGAAATTCCTTGATCAATATGTGTTTGAATCGTTGCAATTAAATCAATCAGTTTCATTTGATCGATATTGAAAGCCGATTTGTAATACCACATTGTTTGTGGTGATAAAAATGGCATTGGGTAAAATGTTTCTGAGTTACCGTAAGTACGACGTTCAATTTGGTCTACAATTGGCATCACTGAACTTGTCGCGTTTTGTACATATGAAATACTCTGTGTTGGCGCAATTGCTAAACGGTATGCGTGGTATAAACCATATTTTTCTACTTCTGCTTGTAATGCTTTCCAATCTTCACGTGTAGGAATTGGATGGTTTTCAAACAATGCCTTCACCTTTTCAGATTGTGGCAAGAAGTCTTCAGAAGTATAGCGTTCAAAATAACGACCATTTGCATAATCTGACTTATCAAAATCTGCAAATGCTTCACCACGTTCTTTAGCAATTTGCATTGAACGTTCGATTGAGTAATAGTTCATCATCATGAAGAACACATTCGCAAAATCTTTCGCTTCTTCTGATTCATAACTGATATGATTTTTAGCTAAATAACCATGCAAGTTCATGACACCAAGACCTACTGAGTGCAGTTCACTGTTCGCTTTTTTCACACCTGGCGCATTTTGAATATTCGCTTCATCACTTACGACTGTTAACGCGTCCATACCTGTATGTACAGAAGCTCTAAATTGATCTGACTCCATCACATTCACAATATTTAATGAACCTAGGTTACAAGAAATATCGCGTTTAATTTCGTCTTCCACACCGTAGTCGTTAATCACTGAAGTCTCTTGTAGTTGGAAAATTTCTGTACATAAGTTACTCATTTTAATTTGACCGATTTGAGCGTTAGGATGCACACGGTTCGCATTATCTTTAAACATTAAATAAGGATAGCCCGATTGCAATTGTGTTTGTGCAATCATATTTAACATTTCACGTGCATCTCTACTTTTCTTCATAATATTTGGATTTGCGACAAGTTCATCGTAGTAATCCTCAATATTAATGTCATCTAGTGTTACGCCATATTCTTTTTCCACAGTGTGGGGCGCAAACATGAAGAAATCTTTACCTTCTTTAGCGAGATCGAAAAACTTAGACGGCACGATTAAACCTGTTGAAATCGTTGCAAGACGTAAATCTTCGTCCGCGTTAATTTTTTTCGTATCTAAAAATTCTTCTACATCATAGTGGAAAATGTTAAGGTACACTGCGCCCGCACCTGGACGTTGACCTAACTGATCGGCATAACTAAAGCCACCTTCAAGCGCTTTTGCAATCGGTAACACACCTTTTGCCACGCCTTTAATGCCTTTAATCGCTTCACCTCTCGCACGTAATTTAGAAAGGTTGATAGCGACACCGCCACCAATTTTACTCAATTGCTTAGCTGTTGAATCAATAAAGTTAATAGAGTTTAAACTGTCATCTACTTCTAGTAAGAAACATGAAACTAACTCGCCTCTACGTGCACGGCCAGCGTTTAAAAATGTTGGCGTCGCTGGTTGGTAACGTTGCTCGACCATCGCTTGGATTAATTGTTTAGCAAGTTCAACGTTCCCTTTTGCAAGGTAGAGTGACACAATGAACACATGTTGATGATAGTCTTCAAGATATTGTGACTTATCATTCGTTTTTAATGCATAATCTTTGAAAAATTTACTTGCTGACATATAACTTGCAAAGCGAAATGGAATCGCTGTTGCAAATGCGATTAATTCAACAAGCTGTGCTTCACTGTATTCTTCAAACACATTGTAATAAAAGTTATTGTCAACCAAAAAGTGAAGGCGTTCAAGTTCGCTGTCGAAATGAACGGTTTTGTCTTGAATCTCTTCTAAATAAATCTCAAGTGCTTCTTGGTCTTTCTCAAGTTGAAAAAAGCCGTTTTCATTTCTTTTAGTCACTTGGTTGTTAAGTTCAATATGCTTGTACTGTTTTTGTTCCATAGTTTTCATAAAAATTGACCACCTTCTCTTTAAATTCCGTTGTATCTTGGGTATTACCGTGTAGTTCAAATTTCATAAGTAAAGGGACGTGGTACGTATTGGCAATCGTTGTACCTGCTTTCGCAAAGTTGCTTCCCCAATTACGATTTCCACTCGCTGCAACACCCTTTAAATTTTCATGGTTTATTTCTAAAAATTTTTGGACTGGTTGAGGTACCTCACCAAAACCAATAGTCCCTGTTACAATAACAAATGGCTCTGTAATTTCTTCTGAGGCATTCGTTTCATTAATCTCTAGTGTGTTATCAAGTTCTGTGCGTTTAACGAATCGTCTGACATTACCAGTAAAAGAATAAAATACCACTTTCATCCTGAATAACCACCTTTCTTCCGAGATAAATGACTCACGTATCATTCAGTATGACTTTCTCTCATTCGCAATATAAATGTTATTGAATAAAGTACGAACATATATTTGCTATAGTTCTATTTTTAAAATAAGTTAAAAAGTTGCTAATACGTCATTATTGCCGTACAATAATAACTTACATTTTTTCAACTACAATATGTAGATTATCAAAGAAATAGAATGTTCAAAATCGTGTAAACCTCCATTGATTTTGTCCATTCTTGTGATGTTACTCACCTATCAAACACAACATATTGTGTTTGATTTCGTTCGCTCATACTATATTATGTGTTTCATTATACAGAACTCTATTCTTAATTTAAAGAGATAAATTGGAACTTTTGTCACCCATTGTCATCAAAAGCGATGATATCAACCACTTTGAAGAATAAAAAAATTTTTTCAGATTGAAAGTTCATTTCTCACTTGACTTTCTTGGCTGAAAGGTTTATATATAACTAAAATTAAGAACATACGTTCTCTTTTATTGTATAACCTTTTAGTAAAATTGCAAGATATAATGCAAGTTGTATCATTTTGTGCTACTATGTATAAGTCAAATTTTTATCAATAAGAGGCGATATCATGAATACTAAAGTGAAAGGAATCATCGCTATTTTAATTTCTGCTATTGGTTTTAGTTTTATGGCAGTTTTTTTTCGTCTATCTGGCGACTTACCCATATTTCAAAAATCACTCGCTCGAAATTTCGTTGCCATGTTTATTCCGTTATTCTTTATTCTTAAATATAAACAGCCCTTCTTCGGTAAACTCAGCAGTCAACCTTTATTAGTCACACGGTCTGTCTTAGGTTTAATGGGCGTCCTGTTAAACATTTACGCGATTGATCACATGGTGTTAAGTGATGCTGACATTCTTATGAAATTGAATCCTTTTTGGACGATATTGTTAAGCCTCATCTTTTTAAAAGAATTTATTCAAAAATATCAAATCACCTCAATGGTCGTCGCAATTATTGGTATGCTTTTTGTCGTTAAACCTGAATTTTCATCTGATGTCATTCCGGCGATAGTTGGACTCTTATCAGGTGTTTTCGCAGCTTCAGCATATACCGCTGTACGTGCTTTAAGTACACGAGAAGCCCCATACACGATCGTATTTTATTTCTCATTATTTTCGGTGATTGTGCTGATACCGTTCGTCGCATTTACATTTGAACCGATGAGCATGATTCAAATCATTTACTTAATTTTGGCAGGTCTGTCCGCTGCAGTAGGCCAAATTGGTATTACCGTCGCATATAGTTACGCTCCGGCAAAAGATATTTCGATTTTTACTTATGCGTCAATCATTTTCACAGCGATTATCGGCTTTATCTTATTTAATGAATCACCTGATTTTTACGCTATTATCGGTTATATCATTATTTTAAGTGCAAGCTACTATATGTTCGAAAAAGCACGACGCTCGACACGTTCTAAGCATCGTCAACAACCATCAAAATAATATAAAGGAGGCCTTCCTCATGGCAGAAGGACGTTCAAAAGACGAATTACAAGATATTACACTTCTCGGCAATCAAAATAACACTTACAACTTTGATTACCGCCCAGATGTTTTAGAAACATTTGATAATAAACACCAAAATCGTGATTACTTTGTTAAATTTAACTGTCCTGAGTTCACATCTTTATGTCCAATTACGGGGCAACCTGATTTTGCTACCATTTACATTTCATATATTCCAAATGTCAAAATGGTCGAATCTAAATCTTTAAAACTTTATTTATTCAGTTTCCGTAACCACGGTGACTTTCATGAAGACTGTATGAATATTATTATGAACGACTTAATTGAGTTAATGGACCCACACTATATTGAGGTATGGGGCAAGTTCACACCACGAGGCGGCATTTCAATCGATCCATACACTAACTACGGTCGTCCAAATTCGAAATATGAAAAAATGGCAGAACATCGTCTGATGAATCATGACATGTATCCAGAAAAAATCGACAATCGATAAAAATTAAACTATTAAGAGCGCGGCGGACCAATCTCATGTTCTAGCCGTTCTCTTTTTATTTTTTACTTCATAAAATCATTACATCACTTCTTTTTGAAAACGCTAAATTTATATCGTCAACAATTTTTCTACTATTATATATACAAAATCTTATTAATATGACTATATACACCTTAGCCCCCTATTTATATCCAACTCCAAATTTTTTCTTTCAAATCTTTTCATAGCAAAAAATTTAAATTTAGCCTTGTGATATCCATTTTTTAATTTGCTTACAAATACAATCGGCCTAAATTTTCAATACATTTTACTGTCAACTAGAAAAATGCTATGCGCAAATCGATAAAGTCTAGTGAATATATCGGAATATACATCAAAAAAATTAGTTAACTATATATCAAGACTAAAACTATATATATTAACTTAACCATAAAAATATATTATAAAATGTTCTTTGCATTAAAAAATTCTTGTCTCCCATACCATTAAGTTATAAAATAAGTCTAACTTGATTTGAATGGGGGGAAAGTAGTCAATGAGTTCACATTATACAAAAGAAGAGATCCTTAACAGTACACCTCGTTCAGGATTCTTCGGTCATCCAAAAGGGTTAAGCACGCTTGTATTTACAGAATTTTGGGAACGGTTTAGCTACTACGGAATGAAAGGGATTTTGGCTTTCTATATTTATTATTCAGTAGCTAAAGGTGGATTCGGTCTAGATCAAGGTGTCGCACTTCAAATCGTTTCTATATACGGCGCTTTAGTTTATATGAGTGGGGTCATCGGGGGTTGGATTGCTGACCGTATTACAGGAACACGTCACGCACTGTTTTATGGTGCTGTTTTAATTATGGTCGGTCACATTTTAATGTCACTACCGAACAGTCTCGTTTTATTACTTATCGCCTTACTCTTTTTAATTATGGGGACAGGTCTATTAAAGCCGAATATCTCTTCAACAGTAGGCTTATTATACGATAAGAATGACGCACGTATGGATTCGGCGTTCACTATCTTTTATATGAGTATCAATTTAGGGGCTTTATTATCACCACTTATCATCGGATGGGTGCAAGTCAATATCGGTTTCCATGTCGGCTTTGCAATTGCGGCTGTAGGGATGTTTTTCGGTTTATTGGCATATTTACTCACAAATAAAAAGTCACTCGGTCTTGCGGGTGTAGAAGTACCTAATCCATTAACGAAGGAAGAACGTTCAAAACTTATCAAAATTGTCGGTAGCATTGTCGTTGTGCTTCTCGTGATTGGCGTTGTACTTCAACAAACAGGTCATTTAACAATTGGCACGTTCTCGAACATCATTACATTTTTAGGTGTACTCCTACCGATTCTCTTATTTACGAAAATTATTTTAAGTAAGAAAACAGCAGATTTTGAACGTAAACGTGTTTTTGCGTATATTCCGTTGTTCATTGCGTCTGTTGCCTTTTGGATGATTCAAGAGCAAGGATCAACGGTGTTAGCACAGTTCTCAGATACGAAAACAGAGCTTGAGTTAGCTAAAGTTACAGGTGGATTAATTGATTTTCATATCCCACCTGCATGGTTCCAATCTTTAAATCCATTTTTCATTATTATTTTGGCGCCAATTTTCTCAACATTATGGGTAAGACTTGGTCGTTATAATCCACCAACTGTTGTTAAATTTGCGCTCGGTGTTATTTTAGCTGGTCTTTCGTATTTAATTATGATTATTCCAGATACCAACAGTTTGATTAATCCATTCTGGTTAGTTGCGAGTTTCTTGCTTGTTACATTCGGTGAACTCTGTTTATCGCCTATCGGTTTATCGACAACAACAAAACTTGCACCTGAAGCTTTTGCTGGACAAATGATGAGTATATGGTTTTTATCTAATGCCATGGCACAAGGTTTAAACACAAAAATGGTTAATCTTTATGTCCACATGAGCACAGACCAGTATTTCCTTTATTCAGGGTTATTCGCAGTGGCCATCGGTATCATTTTAATTTTCGTTTCACCATTTATTAAAAACTTAATGCAAGGTGTGAAATAAGTTAAACACTTTTTCATAGATATCAGAGGTTGGGACAAGGTCGTTCTCAACCTCTGATATTATTTTCAAAAAACTTTCTTATTACACTACATCGCCCATTTCGTTTTTTCAATATCAAAATAAGCATATTCGATAAAAGATGAATGCTCCTATTTTCTTTTATTTATCTAATATATTCCATATGTTAGCCCAAAACTATACCGCTACGCATAGTGTATAACTTAACCATATATAACTTTATATTTTGTCTGAATTTTTAAAATTTTATTATTTTTAAAAAACTAATTGCTATTTATTTTCATCAGGCGTAAACTTTCTATTATATGTTTTGTTCAGATAGGAAGGATTGATTGAAATGTCAGAATTATCACACGAAAAAGCTGTACAAGAGATTCCTCAAAAAGGATTCTTCGGCCATCCTCGTGGTTTAGGCGTATTATATACCGTAGAATTCTGGGAGAGATTTAGTTATTACGGTATGCGTGCCCTATTGATTTACTACATTTACTACAACGTAAGTCAGGGTGGTTTAGGGCTCGAAAAAACATTCGCTCAATCGTTGATAGCTGTGTATGGCTCGTTAATCTTCATGACATCTATTTTAGGGGGCTGGGTAGCTGACCGAATACTCGGAACAAGACGCTCGATGTTTTATGGCGCTGTTTTAATTATTATCGGTCATGTTTGTTTGAGCTTACCATTTGGTTTAACAGGATTACTGTCATCGATGTTCTTTATTATCATCGGTTCAGGTCTAATGAAACCGAACATTTCAAATATTGTAGGTCGTCTCTATCCTAAAGATGATAGCCGTGTTGATTCAGGTTTCGTTATTTTCTATATGGCGGTGAATATGGGGGCTTTTATTTCTCCGCTCGTTTTAGACCATTTTAGAGGCGTTGGAAACTTCCACGGTGGCTTTTTAATTGCTGCCATTGGTATGGGAATTTCACTCCTATTCTACCTTTTATTCCATAAGCGTAATTTAGGTCGAATCGGGGTTGACGCACCGAATCCTTTAAGCCCAGCAGAAAAGAAAAAGTATGGCGTGATTTTTGGTGTGATTATCGCTGCTATCGTATTAGTAGTGCTCATCTCATACATGACGGGTACACTTTCTTTTAATTTAGTGAGTTTAATCGTATTAGTTTTAGGTTTTGCATTACCTTTTGTTTATTTTACGATTATGATTGTGAGTAAAGATACAACAGATATTGAGCGTTCACGTGTTATCGCATTTATTCCTTTATTTGTTGTCGGTGTTATTTTCTGGTCGATTCAAGAACAAGGTGCTAACGTACTTGCTGTCTATGCGGATGAAAAAGCAGACCTTGCCTTTAACTTATTCGGTTGGGAAAGTGTATTCCCTGTGACATGGTTCCAATCGATTAACCCATTTTTCATTGTTGTCTTTGCACCAGTGATTTCTTGGTTATGGAGAAGATTAGGTCGCTTTGAACCAAGCTTACCGATTAAGTTTGCTTTAGGTTTATTTTTAGCAGGTGGCTCATTCATACTGATGATGTTTGTCATTTATGCATACAATGGCAATAATATTTGGTTTGTGTGGATTATCTTGTCATATATCATTTGTGTGATTGGTGAGCTTTGTATTTCACCTACAGGAAACAGTTCAGCTGTTAAACTTGCACCAGAAAACTTCAACTCTCAAATGATGAGTTTATGGTTGTTAACAAACGCAACAGCACAAGCGATTAATGCACAACTTGTGAAACTTCAGCCTATTATTGGAGACCAAAACTATTTCGGTCTTATCGGTGGTATTGCGGTCGTTGTCGCTATATTGGCAGTGATCGGTTCACCATTTATTTTAAGAGCAATGAAAGGCATCCGTTAATATTAAAAGGGTGAGTATACGATTGGGTTATTCCTCGTACGCTCACCCTATTTTTTCGCTCGTTTGAAATTACTATGATTAACATGACGACAATTGCGGTATACAGGTAAGTGTATGCGAATTGAAAGGAGCATTCTTATGGCACCACAATACGAGCACGGCGTTCTTTTTTATCACCAACATTCAGGACTCAACAAAATACACGAAGGCTTGGGCGAAGTAACAGTAGCGCTCACCCAACTCTGCAAAAGATTTACCATTCAATTAAGTGAAAATGAAGGTGACATTGAAAAATACTGTCAACATATTCAAGCACAAGGCAATTCTGAACATATCGATGTCCTGTTCATTTTAGGTGGCGATGGAACGGTCAATGAATTAATTAATGGTGTCTTAAAATATGACTTAAACCTCCCAGTCGGTATTATTCCAGGCGGTACGTTTAACGACTTTGCCAAAACACTCAACTTATCTACTAAAGCAGGCCCAGCAAGTCATGACCTCTTGCTCTCATCACCGCAAAAATATGATGTGATGAAAGTTGAAGATCGTTATGTATTAAACTTTGCAGGTATTGGTTTGATGGTCCAAAATGCTGAAAATGTCCAAGGTAAATCTAAAGACTTGTTTGGCAAATTAAGTTATATTACTTCAACACTTAAAACACTTTCGAATCCAAAACCATTTAACTATACATTAGATATTGACGGACAAACGTATACGGGTGAGACATCCATGTTGTTAATTGCAAACGGTCGGTTCATTGGTGGCGGCAAAATCCCACTTATGGAAATGTCTCCTAGTGATGGCGAACTGAATACATTTATCTTTAATAACTATAGTATGAGCATTCTTAAAGATATCTTTAGTTTACGAGATAGTATGACGTGGAGTGAAATTAGTGACAATATCCAACACATTCCGAGCCGCCATATTCACGTGCATACTGAGCCAACAATGCGTGTCGATATCGATGGTGAAATTGCTTTAGAAACACCGGTTGATATTGAAATCATTCCACAAGCGATTGAATTACTGACGGTTGAACCGGGACAAGCCAATGATAACTAGAGTTTAAAACAATAAAAAAGAGGCGTTCAGGAAAGTAACTGCCCGAGCGCCTCTTTTTATGATGTTCAGAAACAATGTAAAATCTGTTCCCGCAATTTTTTAAATACTATGCTTCTTTACCGAAAAAGTAAGCTTCTACTTCTTTCCAATTATTCACACGTTCAAAATCGGTATTCCCTTCATTATGCGGTGCTGAAAACATCAACGGCTTCCCAGTATGTCCCCCTAATTGACGCGGATTGTCATCAATTAAATAGTCTGTTGCGACAATATCTTTACGCCCACAGAACACAAATTGTTGTGAATCCAAAAATGGGAAATGTTTCAGTAACCATTCATATTTATCGTGGAAAGATGTCGGTACATCCATCGCAGCTGTGACAATGTAGATATCATAGTGCTTGGATAACTTTTCAACGACCTCTTGTGCATCTTTCATCACATCTAAACGACCGAAAAAGCCATCTGATGCCAAAATATCACGGATTTCTTTCGTATGTTCTGGCATGATTTCATAAATTCTTTTTCCAGCGATTTGATCGATTGTCACACCTAATTGTGTACGGCGATTCAACTCATCTAAAATCGCGCCCATCGTATCTGCCAGTACTTCATCCATATCTATCCCTATTGAAGTTCTCATGTTATCGCTCCTTGTATACATTCATCTCACCGCTTTATCATAACATACTTTTTCTCGATGCTTGATGATTCCCGCACACGATAAGGATGCTATTTTTTAGGATTAAAATGATTTCAATACATTGCGAATAACTTCATTTTGTTCTGGGAAACCTAATGAAATGCGGACACCAGTTGGGAAAAGACGCGCAATAATGCCGTTACGTAACAATGTTTCATCCAATTCTTTCGCACGGTCTGTCTCTACAAAGACAAAGTTCGTTTGAGACGGATAAATTTTTAAAGATGTTTCAAGATTTACGAACTTTTCTCTTTCAACACGGTTCGTTTCTACGACTTGTTGTAAATACGCTTGGTCTTCTAACGCTTTCAATGCCGCTTGTTCAGATAAACGTGTCGTATTAAATGGCGGACGAATCACATTTAATTGTGCAGCTAATTCTGGCGTAGAAATGAGATAGCCGATACGTAATCCTGCTAAACCATAGGCCTTGGAGAACGTACGCATTAACGCGACATTATCATATTGCTTCATTAATTCTAACGTTTTTGGGTAATCTTCAGCAGTCACATATTCCGCATAAGCCTCATCCATAAATACTGGAATGTGTGAAGGAATCTTTTCTAAAAACGCCACGATGTCATCATGTGTATGGTATGTACCAGTTGGATTGTTCGGGTTACAAATCCATACCGCTGCTGTTTTATCATTCACTGCTGCTGCAATACCGTCTAAATCAAACGCCCCATCAATGAGTGGCACTTGAATCGTCTCCGCATCTTCTACGACTGCATTGTGAAGATATTGGCCAAATGTACCCGCACTCGTCACAATATTGTCTCCTGCGCGCACTAAAGTTCTAGAAATAATAATAATCATTTCATCAAGGCCCGCGCCAAAAAGAACTTGTGCTTTATCAACACCATAATGCGCGGCAATCGCTTCTTGTAACAACGGCGCATTCGGTTCAGGATATAAAAAGAGGTCATCCACATGATCTTTAATCGCTTGTTTCGCTTTAGGAGATGGACCAAATAAATTTTCATTAGAAGCATGTTTGTGAAGTTCACCCTCAACCCCATACTTTTCTTTTAACTTCTCCGGTGACAATCCAGGTTGATATGCACTTAATTTAGAAATTTGAGACTTCATTTCTAAACCTCCCATAAATCAGAATTTTTAAAATATACATACTAGTATAGCGATTTTCACCTTAAATTGCTAGACTCACAACCAATCAAAATAGATGAAATCTAAAACACGACTCAACTAAAAAATTTTACAATTCAGAAGTAAAAATGATTGCTCACACGTGTATCATAACGAAAACACGTCAATACCATTAATATAGCAAAGCTGGACCATCACTTATCTTCAAAAGTTCGAAAAGTAGAAATGGTCCAGCCTTCTATAATATTTCAATCAGGTCCAACAAAGTGAACACATCACCCATAAACACATTAACAACAGCAACTGGAAAAATATGTTTATTTTTCAATCAAACCTTGTTTCTCGAGATATTCTTTTGCAACTTCATACGGATCCTCATCTTTTTCAGCTACACGATAATTCATCTCTTGCATCTCTTCATCAGAAATTTTACCTTCTAATTGATTTAACGCTTTCTCAACACCTGGGTGCTTCTCAATAAATGACTTTTTAAACAATGGTGCACCTTGATACGGTGGGAAAACTTTGCGGTCATCATCGAGAACGACCATATCATATTGTTTTAATTCTGCATCTGTCGAATACGCATCAATTAGGTTAATATCGCCACTTTCAATAGCTTGATAACGCAACTTAGGTTCCATCTTTTTCACATTTTGGAAGTTTAAGTGATACGCTTTTTGAATTGCAGGATAACCATCTTCACGGTCATTAAATTCAAGTGTAAAGCCTGGCTTGATGTCATCTTCAACTTTTTTCAAGTCGCTAATCGTTTTAATGTTGTGTGCCTCAGCAAAGTCTCGCTTCACTGCTAATGCATACGTATTATTGTATTGCATAGGTTTCAACAATGTCATATCAAATTTTTTCTCTAAGCTTGCGTTCGCTTGTTGATACACTTCTTTTTCGTCTTTAGATTTCGGTGTTTCTTTCGTCAATTCACCTAATACAGTTCCGGTAAATTCTAAATAACCATCAATATCGTCTGATTTTAATGCATTGAATAAAAATGTTGTTTTACCCATGCCGTCTTTCACTGACACGGTATAGTCTGTTTGGTCTTCAATTAAAATCTTGTACATATTCGTAATAATTGATGGCTCTGTTCCTAACTTTCCTGCAATCGTAATTCGTTCATTTTGACTAGAAAAAAGTGGTGCAATCGTAACCATCAACATGAGCAGTAAAATCACACCAAGTGTTGCTAACATTTTACGATAAGAGATGTGGCTTAAAATTCTTAAAACTACATCGAATAAAATGGCTAATATCGCTGCTGGAATCGCTCCAATTAAAATTAATGACGTATTGTTACGGTCAATACCTAATAAAATTAAGTCACCTAAACCCCCCGCACCGATTAATGCTGCTAATGTAGCTGTACCGATGATGAGCACCATAGCTGTACGAATCCCTGCCATCATCACAGGCATCGCTAGTGGTAATTCTACTTTAGTCAAACGACGTAACGGCTTCATACCAATCCCTTTTGCAGCTTCTACTAACGAACTATCAACACCTGTAATCCCCGTATATGTATTACGTAAAATCGGTAATAGTGCGTAAACAACGAGCGCAATGACAGCAGGTACCGTTCCAATACCGAATAAAGGAATCATCAAACCGAGTAAAGCAAGTGACGGAATGGTTTGTAAGACCGCTGCAATGTTAATCACCACTTCAGATATTTTTTTCGTTTTCGTTAACAAAATGCCGAGAGGTACACCGATTAACACGGCAATCAGTAGTGCAACAAATGAAAGTTGAATATGTTCAAGTAAGGCAGCAAATAACTCACCTTTTCGACTATTCAATGTCTCTAAAAATGTATTCATGCTGTCTCACCTGCCTGATTTTTTGATAAAAAGCTAAAGATGTCTTGGCGTGATAAAGACCACTGTTCACCTTCAACTGGTACAATAACCGCTTCATGTTGTACAAGCGCATCATAAACATCACTCACTGTTTGATCAGCATGGACGACAGGATACTGGCTCAGCTGCTCCTCTGTTGCTTTTTCACCAGCAAGTTCTACTACTTTACCAAGTGAAAAATGATTCAGTACAACGCTCGTCAAGTCACCCAAAAATTGGCAAACGAAATCATTTTTGGGTGATTTAATAAAGTCATTAGGCGTCCCAATTTGTTCCACATGACCATGATTCAGTAGACAAATACGGTCTCCTAATTTGAATGCTTCTTCGATATCATGTGTAACGAATACAATCGTTTTCTTAATTTGATTTTGTAATTTTAACAAGTCATCTTGTAATTTTTCTCGTGTAATCGGATCTAAAGCGCTAAACGGTTCGTCCATTAAAATGACAGGTGGATCAACTGCGAGCGCACGGACGACACCTACACGTTGACGTTGACCTCCTGATAATTCTTCAGGTTTTCGGTCTCTAAACTGTTCTGGGTCCAGTCCAACCATCGACAATAGTTCATCGACGCGTGCATCAATCTTTTCTTTTGTCCAACCTTTCATCAACGGTACTTGTGCGATATTGTCACGTATTGTCATATGCGGAAATAAGGCAATTTGTTGTAGCACATACCCCATATCCCAACGCATTTCATATACTGAATAATCACTAATCGGACGGTCTTTAAAATAGATGTAACCTTCAGATAATGGTATTAAGCGGTTAATCATTTTCATTGTTGTTGTTTTACCTGAGCCAGACGGACCAATCAAGACGAAAAATTCACCTTCACTAATTTGCAAATCAACTTGATTGACGACGACTCGGTCATCATAACGCTTAGAAACATTGCTAAATTTTATCATACAATCCCTCTATCTTTTCGTTTTCATTTCATTTTATTTTTACACATTTTCAATTACCCTAAATAGTTAGGCATAATACTCATTAAAGCACAATTTATTGTAAAAATAACTTGATTTGCACTTAAAAATTTTAAACATATGAAAACGACATGTCGTATCCTTTGCTACCTTTCTTTTCATCGCTATTTCGTCTCATAATTGAACGTTCAGTCAAAAAGGAAAGCTAGGACACAATTAAGTTTTCCTAGCTTTAAAAACCTCGACATATCCAACCAATTTTTGTTTTAACTCTATTAAATACGTTACGAATTATGCATTTTATATTCTTGTATCGCTTCTAAAAATTCAGGACAATAGTGCTTCAATTTATAACTGCCCACACCATCAATCTGAATCATTTCTTGTTTCGTAACAGGCTTTCTTTTCGCAAATGCCTCTAGCGTATAATCTGTAAAAATATTCGTAGGTGGCATATTTAAACGCTCACTCATTTCACGTCTGACTTCTACAAGCTTTTCAAATAACGTACGGTCGACCCCTTCTACAGTATTAATATGCACTGTTTCTTTCGATTTACGTTTGAAAGGCGTTGTATAAACTTGTGTATCTTCACTCAATAATTTTTCTACTGATGCATCACACATCAATACTTCGTCATGTTCATTCAAGAAACCTTTAAAGCGCAGTTCATCAATTAAATGGTGCAACTCTCCAGTCGTATAGTCTTTCATAATGCCGTACGTCGATAAGTTTTCATATCCTTGATGGCGAATATAGTCCGAAACTTCTCCACGCAAGACTTGAATCACTGTTTGATAGCCTTCGCGTTGACGTAAACGAGCGACACCGCTAATAATCATTTTCGCTTCTTTTGTCATATTGTATGTTTTATTTTTATCGATACAATTACTACATTGCTGACATTCTTCCAGCTTTTCATTCGGCTCAAAATAATGCACTAACGTTGCTTCAAGACATTTACTTGTTTTCGTATATTGAATCATTTTTGTTAACTTTTCACCCATACGTTCCTTGTAATCGTCATCCGCTTTTGAAGCACTAATAAAATATTGATGTAAACCAATATCTCGGTCACTGTATAGTAAAATACAATCACTATCTAGACCATCTCGACCTGCACGCCCTGCCTCTTGGTAATAAGACTCCAAATCACCTGGCATATTGTAATGAATGACGTAACGGACATTGGATTTATCAATACCCATACCGAATGCGTTAGTCGCTACAACGACACGCGTCCGATCATATAAAAAGTCATTCTGCGCTTCATCTCTTTGCTTCGCTGTCATTCCCGCATGATAGTATGTCACTGGCACATCCGCTTCTTCTAACGCTTCATACAAGGCTTCCACTTGTTTACGTGTCGAACAGTAGACAATGCCCGCCATTTGACTGTGATTTTGAATATACTCGAGTACAAACTTTTGACGTTGATATGTGCCATTCACTTGAAACTTTAAATTACGACGGCGAATGCTCGTTTTAACTAAGTGTTGGCGTTGAATCATCAACCGTTCCATAATATCTTGTTGTACTTCTGTCGTCGCTGTAGCAGTCAAAGCGACAATCGAAAACTGCTGAGGAATGGCTAATACACGTTGAATGACTGCTTGATAACTCGGTCGAAAATCGTGTCCCCATTTTGAAATACAGTGCGCTTCATCAAAAGCGACTAAGGAAATGTCAACGCGTCGTAATAACATTTCAAAATATGTTTGTTCAAAACGTTCCGGTGCGATGTATAAAAATTTCAGTTCACCATTAACTAACTGTGCTTCGATATCTTTTTGGGCTTGTGTACTTAAACTACTATTCAAATATGCTGCAGATATGCCCATCGCTGTCAATTGATCCACTTGGTCTTTCATTAACGAAATTAAAGGACTAATGACAATGGTCGTTCCTTTAAACATTAATCCTGGCACTTGGTAACATAATGACTTCCCACCACCTGTCGGTAAAACACCTAACGTATGATGATGATTCAATACGCGTTCAATAATCTCTTTTTGACCAGGACGAAAAGTTTTGTATCCAAAATAATGCGACAATGTTTGCTCCATGCTATCCCTCTATTGTTCTAATATTTCTTCTAGTTCACTCCACCGCGTGATGTCGGTATCATATTGAGCTTCGAGCGTTTCTTTCTCTTCATTTAATGCTTTGATTTTGGCATAATCTGCGTTCGCTTCGATCATTTCTGCGTCAATTTCACTTAGACGCGTTTCAGTTTCATCAATGCGAACTAATAACATTTCATATTCTCGTTTTTCGTTGTAAGATAATCCTTTTTTCTTCTTTGGTTGCTCTGTTGACTGTTGCTTCACATACTCTACTTTTGTTGCTGCCTGTTCAAGTTGCTTTTGATATGCTAAATAATCCTCAAACCGACCTAAAATCATGTCAATTTGACCATCATGAATATACCAATAACAATCTACTACTTTATCTAAAAAGTAACGGTCATGGCTCACAGTAATCACGGTGCCACCGAATGTTTGAATATAGTCTTCTAAAATCGTTAACGTCTCAGTATCTAAGTCATTTGTCGGCTCGTCTAGCAACAACACATTAGGCTGATGCACTAACAACTTTAATAAATACAGACGCTTTTGCTCGCCACCTGAAAGTTTGAACACTTTCTTACCATGTGTCGCACTCGGAAATAAAAAGCGTTCTAACAATTGCGTGACAGAAACCGTCGTCCCATCTTTTTGACGTGCCAACTCGCTTTCTTCGCGCAAGAAATCAATGACACGGATATCCCGATTCAGACGTTCATCAGTTTGTTTAAAATAAGCCACTTTAACCGTTTGACCTACTTTTAATACACCGTCATATTGCTGGTCCTCACCTGCTAAAATGTTCAGCATCGTTGTTTTACCAACACCATTCGGACCTACAATGCCGATTTGCACGCCCTTTTGAATCAATGTCGTCACGTTTTCAAACAATGTACGATTATCAATTCGTTTCGTGATATTTTCAAGTTCAAATACTTGTTTGCCTAATCGTGAATAAGCAAGATTCAATGACCCCTTCTCTTGCGTTTGATGAGACTGTACTTGTTCTTTTAATTCATGAAAACGATCTTGTCTTGCTTGTTGCTTCGTTGTTCGCGCTTTAACACCCGCACGCATCCATGCTAACTCTTGTTTAAAAAGTGCACGCTGCTTCGTTTGTTGGCGCGCTTCTATTTCTTCACGCTCTGCTCGCATTGCAATATAAGCTTCATAGTTGCCTGGATATGTATCTAACTTTCCGTTTCGTAACTCTACAATGCGTGTCGCTACTTCATTTAAAAAGTAACGATCGTGCGTAACAAAGACAACTGTCTTCGGATATGACTTTGCAAATTGAATTAACCAATGAATCGATTCGAAATCTAAATGGTTCGTCGGTTCATCTAATAATAATAAATCTGGTTTTTCAATTAAAGTACGTGCTAAAACTACACGCTTTTGTTGACCACCTGATAATTCACGCATTCGTCGTGTCGTATCATGAATACCTAGTTTAGATAAAATTGTTTTAATCTCAGCACTATAATCCCAAGCACTGTAAGCATCCATATCAGCTTGAGCTGCCATCATTACTTCAAAAGCTTGTTCCGTTTGCTTTTCTGCGTATTGTGCAGTGGCTTCTTCATAACGCTTAATGACTTGTAACTCTTTGGAATCCGCACTATAAACAGCTTCATAAACCGTTAACGCTGGGTCTATGTTATGGTTTTGTGCCGCATAACGAATACGGTATTGTTTCGGATGCGTTTGAACGGCATCAAAATCTTCGTCGATTCCTGCAATGACTTTGAGCAATGAACTTTTACCTGTTCCATTGATTCCTACCAACCCGATTCGCTCTTGATTTGAAATGGATAACTGTAAATCATCAAAAATGACTTTATCCGCATAAGATTTGTTGAGGTGCTCAATTTTATACGCTTCCACAACACATACACCCTTTTTCTTATAGATTTGCTCACATTTATCTGTTAACCTTAAATCAGTTCTATATATTATACACTTTTTTTGGAACAAATGATACAAGGAGCTATATCAATGTTGGATTATATTTCAAACACGCCCCCTTTTTTACAAGCACTATTTGCAGGTATCATCACATGGCTATTAACTGCATTAGGGGCTGCCATCGTATTTGTATTTAAAAGTGTCAACGAAAAAGTGTTAAATTCGATGCAAGGATTTGCTGCCGGTATTATGATTGCAGCAAGCTTTTGGTCATTGCTCCAACCTGCCATTGAAAGCAGTTCGGACAGTGCTGTACCATGGCTTCCAGCAGCAATCGGCTTTTTACTCGGCGGTGTGTTCATTCGCTCTTTGGACTATGTCATTCCACACATGCATCAAAATGCAACAGATGAATCACAGCATCAAGAAGGTGTAGAGACAAGTCTAAACAAAAACACACTTTTGTTACTTGCGATTACTTTGCATAACATTCCTGAAGGGCTCGCAATCGGGGTTGCTTTTGGTGGCATTGCGACAGGAAATGAACATGCAACGTTGTTAGGGGCACTCGGACTTGCGATTGGGATTGGGATTCAAAATATTCCTGAAGGGGCTGCATTATCATTACCGATTCATGCTTCAGGACAGTCAAAATGGAAAGCTTTCAACTATGGGCAAGCATCAGCACTGGTAGAACCTGTTTTTGCTACAGTGGGCGCAGCGGCTGTGCTTGTTGTGACACCGATACTCCCTTATGCACTCGCTTTTGCGGCAGGCGCGATGATATTCGTCGTCGTTGAAGAATTAATCCCCGATTCACAGTCCGGTAAAAATACAGATCTTGCAACACTCAGCTTGATGGTCGGCTTTACCATTATGATGATACTCGATGTTGCTTTAGGGTAATTAAAAAATCCGCTCAATGTGATTCAACACTGAGCGGATTTTTTGTTGCTGTATCACTATCAATCTTCATCATTGCATGTGAGATATTTTCTTTCACACTGTTTACACTTTATGTTTGCTCACTTTGCTTACGCTTCAATTCATACATTGCGTCATTAAGTCATCCCTTGACTGAAATACGAAAAAACAGGAAAATGCACTGATTTGTACACTTTCCTGCCATGATTCATTTATTTTTGATTTGCTTTTGGACCTGTAGGATATTTATAATCTGCTGGGTTCACCTTATCGAAATCAGGATTGTCATAGAATCGGAATAAGTCACCGTTTAAGACTTTATCGCTCATTTCTAAATCGTGTTGAACCTGCTTCTTATTCTTATCAAGGTCTGCTGGCATCTGTTCTAAAGGTTGATTATCTTTGTTACTATAAGCTTTACCGTTCACATATTTATAATTTCTTGTCACGAAATCACCATTACGGAATGGTACGAGTTCTTTATGGTCTTTCGACAACATGTCTGTACCAAACATGAGGTAGTTTTTCGTATCAATACCTAACAAGTGAAGTAACGTTGGCATCACGTCAACTTGTCCTGCGTATGTGTCATCCACTTTAGGTTCGACGCCTGGTGCTTTTAACCAGAAACCAGTCGCATTCAAGTCATTGAATTTCGCTGGTGTAATCTCTTCGCCTAATAGTTGTGACATCGCTTTGTTATGATTTTCTGAAATACCATAGTGGTCACCATAAATCATAATCACTGAGTCATCGTATAAACCACGTTCTTTCAAATCATTAATGAACTGTTCTAACGACTCATCTAAGTAACGCGCTGTTTGAATGTAACCATCAACCGTTGAGTTCCCTGTATCCCCTTTCGCAATTGTTGCGTCTTCATCACTTAAAGTAAATGGATAGTGGTTTGTCAACGTAATTAAATGCGAATAGAAAGGTTGTTTTTCTTTAGATAAGTAATTCGCCGCTTCTTTAAAGAACACCTTATCTTTTAAACCGAGGTTTTCTAAGTTTTCTGGTGACATGTCAAAGTATGTCGCATCGTAGAACTTATCTATACCGAAATGACGGTAAACTTGGTCACGGTTCCAGAACGTTTTGTAGTCACCATGCATGACATTCGTTGTATAACCTTGTTTTTGGTGCATAATTGCTGGTAGCGACTCATACGTATTATCACTTTTTAGTGAAAAGGCCGAACCTTGAGGTAATCCATATAAACTGTTGTCCATTGTGAACTCAGCATCTGAAGTTTTACCTTGTCCTGTTTGGTGATAGAAATGTGGGTAATATCTAAAATCTTCATTACCTGATGACAATTTATTTAAAAATGGCGTCACTTCTTCACCGTGAATCTTTTTATTGATTAGGAATGT
The DNA here is from genome assembly GCF_900183575.1 of Staphylococcus cornubiensis. Taxonomy (GTDB): domain Bacteria; phylum Bacillota; class Bacilli; order Staphylococcales; family Staphylococcaceae; genus Staphylococcus; species Staphylococcus cornubiensis. The sequence goes on from NZ_FXUZ01000003.1 coordinate 60,829, forward strand.
TTGGAAACTTTCTAAATGGATTTTAATCACATTTTTGCCTTTAGCTTTCCCATAGTATTCCATATTCGGTTCTGTTCGTTTTTGTTTTGTATAATTCAATACTTCTGTTAAATCATCTTCAGAAGCGAGTGCTTTTTGTTGATTGTTTTGTACAGTTTTGACACCATCATAAACTGTAAAATTGTATGGTCCTAAGTATTTCACAAGATATTTATGGTCAAATGTACGTGTTAATAACTCAGGTCGGTCTGTTTCAGCAAACGCTAAGTTTAAGAAAAATAACGCAACTGCTGTAGCCATCACAACTGGTACAAACTTTTTCTGAAAAACATTGCGACTTAACCATTTACGTTTGAACACGAGTACAAATAAGTAAACGATAAGGTCACTGAAGTAGACAAAGTCATACCATTGGAATGAGGCACCCACTGCACCGCCCATAGAGTCTACATTGCTGACTTGGTTTAATGTACTAAATGTAATGAAATCCGAGAAAAAGCGGAAATACACGACATTGGCATACAGTAAAAAGGTTAACAAAAACCCGCCAATAAACATGAACCAATATGCCTTACGTCCTTTAAAGAACAAGAACACACTTAAAATAAGTGCAACTAAACTGTATGGGTTCATTAATAAAATTAAATTTTGTGTTAAACCTTTCACGCCAAGTGATAAGTCCACATAATAAGCAAAATACGTTTTTAACGCGATTGTTAAAACCATGAGTAGGAAAAACGTAAAAATGCCTATTTTCTTTTTTCCTTTATCCATAATTGTTCCCCCGTATTTAATTCTGATCATCAAAGTTGATTTATTTATCGTATACACTAAGATTGTAAAAGTTCTACTTAGCTTTTTGGCTTTTTGTAATCAATTTGTAATATTCAACAGTAATTTCAATATAACAATATATAGGAGTTAACATAAAATTTCAAGTGAAAACCGTTTGCATAGATGATATTCATCGCAACTTCACATTGCCTTTATAATCGCTTTATATTCCCTTCATCAAAGGATTTTAATTTAAATATCGAATGTACTTATTATAAAGTAATGCGCGCACATTGTACTCGGACTCAAGTAGTATCTGTTTATCTTTCTGTCAAATGTACTTATTTCAACATTTCTTTTTGCATTCTAAATTCGATACCTTGGAACAACTGCTTACGCCATTTATGATATTTCACTAAGTTTTGTTCAGCTTGTAACACATCAATAAACTGAAATTTAATTTTCGAACCTTGACGTTTTTGTGCAATTTTAGATAAATGATATGACGCAATCGTACCAATTTGCGGATAACTGCCTAATGTATAATGATCATTTAACAAAATAACAGGTGCGCCTTCTTTTTTCACCTGAATCGTGCCTCGTTTAACGGACTGGTGTGGCGGCATATCTTCATAATAGGCTTTAATCGGCATCCCTTCTAATACGACACCCATTCGATTCGCTTTACTTGTCACTTGATACTCGCCATTTGTGAATTGACGGAGCACTTCCGCTTCAAAATCTTCTGTTCCTTTATTCGGAATGACATGCACGACGTCTGACAAATAGTTGAACGACAACGCATAACCATCGACACCCCAATCGACTGTTTTACGCTGTGCTAAGTTTTTGAACAACTGACGGTGGCGCGCATTGTAGTCACGTTTAAGTTCAATGGCGTCACCCGCTTGTAAACGACGTCCTTGAAAACCACCCATCCCCGAAATCGTATCTGTTGAAGTGGAGCCGAGCCATTGATCAAGTTCAAAACCACCCGCAACAGCTAAATACAAACGAGAACCACGACGTAAATGATCAAAAGATAACACGTCACCTTTATTCATTAAATACAGTTTATTCATTTGCACGCGCATCTCATCTGTATGGGCTAATCCTTGCGCACCAGACAACGCGATGAGCGTCGGTTCTGTAAAGCGAATTCGAGCCATTTGATTGTTCATTTCGAGTGTCGCTTCATTCCGGTCATTACCTACTAATCGATTGGCAATTTCGTGAGCCAGTACATCTAGCGCACCACTCCGAATGACGCCCATATGTTCATAGCCTTCACGTCCAAAGTCTTGAAAACTTGAGAACAGCCCACTGTCTTCTATTATGATTGTCATGCGTCGTTACCTCCTGCTTGTACTTCAAAAAATTTCACGTGATCCCCCAATGAAATCAAAGCGAAATCCTCTTTTTTAGGATTGAATAATGGCAATGATGTATAGCCAATAACAAGCCAGTCACTATATGTTTCAGTCGTTGTGATTCCACATTTATTGTTTTCTAAAATGACCGATCCAGCTGGAATTAAACGTGGTTCAGTTGCGGTATGATTCACAATAATCTGTGGATCTAAACCTGCTAAATAAGGAAAGCCTGGCGAATATCCCATCATCGAAACGAAATAGTCTGCACCAGTATGTATATCAATAAACGTTTGACGGTCCATATTCAGTTCTTTTAAAATCATGTCTAAATGCGGGCCGTGCGCTCCACCATACACAATCGGCACTTTAACACAATGGATTTCTTTGTCTAACGTCATCTCGTGTGTATCAATATTTTCAATCACTGCTTTCATATGTAAAAATGGCGACGTAATATTCAAATGTTTCATCATCATTCGCGCATCATAAGAAATCAACATATCCGTTTCAGTCGGTACGATTTCAGTAATAAATGGATAGTTTTGTTTTAATAAACAGTGACGTATCAACAGTAACTTTTCAGTAGCGGCTGGCGTCACGTCCCCTTTTAATGATACGACAATCGCCTGATCCCCTTGACTATAAACCTTCATTTTTCCACCTCTAATTTTCATCATAAAATAAACTTAAAATTTCGCGTGTATATTGTGTGAGTTCACCGACAAAACCATAGATCAGCATGCATTGAATGACAAGTATTCCTAGCATCCACAAGTAAACCCATAAGCGATATTGACGGGAAACAAGCCGTTGTGAAACGATTTGACCGATCCACATCACGATAAGAAATCCTAAAATATAGAGCGCAATCATTCAATCACCTACTTTATATGTTCAAGCGTAATGGGCACCCACTCACGCAAACTATTGATCATCCATAGTTGACCGCCTTGTTGTAGTGCTTCTTTTACCATCGCCGTCGTCAAATGTTTTTCCGTTATTTGCTGGTCAGCTAACAAAGCACGGCGCATACACCCTTGTAAAAAGTCTTTTTCGTATACAGGTGTATAATGTGTGCCTTCTATTGTAAGGACGACATTGCCAATATCAAATTCAAGCACTTTATCCGTGCCCTCATCATAGAACAAAGCGAGTTGCGTCGTGTGCGCATGCGCTACATGATTGCGTTCAGATGTTTTATACACGCGTTGCCATTCTGGTATATCTCGCTTCATTGGAACAAATTGCGCCGTCATCGTTGTCGTTTCTTGCAATACACTTATTTCTGTATAGATTGCTCCAATCGGTTCAAGGATGACCTTCACACGATATTGACCGCTTGGGTATGCTTCACATAATTGTTGTATCGTTTGGCGCCATTGTGATAATACAAAGGGCATTCCGAGTTGTGTGCTTGCATGCTGTATTCGTTCAGTATGATATGCAAGTCTTGGTATCTCACCATTGTCCAGTCGCATCGTTTCAAATAAATTCATCGTAATCCCTCTAATATTTTCGTTTTCGCATGAAATTCTGCATATTCTTGCTTTGGATCAGAATCTATCGTAATCCCTGCACCAACGCCGTAATACAATGTGTCATTGATTTGTTCGACTGTCCGTATTGGCACATTAAAAATCGCGCGTCCATTCGGATGTAACAAACCGATAGCCCCACAATAAATATGACGTGGCGTTGTTTCAAGACGATGAATAATGCGCATCGTATTCACTTTTGGTGCACCTGTAATAGAACCACACGGGAAAAGTGCGCCTAGTAACGTTTGATACGTCGTCGTGTCCGAAACACGTCCAGTCACCATCGTCGTCATTTGAAAAACAGTTTGATAACGTTCAATCGCGAATGGATGGTACACTTTCACACTACCTCGTTCGGCCACTCGCGCAATATCATTACGTAATAAATCGACAATCATCACATTTTCAGCACGATCTTTTTGAGATTCTCGTAAGATTTTTGCATGACGTTCATCTTCTTCAACCGTCGCCCCTCGTGGCATCGTCCCTTTCATCGGTTTGCTGACCACTGTTCTACCATTTTCACCAAAGTCACCCACTTGAAAAAAGAGTTCTGGCGAAATCGATGCGACCTTCACTTCTGCTGTGTCGATGAGCACTGTGTAGTCGCCATTCGTTTGTTGTGTCAATCGTTCATACATCGCTGAAATCGACATCTGATCAAAGCTTTTAAGACGTGTCGTATAGTTCACTTGGTACGTCCAGCCTGCTGTAATTTCATCGTGTATCGTACGAATATGTTGCGTAATCGTCTTTTGACTATCCATAAATTGAAAATGGCCGCCAAGTCCTCTTTGTTGTTGCGGTTCAGTTGGTGCATTTTTTTCAGCGTCAACGGGTTGTTCAAAAACATAATACGCTGCGTAAATATGGTTTTCTGGTGTATAAGTTTGAAAATCTTCATGAAAATACGGTGCCGCTTCATATGGCAAATATAGTGCGACGTAATACCCTTGTTGTTGGTACTGTGCCGCCTCATCAACCACTTGGCCCACTTGCTTCAGCTCTCGTGCAACGCCTGTATGAAGCGGTTCTTCAAAATGATATTGATACGTCGTGGTCGTATCCGGATCGTTATAATATTTATAATTAAACTTCACAACCATGATGAACCCCCGATTTTCTCAAAAAGTTTCGTATTTGTTCGTGACCGTATTCAGATAAAATAGACTCAGGATGATATTGGACCCCATATATTGGTCGTGACTTATGACGTACTGCCATCACAATACCTTCTTCATTTTGTGCTGACACAACGAGAGGTGCCCCAATCGTCGTCGAATCTGCCATTAATGAATGGTAACGCATCACCTCAAACTCCTCAGGTAACCCATCAAATAACAACGATTGGTCATGACGGATACGCGTCGTATGACCATGAACAGGTCGCGGCGCATGAATGATTTTCCCACCATAATACGTCACTAATAATTGAAATCCTAAACACACGCCCAAAATCGGTGTCGTCGATTCAAAAGCCTTCACCACTTCAAAAAGAATCGGGTAATCTTCTGGCGCACCAGGTCCAGGAGAAATAATGAGTGCTGTCGGTTGCATCTCTTTTAATGTCGCAATAGAAACAGCCTCGACATCGATTGCCGTGACAGGTTGCTGACTCTCATATTCTACATAGTCAACAATATTATACGTAAAAGAATCTTTATTATCTATCATCACTATCATAGTTTTTGCCTCGTTCTTTCTTTAATACTTCTATTATCACAAATGTCGACCTAATTGACAAAATTGAAGTGATAATCAGCAGAGCACGACTTGATTTATCTTGCTAAATGTATTACAGTATGGAACAGAATTGAATTGCAGAGGTTCCTAGCTACCAACCCTCTATAAAAAACTAGACACACCTCACCGTCTATTTTTTATAGTGACGGCTTTTTTTATGCCTTATTTTAGGAGCTTCTCTACAAAAGGAGCGATCAATCATGTCAGAAGTGCTCAATAACGAAAAGGCACTTGTAGTATTTAGCGGCGGACAAGACAGTACGACATGTCTCTTCTATGCTAAAAAACATTTTAAAGAAGTTGAACTGGTTACATTTGAATACGGTCAGCGTCATGCGAAAGAAATCGAAGTCGCAAAAGAAATCGCACAAGATCAAGGACTCAAACATCACGTACTCGATATGGCATTGCTCTCCCAACTGACACCTAACGCGCTCACATCACATGATATGACCATCGACAACCATAATGATGTCCCTAACACTTTTGTCCCTGCCCGAAACTTACTTTTCTTATCTTTTGCCGGTGCATTAGCGTACCAAATCGGTGCAAAACATCTCATTACAGGTGTATGCGAAACGGATTTTTCCGGTTATCCAGATTGTCGCGACAGTTTCATTAAGTCGATGAACGTGACATTGAATTTAGCAATGGATCGTGATTTTGTCATACATACACCGCTCATGTGGCTCAATAAAAAAGAAACTTGGGCATTAAGTGACGATTTAGGTGTACTCGATTACGTGCGTGACCGTACATTAACGTGTTATAACGGCATTATCGCAGAAGGCTGTGGCGAATGTCCGGCATGCCAATTAAGACAGCGCGGTCTTGACCAATATCTTGCTGAGAAAGAGAGTGAAGTACGATGATGCAACAAATTTATCCACAAGTTGACCATGATTATATGTATGAACTGAATAAAGACTTTAACTTTTCCGCAGCACACTTTATTCCTGACGAACGTGCTGGAAAATGTACACGTGTCCACGGCCATACGTACTTTGTTAATTTAACTATCGGCGGAGATGAGCTGGACAGTATGGGGTTTTTAATTAATTTTAGTGAGTTAAAAAGCTTAATTCACGACCGATTCGATCATTATCTTCTGAACGACTTAGCACCATTTCAAGGGAAAAGTCCATCTACGGAAATTGTGGCACAAACGATTTATGACATTGTCAGTGCACGTTTAGAAGAATTGCCAAACGCACCAAAATGCTTGCAAGTGTTTTTACGTGAGACACCTACTAGTTATGTCGTATATCGCCCTAAAAATAAGGAGCAACGTCATGGCTAAAATACCTGTACTCGAAATTTTTGGTCCAACCATTCAAGGTGAAGGTAAAGTCATCGGTCGTAAAACGATGTTCGTCCGTACTGCAGGTTGTGACTTTCGCTGTAGTTGGTGCGATTCAAAATTCACTTGGGACGGCAGTATGAAAGATGAAATTGAAATGATGGCAGCAGAAGACATTTTAGCCCAACTGAGAAACATTGGTGGCGATCGTTTTAATCACGTGACGATATCTGGAGGGAACCCTGCTTTAATTAAAGGGTTACAATCATTTGTAGATTTGTGTGAAGCAAACGATATCCGTACTGCGCTTGAAACACAAGGATCGCAATTCCAACCTTGGATGCGCCAAATCAATGACTTGACCCTTTCACCTAAACCGCCAAGTTCAGGCATGCAACAAAATCTGTCGCGTTTAGATGCAGTCATTGAACAACTAGATACATCACGCATCAATTTAAAAGTCGTCGTATTTGACGATACAGATTATGACTTTGCGAAAATGATTCACCAACGTTATCCAAACATTCCATTTTATTTACAAGTGGGCAACCCTTATTTAGAGGAGCATGTTGAACAGCATACGGCAAAACTGCTCGAACGTTACGAACAGTTAATCGACCGAGTGACAGCGGATGCGGAAATGAATGAAGTGTTCGTCTTACCACAACTGCACACATTAATATGGAGTAATCAAAAAGGCGTTTAATTTTTGTGCATACGTAGGAAATGCTTATGCCGAGTCATTCATACGTTACTAACCCCAAAAATGGTTTTTCGTTAAAAGTGTTATGTAAAATCAATATTTTAAAAGTGTTATTAAATGCTTATCCACAGTGATATTGATATAATAGTGTAATGAATTGTGAAAAGTTAGGAGAACGCAATGGCCTTATTTGTCATCTTAAATATCGTTATCGTTGTTGGGGTATTTCTCATTGATATGTATCGACATCAGTACCAATACGTACGTTTAAGTGCTTTATTATTTGCAATTACTTTAAATAGTTTACTGAATCCTATTTTGTTGGACCAGCTGAATTTTATTACACTGAGTACCTTTTTAATGTATTTGACTTGGTTCATCTTGCAAATTTATTTAGACCGTACAGTTCGTATCTTTAAAATTCAAAACCAAAAATTTTTCACTGGTATTATCACTATGATCATCAGCATTTTATTTGTTGTTATGGCACAAACGGCAGACCAATCCATTTATATGTCTGTTCCATATTTAGCACCTGCAATCTTTTTATTCGGTGCCATTTTACAGTTTTCGAGCGTGCTACATTCGCCACGCTTTGAATCTTTGTATCGACATTTAAAAATTAAAAACCCATTATTAATCGGTGCTTGTTTCATTATATTATCTATGATGCTCATGATGTTATTGACACCTTTTTGGTACTTATATCTCATCATTTACGCGTGCCTCTTCCTCATCTTTTTGTTAGAAAAAATATTTATTTTAGAAAAAGATGATTAAAAAACAGTTAGGCGTGGTATGTATTAATTGAGCCTTATCATAGTTTAGAATATAAAAGGAGGCATTTACTATGGGTTTTATAGTGATGTTAATTGTCGGCGGTCTCATTGGTTGGGCTGCTGGTGCAATTTTAGGTAAAGATGTTCCAGGAGGTATCCTCGGAAATATTATCGCAGGTTTAATCGGTTCTGCGATTGGTAGTTGGTTATTAGGCCATTGGGGTCCAGAATTCGGTGGCGTATACATTTTACCAGCGTTAATTGGTGCAATTATTTTAATCGCATTAGCTTCATTAATTTTAGGCAAAATGCGTGGTAAAAAATAAGCTAGCATGTTGATTCATATGCGATTGAATGAATCATGTACTGTTATAGATACAGTATAAAGGTGTAGATGACGAAATCTTTGTTATTCAAAGTCTTCAAACATCTACACCTTTTTTGTATTCATTTTTTATAATAACAAAACGACAAGTGGGAGGGGACATAAAAATTTTTGATGTGATTAATGCAATATTTTTGTATGCCATTCACCCTCAATTTCCGACTACTTTAGAGTCATTAACGAATCATAAACCTTTGAATGGATTGAGGCTTAAAATTTTTTATGTCCTAACCCCGAAAACTTTTTTATTTAATTCGAAAACTTCTTCAAAAGTTGCCAAAATACCCAAAATTCCCGAGAAATCAGATGAACCGGAAAACCCAACACGCCCTCTATAATGACATGTCTTGTTTCGCTTCATCATGATGAGTTGGCATTTGAACATTCGATGCCTCCACAATATACTTCGGTCGTTGTTTTACTTCATAATAAATGCGTCCGATATATTCACCAATCACACCTATTGATACGAGCTGGATACCACCGATAAACAACACTGCTGCAATCATCGTAAAGTAACCTGGCACATCAATACCATGAATCAATGTATCAATAAAGAGGTAAATAATGTAAATCATACTCATGCCAAAAATGAGTAATCCTAAATAAATCATTGTACGTAGTGGCTTATAATTAAACGAAATTAAACCATCTATTGCATAATTAAGCAAACTACCAAATGACCATTTTGATTCGCCCGCTTCACGCTCTACATTTTCATAGTGAATGACCTTACTGTTATAGCCGATCCACGAAAAGAGCCCTTTTGAGAAACGATTGTACTCCCCTAAACGTACTAATGAACGCACGGCACGTTGACTTAACATTCTAAAATCACCCACGCCGTCTTCTAACTCAATATCTTCAATGAAATAGTTAATCATTTTATAATACAAACGCGTCATCCATTTGCGCGACGCATGTTCACCGGTACGATTACGTTTGGCAATAATTTGATCGTAGCCTTCGCGATACGCTTTGACCATCTCCGGTATCAGCTCAGGCGGATGTTGTAAATCAGCATCAATCATGACAACTGCATCACAATCTGTACTATGTTCAAACCCCGCAATCATTGCGGCTTCTTTTCCAAAATTTCGACTAAATGAAATGAACTTCACATGTGGCGACTGTGCAGCTGCTTGTTGAAGAAGCATTATCGTATCGTCTTGACTCCCATCATCAACAAACAACATGTCGTAATCATAAGATTGCTCGACGCTATCTCTTTCTAGTATTTCTGATAATTCTTGAATCGTTTGATGTAAGACGTCCGTTTCATTAAAACACGGTACAATCACACGTAATTTCATTTTGTGCACCTACTCCATTAACTTTTTCTATCTACTATCCCTTGTTTCTACCCCTTTGCTTTAAAAACATAACTATCACTTTCAAAATAAAAAAGCGGCATAGAATTCTAACGTTCACATTAGATTTCGTATGTCCGCTCTACATAGAAACAATTTCATACAATGTTGTTCAGTTACTTGTGCACATGTCTCCGATTGCTCTGACACACTTGCAAATACTCATTTGAGGAAATTGAAAACGAAAATTTTGATACTTTTCATTCTTTTTAAAAGCGCCCTCAATTAAGATTCGTCTTTTAAGAACTCATCTTCATCGTCTTCACTTTTCATACGCTCTTGGTTGTATTCGTAACGCAATAACACATGGATAATTTGATGGTTTTCAATTTCAGAAATAACCCATCTATCATGCACCGTATCGACAAAATCATCTTGTTCGAGATCGGTATTTTGCGCTTGAAGCCAACCTCCAATCGTATCAATGTCTTCTGAATCTTCAAAGACAATGCCAAACATTTCTTCTAAGTCACTGAGCAACACACGCCCATTAATTTGGTAAGTCTGTTCATCTAACTTCACAATATCATTGACTTCATCATCGTCAAACTCATCTCGAATTTCACCGACGATTTCCTCTAAAATATCTTCCATCGTTAAAATCCCAGCCGTTCCACCGTATTCGTCAATAATTAAACTGATGTGCACATGTTCACGTTGCATACGTACAAGTGCATCGCTAATACGTGTAGACTCTGAAATCATTGGCAATTCATGAATATAATTACTAATTTTAATCGGTACACCTGACGCATATTCCGTTAAAAATTCTTTTACGTTAATAAAACCTTTAATGTGGTCTTTATCACCGTCTTCCGTAATCGGGTAACGTGTAAATTGATGTTCTTTAATTGTCTCTAGTAACTCATCAACATTAAAAGGTTCGTTCAGCGTAATCATTTGCGTACGTGGCACCATAATATCTTTGGCGTGACGTTCGTCAAATGAAAAAATATTTTGCATATATGCGAGCTCAGTTTGGTTAATTTCGCCACCATGATAACTGTTGTTCATAATGATTTTCAGTTCTTCTTCTGACATGGCTTCATTACCCGCATTCGGATCTGCACCAAAAATTCGGATGATAAAACGTGCAGAACCATTCATCAACCAGATTAACGGTTTCATAATCAATCCAAAATAGTAAAGCGGTCTTGCATAAAGCAATGCGATACGATCTGTGTATTGAATCGCTAAACTTTTTGGCGCCAATTCACCAATCACGACATGAATGTATGTCACGACAGTAAAAGCGACGACTATCGATACTGTCATAACTAAAGCGTCCGGGATGTGTAACAGCTCAATCACTGGATGTAAAATGCGTTCGAATAATGGTTCACCTAACCACCCGAGTCCAAGTGATGTCACTGTAATCCCTAGTTGACATGCTGATAAATAATAGTCTAAATTTGAAATCATTTTTTTCACAACACGTGCATTCCCATTTCCCTCAGCAATGAGTTGTTCAACACGTGAAGCTCTCACCTTAACTAATGCAAACTCAGAACCTACAAAGACTGTAGTTAAAGCAATTAATGCAAAAAATATAAATAAGTATAATATGGTCGTACTATCCAATTAGTTCCCTAATAGATAGGGATTCACCTCCGTTAATTGACATCGCCCAAAAGAAAGCGATGTTGTATTGATTTGGCCATAGCGACAAGTCATCATAACGTTTACTAAATCCTTCCCATTGAGCGACCTCCAGACACAAAAATATTAATTTTATCATAACATAAGTTGATGTGAAATTATACTATGAACCTGTGCGACTTGAGTCCCATTTTATACAATAGACGGACAATTCCTTGTTTTTTTATGATGTATTTGATTCGTATATCAAAAAAGACACACCCATGATTTAAAACCATGCATGTGTCTCTTCAAAAAATGTTTATGCTTTATTGGGTGATTGTTTGATGATACCGTAAATCACTGCACCGACAACCGCACCAATTAAAATGGCAAGCAGTGTGAATAATGCGTGACCTGGGTCTGTACCGAAAATCACGACTAAACCACCATGTGGTGCGTTAATATTTGAACCGAATAATAACGCAAGTCCGCCGGCAACACCTGAACCGATCATCATTGACGGAATGACACGTAATGGGTCTGCCGCCGCGAATGGAATAGCCCCTTCAGTAATAAAACTTGCGCCCATTACAAAGTTAGGAATGATTGAACCACGTTGCTCTTTTGTAAATTTAGAACGGAAAATTATCATCGCTATCGCAAGTGCAATTGGAGGTACCATACCGCCAACCATCGCTGCTGTAATCGGTGCTGCATTGCCTGCTGTTAACGCTGCAGTACTGAACACGTATGCCGCTTTGTTGAATGGACCACCCATGTCAATCGCCATCATTGCACCGAGTACAATACCGAGAATAACCACATTGCTACCTGATAAGTTGTTTAATCCTGAAATTAAAGCATTGTTTAACCATGCCGCTGGTGTATTGAAAACATAGATCATCAATAGACCTGTGACAGTCACCGAAACAATTGGATAAATCAATGTTGGTTTGAGCCCTTCTAACATTTGTGGGAAGTTTTGTGTTGCTTTTTTAATACCTTGCGTTAAATAACCCGCTAAGAAACCAGCGATAATCCCACCTAAAAATCCTGAACCACCAGAAACTGCCAACATACCACCGACAAGACCTGCTGCGAAACCTGGTTTGTCAGCAATACTACGCGCGATATAACCCGCTAAAATTGGGATGATTAGAGCAAATGCACTCTTATTCCCAATATTCCATAATGTTTCGGCAAATGCGTTATAGTGTGAACTATTGGGATCCATTGCATCTGGATGAATCATAAACACAATCGCCATCAAAATACCACCCGCAATGACAAGCGGTAACATATTCGATACACCATTCATCAAGTGTTTATAAATCGCTTTACCGACACTTAATTTTTCAGTATCATCATTTGAACTTTGATGCTGGTCTGCTACGAATGGTTTACGTGTCGTATCTAATGCCTTATTAATCAATGATTCCGGGCGTTTAATCCCATCAGCCACAGGGACTTGAACCACGTTTTTACCATTAAAACGATTCGTTTCTACATGAACGTCTGCCGCAACGATAACCCCTGTCGCACGGTCAATATCTTCTTGTGTTAATCTATTTTTAATTCCACTTGCACCGTTTGTTTCGACTTTAATGTTAATGCCCATTTCTTCAGCTTGTTTTTTCAAAGCATCACGTGCCATATACGTATGTGCAATTCCTGTTGTACAAGCTGTTACTGCGAGGACATAAGGCTCGTCATCATTCATCGGTGCGGGATCTTCTGTGATTTCTGATTCTTCGTCTGTTGCTTCGTCGTCCGCTTTATTAATAATTGCAAGTACTTCCTCAGGTGAGTTCGCTTCTAATAATGCTTGACGCACACTTTCATCCATTAAAACACTCGATAATTTGGCTAAAGCATCCAAATGTGTTTGTGCGCCTGTCGCTGGTGCTGCAATCATAAAGAATAAATGCGCGGGTTGCATGTCTAAGCTGTCATAGTCAACCCCTGCTTTAGATTTACCAAATGCGATAGCTGGTGTTTTTACCGCTTCTACTTTCGCGTGTGGAATGGCAATCCCTTCACCGATACCTGTTGAACTTTGTTGTTCGCGTTTGTGAATTGCTGCGATATAGTCATCCAGGTGATTTAATTTCCCTGCTTGGTTTAATTGTTGTGCAAGTTCGTCAATGGCACCATCTTTCGTAGTCGCTGAAAGATCCATTGCGATTGTTTCTTTTGTGAGTAACTCAGTAATTCTCATGTTACCCCTCCTCATTAAGTGGTTGAATCGTCACATGTGCTTGGAGTTCCTGAATTGTGTCATAGTGTGCTAAATCATCGTTAAATGCTGTCGCAGAACCTGATGCAATCGCCAAAGTTAAAGCATCTGGTAACGTGAAATTTTGAGAAAGCCCTGCAATCATCCCCGCTACTGTACTGTCACCGGCACCAACTGTATTCACGACTTGACCTTGTGGCGCTTGAATTTTGTATGCCACATCTTTGTCCGCATAAAGTGCACCATCGCCACCAAGTGATACGATGACGGATTGTGCCCCTTTATCAACTAGACGGCGTGCGTATGTCAACACATCTTGATCTGTCTCTATTTTCGTGTCAAACATCGCTTCAAGTTCGTGCTGATTCGGTTTAATAAACAAAGGATGATATGGTAAAATCCCTTCAATTAAAGACTTTTCAGCATCAACAACGAGTTTCGCACCTGTTTGTTGTGTGATTTTTGCAATATCGATATAAATCGTGTCCGGCAAACTTGAAGGCACACTTCCGGCTACAACGACAATATCCTCTGAAGTTGTCGCTTGAAGCTGTTCGAATAACGTCGCAACCTGTGCCTCAGTAATATGTGGGCCTGCTGCGTTAATTTCTGTCTCAGCTTGACTCTTTAACTTCACATTGATACGCGTATCTTCATCAACGTGTGTAAATGCGGTATGAATTCCTTCTGCTTTAAGCGTGTTTTCGATAAATTGACCTGGAAAACCACCGATAAATCCTAAAGCCGTTGAAGGAACGTGTAATGTTTGTAAAACGCGAGAAACGTTGATCCCTTTACCACCCGCAAATTTAGCAGTGGCTGTTGTACGATTCAAATCTCCCGCAGCAAAATCATCTACAAACATGACATAATCAATAGATGGATTGAATGTCACTGTATAAATCATCATTTGCCTCCTAATATTTCAAAATGGTTGTCATAAACATTAAAATTATGCATATGTCGTGCTTTTTCCGAAGTAATCAAAATCGGTTGCTCTGTCGTGTGAATCGCCGCTAAATATTGTTGATTGAACTTTGATGCATCCGCCAATATATACGTTTGTTGTGCGTGCTTCATCGCTGTTTCTTTTACAATCGCCTCACGTTCATCCGGTGTGGTAAGCCCCGCTTCACAATCGATACCATTCACACCTAGAAAAACTTTATTAAAGCGATAATGTTGTAGAAACGAGACCGCACGACTTCCGACTACCGCGAGCGTGTTGGCTTTGACATCGCCACCAATAATTTTAGTCGCAATCCCTTTTTTCAATAGCTCTTCAACGTGTGATAAACCATTCGTGATGACCGTAATCTCTTTCGCCGTTAAAAAAGGAATCATTTCTAAAGTTGTAGAACCGGCATCCAAATACAAACAATCTCCATCATTGACAAGTTGTGCTGCTCTTTTCGCAATTTCAACCTTTTCTTCAATGTGTTGGGTTCTTTTCTCATGAAGTTCAGGTTCCTTCTGTTCGCCAATTAACTTTGCACCCCCATGCACGCGCGTCAACTTACCTTCATCTTGTAACTTCGATAAGTCGCG
This sequence comes from Staphylococcus cornubiensis, assembly GCF_900183575.1. Taxonomy (GTDB): domain Bacteria; phylum Bacillota; class Bacilli; order Staphylococcales; family Staphylococcaceae; genus Staphylococcus; species Staphylococcus cornubiensis. Next base: position 76,159 of record NZ_FXUZ01000003.1, read on the forward strand.
TCGAATCGTTGAGGCACTCGAGCCCGTATATTCAATCAGATGTTGCAATGATAAGAATTGATGTTGTTCCAATGCAGTCAATATGAGTTCATGCCTTTTTTCCGTTAACAACTTTATCACCTCAATTTAATTACATTATAGTGTATCCGTTTTCACAAATCAATCATTTTCGTTCATTAAAATTCAAATTCAGTCATAAAATAGTAAAAAAAGACAAATTTCAGTCACATTCAACCACAAGTATCTCAATACATTTTAATTTTATGCTGGATTTACCAAATTCAACCAACAAGAACCGATTATTAATTAGTGTAAGAACATGCTATGATAAAGGCGCGTCGATACACGTTGTCATACGTGAAATATACAAAAAGGGGCGTGCTCGATTTGAAAAAGGATCACCTTGATGAATCATTAACAGGTATTGGCATTTTAGATTTGATTTTTGTCGTACCTTTCTCTGTACTCTTTTCTTATCTCCCGTTAGAACATTGGTGGCAATGGATAATCAACATCATCATTGTGGTATTCTGTGCACTGGGCGCATCATATCTTTTCATTACGATTAAGGCGCAATTCAAAAGCAAACGTCATTGAAAAATTAAGATGGCGAGCGATGTAAACATGTTCTCGTTATACAATCGAAATAGCTTCAACCTTTTGTTAAAATAATAGTAGATCAATGGTAGGTTGAAGGAGGACGTGGTGATGCTAAAAAGTTAAAAAACACGGCTGACCTCGTTAGTCATTTCTCTAGTGATTTCTATAGGTTTTGTCGTATTGGACATTGTAAATATTATGACGAAAGAGTCCAATATTGCACTCATATTAAGTGTTGTCAGTTTACTCATTTTCTGAACGTTTATTATCATTGACATTTACATCATATACAAACTCAAAAAAGAAGCGTGACCGACCTTTTTCGTCGCATCACGCTTCTTTTTTATATTTTATGATATTAATAACGTTCGTACGCGTAAGAGCCTATGACAGCACCAGCTGGAATACCGATAAATGGCGTAAAAATCATACTTAACAACACCATTGATACAATCATAATCACAAAACTTTTAGAACCGACCTTCATATCTAACAAATTCTCTTTAATACGGTCAAAATAATCTCTGACTCTCATCATAAACAACTCCATATTCGTCATTTTTAACTTCGCTACATTCCTATTCTATCATGTATGCATTGCTGAACACCTGGGTCCAGAGGCTTATATGATTGTAAAACATTGGTTGTATATGACAGATATGCCATATTCAAATTACTGAATAACATCCTTTACTTCTGCACGACTCATCTCAATTAAATCATCTGGTGCTAAGCCCATTTGTACACCACGTTGCCCCGCACTCACAAAGACCCGGTCGAGCAACTCGATCGTACCATTAATAACTGTTGGAAAATGCGTCTTCATCCCGATAGGTGAACAACCACCACGGACGTACCCTGTCACTTTCTTCAAGTCATCAAGTGGCATCAAGTGCAATTTCTTTTCGTTTACTGCTGCCGCTGCTGCTTTCATATCTAAATGCGCTGTCACTGGAATGACAAAGACAAAGTGTTCATGATCTGCATTTTCAAGAACGAGCGTTTTGTACACTTCTGCACTATCCGCATTGATCAGCGCCGCCACTTCATGACCTTCAAGATGACTATCCCCTACTTGAAAGGTACGAATATCATAATCCACTTTCGCTCTATCCAATTGACGCATCGCATTCGTTTTCTTTTGTTTCGCCATGATTACACCTTCTTTCTAACTTTTATCGCGCAAATATCGACTGCACGACGCGTTCATCTGAATTAAGTTCATCATACGTCATTAATTGCGCAATGACCGCTTGATGATTAACTGTTGACGTCGACTCAATGTACTGTTGTATTTTTTCAACATCCGGCGTCACTTTTTGAATACTTGGAAATTCATGCATATCAAAATAAAAACCGACATCTTGTTGATAATCTACCGTATCTTCATCAAGAATTAAAATAGGACGATTGAGATGCGCATAATCAAAAATCGCTGACGAGTAGTCTGAAATGAGGACATCTGAGATTAAATATAACTCTTGAATATCCACCATTTCATTAAAAAAGCAATGGACACGTGGATGCAAGTTTTGATAACGTTCACGTAAATGCCCTTCATTCGGATGCAACTTCACAATCATTTCATAGGATGAAGGAAGTCGTTCCAACAATGCGACAATGTCTAGTTCGGACACAGATTGACGCGCATTTTTACGCCAAGTCGGACAAAATAAAATGTACTTTTTAGACGCATCTCGTTGGAATAAATATTTTTCTTGAATGTCGAGCCATTTCGCTTCATCATTTTGATAGCGTATTAACAAACTATTTCGAGGTGCCCCTTCACGTAAAATCGTCAAATTCGGATGCGTATCAAGTCGGAAAGCTGAGCGAATATATGTTTCGTAGCGTTCCGAAGATGATAACAAGACATCCCACTTTTGCATCCGTGGCGCAAATTGTTGGGCTTGCTTTTGACGTTCGACAGCGTCTACCAAGTCGTTCACCATTCGTTTAAGCGGGAAACCATGCCATGTTTGAATGACTTGTTGCTCAGGATGTTTGACCAGTCTGTCCCACAAATTACCATTAATCACAACGTAACGACATTGTTCGAAAGCGCGGATGTAAGCACGTGTTCCAAATCGCACAGGTATCATGTCATAACTACGGATTTCCATTTCTACTAACGGATCTGCGGCACTCACATAGACGGTTAATTCAGGGTACATACGCTTCATCGCACATGCAATCGCTTTTGGATCTCCTGAAAAGTTTTTACCGTGGAATGATTCAATAAACACAGCTTTGTCAGACACGTGACGACGTTGATTTTGAAACTTTTTCACTTGCGCTTCAACGTTAAAGAGTCCTTTGCGTGTCAATTGATACAATCGTGACCCTTTTCGAAACGGACTTTTCGGTGCTTGTTCTGCAGTTTCTTTCATTTTAACAGCCACACGTTTTGCCGTATTTTGTACATATTGATAACGTGCTTTCATTTTCGGTTTAGCGATTTGTGACACAACAATTGTATGCTGTGCTGCTATCGCTTTAGTTTGACGGATTAACGCCTCTGTATCATGATTTTGCCCAAGTCGGGCATTAAAAGTCGCAACATCCGCTTCACGTTCAGCATCTGTGTACGTGCCATTGATCATTTCTACAATTTTCGCTGCGTCACTTTCTAATGATTTCGTAATCCAAGTCACCGCATGAAATGACGCATAAATATCATGTAAAACCGCATCTTCACCTGCATAAACACAGACACGATTCCCCTGTGCCATCGCTTCTAAAATGGAATAGCCGAATGTTTCATATGGCGACGTCGACACGTAAATATAATCTGTCGGCTCTGTTCCGTTGATATGGACATAATCTTCTAAACGATAAGCCACCACGAGATTTTCGTATAGTTCTAATGATGGGCCATACCCTTGTAAATGGAGATGAATGTTTGTTTCACCTTGTGTATACACGAGATAACGCATCAACTTTAACACATATGAAATGTCTTTGATCTCATCTTCAAAACGGGCTTTCATTAATAAATTGCGTGTTTGATGCATCGGTTGCTGTTGAAATTGCACATGTTGATGATTCACATACATCGGAAAAACATAAGGGTAGTCATATCGCTGTTGAAACGCTTCTGCAATTTTTGGCGTACTTACACGCACCGCATCGATTGCTTCTAATGCGAGATCCATTTGCGGGTTGATATACGCTAAAGGACTGTGAACTTCACCTAAAATAAGCATGTGTGGCGTACGATGTTTCACTTCTCGAGCAAATTTGAAAAAGTCCTCACGCGTTAAAATGAGCAAATCTGCTTGATCTAACGTCTCTGCCCCACGAAATGCGATAAACTGTGCGTCTTCAATTGCCGGCCCTTCTTCAACTTTCAATTGAGCCACTTGACGTTTCTGAAAATGCATGTAGTTAATATATGTCACTTGATGACCTGCACGCAAAAAACTTTGCATTAAATTGAGATTGCTGCGTGTCGTGCCACCTTTTTGGAAAATGTTATAGCCTAATATTTTAATGTGCATCACGTATTCGCTCCTACTTCTTCAGTTCAATTTCCAACATTATAACATGAAAAACAGTAGATTATCGCATGACACCCTTGTCGTGATGACGTGCCAAATGAGATATCTACTGTTTCATTTTACTGATGATTTCATTGTTTAAGATTGCTTCAAATCTTGATGACGGCGTAACTGTTTTTCAATTAAAATGACGATACAGCCGAGTAACATAAATATAATCGACATGTATAACGGATATTCAATGTTCACATCGTATAAACCACCGGCAATGAGTGGACCAATGAAATTCCCCATACTCGTAAATGTTGAGTTCAGGCCACCTGCAAAACCTTGACGATTCCCTGCAATATTGGAGAAATAATTCGTTAAAGCAGGTCGAATTAAGTCAAAACCGATAAACACGATGAAACAGATCAGCATCACGTGCCAATAACTATTCGCAAAAATCAGTAGCACTAAAACAAACGCAGAATAAATTAAAGCGTAAATAATAAATACTAGTTCGCTCATGCGACGTATCATTTTATCAAATAAGAACACTTGGAAAATCGCGCCAAAAATACCGCCACCTGTAATCGCAATCGAAATATCCCCCGGTTGGAAATCCATTTTATCTGTCGTATAAAGTGGAAATAACGTCTCAAATGCAGATAACCCAAACGCTAAAATTAACGTTAAAATGGCCGGTGTAATAAAGGCTTTATAATTAATCTTGCCAAGCTCTGTACTATCAAAGTGCGCAAAGCCTTGTGTCGTCGCTCGTTTCGGTGAGTGGACGAAAATTAAAGTACAAATAAATGCTAAAACACCGAGCACACCCGCAAAAACAAATGGTAAACGATGCGAAATCTCAGCTAAGAAACCACCGAGCCCTGGTCCTAAAATAAAACCAGCTGAAATAATCGCTGACATATAACCAAAATTTCGCGCTTTATCTTTCGCTGGAGATAAATCCGCAATCAAGCCTGTGACCCCTGGCATGACCATCCCGGCACTAAAGCCACCGAGTACACGCGACACGATGAGTAACGAAAAAGTGTGGCTTCCTGCAAATAAAAACTCAGAAATACTAAATAAAACTAAACCTATACAGATAATGAGTTTTTTGCCTAATCGGTCTGCCAAAGTACCGCCAAAAGGTGAAATCAACATTTGAGCTAGCGCAAAAACAGCAACCAAAACACCAAGATCTGAGCCGGATAGCCCTAAGTCTTTTAAATATACGGGTAAGACAGGAATAATTAATCCTATGCCTAAAAAGACTAAGAAAATATTCAAATATAAGATAATAAATTGCTTTTTCAAATGCGCCACTCCCTTCGCTTCATTCAAAAGATTACAACATTATATAACATTTATTTTACAAAAGAAAGTTTTGAAACGCTAAAAATATTGGGTCTCGAAATATTTGATGTGATAAAGAACTTGATTTGATGCGTCCGCTCTCTTTGACAGTGCCTCAATTCACGCGTATATAGATGATTGACAACGTACCTTCCAAATTGCTTTCTACAACTTAAGACCGATTCATAATTAAATGACCGTCAAAAATTTGAAACCAACGTCATTAACGGTTATGCTAAATATCTCACAGAAGGAGGTGCTATCATGAATGCCCGATACATTGCGCGTATCACCTATGTGGTATTAATTCTCATTTCAATTATTATTCCCAATTACTTAAAATTTTTAACACTCAATGTATCTTTAGCTTATATTCCATTAGAACTGGCCTATCTTATCAAATTATTTATACCAAAGCGTGCATTTGAATGGCCGCTTTTTATCATATATTTAATCATATTTATATTAATGTTACCGAACACCTTTTACATGGTCACAGATTTAATCCATCTGAATCAATTTACATTTAACTTTTTAGCCGGACTTGATTTGTCTGAGTGGTTTCATTTCACACTTCTTATCTCATCAGTCATTTTCGCACTTTATTGTTACGTGTTAATTGTATTAGAAATTTACCATCTTATTCAAACGCGACTTGTTCGTATTTTGGTGCTATTCGGTATGATGGGATTGAATGGACTCGGCATTTATGTCGGACGTTTTTTACGTTTTCACAGCGTCCATATTATTAATCATCCCTTTTCCGTTATCGTCAGAACATTAAAATCATTGGATTTAGAAGCACTTATTTTTATTTCATTCATGACACTGATACAAGCTTTAATATTCTTATTTGTGAAAGGAGTTCGTAGCCGTTCATGATTACAACAACCTTACTCATCAGCGCCATAATGGTCTTTCAACTTCTTATCACCATATTTTACTTTCAAATAGGATGGAGAAAATTTTGGCCTCTCGTCATGCTATTACTACCAATGGGCATTGCAGTATTTGGGATTCAAATGTTGTATTATGAACGACATTATCCAAACTGGCAACTTCCCTTTAAGACAAAATTATTGCTAAAATACAGTTATATCCTTACATTTTTTCAATTTGTAAGCTTATATTTATTGCTTTTTGTCATTTAATTGTTGTAGAAGCAAAGGACCTAGGAGGAAAATGATGCGTATGTCTTCAAAGCAAGTAGCCTGGCGTGACTTATGGGCGTTTGTCATTTATTTTTTAGCACAAATTATACTCGGAAATGTGTTCAGTCTATTTTTAATTCCATCAACACATATTCCTGGAGCAATATTACTACTATTCGTCAGTATTATAACATCCATCCTTGTCATCATTTATGTGGCATGGTCGCATCGTCACGGCCTAAAAAGTAAGATTGTAGAAATATTTAAACAGAGTAAAAAGCATATCAAACTCATGGTGAGTGCGTATGTGATATATATGATGGCTAACATGATATTCACTTTTTTATTACAATTTTTACCCGAACAATGGCAATTTAAAGAAACAGGAAACCAAGAAGCACTGATGGCCTTTTTCCAACAATCGGCTTGGTTACCCCTCGTATTTTTAAGCTTAGCTATTTTAACGCCTATTACTGAAGAGTTACTTTTCCGCCATGTCATTATTGGCGAACTCGGTAAAAAATTAGGCGTGATATTTACAGGCCTCATCTCTATCGTTATTTTTGCAAGTTTACATATGGGCGCCGCACATCATCCACTAGAAGCTGTACCTTATATCTTTCTAGCAACGATGTTCGTCATCGCATACATTAAAAGTGGATGTAATATTGCTGTGTCTATCTTCTTGCATATACTGAATAACACCATTGCTTTTATCGGCGTCCTTTTCCAAATCTTTTCATAAATATTAAACCCCCATGTTCCATAACGAGAGACGCGGGGGTTCTTTTTATAAGATTATTTCAATGGCATGTGTATTGAAATGTGCGAATGAGAATGTGCCGCACGGTTTTGCAATCCATTCTCCTACACACTTTTCAATGTAGCCTTCACATTTTCAACCGCTTCAGCTGAACGCTTCAACTGCACTTTTTCTTCATCTGTTAATTCTAATTCAATGATACGTTCCACACCATTGGCACCTAATACAGTTGGCACGCCGATGTAAATATCATTTAATTGATACTCTCCTTGACAATAAGCAATCGTTGGCAGTACACGCTTTTGATCTTCTAAAATCGCAATCAACATTTCATACACTGCAGCTGCTGGCGCATAATAAGCCGAACCCGTGCCTAAAAGTTGTACAATTTCTGCACCACCTTTACGTGTTCTTTCAACAATTTCTTCCATTTTTTCAGGTGGTAACAATTCATTGAGAGGCACCCCGTTCACTTGGCTATGACGGACTAACGGCACCATCGTATCACCGTGTCCACCAAGTACGAGCCCTGTGACATCATTGACCGCAACATTTAAAGCTTCCGCAACAAATGTATTAAATCTCGCAGTATCTAAAACACCTGATTGCCCAATCACGCGTTCACTCGGAAAGCCTGACGTACGGTAAACAGTGTATGTCATTGCATCAACTGGATTAGTTAACACAATAATCGTACAGTTTGGTGAATATTGAACTACTTTCTTCGTCACTTCGACCATGACTTGTTCATTTGTTTGTACTAAATCATCACGACTCATGCCAGGTTGACGTGGGACACCTGCAGTAATCACGACGACATCTGAGTCTTTCGTATCTGCATAATCTACCGTTGAATTCACATGCACATTAAAGCCTAAAATAGACCCACTTTGTTGCATGTCCAACGTTTTCCCTTTCATCACTGATTCGTTTTTTTCACGGTCAACAATCAGTACATCTGCATTACCTCGAGATGCGATAATAAATGCAAGTGTCGCACCTGTATGACCTGACCCAATAATTGAAACTTTTTTACGTCTCATATTCCAAAAACCCCCTTGTCTATCATCACTTTTATTATATCATTGCACTTTTATTAATGTGCAACACAATTCACATTTTTACTTGTAATCTTTGTGACAAAAGCTAAAGAAATAAAAATAAGATGATGACACTTAATTTTTAGAGTAAAGAATTACGATTTGAAATAAAAAATAGTTTCTGAATGACATACAAAAAACACGCCCTACAAAGAAAAATCCCTGTAAATGCGTGCTAATCGTCACCTAATGATATTTAAATAACATGTATAGATAGAGCGCAAATGCACCTGCCATCAATATTGTCATCATCAATAAGTATAATGCGGTGCGCCCATATTTGAACAAAAAGGCAATAAACATCGCGATAACATTATAAACCATAAAGACACCGAAAATCGTTACGAGCCAAACAATATCTGGTGAAAAGACAAACAGTAATGCAACGATAAGCCCAAAGATAATATAAGGTATGGCAACAACGTTACGTTTGAAACGACTGCGCTTAATTTTTTCCTCTTCTGTCATATTTTTACCTCTCAATTCCTAATAATCCTGTTCCATTGTACTAAAGTTTGCTGTGCTGTGACTTCCTAGATATGTGACAAATTTATGGAATGTCGTAGCCTTGTGCAGCAGTATAAATATCAAACCATTCTTGGTCATGCAATTCAAGTTGGAGACCATTAATCACTTCATCAACACGTTCAAGTCGCTCAGTCCCTACAATCGGCATAATGTCAGCGGGATGTTTCTTAAACCATGCAGACACTACGGCAGCAACTGAAGTATCATGTACTGTTGCAATACGTGTTAATACCGGGAGTACGCGAGACGCTACTGGATCGTTTTCATCAAACAATCGACCGCCCGCAAAAGGTCCCCAAGCCATTAACTTTACACCTTCACGGTACATATCATCAATCGTACCATCATGAAACGCTTCTAAATGGTACGGAGAGACTTCGATTTGATTCACTGCTATATGGAATTTATCGTCTTTTAAACAACGATTTAATAGCTCATATTGCGATCGATGAAAATTAGATACGCCGAATGACAACAATTTGCCTTCTTTGACTAAATCTTTTAATGCATCTGTAATTTCACAAGGTTTCATCAGTGGTGATGGGCGATGAATCAGTAAACTATCCAAATAATCAACTTGAAATGATTTTAAAGAGCGTTCTACAGCACGTTTAATATGCTGTTTGCTCAAATCATAGCGATGATCCGTTTGCTCAGGATAAATTTCATTTGGAAGCACGATACCACATTTCGTCACGATTTGGATTTTATCACGCAATTCAGGAGATAACGCTAATGCATCCCCAAACATTTTCTCAACTGTATAATGACCATAAATATCAGCATGATCCATTGTTGTCACACCACGTTCAACAAGTTCATGGATAAAACGGTTCATTTCTTGTGTTGATTTCTGCCATTTGTGTGCTCGAAAAAAACCGTGTATGATTCTAGAATACTTCACATGCTGATTAATAGTGATTTGATCCATTGAAACACCCCTTAAATAATCCATTATTAAGTAAATTGTAACATATCCAATTGATTTCTTAACATAGCCTTATCTAACTGTTCACCGATGATTACGATAGATGTTGGGAGTTTCAAGTTGCCCACACTTTCAATAGACGGCAAGCCTTCTGAATATTGAATCAAGAAAGTTTCATCAGGTTGTTCACGCAAACGAATGTAACCTTTTAGACGTAATACGTTGTCAGGTAGCCTCAAAATAAATTGAACGAGTGCCTCTTCTGCAACGGGGCTGTCAAAATTGTATTGTAAACTCGTATAGTGCGCATGTGTATGACTATGAAACGCTGTAATATCAATATTTTGTGCACTTGCACCGTTTTCAATTATTTTCAATGTTTCACCATATTGTGTAAGTACGATACGACTTTTAGGAGACAATGTTTCAATTTCTTCAATAATTGCTTGAAGTTGAGCTTTATCTTCTATTAAATCTACTTTATTAATAAGTATCGTTTGACTTGCACGGATTTGATCTTCCATTAAAGCTTTAGTTTGTGCAGTATTATCATGTCTTTTCATAAATCTGACACTATCCACTAACCCTATTGTTTCAATTGATGAAAATGCATCCGCTAATAAAGGGTCTTGACAGGCAACTAAAATATCGATTGGATTGGCGACACCCGTAGCTTCTACAATGATGTAATCCACCTCAGCATCACGTGTTAATTGGTACAAATGTGCAATTAAATCTTGTTGAATGTCACAACAAATACACCCTTGTAATGCCGACTGTTGAACGTCATATCGACCCAAAATGTGACTATCTACATCAAAATCACCAAATTCATTTACAATGAGTGCAACTTTCTCATCTTTTTTTAATATTTGCGTCATATAATGATTTAAGAATGTGGTTTTGCCACTTCCTAGAAATCCATGTATCAATATGAGTGATGTTTGTTTTTTAAACATAAATTTAACCCTTTCTCTCAAAAAATCTACAAATCTGTTATAATATATGTATATGTCTGACTTTTAACTTGATAAAGTACGCTTTATCTTCTAAAATTACTGCATGCTATATTTTAAGGATAGCATAGATTTAAGTGAGAACGGCTTAAATCACTCGATTATGGACGGATTCCCATTCGTGATAGAAAAAGAGAAAACGGATAGAATGTCTGGAGGAGAACTAATTATGTCTGACCATTTAAACTTAAAAGAGCAAGTATGTTTTAGTTTATATAACGCACAAAGACAAGTTAACCGCTATTATTCAAACAAGATTTTCAAAAAATATAAGCTCACGTATCCGCAATTTTTAGTTTTAGAAATTTTATGGGACCAGTCCCCTGTTAATGTGAAAAAAGTTGTAACAGACTTAGCCCTTGATACAGGAACCGTATCACCTTTATTAAAGCGTATGGAACAAATCGATTTGATTAAAAGAGAGCGTTCTGAAATCGACCAACGTGAAGTATTTGTTCATTTAACTGAGAAAAGTAAAGAAATGGAACCTGAATTAGCTAATGCATCTCAACAAGTTGCAGAAGCTTCATCTTTAACACCTGACGAAGTAAAAGAACTGACTCGACTATTAGAAAAAGTGATTACAGCTTTTGATGAAAGTAAGTAAGCGACTGAAATGAGTCGTTACTTATTAGTCATGAGTATCGTTTTCGTATTGATATAGATAGACTTGTTTTAGGGGACAAAATCAATTTTCACACGATGAAATTTTTGGGGGATTCGTGATATTGATATTTAAATCATAGCGTTAGTTGTGTCATGACACTTGATTTAGAGCACATCATTTTCTATTTGACTGAGACAACCTTAGTTTATCTATACATACATAATCATAGTTCGGAAGCGCTAGAATGCCCTCTATTGACATTCTGAGCGCTTTTTTATCTTGCTCTTTTAAAATAGAAGGCATACCCGTTAACTTCTTTTTAATTCCGGAAAACAACTTTTATTATTTTACAATAGTTATCTATTCCCTTTTGCCATTACATTGACTCACTTATTTCTGAACTTTATCGGCTAAAAACTGAGCCGGTGTCATATCTCCTACTATCATTCCTTCTTGCATCATAATGACTCGATCAAATTTCGATAAATATTGTATATCATGCGTCGCAACTACGAGTGTTTCAGCCTGTTGATGAATTTGATGCATCACATCTTTAGTATTTTCAATATCTAAAGCTGTCGTTGGTTCATCAAGTAACCAGATCGGACGAGGTCGTAACATTAGCCGTGCAAGTGCTAAACGTTGGAATTCCCCACCTGATAGCGTATTTTGATTTAATGTCAACGGCCGATCTAATGTAACATGTTGAAGACGTAATTGATCAAGTACAGTCCGGCATTGGGACGTTGAAGCACCAGTCAATAAATTTTCATACACTGTGCCATCATAAAAATGAGGCTGTTGTAACAACGTATTTAAGTGATTGTAGTAGTCAGTGATATCTAAATTTTGTAAAGTCGCCTTGCCTATTGAAACTTGACCTTCACTCGGTGTATAAAGCCCCATTAAAAGTTGTAATAGCGTCGATTTTCCCGAACCAGATGCGCCAACTATTGCGACATGCTCACCTCGTCGAATGTGTAAGTTTAGCTGATGCACACTCGGGCGCTGTTGATGTTGATAATACAACGTTACATCTGTTAATGATAACAGTGGCTCACCAGGCAAAACTTGATTGATGTCTACCTTTTGTTCACCTATCGATTTGTCATTATACTGCATGACCTCTGATAAACTTTGCTGTGCTAAATCCGTTTCACTTTTATAATCAGCAACTTGACTCATTGGTACGGCTTGCTCTAATAAAGTCAAAATCATCAAAATAATGCTTGTTACGTAGACAATTTCCACTTGCTGTTGTGCGACCATGACGACAACAAGCACGATACTACCAAGTAATGCCGCCATGCTGATTAAATGCCGCATATAATCATAAACTAAGTGACTGCGTTCTGACAGATGCTCTGCTTCGCTGAATGACATTTCAGAATGCATTAATTGCGCATGATATTGTTCGTCACTATTAAAACGTTTCAACTCATCGTAACCTAACATGTAGTCATAGTACTCATGCATCCAGCGCTGCCCAGTTTGATTCACCTGAAGTCTGATACGCGTAGCTTGTTTCACACGTAAAGCTGGCAATATTAATAATGAAATCACAAGGGTCACCATTAAAATAACGGCATGTACCCATGAAAAATAAATTAAAGTTACGGCTGAAATGATTATCGTTAAACCGATAACAATGGGTGGATAATACACACGTAAATAAATATTTTGCAACGCTTCAACTTGTGTAACCATTCTACCGAGTAAGTCGCTTGATCGAAATTTTCGAAAGACATCGGGCACAATTGGAATGAGTGCGCGATATAACTGAACACGTACATCTCTCAACATTGTAAAGGTCGCACGGTGAGAGCGAAGTCGTTCATAGTATTTCGTTATGGCGCGTATAAAACCAAATAGTTTCACTGTCACAATTAAACCCATTAAAGCATATAGCGGCGCTCCTAATGCACTTTGTGTAATCATATATCCACTTAAAAAGAACATACCTAGTGCCACAAGACTTCCAAATACACCGATGCAAATGGCCATAACGATATCTTTGTCCCATTTAATGTTGATGACTTGTTGGAGTTTCATTTACTGTTCACCTCCATGATACGCATGCGTTAGCGAAAGTTGAATTTTATCATCATCAGACTGAATCCGACCATCTGCTAAATAAATACGTCGTGTCGCATGTTGAATCGTTGACTGGCGATGTGCAATCGTTAAGCGTGTCGTATGTTGAAAATGACGGTCTAACGTTTGTTGAATGACTTGTTCAGTCGCACTGTCCAATCCCGCTACAGGTTCATCTAGAACGACAAAATCTGGATCTAGCAATAACAATCTTGCTAATTCTATTCTTCTCATTTCACCGCCGGACAACATTTCTCCACCTTCGCCAATTAATGTATCAATACCTTGCTGAAATCGCTCGACAACAGGCATTAACTGTACTGCTTCCAATGCGGCGATGATTTTATCAGTAGGCACGTCATTGAATACAGCTACATTTTCTGCAATTGTCGCATTAAAAATATACGGGTTTTGAGATAGGTAGCCTATTTTCAAACCTTGACGTTGGTACGTGACACGTCCTTCTTGAGGTAAATGTTCACCGATTAATAACTGTACTAATGTTGACTTTCCAGCACCACTTGGCCCGACTAAAGCAATGCGATCCCCTTCAAAAATGTCTAGATGAATATCTGTTAACACATTGGACGTCATATTGGGATAACGATAATGAAGGTCCCTCACTTGAATGAGTGGCGTTTGCGTTACATCAACACCGACTTCATGACCTATAACAGGGGGATGCGCTTCTAATGCTGCGTGAATGACGTCACTAGCGCCTTCACTTTCTTTCCCTGTATGAAAAGCTTGCCCCAAATCTTTAATCGCATTATAAAATTCAGGCGCCATAATCATCGCTATCGCAGCTGTACCAAAATGAATCGAATGAAATACAATCAAGCTCAAGCCGACCTCTAAAGCAACTAAACCAATCCCTAACATACTAATAAATTCCAACATTAAGCCAGATAAGAAAGCACTTCTTAAAATGGTCATCGTCTTATCCCGAAATTGCGTGCTTTCCTCACTAATCGTTTCTACAGCTTGTTCGGAACGGTTAAACAGTTTTAAAGTCACCAATCCTTTCGTTAAGCTTAAGAAACGTTGCCCAAATTGATTTAAAAATGTCATTTGTTCTTTCGCATCATCACGTGTTTTAAGACCAAAAACAATATAAAAAATAGGAATAAACGGTGCCGTAACGAGCATAATTAAAGCAGTTGGAAAATGCACAAAACACATCGTTACAATGATAGCAAGAGGGATAAAAGTCGATTTAAATACTTGAGGCAAATAATTGCGATAAAACGGCAACATTTCGGACAATGTTTCTGTCGCCATAGTAAGCCGCTCACCTACAGCTTGTCGTGATACTTGATGTAATAAACGATGTCGTATCGTCTGTCGAACATGATGTGCCAGTCTTTCTCCTAGCCATCCGTTCACATAATCAAAAGTAGCACGTAATATGAAAATCAATGCTAAAAACCCTATCACTTTAAACCATGATGTAGGTTCATGCATGAGTATACGTTCTAATATTTTTCCAATTGTCACGTTTTGTGCAACAACTGAAAGTGCTAGACCAATACAAACGATAGCCATGAATACAGGCAACATGTAAAATTGCTTTGCCCATTGATGTAGTTGTTTCATCTCTTATTGCCGCCTCCATTTGTATGTGTCATTATTCCATTTTACATGCTCGTCCGATCCCTTTCACGTGAAAAAATTCGACTATTTTTTGTCTAAAATTTTAAATCAACATCTCATTTACACAATATCACTTGAACGTTAGACCTTCTTTCTACTGCTTAAGACGTATATTTCAAAAAATTTATGTTTGAAAAAGACATCTTAAATGCGAATATGCTATCATATGCTATGTTATATTTAAAATTACACAAAAATAATTAAAGAGGGTACTTGTATGTTATTTTTCGAATTAATTAAAGCCATTATTCTTGGTATCGTTGAAGGATTGACTGAGTTCGCTCCCGTCTCTTCAACAGGACATATGATTTTAGTCGATGATATGTGGTTGAAATCGACAGAGTTTTTAGGATCACAATCTGCTTTTACCTTTAAAATCGTCATACAACTCGGTTCAATTTTCGCTGCGGCTTGGATTTTTCGTCACAAGTATTTCGAAATGTTACATATCGGTAAATACGCACCAGAACAACAGCCTGGTCGTCGTTCGAAACCACGTCGTTTAAATCTCTTACACATTTTTATAGGGATGATTCCAGCAGGTGTATTAGGTTTATTATTTGATGATTTGATTGAAAAATATTTATTTAGCGTGCCAACTGTACTTATCGGTTTATTCCTCGGGGCGATTTACATGATTATTGCCGATAAATTTAGTCTTAACGTTAAAAATCCGAAGACTTTGAATGAAATTACTTATTTTCAAGCATTTGTCATTGGACTTTCTCAAGCTGTTGCCATGTGGCCAGGATTTTCACGTTCTGGATCTACCATTTCGACAGGGGTTTTAATGAAGTTAGATCACAAATCTGCTTCTGACTTCACGTTTATTATGGCAGTACCTGTCATGTTAGCTGCAAGTGGTTTATCTATTATTAAACATTTAGACTATATCGAATTAGCGCATATTCCTTTTTACATTTTAGGTTTCTTAGCTGCTTTCACATTCGGTTTTATCTCAATCAAACTCTTCTTGAAATTAATTCAAAATGTAAAATTATTGCCATTTGCAATTTACCGTATCGTACTCGTAGTCATCATTGCTGTCGTTTATTTCGGTATCATTAAATAATTTTAAAACATCTCTATAAAACGTTTACGAAGGGGTTGTGACCATTGCGTGTCCGGCCCCACTTTTTTATCTTTCAATATTGATATTATGCCAAGCGATGTATACAAATTAACACTTCAGTCATTTGCATGATGACACATCTCGAAAAAATTTCATCTTTCCACGGTCATCTCAATTTGATGGACCTGTCGCCTTTTTTAAAAATTCCGGAAAATCCGAGTTCACTTTTTAATTATCCATCAAAAAATTGTACAATAATATTAATATACGTATTGAGATAAACTTAATGACTCCCCCTATCCACTCGAAGCGTCACGTTTATTGACACTGCTGAAGGGGTAAAAAGTCATAAGTATACTCATAATTGGAGGCAACGTTCATGAATAAAACAATCAAAATGATTATTAATGTTTTACCTGTATTTTTAGTACCACTCATATTAGAACGCAAAAAGTTTAAAGAACATCCGGATGTCCAAAAAGTAACGCAAACAACAGTGAACACATCTAAAACGGTGGCACATAAAACGGGCCATGTTGCGAGCGCTGTGAAAGATTCTGTTGTTTCAGGCTCAAGTCATTTAAAAAAGACGATTCAAACGAAAAAACGTCGTCATGATTACAATAAAGTAATGAAAAAAGAAGCTGAAATTCAACGTTATAACCGTCCTGAAAATGTGCGTGCACGCGGGAAAGCAATCGCTAAAGAAAACCGCAAAGAAATTGATAAGTTAGCGAAAAACTTAGAAAAACACATTGCAGAACGCCACAAAGAAGAAGATAAAGCATTTGATAAGCGTCAAAAACAAATGATTAAAACGATGAAAAAAATGCAAAAGTATGAGGAAAAAGTTGGGCACACACCCGGGCAACTCGATGCTAAAGTAGAAAAACGTGCTGAAAAAATTGAAAAGCACAATAAAAAAGAAATCGACAAAATGAACAAAAATTTAAAAAAACACCTTGAGCAACGTCATAAAAAAGAAGAAAAAGCGGCAAAAGAACGTGAAAAAGCATTAAAGAAAAATATGAAAGCGATGCAAAAACACGAAGACAAAGCAGGACATACGACTGATGCCACTTCAGTAGCGGAAAGTGAAGCAGTTCAATCAAACAGCCAACAAGAAAAACAACGTATTACGACATTATCAGAACTCCAAACCACTCAAAGTCGA
The DNA here is from genome assembly GCF_900183575.1 of Staphylococcus cornubiensis. Classification (GTDB taxonomy): domain Bacteria; phylum Bacillota; class Bacilli; order Staphylococcales; family Staphylococcaceae; genus Staphylococcus; species Staphylococcus cornubiensis. The sequence goes on from NZ_FXUZ01000003.1 coordinate 93,689, forward strand.
ACAGCTGAAGGTAAAACAACACCGAGCGCGCCAGGTCAAGTCGAAACAACTTCAGACAATGCGCCTTTATACGAACAACATTATCAAAATATGGAGCGTCAAGTACATGACAGCGATACATTAAGACAAAACCAACAGTTAAATGACACATCCCAAAACTCAATGAAGAAACAAGGACGATAAATGCGCATTTTAATAGATGGCGATGCTTGTCCAGTCGTCGATTCCATCGTTCGAATCACGGCTGAGACAGGCATTTTTGTATACTTATTTCGCACATATAGTCATTTTACTGTTCAAGATTATCCCTCACATGTAGAAGTCAAATACATTGATGGCGGACGTGACGCTGTTGATTTTATGTTACTTCAACATGCAAAACCTAATGATATTGTTGTCACACAAGACTATGGACTGGCAAGTTTAGTTTTAGAAAAAGTCAAACATGTCCTGCATCATAATGGCCACATCTACACAGCAGCGAATATTGATCGTTTGCTCGCTCAGCGCTACTATCACCAACAAGAGCGACGAAAATCAAAACGTCATCAAAAAGGGCCACGTGCATTTGACCAAAAACAACGTTTAAATTTTGAAGAAACTTTCCGCCGCTGTATCCAATCTCAATAACTGTGCATGTGTCTTAACATTTCTTGTTTTGCTACACATGCATTTCTTTTTGTTTTAAACTATGGGTAACGATTGATTTAAACAAAGGAGCGATACAAAAAATGATTCAACGTATAGCAGTTTATTGTGGTGCAAGTAAAGGTTTTAATGCGTCATACGTAAAAGAAGCCTATGCTTTAGGACAATATTTTGCAGAACAAGATATTGAACTCGTCTTCGGTGCCGGATCTGTTGGTATTATGGGCGCGATACAAGATGGCGTATTAGATCATGGAGGCCATGCAATAGGTGTCATGCCTCGTTTATTAGATGAGCGTGAAATTACAAGTCAAAAAGTATCTGAACTGATTTTAGTCGATTCGATGCATGAACGTAAGCAAAAAATGGCAGATCTCGCGGATGCTTTTGTGATTGCTCCAGGGGGTGCTGGTTCTCTCGAAGAATTCTTTGAAGTTTATAGTTGGGCACAAATTGGATTACATCAAAAGCCGATTGGTATTTTTAATATTAATCAATTTTTTAAACCTTTAGAGGCATTGATTACACATATGATTAATGAGGGCTTTATTGATAAAAAATATGAAAAACTTGCAGGTGTGTATGAAACACCAAAAGCATTGTTAGAAGGCCTTCAACATGCCAAGCCAATTTCGACACGTACATATGATTAAATCATATCGTTTCTAAGTTTCAGTAGCGTTGTTGAAATGGATATCGGACGTGTCGCCATCCGTTTTAACAACGCTATTTTTTCATTCTGTTGATCATTCAAGTCACCCTCTATTTTATTTGTCACCTATATACACGGCGCACACCGAACTTTTACTTCTAAATCTTTGAAATATTTTTAAACAAAAAAGAGGCATCTTAGCCTCACAACATGTTGTATCACATTTATTGACAAAAAATGAGTTTCAAAAACCTCCATTAGCTTCCGATCAGTTATGTCTTTTTCTCGAGATTGCAAGAATCGTACAAGGCGACAAAGAACGCGCTGCACGATTCGGCGGTCAAAACATGATTACAATGTTTCGTTTAAAACCAAACTTATGCTTGTTTCAACTGTTTGACATAACGGACTTGTGGCCTCAGTACATGATGTTCACTCAATCCCGGCTTTTCAAAATCATCGTAATGCGTCATGCCAATCTTTTCCATCACACGAATCGACGCATGGTTGACTTTGGCCGCCATCGCATAAACTTCGCTCACACCGCGTTCAGCCACATAATCCAGCACCGCTTCAGCCCCTTCTGTTGCGATGCCATTATCCCAAACTTCAGGAGATAAGCGCCAACCAATTTCATAAAATGGGAGCTCATCAAAAGGATAGTCTACGGTTTGAGGGATATAATTGACCCCAATAAAACCAATCCACTCTTTCGTTGCCTTTAATTCAACTGCAAATAGCCCCATCCCGTGCGTTTTTAAATAGGATTTCATCGCTTGAAAATCCAGTTCTGTTTTTTGGTAACTTAATAAACTCGGAAAATACTGACGGACTTGGCGATTTGCATTTAATTTTTGAAATGGCTCTAAGTCCTCATCTAACCAGTCTCTCAATTTTAATCGATTTGTCTCTATATACACTGTCATCATGCATCCCCCATTCAACCATGTATCCAAAGAAAGAAGCGGGTCAGAAATCTCAAGTGTTGCATGTGATTTCATCTTCCCGCCTCAGTTATGCATTTGATTTCTGAAAGCTTTACTGGGCGCATCTTCAGTCAACATCTGCTATCTTTTCAAATCTTCTCGGTCAGATGTATCCCGCGCCTTTAGTTATTGATACGATATTCACTTCATTACGCTTTAGAAATATAGCTAATGAGTTGAATCGTCACAGGTACCTCTTTCAACCGTTCTGGATTTTGACCTTTTTGTGTGGTAAATACTGCATCGACAAAATCCTTTTTATGATTCAAACGATATGTAGCTGTATACGTTTCCCAGTCATGATTAAAGTTAGGCTTCAATGCGATAGAACGTTGTAACTCACCTGTCGAATCAACAATGGTATAACCTGTAATGTTTTCAAGTTCACGGCCAAGTTCAACAAGTGACATGTCGCGGCCTTCTAACAATCTAAATTCTTTTTCGTACATACGATAACCCTCTTTTCTCTCCGTAATATATGTGTTTTTAATACCCTATCCCTCTCAACATCAAACGCGCTTCCTTGCGGGTCATGTCAATAGCTTAAGATATCAAAATGACGTTAAACAACGATAGCTTAAATTAGTTTTTTTCTTTAGTATCAGACTTTTCTTTTGATTGTTCTGTCGATTTAGCATCTTTTTTAGATTCCGTTGCTTTCTTTTTGTCTTTGCTGCTCTTTTTCTTATCATCTGATGATTTTGCTTTATCAATAGAATTTTCAAGGTCTTTAATTTGATTATCTAATTTTTCGCTCTGTTCTTTTAACTTTTTATTTTCTTCTTGTAATTCTTTTTGTTCGTTTTCCAACGATTTAATTTCATTTTGCAGTTTTTCCTTTTCACTATTGCCACACCCTGATAACAAAAATACTGTACCAACCAGTGCGATAAGCTGTTTCTTCATTATTATTTCTCTCCAATTAGAATGACTTACACTTTATTTTATCATGGTTTAAATAGATACGCATAATGCTTATGACTCTTCTAATGATTTTGACATAATATATTTTTCAACACGATAGCCTAACGCTTCATTCAGTTGAACCATCGCTTGATTAGATTGTTGTACGGTACCCATTAGTTGGCGTGCACCTTGCATTTTTGCCCATGTCTCAATCTGTTGTTTGAGTTCAGTAGCATAGCCCTGTTGTCGATATTCAGGCGCCACATATAAAGACTCAATTGTCACTTGAGCACTTGCTGGTTCGTAGTGCGCCCATGCATAAGCAATCATACCGTTTTTCACATCTGTGACGACGCCAATCCAATCTCCCGCATGACGTAATCGGTGCGCAATCATTTCTTCATAAAGTGCAATTTCCATTTGCGTCCCTTGTGTTTTTGTTAAAGTATCTGATTGCAACAGTTGAACGTGATGTTCTGCCACGCTATGAATATATTCTCTATCTTCGGGCGTGAGTAAAAACATAACAATCTCCTTTCTTTTAGGATTGATTTATCGAATGAATATCGTCATAATAAGTACAGTTCACTATGATGATATGAGGAGGTGCTTGACCAATGAAAACGACGAACGAACTCATGAAAGAAAATAATGTTAAATCGTTACGTCTCAATAATACGGATCGTCAAATCTTTGAAAGTTATATGACATACGTTCGTGCTGATATGCGGGTCAATGCACACGACTCCGAAAAAGTGCTACAACGTATTTTAGGTCATTTGCTCAAAGCTGAAAATAAAGGTCTTCATGCGATGGAATTTTTTGGTCATAATCCTAAAAAACATGCCATTCAAACAATTAAAGAGATGCCTAACCATACTTTTATGAATATTTGTCATTATATTTTACAACATATTGTCTTTTTATTAGGTGTATTCTGCTTCTTAAAAGGGTTCTTAGGATTTTTCATTAATGATACGCGTGTCTTTTTATATACCTTTCCGCTCACTTTTATTGCAGGTATTTTTGTCACTTTTTTATTCATTTGGTCTTGTTTCAAAATGATTCAACTTCAAGCTTTTGACTATTCACGTCTCGCTTGGTTGCTTGGATATGTCGTACTTATGGCACTCATTGTATTGATTTTTATTATTTTCTTTTTTCCACAAAACTTTTTAGAATTTGGCCCTTATATACATATTAGTAATTGGGCATTTATTATCGCTTCATTTGTCGTTGTGCCTATTGGTATGCTGAAATATAAAAATGATGACAATGCTAAAAGTGCTTCTTGGCGTTAATCCATCAATTTTAATATACAATTAAAAAAGTCGGGTCGATGAAAGTAACTGCTTACCTTTCATTTACCCGACTTATTTTATTTTATCAAGGTCCCTCTAATTGATGAGCAAAGCATCAATGAAAAACCAAATGATCATGACAAACATGAGTACCGCTTGCATGACTGCGCTAGAGAAAAACGCGACAAGCGAACCAAAACTGGCCTTGACTGCTTGTGTGACATTTTTTGACTGCATCATTTCAACAATAATGACAGCGATAAACGGCACAACAATGACACCAAAAGGCGGGAGTACAAAGGCACCTACAAGCACACCAATTAAAGCTGCCCACTCCCCTTTTTTCGTACCGCCGAATCGATTCACAAAATAGCGATTGAGCCATAAATCTGATACAAAAATAAAAATCGTTAGCACAATCATCGCTGTCCAAAAAATCCATGATAACGTCGATCCATTAATGCCGAACTGATAAATTAAAAATCCAACCCATAATACAGGAATAGCTGGAATCACGGGCTTGATTAAACCTATAAATGCCAATACGAATGCTGCTAAAATGAGCAACCATAAAATAACATCTAAAATCACCATTTGCCTTCTCCTTATTTACACAGTTTGTACTTTTTTTCTACTTTTCTTAGTAAATAAAATTAACACAAATCCACATGCCAGTGATAGCGCAGAAATGTAAAATACATTACCTAAACCAACCCAATGACTCATTGCGCCACCTAATAAATTCCCTAATAATTGACCGATAACCATAGCATTAGCGAACAACGTCGACGCATAACCTGGATATTGCGGTAGAACATCTTGGAAATAACTAATCCCTATACCGAGTAATACAGCTAAAAAGGCTGCTAGTAACACCTGTCCGACAAGCATCATGTGGACGCTTTCAAATATTCCGATACTACCAAAAAATAAACTACCACAAACTGCTGCAATAGCTAATAACGTACGTGTCTCTACTTTGCTTGCAACCATGCCTAGAATAATCATAAACGGCACTTCCAAACCAGCACACAAACTCGCAAGATGACCGACATACTTTTCTTCTTCATGCAAATATTGTGTCACAAAAAGCGGCATATTGAGGGTATACATCCACTGACCGATATGTAATAACACAAAAGCAACGAATGGGATAATTAAATAGCGATGTTTCAACATAGAAGGTGCATCTTGTTCAGTTGTCGCACTATCACGTACAGGCTTTTTCGCTTTCACATCTTTAAAAAAGAAAACTTGAAGAAGTAGTGTCGTCAAAATAATTGCGACAGTCCCACCAAACAAACCACTATAGCCCCAAGATTGGTTTAAAATATTCCCCACTAACGGGCCAAATAGGAAACCAAATGAAAACATGGAACGTAATACAGAATTGGCAAATACCGCTCGACTACTTGACGTGGATTGATTAATAGATTCCCTTGCAGAAGCATAAAGTTGAGGCATAGCCGGAGCGAATAACCCTTGAAAAATAGCATACAAAATAATGAATAACACGACCGAATGAACAAAAAAAGGTAACGTAAAACTGATAGCTCCCATAAATAAACCTGCAATAATAATCACTTTTCGATTAATGGCGTGAGTATCCGAAAAACGCGCGACAATACTGTTCATTGTAAATTGACTAATGGCTGCCAATGCCAATAACAACCCAAACTGATTGGTCGTCATCCCTAGCTGATTGGTCGCAAACAAGACAAAAAATGGGACTGTAATCGCAATGCCCATCCCAATCAGCATCATATTCACAATAAATAACTTATAATTTTTAATCGTTAATAATTCACGAAACATGTGTGTTCTCCCTTTTTAAATACTTCAAAATGTTGATATTGAATAGCATGATGCTGCTCTCTCTTTTTCTATACATCACATGTCTTTATTCGATATCTTCAATGTGCAAATAAGTCTTAAACACATTGATAAATGAACTGACTTGAGGTAACTGTACCATACTCATGTCATAACTTAAATATGTAGAACGCACTAAAGATTGTTCTTCTACATCAACTTTTAACATTGCAAATTGAGATGTATCTAAGTCTTTCACCATAATCTCCGGCAAAATCGTCACCCCTACACCGCTCAACAACAGCGCTTTACACGTCGCAACTTGGTCTACTTTAATACGCGCATGATAGTCTTGTGACATATGCTGTTGATACCACGTCTTAATTTGATTAATATAAACGGGATCCGCTTGAAATTCAATAAAGGGCAACTTATGTAATTCAGCTTCTTTATTTTTAGGGTAAATAAAATAATGTTGGTCATCCATCAAATGATCGTTGTGCATATTTAATAATTGATTACCTCTCACAATCATAATATGGTAATCGTTATGATTTGCTTTAATATGTTCACTTGAGCCAACTTGTAATTGAATTTCAACATTCGGAAACTCTGCAGTGTAACGACTGAGCACTTCTGGTAACACGGTTTGGCCGACTAATGATGAACAACCAATCGACAGCGTTCCATTAATCGCGCCAACATGAGCCTTAATTTTGTCTTGGAATAGGCGTTCTTGTTTCAACATCGACTTCGCGTGCGCAATAACCATCGCACCTTCTGTCGTTGTAATCAACTGTTTTTTCGTACGTATAAAAATGTCTACACCAAAATGACGTTCAATCGATTTCAAACGTTGTGTGACAGCAGGTTGTGAAATATAAAGACGTTCAGCCGCTTTTCTCAGTGTGCGTGTTTCATCTAAAGTAATTAATAACCGATAATCATCAATTTTCATCGTACAGCCTCCTCAAAAATAAAAGAAACACTAGACAAGATATTTGTCCAGTGTGCAGAAACCCTTTCACAGCACACGGTGGCGGTTGTTACGGTGTGTGAAAACCATCTCTTTTTGATTCCTCAAACTGTTTGTACTTTTCTCGCTTATGGTATTTGCGATTAATTTTGTGATAACAATACATTGCTTTCTTTTCAATACTTTCAAAATCTTCGTCAATTTGTATCATCAATTGATGTGCAATGACATAAGCTTCATGATATTGCTTTCGCGTAATTTGGTTCGATTTCAATGCACGCTCTAAGTCTTCTTGGTCTACAAGTTCATATTGGCCATCTGGTAAAGCAAGCACATCTAAACATAAATCAATCGTACGTGCCTTGCCTTTTTGCGTAATATTTTTTAAATTTATATCAAAATAGTATTGTAAAGGTTGTCCTTTGTCATTGAACATTACTGTCATGCTGTAACGCTTTTTCTCTGGCAGGATTTGTAGCCATTGATAGCCATCGTCAGCTACTACCATTCGTTGATTTACAACAGTCACCTCTAAAGGATCTCTCACCTTTTTGATTGAAATTAAACCTATTATGCCTTTAAATTTATTATTATTGACTTTAACTTCGATATAATCATGGTCTAAGAGGCGACGCCAGTGACGTTTATCAATATATTTCACTTTCACAGCCACCAACTCCCTTTTTTTCATTATATATAAATCGAAGTAGGATGTCACTTGTTGCATCTATACTATCATATAAAATACTGTTCATTCAGAGACATACATAAGCCAAAACATGATGTCATCGCACTCGAACACTGCTTTTTCACTCAAACCATTCGTTATATTTCAATACATTTATGACTATTGAATGGACATGTCAATCAAGCCAAATTGAGTTGAGGCAAGTCCCCTGGGAACGCGTAGCCCGAATCTCTCTCATTTAATAGACATCATACTTTTTGCTTTCGCATTTTCATGTTTTATGAGTCAGTGGTGTTTTAGAATTGCTTGAACCATCCGAGACTCTTGAGGGATGAGCTGATTCGGAAAATCCACCAACGCTTCTACTATGTTACTTTAAAATCTAGCGTTGGTTAGTTGAAGAATCAGCCCCTAAGAAAGCGAGTGATGGTTCAGCAATCTCTCAATGGCAAAACTTATGACACATCCCCCACTATAAATTGTGAAAACAAAAAAGACCGATAAGATACCAACATCTCATCAGCCTTTCAAATCAACCTATTCATCCACCGAAACCTTCGCATACTTCCGAATAATTGCTTCATGCTCAGGATACCATGACAACAGCTCTTCTTGTGTAAACAACTCAAAATGCTCAAACTGAAACGCAGGTTGCACCATACAACCGACAACCGCGAATGCATTTTCACGTTCGATAGATGATGCAAATATCGTTCCTTTTGGCACAACATATTGCAACACATCGCCATCTGCTACATTAGGGCCTAATTGCACTGCACGATACGTATGATCCGGATAAATCATATGAATTGTCAGCGTCTCACCGGCATGATAATACCAAATCTCATCTGCATCAATACGATGAAAATGTGAAATATTATTATCCTCCAGTAGAAAATAAATGCTAGAATAATGCGGTCTTTCATTCGTCGTATCCGGACTTAAAATGGTTTGGCGATAATAGCCCCCTTCTGGATGAGGGGTTAAATCTAAATGGCGCACCCATTCTTGTGCTTCCATGACATTGACCTCCAATGATTATGCAAGTTCTACATTATGATAAACGTGTTGAACGTCTTCTAATTCTTCTAATACATCGATTAATTTTTCGAACGTTTCTTGATCTTCTGCTGAAAGTTGGACTTCTGTTTGTGGTAACATTTCAAGTTCGGCTACTTCAAATGATGTCACACCTAATTGTGCTAACGCTTTTTGTACAGTCGCAAACTGATCAGGTTCAGCGTACACAATTGTTAAACCGCCCTCTTCTGTCACGTCACGAACGTCAATATCATTTTCCATTAAAGCTTCGAGTACTGTATCAGCATCAAAACCTTCGAATGCAAATGTAGCGGTATGGTCAAACATATAAGCAACTGAGCCAGACACGCCCATATTTCCTCCGTTTTTACCAAAAGCTGCTCTTACGTCAGAAGCTGTACGATTGACGTTGTTCGTTAAGGCATCCACAATCACCATAGAACCACTTGGACCGAAACCTTCGTAACGGAGTGAATCGAAGTCTTCTTCGCCGCCACCTTTCGCTTTTTCAATCGCTCTATCAATAATATGGTTGGGTACAGAATAAGTTTTTGCGCGTTCAAGGACAAATTTTAATTGTTGGTTTGATTCAGGGTCTGGTTCACCCGATTTCGCTGCTACATAAATCTCTTTACCAAATTTAGCGTAAATTCGACTTGTGTTTTTATCTTTTTGCGCTTTCTTTTCTTTAATATTATTCCATTTACGTCCCATGACTTCCATCTCGCTTTCAAATACTTTTTTGAGTACCCTTTATTATACATGTAAAATTTAGGCGATGGCAACATTCTAAATATGAATCAGTTGTTCGAACACTTGTCGAACGATGGATTGTGCAGTTTCAATATCTGACGCGCCATAAACTAATACACGTCCATCTTGATACAGCGTTAATTCATACGTTTGAAACTGAAGTCTTTTAACAAAAGCATTATCGATTAAAACCGTTACCTCTTTACGTATTGACGCTTCGAATTGTTCTCGGGATAACCTGAACTGATACACACCGCCACATAGTAATTGCGTAGACTTGAGCTGTTTATTTTGTAGACGCCTGTATTGTTGCTGAGCACAGACCGGACAATTCTCTTCCTTAAGACTTTGAATCGATAGTTTTTTCACTTTACCTTGATAAATATCCGTTGTCGTCATCTGGTACGAAAAATCGCCGTGCATCAGATAATAAAAAACTTCTGCCACGACAAAACTACTCGCTAGATGCACAGCGGGTGGCAAGACGCCGTTAAGATCACAACTTTCCATCGTTTCTGGTACATCTGGCATGACGCAATGTAAACACGGACCATCATGACTAATCGGAAAGACGCTCAATTGACTACCTACAACAGCACCATAAATGTACGGAATGTTCAATTTACGCGTCGCTTCATTGACTAAATAACGTGTTTCAAAACGATCGAGTCCATCGAGTACCATGTCAGGTTGTAATTCTTCAAGGATGCCTTCAATGTTTCGTGCTGTCACTTCTTCGTACAACGGTTCAATGGTCACTTCATGATTCATCATGGCAAGGCGTTCTTTAAGCGCAAAAACTTTTGGCTTCATCACTTCAGCATCTGCTTCAATATAGCCACTTTGCCGGTGTAAATTGGACAAATGAACGACATCTTTATCAACAATGGTCAATTTGCCGACACCACTTCTCACCAGTTGTTCTGCAATACCACTTCCCAAAGCGCCAACACCTATGATCAATACATGTAATTGCTGTAATTGATGTTGGCCAGATGTCCCAAAATGTTGGAAGCGCATTTGTCTATGATAACGTTCCATTATAAAAAGCCTAGCCCCTCTGATGGACTTGATTGAACTGCATTATAACGAATCGGAATACGCCCTGCTTCATAGCTCAGACGCCCCGCTTCAATGCCTTTTTTCATCGCTTCAGCCATTTTAACTGGGTCTTGTGCACGTGAAACTGCTGAGTTGAGCAATATCGCATCTGCACCAAGTTCCATCGCTTCCGCACAGTCTTTTGCCGAACCAATGCCTGCATCAACAATAACGGGTACCTCACACTTTTCAATTATATAACGGAGGTTCAATGGATTTGTAATGCCACGTCCTGTACCAATAGGAGAAGCAAGTGGCATCACAGCATGCACGCCTAAACTTTCTAGTCGCTTAGCTAACACGACATCATCTGAAATGTATGGGCAAACAATATAACCCTTTTCTAATAAAATTTCACACGCTTTGTACGTTTCAAGTGGGTCTGGAAGTAATGTATCATCATCACCAATCACTTCGACCTTAATCATGTCACATACGCCAGCTTCACGCGCTAATTCAGCAATACGCACAGCTTCTTCTGCTGTTTTTGCTCCTGCTGTATTAGGAAATGTCGTAAACTTTGATAAATCGACATTCGCTAGGGGATTCGGTAAATTTCTGTCATATAAACTCATACGTCGCACCGCAAATGTGAGTACTTCCGTTTCTGATGCTTCAATAGCTTTAGATTGAATGGCTTCGTTTTCAAATTTGCCTGTCCCTAAAAATAATCTCGAATTGAATGTTAAATTCCCAATTTTAAACATCTGTTAACCGCCTCCTACAAATTCTAACAATTCTAATTGATCTGCTTGTCGTACTTCCGTTGTCGACCACTTCGAACGTTTAACAACTTCTGCGTTGCGTTCGACAGCCATCCGTTTCGCTTCAATACCGAAATGGTCTAAAATGTCTTGCACAGTCGTTCCTTCTTCAAATTGTTGTTTTTCTCCATTTACAAAAACTTCCATTCATTTCACCTTCTTTAATGACCAATCATGAACCATCCTTTTAAATGTTTGAAGTTCATGTGTAAATGCACTGCTAATACATGCAATTCCTGTAAAATGAGACGATACGTGTTGCACCGTGTCAGCTGTAATACCTCCCAATGCCACTATCGGAAAATCAATGGCTAACGCTTCAGCAATTTCAGTTTCTGTCCGTGGTGGCAAATCAGGTTTGGAAGGGGTTTGGAAAAGATGACCAAATAGCACAAAATCTAACTGCTCTATTTTTGCATGACGAATCCTTGCTGCTGAATGTGTCGACATACTCACTTGGTAGTGTGGATTTTCTTTCTTCAATATTGCTGCACGTGGATCTCCCTCTTTAAAATGCACATTTGAAATGCCGAGTTTTATTGCTAATGCCAAATCGGTATGTATGATGACTTTTGATTTAGGAAAACCATTGGCCAATAACTTTAATGTCCATCGCTCAAGATGTGGTGTCTGCATAGGTGTCCGTAAAATGACACCCGCTATCTGTCCCTCGATATTACATAGACGCTCGATATGACGGTTGTTCAACTCAACATACGGTGTTATGACTATAATCATCGCCTTCCCCCCTCTCCTTTCACAATAAAAAAACTACTTTCCTCGTAAATTACACCAGAAAAGTAGCCTCATTTGACACAAATACAGCCACTTTCCTACGCCAGTACGAACTGGATCAGGTTCAGGAATTTTGAAATCACTATTTCAATCTCAGCCATTAACAACGGCACTTCCAGTGGATTGTTTCAAATATTCAATTGTTTTATCGTTTCACTATACGAGCTAATTCTAACACATAACGAATAATGTGGAAAAGGTTTAAGAATAAATTAAACCCCATTTCTCGCGGTGAAAAGTGTCCTAACTTCATACGATTAAAGTCATACAATGTATACAATAAGAAAAGCAATAACCCTACAACCGCAATGATTGTGTAAAGGACTGGACTATGAATCCACCAACCAACAAGACTTGCTAAAATCAATGCGATTAATGTCACAAATAAATATTTCCCTAGACTCGACGCATCTTTAATCCAAAAATAGCCGAGAATACCAAAGATAACGAATCCAGAAACAGCTAAAATGACCATAGTGAAAAATAATTGAGCACCTAAATCTTGCAATGTATACATAAATGTCGCATAGGATAACAATCCGACGACAATCGTATAAATATGAGAAATAATCGGACCACTAAAGCGCACTCGTTGAAGTACCATAGACGCTAAGATTAAAATAAGTAGTCCTATAGATAAGGGTTGACGCCAAGCTGTCGGTAAAAACTGTCCGAAATAAGTTGAAATCCCAAAAATCAACCAATAATACGTAAAAAACAACCATACTTTGCTATAAGCAGAACGGGATTGGTATTGTGTTGCCATCTCATTTTGCCTCCTTTCATCCTATTTTACGATAAGTTATCACAGAATCAAACGCAGATGTGATACAAATATTCCATTGATAAACGATACATTTATATTACAAAAACTTTAATTATCTCAAAAGATTTGTAAATCAAAATTTCTATAAATTGGACAGTGACAACATTCAAGAACAACACTATAGCAAAATTATATTTTTCGCAATATTACAGATTCGTAACATCCCCCCTCTCACTCAAAATATTTGTTATCATAATGATTGAATTAATAATCAATTTACACATTTCGTTATTCATTGCTCAACACATCTTATCATTCGTGTAAATAAGGAGGCAATACATTGAAAAAACTCGCATTTGCATGTACGTTGACTTCAGGTGCGGCAGCCGTCGCTATGCTCAATCATCAAGATGCCGACGCGTCAACGCAATATACAGTCCAATCCGGAGATTCACTTTGGTCCATCGCGCAAAAATATGGAACAACAGTTGATGCACTTAAGCAATCGAACCAATTATCAAACAACATGGTTTTTCCAGGTCAAGTCTTAGCTATAGGTGGCGGTAGCGGTGCACAATCTTCTGCTACTGTACCACAACAAACTGGAGGCACATACACTGTTCAAGCTGGCGAATCTTTAAATGTCATTGCTACAAAATACGGTGTGTCTGTTCAAGAATTAATGCGTGCCAATGGATTAACAAGCTATTTAATCCATCCAAATCAACAACTTCAAATTCCTGGCGGTAACGCAGCACCAAAAACAGGTGGCGCCGGCGGAACGGGTAGTATTTCAACAAGTGGCCAATACAATACACCTACTTTTAATCATCAAAACTTATACGACTGGGGTCAATGTACGTATTATGTGTTTGATCGTCGTGCACAAATTGGTCAACCGATTAGTACGTATTGGTGGAATGCAGATCATTGGGCAGCGAATGCCGCAGCTGATGGTTATACTGTAGATCATAATCCAACAACAGGTTCAATTATGCAAAACTTTGAAGGTCCAGTCGGCCACGTTGCTTTTGTTGAACGTGTGAATGATGATGGTAGCATTTTAATTTCAGAAATGAACTATAATACACCACCAGGACAACAAGATTACCGTACAATTCCAGCATCAATTGCATCATCATACAATTATATTCATTAATTATAATCAACAGAAAAAGATTAACTTTGGTGTTTTCGGACATCAATCGTTAATCTTTTTTATTGCCTTTTTTAAACAGTAACTCCCCCATTTTTCTTCCTACGATGCGGGCAAATGAGAGAGGGCGGGACATTGAAAATTTTAAACTTCAATCCATTCAGAGATTTATGATTCATTAATGACTTTAAAGCAGTCGGAAAATGAAGGGAAATGGCATACAAAAATATTGCATCAATAGCATCAAAAATTTTTATGTCCCATCCCCAGGTTAATGGACTTTTAAAATTGTTATGCCTTTGTCCCATCTCAAAACTGCACTGATCTAAAAAAGAAAAGAAGCCAAGACATTCATCTTAGCTCCTTAGTGTATAGTATTCATCATTATAAGAATAAATTTAAAATGAAGTAAAAAATACCAGCAATCAATGCAGAAATAGGTAATGTAATCACCCATGTCACAATCATTCGTTTAGCTGTATTCCAATGCACACCTTTAATTCGGTTAGATGAGCCCACACCTAAAATTGAAGATGAAACGACGTGCGTTGTTGATAATGGAAAATGTAACGATGATGCGACAAAGATTGTTAACGCTGATGCTAAGTCTGCTGACGCCCCATTAGCAGGACGGATTTTCATGATATTACCACCGACAGTTTTAATGATTTTCCAACCACCGACTGCTGTCCCTAATCCCATTGCCGCAGCACAGGAAATTTTCACCCATAATGCAGGCTCAACACTCGTTTGCATATTCGCAACGATTAACGCCATTGTAATGATACCCATTGATTTTTGCGCATCATTCGTCCCATGAGAGAACGATTGTAATGATGCAGTGAAAATTTGGAAAAAGCGGAAGTTACGATTCGCACGTGTTAAGTTCGCATTTTTAAATACTTTCTTAACAATCGTATACATCACGAAACCTACTGCAAATGCAATCACAGGTGACAAAATTAAGACAAGTACGATTTTTGTAAAACCTTGATAGTGTAAGACATCAAACGAACCTGCAGAAGCAATCGCTGCACCTGCAATCGCACCAATTAACGCGTGTGAAGATGAACTTGGTATGCCATAAAACCAAGTCACTAAATTCCACACAATTGCAGCTAATATAGCAGATAATACAACGATCAAACCATTATCTAATGTAAAAGGATCCACAATCTCTTTTGTAATTGTTGAAGCCACACCTGTAAACGTCAAAGCACCAATAAAGTTCATAATGGCCGCTAAGAAAATGGCTTGTCTTGGCGTTAAAGCACGTGTAGATACTGCTGTAGCTACTGCATTCGCTGTATCGTGAAATCCATTAATAAAATCAAATAATAACGAAAAGATAATGATAGCTACTGTAATAAGCAACAAAAACTCCATAAATGAGGACTCCCTTAGCTATTTTTCATTATGATTGTTTCAAAATTATTCGCAACAGCTTGGCAGCGGTCAGCAATATTTTCTAAACTTTCATAAATGTCTTTGATCTTAATTAAAGTGACAGGGTCTGTTTCACTATTGAAGATATGTTTAATCGATTGACGTAAAATACCGTCACAATTTGTTTCGTATTCTTTAATATTAATCGAATGTACGCGCATATGTGAAAGCTTTTTCTCTGTCATTAAGCCAATTGCTAGCTTCATTTCTCCGATTGCTTTTTGAATATTGTCTACAAACTCTAACATGTATTCATCTGTATATTCTATTGAGTACATTTCAAACATAGCAGATGTTTCTTCCATCGCATCTAAGACGTCATCAATCGCATTACACAATGACATAATGTCTTCACGTTCAATAGGTGTAATAAATGTTTGATTGAGGTCTGTAATCACTTGGTGCATTAATTCGTCACCATGAGATTCATACGTCTTCACGTTGTCGGCATAAGCTCGCAAATCTAAATGTGTATTGAAATCCATTTTACCGAATTCGATTGCAGCTCGGTCTAAATTGAAAATCATATCCTCTAGACGCTCCATGAACTTATCCTTTTTCTTCCTAATCATGTCAAAATCCTCCATTCAGCGATTACCTAAATCACTATTGTAAAAGTTATGTTACTTTAATTATAAAATATTGTTAATCCTTTGTTAACTCAAAACATAACGTGCAGGCAACATCACCTTTTTAACTTTCATTTTTGTTGGTGCCCAATGTTTTCACATTTTTTCATAATCCTATTCGAAAATAGCACATATTTAAAGAAGCTACAATTAAATTTACAAAACCTTAACATTTTATTTTGTGAAGATGTCTTCGAGGTGCTTCAACATTATTTTCGGGTCGTGTATGCTTTCTATTTTTGACACATTTCATTACTTTTTTAATGTAAATCCCTTCAAATATGTCCCTTTTGTAAAATATTTAAAATTTATGAAAATCGTTTAAAGGACATTTTCCAATGATTTTGATACACTAACGCGCTTAAACGTGATAATAAAAACTTATCATTTGTGTTAAATTCACACAAATGATACAGAAACGCATTCACTTACATTTCAATTATATCAACAAGCGTATGAATTTTAGGTTGTTCAAAGCTTGGAAATTTATACGTTTCATGCATTAGTGATATAACAAATTATTTCCTATTGCATATAACATTCATAGTATGACCGTAAAAAATAACCCCCGTTATCCGCAAAAATAACGAGGGTACCTAAGTCATAGGTTGTAATAGTAAAACATATGTCGCTATGTTTTTAACTCCTAATCTCTCTCAGGAAAGGGGATTAAGCGTTTTTAATGCCTTTATCATGGCACAAGTTTAAAAGACATACAATCATCACACGATCACATGATAAATCATAGGGAGATGGGATAAGAAGATGCATCTGGCTCTACCTGAATATAATCTACCTATCCCCTTTCCTACTATTTGTTAAATCGAAAATTTGATCGCACGTCTCGAATGATAATAAGCAAGTACTGCAAATATCAAATAAATTAATGCATATATTGCCATTGCAATTAACGCAGGTGTAAAGTTCACACCATTCATCAATGTATTAAAGGCACGCGCTGCGAAATAGGCATGACCTAATCCAATTATCAAGGGCAATCCAAAGTTAAAGGCAATTTTCAATGCTAAACCTTTAAACATGTCTTGATGTGTATACCCCATTTTACGCAAAATTTGATAGTTTGACATTTCATCTTCATTTTCATCCATCTGCTTAATGTAAATGATACAGCCTGCCGCGATTAAAAAGGCAATACCTAAGAAACCAGTCACAAACAAGAACATGCCTGAAAATGCCAGTTGTTCTTTTTCTAATGTTGTACGAGAATCATATATTGCTTTGTTGAATTGCTTATTCACGCTTTCAACTGCAGCAACATCTTTCGCATTTTTTAAATCAAATCCAATTTGTGTAATCGGTTGATCTTTATCATTATTAACTTGAGTTTCTTTCAGCATATCAAATGTTTGATTATCTACAACTGCTACCGCTTGTCCGAGAGCAGCAACATATGACAATGCGTTATACGGAGAAGCTTCTGTAACTTCTAATGGTGCGTGTTTTGTTTTATTTCCTAAGTCTAATGTTACACCTTCATCTAATCCCGTAAAGGCCTCTGACACTTTAACATAATTCACTAATGTGATTTCACCTGGTTTCACATCGATATTAGCGACTTCCGCATCACTGAGTACAGGGACAAGATCATAGTCCTTATTCACTTGCTGACTAGCATGTACAACAGGGACTTGAATCACATGTTGTGCCACTTTGTCATATGGGATATGTTTCGCTTTTAAATACGCTTCAAACTTTTGTGCATCACCTTCATCGATATACGTAAATTCATGAGGAGCTAGACCGTTCAAATTATTTTCAATGTTTGCCTTACTAATGGCCGCAAAAGATAATAACGTAATCGTAATCGCCGAAATAATCCCAATAACTGTTAATGAGAAGGCGTTCTTTTTCATTCTATGCATAATCGACGCGGTAAATACGACGTCCGTCACATTGACATAGCCCCGTTTACTTCTTTTTAATGATTTAAATATCAATGACACAGAACTTCTGAAAAATAAATATGCCCCCACAACTGTTAAGAAGAGTATCGACAGCGCAGAATAACCGATGAGTTCAATATGTTTTAACATAATCGTTGATAAATAATAGCCGAGACCAATCATGATAATACCGAGTAAACCAAAAATAACATCTGCTTTTGTAATATTCGGTTGCGTGGCTTCACTTTGTTGCACATCATACATCAATTGAATAATCGAACGACGCTTAATGAACACAAAACTTTGTACCATAATTAAGATGAACGAAATGACAACCAGTATCATCGTAATCATCATCGCTGCAGGTTCGAAAATAATTTTAATATCAATCGGAATTTGTGTTGTTTTTTTAACAATTAATAGTAATAATCGCGAACCAAATAAACCTAGAACCAATCCGATGACTGTTGTTCCAATAAAGATGACCGCTTGTTCTAGCATCATCATGCGCATCAAATCTTTACGCGATAAACCAATGAGTTGAAATAGCGCAAAACTTTTCGTCCGTCGTTTAATAAACAAGCGATTCGCATACATTAAAAATATGATAATAATCACAAACAAAAACTTTTCACCAATACCTGCACTTGTAGTTAATAACGATGCGCCTTCCGAATTAGTAATGTCATCGGTATATTTTAAAGTTACAAAACTAAAATAAAGTGCGATACTGAGCATTAAAGAAAACAGGTAAATGCTATAATGTCTTAAGTTTTGTTTAAAGTTTTTGAGGACAATCGCACTAAAACGCATGTTTCACACCACCCAATACGCTCTGGTTGTGAATGATTTCTTGATAAAATTGTGAGGCTGGTTGATCGCCTTGGAATAACTCCGTGTGAATTTGGCCGTCTTTTAGCATAATGACACGATTCGCATAACTCGCGGCAACAGGATCATGCGTCACCATGACAATCGTTGTTTCCATGTGTTGATTAATCGCCTCTAAACGTTTCAACAAGTCTTGCGCGCTTTTCGAGTCTAGGGCGCCAGTTGGTTCATCAGCAAAAACAATTGCCGGTTTACTAATGAGTGCACGCGCGGCTGCAGTACGTTGTTTTTGGCCTCCTGAAATCTCGTCTGGATATTTACTACCGAGTTCAGTAATACCCAATGCCTCTGTCACTTCTTGATAACGGGCTTCTGCTTCTTGACGATTCAGTTTTGTAATGGAAAGCGGCAACATAATATTTTCTCGAACAGTTAATGTATGCAACACATTGTAGTCTTGGAAAATAAATCCTACATCTTTTTTTCTGAAATAGGATAATTGTTTATTGGACATTCTCGTAATATCTTGACCGTTGATTTCAATTGTCCCTCTTGTCACATTATCGATAGAACTAATCACATTTAACAAAGTCGTTTTACCAGAACCTGAAGGCCCCATAATCGCCACAAATTCCCCTTTATCGACTGTAAAATGCACATCTTTTAATGCTTCAAACGATTGCTTTTTATTGCCATATATTTTACTTACGTGACTCACTTTTAAAATAGACACGTTGAACACTCCTTTACGATAAATTGATACTTTTATTTTAACGAGCATCAGCACTAAAATCGTGCGAATCACGTGACAAAACGCATGCCTCATGTGACAGTTTTGTCACTTTGACATGCGTGCGAGATAATCATTTTGTTTTGAAAAGTGTATCGAGACAGTTGTCCCTTCACCAACTTGAGACGTAACATCGATATGAATACCAAGTGCTTCACGTACCGCTTCCACTAAATAAAGTCCCATGCCCGATGACGTTTGTATCGCAGGTCCATTTTGAGCAGCAAAACCTCGTTGAAAAATTCGCGGCATATCATGTTTCGCAATACCTACCCCATAATCACGAATATGCAAACTTACATGATTGTCTTCAAACGTTTGAAACACATCGATATCCGCTTGCTCAGAATACTTAATCGCATTTGAAATAATTTGACGAATGACCATCCGCATCCATCGCTTATCCGTATAAACCATTGTCGTTTTAGTAATATCAACATTAAAGCCCATCCCTTTATGCATCGCTATATGGCGTGTCTGCCGTATTTCATCAATGACGAGTTCACGCAATGTGACTTTTTCAAAATACATGTCATGCGCTTGATGATGAAGACGTGCTAAAAATAGATGCTGATCTAACATATAATCGATGCGCGTCCATTCATACATCAGTTGTTGTTTTCTCATGTGACTGTCTTCTTTTTCAATCAAAAGTTTGAGCGCAGTCACGGGTGTTTTAATATCATGAATAAATTCTGTCATACTTTGTTCATTGAGATCGATTCTGTGCTGTTGCTCTCCTATTGATTGTTGTAATTGCGCCATCTTTGTCTCTAAATACGTCAGTGTCACTTTTTCAAAAGGCGTTTCCGCGAGTTGATTTTGTTGGAAAGCTTCAATTTCTTCAAAAGTTTCTAAATGCATATAAAAACGCGTCTCTTTCATAGATGCACGTATCAAAAAGAACAGACTGACAATCCATTTAACACCGATAATATACCATAAGTTATTATACGGAATATCATCATCTAAAAATCCAAAACACAACAAAATGGCATCAAAAACGACAAACATTAAAATCCAGGCGATACGTTCTCTCATGAAATATAAAAACCATTTAGACGTTATCATGCGCAATATATCCCTTTCCAACTTTAGTTTCGATGACTGACGGCATGCCCATTGCCGCAAGTTTTTTACGCAAGCGATTCACATTGACCGTCAACGTATTATCACTGACAAACGCTTCGTCATCCCAGAGTGCTGTCATCAAATCTTCTCGCGCAACAATTTCATTTTTATGTTGGAGCAGCACTTCTAAAATCAACATTTCTGTTTTGGATAAATACGTCACATCATCTTGCTTGGTTACTGTGCCTTTAGACCAATCGACGACCGCCTCTTGCCAAATCATCGTGCGGCGTTCTTGTTGATTGTATTGATACACACGTCGAAAAATGGCTTGAAGTTTCGCAATGAGTACGGGCATATGAAACGGCTTTTGCACATAATCATCAGCGCCAATTTCCATACTCATCACTTGATCCATCGGGCTATCACGAGACGAAATGAATATAATAGGCACACTGGAATGTTGACGAATCTGTCGCGTCCAATAAAAGCCATCAAATTTAGGCAATGTAATATCCATTAATATCATATGCGGTTGATGATCCAGATATGTTTGTAAGACCGCATCAAAATCGTGCACTTTAATCACATTGAAATCCCAACTCGCTAATGCTTCGGTAATTTGTTGACATAAAGTTTGATCATCTTCTACAAGGAGTATATCCATTTTCATCAGTCCTTTGTGTAACGTAAGTCCTCTCCGTTTTGTTTACGATATTGAAAATGATGAATGCGACATTTCGTATCAAAACCACGCAACATCATTTGAATAAAGGGTACTTGAACAAAATATGCAACTGGCCATAGCGCGCTCGGAATAAAATCAAAGACATGGGCAATCACAAAATCGCATTGACGAATGTATCGAAATTCAATTTGTGCACGCTTGCCTTGATTTAATCGTGCCAAACGCCCTTGTGTCATTACGAGTCGATACAAATCATCATCTATTTTTTCCAACTCTAACTGCATTAACAACTGCGCACTATTTTTGCGATACACTTTAAATTGCTGGCCATCTTGTTCAACAGTAACTCTCGTGCCTGGTGTGATTGACAACCAAATACGTAATTGTTGTATCCATTGCGCTAAATTCCAAGGTTGAGGTCTTGGGATATGATGTGCAATACGAATATCATTGTACTTTGACGTTTGAAATTCAACGGAAATATGAGGACGTTTAACCGCGTGTGCTGTTGTTCTAACTGGCACACCGTAAGCGCCAAGTTGTTTGACGGTCTCATCATCAAATTGGCTGCCGCTCACGTATATAATCTCTTTAACTTGTTGTTCAGCAGCAGCACGTCCAAAATTATCTGCTGCGATTAAATTTAAATCTTTCGCTAATGCGCGTGTCAATTTGGCGGAATGCTTTGTCGGATCCAAAAAGTAAATCGCGATATCCATGCCTTCCATTGCACGTAACACATCAGCATAATGATAAATATCACCTTTAATGACCGTGACGTCCGGATGAAACTGTTTTTTAGGATATTGTGACATCGTATGTAACGTCGTCGTATCGTGTAAATCTTTAATTAAACTTTGGCCGATATACCCTGTACCTCCAGCTAATAACACATGCGGTTTCATAAAAAACTCCTTTCTCAATTCATTATAAAAATATAATCCATTTTTCAAAACTCAATTAATCATGTTAGAAATTTCCTATATTTATTAAATTAGGCTACAATAAGCTTAAGGATTTTCCAACAATGTGTCCTTTCAATATGTACTGAATGGAGGTGTAGGCATGACGATTACAATCAGAGAAGTCAGTATCAATGATGTGGAAGCATTGACTACACTGATGCAACAAGTTTTTGAAGAATCAGAATACATGCTTTATGAGCCAGGTGAATATATGCCTTCATTAGAAAACGCTATTTCGCGTATTGAAGCTGTCATCACTTCGCCTCATCTCACAATCCTCGTCGCAGAAAATGAACATCAATTAGTCGGTTATTTGACGGTGACCACTCAAAAACTTCGTCGTATTGAACACCAAGCAAAAATTTCCATGGCGGTGCTACGTCAATTCCAAGGCTTAGGTATTGGCTTTGATTTAATTCAACATTGCAAAAAATGGTGTCAAGAACGCGGGATCACTCGAATTGCGTTAACTGTTGTCACTGAAAATAAAACAGCTATTCATCTATATGAACGTGCCGGATTTAAAGTTGAAGGTGAAATGCGCCACACTTTAAAAATTCAAGGGCAATATTTTAACGAACTGATTATGGCTTATTTATTA
Organism: Staphylococcus cornubiensis; assembly: GCF_900183575.1. GTDB lineage: Bacteria > Bacillota > Bacilli > Staphylococcales > Staphylococcaceae > Staphylococcus > Staphylococcus cornubiensis. The sequence goes on from NZ_FXUZ01000003.1 coordinate 116,959, forward strand.
AGTGAACCGACAGATGAATCACATTGATACATTTAGTGTACCATTTCCAATACAGAATCACTAAAATCATTTCTAATAAATTTTAAAGTATCTATAAACTTTTTTAATATCGACTGAAGAAATGGACAAGTATCAAAATTTTCGTCCTATATATGTTTCACTATTACAACTTACATTTATTATAGGAGAGGCTTGGAAAACTTAATTGTGGTCCAACCTCTTTATCTTTTTACATATTTAAATAGCAAAAGACTGATAAGACAGTCACAATGCCTCATCAGTCTTTCATTAACTGCGCTACATATCATACGGATTTAAATTAATTTCTGTATGAATGTCATCTTTCACTTCTGTATTCACTTGTGTGTTAGACGTATTTCGACTTAAAAAGCCCAATACTTTTTGAATATTTTCTTTGGATTCTGGTTTCTGCAAATGAAATTGATATTGATGTCTCAAATGATGTGAACCATCAAAGAAAAAGCGCTCTACTACAATGCCTTCTCGCTCTAACGCATCCGCAAAAGAAACGTTTTGGCTCATAAACGGATCCGCATCGCCAACTGATAAATAGGTTGCTGGAAAATCAGGTGTAATTTGATTCTTCGTCGACATCTCAGCAATATTTTTAAAACGCGTCTCCCAATGTTTCACACCCGTGTAGCTTCTCATAAACAAATCAATTCTTGGAAATTCAGTCGCACGTACTGTTTTCATATCATAAAACCCACCAAAGAAAATAGCCGCTTTCAGTTGTTGTGGCGTAAATTGCTGCTCAAAACCCATTTCGTCACGTAATTGCGCATTGGTTTGAATTGCTGTAAACTGGCTATTAATTTGTGCACCAGCAGAGTCCCCACCGATAATCACTTCGTCTAAATTAATCGGTAAATTTTGCTCATGTTGCTTAATAAAACGAACTGCATGATCCATTTGAATTAAAGGCGTCGGATATTGATATTCCGGAGCCAATGCATAATTGACATTCACAACAACATAACCATGCTCTACAATATTCGCCAATAAAGGATTTTTATATTGCTTGTCCCCTGCAATAAATCCACCACCGTGCGCCCAAAAAATAACTGGGAGTTTTTCATCGGCATTGACGTGTTTCGGCATTAAAATATCCAATTGACTGTTTGGAAGTCCTTCCATATATGTAATATTTTCAAAAGCTGAAACATTTTTATTTTGAATCGAAACTTTATTCTCTGCTTCTTTTGACTCATGAGAACCAAAAAAATAGCCGGCTATAAGACCGGCTATAACAATAAGAATAATGACGGTAATCAAAATCCATCTTTTTCTACGATTTGTCATTCCAATCTTTCCTTTCGGAAAAATTGTAACATATCCTATTAATTAAGCAATGAATTTCTTATCTTGAGATTTTCTATAGAAGTATTTAACAACAACTGCAACAACGATAAATAGACCGATAACCCCCATCATTGGGTAAACGACAGCGATTAAGCCTTCAAAGCCTACGAAGCTAAGTGCATATGCAAGTGGGACTAAAATAGAAATCATAATATAATAACGTTTAGAATACGGTGATGTGAAACGCGCTGCAAATGAATAAGACAGGCCTAAAATCGTATTATACATTACTGCTAACATTACGATAGAAAGCACGAATGTTAAAATAGGTGATATTTTTCCAGCTAAAACTAATGTAGGAATTGCTGCATCTTTAATCTCAGTATATTCAGAGTGAAGTGCAAAGTTGATTAAACCTAAAAGTACGAGATAAACAACGCCACCAATTAAGCCACCTAAACCTGAAACTAATCGTTTAGACGCATCGCCACCAATGGCTACAAGCGTACTAAAACCAACTGCGAAAGCTAAACCACCATAGTTAAAACCATTCCAAATTGCGATACCTAAATTTGGTTTTTCCACTACACTATTGATTTTCGAAAATGGAATAGAACCTTGGAATAATGATGCTGCAGCAATCAGTACAACTAACACGATTAACACAGGTGTCACAATACCTAATGCACGCACAATTTTGTTGAAATCCATTAATAACGTAATATAAACGATAATACACATAATCAATGCGCCAAGCCATGTTGGCACGCCGAAACTTTCATAAAACGTTGAACCTGCACCTGCAATCATCGTAATCGTTACAGCATACAATGACAAAATTAAAACATAATCAATCACAAGTCCAAGTTTTTTACCAAATAGATATTCGAGTGTTGATTCATGGTTTTCTGCGTCAAACGCTGTACCAATTTTAGCAACTTGACGTCCAATAAATGTCAAGATTAACCCTGAAATCACCACACCTATATAGGAATAAATACCGAACTGACTAAAAAATTGCAGTACTTCTTGACCTGTAGAGAAGCCGGCACCGACCACTACCCCTACATAGGCAAAAGCTATCTTTATAGCTTCACTATATTTTTTCATACTGTTTTGACCTCCTCGTTAGCAAAACACGTTAAACATTAAAACATATTCATCCATTAATTTCAAATTTCACCGAGATTAAAAAACGCGTGTAAGCCTTGATACAACAGTGTTTATGACGTTATCAAATCCATTTTTGATATGTTTTTTATACTCTTTACCGAATAAACACACGCTATAAACTGTTATTTTTGTATTTTTATTCATAATTAAAGAAAAATCAAGGACTATTTCTTATAAGAATGCAAAAAAACATGAAAAAATTGCATTATTTTTCATCATAGTACTTAATGCGATGATATTTTTAACGTCCATTTTATCGGAAATTCAATTTAATTGTAACATTATACATAACTAAACAAAAATATTAATTTTTCAAACTGTAGAAAAATCTATTTCAAAACAGAATTTTCCTACCGTTTTTTTTAGTGTAAAAATCATGAGAAAAGGAGCTAAGAGAAACGAATCCCCTAGCCCCTAAAAATTAAATGATTATTCATGTTGTGATGCTGCCTCTTGTAATTTCTTTTCTTTAGAAGCATTCGTAAGTCTAAATGCAAAGAAGATACCTATCACGATCAACACAATTGCGAAAATATAAGCACTGTGCATCCCCATAGTCATTGCTTTGTCAAGAATTGCTTGTGTCACATGTTCGTGCTTAGAAATTTCGTTGTTTTGTACACCTGAAACAATCCCTACAAACACTGCAATACCCGTCGCCCCAGCAATCGGTTGTAGGACGTTAAAAATCGCTGTACCGTGAGGATATTTATCTTGTGGCAATGCATTTAAACCATTTGTACTTGCTGGCATCATAATTGAAGCAATGCCGACCATAAGTACCATATAAGCAATGACAAATACATAAACCGGAATACCTGGATGAATTGTCGTGTAGAATATCGCTACAGCTAGTAGTAAAAATAAGCCCGGAATGACCATTTTACGTGGTCCAAATTTGTCGAACAGACCACCCATAAATGGTGAAAGGAAGCCGTTTAACAGTGCACCTGGCAATAAAATAAGCCCTGCAACTTTAGCCGAGAATCCCATAGGTCCTTGTAAATACATTGGCATAACAATTTCAGACGCAAACATACTCATCATCACTATGACAAAAATAATCATCCCTTTACGGAAATTGTGATAATGTAATACGCGAAAATCTAAAATCGGTTCCTCTAAAATGAATTGTCGACGTATAAAAGCCACTGTACTGATGAGCCCAATAATCAGTGGCACAGCAATTTCCCAATTCAATACGCCTCCATCAACAGAACTTACTTTAGAAACACTGAAAACGATCCCCGTAATCCCAACTGTTGATAAAATGATTGATAACACATCGATTTTGGGACGTGTCACTTCTCCTACATTTTTTAAGAAAATAAATCCGAACACAAATGTGAATAACATAAATGGAATAACGATAAAAAATAACCAGCGCCATCCTAAATAATCCACAATAACACCTGATAAAGTTGGTCCTATTGCTGGTGCAAACATAATGATCAGACCAAACGTCCCCATGACGCGCCCTCTCACTGACTCATCAAATAACAGCAACATTGCATTCATAATGAGCGGAATCATCAATCCAGTGCCCACTGCTTGAATCATTCGCCCAGTCAATAACATCGGAAAGTTCACTGCAAAGCCTGCAACAAATGAACCTACCATAAAAATCACGAGTAGCCCTAAAAATAATCGTCTTGTCGTAAACCATTGAATAATCAATGCTGACAGTGGTGAAACGATGCCCATGACCATCATAAAACCACTCGCCATCCATTGCACGGTCGTTCTCGAAATATCAAAATAATGCATCAGCTCTTGCAGTGCAATATTCAATAATGTTTCATTTAAAATCATGAAAAATGCCCCGATGAGAAATACCGTCATAATGATTTTTGAATAACTTTTGTTCTCCATAATTCAACTCCCTCTTTTTTTCGAACTTGTTTATTATACACAAATTGACATTAAATAGATACTTATACAATTTTCTTTCAAATCACTCACTTCAACTTAATTAAAAATTTCGCATCCTATTTCAAATTACACCTTTCACTTTCCCGACTTTACCCTTTCTCAAAACCATTCAACCCAGGTACTCATCATTTGTGAGCCAAACCGTAGAAAGGGAGAAACAGTTCGCGCAATCAATCACTATCCATGTCATTCAAACAGTCTTACCAAAATAACCAGCCATTTTTCTTTCACTTTCGAAGTTAGGTATAAAAACGAATCATCGTGATGTTTCAAGTATCGATGTAATGATTGAAATATTTATGCTCGTTTTGAGCCCCTGGTCTAAGATTGCAAGAACCTTTCGACACTCCCGAGGGATAGAGCCGAAGCGAAAAATCCACCAACGCTTTCAACTCTGTATCACTTAATCCAAGCGTTGGTTAGTTGCAGCGAGGCCCTGGGAAGGGAGAAACGGGTTCGTGCAATCTATGAACAAACTTCTCACCCAAAACGCAAACATTAAAATGCTCCAACAACGAAAAAAACCATTCAATGCTTGAATCACATCGAATGGTTCATATTCAAAAACTTATGCATCCTTATATTGACTTAACTGGTCAAAGTCAACAACGACTTGATCCATACGTTTCGCAGTGTCTTTCAACACATTACGCGCAACTTTATTACTTGGATCGAGTTTTAAAATTTGTTTCGAAACTTCAAAAGCTTTTTTATCAGAAATCACAGGTTCCGGAAGTGCGTGTAACAATAACATTTGCAACAAGCTCTTCACCTCTTTACCCTCTGTCAAATCAATAGAAGATTCAGCGTGATAATACGCAGCTTCGATTGCACCTGGCACGTCACTTAAAGGGTATACGAGTAATAGAAAAGCTAAGTCATGGATTTCAGATGTTTCCTCTTCCTTAATCATATACAAAAGGCAAGTGTAATACATGACACTTTCTTCTTCATATGCACTTGAAATATAGGCTTCTTCAAATTCTAAAAAATCAGTGGCAGACATTAAATTTTTCACTGCATCAAATTCGCCGTTTAAGACATGTCTCTTTATTAAATCTTGCATGGCTCGTCCTCCTGAATGTGCCATTGTCCAATCACTTTCATCTTAACATACTTGCTAAAAGAATTCAGATTGGCGAATCACATTAAGTCCAATTTTATCAAATTTTTTAATACAATGAACATTTTAACATATTTTTTATAAATAAACTTCAATCTTGCGGCTGAAATTATACAGAACGTGTTCGATACATTAAATATAAGAAATACGGTGCACCAATGACGGCTACGATTAACCCTGCAGGTACGCCACTCGGTTGTAAGAGAATTTTACCAAGTGTATCTGAAACAACAAGTAATAATGCGCCTATAAAAATAGCTATCGGTAAGAAAAATTGATGTCTTGGACCGACGATGGACTTCGCAATATGAGGGCCCATTAAACCGATGAACCCTATTGCACCAGCGACTGCAACTGCAACACTTGAAAGCGTTACGGCGACTAAAATCAAAATGAAGCGTTCTTTATTTAAACGAATACCCAATGCTTTAGAGACTGTATCGTTTGTATTTAAAATATTGAGTGTTTCAGCCTTAATGAATAACAATGGAACTAAAACGATGAGCCACGGTAAAAAGGCAAATACAAACGGCCACGTATCTCCCCATATATTTCCTGCTAGCCACGTCGCAATAAATTCGGATTGTTCTTTATTGAAAGTAGACATAATCGTTAACGCTGCGCCAGATAACGCAGTCGCCATTCCGACACCTATCAATACCATACTGGCTGGTGAAAGGCCTTTGTCACCTTGGTAACTCAATATAAAGATGGCAAATGCTGTCCCTAATCCTCCTATCATGCTCACGATAGGTAAAACATAGATAAATTGATCGGCATGAATTTGACCAAGAGAAATGAATAAAGCAATCGCAAAACCGCTTCCCGCATTAATCCCTAATATTCCCGGTTCTGCGAGAGGGTTTTTAGTGACACTTTGTAATATCGCACCGCTCATACTTAATGCAATACCTGCAAGTAACGTGATGACAACTCGCGGTAAACGAAAATCAATTAAGATGAGTTGATCTGCAGCATCGCCCTGTCCCAAGAAAGTTTGAATGATTTGGCTGAATGACATTGCGTATTCACCTGTCGTCAAATTCCATGCGATAGCAAGAATTAAAAGAATGACTGCAATGAGCAATGTAAATCGCTGCTTTCGTTTTAAACGAGGATGAATCATAGTGTACGCCCTCCTTTACGAATCAAATAGAAAAAGTAAGGGACACCTATAAAGGAGATAATGGCACTCATTGGCGCTTCACCTAATAGTCTGGCAACAAGGTCCGCTACTAACACAAGCGTGCCACCTATCACTGCGGTCATCGGAAGCACTTTGATGTAATCTGTACCAACCCAAAAACGTACAATATGTGGAACAATGAGGCCGACAAATGCAATCTGACCGACCATCGCAACAGAAACCCCTGCAAGTAACATCGATAAAATCAACGCCATCGCACGAACCATTTTAATGTTTTGGCCTAAACCTACAGCGAGTGCATCACCCAAACTTAAAATCGTCAACTGGCGACTCATCAACATCATTACGACTAATACGACGATAATGATGGGTACACTGATTTGAACTTGTTGCCAATTTGTACCTGAAACACCACCTGCGCTCCAAAAGTTGATTGACTGATTTAAATGAAACATTAACGCAACACCTTGGCTGAGTGCGGTTAACAATGCACTGACAGCAGCCCCAGCTAAAATCAGACGCATCGGATTAAAACCATCGCGTCTAGATGCACCTATCGTCATTACAATCGCACCACCTAACATCGCTCCTGCAAACCCAGCGAAAATATGCGCAATAAATGATGCCCCGGGAAATAGTGCAAAAGTGAGCGCTAAAGCAAAAGCAGCCCCAGCATTTAAACCAATAAGACTGGGGTCTGCAAGTCCATTTTTAGAAACACCTTGAATGACTGCACCGGCTGTGGCAAGGGCCATACCGACGAGCACAGCACCGATATTTCGAGGTATTCGAATTTCAGAAATCACATTATGCGCTTGTATTTTAGGGTCATATTGAAAAATCGCTTCAAAAATAGTGCCCAAATTGACATGCGCTTCACCTAATAAAGTCGCAACGATAAACACCACACATAATATGATGACAGCACTAATGAACTGTACCGAATAATTCCATTTGATATTTCCTATTTTTTTCAACATGTTCTATACTCCGCTATTCAACTTTTACGCTTTTTCGTAATGTTTACACAAGAGATTGTATGTCACGAGCATCGGTTTACCTGTGCGTGGATCCGTACTCAACTCTGCATCAATATTAAACACACGCTCTAAAATTTCATTTGTCAGTACTTCATGCGTGTCACCTTGTTTAATAATATCGCCATCTTTCATCGCGATAAGGTGATCCGAGAAACGAATCGCTTGGTTAATATCATGTAAAACCATGATAATTGTCGTTCCGTGCTCAGCATTCAATTCTTGTACGAGCTCTAAAATTTCAAGTTGATGCGAAATATCTAAATATGTTGTCGGTTCATCAAGAAAAATAATGTCTGTTTTTTGAGCGAGCGCCATCGCAATCCATACACGTTGACGTTGCCCACCACTTAAGTCATTAACCGCTCGATGCTTAAAGTCTATCGTCCCTGTCACACGCATCGCCCAGTCAATCGCTTTTTTGTCTTCTTCATTCAAACGACCAAAGCCTTTTTGATGTGGGAAACGTCCATAAGAAACAAGTTCTCCAGCTGTCAAACCATCCGCCACATCTGGAGATTGAGGTAATATCGCTATTTTTTTAGCAATTTCTTTCGTTGATTGGACGTGGATATTTTTACCGTCCAAACAAATTTCACCACTTTTAGTATTTAATAATCGAGAAAGCGCTTTTAGCAATGTTGATTTACCACACCCATTCGGACCAATAATTGAAGTAATGGCACCGTCTGGAATTGCGACATCTAAATTATCAACAATGACACGGTCACCATACCCAATTGTGACCTCTTTACCTGTTAATCTACTCATCGTCATCCTTCTTTCTTAAACCGATTACGCCGTTGCACACGCTAAATTATGCATGTTAAGGCGTTACTGCTTCACTCACTAACGAACTTGTGAGCTTTTCATTCCCTATGTTATGAAATCTATATTTATTTCATGCAATTGATAATCATTATCATGTTTATGCCAAGTATATCATCATTTATCAAAAATTTCTAACTGAAAATCATTTAGTTTGGACTTCATATACTTGCGAGATCGTATTCAATTCTTTGAAAATTTCTTACTCTCATAAATTAAAAAATCATTCATTCCCAATCGTTTATACAAATTGATTCATCATGTCATTCTTATTGATGCGCATAAAACCATTAAGAAAAGGCTAGGAGTTCTCCCAGCCTCTACACTTTCATGTCTACTATTTCAATTTTCACTTTAATCTTCTACTAAAAAGCCGTTACCATAAACATCACGCACGTCATGCACAACAACGAAAGCACTATGATCAATTTGACGAATCAAGCGCTTTGTACGTGACAATTGCGTCTTACTAATCACGGCATAAAGCACGTCCGTTTCTTGTTTTGAGAAATAACCGCGCCCATTTAAAATAGTGACACCTCTACCAATATCCTCATCAATCATTTTAGCGATACGGTCAGGCTCCTTTGAAATAATCGTCACGGCTTTTTTAGGATTTAAACCTTCGATGACGAAATCCATCACTTTTGTACCGACATATAAACTAATCACGGTTAAAAGTGCACGATCTAACGGAATCACTGTCAATGAAATTAACACGACAATTAAGTCAAAAAAGAGTAATGCATAAGGTGTACTCACGTCTAAATACTTATTCGCAATACGTGCTAAAATCGTCGTCCCAGCTGTCGTACCACCTGCTAAAACGATAATCCCAATGCCTAAGCCGACTGAAAATCCGCCGAACACCGCATTAATAATGACATCATCTGATTTAACTTGCCAAGTCTGAGTTAAACTCAAAAATACAGAAATTAAAATGGTCGCCACTATAGTTAAATACATACTTCTTTTACTTAAAAATTTGTAACCAATCGCAATCAATACCGCATTAACGACAAAGTTAATCATCGCTGGCGACCAATGAAATGCATAATATAGCACGATGGCCAAACCTGTCACGCCACCTTCACCGAGGTCACCGGCAATAACAAACGCATTGACACCCGCTGAAAAAATAAACGCCCCGATGATAACTAATAACAAATCTCTAATTGTTCTGCTCACCCAATGATTCCTCCCATTCTTTTGTATCATTTCTTACTCGTCATAAGCCATACTATCACAACTTTGTGACAAAGCGAACCCCTTGTGTGACAACTCTTTGCATAGGCGACAAAATAAAATTTTAAATTTCTGAATATTTCGTTTACTTTTGGTAGCAAACTGTGTATAATAAAAACTACCTTATTTGTTGCTAGTCATCTAGTCAACAAGAGGCCATCTCCTTTGTGTTTTTTTATAGTAAAAGAGATTTTTTGCTCGAGATTGATATCATGCTCGAATATCAATCAAAATTATTCATTTCCCGTCTAGGCAGTTCAGCATATGCTGGGCTGCTCTATTTTTATGCTTTTAAAACCCACTTTTCAGAAAAAAACATTGTAGCCATATCAAAAAAGAGGCTCAGACGTTTTGTTTTCATTGTCCAAGCCTCTAAAAAGGTTATCCTATTTTGCACTTTATTCGTTTGTGGCTTAACTTACCACGCGAATAAACCTACAAAACCAGCCGTTAATAATGATACTAAAATACCTGCTAATAACATCATTGGTACATATTTGGATACAAAGTCAGAAGTTTTTTCATTTACAATACCTTTTAACGTACCGATAATCATACCGATTGTTGAGAAGTTAGCAAATGAAATTAAGAATGTTGAAATAACTGCACGACGGTGAGGTGCGTAATCATTAACCTCTCCTGCGATTTGACCCATTACAACAAATTCATTCGTTACAATTTTCTTCGCCATATTTTGTGCAACTAACCATGCCTCATCAAAAGGAAGTCCAAGTAATAATGCAAATGGATACATGAACACACCCAAGATTTGGTCAAGACCGAAGCTGCCATTCGCGTTGAACAAGTGACCAATACCACCCGTAATAAGGTGAATTAAACGGTCTGCTAATTCCGCTAAAGCAACGAAACTGATAACGAATGCGATAATAATCAATACTAACTTACCTGCATTCAGTACTGAGTCACCCAGGAATGAGAAGAATGGTTGACGCGCTTCATTTGCACGTAAATCGTAAATGACATCTTCATCTACTTCAACTTTCACAGGGTTTAAAATAGAAGCAACAATCATCGCGTTGACGATATTTAAAGGAATCGCCGTCAATACAAGTTCACCAGGAATCATCGTCACATAAGCACCGACAATTGCACCAGATACAGAACTCATTGACATCATCGCCAATGTAAGGACACGTGTCTCTTTCATACGTTTTAACTGTTCACTTGAAACCGCAAGTGCTTCAGTGTTTCCTAAAAACATCATTTCAATACCGAAGAATGCTTCAAATTTAGGTTGGCGTGTAATTTTTGCAAGTACCCAACCAATACCACGCATAATCCATGGCAAAATACGTAAATACATCAAGATATCAAAAAGTGGCACAACTAATAAAATTGGGAATAATGCCGCTACTGCCATGTCCAACTGTTTTGGTGCTGTGAAACTATGGAACGCAAAGCCAATCCCTGCAAACGATGCATCAATGACCCAAGAAATCCCTTCAGCTGCCTTTTTAACGGCGATCGTACCTACTGGGAAATAAACAAAGAACCATGCCAAAATTAAGTTAAGGACAACAAGTGTCGCAACAGAAGCCCATTGAATGTTTTTACGGTCGCGTGAGAATAAAAATGCAACGCCTAAAAACACCAACAACCCAATAATGTTAATAATCAAATACATAAGGAGATACCTCTTACCTTTCAACTGTTTTTTAACACCATTAGTATACCACGACGTTTACTGACTGAGAATATATTTTTTTCACTATCATTTAAGTATAAAATATCTAAACACGATGCGATTTTATTCCATTTTTATTTTGCTACTATAAAATGTTTCGATTTAAATTCGATATTTTTTCACATTTGGTGCTAAAAAGTTATTGCCTCCAAATGAAAACCGTCTTATTCTATAGTTAAGTGAAAATGATTATCATTAACGATGAGTAGGTGTGCATATGTTACATATTGGAAATGCTGAGATTGGCAAACAATATCGTGTAAAAGCATTAGATACAAACAATATACATTTGAAGCATCGTTTGCGTGCCTTAGGATGTGTAGAAGGATGTCAAATTTCTGTACATCAAAAAGGATTATTCAAAGGCCCATGTACATTAAAGGTGAACGGCCAACATATTTGTATTCGTAATTGTGATGCTTGTGAAATTAGATTGGAGCATGTTTATGAGTAATGCGTATTGTATTTTAGGTAATCCCAATGTAGGGAAAACATCTCTCTTTAATGCATTAACAGGTTCATATGAATATGTGGGCAACTGGAGCGGTGTTACGGTAGATAAAAAGGTGGGTCAACTTAAGAAAAAATCAGGTCATCTCATCGACTTACCCGGTATTTATGACTTAGTCCCGATTTCACGCGACGAAACTGTGGTGACAGATTATTTACTCAATGAAAAATTCGACGGTATGATCAATATTATTGATGCTGCCCAAATTAAACGCAATTTTAATCTCACTGTACAATTATTAGAATATGGCGCGCCGTTGCTCATCGGTTTGAACATGATTGATGTCGCAAATAAACGTGGTATCCGTATTGACCATCAACGTTTAATGCGTCAATTACACATTCCAATTATTCCTGTTATCGCACGTACGGGTAAAGGAAGCGATGAAGTGCTCAATGCGCTTGCCGACCATCACGTATCAACACGACGTCCTTTAAAGATTCATTATGGTGACGCGATTGAAAGCTTATTGACGCAACTCATCAAAGCATTGCCAACGACACTTTCAGTAGCACATCAGCATTATCGCTTTTTAGCTATTCAATATTTACTCAACAATCCAGCTGTGTTGACCTATTTAGATGAAGAAACGATTCAACAATTCGAGGCACTAACAACACAGTTTAAACATTTGAATACTATCGACATTGAACAGCATATTTTGAAATGTCGTCAACATTATATCGATTCCATTCTCGCTGAAGTGGTGGCTTATCCAGATTCAGAACGTCAACATATGACCGAACGTATCGATACATTACTCACACATAAAGTACTGGGTATCCCTATATTTTTAGGGATTATGTGGCTTATCTTTCAAATTACATTTACTTGGATAGGCACGCCCCTTTCAGATCAATTGGACGCATTTTTCGGGGGGCCTTTAACAGATCAAACGATTAATATTATGGATAAAATCGGACTCTATCCTGCATTACAAGACTTAGTAACAGATGGCATTATTGCGGGTGTCGGTGGTGTACTCGTCTTCATTCCACAAATTTTAGTCCTTTTCTTCTTCATTTCATTATTGGAAGATTCAGGCTACATGGCGCGTATTGCAGTCATTATGGATCGTATTATGGAAAAATTTGGTCTGAACGGTAAGTCCTTTATTCCGATGATTATTGGTTTCGGTTGTAACGTTCCCGGTATTATGGCTGCGCGTAGTATCGAAGAAGAAAAAGAACGACTCACAACGATTTTAATTGCACCATTCATGTCTTGTTCTGCTCGACTTCCGGTATACGGTTTATTCGTAGCTATTTTCTTTGCACAACATCAAGCGCTTGTCGTGTTAAGCCTTTACGTATTAGGCATTGTCGTCGCATTACTTGTCAGTTGGTTATTGTCTAAAACAGTACTCAAAAAAGACACGTCCATTTTCGTGATTGAATTACCGCCATATCGTTTACCTTCTATTAAAACATTGTGGCGCAGTACTTGGGAAAAAGGAAAAGGCTTCGTTAAAAAAGCAGGAACATTTATTTTTGCAGGATCTGTTGTTATTTGGTTACTCAATTACACAGGTCCATCTGGTATTGATGTCCCTATCGATCAAAGTTTCTTACACATGATTGGTGCGTTCATTGCGCCTCTCATTACACCGCTTGGGTTCAGTTCATGGCAAACCGCTGCCACACTGATTCCTGGATTTTTAGCAAAAGAAGTCATCATTAGTTCTATGGCCATTATTTTTGCAGTCAGTGAGGATGGTCTTGTCTCTACGGTAGCGACACATTTCACAGCACTATCTGCGTACTCATTCATGGTTTTTATTTTATTGTATACCCCATGCCTTGCGACAGTGGCTGCGATTCGTAAAGAGACTCCTTCATGGAAATGGACAATGCTTGCTGTGACATACCCGATTGTTATCGCATACGTCTTGTCATTCCTTGTTTATCAAATCGGTTCGTATTTTTTATAGGAGGCGTTGAAAATGACGTTATTGATTAATTTATTATTCGTCGTGTTGATTTTAAGCTATGTCGCATTCGTCATCGTACGTTTTTTCAAAAAGTCCAAGCAAGGGAAATGTAGTGCGTGTGAATGTAGTAAAAGTTGTCCGACTGAAAGTTTACCGAAACATTTGCAGTAATGGGGTTGAGTTAGAGCACATATGTTAGTATGCAAGTTTGAGCAACTCTTGAGGGATCAGCTGGTCCGGAAAATCCACTAACACTTCAACAAATGTAACAGTTTAATCAAGCGTTAGTGAGTTGAAGGGCCAGATCAAGCCCTAAGAAATCAGCTAGGTGTAGTTCAGTGATGCCAAAATACTAAAAAACACTTGCAAAACAGTAAGAACGCGAAGCCATGAGGGCAATCAAAAATACAATTCAAAGCGGAAGGGCAAGTTAAACAATATATTGCATCAATATCATCAAAATTTTTTATGTCCCACCCCCAAACAGCTACTGCGTTAAACAGTAACCACGATTAAACAACAGAAATCTCATTAAGCCATTATTTTATCCCTCAGGAGTGTCGAATGGTTCTTGTAATCTTAGTCTGGTGCCTCTAACTGCTTATATGGGCTATATGTGATGAACACTACTTTCATTTGTTACGTTATTCTCCTTTTTGAGTGAAAATAGATAAGCAAAAATATGCATGATTGATAAAAAAAGACTGGGATGAAAACGCACTTAAGAAAAGTGGTTTCAAAGGCCCAGTCTTTTTTCATTATCGTTCTGTTTCAGTTTGCTCTGTCATTTCACGTTGTTTTGTTAAATTTTGAGTTTCTACAAATTGTTGATATTTTTCGTGAGTTTCCATTAAAGTTTCATGTCGTCCTCTGCCTGTGACTTCACCATGATCTAAGAAAATAATCTGTCCAGCCTTCTTAATAGTAGAAAGACGGTGCGCAATGACAATTGTCGTACGGTTCTCCATTAAAATATCAAGTGCTTCTTGAATTTTACGTTCACTTTCACTATCCAAGTTAGCAGTGGCTTCATCCAACAATAGAATATCCGGGTTTTTCACAAAGCTTCGCGCAATATCGATACGCTGACGCTGACCGCCTGATAGCTTCAATCCACGTTCCCCAACAATGGTGTCATAACCTTGCTCAAATTCCATAATAAATTCATGGCAATTCGCAAGTTTGGCATAATGAATCAATTCGTCTTCAGATACTTTTCGATCCACACCATATAAAATATTATCGCGAATCGTTCCATTCATCATCGCATTACTTTGCATCACGTAACCGATTTTTCTACGCCAATCCGTTAACGAAAGGTCATATATTGAGGTGCCATCATAGTAGATACCCCCTTGATCAATGTCATACATCCGTTCAATCAAACTGAACAATGTACTTTTCCCTGAACCAGAAGGCCCCACAAATGCAGTCACTTCACCACGCAACACATTAAATGAAACATCTTTAAGCACTGGCGTATCGTCGTAACCAAAATGGACATGATCAAACTTCAAGTCGCCAGTAGGAATCTCATTTTGTAAATTCGGCGCTTCGATCACTTCAAGTGGTTCATGCAAGATTTCATAAATACGTTGGCTCGTCCCTACTGCTTTTTTATAATCTGTGACTAATGTAGATAAGTTAATTAAAGGCATGGATAAATTCAATACGTAAAAAATCATTGCCACAAGTGTCCCCGCTGAAATCGCGCCTGAAGCAATCCGCATACCTCCAAAACCTAAAATAATCCCGATCGTAATCAGCATGATAATCCCTGAAATCGGTTGAACGACCGCGGCAATTTTTGCTTGTTTCAGTCCTAAATCATAAATCTTTTTAAGGTTACTATGCGCTTTGTCTAATTCTAACTGCTCAGTATTTGCCACTTTAACTAAGCGCATTTCTGTCAATACGCGACCCAGTAACCCACTAAAATTCGCGATTTCTGTTTGTGTATTCGTCGATATTTTTTGCATAATTTTACCGAGTGGTACGATGATTAATATAAAAATGGGAATAGTAATAAAAGTGAGCAACGTCATTTGCCAATCTAAGACGAAAAGCATAATTAACGATCCAATCAATGTAATCACCGCTGGGAAAAATCCCGGTAGCTTTTGCGATATAAAATCATTAATCACTTTCGTATCGTCCGTTAAACGACTCATCAATTGGCCACTTTCATTTTTGTCAAAAAACGGCATTTTCAAATGAATGATATGGTCCCATAATACTGAACGAATGGCATAAATGATTTTTTCGCCAATTTTATTCAGTAAATAGTAACCGAAACCGCTCAGCACTGCATTAACTAAAAATACCGCTACTAATGCACCGATAAATACAGGGTTAATCGATTCAAAAGTGAATTTATCGACCACTTGGCCTGTAAACAATGGCACTAATAGTCCGGTTAAACTACCTAATGAAGCAATCGTCACGGCCACGACAATCAGCCCCACTGGCCATGAAATTCTCTTTAATAAAAATACAAGTGGGTTACGTTCTTTCATAACTTCATACCTCTTTTATTTTCGTTATAGTTATACTAGTAGACCCCCTTCAGTCTCCATTCACTCTGAAGTCAGTCTTACCAGCATGTACGATTACCTCTACTTTTACACTTCAACAGATTGTTCTCAAAGTTACCACAATGTCATGACTCAGTTTCATATCTCCTCTCAAGCCCATCACATCAGTCTGCATTAAAATTTATAAACGATAAACTTTGTGGTAGAATGAATCATGTTGTTTATCATTTATAGTTTTTTAGATTGAGGGAATACATATGAAAAAAATAATATTATCCATTGTGGTTGTATTCTTCGCTTCCACTATTATAACACCTTTTGCACGTGCATATACACCCACACCGGTTGAGCTTGCACAACAAAGTGGTTATCCTGTCACATGGGCTTACCAACCTGAAGGCATGATTAATATTAGTCAAACAGGACAAATTTTGTACGACTATCAAAGTGAACAACAATGGTATCCTGCTTCTATGACAAAACTGATGACAATGTACTTAACGTTACAAGCTGTCAAAGAAAAGAAATTATCTTTAAATGACACTGTCCAAATGACTGATCAACATTACCGGATGTCCACCTTACCAGAGTTGAGTAATACGAAACTTTATCCTGGTGAAACATACACCATTGCAGAATTGCTTCAAATCACAGTCTCCGCTTCAAGTAATGCAGCTGCACTGATTTTAGCCAATCAAGTTTCAGATAACACTTCAGATTTTGTCGATAAAATGAATGACACTGCCAAATCTCTAGGTATGACGCACACCCACTATGTGAATCCTACTGGTGCAGAAAACCGTTTATTATTGGAATTCGCGCCAAAGAAATACCAACATGAATCATCTTCAACATCTTCAGCACGTGACTACGCGATTCTTGCCCAACATGTCGTTAAAGATACACCTAAAATATTATATTTCACTAAGCAGATTGCGCCAACACAACATGGCGTCACTTATTACACTTTTAACGATCTCTTAGAAGGAGGCAATATGAGCTTGCCGGGCACAGATGGGTTAAAAACAGGTTCGAGTGACATTGCAGACTACAACAACTCATTAACGACAAAACGTGGAAAATTCCGTATTTTTCATATTATTATGGGGGCTGGAGATTACAAACATCTCGGTGGAGAGAAACAGCGCAACATGATGAGTGCGAGCGCGATTAACTATACGTTTTCGCAATATGACTATAAAAAAATATTGTCTAAAGGCAAACATAAAATAGATGGAAAATCATATTATGTCACAGAAGATTTATACGATGTCGTACCGAAAGAGATGACTGAACCGTATCACCTTGTCGTTAAAGATAGTCAAGTGCATCTCGATTATCCACGGAAATTCATTACGAAAAATGATGGACCGCCTACAGTAAAAGTTGAAAATCCGTTCATCTATGAATCTAAATCTGTCGTCGTCTCAAGTTGGCATGCATTTCCGGTATTAACTACACTTGCATTTCTCGTCATTGTACTCATCCTTGCGTTCATTTTACGTCGATTGTTGAAATTGCTATTTAGAAAATAAAAATCGCGATAGACATACGATATCCACCATCACACGCAAAATTTTACCGTTATAGGTCAACATACATTAAAAAAACAGGGACTGAAATATCACTCAGTCCCTGTCATTTATATTCATATTATTTTACATCTTTACCGTATAATTCTTGTTTGATTTGTGTCGTAGAAATACCTTCCGTACGCTTCAAGTAAATCACTTCACATTTATCTTTTAAGAAATCGAATTCGCCTTCCCAGTCATGACCCATAACAAAAGTATCAATTTCATACTTTTCAACGTCCGTTTCTTTTTGTCCCCAATCTTTCTCAGGAATCACAAGGTCAACGTAACGAATCGATTCAAGCATCATTTTACGTTGTTCATAATTGTAATATGATTTTTTGTTTTTAATACGATTGAATTCATCACTTGAGAGTGCTACGACGAGATAGTCGCCCATTTCTCTTGCACGTCGCAGTAACTCGATATGTCCATAGTGTAAAAGATCATACGTTCCATATGTAATGACACGTTTCATCTTTACACCTCCTTAACATTTTTAATATTTTCTTCATTTTGTAAAATTATAGCATAAACATTTATCAATTCCTAAAAATATCCAGTGTTTATGCTAAATTCTCACGAGTTTTTCTACATAGTTGACCACTTGATTTAAACTTTCACTTGTATTATATTGATGCCACTTTTGGAACAAGGGTTGTAACTCTCCTTCATTGATACGTTCGTACAATGTGCGCTCATCGTAAACTTTATATTCTTGAGGTACGTCATAATAATATTTGTTGAGCCCTCGTACCATCTCATATTCCGCCTCATCATACACGTAAAATAATGTCGGCGTATTCACGATACTTGCTTCTATCGCTAACGAACTATAATCCGTAATAATCAAATCCGCTAATAAGACGAGATCGAGTGTACACATTTTAATATTGTCTGCTGATTCAGTCACAGCAGGATGATATTTACACAATAATGTATAACCCGGCACCGCAGTCTCAAATGTCTCTTTATCAATCAGTCGGTTCGGTTGACCCTCTTCACGATAAGTCGGTAAATAGACAGCGACCTTATTTTTGATACCTAATTGATCTTTAAGTTTTTGTTGATGTGCTTCTCGATCTAAACGTCGATAAGTCGTCAACCTCGGACTTCCAAAATTAAGCAGCTGTTCATAGCGTGCCTCGAATGCTTGTTCAAAACAATGCGCCATCTGTTGACCACCTACTAAATATTTATCAGTGGCTTGATACACTGCACGATACTGTGCGACATGGTCTTTTTGATTTAAATCGACCGAGTGATCCTCTAAACCAAACTTCTTCAATGCACCTGCCGCATGCCACGTTTGAATGACTGTCTGACCTTCCTTTTTGCGCCATCCTGCCATCATTAAATAATAGGTATCAATAAAAACAACCTTTGCAGTAGCTAATGCGGCTAACTGCTTTAAAAGTGAAGAAAATTTAAGGGGATAATACGTAATGTGTTCTCTATTTTCTAAATAGTGAAAATCTTTTGGCTTTGCAAAAACGGTAATTTTAAAACCGCGCTCACTTAATTGATATATAATTGGTAACTGATCTTCTTTAAAAGTCATTAAAAATACAATGTGTTTTCTATTGATACGTAATGAACTGTACAGTCGGCTTAAACAAGCCACCATACAAATATACAATGCTTTGATATAATAGCGTATCATTTCTTCACCACCCTAAAATGTTATTTAAAACAAAACCCTCAACACAAACCCAATGTATTGAGGGACTTGTTCTCATTACATAAAATCTGCGAAGTGATCTCTGTAGCGCATATGTAACATCGAACCAATAATAAATAACATCGCTGTAACGCACACATTATACAGTGCAAGTTCCCAATGCGTAATAAAATACCATTCATGAAATAGTATAGCTGCACGGTAACTCTCCGCTACAAAATAAATAGGGTTAAACATTAAAATCTTTTCTGCTAACGATCCTGCTGGAGGTGTCCAAAGAATCGGTGAAGCATAGAAAAGAACCCTTAATAAAGCTTGCATTGCCATTTGCGTATCACGAACAAGCACCCCTAATGTTGATGTTAAGAGTGTCACTGATGCCGTCAAACAAAACGCAAACGGAATGTAGATGAACAGTTGCAAAATATAAATCGTTGGTGTAATACCACTCACTGTACATAAAATGACAATCGCAAGTACAAGCATGATATGCCCATACAATTTGCTTGTGACAATATATGTTGGAATGATAGAAAGTGGGAAATTCATTTTCGCCACCTGTCCATATTTCATAGTTATCGATTTTGTTCCCTCTAGAATACCTTGATTAATGAAGAACCACATACTAATACCAACGAGCAACCAATAAATAAATGGGATGCCATCAATTGGGTGGTTACTTCTAATCCCAAAACCGAAGACAAACCAGTAAACCATAATTTGTATCACCGGATTAATAATCTCCCAAGCAAATCCGAGATAGTTATTATGATTTGAAATCTTAAGCTGGAATTGTGCTAACCGTTGAATCAGATAAAAACTTTTAAAATGTTCTTTCATTACGGTAATAACAGAATTCATAATTTACCACGCTTTCACATGCTGGATAATCCATCTAGTGCCAATCACCAAAGTGCTATTGTACATTAATATTTGACCTAGTATGTCTCATCGCCTATTCTTTAATTGAAAAGCTAAGTTGTTTTAAGTAGAATTAAATACATTGTATCCATAATACTTTACAATAGCTTCACAAATTTAACAACCACTTAGTAATATATTATAATGTATAGACATAAGATGATGGAAGTAAAAACCAAATTTCATTTCAATATTATCAATGTAAGGACTGTTTACAGATGAATCCAACTGTCAGTATTAACGAAGTGACTAAAGAATATCGTATTTATCGTAATAATAAAGAACGTATTAAAGACGCGCTATGGCCAAAACATAAAAACAAAACATTTTATGCACTCAAGGACGTCACATTCCAAGCCTACGCGGGTGATGTTATCGGTTTAGTCGGGATTAATGGTTCCGGTAAGTCGACATTGAGTAATATGATTGGTGGTTCACTTACACCTACACACGGACATATTGATAAAACTGGCGATGTAAGTGTCATCGCAATCAACGCAGGGCTCAATGGCAACTTAACTGGAATGGAAAATATCGAATTTAAAATGTTATGCATGGGCTTTAAGAAAAATGAAATTAAAGCACTCACACCTGAAATTGTCGAATTTAGTGAACTGGGTGAGTTTATTTATCAACCCGTTAAAAAATACTCTAGTGGGATGCGCTCAAAACTCGGCTTTTCCATTAGCGCTACCATCAATCCAGAAATTTTAGTCATTGACGAAGCCTTATCTGTTGGTGATCAAACATTTACCCAAAAGAGTTTGAAAAAGATTTATGAATTTAAAGAAGATGAAAAAACGATCTTCTTCGTCAGCCATAACTTACGCCAGGTGAAAGAGTTTTGTACGAAAATTGCTTGGATTGAAGCAGGACAACTGAAAGATTTTGGTTCTGTGGAAGACGTCCTTCCTAAATACGAAGCCTTTCTAAAAGATTTTAAGAAAAAGTCGACTGCAGAACAAAAAGCATTTCGTCAAGCTTTGGATGAAAACCGCTTCGTTGTGAAATAACCCTTTTCTTATACGTTCATGACTTCAAGAATCCCACACTGCATCCATCACGATGAACATATTTGTATCGCGGTGGATGCAGTGAACTTTTACCCACTTTAATTTAAATTATTCCTAATTTTATTTGTATTTATTGTGAACGTGTGGTGCTCTCCATTTTACATCTGAATCAAACACTTATCGCTCGTGATATTATCCAAAATTCATCTCTATTGTTACACATCATGAAAAAGAGCGATTCATCCCATCTCAAACGACAATTGAAATGGTCTTCCTCGCTCTGTATCCATCTATACTATTTGCTTAAATATTTTTGTTTATATACACCAATGACAAATTTAGGAATTCTTTTCAAACGGTGAATACGCTTAATATCAGTAAGTGCACGGTATGCCCATTCTAAGTTTAATGCTCTCCACACATACGGTGCTCTCTTCACTTCACCACTATATACATCAATGGAACCGCCAACACCCATCATCAAGGCATGGTCAAAATGATGACGGTTATGTTGAATCCATTGTTCTTGCTTTGGATACCCCATACCTACAAAAATGAAGTCTGGATTAAAGTCACGTACTTGTTCGATTACTTTTTGGTCAGTAATATCGATGAATCCATGATGTGTTTGAATGTCGATATGTGGGTACTGACGCTGAATACGTCGTGCAGCCTTTTCAACAACAGGTGATGTGGCACCAAGTAAAAACACTTTTTTGTGCTCTAAATCAGCAATATTTAAACATGTTTCCATCACTTCAATACCTGGCACACGTTCTTGAAGGGGCTGACCTAATATCCGAGCTGCTTTGACAATTCCAGTACCATCTGGAACTATAAAATCTGCTTGTTTCAACATTTGTGCATATAGTGGATTTTCTGATGCATAATGTACGATTTCTGGATTAGCAGTCACAATAAACAAATTATGTTTCGTTTCAGTATGCATATATTTCAAAATATTTTGATGCATGTCCATCAATGTGACGTTATCAAACATCACATCCATCACTTGAACTTGCGCTTTTTTCTCTTTAAACGCATCAATTTCTTCTACTGTAGTGTCACGACTAGGAAAAGTGCCCTCATGATGACTACTAGGCAATGCTTTAGCCATAGTCTCACCTTCTATCTTTCATTTAATTTCAATTCATTTTACATGATATTTACAATATATTGATGTTACTTTAACACATTTTACACCAAAATCAAGCTAAATCATATATTTTCACTAAAGTTCATTCCAAAGTCTGAGATTGTGATACACTGGGCTTAATCTTACAAAACAAGTGAACTATAAGTTTGTCTTAACCCTATTCAATAATCAAAAAAAGGAGCGAAAGTCAGCATGTCTATGACCGAAAAGGAAAAAATGATACGCGAACTACCTTATTTTCCGAGCGATGCAACACTTGTAAACGACCGCCAGCTCGCTTTGTCATCACGCAACACTTACAATGCAATGACGGATATTAAACAACGTGAACCGTATTTGACACATATGTTAGGGCACGTTCAAAATCATTGCTACATTGAGCCACCATTTTATTTTGACTATGGCTACAATATTCATTTAGGTGAAAATGTTTATGTGAATACACACAATACTTGGCTCGATATTGCCCCAATTATGATCGGTAATCATGTCAAAATCGGACCGAACGTACAACTCATTACCGTCAACCATCCCCTTGATCCGGCAGAACGTCGTACAGGGGTCGAACAAGGACAAAAGATTACCATTGAAGATGATGTCTGGATCGGTGCTGGCGCGCTTATCCTACCTGGTGTCACTGTTCATCAAGGTGCAACCGTTGCAGCAGGAAGCATTGTTACACGCGATGTCCCTCCCTTTACTGTTGTCGCTGGAAATCCTGCAAAAGTCATCCGTCAACTGAATGATTCACTTTAAGACTTAAGTCCATAGTTTAGCCATAATAAACCCGTTATAATGGAAAGTAAGTTTTGTGAAAGGATTGACATCTATGCACGGATACTCGTGGATTACTTCACCTATCCCTATTTCGTTTATTTTACTTATATGTGTTACTGGACTCTATCTTTTGAGTCGCCGTTATGTAAATCGTCCTATTTTTTCATTAGTAGATATTGCGCTAAATTATATTCCAGTGTTAACACATGAATTTGGACACGTGTTATTCAATCGTTTATCAGGTGGACGTGTGAGAGATTTTGTCGTTGTCGCAACAAGACGTGAACGCAATGCGACTGGTCAACAAGGCTACGCTGTCACAGCAAGTAGAAGCCGTTCAGGCCATATCATCACAACATTGGGCGGCTATCTCATGTCACCCATTATGTTTATTTTAGGCTTGTATATTCAAAGTAAAGGCCAAGGTGCATTATTTATTGTGCTGTATATCCTTATTTTCATTTACTTTACATTGAAAACATCGCGAAAAGCCGTACCACTTATGATTATTGCCTTTTTAATACTCATTGGCTATTTAGGTATACAGTCTGAAAACTTGACCAATTACTCATTGATTTATATGCTCGTTTACCATTTAATACTAGGGACACTGTTAGGCGAAATCATTCAATCTACTATAACGATTGTACAACTGACATTCGCACGCCCCCAACCTGAGTGGGATGGCACAGCACTAAAAATGTTAACAAAACTGCCTACCGTTTTCTTTTCAAGTCTATGGATTATCGTAAATTTTTTAGCTATCTATTACTTCATCCAACACACACTTCTATAAAAAAGAAAAGAAGCGCGACATAAAAAGTTTTGATGCTATTAGATGTAGTATTTTATTTAACTTACCCTATTTCTAAGTTTTATGTTTTTTGATTGCCCTCATGGCTTCGCTTTCTAGGGCTGGCCCTTCAACTCAATTCGGCTTGATTAAAATGGACACTTGTAGGAGGCCGAATTGGATTTTGGGAGCAGTACAGAAATCTCATGTGCAACAAAGATTTCGTAGTACTGCCCCCGCAAGGCTGACTAGACTTCTCAAAAGCATAAGCATTGAGGAGTCAGACAGCTACTGCGTTAAACAGTAGCCATTATCAAAGTTAAAGATCGACATTTTGTTCTCAACTTTATCCCTCAGGAGTCTCAGCCTTCTGGGCAATCTTACATCAAATGCAGTCACTTAGGACAAGTTTAAGAAATGAAAAAAATCAATAGCGTCTATTTTTATGTCCAATTCATCCTTATTCTTCAAATGTTTTATCTTTATAAATGCACAATAAACCCATTAGAAAGAAAAAGCTGGGAAAACTTAATTGTCCTCCAGCCTTTTCCCACTTCAAATGAACGGCAACGATGATGTTATTCCGCTTCTATTAAGTAAATCTTTTCAGTATAGCAACGCATGCTTTCAATTTTCTTCTGTAAAAACATGTGCCACTTCTCTTGACTCGCTTGATTAATATTTTTCAATAAATGGAGCGGAACTTGTAAATTTAAACAACGCCCCGCAATGTTAAAACGTGTGACGCCAGCGGGTACTGTTTGTCCTCTTTGCACGACGGCTTCAATTTCACCAATTTGTAGGGGTTGATATTTCATTAATATATCATTGGTATCGAGGCACAAACATGCACTATGTGGGACGCGTTCCACTTTGCAACTTGCGCTATAGCTGTTGACGACCTTCTTCCAAATATCAAGCTTATCTGCAGTTAAATCAGCACTATATAAATAATGTTCCGTTTGTTGATCGCACATCGTAATAAAAGGTGCTTCATCACGAACCTCTGTCGTCCAAGGTAACATGGGCTCATCAGCTAAGCCATCACACCACGCACCACTAGGGATTTTATGATGCCAACTGCCAATGGAATATTGCGTACGTTGAATCACCTGTACAGGGATGACTTCACAACCTAACGCTTTCAAGCTCATAAAACGGTGTACACCATCGATGACCATGTAACGACCAAATAATGTTTTAACGACGAGTACAGGGTGTCGTAAATGCTGCTCTTTTTCAATACTCTCTTTCGTTTTTTCTAATCGACTCGGTTCAAATGCTTCGTGGAGGTCAATCTTGTCGACTGGAATGAGTTGCAATGTGTCGTATATTTGTTTCATGATTCTCCCTCCTTCTCACTTGACCAGTAAATGAATTGTGGATGCGGATGGCTTAAAAAGTCATGATGTGAAATCGACCAACCATACGCGCCGGCATACGTGAAAATGACAGCATCGCCTGTAGACAACTTCTGAATATCCACGCCTTTGGCAAAAACATCTTTAGGTGTACACAGTTGGCCTACAAGTGTCACAGCTTGTTGTTCAATCGTCCTTGGCGTGATTTCATGGGTTAGTTCAGACATAGGTAATATTTCAAACGGGTGATTGTGTTGCCATGAAACAGGAAGCCTAAAGTGTTGTGTGCCCCCTTTTAAAATGGCAAACCATGCACCATGTACACGTTTAATGTCCAATACTTCAGTCACGTAATAGCCGATATGTGCGACCATGTAGCGACCACATTCAAAGTTTAAGGTGATATGTTGTAACTGCTCTTGTTCAATCAAATCGGCCAGTGCTGTCGTGAAATACGTCCAATCAAATTGTTCATTTAAATCCTGATAATTGACACCGATGCCACCACCGACATTGAGGTGTTGCAATGTAAAGTCATGTTGCGCTGCCCATGCTTTGGCCTTTTGAAAATATAAGGCCATCACTTGTAAATGTAATGCTGCGTCTAAGTTATTGGAAATCGAATGGAAATGAAAGCCTTCCAACTGAACACGTGGCATATTTTTCGCTGCTTCAATCACAGTATCGACTTCTGTTTCATCAATACCAAATTGTGTCGGTTGACCTGCCATATGTAACGTCGCGGCTGGAAATGGCCCTGCTAAATTCACTCTGAGCAAGATGGACATCGTTGCATTCTCACGTTCAAGTAAATCATTTAAGCGCTCTAATTCATACAAACTTTCGACATGAATGCGTCGAATCCCTTGTTGAATCGCATATCGCAAAGATTCATCGGTCTTTCCGGGCCCTCCAAAAATGACATGTTCAGCTGTTGTATGCGCTAAAGCTTTTTCTATTTCGCCTTCTGAAGCGACTTCGAATCCAGCGACATGGGGTTGAATGGCTGCTAAAATAGCGGACTCACTGTTCGCTTTCATCGCATAATACATCTCACAATTGTCAGGCAACTGTGATGTTACACGCTCAAGATGCTGCTCTAGTGCGTCCATATCATAAATAAAATGGCAGAGCGGACCTTGTTGTTTCAGTTGATTGACTATTGCGCTAATTGTCGCCATGTTCTGTCACCTCTTTCAACTGTGCTAAATTGTGCTTTAAATGACGATACAGCTTCCCGCGGTCATCACCCATCAGAAAACATTGGACGCCTTGCTGTTGCCATTGTTGAACTTGTTGGTCATCTCGAGGTAAAGCACAAAATTGTTTACCTGCTGTTTTCGTTGTCGTAAACACATGCTGAATCGCTTGTTGCACTTGGTCGTGACGTGTTTCCCAAGGGATGCCGAGTGATTGTGATAAATCGGCTGCACCTTCAATGACCATATCCAAGCCTTCTACCTGTACAATTTCATCAATCGCACGGACGCCTTTCATATTTTCAATCATTGCGATCACACATATAGACGCATTCGCTTCAGCCATCGCTTCTTTCAAAGGAACCTCACCAAACCGCGCCATCCGTCCGCCATTCAAACTGCGCAACCCTTCTGGATAATAACGACTCAACTTCACAATACGTTCTGCTGTTTCGCGGTCATTGACATGTGGAACAACAATGCCTCTTGCCCCCATATCTAACACTTTAATAATGTCTCGATCAATTGCAGCAGTCACGCGTACAATCGGAATAATATTGGCCGCCTCAGCTGCACGAATCATATGGGCTAACGTTTCATCGTTTATCGCGACATGTTCTGTATCAATGACGACAAAATCATAACCACTTGCAGCGATGATCTCGATGACGAGTGGATCTGGAATCGAATTCATCAAACCATACTGCACGTGTCCTTCTGCTAAATTGCGTTTAAGTGAAAGTTGTCTCATTGTTCAGACCTCCTCAACGGATTACGTACTTCATGAAGTCGTAACGCTACATCTTCTCGTAAACGTCGTGTCGTTAATTTTTCCACTTGAATAGTAGGGACAAATAAATCAAAATGACGATAATTCGGAAGATCTGGGAATGTTTGCTGATACTGTTCTATCACAGCGCGTACCTTTTCCCACTGCTTGGATGCTTTTATATCATATTGACGTGCAACAAAGTCAATGATTTCTGCAATATTAATAAAGAAAAAGGCATCATGTAGAAAATCACGTACGAGTTCCACATCTTCTGTTTCAATAAATGAGTTTTGGTTCACTTTTCGATGGGCTTCGGGTGTCTCACGTAATTGTGGATTCTGGGCGATTTCACTTAACAAACTCGGTTTAAAGCGAATGCCATCATGAAAATCTTTCAATGCAATACGTGTCGGCCAGCCCTCTTCATGAATCAGCATCATATTTTGTGCATGTGATTCAAAAGCAATACCATGGTAATACAACATATGAATCATTGGCGTTACTGCGACAGTTAAAAATTGTTCCATCCATTGTTCAGCACCATATTTTGACATCCATGCATCAATCAGTGGTCGACTGTCAGCATCCATTGAATATAAGGCGTTAAATGGGATAGCCGACTCGTTCGCTGCTAAATAATGATGAAGGTTTTCTCGCCAAATCACACCTAATGCACCGTAAATACGCTGTTGCTTTGCCGGAGATAAGGTCGTGTTTTGATAAGCATGCCCTAACACTTCTCCTAAAAATACTGTCTTTAAATCGTCTTGGAGATACGTATCTTCAGACTGAATATGTTTCAACCAATCCGTAATTTGTGCTGCGTTTTCAATCGTATGTGGCGCTAGAACACGTTTGGTCGATGTATTCGTAATGCTGATTGGTGTTTTCAAATAGTATTTGTCATGATCGGTAGGTGTAAGTGTGCGAATCGACTGTTGTGGCACATACATTTCATCACATGTTCCAAGCCATAACATCTCTCCAAGCATCCACGCTTCTGCAAATTCGACTTGAATGATATGTTCAAATTGCCACGGATGTACCGGTATCAATACCATCGTTTCAAGTGAATGCCCATGTTGTCGGAGTGTTTCTTCAAATGCTGCCAGCGTTTCTGAACCGAGCTGACGCTTGAGCAACGCAACCGTGTCGACACTATGAGATACAGTCGTTTCTACATAATCTGGTGCAATCGCAATCCATTGCAATTGAAATGACGGTCGAAAATCCGGACCATATCGTTCATTATCCGTCAATGTAAAACCGAGACGTGACTTGTAGCTCGGGTGATACATATGTCCTTCCATTGCGTAAGATTCGTAATCATCAAATGTCGTTAATGCGATGTCCGACTGTTGTGCACGATAGCGTCGCGCTTGTGTGTCTTTTAATTCGGTTTGCAACAATTCGACGATAAAGTCTTCTAATTTTTGTTCATCTTTTTCAAAAGTAAAGTGAACATCTCTTAAAAGTTGAACATAATTGAGGGTTTCGACTTCATCTTCACCAACGATACGCCAAACTGGAGAGATCAACGTCAATCGTTCAAAACTCTCGGATTGATGTATCTGTACACGATAAGTCGCCACTTCACCTTCAATATCGTACGTATAGCAACTGTCATCATCTAGCGACTTTCGATCATAACGCACCACGTCTTCATATATCAGTGACGTCACCAGCTGTTGCATGATACGTCGCCTCACTTGTTCAATCAGATGTTTCATAAATGCTGTCCTCCTCCTGACTAATCGGGTTAGGAATTTTAATATAAATTGGGTCTTCACCACGTTCTTGTAATTTACTCATCAAATTCGCTTTCGCTGCAAATGTCGGATTGAAGCGTAAATCTTCTAAACATTGCATTAAAATTTCATGACCTTGTGCACGCGCTTGCCACATTTCAAATGTACGATTCACTGTTTGCCAAAGCTGATCTTCATGACCTGCTGCTTTACCTAATGTAGAAACAAGATGGCCCAAATGATTCACAATGACATAATATTTAAAACGGTGCCACGCTTCATGATGCGTGTACACAACAGGACTGTCTGCGCTAATTTGATGCGGAATCATGCCTTGCTCAGTTGCGATGCGTTCAGACACACAAATGCCTTCTAAATCACGTACATAGCAAACTGTTGGGCGGCCTTCTTCTAGGGCAATGAGTGTATTTTGGACGTGCGCTTCGAGACTAATCCCTGTATGCGCAAATAATTCCAACATCGGCCAAATGACTTGATTTAAGTACAGTGTCAGCCAGTCTTCACTAGACAATCCACTGCGCAACCAAGCTTGTCCTAATTTTGAAGTTGGATCATCCGGCATCGTTTCAAACAAACTCGCCAAGACATGTATTTCTTCGAGGGATTCATATTGCTCTATCCCTTCACGCACAATCATCGCACTATTCGCTAAAATATCTATGGACGCTTGATTGTCTGGTTGTAGCGCCCGATAACCTTGTTCGAACATCAATTTAAATGTCTCTGTTTCATAATCTGGCTTGATAGCTGCAACGATTTCCGCCGCATCCAATGTTCTTTCGATTTGTTCAAAGTCATTCGTTCTGACAAAGTTCGTAATTTTAACTTGAATCGGCAATTTCAAATAAATATTCAGTGCTTTCACAAAGACTGTTCGCACAGAGGACGTCGGGTAAACAAAATGACCACGTTGCCCTAAGTCTTGAATGGTACCATTGGCGATATGTTGCTGAATTGTCGGTTGTTGCTTCAACACTTCAATTTGATACGGATGAACTGGAAGTATGTGATACGTTGCGGTATATTCCCCATCTTCCACTTGTGCCAGTTGACGCACAGTTTCATCAACGCGTGCTTCATAATTCGGCACATAGCGTTCGACTAATAACGCAGGGTCTACCGCTAAGTAATGGAGTTGGAACGCAACATGACATTCTGGTGCATACTGTTCGATATCTTCATCAGTAAAACCGGTTGCACTCTTCGGCGTCGGATGAAATGGATGTCCAAGATACAGTGATTGTTCTGAAGCGATATAATGATTCGGATGAGGCGGTGCATGACGTCTCGCTTGATCGAGATAACGTGTTGTTCGTGAAATACTGTTACATATATCTTGATAGACCGCTTCTACAATGGTTGTCTCAGTTGGTGAAGTCTCATCATACGCAATCGCTTCAAGCAAATATTGGATAGCCTGAAGGGGTGTCAGTTGTGAGACGTGCCCTATTCCTTCTAAGTAAATGACTGAATCATACATGTGATGTCCCATCGGCGAAATATAGCGCAACTTTCCATGGAGTGTCAGGTCATCTTTTAATGTGACGCGCCACTGAGACGTCCCTTCTTTCATCGGTTTACAGCCTTTTTCTCTAAAATAAATATTTAAAAGTCGTTCTAACGCAGCATGTTCAGCGCGTTTATTCATCTTAAAATTTTGCACGTTGCTCTTTAACCTCCCAGAAACCCGTCAATATAGGGCTGATTTTTTGATTTTTAATATGTGAAGCCCATAATAGCGTGCTACTGAATGCAAAAATAACGCCCATCAGTATAAAGGTTGTCGCGGGTTCGGTATAACTCGTTACCATCGCACCACTCAAACTGCCGACAATTTGACCGACAACTAAAAAGCTATTCGTCGAGCCTACAAATGTTCCTTTAAGTTGTTGATGACTCGCATTCACGACGACAAACATGACACTTTGAATGAGTGCACTATAAGTTAAACCTTGTAACACACGTGCAATTCCAAGCATCCAAAGATCCGTCGCCATGCCTTGCCATAAGACACTGATGCCACATAAAACACTTGCGACAATGTAGACATTCTTGACGTAAGCTTTATCATTAAAGTAACCCCAAAAAGGTGCACTGATCATTGAAGCCGTCCAAAACGCTGACTGTAAAATACCGACTGCCGCACGATCATCAATTTGGAGTTGATTGACTGTGCTGACTAACGGTGCCAAAGCTGTCATCATGCCATACATCGCAAAGTTAGCTAATACACCGACGATAATAAAGCGACAAGTGAGTTGTGTACACAACAAACATTTCATAGATTGTCGAACACTTTTTTTAACTTGAGGTTGCTCTGAATTGATAGGTGTCTGCGTCGTTTCAATTAAGAAAAAGATGCCGAGAATACTCATGAACAAGGTGACAAGGCCAATCAATAACAAGAGCGCTTGAAAGCCGAGCATCGTCGCAAGTACACCGCCTATGAGTGGTCCCACGAGAGAGCCCGCACTCACAGCACTTTGTAATTTACCTAGTACAGCACCGCGCTCAGATTCAGGCGCTTCACCACTTGCAAAGGCACTTGAAGCTTCCACTACACCTCCGAATAATCCTTGTAACAACCGTACAAGTACAAATTGAAACGGTGTCGTACAAAAAGACATGAGTAAAAGGCATAATCCTAAACCAAATAGTGCACGCAACACCATCCATTTTCGACTCAATCGATCACCGAGCTTTCCCCATAACGGAGAAGCTAACATTGTCGTGACAGCCGGAGCCGCAATAGCGACCCCACTCCACAACTGAATTTCAATGACGTTCAAATTTTTCAAAGATGCCATATAGATTGGAAGTAATGGAACTAAAACTGTCAGACCCGCTATGGCAATAAATTGGCCGAGCCATAGCGTTCTAAAATTACGTTGCCAAGTCTGTTGAATGGTGATCTGCCCATTTCATTGGATTTGGAACACGACCGATACTCGACGGCATACTGCCACCCCCGTCACCACGTTGATGTAATAATGGAAGTAATATGCGTTTAAATGGCCATGTTTCGTGATTGAAAATGATGTGTTCCACTTCCTCAGACGTATCAGTCAACCAATCTATTGTGCGGATATGACGTTGCATCGTTTGTCTCAACTGTGTCATCAGTTCAGCTTCAGATACTTTAAATACATCCACTAAAGCATCTACAATGGCATATAAATTCACACTGACTGCTAACGTTTGGAAATAAGCAAAAAATGTCTCGATATCTTCATTTAATAATGTGTTCGGTGTATCTTTTCTCACAGCATAGTTCGGCAGTTCAAACCCTTGTGCTGTTAACCATTGAGGGAAAATACGAACGGTATCGTGATCACGCAAGATAAATTCCGACACTTGCCCCTCTCGAAAAGCAATGAGTACATTTTGACCGTGCAATTCAGGCAACACACCGTATTTCATCAGTGACAATGTCATCTTTAAAAATGCATCACTTACTTGTTCAAACAACGCGGCGATTTGTTCAGTTGTTGGCTCTGTTGTGTCTAATATTTGTTGATACAGCGTCGGTTCATGTGCAGCAAGGGCAGCCATCGAAACAACCCAATCTGCCTCCTCTGCTGATTGAGGATAATGTCGCAACTGCATCGTCAAGTGTCCTGACTGATCTTGAAAAATATCTTGTGCTTCATTCATATATGACCACCACACCGTTTCATCGCATAATGCAACGCGACCGTGAAGTGACGCATCTTGAGCGATAATGTGACGCAATAAGGCTTCTCCTGCTTCGCCATTTTTCATGTAACGTGTCGGTGTGAGTCTCAATGCGCCAAGTGATTGCATTGAAAACGGCACTTTCAAATGTGTGAACGGTTGATCTAACGGAATCAGTGTCCGCATTGACGAAGATGAGAGGTATTGCCCCATCGTTACATCAAGCATGACGACAATGCCTTGTTGAATTTCCGAACTAAACTGAGTCGGTAAAACGTGTTCGTATTGCCAGGGATGAACGGGAAAAATAATATAGTCCGCTGCGTCATAGCCTTTCTCAATGAGGGCTTGCTGGCATCGCACCAATGTGTCACCCCAAAATGATGTGTAACGTTCGTCTGTCACCCCTTCTCCTTGTAACAAGTGTGACTTTTTAATTGCTACTGTCTTCACAGCTAACGGTTGATGATATTCTGCCTGATACAATGTATAATCTTCTGCCGTCAATCCTCTTTTTTCTTTTGCTACCGGATGAAAAGGTCTGTCTTTCAAACTGGCGAGCTGTTCTGAAAAGATAAACGGATGTTCAGAAGCTTTAAAGCCATTGAATTGTGCCGTTAACTGTGCAACTGCTGTTTCCAACCCTTCTGCAAAGCGCTCATGTGCCCACTCTGTTGCTAAATCTGCGTTCATTGTCACAAACAATTCCCACAATTCTCTCACAGTCAGAGGCATACACGTTTTACTTTCAATGCGGAAAACCGCCTCTCCATTAAAGCGATACACATTCAAGCTACTGAAATAGACAGGAATGAGTAACACAATCCCCTTTTTCTCATAACGCAAATATTGCTGTTGCTGTATCGATAAACGGTGACTCGTCGATGCAATGCCACCTAAATCTTCCAATAATAACGCATCCACAAGGTCTTGTAATATGTATTGTTGTGCGCGCGTTACATTGTGTTCGTGTTCGCTTACCATATATGCCACTCCTAATAAAGACTTAATGTTGTGCCTATATTTTCAGCTTGCGCACGTTGATAAATGAAGTACGCACTTGCAATATCTTCAATTGCCATACCCATTGGATTCAATAAGATAATCTCATCGTCATGTTCACGGCCGACCTTCTCACCTGTCACAAGTTGCCCGAGTTCAGCGTGCAACTGTTCATGGCTAAATAGACCGTCTTGTACAAGTTGATTGATTGTTTTCTTTTCTCGATTACTTTGTGACCAATCATCCACCACAACTTTATCTGCTTTAATGAAAACTTCTTTATGCACATCCATAATCGAAATGTTGCTCACAAAAGCACCTTTACGTAACCAGTCGTATTCAATGTACGGTTGATCCGTTACAGTACATGGAATCACGACGTCACCATTTTCTACCGCTTCACGTGCTGATTGGGCTTGAACCCATGTAATATCTGGTCTTACTGCGCGCCATTTTTCAATCATCTTTTGTGATGCAGCTTCAAATTGATCGTACAAATAAACATTTTGAATATGATCGAACTGCTCGAGCATCGTTTGTAGCTGCTTATCACCAATCAAGCCGCAACCGATAATCGTTAAGTTTTCAAAGCCTGGTCTCGCTAAGTGACGTGCAGCAATGGCTGAAACCGCTGCTGTACGCATACTACTAATCAAACTCGCTTCCATTACAGCAATCGGATAGTTCGTTTCAGGATCATTTAAAATAATGACTGCACTTGCGCGTTCGATTTGACGTTTTGAAGGGTTGTCGTGTTTACTTCCAATCCACTTAATTCCTGATACTGAATGTTCACCACCGATATGACTTGGCATCGCAATAATACGGTCGGCGATGTGACCATTTTCAGCATCTTGACGTAAATAAGGCTTTAAAGGTTGTACAAAATCTTGATTGGCATGCGCTGTCAATGCTTCTGTTAACGCATCTACATAAATTTGAGACTGTGCTCCTCCTGCTTGCTCGATATCCGTACGATTTAAATACAATAATGGATGTTTCATATTAATAAGTCTCACTTTCTTGTTTATTTTTTAATTGCTCAAACCATGTTTCTGAATACACTAAATCTAAATAGCGATCGCCTCTATCCGGCAAAATCGTCACAATCGTCGCACCCGGTTCAACTTTTTGTGTTAATTGTTGAATCGCACTCATAATCGCGCCTGTCGAACCACCTGCAAAAATGCCTTCTTGATCAACCAATTGTCGACATCCTAATGCAGACTGATAATCATCAATATGTATCACGTCATCAATTTCAGCTGCATTCAAAATCTCTGGAACACGACTTGCGCCAATACCAGGAAGTTCGCGGTCACGTGGCGTATCTCCGAAAATAATTGATCCTTTAGCATCGACAGCTATAATTTGTGCGTTCGGATGACTTTCTTTAATCTTACGGCTCATCCCCATAATGCTACCTGTCGTGCTTACGGGCGCAATGAAATAATCAATAGGTTCATCTACCGCTTCGACAATTTCTGTGCCCGCACCGTGATAATGGGCTTGCCAATTTAAATCATTGGCATATTGATTAATCCAATACGCATTGTCTGTTTCTTCTAATAACGTTTGTACACGTTGGATCCGTGTCATCAAGTAGCCACCATGCTCATCTGGTTCATTCACCATTTCAATATTGGCACCGTAACTTTCAATCATTTTCAAGTTAGTCGGTGAAATTTTAGGATCCACCACACATGTCAGCTTCAAGCCTTTAATTTTAGCAATCATCGCCAGTGCAATGCCGAGATTACCTGATGTACTTTCTATCAAATGGGTCGACGCATTAATTTCTCCAGTCGCTAACCCACGCTCTATAATAAATTTGGCTGGACGATCCTTCATACTGCCGCCTGGATTCATATATTCCAATTTCGCTAAAACGCGATGTTCAGGAAATAAACGTTGCAGTTGTACGATGGGGGTCTGGCCAATACAAGATAGTAATGAATCATATGTTGCCTCATTTTTAACCAAAAACGACTACCTCCTTGAATCGAATTGAGATTAAATTTTATAACTGAGAATGATTATCATTATCGGTTATGGTGGCATTATATTGATATTCAATTTATAAGTCAAACATTTATAATTTTTACTAAAAAGATAAAAATATTATTGACTTATGCTTCAGAATTAGACATACTTTAATTGATAATGATTCTCATTATTTTCGAAAATACCGATGATACATAGGAGGAAAGTTAGTCTTATGAATAAACTTTTACAGCTACTTGTTTTACCTTTAGTCTTATTACTCGTCTTATCTGCATGTGGCAATTCAGGTAAAAAAGAAGAGTCAGAAAAGAAAGCAGATACAACAACAATTAAACACACAATGGGAACGACTGAAATCAAAGGCGAACCTAAACGTGTGGTTACTTTATATCAAGGTGCAACTGATGTCGCAGTCTCATTAGGCGTTAAACCCGTGGGTGCAGTAGAATCTTGGACACAAGCCCCTCAATTTGAATACCTTAGAGATGATTTAAAAGACACGAAAAATGTCGGTCAAGAACCTGCGCCGAACTTGGAAGAAATTTCAAAATTAAAACCAGATTTAATCGTTGCTTCTAAAGTGAGAAACGAAAAAGTGTATGATCAATTGTCAAAAATCGCACCAACGATTACGACAGATACAGTTTATAAATTTAAAGATACAACTGAATTAATGGGGAAAGCTTTAGGGAAAGAAAAAGAAGCACAATCTTTACTTAAAAAATATGACGATAAAGTCAAAGCATTCCAAAAAGATGCTAAAGCAAAATATGGCGATGCATGGCCGATTTCTGCTTCTGTTGTAAACTTCCGCGCTGACCAAACACGTATTTACGCTGGAGGTTATGCTGGAGATATTTTACAAGATTTAGGATTCAAACGTCCTGAAGCACAACAAAAAGAAGTGGATAAAGGAAAAGATATCATTCAACTCACTTCAAAAGAAAGTATTCCGTTGATGGATGCGGACCAAATTTTCATCTTCAAATCTGATCCTAACGCAAAAGATGCCGAACTTGTACAAAAAACTGAACAAGAATGGACATCAAGCACAGAATGGAAAAACTTAGACGCTGTGAAAAAAGGACATGTCGTTGATGGTGTAGATGAAATCACTTGGAACTTAGCAGGTGGCTACCAATCTTCACTTAAATTGATTGATGATTTGTACGAAAAACTAGAAATTAAAAAGCAATAACTTAAGGAGTTACATTATGTCGCTTAAACCGATACATCATTTATTTATCGTAGGTTTATGCCTTGTCATTGTATCGTTTTTAAGCTTAATGATTGGAAACACGCTTGTATCACTACCTCAGTTGATACAGGCGTTCTTCCACTTTGACAGCCAAAACGATATACATACACTTGTGACAGGTTCACGTGCTTCTCGAACAATCATCGCCCTTCTCACAGGTGCGTCACTCGCAGTTTCAGGCCTTTTAATGCAAGTGCTCACGCGTAATGCGGTTGCTTCACCTGGACTGTTTGGTATTAATGCAGGCGCAGTCTTTTTTATCGTTATGGGGGTCACATTGATTCGTGTACACTCATTTGAAGCACTTGTTGTTATGGCTTTCGTAGGTGCCATTCTCGTCACGATACTCGTTGTAGCATTGGGAATGTTTAAACAAGCACGCTTTTCACCGCAACGTGTCATCCTGGCTGGTGCTTCGATTTCAATGCTTTTCACCGCCTTTACACAAGGCATTTTAATTATGAATGAAACAAATCTGCAAGGCTTGTTATTTTGGCTGAGCGGTTCCGTATCATTGCGTAATATTTGGGACATACCGTGGATGATGATCATCATGCTACTGTTTCTCGTTGCAACATTTTTTATCGCACCACATCTCAACATTTTAATGACGAGTGATGAGATTGCGACAGGCTTAGGACAGAATGTAAAGTTAATCAAATGGGTGATTGTATTCTTGATTAGTGTGCTGGCAGGAAGTTCCGTTGCACTTGCAGGTTCTATCTTATTTGTCGGACTCATCGTTCCAAATATCGCAAAACTCGTGCTCCCACCCCGCTATCAGTTATTGATACCGTACACTGCATTGCTCGGATCTTGTTTAATGATCAGTGCTGACATTCTTGCGAGATGGATGATTCGTCCTCTAGAGCTACCCGTGGGCATTATTACAGGCATTTTGGGTGCTTTAGTCTTGATTTATCTTATGAAAAAGGGGATTTACCGTGTATGAAAAATGAGCGCTATACCAAAGACAACATACATCTGTGCATCGGCCTCGTGAGTATCGTCATCGTAAGCTTTTTAAGCATGATGTTCGGATCAGACGTCATTCGTTTTACAGACGTCATCGCATACTTCATTGACCCGAGTGCAAGTGCTTATCAATTTACGTTAGAAGTTTTACGCCTTCCCCGTATTACACTGGCCATCCTTGCTGGTACCGCCCTTGGTATCAGTGGACTATTATTACAAAACGTCTTGAAAAACCCTATCGCTTCTCCTGATATTATTGGTGTCACAGGGGGTGCAAGTTTAAGTGCTGTACTATTCATCACATGGTTCAGTCATTTAAGTATTCAACTTCTCCCCTTATTCGCCATTACTGGAGGAACCGTTGCGATGTTGATTCTGATGTCATTTCAAATGAACCAACAAATTCGCCCCTCAACATTAATCATTATTGGGATTGCATTACAAACCGTGCTCATGGGCGTCACACAAGGCCTGTTACTTACAACAAAACAGCTCTCTGCGTCTAAAGCATATACGTGGCTCGTTGGAAGTCTGTACGGCGCTTCATTTCAAGACAGTCTGATTTTATGTGGCACGCTACTGTTGATGACACCGCTCTTATGGGTCATCATACCGCGCATGAAAATTGCCGCCTTACATGAATATGTTGGGGCTGGACTCGGTCTACATATTCAACAAACACGGATTTTGCAAATTATCGTAGCAACATTACTCGTATCCGTCGCAATCAGTTTTGTCGGTAATATTGGTTTTATTGGATTGATCGCACCGCATATCGCCAAAACACTCATTCGTACAAGCACATTCAAGCAATTCGTCATGACCGCTTGTATCGGTGCCATTTCTTTAATGGTGGCAGATTTAATAGGGCGCACACTCTTTTTACCGAAAGAAGTCCCTGCCGGCGTCTTCATCGCTGCATTTGGTGCCCCATTCTTTATCTATTTATTACTCACCGTCAAAAAATTGTAGATATCACTAAAAAACACAACATAAAAACGGTTGTAGGTCAGAAATCTCACTTTCTGCTACAACCGTTTTTTATAAAATTTGCTATGTTATCCATTATCACTTTCGGCTTCGATATCGCTTGATATAACCAAATAGAAACACAATAATGATCATCAAAAATGCGATATTCAAATATGTCGACAATATTTCATTATGAATTAGCCTGTTTTCCAGAAGATTAAACAATAGGACAAACATTAAAAATGTGATAAAAACTTTTGAAATAATTTCTTTCATTTTTTCTAACCCACTTTCTATCCTCATCTCCACAAAAGAAAGTGTTGAGTGATTGGAGCAAAAATGCAAATGAACATCAGCCAATTTCCGTTTCCGCACTCTTAAAAATTAGAATCACCACACCTCAGATTGCAAGAACCGGGCAAGACTCCCGAGGGATCAGCTGATTCAGAAAATCCACCAACGCTTCCAACAATGTAACAGTTCAATCAAAGCGTTGGTTAGTTGAAGAATCTGCCCCTGGGAAAGCACAGCCCGGTTCAGCAATCTGCAAAGATTCGCTACCTTCATCATGTAACCGAAATGCTAATAAAACTAAGCTTTTTCACCAAAAATCACTTCTGCATTCTGATAACTCAACACAATCTTCTCGCCCTTATTCTCCAACTCCAACAAGCGATTAATATCATCTTTCCCAATCACTTTAACTGTATCACCAATCGATAACGCCTTACTAGATAGGAACACAAGCAATTCTGAACGATCTCTAACACGTCGAATCGTCACCACATCGCCTTCTTCAAAAGAGAGGAGCGGTGTTTTGTATATTTCTTCAAAATGGTTATCACGCGGTATCACACCACCATGAGGACAAGTTTGAGGATATTTAAGGAGTTCGTCTAATCGATCAACAAACAGTTTAGACACACGATGCTCTAACACTTCCGCTTCAACATGCACTTCTTCCCATGTATAGTTCAAAACTTCAATGAGAAATAGTTCAATGAGGCGATGGCGTTTAATCACATCTAACGTATATGTCAATCCGAGCTCTGACAATTTAACACCTTTGTACGGCTTAGTAATCACATAGCCTTCCTTTTCCAATCGACCTACCATTTCACTGACGGATGGTGGCTTAATGTTTAAAAAGCGAGACAATGTTTTGTTTGAAACATACGTATCTATACCATCATGACTTAAAATCGCTTTGAGATAGTCTTCTTTTTCCTCAGTTAACATATGTTCACCTCTCTCATATATTCACTTTATTGTACCATGAAATGAATTCATATTGACAATTTTCAATTTATCGTATAATTTTATTAGGGTAACCTAATATTTAGTGAAGGTGGTGTTAATCATGCTGTCTATAGAAAACTTAAACTTACACTTAGGCCAAAAGCACGTCCTGAAAAACATATCTTTAGATTTGCCTTTTAACGGTGAAATGGTGGGGATTATGGGACCGAACGGGAGCGGAAAATCATCGCTCATCAAATCAATCATTGGGGAATTACCTGCTAAAGGAAAAGTCACACTGAATCAACAGCCAGCACAACAACAATTGACAAATATTACATATATTCCACAAAAATCTGTACTTGATCTTGATTTTCCAATTAATGTACAAGATTTGGTTTTGACAGGTTGTTATCAAGAAATTGGTTGGTTTCGACGTGTTCCTAAAGCGATTCGAGAGAAAAGGGATGCACTTTTAAAAGAACTCGAACTTTATGAATTACGTAAACGACAACTCCATGCGTTAAGTGGCGGACAATTGCAACGTGTCTTTATCGCACGTGCACTCATGTCTGACAGTCTTGTGTATCTTTTAGACGAACCGTTTGTCGGCATTGATTTTAAAAGTGAGCGGATTATTTTTGAGAAGTTACAACAACTTAAGCAGCAAGGGAAATTGATTTTAATTGTACACCATGACCTTTCAACAGCCGCACATTATTTTGATCGCATCTTACTTTTAAATCAATCTGTCGCATTTTTGGGAGACAGTTCTGAAGCATTACAGCCTGAAAATATCGAATCTGTATTTTTAAGTCGATACCATCAAGCTAAAGAAGACGCATCTACGCACAGAAAGGAGTCGGCTCAACATGTCGTTCGTTCAACACCTCTTTGAGTATCAATTCTTGTCACGTGCGATGTTAACGGCCATCTTAGTCGGTGTCGTTTGTGGTGTGGTCGGTTGTCTCATTATTTTAAGAGGATTATCGCTTATGGGAGATGCGATGAGTCATGCGGTTCTACCTGGTGTGGCACTCTCATTTTTAATGAATATTCCGATGTTTATAGGCGCAATGATTACGGGGATGTTAAGCAGTATCATGATTGGATATATTTCTGAAGCTTCAAAAACGAAAAAAGATGCTGCTATTGGGATTACTTTCACTACTTTCTTAGCACTAGGAATTGTGCTTATTAGTGTTATCCATTCAGCCACTGATTTATATCATATTCTTTTTGGTAACATTCTCGCTATTACCCAATCTGCGTTCCATACTACACTCGCTGTCAGCACGGTCGTTCTAGCCTTAATTTTAATCTTATATCGACCTCTCAAAATGTCGACTTTTGATCCAATATTTAGTCGTATGAGTGGTTTAAACACGACAGTGATTCATTATTTTGTCATGTTATTACTCGCGCTCGTGATTGTCGCAAGTGTACAAACGGTTGGTGTTATTTTAGTGGTCGCATTATTAATCACACCTGCTTCAACAGCGTTTTTGTTCACTAAAAAATTGTCCACAATGATGATCATTTCTAGCATCTTTAGTGTGATCAGTTCAACAACGGGCATTTATATGAGTTTTAAAATGAATTTGCCAAGTGGTGCAGTCATCGTACTCATTTCAGCTGTGTTATACGGCCTAACATTTGGCATCATTAAACTTAAAAATCTATTACAAAAAGGAGCTTTTCAAACATCATGATGAAACGACTTTTCGCCTTAATGATTCTCTCTGTTTTACTCGCTGCATGTGGCGTTAACAAAGGAAACGAATCAGATCATAAATTAAAAATCGTTACAACTAACTCTATTCTTTACGATATGACTAAAAACATTACAGGGGATGACGCTGAAATTT
Source organism: Staphylococcus cornubiensis (assembly GCF_900183575.1). Classification (GTDB taxonomy): domain Bacteria; phylum Bacillota; class Bacilli; order Staphylococcales; family Staphylococcaceae; genus Staphylococcus; species Staphylococcus cornubiensis. Next base: position 159,456 of record NZ_FXUZ01000003.1, read on the forward strand.
ATTCGATTGTTCCAGTTGGTCAAGACCCTCACGAATACGAAATTAAACCTAAAGACGTCCAAGCTTTAACTGATGCTGATGTAATTGTGTACAACGGTTTCAACCTTGAAAGTGGGAATGGTTGGTTTGAGAAAGCATTGAAACAAGCAAACAAATCGATTAAAGATGATACAGTCATTCAAGCTTCTAAAAATGTAGAACCCATTTACTTAAAACAAGGTGAAAAAACAGAACACAATATCGATCCACACGCTTGGCTCAGCTTAGGCAATGGTATTGAGTATGTTAAAACGATTAAAACAGCCCTTGAAAAAGTAGACAAAGCACATGCTAAAGACTACGACAAACAAGGTTCTGAATACTTAACAAAACTTGAGAAATTAAATAAAGAAAGTAAAGATAAATTCAATGACATTCCGAAAGAGAAACGTGTCATGATTACAAGTGAAGGTGCTTTTAAATATTTCGCAAAACAATTTGATGTGAAACCAGGTTATATTTGGGAAATTAATACTGAAAATCAAGGTACGCCAGAGCAAATGAAACAAGCTGTTGATTTTGTGAAGGAAAACAATATTAAAAACTTATTGCTTGAAACAAGTGTGAGTGATAAGAGTATGAAGAGTCTTGGTGAGGAAACTGGAGCTAAGATTTACGGTACAGTTTATACGGATTCGATTGGTAAAGAAGGTAGCGATGGGGATTCGTATTATAAAATGATGCAATCGAATATTAAGACGATTCATGAAAGCATGCAGTAATACGTTTTCGAAATCAGATCTCTTTACTTTTTGAGATGTGCTTATCTTCCAGATTGACGAACGATGCTCTGTTGATTAGAAACCTTGACTTCTTGGATTGCGCTCTTAGGCTCGCGTTCCTAGGGGACTTGCCTCAACTAAATTCGGCTTGATTGGAGTGAACACTGAATGAAGCCGAATTGGATTTTCGGCTGCGTCTAATCCCTCAGGAGTCTCGCCCTGGCTGCAATCTCATCAGTCAAGCCCATGTATTAAATAAAGCATCGTTCGACAATCTTTTGAAAGTGATGCTTATCGAAATGAGTAAGATACTGTTTGAAAACCATTTATCTTTAATACTCATCCATATCTAATCCCCTTTCTTTTTTAGAGAAGGGGGATTTTTGTGTGTTCATACGCTACTATGATTCAGGAGTCTCGCCCAGATTTGTAATCTTTACGATGACAGCTATACTAAGTGCAAGGGCTGATTCTTGCTATTTCATACAAGTCCCCTATCTCAACTGAAGTGAATTCTTAAAAACCCTCTCTATGATACTGAAGTTATTTACTTCTTCTCCATAGAGGGGATTTTTGCGTTATATTCCCATGTTCTCAGAAGTCTCGCCCTGGCTGCAATCTCATCAGTCAAGCCCATGTATTAAATAAAGCATCGTTCGACAATCTTTTGAAAGTGATGCTTATCGAAATGAGTAAGGTACTGTTTGAAAACAATTTATCTTTAATACTCATCCATATCTAATCCCCTTTCTTTTTTAGTAGAAGGGGGATTTTTGTGTGTTCATACGCTACTATGATTCAGAAGTCTCGCCCAGATTTGTAATCTTTACGATGACATCTATACTAAGTGCAAGGGCTGATTCTTGCTATTTCATACAAGTCCCCTATCTCAACTGAAGTGAATTCTTAAAAAACCCTCTCTATGATACTGAAGTTTTTTACTTCTTCTCCATAGAGGGGGATTTTTGCGTTATATTCCCATGTTCTCAGAAGTCTCGCCCTGGCTGCAATCTCATCAGTCAAGCCCATGTATTAAATAAAGCATCGTTCGACAATCTTTTAAAAGTCGTGTAGATCATGGTAAGTGAATGACCGATTGAAAACAATTAAATTTGACTTTCTCGCCTCAATCTAAGGGACTGGAACATCAAGTTTTCCTAGTATGTTTATTTTTATGGACTTACATAGATCTATGATGGTAAAACATCCGAAAATGAGGATGAACTGGACGTAATCATTAAAGACTATGGATTGTCTACATATCAGAAACTTGCCCTCTGTTCCAATATTTGGAATATGATTGCCAGAAGGCTGAGACTCTTGAGGGATCAGCTGGTCCGGAAAATCCACTAACGCTTCAACAAATGTAACAGCTTAATTAAGCGTTAGTTAGTTGAAGGACCAGCCCCTAAGAACGCGAAGCCATGAAGGCAATCACAAGAGCAATTCATAGTGAAAGGGCAAGTTAAACAAAATTCTGTATCCATAGCATAAAAAACTATTATGTCCTACCTCCTTTTGTATATTCCGACTATACTGAGTGCAAGGGCTGATTCTTGCTATTTACAATGTGTCTCCATATCAAACAAAGTGAAATACTATGAAAAATCCCCTTCTCTATGATATAAAGTTTCGATTTCAAATTCATAGAGAGGGGGATTGTGTATATCTTACCTATGAATCATCTTTATCTAAGCGTGAATAGATGCGTTTACGACGTTTGGCACGTTTTTCGATACGAATTTGACGTTTGGCTTCTTCATCAAGATGTTCTTTATTCAAATCAGTATTTTGTTGAGAAGCATTTTTTTGATACATATACGCACCTGTACGATAAGCTGCTCTAGAGATGAGGTGACCGCCAACGGGTGCAGTAATGTTAATAAATACTAAGGCTAACAATGTCCGTACACTGTAATAACCTTGTGCAAAGATAAAGTAAATAAATACGCCAACGAGGGTTAACAGTACGGATGCTGTCGAAGCTTTGGTCGCAGCATGAATCCGTAAAAACACGTCTCTAAATCGCACTAAACCAATCGCACTTACTAATGCAATAATGCTTCCCGCGAAAACAAGAAGGGCTGCTAAAAGTTCAATGATATCAGTTGTCATCGCCATGAAAAACATTCCCTCCTTCGATAAAACGGGAAATCGTGACCGAGCTTAAAAATGAAATGATTGCAATAAGCAGTACTGAATCTAAAAATGAAAAGGTTTCAAATAATAGACTGAGCACCCCTACTGTCGACATTAAAATTGCACTGATTGCATCAAACGCGACAACACGATCTGCTGTGGTTGGTCCTTTGATGAGACGAAATAATACAACGACTAACGAAATTGCAAAAATCACTAATGCACTTGATAAAAAGAATTGCGTTAATTGTTCAATCATTTCGTCACCTCCACAATTAATTCCTCGTATTGTTTAATACTTTTTAATAAGCTCTTTTTTTCTTTTTCTGTCGTATCAATCGCATGAATTAAGAAAATGCTTGGTTCACGATTGACACGGATGACTGTTGACCCCGGTGTGATAATAATGAGAATCGTTAAAAACGTAATTTCCCAATCTTTGTCTAATTGTGTTTCATACGTTACTAATCCTGGATCCATTTGATTTGTTTTAAAAAGGACATAATTCGTAATCGAGATCGTCGCAGTCAATAATTGATATAAGTAGACTGCCAAAAACTTAATAGACACCCACACTTTTTTCGGATAAAATTCTTGGTCGAAAAATTTATGCACGATATAAATGACCACTATACCGATAATATAACCTGTCACAAAGGTAGGCAGTCGAAAAGCATCTTCATCTTGAAAAAGGACCCACAAAAACGCAATCATCATATTCAAACCAATTTGTCTCATTTAACTGCCACCTCGCAGTTCTGGATTGACCATTTTTTCATATCGATGGATATCCATTGATAAATCTGTTGCTTCGTCAGTCACTTTATAAATGAATGGCGCAAACAGTCCCATTGCTAAAGTGACGCCTGTCATAAACATGACGATATACTTACGATTCGCTCTTATCGGTTTATAATTCATTTCCGAACCTTTGGCATCATTACCCGCATACATATAAAAGAAGACGCGGAATAAACTGAACATCCCGATTAAACTTGTTAAAATCATCAACGTTAAACCGATATAATGCTGATGTTGAATGGCTCCCATAAAAATCAATAATTTCCCGGGAAAACCACTTAAAGGCGGTACCCCACCAATCGCCAATGTAACGACGATAAAAGCCACACCAAGCCATGGTTCTTTTTTAGCAAGACCTTTTAAATGACGATATTGGCGATACCCTGTTGTATACACGATAATGCCGATGATGAAAAATAATAACGCTTTAACAATGATGTCATTCACTAAATAAAATATCGCACCATTGACACCATAAAATGTATGCGTTCCGAGACCAAATATGACAAAACCAATGGATAAAACGACTTGGTACGCAGCAATTTTTTTAATATCTTTATACGCCACAGTCCCAATTGCCCCGATGAGCATCGTCAGACAAGCCATAACAATGAGTAAAGGTTCAACAATCTCGCCACTTTGGTTGAAAATGAGTGTAAAGAAACGAATTAATGCGTACGCCCCTACTTTTGTCATTAAAGAAGCGAATAAAGCTGCAAGTTCTGTGTTCAACACCGCATATGCTTTAGGAAGCCACATAAAGAGGACTAACGCAGCTTTCGAACCAAATGCGACGATAAATGACATGGCGACCAAATGAATGGCAGTAGGATCATTTAACTCTTGAATTCTCATCGCAATATGTGTGTAATTCAACGTACCGACTTGACGATAAAGTAAGCCAATTCCAACAAGGAAAAACCAAGATCCAATTACATTTAAAACGACATAAATGATACTCGCACGTAGTTGTTCTACAGATTGTCCCAGTGTGACGAGGACAAATGAAGCAAGTAACATAATTTCAAACATGACATATAAATTGAATAAGTCAGCTGTTAAAAATGAACCAACGACACCTGTTGTTAAAAACAATATAAAAGACAATAAATAGTAACGGCTGGCACGTTTTTCACCGCGGCCGAAACCGAAAGCAACAATCATGAAAACAACTAAAAATGTCGTTGTGACTAAAATAAGACTTAATGGATCGCCCACGTATTGAATGCCAAACGGGGCTTGCCAATTACCGAAATCGAGTGTAATCGGACCGTGTTTCATGACATCGATCAACATCATTAACGAGACAACAAATGAGATGAATAGTGCCCCCAGTGCAATGCGTCGCGATAACCGTACTTGTCTATGCAAAATCACTAAAAACAAGGCACAGATGAGAGGTAAAAGAATCGGAACAGCTAATAGATTATCATTCATCTTCTTCACCTCCTGTTAAAACATCAATTTCATCTTCTTTTGTCACTTTATACGTACGGTAAACTAAAACGAGTAAAAAGGCGGTAATCGCAAAACCAATCACAATCGCTGTTAAAACAATCGCTTGTAACAGTGGATCGACAAAGTTGTGGTTACTGCCGACGATTAATGGTTCCGTCTTTTGTGCCGTATATTCGCCCATACTCATAATAATTAAATTCCCGGCATGTGTGTAAATCGCAATACCGATAACGATTCGTATTAAGTTTTTAGATAACACCATATAAGTGCCGATAAAAACTAAAAATCCGATGACAATCAGTAAAATAATATTCATGATTTCCCTCCACTCAACGATAGAATGGTTGTTACGACGACACCTACAACACTTAAGGTAATACCAGCTTCAAAAAACATAATGGTAGAAATATGCACTTCACCAAAATATGGGAAGTTGACATACCAATCTGCCTGATACAGTATGTTTTTGCCGAAAAATACCGGAACGATTGCAGTCGTTAAAGAAACTAAGGCACCGATAATCATTAGCTTTCGAAAATCGATAGGTAAGGCATCTAACACTTTAGCAACATCAAAAGCTAAAAACATAAGGATGAATGCAGAACTTAAAATCAATCCTGCAATAAAGCCGCCTCCTGGATTGTCATGACCCGCCAAGAAGAGATAGAAACCGAATGTCAAAATAATAAATATAACAATGCGCGTGACTGTTTTAAGGACTAAATCATTCTCTCTCATCTTGACCTCTCCTATCTTTATAGTTAAGTAACGTGTAAATACCTAAGCCTGCAATAATCAACACTAAACCTTCTGCTAGCGTGTCGAGTGCTCTGAAGTCTCCTAAAATCGCATTCACGATATTTTTACCGCCTGACTTTTCATAAGCATCATGGTAAAACACTGAAATCGTTTCTAACGCGCTCGCTTGTTGAATCATAAATACTAAGCCAACGACTGTAATTGCTGTAATGAGTGATACCGCGATTTTAACCGCTTCTTTTTTAAAGTTAAATTGACCGCGTGGCACGTTCGGGAGTCTTGAAAAGCTGACAATAAATAACACCGTCGTAATCGTTTCAGTCACTAATTGCGTCAATGCTAGGTCTGGTGCACGCATTAAAATGAAAAACAATGTGACTATATAACCAATTCCACCCGTCAAAATGACCATTGTTAAACGTTGACGAATAAAAATGAGTGCAAAACCGATCAACATAATGGTAACGAGTAAAAGAACATGGAAAATATGGTAATCTGTCACTTCGATATCGTAAAGTTCCGGTACACCCGCACGAATTAAGCCATATACATTAATTGCAAAATAAATGAGTATCGTTACGATAATGTATGAATTCAATCGATTGTTCATTAAATGACGTAAACCATAGCCTGAAGCACTTTCCATAGACTGGTATGACGTACGGAAGATGTTTTCCACTGATAATGCACTTTCTTTAGACGATAAAAAGCGCGTGCGTATACGATCAACTAAGAACACGCCGACGATACCTAAAACAATGACCGTCACACTCATCAATAGCGGCAAGTTAAAGCCGTGCCATTGTGCAAGATGAGGTGCAGTTTGAACGATAGCTTCTGAGTGTACCACCCCTCTAAAAGCTGGCTCAATGACATGTGTGCCTACCCACTGTGGCACGATAAAGATAAGTGGCAAACAGCATGCCATTACTATCGCCGGTAAAATCATCACACGCGGTTCATGCACATGACGTTTCACGCGTAACTCACCGAAAAAGGTCGTTTTTATTAAATACAGTGCGTAAATGAACGTGAAAATACTCGCGAGCCAACCGACAAATGCAATGACAACCATGAGTGGGATATTAAACGCACTGAAATGGTGTGCTTCTATTAAACTTTCGAAAAACATTTCCTTACTGATAAATCCGTTAAACAATGGTACCCCTGCCATCGCTAAAGAAGCCGCAAACATAACCACCATTGTTACAGGTAAGGCACGTCTCAAACCACCGAGTTCACGAATGTCACGTGTTCCTGTTTCATGATCGATTAAGCCGACACCCATGAATAACGTCCCTTTAAACAATGCATGATTAAACAAATGAAAAATCGCTGCAAAAAGCACATACGCATACAGTTCAATCATATGTCCTTCTGTTGCTTGTGCAATCCCACCGCCGAGTCCGACCATCGACATGATCATACCGAGTTGACTAATAGTGGAATAAGCGAGAATCCCTTTTAAATCATATTGTTTAATCGCAGTTATCGATCCGAAAATCATCGTAAGTAAACCGACACCTGTGACTAAATAACTATACGTATCGCTCAATCCTAACAACATCGTAAAGCGAAGTAACAAATAGATACCCGCTTTCACCATCGTCGCAGAATGTAAATAAGCACTCACTGGCGTTGGAGCTGCCATCGCTTTCGGCAACCAGAAATGAAAAGGCCACTGTGCTGATTTTGTAAAGGCACCTAACAACAGCATAATGATAATCGGGATAAATAATGGATGTGCTGCGATATCATGACGTTGACGTAGCTGTTCACTAATCACATTCGTTCCCGTCACGAAATACAACATGATAAATCCAACGAGCATTGCCAGCCCACCAAAGACCGTCACCATAAAGGACGTCACTGCCCCTTTTTGACTTTCTGAAGTATCGTACCAATAACTAATGAGTAAAAATGATGATACACTCGTCAATTCCCAAAAAATATAAAGAATGATGGTATTATCGGAAAGCACAATTCCCAACATACTGAACATAAATAAGACAAGATACAGGTAAAAACGAGGTAAATGATCATGTTGATGTGATAAATACTGTGTTGCATAGAAAAATACAGCCACACCAATCAATGAAATCAGTAGTGCAAAAAATAGACCAAGCCCGTCTAAACGCAAGATGAGGTTAATATCTAGTGCAGGGAACCATTGAATTTTTTCAACGATTTGCTGATGATTTAAAATTTGAGGAGCATAAAAAATAAAAACAATTGATGAGATCACCGGTGCAAGCATCGCAATCCAATGGGGTAATCGCTTTGTCTGCCATTTCATTGAGATGACAAGCATCCCCATTATCGCAATCAAAATAAGTAACAAACCACTGAGCATCATCACGCCTCCTTTTCTCTATTTTTATAAGTTTAAAGCGATGGTCGTATCCACTTCCTTTTTAGAAACACCGATAAATTTCATCGTTTCATATGAGGTTTGGTGACCGAGATACTTTTGAATCATTGAGATAGAAATGCCCGATTGATAAGCATGATAAGCGAATGTTTTTCTCAAAGTCGTTAAGCCGATATGTTCGATACCTAACTGCTGTGCTGCTGCGTTAATAATACGATATGCCTGTTGACGACTGAGCCCCTTTTGTGTACGTCTAGAGCGAAATAATAAATCTGTTTTTAATAACGCCTCGGCTTCAATATACGCTTTCAACTCTTCTCTTAACCTTTCCGGGATACGCACACCAATCTCATGATTACGAGATACAGCCCACTTTTCAATGACAGTGCCGTCATCATTCATGACTTGATGAACGCTTAAATTGAGGAGTTCCACTAACTTTACGCCCGTGTGAATAGCAAACTTAAAAAACAAATAATCACGCATCGAATGTGATTGTAAAAAATCGTACATCCTATGAATATCCCTTTTGTCACGAATTGGATCCACGTAATTCAAGCATTTCCCCTCCCTTATGTTTCTCATATAATTATAAACTATATTTAAGTAACATTAAACAACTTTCGCAAATTTTTTCGATCGAGGGTGTGATTTTGAGTCATTGATTTCGATATATATAGTGAAAGGAGGTCAGAAACATGAACATCAATCATTTAACACTTATTCTGACGCAAACAACAACATCAGCCGAGGGGAAACCAAAGAAAGCATCACGCCGATTTACACAGTTAAAGACAGATGCCTCACATGAAGATTTGAAAGCATTCAGTCAAATCATTGAAAAGTTGACTGGCGAACAGTATGACGGCATTGAATTAATGACATCAGAAAATATTCAATAAAAAGGAGTTACTACGATGAATGTTAAAACTTTAGAAATCACTTTTTTAGACGCATTGCAAAAGAGCTTCAAATTAAGTTTGCCTAACATTAAGACAACAATCACAAAAGAATTAGTCCAAGAGGAAGCAGAAAAGTTAGTCGCATTAAACATATTGAAGACAAGTCATGGGCCTGTCGTTAAAGTCGCTGGCGCACAAGTCATTGATAAATCTGTCATTGTATTATTTTAATACGTAGCATTGTCATCATTGCGTCATGAGGCATCAAAAGTTTAGTGACTGATGAAGTCCATGTTATTGACGATGACGACACCACTCAAATATATCAATATTAAGGAAAAGGCTGGGAAACACAAACACCCAGTCTTTTTTGCGTCCGCTTGACAACAGATGCATCACAATTTATGGACAAACGAATGCCTGTAGAACGGCAGCATCTATGTCAAACTACAACCATCGTTGTGAATATAACGAAATACTCTTTATACTTATAAATGTCTTCTCAATACAAATCAAGCGGCAAATCGAAGCATGACCTCAACTTGCCGCTTTGTAAAACTCTATATTCACATGGTTACATATTGGGTTGGTAGTTCGGACGAATTCTCACTTCATCACCATAAAAAATCTTATGTTTTCCAAGTTTTTGACATATCGCATATTTTTCGTATACTTCATCAATACGTGCTAACGTTTTATAAGATTTAAAAGGATTGAGCACCTCAACATACTGACCCTCTTGAACTTCTGATGACGCATTGACATTTATAAAAAAGAGATGCTCATCAATGACACGTACGATTTCATGTTCCTTCAAAATATCACAACTTTCCTTTATGTTCGTTCTTAATTATGGTGTTGATTCCATCGACTACCATACAATTTTTTATGAGTGATTTACTGCGATTATTTATCACTTTATAATGATAGAGAGGTTTCAAACGACATCCATTCATCACGCGCATGTCTTCCTATGAAATTGCTTACAATCAAATCTAACACTATCACATAGACATTGTGCTATAATAATAACACAATTAAACAAAAGGATGGTTTATTATGCTTTCACTGTTACTTATTCTAGGGTTAGTGGCTGGCGGCGTCATTCCTGTTCAAACATCAATCAATTCCAGGTTAAGCCGATACACACACTCTTCTTTATACGCTTCTGCCATATCATTTACAGTCGGGACATTGTTACTCGTTATACTCAATTTCATTCTCAATCCCCACCTTTTCACCACTGAAGTTTTCCAACATTATCATTTTAATTATTACTGGTATGTCGGCGGCTTGATGGGTGTCATTTATTTAACGGGAAACATGATTTTGTTACCACGAATCGGTGCCTCATTAACAGTTGTTACAACGATTACGGGCCAAATTTTTATGAGTGTGTTGATTGATACATTCGGTTGGTTCAATGTAGATATTCAACCGCTACACTTGTTGAAAGTACTCGGCATTGTATTGCTCCTTATCGGAATAATTTTGATGAATCTTCAAAGAGGCGCTAAGAAAATGGCACAAACCGGTCATAATGGCCCATGGATGATCATTGGTATGCTCATCGGCTTTGCCCCACCTATTCAAACAGCAACCAACAGTCATTTAGGTCAAGCACTCCATTCACCATTCTTTGCCTCATTCGTTTCATTTACGGTCGGTGCAACTGCGCTGATCATTTTAACCCTGATCATACACAGACGCGTTAAAATTCACGCAACATCTGAGCAACACGGTTCATTGAAATGGTGGCATTTTATTGGTGGTGCACTGGGCGTCATTTTCGTGACAACGAACATCATTTTAACACCTGTGATTGGCGTTACTTTCACATTGATTACAATAATGGTTGGACAAATTATTATGGGCTTACTCATTGATCACTTCGGGCTATTCGGTGTGCCCGCACGTCATATTACGACACAACGGCTATTAGGTTTCGTGCTTATTATCATTGCCATTATTATGATTCAGTTCAACTAAAACCAATTATTTTTATAGATGCTTTCTTAAAATTGTCTTCTTCAAAGTGTGTTATGCATTTTTTAGAAGACGATTCTTTGTGTTTCACATTATTTTTATGTAATTTCATTAACAATATATGTTAAATTTTTCAATAAATGTATCACATAATCATTTTACAGTAGAATAAAATGCATATTAATACAAAAACAATATGTATAGTTCTTTAATTTTTAAATAAACATATCAAATTATGTTTTAACTTAAAAAAGAAACTTACACCCATATAATATACATACCAATGCATTGAGCTGTGACAATGTCAAGGAATTTTCTAATTTTTTTATTTTACTTTATTTTTACTACTGCATTTATTTATGGTATATACTTATTTTGTATATTTTTAATGTACATCTCTGTAAACAATGTGATCACTGATAAAACCTCACTGTCAGCCATGCTAGAAAGGCGATACAACTGGATTCACACGATAGGATATATTTTGTAGCTGACGTGTCGTTTATTCATTCATGAAGGCAAAAACGTCAAATTTTAGCCCTCCCTATTTGTTTACTATCCGTCTCAAATCGCATGCTAGATAGCTTGAGTCAATCATCTGCAACAAAACTTAACAGTAAAATCATTAAATAATACTTAAAAAAGGGTTGAATCACAGCACAACTAAGACTACAGAGATAAATATCATTCTATTTATTGTGCATTTGCATAAAATTTTTACTAATACCAATTTAAGAAAGCGCATCGAAATTTATTCAAAAGAACAATGTATCACATTTCAAACTCTAGAGATTTGATATCATCTTTTTAATGAAAAACAAATGATTAATATCAAAACTCTCTCATTTTTAAAACCTAGTCAAAGTATTACAGTATCTATATTTAAACCTCTTTTATCCACAATATAATAATAATGATTCCACATATCATTTCATTCATAAGACACACAATTATTTTTCGCTTTGAAAATATTCGTATTCTAAAATCAATTCATCTGACATCATATGACCAGCATTCGCTTTGTTCAATCAGCCTTTTGTTGTTATATGTAAAAAAGGTAAATTCATCAAACGCATAATAAATTATGATAAAATAAACGAGCAACTTTTAATTAATAAAGCTGTTTTTATTGACGAAAAAGTTGTTAAGAATCCCAATGCAAATATTTTATAACCAAGTTAAACACAACATTAAAATCTTTTTTTGCTTTTTTGAGTTATTTTAGTTATTTAATAGCAAATTATGGGTAAATGACCATATATAACAACTTATATTGAAAACTTTGAATATATATCATGATCATTAAAATGTTGTAAAACGTTGAAGTGTATTATTTTACAAATCCATGCCCATTAGATATGATATATTAAATAATTCCATTCGAATTAAATATAATATAATTTATACTAGTGCTTTTTTGTGGTGTTATATACACTTCTTTTGCTATAATATAAGGTGTTAACGGGATTTTATTGGAATGTAATATTTTGTGTATTATGTTTCCAAATACGTTTAAGGGTAATATACATGGGAGGTTATGAGAATGGCTGTTACAAGAGTCAAGGATTGTTTTGAGTTATTATCTATGGTGACTTACGCTGATAGATTGAAAAGTGTGATTAAAAAAGAATTTAAAATTAGTTTTGAAGAATTCGCTGTTTTAACACACTTGAGTTATAGAATAGAAGAGGAATATTATTTAAAAGATATTATTAACAACTTAAACTACAAACAACCACAAGTCGTAAAAGCTGTTAAAAATTTATCTCAAGAAGGATATTTCGATAAACGCCGTAATGAAAATGATGAACGTACGGTACTTATTTTAATTAACGATCAGCAACGTGAGAAAATCAATGCATTATTAGATCGCGTCAATGAAACAATCAAATCTACAGATATTCGACCACAGTAATTTTAGGACACAACATGAATTATGAAGCGTGTGAGGGCTTGTTTATCATACGCATGAGGGTAAAGTAAAACCACGCGTTGTCATTTGTACGACTGCAACGCGTGGTTTTACTTTTATTTCTTTTTTATGTTTATTCATCATTGGATTCACACCACTCCTTAATTTCTTCATAAACCTGCTTTCATTTGCGTAAATCCATTTTTTTGTAAGAAATTAATATAGACATGTTTAAAGTAACGCTCGTTTTCGATATGTGGAGCGTGACCAACATTGAGAAATACTAAATATTCCATTTTAGGACGTGTCATGATGTCATCATCCGAATTCTCTACTTGAACTAATGGGTCATTAGCCCCTTTAATCATCAATGCTGGAATATCTTTCACATGTGATGCACTCCCTTTTTGTAAATCATCTAACAATGCACGCATGGCGACTGCATTTTCATCGGGGGTTTGAATACTGTATAAGCGTTGTTGTTCATACCACGCACGAGCGACAGCAAATTGTGTATACATATATGGAAATAATAGCCACATCGCTTCTGTTTTTGTAAATCCTGCTACTTCTTCTTTATGTTCGAGTAATAATCGGCTTAAACCATTTGCAATATCGACTTCATTTGCGGCAATACATGTCATCGTATGGATAAGCTCTGGGTAACGTCGGGCAAAAGCACGTACGATACGCCCTCCCATATCATGACCGATCAAATGTGCACGCTCGATTTTTAAATGTTGCATTAATTCTTTTAAGTCTTCAACTAATGTTGCAATATTATATTCATGTGGCTTAGATGATTTGCCATGTCCACGTAAATCATAAATCACGACATGAAAATAAGGTTCGAGTAATTTTTGTGTTGGATATAAGGCAGCCATATTGCCATCTAAGCCGTGGATTAAAATGACTGCTTCCCCTTCACCACTTGTTTGATAGGCGATTTGTTGTTTATCTCTCGTTACAAACTTCTTCAAAACAGTTCCTCCTTAAGCGCTCACCTTATGTATACCCATTTAACAAAATTGCATGCATTTTATATTATTATCATTTATAAACTTTAATTATATAATTCATTAATGTATTTTTGAGTTAACATATCATCACCATAAAGTGTTTGTTATTGCGCTCAAACGATACAAAATACCCTTTCAAAGCCGCATTCCATCATGAAACGCACTTCAAAAGGGTATTTAAAGTTCAGTTGATTCGTTTTATGTTCGTTTACTCGCTGACAATTCAATCGTGTAGAAAATAATCAATACTAAAATCATGACCCAAATCGCAATAGAAATAAGCTGAGCCGCTTGATCATCACCTACAATGACATCTATCGTTTTTTGCAGCAATAACAGTCCAATTCCTGTATATTCCAAGTACTTTTTATATAACCCAAACGCCGTAATGATGATGCCCACCATCGCAATCGCTAAATGTGCATAATGTGTCACGACATGAATCCCTAAGTTCAAATCAAAGGCATTCATTAAAATTAATACGAGTGCAGAAATGGCTAATGCAACACCTGCATAACTTTCTATTTTATTACGATATAAATAGTTTTTATGCATAATGCGTGTATATATAATAATTGATATCGGCAACATCACAAGCATATAAACAAGGGATAGACCTGTCGCTGCACCGAATGGCACAAGTTGCTTGTCATAGAGTGACGAAATCAATATAAAGTTAATAATAAAAAATACAACTGGGTTGAACTGTAATATAAACAAGTTTTTTTGTATCGTTAATATAACTTCAGCCGGAGATTTTTGACGGTATTCGATATAGTCTTTATCTTCCGCTTCTGATTTTTGAATATCTTTTCTCAAATTTTCTTTAACGTCATCGATTAAACTTGGAGACACACCTTTATGCGTAAAGTAATCTTCTACATTCTCCAGTAAAGTCCGATCATTGGGTCTCATATAATCCTCCGTCTCATTTGTTAGCCCTATTATAACAGAAAGTGAGACGTGACGTGTAGACACTCAAGCAAGTTCACTTCATGCGATCAACCATTACTCTACATCAATACGGTAGAGCTTCAATGTTTGATCTTTTGGTGTAGAAGTCGCAAATTGGTATGACACTTTGCCATCTGAAATATAACCACTGCCGCCTGTGACATTGTTATGGTGTTCGCGTGTAGTCGCGTGTGAGCTGACTTGATCCTTCACCTCTTGATACTTCGGACCGTTCAATTCTTGATAACTCATACTAATACGTGTCACTTTTGCATGTTGACCCGCACCACTCGCAGTCACAATCATCAAACCATCTTTTGTATGAAATTCATAATAATGATGATGACCGTAAGCTTCTTTCGTATGAATACCGTGTCCTTTATGTCGAAATACATCGCTCATCCGTTCACCAATTGTAACACCTTCGACAGTTCGATCACCATGTTGTAATGACTTCACTGAATCTAATGTATTACCTGACATCGCATCTGCTGTACCTGCATACATACCCGAAAATGTAAGTCCTGTTATCAATAATGCACTGACTAGCTTTTTCATAGGGTACACACTCCTCTTTTATCTCTCTTATTTGTGTTCACTATCATCATACCCTAAATTGCAATGAAATAACAGTTATATTACAAATTGGTTACAAATCCATATTATGCGTCGTTCTTTGCATGAAATTTTTCACTGTTTTAAGGAATTTATCCTTTTCTTCTACAAATGGATAAACGCCTGACTTTTTAAATAACTCGTATGTCGCGTTCGGCATCAACTCAGCAATGTTTTCAGACTCACTCGGTGCAATGCGTTCATTCGCTACACCCGCGATGACAAGTGTACGCACGTTCATTTCTGATAAAGGCGCATTAAGTTCAAACCCCGTAAATGATTGATCCACCGCATTTTTCTCATAGTCTGTTAATAATGCTGCTGAGTCATTCACATTTTTCAGGAATTTACGCACTTTTCCTTTCGCGTAGTATAAATGTTTTTCTAAAAATTTATCTTGTTCGCTATCACTCCAAGTTCGAATCGTTTCAGCGTATTTACGGAACAAACGCTCATGTGGCAAACCTTCTCCGGAGACAGTCGGATTGATTAAAATGAGCTCGGATACTTTTTTAGGGTCACGTTGAACAAGGTCTAATGCAACAGCGCTTCCCATTTCAATCGCTATAAACGTCGCACATTCGATATAGAGAAACTCCATTAACTCTTTCAAATCTTGACTATAATCATGAAAATCAATCGCTAATGGCTTATCAGAATAACCATGCCCTCTCAAGTCCACTAAAATCACTTGAAAGTAACGCGATAAACGCTTAGCAATCTCTTCAAATACAGTATGATTCATATAAACAGAATGCACCATTACAATAGGATAACCTTTCCCCATTGAGCGATAATTCAATGCTGTGCCATCTGATGCTCTAAATAATTGCATTACCTTTCAGCCTCCCGTTCGATGTTTAAAATGTCTAATAATTCTTCAAGTGTTGTAATTTCAAAGTCCATTTCTGATTCTAAAGGAATGATGTCATCTTCTCTTTCGCCATGACGATACCACACACTCACCATACCCATTGCGCGAGCGGGTGCGACATCATTTAACGCATCATCACCAACATACACAATTTCTTCTGGCGCGACGTCTAACTTTTCAATAATTTCTTCATAAATGCGCGGATGTGGTTTTCGAAAGCCGACCATTTCTGAAGTCGTGAGGTGAGTGACGTAAGATTCGATACCTAACGCATAGACACGATAACGCTTAATTTTAGATTTACCATTTGCGATGACACCAATTTTATAATTTGCTTCTTTAAGTTTTTGCAAAGTATAAGTCGTATCATGAAATGGGAAAACATATCGATAGAAATGCATTTCAAAGTCGTTAAATAAATCTTTCCACGTTAAGCGATCGATATTAAATTGCTTGATGATTTCTTTATACAAATCCGGTTTGTCATGATCTTCGTCGTCATCGAGTTCGATAAATTTTTTGCGGAAGTCTGAGGCTTGTACACGCACTAAGTAATCATGAAAACGTTCGTATTGCTCTTCAATAAATTTTTCACGTGATTTTTGACGGTCTAACAAAGTCCCTTCTAAATCAAATATAATTGCTTTAATGTTTGTTAAGTCCATGGTATACCTCATTACTTATTCTTTAAAAATCATATAATACTATATTAGTCAATTGCTTATTGTCGTTCAACTATCATGAGATAAAACATGAGCGGAATCCCTAAAATAGCTAACACAACACTTGCGGGCAGTTGAATGGGGTCGAGTAATTGCCCTCCTAAAATATCGGCCAATACCATCACTGTCCCACCGATTAGAATATTTAAAGCCATTTTAAAAGCTAACGTTCCTCGGCTCATGCGATGAACAAATTGTGGAATGACCATTCCGATAAAACCAATGACCCCTACAAAGCCGATAATGACTGTAGACATCACTGTCGCTAATACTAATACACTCACTGATAAGCGTTCGACATGAATCCCGAGCGCCGCACTAGAAAGATGGTTCATTTGCAGCAATTTTATTTTGGGCACTAACAGCATGAGCATGACAGTCATAATGATAAAGACGCTGATGACCACTACTGCTTCTCGATATTCCGCAGCTGCAAAACCACCAAACATATACGCCACTATATTTTGTAGCCGTTTGGGATTAAATTGTACGAGTAAAAATAATAACGCATTCAATAGCGAGCCTATTAAAATCCCTGCTAAAATGAGTGAACGTGTCGGATAACCGCGCGAGATAGTATAAGCGACAGCCATCACAATCACTAATGATAGCATGCCCATCACCATCGCTAAAGGGGCAACCCATACAAAAGGTAATCCGAGTAATACAGCAAGCGCAGCCCCCACTGTCGCACCATTGGCAAGACCCAGTGTAAAACTATCAGCAAGTGGATTGTTCAAGATGATTTGAAACATTTGTCCCGCTAGCGTTAGCCCCATCCCGGCAAACAATGCGAGTAACATTCTCGGCAGACGTACATCAACAATGAGTGTTTCTACCAAAGGACTCTGCCACTCTAACCGACTGAACAAACTGTATGCACAGACAAGGATTAAAAGAAGGCTCCATGCACTGATGCTCATGAAGCCTTTCGTTAACTTATTTTTCATACACAGCATCTCTCAACATTTTCATCGCGTCGTCTAAACGTGGTCCAGGACGTGATAACATATCGTCATTTAAAGCAACAACACGGTCATCTTTCACCGCTTGTACTTGATCAAAACCACCGCGCTGTTGTATATCATTACGATAAGCCTCTGTCGATACGCCTGAAGTCGCTATCATGACATCTGGATTTTTCTTAATGACTTGTTCTTTAGACACTTTTGGCCATCCTTCTGTATCGTCAAACACATTATGCGCATGAAGTTGCTTTAACATGTCATTCATAAAAGTTCCTTTACCAGCTGTATACATTTCTGGTTCCGATGCAATTTCAATAAACACTTTTGGTGCTTTCTTTCGATTTGGAATATTGTCAATGACTTGCTGAATATTGTGTTTTGTTTCTTTTACTAAATCGTTTGCTTGTTGTTCCGTTCCTGTTAATTTTCCAATTTGATTAAACGTTTCGTACATTTCATCAATCGAATGTGCGTCTTTAACGTAAGCGACACGGATACCACTCTCTTCTAAACTATCAAGTACCTTACCTTGAGACGCTTTTTGAGATTCATGCGCTAAAATCAAGTCAGGTTGCGCTTTAATCAACGCTTCCTTATTGAGTTGCATCGCGTCAAATTGTTGCTTCTCTTTCACTTCTTTCGGATAATCGTCAACAGTAGAGACCCCTATAACTTTATCGCCCAGTCCGAGTTCATATAAAATCTCCGTATTACTTGGCATTAATGAAATAATACGTTTCGGCATTTTATCAGAAGATTTGCCAGTTTCTTTCGACTGATTGGCATTGAAATTACAACCCGCGAGTATGAAGACAAGCATGACCATCACGGTTGCGAACCATTTTAATTTCATCATTCCACTCCTATTTTTTCATCTTATTTTTGTTTATCTTATCATTTTTCGTTGTTTTTTGGACTCTTAAATTAATTTTTTGTACAAAATTTTAAAAACCATCTAATTTAAAAGGTGCAAGTTTCATATCTTCCATAAAATACGAGCTCTTAATGATAATTAAATGAAGAAACTGTCGACATCTTCTCTTTTATGGTTTGATTTATTCATCTGGGCGAAACACTTGAAGGATCAGCTGATGGGAAAAATCCACTAACGCCTGAACTATGTCACTTTAAAATCAAGTGTTAGCTAGTTGAGACGTCATCCCCTAAAAACACGACTCCTTGATGACAAATCAAGCGTATAGACCCTAAAATCGAACTTTAATAACCTAACTGTTACAAGTGATGATGAAAACGATAACAAACGATAAATATATTAAGTTTTCTATCTAATAAAATAGCTTAAAAAACTGTATTGACAGTGTTTCGCCATCGGAATATAATTAATTGAAAATGATTATCAATTGAGATAGACCGTTTATCATTATATATGAATTTAAAAACATTATTCTTCAACATATCAAGGGCTTCGTTGTTGTTTTTGCATACATACAACGGTTTATAATGACGAACAAATTCTACAATTGATAGTGATCAATCTTACTGATGAGGTGGAAATTATGAAAAAATTAACAACGGTTTTAATCGCATCGTCACTTCTTTTTGCTGCTTGCGGGAATCAGGACAATAGTAACAGCTCCAAAAATCAATCATCCAAAGAAAACACCGAAAATAAAGCTGCGTTAGAAAAAGCAACGAA
The DNA here is from genome assembly GCF_900183575.1 of Staphylococcus cornubiensis. Taxonomy (GTDB): domain Bacteria; phylum Bacillota; class Bacilli; order Staphylococcales; family Staphylococcaceae; genus Staphylococcus; species Staphylococcus cornubiensis. The sequence continues at coordinate 179,354 of NZ_FXUZ01000003.1, forward strand.
AGAATATAAAAAATTCACGGATAAAGAGTTAGATCAATTCCTAACTGGCACTGAAGACTTTGTTCAAGCTGTTAAAAATGATGATATGGAAAAAGCAAAATCCTTATATCCAAAAGTGCGTATGTACTATGAACGTTCTGAACCTGTGGCTGAATCATTTGGAGACTTAGACCCTAAAATTGATGCGCGTTTAGCTGATTTAAAAGAAGAGAAAAAAGAAAACGAATGGACGGGCTATCACAAAATCGAGAAAGCTTTATATGAAGATCAAACTATCAATGATACAACGAAAAAAGATGCCGACCAGCTGTTAAAAGATGCGAAAGAGTTACGTGCCAAAGCGGACACTTTAGACATTACACCGAAACTCATGCTTCAGGGCTCTGTTGACTTACTTAACGAAATTTCAACTTCTAAAATTACAGGTGAAGAAGAAATTTATTCTCATACAGATTTATATGACTTTAAAGCCAACATTGAAGGCGCACAAAAAATATATGAACTTTTCAAACCTATTTTAGATCAAAAGGATAAAGATTTAAGTCAAAAAATTAAATCAAAATTTGATAAAGTGAACGGCTTGTTAGACAAATATAAAAAAGACGACGGTTACATTTTATTCACTGAATTAACTGATTCACAGAAAAAAGAACTCTCTAATGCAGTCAACGAACTCGGTGAACCGTTAAGTCAAATGGCTGTGGTTACAGAATGACACAAGAAAACAACCATAATGAAACGACCTATTCCAGACGCTCATTCCTCAAAATGTTAGGAGTTGGAGGTGCAGGCGTCGCAATAGGTGCAAGCGGGGTCGGCAGCATCTTTTCATTTAAATCGATGTTTGATACACCACAAGATGACGCGGACAAAGCTTATCAATTTTATGGTAAAGTGCAACCCGGCATTACGACGCCTACGCAAAAAAATATCAATTTAGCGGTATTAGATTTAAAGAGTAAGGACAAGGCAACTATCCAAAAAATGTTTAAAGCTTGGACCGAGAGCACGGTGAAAATGATGCACGGTGAAGCGATTGGGAAGACGACAAGCAACACCTTACTCCCACCTATTGATACAGGAGAAGCAATCGGTCTTGATGCAAACAAATTAACGATTACTTTCGGTGTGAGTAAAGACTTTTTACAAAAACTAGGGCTCAAAAGTAAAATTCCGCAATCGTTTAAAGACTTACCGCACTTTCCAAATGACCAATTAGACAAAGACATTACTGGTGGCGATATTTTCATCCAAGCTTGTGCAGACGATCCACAAGTCGCTTTCCACGCCATTCACAACTTGATTCGACCTTATCTCGATGTCGTACAAGTGAAATGGTCTGAAACAGGATTTATTTCAGGTAAAGGCAAAGAAACACCACGGAATTTAATGGCATTTAAAGATGGGACGCAAAATCCACGTGACACAAAAGCTTACAAAAATTACGTGTTTTTAGAAGATGGTTGGGCACAGTACGGGACTTATTGCGTGTTAAGGAAGATACAAATCCATATCGAAACGTGGGATCGCACCGCTTTAGAAGAACAAGAAGCCACATTTGGACGTCATCGTGCATCGGGTGCGCCTTTAGGTAAAAAAGATGAGTTTGACGAAATGGACTTATCAGCGAAAGACGCTCAAGGTGAGTACGTCATTCCCAAAGATGCCCATGCACGTCTAGCGAAAGAGGCGAATACTGAGATTTTACGTCGTGCTTATAATTATATGCGCGGGACGAACGATAAAACCGGAAACTATGATGCAGGCCTTTTGTTTATTTCATTCCAGAAGCATCCGCAACAATTTATTGACATCCAAAACAATTTAGGTTCTGTAGATAAATTAAATGAATATATTACACATAAAGGGTCTGGATTGTTTTTAATTCTCCCAGGCGTCAAAAAGGGAGGTTATTTAGGTGAAACGTTATTTAATTAAATGCGTTATTATGGCTGTACTCTTGTTGGTCATCGCTAAAGTTCCTCCTGTCATGGCTGCTGAAAAGGATTTTAGTGATGTTTATGTCGCTATTTCAGACGCAAAATCAACATTACAAGATAAAAATCAATCTGAAAATGCTAAAAAACAAAGTCTTGACCAAGTGAATAAAGCAGTGGCTGACCTCAACATTGATCGTTCAAAAGAAGGCAAAGATGTCACATCGGCTTTAAAAGCGTTAGATCGCTCTGGGTCTACTGAGAAGCAAACGGCACAGCTTTCAGAATTAACAAAGTCACTCATCGCTTATGAAAATACGGTCAATCAAACAGACAATACAGAAGAAATTAAAACATTACAATCCTTAATTGATAAACAAAATGCACCGATTAAAAAAGCGATTGAAGATAGTGATCAAGAAAAATTAAAACAAATTAATGGTGAACTGAATTCCATTTGGACGAAACACGAATCTGTCATTAGAAATAAAAATGTCGATCAATACGGACAAATTGAAGTCTATTTAATGCAATTAAGGGTGGCTATTGAAAAAGAACCATTGAACACTCAAAAAGTTGAATCAAGTTGGCAATCTTTCAAAACAGCGATTGATCAGGCAGACCAAGTCGCAACCTCAAAAGGTAAAGGCAAATATCATGCAACAGATTTAAACACACATCTCGATAAAGCCATTCAAGCGATTGATCAAGGTGATTTGGATAAGGCAGATCAATCTCTCAGTCAATTTATCAAAACGTGGCCGTATGTAGAGGGTCAAATTCAAACAAAAAACATCAGTCTATACAATAAAATCGAAAATCGTATCCCGTACTATCAAAGTATATTGGATGATAAGAACAAAGATGATGTGAAAAAGGAATTAACATCAATCAACAAAGACATTGCAGAAACGGTTGGTAAACAAGGTTATACGTCATGGGATGTCATGCTCATCTTTTTACGTGAAGGATTAGAAGTGTTACTCATCGTCATGACATTGACAACGATGACACGTCAAATGAAAGATAGAAAAGGAACAGCGAGTGTGTTAAGTGGTGCCGTAACGGGCTTAATCATCAGTCTGTTACTCGCATTCTTGTTTATTAGCTTGCTTGGCGATAGTGGTGTCCTCCGAGAAGGTATGGAAGCAACACTAGGATTGGTCGCTGTGTTCTTAATGTACATTGTCGGCATATGGATGCATCAACGTTCCAATGCAAAACGTTGGGATGAAATGATGCAATCGATGTATCACAATGCCATCCAAAATCGCAATCTCTTATTACTTGGTGTGATTGGATTCATTACAGTATTAAGAGAAGGTGTCGAAGTCATTGTCTTTTATATGGGGATGGTCGGTAACATTACCGCTGTACAGTTTACTTTAGGAATTGTTTATGCCCTTGTGATTTTAACTGTGTTTGCATTGTTATATCGCTTTATCGTGAAACTCATTCCGATTTATTATATTTTCAAATTCTTATCACTCATTCTCTTTGTGATGGCGTTCAAAATGCTTGGGATGAGTATTCAAAAGTTACAATTATTAGATATTGTACCGAGACACGGTTTAGAACATGTGCCGACGCTCAGTTGGATTGGTTTTTATCCAACGATTGAGACGATTGTGGCACAAGTCATTTTCATTATTTTTGTGGTACTCATTTATACGTTGAGAAGCAATAAAAAGTAGCAGTGATGAATGAAAAGTAGGGACATCATCATTTTTGATGCTGTGGATGCAGTATTTTGTTTTACTTGCCCTCCTTGTGATGGTTTGTGGTTTTTGATTGCCCTCATGGCTCGCTTTCCGAGGGGCTGGCGCTTCAACTAAATTCGGCTTCATTGAAACACACATGAGATGGAAGCCGAATTGGATTTTCCGGCCCAGCTGATCCCTCAGGAGTCTCAGCCTTTCGGGCAAACTTAGACCCCCAATACAGCGAAAACTGAGGGTAAGCTTCTAAATTGAAGACAATCCATATCATTCAATTATTGCGTCCAATTCATCCTCGTTGTTGGTTTTTTTATTATCAATAATTGATATAATTCCATAAAAAGGATAGGGACTGGGGAAACTAATGGCCCACCCTCTTTAACTCAAGTGTCCAATGATGAGAGTGGTCGTGTGACGTTTCAATACCGTTCTTATTTTCAAAGCACTATGTGAATGGATAAAAAATTTTAGAGAAGAGGAATTTTTATGCTAGAAAGTACATTCGTTTTAGGTATAGCAAGCCCAACAGGTCTCATTATCATTAGTGTCATTGCGCTCATTCTGTTTGGACCGAAAAAGCTCCCTCAATTTGGTCGTGCGATTGGTTCAACGTTACGTGAATTCAAATCTGCCACAGAGCATATCACAGAAGATGACGAATCTCTAGATACACCCAGTACAAAATCTACAAAACAAGAACGCAAATGAGTTATCACTCCTCAATCATTTTAATGAACTGAGAGAACGATTAATCAAAATTGGCATTGCACTTGTTGTCGTACTCATCATCGTCTACATTTCGTCGCATTGGTGGATCAAGCCATTCATTCACGTTATCGCTCAAAATGGTGTGCAGTTACATGCTTTTAGTTTTACCGAAATGATACAAATTTACATTATGATTATTTTATTTTGTACGCTATGTCTCATTTCACCTATACTGTTTTATCAATTGTGGGCATTTATCGCACCTGGTTTAAAAGACATCGAACGGCAATTCGTTTATAAATATAGTTTAATTTCCGTTGTGCTTTTTCTCACGGGAATTGCATTAGCATATTGGCTCATTTTCCCGCTCATCGTTCAGTTTTCATTCAATTTGTCACAGTTGATGTCAATTGATCCAGTGATAGGTTTCAAACAGTATCTAACAGAACTATTGCGTTGGCTGTTATTCTTTGGCGTCATTTTTCAACTGCCCATTTTATTTATCGGATTGGCCAAATTCGAACTGATTGATGTGACGATGTTACGGCCTTACCGTAAATATGTGTATTTCGGTTGTTTCGTTTTGGCGAGTTTGATTGCACCACCTGACATCATGTTAAATATTTTATTATCCTTACCTTTAATTTTATTGTTTGAACTGAGTATGTTCATCATACGATTTACGAAACCGCATTAAGTTAAAAAGGCAACTTCAGCGCTTGATAAACTGAAGTTGCCTTTTTTGATTTACATTTGTTCTGGTGCAGACACACCGACTAATTGTAATGCATTGCGTAATGTAATACGTACAGCATCAATCAATGCTAAGTGTGCTTGCGTTTTTGCTTGATCTTCTGTTAATACTTTTTCTGCATTATAAAACTTATGGAAGTGTGCAGCTAAATCTTGAATATAATTTGTCACACGATGCGGTGCTCTCGCTTCAGCAGCCCCTTCGATCATCGGTTCAAATTCCGCGACTTTCTTCAATAATTCAATCGCTTTATCATTTGTGATGGTTTGATAATCGGCACCTTTTTTAACTTGATAGCCTTGTGCTTCAGCTTGGCGTAAAATCGAACAAATACGTGCATGTGCATATTGTGCATAGTAGACAGGATTGTCTTGAGATTGTTCTTTCGCAAGTGCCATATCAAAGTCAAAATGTGTATCTGCACTACGCATTGTCAAGAAGTAACGCGCTGCATCAATACCCACTTCATCCATAATTTCTCTTAATGTGATTGCATTGCCGGTACGTTTACTCATTTTCACTTCTTCGCCATCTTGCATTAAACGCACCATTTGCATAATTTGAATTTCTAGACGGTCACTGTCCACACCAAACGTTTCAAGTGAGGCTTTCAAACGGTTAATATAGCCGTGGTGATCTGCGCCAAATAAATTGATCAATTTGTCATTGCCACGTTGGAATTTATCGTAGTGGTACGCAATATCTGGTAAAAAGTATGTGTACGTTCCATCTTGTTTAATCAACACACGGTCTTTATCGTCTTTGAAATCTGTCGTACGTAACCACGTCGCGCCGTCTTTTTCATATGTGTAGCCATTTTCTTTCATACGGTCTAATACAGCTTGAATTTCACCTTTTTCATATAAAGATGTTTCACTAAACCAATTATCGAAATGAATGTTAAAATCTTCAAGGTCTTGTTTTAACTTTGCCATCTCATAGTCCACACCGAGCTGTCTGAATGTCTTCAAACGTTCGTCATCAGATAAATCCATTAAGTTCGGTTGCTTTTCAGCTAAATCTGCACCGATATTTTGAATGTCTTGACCGTGATAACCGTCAGCTGGCATTTCCGCTTCTTGACCTAAATGTTGTAAGTAACGTGCTTCGATTGATTTCGCTAAGTTCGTAATTTGATTCCCGGCATCGTTAATGTAGTATTCTCTTGTAACGTCGTAACCTGCTGCGTCTAAAATATTGCATAACGTATCCCCGACTGCTGCGTTACGGGCATGGCCGATATGTAAGTCACCAGTTGGGTTAGCTGACACGTATTCCACTAATATTTTTTCATTTTTCGGTTCTGCAACACGACCAAATTGTGTATCTTGCGCTAAAGCTTGATCGATGACGTCATTTAAATAACTTGAATCGAGGTAAAAATTAATAAAACCTGGTCCAGCAATATCAATCGATTTGACGTGTGCCGCTTCAGTATCCAAATGGTCCACAATGAGTTGTGCAATTTCTCTTGGGTTACGTTTCGCGAGCTTCGTCAATACCATCGCAATGTTTGTCGCGTAGTCTCCATTTTTCGTATCTTTTGGAATTTCGATTTTAATTTCAGGAATCGTTTCGACAAGTTGCGCTTGTTGAATACTTTTTTCAATTTCCTGAATCAATGTCTGTTTCACTTGATCAATAATGTTCATCTTATTTCTCCTTATATTTAATTTCGTATTGATAGGTGCCCATTTTTTCATCGCCTTGGAATAATGCATAATGCACTTTCAACTTACCGCCGTCTGGTGTCACGAAATGAAGAATGCTCATCGTATGCACGGTCAACACCATTTTACCATGAGGCAATTCGTAAAATGTCGTCGTATCTTGTCCTTCGATAAAATGCATATTCATATTGATATCGCCTTTTCGAATCAATTTGACGCTATCATCTGCCAGCTTAATCGTCACATTGACAGTCGCGTTTTCAATTTGTTCTTGATAACGAATCCAATCCGTCTCTTTTTTCAACCATTGGCCCGTTGTTTGATGTGAAAAATGCTCTTTTTGCGCATCTCTTTTAACAATTTGATGTACATCAATTTTGACGTTATGCTCCACGGTCTTCTTCACCTTACTTCATAAAATAATACTTGTCATTATAACACAAGTTACATATTGTGGATGTAGAGAATTCCACATTTTTATTTCATCTACCTTAAAATATTGAAAGAAATACACAAGGTGACTCTCTTCTAAATTCACTTATCGAAAGTTGTTTAGAAATCAAGTCACCTTTAAACAAACTGTAAGCACTATGCCATCAAGCTGTAATGACGACCCGCCTTCTATTCAGCATCATTAAAAGCTTGCTGCAATGCTTCTGAAGAATTGGCCCACATGTCCGGGTTATGTGTTTTAAGAAAATCGGCTAAAATTTGACGGTTTTTAGCACCAATATGATCGACAATCACTTTATGCTTCATCGATTTATCCATCATATTGACATGTTCGGGCATACTTTTATACCCACGACGGATGGACTTATTGACTAACAAATAGGCCGCAGTAACCCCTGCATAATAAGGACCGTGTTCACCGCGTTCTGTTGTCACCCAACATAGCCAATATGCTTTAGCCCCTTCCACATCAACAGTGTCTTTATCGGTAATCCATTTCACGCCACGTTCGACTGCTGCACGTGCATGCATTGCGCCGATATCAATAAAGGCTTCTTCCGCATCAATATCGATAAAAACGGGTGCAATATTATCGAGACTGATTGAACCAATATTAGTCCCTTTATGACCGTCTAATGGATCATTCTTGATAATGTTAAAATTAAACCCTTTTTTCTCAGCCATGTCATTTTACCTCCAAATTTTTCATACTTCACGTCATTGTCATTTTAAAATGCATTGCTCCGTTTGTGAACGTATTTATGCCTTAGTCGGTTAATTCAACTCATTGAGCAAGTTAATAATTTTCGCTTTAATTTCTGGATCCTCAATGTTCATCACGAGCTCTTTCGGGTAATAAAGCTTATAATCTTCACGTTTAATGCCCGTAATACTAGAAATAATGAGCGATTGGCTACTAATTTCACGAATACCGCCATTATTTTGTAATAAGTGAATCGGTTGTCTATTCGAACCTGGTCGATCGTAATCATAAGGCAAATCCGAAAACGAATCACTCACAAAATAATAATCAGGGTCAATGCCTGCTTGTTCAAATAAATCGCGCAGCTCAGTAATTGTAATAATCGAGCCATCAAACGGTAAAAATTTAAATAAGTCTCGATGGATAAAACGACGTGCCAAATCACTCAAAATAGGGTCCTCTTCATCTATCCAGCGCTTCAAATAATACGTCACATCGGCTTCATCTAATTGCACGTACTCTTCTACAGTCGCACGATTTTCGAAAAATGGCACAAAATCACGCGGCGGAATATTAAATTCGTATCCTTGCTCGTATAAATATTTGGCGCGTTTAAAACAATGATTGAGGACGACTTCACCACCACGACTCACCGGATGGAAATAAATTTGCCAATACATTTGATAACGGCTCATAATAAAGTTTTCAACTGCATGCATGCCGCTTTCTTTAATCAACACTTCATCTGCTGAAGGACGCATCAATCGCAAAATACGCTCCATATCAAACGTGCCATAAGACACCCCTGTAAAATAGGCATCACGCTGCAAATAATCCATACGGTCTGCATCAATTTGTGACGAAATCATCGACACGACCAATGGATTGTGGTGTGTTTTATTAATCACTTCTGCAACTTCAGCTGGAAAAGTTTCACTGACACGTCTCAATACAGTATTCACTTCTGTATCACCCATAATAATCGCTTGTGTATAGGCTTCATGATCTGTATTAAAAATCTTTTCGAAACTATGCGAAAAAGGCCCGTGTCCTAAATCATGTAATAACGCAGCACACATCGCAAGTGGTCGGTCAGCATTATTCCATTCTTGTCGGTCTTTAAACGTCTCATCAATCATACGACGGACAATTTCGTATACGCCAAGGGAATGACCAAAACGACTATGTTCAGCCGTGTGAAAAGCTAAATTTAGCGTCCCGAGCTGTTTAATCCGACGTAATCGTTGAAATTCTTTTGTTTTGATTAAATCCCAAATCAGCTGATCTTGAACGTGAATATAGCGATGAATGGGATCTTTGAACACTTTCTCTTCTGATAACTTACGTGTGACATAAGCTGTTTCTGTCAATCAAAACCCTCCTTGTTGGCATTTAACTTAATGGTTTTTTCATGAGTGCGAGATTCATCGTTTCACCGTACATCACATGTGCATACGTACGAATGATTTCAAAACCTTCTTGTTCGTAAAATGCGACACCTTTTTCGTTTTTCGTGTCGACTTCTAAATAGACCGCATCATATTGGCCTTTATAATGTTCTAAACCTTGTTCTAATAGTAAGCGGCCATATCCTTTATTTTGAGAGTGTGGGCGAACGTAATGCGCAGATAAATACAACTCACTGCCTTGAATAAAGTTCGCAAAACCGACAACTTCTTTATCTTCAATTGCAACCATAAATAGTTGTTCTTCTAATCGTTTACGCAAATGCTCTTCGTTATATGAAGCTGCGAGGAGTTCATTCACTGTTGAAGCTGCATAAATATTTAAGTACGTATTGTACCACGCTTTTGTCGCAACATCGCGGATACCGATTACATCATCTGGTGTAGCAATTCTTACTTCATACATTCCACATTTCGCTCCTTATTGCTTGCTAGAATACTTTTTATTATATCATAAATGAAGGGCTAAACAGCGGGGAAAATGCTTCAGATTGCAAGTGTTTTCGAGTCGAACAACATGACGAGTTAATGCATATTTCGGCATGAGTTGCGTGTGGTGTCGTCGTTACTTTCCTATTCTTTACTTTTCGGTTTTCATTACTGATGATTTTGGACATTCCGACGATTTTTCACTTCAATTTGAATTTTGCGGTTTTACGATTGTTATGATGGTCTCTCGTTTTTATGCCAAACCTAGCTGAATTTCGATGATTATAAAACGATGCATGCGCATATAAAAAAGAGACGTGCCTTTTCAAAATTTAAGGGGCGTCTCTTTGCCTATAGCTCTATTGAATAAGAAATTGGGGTTACGCTTTATGACGATTTGCCAATTTTTCTTTTAATTTACGGTCTTGTTCTTCTTTGCGACGTTTTCGTTCTTCATTACGCTTTCTCAAACGCTCTTCTTCTTCAGGATCGCGTGGCTTTTGAAGCTGCTTCTGAACTTTTTCCATCAATTCTTCTTCAGTCGTTGCAGCAAGCGGACGGTTATTGACAAACGCAAATGTTTTACGTCGACCTGGTCCACAATATGATTGACAACCCACTTCAATCTCAGCGTCTGGGTCAAGCTTTTTCAGTTTTTGCGTCAACGTTTTAAGATTCACTGCTTGGCAATCATCGCAAACCAAAAATTTATTTTTCACCTCGACGTCCCACCTCTCAATTTTTTAACTCTATTCATTTTACTCTTTTTTCACAATTTTTCAAGGTGGAAATATTCAAGTCACACTACGATTTATCGTGAGACACTTTCACTTTTTCTGACAAACCTATTAGTCAATTGCCTCAAATTTATCCTTCAAGCGATTCATACATGGCATATATTAACGTTCAGCTCATTATCATTCATCTACAATTCCAGTCTATTCAATTTAAATCTACATAAAATTGTTATTGAATCAATCGCACATACTTTTTATTCTTATGTTGATTTATAAAATAATAAAATAAAGGTGTGATCACATGAAAAGATTACGTTTAATACTTTTATTATCTTTAGCATGCTTAGTCCTTAACCCTATCGATTCCGCTTATGCCAAAGGGAAACAACGACCTGTTCCAGATACCATTGCAGACTCGCACAGTAAATATACTGCATTATACAAAAATGCGAATGGTCGCTACTGTACAGCGATTCTCATTTCATCCACTGCCGCATTAACTGCTAAACATTGTGCAGGATCTCAACCCTTAAAAAAGGCCGGCACGATCTATCCAGGCGCAAATGGAGACAAAACACCATTTGGTTATATGAATATTAGCAGCTATATTCCAAACCCAAATCCCAACTACGATATTGCACTATTAAAAGGAACTGAAAGAGATCAAGACAAATTTTATAAATACTATATTAGAAAATTCTCGACGACCGTTACAGGCTACACTGATGATGAATTACGTGGTTTCATTGGTCAAGACGTATACTCGTATGGTTATCCTCAAAAAAGTATTCCTTATGAGAAAATCCAATACCGGAGCGACGGGCAAATTACTAACTATCAAAGTACCCCAAAACCTTATCTTTTTACGGATATGCCTAATTTTGAAGGACAATCAGGAGCAGGGGTTTTCAAAAAAGATGGTCCATTTGTCGGCATTATCGTTACAAGAAACGGCAATTATGAAGCAAATGTCCTCGCTTTTACTACAGAAATTGCAAAATGGATTAACGATAATGCGAAATAATACGTTGCTTTATTCTTAAGTCACTTTACAACTCACTTCAAAAGAGGTTGGTGTAGGATTGCTAACCTCTTCCATATGTTATGGTTGAGCGATAGCGGCATTTTATCGCTATCGCCTTCAACAATTTTCCTACAAGCCCATTAGTCAATTGCCACAAATTCATCCTTCAAGTTTTTAATGCATGTCTTACATTATCGTTGCGCACGTTATCATGGATCTGCAATTTGAGTCGCTCAATACGAAATCGACGCAAAAGCATCATTGAATAAATGATAGATAATTTTTATGATTATCTTGATATAAAATAAAAAATAAAGGTGTGATGACATGAAAAAATTATGTTTGACCTGCTTACTCTTTCTCTCATGTTTTCTGCTTATGCCTTTCAACACGACTTACGCCAAAGGAACACAAGTCCCCGTGCCAGACACCGTTGCAGATTCTCACAGTAAATATGCCGCATACTTTCAAACGAATTCAGGTCGCTATTGTACAGCCATCTTGATATCATCCACTGCAGCAATCACGGCTAGACATTGTGTAGGACTTAAACCTGCAGAAAGAGTAGGTACAATCTATCCAGGGCGAAATGGTGACCAAAGACCTTTTGGCTATATGAATATTAGGTTCTACATTCCACATCCCAATCCAAAATATGATATTGCGTTAATCAAAGGTATTGAAAGAGACCAAGATGAATTCTACAAATACTATATTAAAAAATTCACGACGACAGTCCGAGGATACACGGATGAAAAACTCAAAAGTTTCGTTGGTGATGAGGTGTACTCCTATGGTTATCCTAACAGAGAGTCAGTGCCTAAAAGATTACAATACCGTAGTGATGGCAAAATTAATCAATATAAAAAAACGCCAAGACCTTACCTTTTCACGGATATGCCTGCGGGTTATGGCGGTCAATCTGGGTCGGGGGTTTTCAAAAAAGATAGTCAATTTATTGGCATTATCATCACAAGTACAAAGAGTAAAACTGCAAATGTGCTCCCTTTTACCGAAGACATTGCACAGTGGATTAACGACAATGCGAAATAACGCTTTGTCATATTTTTAACTTAGACCAGAAAGAGATGGGAGGTTGAAGTCCGGCCTCTCAATCATTTGAACTTTCATCCCAAACCTTCACAGATACATCATTTTATAAAATTTTAAATATAATGCTTTAATATAAAAATCTTATATCAAAGGTGTGATGATATGAAAAAATTATGTTTAATACTCTTACTATTTCTCTCGTGCTTTCTGCTGATACCTTTCAACACGACTTACGCCAAAAAAGGCACACAAGTCCCCGTTAAAGATACAGTGGCAGACTCTCATAGTAAATATGCTGCATATTATCAAGTGACTTCAACTCGTAGTTGTTCCGCTATCCTCATTTCATCCACTGCCGCACTCACCGCTAGACATTGTGTAGGCAAAGAACCTGCACAAAGAGTGGGCACAATTTATCCAGGGCGTAATGGAGACAAAATCCCATTTGGTTATATGAATATTAGAACTTTCATCCCACATCCAGACTATGATATTGCAATCATAAAAGGAACTGAAAGAGATCAGGATAAATTCTACAAATACTATATTCGACCATTCACGACGACAGTTCGAGGTTACACAGATGAAGAATTAAACAGTTTCGTCGGTAAAGAGGTATACTCCTATGGTTATCCGAACAGAAGTCCAGCGCCTAGGAGAGTACAATACCGTAGCGATGGTACTATTTATAAATATATAAAAATCCCAGCACCTTACCTTCCAACGTATATGCCTGGTTATAGCGGGCAATCAGGGTCGGGAGTCTTCACAAAAGATGGTGAATTTATTGGAATTATCAGCACAAAAACAAAACAAAACACCGCAGACGTACTCGCTTTTACCGAAGACATTGCAAAATGGATTAACAAACATGCGGAATAGCGCATTACTTTCTTCTTATATAACTTTATAACGCACTTCAAAAGAGGTTGGTGCACGATTGCCAGCCTCTTCCTTTAGCTACGGAAGATTTTATCGCTATCTCCTTTCAACATTTTGCCTACATGCCATTAGTCAATTGCCACAAATTAATCCTTCAAGCTATCAATGCATATCTTACATTATCGTTCAGCACGTTATCATTTATTTGCAATAATCGCCTTTTCGATTTAAATCATCACAAAAGCATCATTGAATAATTGATACATCCTTTTTATGATTGTGTTGATTGATAAAATAATAAAATAAAGGTGTGATGACATGAAAAAATTGCGCTTGATAATCCTATTTTCTCTAGCATGCTTGCTTCTTATGCCTTTTGACTCTGTTTATGCCAAAGGAAAACTAACACCCATCCCTGATACTGTCGCAGATACTCACAGTAAATTAACTGCATTTTACAAAACCGCTTCAGGTCGCTATTGTACAGCTATCCTCATTTCATCCACTGCCGCACTCACTGCTAAACATTGCATAAAGTCCCCAAGCAGAGGACTATGGGGTACAATATTTCCTGGGGCATCTAGAAACAAAACGCCTTTTGGTTATATGAATATTAGAACCTACAAGCTACATCCAAATTCAAAGTATGATTTAGCGATCATCAAAGGAACCGACAGAGACCAAGATGAATTCTACAAATACTATATTGGAAAATTCACTACGACAGTCAAAGGTTACACAAATGCAGAATTCAAAAGCTTCATTGGTCAGGATGTATACGCCTATGGTTATCCTCACGGTAGCCAGCTGATAAATAATATGCAATATCGCAGTGATGGTAAAATTACAAATTATAAAACAAAACCATATATTAATACCGATATGCCTGCTTATCCTGGACAATCGGGGTCTGGTGTTTTCAAAAAAGACAGTAAATTTATCGGACTTATGGTCAAAAGAACAAGTGGCAACACTGGCGTTGTACTCCCTTTCACCAAAGACATTGCAGATTGGATTAACCAAAATATGAATTAACACTTTGCTGAACCTTTCAATAGTTTTTACCTCATAACAAATAGGAGGTTGGTGCATGATTGTCAATCTCATAAACGTATTATTTCATAAAATTTTAATTATAATACTTCAAAATATTAAACATCTCATATCAAAGGTGTGATCATATGAAAAAATTATCATTAATACTCTTACTATTTCTCTCTTGCTTACTTCTTATGCCTTTTAACACGACTTACGCCAAAGGAACACAAGTACCCGTGCCAGATACCGTTGCAGATTCTCACAGTAAATATACCGCATACTTTCAAACGAATTCAGGTCGCTATTGTACAGCCATCCTGATTTCATCCACCGCTGCACTTACCGCTAAACATTGTGTGGGCGCTAAACGTGCACAAAGAGTTGGTACAATTTATCCAGGGCAAAATGGAAAACAGAGGCCCTTTGGTTATATGAATATTAGCACCTACATTCCAAATCCTAACTATGATATTGCATTGCTCAAAGGAACGGAAAGAGACCAAGACAGATTCTACAAATACTATATTAAAAAATTCACGACAACAGTTCGAGGTTACACAGATGAAGAACTTAAGAAGCTTAAAGGGGAAGAGGTATACTCCTATGGTTATCCTGACAAGAAAGAAACGCCTAAGAAAACACAATACCGTAGTGATGGTATAGTCATGGCTTTTAAAAGAATACCACCACCTTATCTTTTTACAGATATGCCTAATTATAGCGGTCAATCAGGCTCAGGTGTTTTCAAAAAAGATGGTCAATTTCTTGGCATCATCATCACAAGATCAAAAGTGTACACTGCAAATGTACTTCCTTTTACTACAAACATTGCAGATTGGATTAATAAAAATTCGAAGTAAATCGTTGGTATTTACTTAAATATATTTAACTCACTTCAAAAGAGGTTGGAACTTGATGTCCAGCCTCTTAACTTATTCTGTGCTATAGTTCGTTGTTAGAGCGTTTTCCCTCATACCACATTTAGTACGAGGCGCTCCCCTTCTAAACTTCTCCTACAAACTAATCACTCAACAACCATATTTTATTTTTAAGACCGTGTTTGTATGCATTTTATCGTAGTTCACTATGTGATTATTTTGCTCTTTCATCTCAAGAATTCATAGTCATGTTATTTCATAAAATTTTAATTATAACGCTTTAATATATTAAATATCATATATTGAAGGTGTGACAAAATGAAAAAATTACGATTAGTACTATCACTGTTTCTAGTATGCTTAATTCTTAGCCCTATCGATTCTGCTTACGCCAAAAAAGGAACACAAGTCCTTGTTCCGGATACTATTAAAGATACCCATAGTAAATATACTGCACTATACAAATCTGGTATTTACCACACTTGTACAGCTATTCTCATTTCATCCACTGCCGCTATTACTGCTAAACATTGTGGAGGAAATCGCCCCTTAAAATATGGCGGTAGAATATACCCTGGTGCGTCAGGGCCCCTTACTCCTTTTGGTTATATGAATATTAGCAGCTATATTCCACATCCCAAATATGATATCGCAGTCATAAAAGGAACTTTAAATGATCAAAGTAAAGCCTACAGATACTATATTAGACCATTCAAGACTACTGTTACAGGTTACTCAGATCAAGAATTTCAGAAGTTTGTTAATACTGAAGCATATTCCTATGGTTACCCCAACAAGGGAGGACCATATCAACAATACCGAAGTGATGGCATGATTACTTTTTATCAAAAGAAACCCCTTTATCTTCGTACGGACTTGCCTACTTATGGTGGACAATCAGGGTCTGGCGTCTTTAAAAAAAATGGTCAGTTTGTCGGAATGATTATTACCAGAACACCAGAAACTTACGAAGGGAATGCACTTCCTTTTACAAAAGATATTGCCAAATGGATTAACAAATATGTGAAGTAACGACCTATCATGCATTATTAATACTTTATATAACACATAGCAAAACAAGAGGCTGATCATTTCTAGCCTCTTAATTATTGTTGTGGGTCAATCTTAAAATGAATTTAATCACATCTTCAGCCAACATCCTTAGCATATTTCTTCATTACAGTAGTAATCCTTCCTCTTTTCATACAAACTTATCATTCAAATGCCACAATTTTTTCTTTCCAATCATTATTTTGAATGTCTTTCACCACCACTCAGCACGTTATGGTCATTAAAATATCGCTCATTCCATATCTGATATAAGAAAAATATTATTACATAAATTATGCACATTATTATTTATAGTGTTAACATAAAGGATAATATAATAAAGGTGTGATTACATGAAAAAATTAGAATCCATACTCTTATTGTTTCTCTCATGCTTTCTACTTATGCCTTTGGAATCTGCTTATGCCCAAAATGACATAGATATGAGGCCTGATCCGCCTCCAAAACCTCATCAAGACATTGTCCCAGATACAGTTAAAGACCCTCACAGTAAACTTACCGCAAAGTACAGTATTAAACCCGGTCTGAATTGTACTGCCATTCTGATTTCATCCACTGCCGCATTAACTGCTAAGCATTGTATAAAGGCTAAACCTGGAACATCTTACGGCACGATATACCCAGGTGCAAACGGAGACAAAACGCCTTTTGGTTATATGAATATTAGAGAAGTCATTACACATCCAAACTATTTGTATGATATAGCAATATTAAAAGGAACTGAAAGAGACCAAGATAAATTTTATAAATACTATATTGGAAAATTCAAAACAAAAGTTAAAGGTTACACAGATGAAACATTAGGCAGTTTCGTTAATAAAGAAGCTTACTCTTATGGCTATCCCAAAAAAGGTGACATTTATTATCAATATCGTAGCGATGGCACAATTACTCAATATATTGACAGCTTCAAACTTTATTATACAAATATTCCTGCATTTGGAGGGCAATCAGGCTCTGGTGTCTTCTTGAAAAGCGGACAGTTTGTCGGAATTATTATTGCAAGTACTGTAGACAAACATGAAGCTCATGTTCTACCTTTTACTACAGAAATTGCAGAGTGGATAAACAAAAATGCCAATTAAAAAATTACTATAATTCAATATTTCTTGACTAGTTTAATCACTCATCCTAGAAAGAGGTCAATATATGAAATCTAGCCTCTTACTCATAATCCTGTTGTACGTAACATGACTAAAGTAGCACCGAGATTGTTTATGAGACAGATTTTACCTCCCGTCACTTTAAAACCTCATGCGATTTCGTTTTATAAAATTTAAATATATAAAAGGTGTGACGACATGAAAAAAACACGATTAGTACTATCACTGTTTCTAGTATGCTTAATTCTTAGCCCTATCGATTCTGCTTACGCCAAAAATGAGCAAGAATCAGCATCTGATATGTCTACAGATCCCCCTCACCAAGACGTCGTTCCGGATACAGTTAAAGACACTCATAGTAAATATACTGCAAAATACATTTCTGCTACTGGTAAAGTTTGTACGGCTATTCTAATTTCATCAACTGCCGCTTTAACTGCACAACATTGTGGTGGAACTAAATACAAATCACCTGCCGGTAGGATATATCCTGGTGCTTCAGGAGATAAAACGCCTTTTGGTTATATGAATATCAGATATTACATTCCACACCCAAGATATGATATTGCACTAATAAAAGGGATTGATAGAGATCAAGATAAATTCTACAAATATTATATTAAAAAATTCACGACTAAAGTTACAGGTTACTCAAATGAGCAATTTGAGAGTTTCAAGGATAGTGACGTATACTCGTATGGCTATCCCTACAAGAAGGGGGTTTTTGAGCAATACCGCAGTGATGGTAATATCACTTCTTATAGTGGTACCCTACCTCTTCTTAGTACGAATATGCCTGCGTCTGAAGGCCAGTCGGGTTCGGGCGTTTTCAAAAAAGATGGTCCATTTGTTGGCATCATTATCTCAAGTAATAATGGCAAAGCAGATGCACTCCCTTTTACTAAAGACATTGCAGACTGGATTAACAACAATGCGAAATAACACTAAACTGTAATTTTAAGTTTTTTACTCACTTTATCACTTATGCTAAAAGAGGCTGGTCAAGATTTCTAGCCTCTTCCTTTTTTATTGCTCAATTTTAAAATGAACTTAGCGTCATACCACACTAACATTCTCGATGTTATTTTTTTATTCTTTTATTTTAAGTCATATATTCTGTGGTATTATCACTTGCTCCATGTCCTCTTATAGACAAACATAGTCGAAACTATTATATGTAGGACATAGGGAACTTCATCATAAAAAGAAGGGTCATAAATAAATTGACGATCATTATCAGGAATAAATTCTTTGAAATAACATTAATAGAAAAAATACCTGTCATTATCATTTTCTAAATTATCAAATGAAGAATCATAACAAAATCCTAGACTAAGAGCAGTTTTTATAGATGGCTTATTTTCCCTTTTTGTGCGCGCTAATATTTTAATGTTCTTATTAATTTTATTACATTCAACATAATTTATGATTGCCCTACATGCTTCTTTTGTATAACCTCGTCTCATAAAATCAGGACTAATTCTATAATATAAATTAAGATATTTATTGTTATTAATTTTCTTATATCTGACTCCACATACACCTACCAATGTAAAGTTTTTTGTTAATACTAAGAAATATCCAAATCCATATTCATTCCAGTGTTCAATCCAACTATCAAGCATGATTTTTGTTTGTTTTAAATTAGTATGTGGCCCATTAGGATTATGTAAATTTGTTCTACTATCTGAATGAATTTTATATAAATCATTTAAATATTTATAACTAGGCTTCATTAAATACAAATTTTTAGTCTCAATTTCTATTTTCATAAGATGCCTCCTTATTGAATATCATACAACACCATTCGGCATGTTTTCATACCTTCATTAAAGTTCCACTCTTTTCGCTTCACATATTCATATAAATATTATTATATAAAATTTTAAGTTATTGCGTTAAAATATTAAGTATAATATGTCAAAGGAGTGATTTCATGAAAAAAATGCAATTGCTAGTTTTGCTTTTTCTAACATGCTTCATTCTAATTCCTGTCGATGTTGCTTACGCCAAGGGAACACAAGTACTCGTTCCAGATACAATTAAAGACACTCACAGTAAATATACCGCCAAATACGAGTCTGGTATTCGTCGCGTTTGTACAGCCATTCTCATTTCATCAACTGCCGCAGTAACCGCTAGACATTGTGGTGGCACTCAACGTGCAACACGTGCCGGGACAATCTACCCAGGTGCTTCAGGATCCAGTATGCCTTTTGGTTATATGAATATTCGAGAATACATTCCACATCCAGAATATGATATTGCAGTAATCAAAGGCATTTTAAGAGATCAAAGTAAAGCCTACCAATACTATATTAGACCATTCACGACGCAAGTTAGAGGGTATACAGATGAGCTATTAACTGATTTCAAAGATAGCGAGGTATATTCTTATGGTTATCCATATAGAGATCGTGTTTTTAAACAATACCGCAGTGATGGCATTGTTAAATTTTATAGTAAGCAGCATGTCCTTCTTGTTACGGATATTCCTGCGCTTAAAGGACAATCAGGATCTGGCGTCTTCAAAAAAGATGGACAATTTGTCGGAATTATCATTGGAAGTAGAAAAGATGGCGAAGCAAACGTACTCCCTTTTACTGAAAAAATTGCAAAATGGATTAACCAGAACGCAAAATAACCCATTCCTTAACTACCTTTATCATTCACGCCAAAGAGGTTGGTATCATCACCCCGACCTCTTACTTTTGTTATAACTTAAATGCATCAAAGAGTTTACGTCATTCACAATCCCGCTATTTTCACTTCATAACGTCACAGGATCGTTATTTCCAAAAATTTTAAAGTTGATTTTAATATATTGAACGATTATATATTAAAGGAGTGATTTCATGAAAAAATTACGATTAATACTATTACTGTCACTAGCTTGCTTTCTTTTCTTCCCTATCGATGCTGCTTATGCCAAAAAAGGAACACAAGTCCTTGTTCCAGATACAGTTAAAGATCCGCACAGTAAATATACCGCCAAATACGAATCTGCTAACCACTCACATTGTACAGCAATCCTGATTTCATCAACTGCCGCAATAACAGCAAAGCATTGTGGTGGAAATCATCGCACTTCATATAATGGGACAATCTATCCAGGCGAGTCAGGATTGAGCACGCCTTTTGGTTATATGAATATTAGTACATACATTCCACATCCAGACCCCAAATATGATATTGCGCTGTTAAAAGGGACTGAAAGAGATCAAAGTAAAGCTTATAAATACTATATAAAAGAATTTAAGACACCAGTGACGGGTTTCTCAGATCAAGAATTAAGTAGGTTCACTAAGAGTCAAGTATATTCCTATGGCTATCCTTCTAAATATGGTGGTTATAAGCAATATCGCAGTGATGGCGAAATCGAATATTATATAAGATCCTCGCTCCTTTTTTATACGACATTGCCTACTTATGAAGGACAATCGGGATCTGGCGTTTTCAAAAAGAATGGTCAATTTATCGGTATTATTATCACACGGACACAACAATATGAAGGAAATGTGCTTCCTCTTACAGAAGACATTGCAAAATGGATAAATGATAACGCGAAATAATACATTTCTTAACTAACTTTATCACTCATGCTAAAAGAGGCTGGAAATCAAATTCTAGCCTCTTACTCATGTCATAGACTTTACGATGTCCTTAACACCCTGCCATACCAAAATTTCTTATCATTACTATTTCATAAAATTTTAAAGTTATTACACTAAGATATTAAATATAATCTATTAAAGGTGGGATAACATGAAAAAATTTCGGTTGCCGTTCGTACTGTGCTTAATATGCTTTGTCCTCTTCCCTGTCGATGTTGCTTATGCTAAAAAAGGCACACAAGTCCTTGTTCCAGATACGGTCAAAGATCCACACAGTAAATACACTGCCAAATACGAATCTGCTAACCATCAGCATTGTACTGCCATTCTGATTTCGTCAACTGTCGCAATCACTGCTAAACATTGTGGCGGGGATTACAAAACATCATTTAACGGGACGATTTATCCAGGAGAATCAGGGTTAAGTACGCCTTTTGGTTATATGAACGTTAGGGTCTATATTCCACACCCAAAATACGACATTGCGCTATTAAAGGGGACTGAAAAAGACCAAAGCAGGGCCTACCATTACTATATTAGAAACTTCAAGACCCAAGTTAAAAGTTTCACAGATATGCAATTACAGCGTTTCCTTTATGACGATATCTACTCCTATGGTTATCCTTACAAACGTAGTGCTTACAAACAATATCGTAGTGATGGTCAAGTTACTTTTTATGAAAAAAATAAAGTGCTCCTTCGTACGTCATTACCGACTTATGAGGGGCAATCGGGGTCCGGTGTTTTCAAAAAAGATGGTCAATTTATCGGTATTATCATCACTAGAACACAACAATTTGAAGGCAATGTACTCCCTTTTACTCAAAAAATTGCAAATTGGATTAATGAAAATGAATCATAACAACTTGCTAATGCACCATTGCTTCCTAATTCCAAAAATTTACTACGCTGTTATTTCATAAAATTTTAAAGTTATTACATTAATATATTAAACATAAACTATTAAAGGTGTGATGACATGAAAAAATTAAGGTTGCTATTACTGCTGACACTCATATGTTTTATCCTCTTCCCTGTTGATGCTGCTTACGCCAAAAAAGGCACACAACACGTCGTCCCAGATACCGTCGCGGACCCTCACAGTAGATTAACTGCCAAATACGAATCTGTTCACCTTAACCATTGTACTGCCATTCTCATTTCGTCAACTGTCGCATTAACTGCTAAACATTGTGGCGGAGATTATTATTCATCATTTAACGGGACAATCTATCCGGGTGAGTCAGGCTCGAGTACGCCTTTTGGGTATATGAATGTGAGAGTCTACATCCCACATCCAGACTATGATATTGCGATATTAAAAGGAACTGAAGCAGACCAAAGTAGAGCCTACAAATACTATATTAAAAATTTTAAGACACCCGTTACAGGATTTAGTGATAAAGAATTATACGATATCATGGGTCAAGATGTTTACGCCTATGGTTATCCATACAAATTCAGTGGGTATAAGCAATACCGCAGTGATGGCAGCATCTATTATTATTATCAAAATAAGCATTTTGTTCATACATCATTGCCTACGTATGAAGGGCAATCGGGATCTGGCGCCTTCTTAAAAGATGGTCGGTTTGTCGGAATCATCATCACAAGGACAGAAAGTTATGAAGGTAATTTCCTCCCATTTACTAAAGATATTGCAGATTGGATTAACCAACACGCGAATTAGAATCTTGCTGTAATCGTGCTTTCATAAATTTTAAATTATTAAAGGTGTGTTGACATGAAAAATTTACGTTTGCTGCTCTTACTATCACTCGCATACTTTATCCTCTTCCCTGTTGATGCTGCTTACGCCAAAAAAGGAACGCAACACGTCGTCCCAGATACCGTTGCGGATCCTCACAGTAAATACACTGCCAAATACGAGTCTGTCCACCTTGATCATTGTACGGCCATTTTGATTTCATCAACTGTCGCATTAACTGCAAAACATTGTGGTGGAAATTTTCTCTCATCGTTTAACGGCACGATCTATCCAGGGGAGTCAGGATTAAGCACCCCTTTTGGTTATATGAACGTTAGGGTCTACATTCCAAATCAAAAGTATGACATTGCGCTATTAAAAGGGACTGTAGCTGACCAAAGTAGTGCTTACAAATACTATATCAAACCATTCAAGACAGAGGTGACAGGTTTCAGAGATGACCAATTATACGGTTTCACCAATCGTGACGTATACTCGTATGGTTACCCTTACAAGTTTAGTGGTTATAAACAATATCGTAGTGATGGTAGCGTTGCATATTATCATAAAAATGACCATTATCTTCATACGACATTGCCGACTTATGAAGGACAATCGGGGTCTGGCGCTTTCTTAAAAGATGGTCGATTTATCGGAATCATTATCACAAGAGACGACCACTATGAAGGCAATATACTCCCTTTCACTCAAGACATTGCAAATTGGATTAACGAACACGCAAATTAGAATGTTGCTGTATCGCACATAATCCCTAACTTTAGCACACAACAAAAGAGGCTGGCGCTTAATTTCCAGCCTCTTACTCATGTTATTCTTCAACCTTACAATGAACTTATCTCATGTGCATCTACTTTCGTTTGCAATTTTTGCTCTTGTCACTTTCAAACTTTGCATAAATGTTATGTCCTGAAACTTTAAATTTATTATGTTGCTATATTAAATAGAATATATTAAAGGTGTGATAACATGAATAAGATAAGATTGATAGCATTACTTTTACTAACATGTTTTATCTTCTTCCCTGTCGACTCTGCTTATGCCAAAAAAGGGACACAAGTCCTCGTTCCAGATACAGTTAAAGATCCTCACAGTAGATATACCGCAATATACGAGTCTGTTCACCTTAGCCATTGTAGTGCCATTCTGATTTCATCAACTGTCGCATTAACCGCTAAACATTGCGGCGGGAATTATCTCTCATCATTTAATGGTAGTATCTATCCAGGCGAGTCAGGGATGAGTACGCCGTTTGGTTATATGAACGTGAGAGTCTACATTCCACATCCAAGATATGATATTGCACTATTAAAAGGGACTGAACAAGACCAAAGTAGAGCCTACAAATACTATTTTAAAGGCTTCAAGAGTACTGCTGTTACAGCCCTCTCAGATAAAGAATTAAAGGATATGATAGGTCGTGACGTATATTCTTATGGTTACCCGTATAAGTTTAGTAGGTATAAGCAATATCGCAGCGATGGTAGCATTCAAAATTATTATCCACAAGATTTTTTCCTTTATACGTCAATGCCTACTTATGAAGGACAGTCAGGGTCGGGTGCTTTCTTGAAAAATGGTCGTTTTATCGGCATCATTATCACAAGAAATCAACACTATGAAGGCAACATACTCCCTCTCAACAAGGATATTGCAGACTGGATTAACAAAAACTTAAATTAGAATCTTGCTGTATCGCACATAATCCCTAACTTTAGCACACGCCAAAAGAGGCTGATACATGTCTTCAGCCTCTTACACATGTTATTCTTCAACCTTACAATGAACTTATCTCATGTGCATCTATTTTCATTTGCCTTTTTCGCTCTTGTAATATTTATATTTAATACACTCGTTATTTCATAAAAATTTAAAGTTATTATGTTAATGTATTAAATAGAATATATTAAAGGTGTGATAACATGAATAAAATAAGATTGATAGTATTACTTTTACTAACATGCTTTATCCTCTTCCCCGTCGATGCGGCGTATGCCAAAAAAGGGACACAAGTCCTCATTCCAGATACAGTTAAAGACACGCACAGTAAATATACTGCAAAATATGAATCTGGTATCCGTCAGCATTGTACAGCTATTCTGATTTCGTCAAATGTCGCACTAACCGCTAAACATTGTGGCGGGAATCAACGCACAAAATATGGTGGCACGATTTATCCGGGTGAATCAGGATTGAGCACGCCTTTTGGGTATATGAATATTAGCGAGTACATTCCCAACCCAGACTATGACATTGCAATCTTAAAAGGGACTGATAGAGACCAAAGTAGGGCTTATCAATACTATATTAAAAAATTCAAGACGCCAGTTACAGGTTTCTCAGATCAAGAATTGCAAGATTTCGTTGGCAAAGAGGCATACTCTTATGGCTATCCATATAAGTATAGTGGTTATAAACAGTACCGTAGTGATGGAGAAGTTGAGTTTTATGAAAAATCTGTCCCTATTCTTCGCACGACATTGCCTGCTTTTGAAGGACAATCGGGGTCTGGGGTATTCACAAAAAATGGTGAATTTATCGGTATCATTATTACAAGAACGGCTAATAACGAAGCAAATGTCCTCCCCTTTACTGAAAAGATTGCGCAATGGATTAACAAAAACGAAAAATAGCAGCTTGTTTTCTCTATTTTTATAATCCACAAAAGAGGCTGGCGCTTGATTTCCAGCCTCTTACCCATGTTACGATTTACTATAAAATAAACAAATGCCCTAAACCACTGTGCTTACACACTGAGTGCTTTCAATTTCTTTTTGAATTTATTATACACGACAAATAGCGGAATCAAGATAAGCAAATAAATGTTATAACTGACTAAACGCATCATCGCAAAGGGCAGTTCAAATAAGTACGCAAACCAAAACTCAGCATCTTGCTTCTCCCACAAACCTGGCGTTAAAAATAGACCTCTAGTATCATGTTTTAATGTCAAATTCAACATCAGTAGAGCGAAAAATACCGCAAACAGTGTCTCCAAAAATCTCAGCCAGCGTTTGTAATAATAGCTTAAAGACTCTCGATCAGAAAACAACACTTCTGTCTCATCCCCTGCCTTCATCCAATATTGATTCATCCAACCGCCCCGATAGCCTTGGACGTGCTCCCAACCAAATGATTCATATAAAGCAAGATAATCATTCATTTTTTGACGGCTATAAATTTCTTGATAATCTAAGCGTACGATATGCGGTTCATGGGTCTTTTCGAAATAATAATTGCCTAAAACTGACACTTTGACTAAACGGTATCCTTGTTGAAGTTGGTCATTTAGCCACTGTTCTTCTTTTACAGGATCAAAAAAGCTTCTCCACTTTTTATAACGCGTTCTCATCTGAAGCCCCTCCTTGTTGATAAAGTGACACTAAATGTTGCAAGCGCTCTGTTTCAAGTTTCAAAATTTCTTCGCCTCGCGCTGTGATTTGGTATACTTTGCGTCTTTCTTTAGGATTGCTAATCATTTGAATATAGCCATGTTTACTTAAATTTTCTAAAGCCCCATACAATGTTCCGGCAGCGATTTGGACTTGACCTAAGCTTAACTCTTGGACATAAGTCATGACGCTGTAGCCATGTAACGGTTGACGTAATGCTAATAAAATGTAATGCATTGTTTCGGATAATGGGACGAGTTGAGGTCTTTTTTTCATCTTTTTTCACCACACATTATATAGTTCAACTGTATAGTTTGATTATATAGTCGGACTGTATAGTTGTCAAACAGCAAAATAAATAAGCGTTGAACACTGCAATCTGAAAATACATTCAGACTTTTGTTCAACGCCTATCTTATATGAAGCTCATTATTTTTTAACTGGAATGCTGTGTGTAATATCAATCCCTAACACGAGCGGCATGATAAAGTACACGACAACGATAATGACGACGATACTAATCAAGTTCATAACAAAACCTTTGACCGCCATTTCTTTAATTTGAATTTTACCTGTACCAAAGACAATCGCGTTCGGTGGTGTCCCTACTGGCAACATGTAAGCGCAGTTTGCGGCCATTGCGGCAGGTGCCATTAATAGTAATGGATGCACGTCAATGGCTACAGAGAGTGTCGCTAATATCGGTAAAATCATCGTTGCTGTCGCTGTATTGGATGTGATTTCCGTTAAGAACAAGATAAACACGGTAATCACTACGACAATAATAATCGGGCTGACCCCTTTTAACAATGTCAGTTGTTCACCAAGCCATGCTGCAAGGCCACTTTGTTGAATCCCTTTGGCTAACGCTAAACCACCACCAAATAGAATGAGCACGCCCCACGGCAATTCTTTTGCAACGGACCAGTCTAAAATGCGTTTATGTTGATGCTTGGCTGGAATTAAGAAGAGTAAAATCGACACGAACATCGCAATGGTACCGTCTGCCACGAGTTCTGTAAATGCCCATTTCGACAGTAAAAATTCACGCGAAATCCATAAAAAACTCGCCAATAAAAAGACAACGAATACGACTTTTTCTTCATATTTAATTTTGCCTAACGCATCCAATTTGTCTTTGATCACTTTTTGACCGCCTGGCAATGTTTTCATATCATGACGAAATGCGACAAATTTGAAATAAAGCCATGCTAAAAATAGCAGTAAAACGACTGTTGGCACACCGACAATCATCCATTTCGCAAAACTCAATTCGCCACCAAAGTTAGTCGCATATTGCCCTTTTAAAATGATGAGCGGCGGTGTCCCAATAAGCGTACCCAAGCCCCCAATAGTGCCGGCATAACCAATACCCAACACAAGTGAACGTTCAAACTTTTGAATACTTTCATCACTGTCCGCTTCGGTTTTCAATGCATTGGCCTCTTTAATAATCGCTAAACCAATCGGAATCATAATCATTACCGCAGCAGTGTTCGACACAAACATCGATAAACCACCTGTTGCGACCATAAAGCCTAGTAAAATGCGCCCTGTACTCGTACCAATACTGCTTATAATCGTGAGCGCAATTCGTGTATGTAAATCCCAACGTTCCATCGCAATGGCTAAAATGAAGCCACCTAAGAAGAGATAAATAATATCATTCCCATATTGCGCGGATACGGTTGCACTGTTCATGACGTGTCCTAACGGCAACAGGACAAGTGGTAGTAAGCTTGTCGCTGGAATAGGAATCGCCTCTGTGATCCACCAAATCGCAATCCATGCTGTTATCGCTAATACGTAAACCCCTTTGAAAGATAAATCATCTGGTCGAACAAAAAGTAAAATCAGCGCAAAAAGTAGCGGTCCGAGTACGAGCCCAATCGCTTGAGCTAATGTATAAGACGGATCTTTCTTTTTGTCAGTAAAAAAAGTTAACAATCTTGATTCGTTTGGACTGTTCATGATGTGCCCCCCTTTGTTTACAATAGAACATCCCAAATTGTATTAATTTTTAAAATAGTATAGCATATTTAGCGATTAAGTATCTAGAAAAAGTTAAGCGCTTTCTTTTTTAATACTTATGAAAAATTTTAAAAACTATCTACATTGTCTATAATTGAAATATAACCCAATAAAAATATAGCAAATAATATTTAAAATACTTTGTTGTGGTATATGAAAAACAAGGTAATGTGATGAGGGAATTGTTGTTTATGACGATGAACTCAAAAGAAATGTTAAAGAATAAGGTGATGTGATGAATAGAACCATGTACGCTCTAAAAATAGGCGTCATTACTTTTTTAGTATTTTGTACCATTCGCTTTTTTTGGACAGAATTTAATCATTTTTTTGATCAAGTGTTGTTTGCTTCCATCGTTAGCGTTTTAACTGTATGTATTTCTTTATTTTTAATAGGTAAGCCTGAAAGTTAAAACATGACTAACGCCAGTATAGGTTGAAGTTTCACTCACTCCATCCATACTGGCGCTTTTTGGTAATCCTATACGACCACTCATCTGAAATCTTTATGCTATTTTTTTACTGGCAATTTCAAAATCGCAATCGGTTTACGAATAAATGATTTCGCCACTTGATCCGAAATCAACAATCCGACCGCAATCGCCCCGGCAATCAGAGTGGCACGGACGAAAATATCACTGGCTTCATTAAAATTGAGTGTCAAAAGTTGTTGTGTGGCCTTAAAAAATATACTCCCCGGCACTAACGGAATAATGCCTGGCACCATAAAAATGATGACCGGCGATTTATATTTTCGTGCCATGATATGAGAAATAATACCAAGAATAAAGCTGCCATAAAGACTCGCATAAATGCTGTCGATACTAAATATTTCGGACGCAATGTGAAAAGTCAAATAGCCGAATCCGCCACATAAACCCGCTGGTAAAAATAACCGCTTCGGCGCATCATAAACGAACGCAAAGCAAAAAGAAGTTAAAAAACTACATATAAAAATAATGAGAATTGTCATTTTTACCACCTCCTACATGATTAAAAACGCTGTCGTCACACCTGCACCAATTGCAAATGATGTGACAATGGCTTCTAAAAATTTTGCGGTAAACATGAGCATATGGCGTCCGAACAAATCTTGAATGGCTGTCGTAATTAAGACTCCCGGCACGATAGGCATTACTGCAGCTGTAATGGTGGCACCGATATTAGGACTGTCCAACCAATGATTCAACGGTATCGCGATTAAACCGATGACAATGGCCCCTAAAAAATCAGGGATGAATAATGTGAGCTCTTTACTCTTCATCCACTCAGTTACGAAATACCCCATTGCACCGGCAAGCACTGCAGGCAATAAGTCAATCCAAGCGGCTCCCTGTAAATATAAAAAGCCCATAGAGATGAGTCCCGCAAACAACATTTTGTGACCTAATGCATAACGCTCTTGCCCAGGTTCTAATTGTTTCAACATCGCATAAGCTTCGTTAAAATCAATCGCATGTCGTGCAATTTGACGCGACACATGATTCACTAAATAAATATTCCTCAAATTCGTATCGTTCTTTTTAATTCTGACCATGCGAGTATCGTGATCCGGTGATAATGAGAAGTTAATAAAAATATTAAGTGCATAACCTTGTGATTCCTCATACCCATAACTTTGTGCAATCCGACTCATCGTATCTTCCACACGCGTCGCCTCAGCACCACATTCTAACAAGATACGCCCTGCCAACGTCACAATATTCATGACCTCTCGATCCGTGGGGATATACTGCGTCATTTCCGTCACCTACTTTGATGTATTTCTGTTTCCAACAAGCGCTACAACGACTGCTTCGACGTAGTCCTATTGTTCGTTTTGACTTAATTCAAAAATTATAACCGATTTAAGTCGAGATTGCTATGATAGATATTAAGCCACTCAGCCCTATCAAAATAGATGTATCGCTTATAGCATAATCATTTCCTCTAATTTCCCACTTTTGTATTTACATAAGTAAGTACTTTTGTTATAATATGTTTATGGAGATGATAAAAATGACTCAAACATTTAACGATGTAAGTAAATCGACCGAACGCATTTTTAAAAACGGAAATAGTCAAGCTATGAGTTTAAGTAAAAAAACGATTCAATCCGTTGATTTTGAGATTGGGGATACAGTTGAAGTACAAAAAATAAATGGTGGGCTGTTTATTACTAAAAAAGAAGTATCTATTGAAGATAGTATCAAAAACTTCTTCCAAAATGGTGGTAAGTATCAAGAATCAGAAGTAGACTTCGGCGAAAGTGTGGGTCGTGAAATATGAGTATTAAACAATTTGACATCATTTACATTGATTTAAATCCAACTCGCGGTCGTGAAAAACAAAACATAAGACCTTGTTTAGTGATCAATAACCAAATGATGATTGACGGCACTGAATTTGTTTGGGTTGTACCTATCACAAATCGTGAGTTGCGTTATCCAACCGATATAGAACTTAAAACCAAAAAAGGACTGGTATCTGGCGTGATAGATACGATTCAAATACGTGCTTTAGACTTAAACGCTCGTCAACATAACTATAAAGATGCATTACAAGACAATCTAAAAAGTAAAGTTTTAAAAGCAATACAAACATATTTAAATCCAAACTACTAAAATGTGATATGAATTCCTAAAAAATATAGTAATAGTAAGCAGTAAACAATAAAACGTAATGACTGCTTTGATAATACTTAAGCCTAATGGAAATTTCAAGCAACAATTCATTCACGAGAACAATGCAATCCAACGAAAATGAGCGATTGTCTTCAAAATCAAAAAAGACAGTGCCGCCCTTATATCGACGTACACTGCCCACTTCATGATTATTGTTCAATTGTCATTAATGCGTCAAAACGTGTCGCATCTAAACGGTGACCTACGAAGAAGCTGCCAAATTCACCGTAACGTGCTGTTGTTTCATCAAAACGCATTTCGTATACGATTTTTTTGAATTGAAGCACGTCATCTGAAAATAACGTCACACCCCATTCGAAATCATCGAAACCTACTGAACCTGTAATGAATTGTTTAATTTTTCCTGCATATTTACGACCAATCATACCGTGATCGTACATTAACTTTTTACGTTCTTCCATTGATAACATATACCAGTTGTACGTTTCGTTACGACGCTTGTTCATCGGATAGAAACAGATGTATTCTTTTTCTGGTAACTCTGGGTATAATCTTGCTTTGACATGCGGATTTTCGTATGGGTCTTCATTCGAATCACCTGCAAGATAGTTACTCAATTCTACAACTGATACATAAGAATAAGTCGGAATGAAATGATCTGAAATCGCTAGCTTATTGATTTCATTTTCAATTTCAGTTAAATCTTTCATTTCTGGACGTAACACCCATAACAGTAAATCTGCTTTTTGACCTGTCACATTATATAACACTTGGTCGCCTTGTCCCTCTGATTGCGCCTGTTTTAATCGATCCATTAAACGATGAAACTCCGCAATCATGTCCGCTCTATCTTCTTGTGGCACTAAACGCCAAGACGCCCAATCTATCGCATAAAATAAATGTAAACTATACCAACCATCTAAAGTCTCTGCTGCATGACTCATTCAGAACACTCCTTAGAATTATTATTATCTGTACAAACTAAATTTTATCATAAAATATTTGAACAGAACGATTTAAATGATTACAAATTAGTGTCATGGAAATATCGCCTTAAATGCCGTATAATAATAGATGGAAAATCGATGTAAGGAAAGTAGAGGAGGACCATTATGTCTAGTTTATTAGATGTACTAAAAGACAAACTTTCAGGTAAAAATGTTCGCATTGTATTACCAGAAGGAGAAGATGAGCGTGTATTAACAGCAGCTGTTGACCTACAAGCTTCTGACTACGTGGCGCCTATCGTATTAGGTAATATTGACAAAATTAAAGCACTTGCTGCAGAAAAATCTTTAAATATTGAAGGTTTAAATATCATTCAACCTGATACAAGCGATCTTAAAGCAACACTCGTTGAACAATTTGTAGAACGTCGTAAAGGGAAAGCGACTGAAGAACAAGCACAATCTTTATTAAATGATGTGAACTACTTCGGTACAATGCTTGTTTATGCAGGTCATGCAGACGGCTTAGTAAGTGGTGCCGCACACTCAACAGCGGACACTGTACGTCCAGCGCTTCAAATCATCAAGACAAAACCAGGTGTTTCTAAAACATCAGGTGTTTTCTTCATGATTAAAGAAGACCAACAATTCATTTTCGGTGACTGTGCCATCAACCCTGAATTAGCTGCATCAGATTTAGCTGAAATTGCAGTAGAAAGCGCTAAAACAGCACAAAGCTTCGGTATGGACCCACGTGTTGCGATGTTAAGCTTCTCAACAAAAGGTTCTGCTAAGTCAGACGACACTGAAAAAGTCGCTGAAGCTGTGAAATTAGCACAAGAAAAAATCGACGCTGAAAACTTATCAGACGTGATTATTGATGGTGAATTCCAATTCGACGCCGCCATCGTTCCTGAAGTAGCTAAGAAAAAAGCACCTGATGCAAAAATCCAAGGTGACGCTAACGTATTTATTTTCCCAAGCCTTGAAGCAGGTAACATTGGTTACAAAATTGCACAACGTTTAGGCGGTTATGATGCGATTGGTCCTGTCTTACAAGGTCTTAACTCACCTGTAAATGACTTATCACGCGGTAGCTCTACAGAAGACGTTTACAACTTATCTATTATTACTGCTGCTCAAAGTTTACAATAATGGATTTAGCACATAAATATTTTAATGGTCACACATGGCGCTATGTGGACCATTCTTCTGGTTTAG
This sequence comes from Staphylococcus cornubiensis, assembly GCF_900183575.1. Taxonomy (GTDB): domain Bacteria; phylum Bacillota; class Bacilli; order Staphylococcales; family Staphylococcaceae; genus Staphylococcus; species Staphylococcus cornubiensis. The sequence continues at coordinate 212,532 of NZ_FXUZ01000003.1, forward strand.
AGCCCATGCAGTCTTTTGCATTTGATGATACCTTTTCTGAAAGTGTCGGTGCTGATTTATCCCCTAGTGTTGTCCGTACTTGGGTACATCAACATACGATTATTTTAGGCATTCACGATTCACGTTTGCCTTATTTAAAAGATGGTATTCAATATTTAACAGATGAACGTGGCTATAATGCGATAGTCCGTAACTCAGGCGGTCTCGGTGTCGTCTTAGATCAAGGCATTTTAAACATTTCCTTAATGTTCAAAGGGAAAACTGAAGTAACTATCGATGAGGCCTTTACGGTCATGTACTTATTGATGAGTAAAATGTTTGAAGATGATTTTACGGAGATTGCGACACATGAAATTACGCATTCGTACTGTCCGGGCAAGTTTGACTTAAGTATTAATAATCAAAAGTTTGCCGGTATTTCACAGCGCCGTGTTCGCGGTGGGATTGCCGTTCAAATTTATTTATGTGTCGAAGGATCAGGGAGTGAACGTGCGGCATTGATGCGTGCCTTTTATGAACGTGCATTGAAAGGTGAAACGACAAAATTCACTTATCCCGACATTCATCCGACAAGTATGGCTTCATTAGAGGAGTTACTCGGTCGTCCGATAACCGTTCAGGATGTCATGTTTAAACTACTCTATGCGATTAAAGATTTAGGTGGTCAGTTAAACATGGATCCGATGACGCCTCACGAATGGGAGCGGTATGACCATTATTATGAACGCATGCTCGATCGCAACGCTAAAATGAATGCAAAATTGGATTAAATCAAAACCACTCGTGTAAACGGGTGGTTTGTTTTGCGTCTGAAGCCCTCTGTTACTGACCCTCCCCTTTTAAGGACACTTGGAAAATCAGCTATCCGTATCTACAAAAGCCTTTGCACCAAAATTTTCTATTCCTATATCTATATTTCAAATGTTTAATTCATCCATTATTTCTTGTGTACTTAAACCGGAGACTTTAAGTTCAACACATTTCCATTTAACTTCACTTGGATATGAAACGCTTTTCATAATAAAAACACTCTTATCAAATTCATTTTAATATGAATTCAACAAGAGTGCTTTTTTTATTTTGTCTCACTAAATGGGGTCAGTTCCAACATCCCTCACCTGCTTTTCTTGTCATCTATTGATTAAGCCTTCGTATCACCTCATAGTTATGTTATGCCCTGTCTATTGGCCTCATAGGCATCACCGTTCACATGATTCTATCCTTCTGTATGTGCATGAAACACCTTAATTTTCTCACCGATTTCATCTCGCACACGTTGAAATTCTGACCACGCTTGACCTGCTGGATCATCAAAGCCCCAATGTTCTTTTTTAACATGTGATGGTATCGTCGGACAATTTTGGTCTGCATCACTACATAGCGTGACCACTAAATCTGATTGTTGGATGATTTGAGGATCAATCAAGTCTGAAGTATGAGACGAGATATCGATACCGATCTCTTCCATGGCCTTAATTGCTTGTGGATTAACGCCGTGTTTTTCAATCCCAGCTGAATAGACGTGCCAATCATCACCTAGTATGTGCTTGCCCCACCCCTCAGCCATTTGACTGCGGCATGAATTGCCAGTGCATATAAAATAAATAGTTTTCTTATTCATATTCAAACCTCTTCCTTAAAATAGAATCAATGTTAGGTATAATCCTAGAAGTGTGATAAATAGAACGGGTATCGTTGTAATGATACCGATTTTAAAGTATGTCCCCCACGAAATCTTGACACCTTTTTGAGTTAATACATGTAACCATAATAATGTTGCTAAAGAACCAATGGGCGTCATTTTAGGTCCTAAGTCAGAACCGATGACATTCGCAAAAATCATGCCTTCTTTAATTGTACCTACCACATCAGCTCGGCCAATTGCAATGGCGTCTATTAAAACAGTGGGCAGATTGTTCATAATAGAAGACAAAAACGCTGCGACAAACCCCATACCCATGATGCTACTGAATAAGCCGTAATCCGAAATATGCGTCAATACATTCGCTAAAATCGTTGTAATTCCTACATTTTTTAATCCAAAGACCACCAAATACATCCCAATTGAAAAAAGAACGATATTCCATGGTGCACCTTTAATCACCTGTTTGATTCGCACAACTTTGGATTGGCGAGCAAACAAAATGAATATCAATGCAATACTTGACGCAATGAGAGATACAGGGATTTTGACAAATTCACTCACTAAATAACCTATGAGTAAGAGTGCTAAAACTATCCATGACACATGAAATAATTGATGGTCTTTAATCGCCGCTTGAGGTAATGTCAGATTTTCTGTATTAAACGTCTGCGGTATAGATTTTCTAAAGTAAAGCCATAAAACGAAAATACTCGCAGTTAACGAAAATAGATTCGGAATGATCATGCGACCTGAATATTGAAGAAAGCCAATATCAAAATAATCAGCCGAAACAATATTGACGAGATTACTCACGATGAGAGGGAGTGATGTCGAATCCGCAATAAATCCACTCGCAATCACAAATGGGAAGACTGCTTTTTGATCAAAACCTAAATGGCGTACCATAGCTAAAACTATGGGCGTCAATATGAGGGCTGCCCCATCATTAGCAAAAAATGCTGCCACCACAGCCCCTAATAACATCACAAAAACAAACATTTTCAAGCCATTTCCGTTTGCGGCCTTGGCCATATGTATCGCGGACCATTCAAAAAATCCAATTTCATCTAATATGAGTGAAATCAAAATAATGGCGATAAATGTGACCGTCGCATTCCATACGATACCCGTCACTTCAAGTACGTCAGAAAAGTTGACAACACCCAAAACCAATGCAACAACTGCACCGATTAACGCAGTCACACCGATGTCTAAATTTTTAGGTTGCCATATCACAAAAACTAAAGTGAACAGAAAGATGACGATTGCTAAAAATGTCATGCGCCACACACGCCCGGCGTAATTTCGTTACATATACAGCGTTCGTGCGCGGTATTAATGCGGCTTAAGTTTTGATTAATCGCTTCTAAAAGTGCGTGATTCAGTCGATACATACGTTTATGACCACTTTTTCTTGTAAAAACCAACTCACTCTCTACTAAAGTCTTCATATGATAACTGAGCGTAGGCTGTGAAAATTGAAAGTGTTCCAACAAATCGCACGCACATAATTCTCCATACGACAAGATATCGCCAATTTCTAATCGACTCGGATCGGCTAAAATCTTCAATGTTTTGGAAAGTTCTTGATATGACATCTGCATACCTCCTAAACTTTAAATAGATTAACATCTATATAGATAGCTGTCTATGTTATTGAGATTTCTACTTTTGATATTTCAAACTTTTGAAACTTGAGTTTGAGCGAATTTTCAAACACTCAGATAGCGTTAACATGTTGGTAGCTCACTACGTAACGTGTCCCATACAAAATGGCCAACTATCCTGTGTCGGACACACCATATATGAAAAAGGACCGATAAGATTTTCATCTCATCAGTCCTTGTTATGCCCGACATCAATATCTCCGTTGTCCACTTCACCACTGTGCTTCATGGACATTCGTTCATTTCCCCCACGAAAATAAACAACACGCATTCATTGACTATTCGTTTGAAATGTAATGTGATTTGCCTTTTAAGAAGAAACTTAAAACGAGTGCTAAACCACTTAAAGCCGTCGCGACCCAGAAAGCACTGTTGACCCCATCAACAGAAGCGAGCTGATTCACGAATTTGATAATTGCTCCCATCGCTTGCTCTTGACCACCAAGTTGTTGCGCCAAGGCTTGCAAGCTGTCTTGAATTGTTGGATCCGTACGGTCTAGATCTTGTTGGAATGTCGCCAAATGTGATTCAGTTTGTTGTGTCATCACTGTCACCAAAATGGCCGTACCGATTGAACCGGCTAATTGTCTCATCGTATTCACTAAGGCGTTACCATGAGAAATTAAACGTGACGGCAATGCATTCATCCCTGCTGTCATAATCGGCATCATGACAAAACTCATACCGAACGAACGGATAATGTAAATCATTAAAATACTGCGATATGGTGTATCCATAGTCAGTTGTGTGAGTTCCCAAGTGCCATAAGTTGTAATGGCTAAACCAATAATCGTAATCGGTTTGATTCCAATTGTATCGAGTAATTTACCAGCTATAGGTCCCATCACACCCATAATTAAAGCACCTGGTAAGAGTAATAACCCAGAGTCTAGCGCTGAGAAACCTCTTAAACTTTGTAAATATAATGGCAGTAAAATCATACCACCGAAGAGACTCATTGTGAGAATCATGTTAATAACTGCTGTTAACGTAAAGCCTGAATATTTGAGTACTTCAAAATCAAGCATTGGCGCTTTCATCGTCATTTCACGGACAACAAACGCAACTGTAAACGCGATTCCAATGATAAACATGATGACAATTTTTGTAGATGTCCAGCCATCGTTACCTGCTTCACTAAAGCCATATAACAATGCACCGAAACCAATTGTACTGAAAATGATACCTGGAATATCCGCTTTTGGATTCGTCGTTTTTTGGTAAATCCCAAACCATGCAAATGCAAGCACAAGTGAAATAATACCTACAATAAACATACCGAAGAACATTGTATGCCAATCATAATTTTCGACAATATAACCAGAAAGTGTTGGTCCGATTGCTGGTGCTAAAATCATCGCAATCCCCATTGTTCCCATGGCCATACCACGTTTTTCAGGTGGGAAGATCGTCATGAATACATTTGTACCTAAAGGCATTAAAACACCCGCACCCATCGCTTGAAGCACACGACCCACCATCATGACTGGGAAGTTCCAAGCGAAACCACAGACGAGTGACCCTATCGTAAATATCAGCATCGCAGTTAAGAATAAACGACGGTATGAATATTTATTAAATAGGAAAGCACTGATCGGAATCAAAATACCATTGACTAACATAAAGCCTGTCATCAACCATTGCCCTGTTGATGCAGAAATATTAAAGTCGGTATTAATTCTTGGTAATGCTGTGTTCAGTAATGTTTGGTTCAAAATAGAAATAAACATCCCGAAAATCATAGCGACTAAAATTTTGCCACGTGTGACGCCTTTTTTAAAGACATAGCTTTGTGTGGCATCCGCTACCTTTTCATTCACCGGCTGACGTTTAGCTTTATTTTGGTCCGCTGTCGCTTTTTGTTGAGCGACCTCTTTGTCTGCCGGCGTTGCAGTAGATGCGTCATCTTCATCGTCGTCTAAACGAAATGAATGACGTGTTTGATGTGCTTCTGAATGTTTGTCACCTTCATCTAAACGAAAAGTATGCGTCGGTTGATGTGCATCACGTTCAGGTTGTATTGCGTCTGATGCGACGTCACGATGTTGTTGAGAAAGTGATTTTCTCTTTCTTCCTCGTATGATCGTCCAGTTCAGTATGATAATCACAATAAGAGCAATTATGGTGTAAATCATCATAAACATGTGATGACCCCCTCTCTTAATTTTTGTGAATACTTACTTCAGCGTTCATGCCTGGAACAACACTATTAGAAGGTTGGCTGTTTAATTTGATTTTAACAGGCACCACTTGTGACACCTTTGTATAGTTACCGTCACTATTTGATGATGGCATTAATGAAAAGCTTGAGGCAGTCGCATGACCGATTTGATCCACTTTACCTTTCACTTTTGCGTCTTGACCATCAATCGTAACATCTACATCTTGGCCATTTTGAACGTCTTTTACTTCTGTTTCGTCAATGTTTGCTGTGATATATAAATCATCTAGGTCATATGCGTATGCAATCGGTTGACCTGCTTGTGCGATGCCATCTTCTTGACCATCTAATTTTGCGATTGTACCCGCTTTAGGCATTGTGATAGTCATTGTTTGTGGCTCATCACCTTGACCTGCACCTTGTACTTTGGCTACAGTATCCCCTTTTTTCAATGTATCTCCTTCACGCACGTCTAAACTACTAATTTTTCCTGACGCAGGACTTGCAATTTTAATTTGGTCCCCGTCCACTTGTGCGTTGTCTGTTTTAATATAATTAACCGATTGATTGTAGAAATAAAAGCCTACAACACCGATGATAATTAAAACGATGATCGTAATGATGTTCACCATAACTAATTTCTTCATCTTCTCTACTCCCTTTCTCAATAAATTCAACTCCTGTATTATAAGTCAATTCACTCTGAAAAAATACAGACAATCATTTCAAATGTGTCGGATGGAAAATTATATTATAATAACACTGGTGATAATATGGTCAAAACAAAATCAAAAGCAAGACGTCGCATTGTGAAAGCAATGATTGAATTATTAAAAACAGAACCCCTTGATGAAATTACGATTAAACAGATTTGCGCAGAGAGTGGCGTCCATCGTTCAACTTTTTACGCCCAATTTGAAGATAAATATCAACTGTTTGAAGTTTTGACGACGTATCATATGGCGAGGTATGAAAAGCTCATTTTGTATACGTCAAAAGTGATTGAGTCTTACCCGCTCGATGAAACGAAAACACGCATTATCAAAACGTTTAGACTGCTGTTTAAGTATATTAAGCGTCACCAAACATTTTTCACAGCCATTATCGTGACGCAACCGCAACTTAATGCCATTCATCAATATTTACAATTTACGCGTCAAGCTTATGAAAAGTTGTTAAATCATTTGCCTGAGCTCCAACAATCCAATTACTTCATTAACTATACAATTGGTGGCGAAATTGCATTGATATACAGTTGGCTTAAACAAGGTTGCCAAGAATCGCCAGACGATATGGCACAAATTTTGTATTCCAATATCATTAAAATGGGAAGATAGGGTTACTGTTGGCCATCTACGCACACGTGATACACTCAACTGACATACACGAGAGACATCTTTGTTGAACCTTTGATATAGAAAAGTGAGGTAAGCAATCATGGCACACCCCCCTAATCAGCAACGGATTATTGAATTAGATGCGTTACGTGGGATGAGTTTGTTTGGGATTTTACTTATGAATATTTTAGTATTGAGTTTTCCTTTTGAGCATGTTCGTTTAGATCTTGCGCTACAAGGAATCGATAGCTTGTTGTTGCGAATGGTCATGTTATTCGTTATTGGTTCTTTTTATCCTATTTTTTCATTTTTATTTGGATTCAGCTTAATGCTCATTTACAGAAGTACACAACAACGCGGCATTGCTTTTAAACCAGTAATACTAAGACGGCTTATTTTTTTGATGATACTCGGGTTAATTCACGGCTTTCTCTTATTTGCTGGAGATATTTTACTGACATATGCCGTGATGGGATTTGCGGCGATGTGGTGCACCAAAGTTTCTGTCAAGAAGTTAAAAAACGCGGCGATCATTTTATTTGCATTGAAAGTCGTCCTCTTTGGTTTACCCTTTCTCATTATAGGATTAATGTCAAAAGCGAAATTACCGTTCAGTGGTGGGAATCAAGCAGCATTGAATGACGTGTTACAAGCTAAAACGAGTTCACATTATATCGACTTCTTCCTTTATAATGCACAGGATAACCTCGGTAACATTGCCTCGATACTGACCATTGATTGGCTCGATATTTTTCCCTATTTATTGTTAGGGATGGCGGCAATGAAAGGCAATTTAGTGGCATGGGTGAAGCAACATCCGACTCGTGCGACACAATGGGGCACTCTTTTTATCGTTATCGGTGTTCTCGTTAAATGCATCGGTGCGTATGCAATGACTAATCCTAGTTTGATGATGTTCAGCTTTATGGTTGGTGGTCCGTTATTATCTGTCGGTATTGTGCTCCTCTTTTTCCATGTCATGCAATATCCAGTAGCTCAGAAGTTACTGAAGCTCTTTCGTTATCCTGGAAAAATGAGTTTATCCGTGTATTTATCTCAATCCATTGTCTGTACATTCCTTTTTACGGGTTTCGGCCTTGGATTTTATAACAAACTGCCACTTTATCAAACCTACCTCTTTGCGCTCGCACTGTTCCTCATACAAGTCGTTGTTTGTTATGTGTATTTGCGTCAGTTCAATCAAGGTCCTATCGAATGGGTGTGGCGTAAAATCACGTACTTCGGAGTCAAAACGACATCATCAAAATAAGTTTAAAAAGTCAAACAGGCCTGTTCTATCATTCATAGTCGCTACGCTATCAATGTGAACAGGCCCTTTTATTGGAGAACTTTTTGAAAATGAAAAACACAAAATGATATGTTTACTGTCATATCTTTTGCTTATTCTTACTGTACCATGTTTTGAATCATTTTGGGATACAATTATTAAAAATTTATTGATTTTTTATGAATTGTCTCACAAAAGATGTAAGATTGGCACATGATGTTAGTCAGTTGCCTCATGATAAAAATCACGTTTTAAGCATTCATAATAGTTCATACTTACATATTGCTCTCCTACGATGCTGTCTTCATGTTTGACGCCAACGAAACGAAATCCCGCTTTTTCTGCAACGCGATTACTGCCAATATTATGTACATTCGCACGCAATTCTAATTTATTGAGATTATAATCCGTAAATGCGATATCACATAATTTACGTACCGCAGCTGTTGTTATCCCTTGGCCATTCTCACTTTTCGCAAGCCAATAACCAACTTCTGCTTTACGCACCTTGTCATTCCAAGCATGTAAATCAATCGTCCCAATGAGTTGATCTTTTTTATAAATGAAGAAATATAAAGCCTTCCCCTCTGCAACCAAGATTAATGTTTGTTGCATAAATGTCTTTTCGTCTTCCACAGAGGATATCGTTTCAGCCCATGGTAAAAACGTTTTGAGATGGTCTCGATTTTGATCAACAACTTTGTAAAGCGCTGGTGCATATGCCAGTGTTGGATAAACAAAATCAATGTCGTCGTTCACAGCAAGTCTAAAATGTTGCATCCCCTCACCCCTCCATTTAATTTTCAGATTATTATACACAAATATCATTATTAAAACAATATCCATTGATACAGTTTTTCAAAAACACTTTCATCAAACGCAATCAATAAAATTCATTTTTTTAATGCAATTTTTCAATTTTTAAGGTATCATTTATTTTCCGACTACAGAAATTCGTTGTTATAAAAAAATAAAACAGGGGTATAAGAATATTCAGGGGTGAAAAAATAATGAAAAAAAAGAATCAAAAACCTGATCGTGGTGACCTCCAACAAAACCTTTCAGAAAAATTTGTTTGGGCCATTGCATATGGTTCATGTATTGGTTGGGGCTCATTTATCCTACCAGGTGACTGGATTCAATCATCCGGACCTATTGCCGCATCTATCGGTATTTTTATCGGTGCCTTACTTATGATTGTGATTGCGGTAAGTTACGGTGCATTAGTTGAACGCTTTCCTGTGTCAGGTGGCGGCTTTGCATTTAGCTTTTTAGGGTTTGGACGTTATGTCAGCTTTTTCTCAGCATGGTTTTTGACGTTTGGATACATATGTGTCGTAGCGTTAAATGCGACAGCTTTTAGTTTATTAATTAAGTTTTTACTGCCAGATGTGATTGAATTTGGCAAACTTTATACCATTGCTGGCTGGGATGTCTACATTACTGAAATCTTAATTGCATCCTTCCTTTTACTCGTCTTTATGTTGATTGCGATTAAAGGGGCAAGCGTTTCAGGTTCATTACAATATTATTTCTGTGTGGCAATGGTCGTTGTCGTCGTCCTACTTTTCATCGGTTCATTCTTTGGTGCTAACTACTCATTAGATAACCTAAAACCATACAATGGCACACATTACGGTTGGTTCCAGGCGATTATTATGATTGTCGCTGTTGCACCGTGGGCCTATGTCGGCTTCGATAACATTCCACAAACCGCAGAGGAATTTAGTTTCTCTCCTAATAAAACATTTAAATTAATCGTATATAGTCTACTTGCAGCAAGTTTGACCTATATCTTAATGATTTTATACACAGGCTGGTTATCAGGTGGCAGTAGCGATTTATGGTTGACAGGTTCTGTAACGAGAGAAGCATTCGGTACAATTGGGCTAGCAGTACTAAGCATTGCGATTATTATGGGGATTTTCACAGGCTTAAATGGTTTCTTATTAAGCTCAAGTCGTCTGTTATTCTCAATGGGCCGTTCAGGCATTATGCCATCATTATTTAGTACATTACACAAAAAATATAAAACACCTTACGTTGCGATTATATTCTTAGTCGCGATTACATTGATTGCGCCGTGGTTAGGACGTACTGCGTTAACATGGATTGTTGATATGTCATCTACAGGCGTGTCTATCGCTTACCTTGTGACGTGTCTTGCAGCGGTGAAATTGTTTAGTTTTAATAAAGACAGTCAAACTTATGGACCGGTGTATAAAGTGTTTGCGATTATCGGCTCTATCTTTGCATTCGTCTTTTTATTATTATTGTTGTTACCATTTTCACCGGCGTCATTATCGATGCCATCGTATATTGCATTAGGTGGTTGGACGATACTTGGATTAGTGTTCTTCTTTATTCGTTTGCCTAAGTTACGTCGCATGGATAAAGATGAATTGACACAATTGATTTTGGATACAAGAAAACGTGATGTTGAAAAAATGATAGAAGAATAATTGATTTTGAAATGTTGAAAGCATGATGCACATAAAATTAATAGTTAGGGGATTGGACATAAAAATTTTTGATGCTATTGATGCAATATTTTTGTTAAACTTGCCCTCCCTATGATTTGTAGCTTTAGATTGCCTTCAAGGCTTCGCTTTCCGAGGGGCTGGCCCTTCGACTAACTAACGCTTGATTAAACAGTTACATTTGTCGAGGCGTTAGTGGATTCTCCGGACCAGCTGATCCCTCAGGAGTCTCAGCCTTCTGGCAATCTTATATCAAATATAGCGAAACTGAGGTCAAGTTTATGAAATCAATAGCATCAACGTTCTATCCCATTCATCCTCATTTCCCAACTACTTTAAAATCAATTAATCAGTCAAATATATATGAATGGATTGAGGCTTAAAATTATTATGTCCCAATCCATTTTTTGTTTTGTCAGTATAAACAATGTGTAAATTAAGTTTAATTACGCACACTCTATTTTGCCAACAAAAAAGACAGACGTTTGCCTGTCTTTTTCAACTTTATTTTCATTCAACTATAATTTAAATGCTGCGATGGCAAGCATGAGCCAGCTAATGACAAACAAAATGCCACCAATTGGCGTAATTGCACCAAGGACACTTACTTGTGTTAAAGATAAGATATACAGTGAACCACTAAAGAATACGATACCTAAAAACATGAGCCAACCTGCCCAACCGACGTTAAGGTTCAGTGCACCCCCGATAATACCAATCAGTACAAGACCTAAGCCATGATACATTTGATATGTTGTCGCTTTCTCCCATACTGACATATAATGTTCTGATAATTTCCCGTCTAATGCATGCGCTCCGAAAGCCCCTGTACCGACTGCCATTAAAGCGTTCAATGCACCTAAAATAATAAATACTTTCACGATATTTCCTCCTCATCAAAGTTACAATTAAAAATCAAATATTGAAGCACCATTTCCGATTTCATCATCCGTCACCATACGTTGATCTGAAGTCGTTGACGTGTTTTGACTGGAAGATGACACTTTACCGCCCATCAATCTAATCTCTTCATCTGTCACTTGTGTCGACGTTTGTCTTTTCGGTGTGACGGGTGAAGCTGAACGTGATGATGTACTTCCATCGTTCGACATTTCTTGCCCCGTATAGAGTGCCGTTAAAGCGTGGATGGCATACATATGTTTTTCAAAAGCTGCATCAGTCGTCGCGGCATCTGCTTGAACCAATTCGTGTTCCAACAGTTGAATCAGTTTGTCTTTATTCATGCGCTCCCTCCTTTTGTTCACACCAATGAATCGGCGCTAAACCTTGTCCTTCAAGATAAGCATTCGTTCGAGAATAAGGTTTGGAACCAAAAAAGCCTCTATGTGCCGACAATGGGCTTGGGTGTGGTGACTTAATCACATAGTGGCGTGATGTATCAATCAGGCTTTCTTTTTGTTGTGCAGGTCTGCCCCACAGTACAAAGACGACGCCAGTTTTATAGTCAGATATCGCTCGGATAATTTCATTTGTAAATGTTTCCCAGCCAATATCTTTATGTGAATGTGCTTGGCCTTGGCGCACTGTCAGAACGGTATTCAATAACAATACACCTTCTCTCGCCCAATCTTGTAAATGTGGCGATGTCCGTTGACAACCGATATCGTCAGCAAGTTCTTGATACATGTTTCGCAATGAAGGTGGAAATTTTGCACCCGGTTGCACTGAAAATGCTAAACCATGGGCTTGATTTGGGCCATGATAAGGATCTTGTCCCAATATCACAACTTTGACATTTTCGAATGGCGTGAGGTCAAACGCTTGATAAATGTTTTTGCGTTCAGGGTAAACAATTTGCGTCGTATATTCTTTTTCTAAAAAGTCATGCATCGCTTTAAAATCATGCTTTTCTTTAATTTCATGAAATATTGTTGACCAATCCATCTTCTTCACCTCAGCCACATTTTAACATAATTTCGCCTGCCTCACCGCTTTGATTCAATAAACATTTTTATAGCAGCCGTTCAACGCGCATGCTAAAATGGTGAACATAAGCATATTGTAGCGTACAGCAGTTACCATCCTCATTATGGTATGATGTAACAGATGTACAATTGAAGGAGTGAATGAACGATGGCTTTGAAAAAAGTATTAACGATTGCAGGATCAGACACAAGTGCAGGCGCGGGGATGCAAGCCGACTTAAAAACTTTCCAAGAGTTAGACACGTACGGCATGGTCGCACTTGCGGCAATTGTCACAATGGATAAAGAAACTTGGTCACATGATGTGAGCCCTATCCCATTTGATGTCTTCAACAAACAACTTGAAACAGTCATTAGCGTAGGACCGGATGCAGTCAAAACAGGTATGCTCGGTAGCGAAGAAATCATCCAACGTGCCGGAGAAGCATACACAGAATCAGGCGCAAAAAGTTTCGTCGTAGACCCAGTTATGGTATGTAAAGGTGAAAATGAAGTGCTTAACCCAGGAAATACTGAAGCGATGATTAAGTATTTATTACCAAAAGCAACTGTTGCGACACCAAACCTTTTTGAAGCAGGTCAATTATCAGGCTTGGGTACGTTAAAATCAATTGAAGATATGAAAAAAGCAGCAAAAATCATCCACGAGCAAGGTGCACAACACGTGGTGATTAAAGGTGGTAAAGCGTTAGATCAAGATAAATCATACGACTTATACTATGATGGTGACAAGTTCTATCAACTCACAACGGATATGTTCCAACAAAGTTATAACCACGGTGCAGGCTGTACATTTGCGGCAGCGACAACAGCCAACTTAGCTAATGGCCAAACACCAAAAGAAGCCGTGATTAATGCCAAAGCGTTTGTAGCGTCTGCCATTAAAAACGGTTGGAAAATGAACGATTTTGTCGGACCTGTTGATCATGGTGCGTCAAATCGTGTTGAACAAATTGAAGTTGAAGTGACAGAAATTTAATTTTCTGAGCACGCGGATTCAAATGCTATTTTATTCATTATCATAAGCATGACTCAAACCTTGATGTATTGTATCGTTGAGCCCAGTAATCTCGCTCACATTGCAGTACATCAAGGTTGTTTTTTGTAATGGGACATACCTTTTAACCGTTCAATCATAGCGCATTTTGAGTATTTTACAATATAATTTGTTAGAATTTTCTGTTTTTTAAAAGAGATTGTGCTATAATCAATTGCAATTATAAGCAGAGTGGTAAGGATATCAACGCATTTGATCATTTTATTTTATAGGTGATAAAGATGAAAATTAAATTACTACAACCCAAACTATTTCTCATTTATGTTTTTATGTTGATTACGGCTTTGGATGGCTTGGTGATTCCGACGCTAGTGGCTGGTATCATTCGTTCGGTTGAAATCAAAAGTCTTTCCTCACTCATCCATTATTTTATTTTCGGTATCATCGGTTACTGTACAATTCGAACTGGTTTATACCTATGGAATCTGTACCAACAAAAGTATATTCTAGACTTCAATCATACATATAAAGGAAAAATGATACGAAAATACTTTTCAGGAAACCATGCATCTATGCGCGCCGATTTATTAAGTTTTATTATTAATGATTTCAAATTTCTTGAAACCAACTATATCAAATCTTTGTTTTTATTTATATACTGTGTCACTTTTTCTATTATCTCTGCAACGTATGTCCTTGTGATTGATTATCAGCTCGGTTTATTATTTATACTCTTTTCAACTATCCCTGTCATTACGCCTAAGCTCTATAAAAATAAAATCAAACAGTCCACAGATACATGGTCTTCGGATTCTTCTCAATTTGTAGATCGTCTCAATGAATATTTTAGTGCGCTGACAACGATAAGATTATTTAATAAACAGTCTTTCTTCCAGTCTGCTTTAACAAATCGATTGCATCATCTAGAAAAAAGTAACTATACCGTGCAGAAAAACCTTTATCAGTCGAATTGGGTGACGCACTTATTATCCGGTGTGAGTTCGTTTGTCCCTTTATTTATCGGAGGACTTTTCGTAATTGAAGGCCACCTTTCTTTGGCTGCTTTAATGGCAGTTTATTTGGCGAGTGATCGCATCGTTACGCCAGCTGTAAATGCGATAGATTATTATAATAAATTGCGGTCCTCAAATACGATTGTTCGTAAATATAATCATTTTATCGCCTCACTCACTCATGAGAATAGTGACGTACAAAATGTTTCAAATAGACCGGCCTCGACGCTCCTTCCTATAAAGTTTGAGGACATCTTGCATCAATATGGTGACCGCATCATATTTGAACATGTACATTTAACGATTAATCAAGGAGATCATATCTTATTAAAAGGGCCTTCAGGAAGTGGCAAGTCTACTTTTTTTAAACTGCTATTGTTACTTGAGCGACCGCAAAAAGGACAATTGCTTTTTAATAATATAGATTCACAGCAAATGCGTTTTACTGATTTAGTTCATTCTATTCACTATTTCGAACAGAGCCCTTTTATCTTTAATGCGTCCATACTATTTAATATTACATTAGGCGAATCGTTTGATGATGATCAACTCGATACTGTAATTGAGCAATGTCATTTAAGTGATTTCGTTCAGACACATGGATTAGAGTATCATACAGGCGTCAATGGAGATCGTTTGTCAGGGGGTCAAAAGATGAGGATTGCATTGGCACGTATTATGATTAGAAAGCCAAAGTTTGTGCTACTTGATGAATTTTCTGCAGGATTAGATAAAGAAAATGCAGATTTTATAAGAAGTATCATACACCAACAAATTGAAACAGTCATTGAAATTACACATGATGAAAGTATAGCCTCAAACTATTACAATAAGACTTACCAGATTAAGAACAAAAGCGTCACAGAATTCACATAAAAACAGGTACTCAAAAAGCGATGCCGCATCTCCTATAACAATAGACATGTTCATCGCTTTTTATAAGTTTAACTGCATTGCATTCCTACATCTCTTTGACCTCTATGACGAGTTTCAGCTGTTCATCCATTCCCAACACTTGAATTTGCATGTTGTTGCGATACCAAGTGACTCGTTCATCGACACCAATCGGATTTTTATAACGTACGGCGATGGGTTCAACTGCTGCTTCAACACATATACGTTGCACAACGAGTTGGCCTGGAACAATATCGGTATGTATCGGGTTCGTATCATTTACCAATGCTAAGTAGTACTGCACGTCTTCTGTTGAAAAATGCATTATGCTGCCTCCCGACTAACAAAAGTTTGTATGATACGACAATGGCATGTGTCGCCTTGCTCGAATGATAATGCCATTTGATAACGTTGAAATGACTTGATTTGTTGGACTTTTATCACTGCCATCGTCACTTGATAATACACGCCTACTTTTAAAGGGTGATGTGCTTCAATTTCTGTCGCTACAAGTTGAATTGCCGCCTCTTTAAACGGTCGAAATAGCGAAAAAAGTGGCCATACTCGTGCAGTCATTAATAAAGGCACGGTGGTCGACTGTGGCATATTAAAAAATTGCTGATAGTGTTGCACTACGTCGTCGTCAAAACAGTAATCTTTAACTTCACGGTCGCCAACGTTCAAAAAGTGCTGCATTACCCATACCTCCTCCAATGCCCATTGTCGCAATCGTACTTTGTGCATCTTTCATATAAAACAGACGGGTGACTAAAATCGCACCACTCGCACTATAAGGATGACCGATTGCAATCGCACCACCATAACGATTCAGCTGCGTTTCCTGAATGTTTAAGGCACGTACAGACGCTAACACTTGCGCACTAAAAGCTTCATTCAATTCTACAGCATCAATTTGGTCTATCGTCTGTTGTTGGCGTTCTAAAATACGCTGCACTGCAGGTACAGGACCGATACCTAATACGTGCGGATCCACTCCTTCAATCGCATAATCCACAAACATCAGACCTTCTGACATACCAAGTTCGCGTGCTTTTTCTTCAGACATGACCGCAACTAGGCAGGCGCCGTCGTGTTTGAGACAACAATTACCGACCGTCACTGTCCCCCCTTCACGTAACGGCTTTAATCGTGCAATCCGTTCATACTGAAGATGTGGCTTAACGCTTTCATCTTGTGTCATCAGCTGACCTTTCACCATTAATGGCAATATTTCAGCTGACATCACCCCCGTCGCAATCGCTTCACTCGCACGGTGGTGACTGCGAACTGCGAAACGATCTTGATCTTCACGTGATACACGATACTGTTCTGCCACGTTGTCTGCCGCTTCAATCATACTCGGATCTTGACCCGCTGGCGCAAATGGGGCACGGTCATAAAATGTTGGTTGCGTTGTCGGATAAAGTGATGTCGGCTTTTCCATTTTCCAAGGTGCACGACTCGTACTTTCGACACCGCCTGCAATGTAAAAGTCTCCCGCACCACTTTCAATGAGTCGACTCGCCAAATGAATCGCTTCAAGGCCCGAACCACATTGACGATCAACCGTGAGACCTGGCACAGAAACATCTATCCCTGCCTCGAGCAAACTCTTTCGCGCAATATTGCCCCCTTTACCGACAATATTACCGAGAATGACATCATCCAAATCATTGAGTGAACAAGGTAATGTCGCTTCAAAATGTTCGAATAACGGTTTGAGTAATTGTTCAGGCTCCCATTTTTGAAGTTGGCCGCCATACACTCCAATTGGTGTTCGTTTTGCTGCAACGATGACTGCTTTCTTCATTGAAAATCACCCCTTTCATAGCAAGTTTGTGCCATTTTTCGTGAAACTTTTCCACTCCCAGTATATGGCAGTGATGCGACGTGAATGAATTTTGAAGGTATTTCATATCTCGATACACGTGATGACAGCCAGTGTCGAATCATTTGAACGTCCAATTGCTTCGGACCAGTGTAAAGGGCAATCGCTAACTCACCTAGCTTGTCGTGTGGACGTCGTACGATGACCGTATCTACAATTTCTGGCCATTGCTTGAGGTGTTGTTCAATCACAGCAGGATACACATTCTTCCCACCAATAATCAAACGATCTTTGACACGACCTTGTAAATACAGCACATCCCCTTCAATTCGAGCGTAATCGCCTGTCGCTATCCATTCTTCAACTGCGTCCTCACCGAGATAGCCTGAAAATATCATCGGGCTTTTCACAAACAATTGTCCGATACCGGCATCGTCTCGCTCTCTCAAAGTCACCGTCACATTTGGAAACAAGCAGCCCACAGAATCGAGGGGCGCAGTTTGATGACGATTGACACTAATAAAGCTTGCTTCCGAAGTGCCGAAAAACTCATCAATCGTACTTTCTGGAAACACTGCTTTAAGTTGTGTATGACGACTGGGTGGTAATTTGTCCCCAGAAATAAAAATGTGACGTACCCACTGTGACTGTTGTCCTAAATGGATGCCATCGTAGACCATTGTAGGCACGAGAAATAATGCGCACGTTTGTTGAAGTTCTGCAATATACGACAGACCTTTTGCCATATCATACCGATCTTGCCCCATAAACGTTTTGCCATTCCATAATGCATAAATCATGACGTATAACGTTAACGAATGGGCATACGGGCCGAGTGCCATATACGTCTGTGTCGAGGAATCTAACAATGTATCATTCATTTCAAAGGAAGCCATCCATGACGGTAAATCTCTCATAAAGCCTTTCGGTAACCCTGTCGTGCCTGACGTAAAACCAATATGTAACAATTGTGGAATCGTCGGCGCTTCATGTGAGGGTTCATATGAAGTAGACGTCACCCCTTCATCTCCCCATATATAAGGCATGCGGTGTAATCGAATAAGCGCATCACGTTGTTCCGTTGACCACTGTGGCCCGAGCACACACGGCACACCTTGGCGTACGAGCACTGCTAAATAAGCCACAATAAAGTCCGACGTTTGGGTATGCATTAACACGACATTTTGATACGCCATATTCGTGGGTAACGCTTCACTTTCCTTTTGGACATCTTGCCATAAGGTTTCATACGTGACCGTCACGTCGTCCATCCAAATCGCAATATGTTCCGGTCTTTCTACTGCATATGCTTCAAGTCGCTTTAACAATTCCAAACTTCATCACACTACTTTTACAGTTTTGCTTTATTTTAACATAGCACTCGCTTTCCACATATGTGAACTTCATTTTTATACTTCCTTAGTTCATATGATTATATTTTGTATGATGTCATCACGCATCATGCAAAATTTAACGCAATGATAACTGAAAAATATTCGTGTATTTCCATATGAAAAGGCCGGGTCATCGTGAAATGCCCAGCCTTTCCCTAACTATATTTAAAGTGCTAACTTGGACGAATCAGGTCAAAGGTTTTGAAGTGATTGATTTTATTGCTTTCAAACCTCGTCCATGATGGCAAATAACATAGTAAATTTATCTCTCATTCTTTTCAGCAATAAGATGTTTATAAATAATATTTATCAATGACTTTTAAACCATCTGTCAATTCGTAAATCAGTGGTGCACCTGTTTTAATTTCATAGCCGACGATATCTTCATCTGAGACGCCTTCTAAATATTTAATCAAAGCACGTAATGAGTTCCCGTGTGCAGCGACTAATACTGTTTTACCGGCGAGGAGTTCTTGAGAAATTTGGTCGTTCCAATATGGGATCACACGCACCAAAGTATCTTTCAAACTTTCAGATTCAGGCATCACGCGTCTATCTAATAATTCGTATTTGCGATCTTTTAAATAGCGCTCGCGTTGTGCTTCATCTTGTGCTGGCGGCGGTGTATCGTAGGATCGTCTCCAAATATGTACTTGTTCTTCACCAAATTGCTGACGTGCTTCATCTTTATTTAATCCTTGTAAACCGCCATAATGACGTTCATTCAAACGCCATGATTTAACAACGGGTACAAAGAGTTGATCAGACTCATTTAATAAATGAAACGTTGTCTTAATCGCACGCTTCAATAATGAGGTAAATGCAATATCAATCTGAATTTCTTGTTCTTTCAATTTTTTTCCTGATGTGATTGCTTCGTTGTGACCTTGTTCGGATAAATCGACGTCTGCCCATCCTGTAAATAAGTTTTCAGCATTCCAGACGCTTTGTCCGTGTCTACATAAAATAAGTTTTGGCATGTTTTACCTTCTTTCTATGTCGTGAACGCCAGTGCCGCAACATTTGTTGATCAAAAATAGACGTTCACGTACTGATTATTGTACCAACAAATGCGCTTACTTTATTTTATAAATTGATTATAACAAGTTTTTTATGCTTTTTCATGATTCCAACATGATAAAATTTGAATATATTGAGTCATTTGCTCCCCCCTAATTCCAAAGAAGGGATGAAAATTTTTGATGCTATTGATGCAGTACTTTGTTTACTTGCCCTCTCACTATGAATAATGTTTTTGATTGCCCTCATGGCTTCGCTTTCCGAGAGGCTAGCCCTTCGACTAACTAACGCTTGATTAAACTGTTACACTTGTTGAGGCGTTAGTGGATTCTGGGAGCAGTACAGAAATCTCATGTGCAACAAAGATTTCGTAGTACTGCCCCCGCAAGGCTGACTAGACTTCTCAAAAGTGATCGCATTGAGAAGTCAGACAGCTACTGCGATAAACAGCAACCATGATTAAACATTAGAACTCGCATTAAGCCCTTGTATTATCCCTCAGGAGTCTCAGCCTTCTGGCAATCTTAGACCCAATACAGAGAAACTGAGGTCAAGTTTATGAAATCAAGAAAACAATAGCATCAATTTTTTATACGCCAATCCCCCTCATTTTCCGATTGCTTTAAAGTCATTAATGAATCATAAATTTTGGGATGGATTAAGACTTGAAATTTTCTATATTTCAATCCCTTCATCACGTACCAATTGAATGGTTTTAGAAGCGAGTGTTTCTACAAAATGTGCATTATGATCAATCGCAATCATGGTCGGTTGTGCGTTTGCCAACATGTCAATCAGTTGGTCCACAACATAAAAGTCCAGATAGTTGGTCACTTCATCCCACATCAACAAACTGTTTTGCTGAATGAGTGAATGCGCAATCAACACTTTTTTCTTTTCGCCATCACTCCAGCCTTCCGTTTGTCGCGTCGCAAACTTTCTCTTATCGACTCCTAATTGATAAAGTAAATGTAGAAATTTCTCCTTTTGAGGTTGTGGCAAAGATTGAAACCATTGATTGTAACCATCTTGATACACATATTTTTGATCGACCACCGACGTCTTTTCAGGTAAATGAATGTCATACTCTCCTACAGTATCATACTGTTCTGGATGTTGTATAAAGTTGAATAATGTTGATTTCCCCACACCATTTTCACCTACAATAAATAATATCTCTGACGGCAACAACGTCACATTAATCGGCTTAAACAATGGTTTTCCATCCATTAATATTGAAAAATTTCTGAGTGATAACACCTGTTTTTTAACGACATCGACGTCCAATTGAATCGTTTCGACTTTTTCAACATTATCAATTAAGGCTTGCTTTTCCTCAATCTTCTTTTCATTTCGTTTCACTACAGCTTTTGACCGTTTCATCAGTTTCGCTGCACGTGCCTTATCAAATGAATCTTTGGAACTCTTTTCCCTCGACGCGCCCCACGATTTCAAACTTTTCGACACTTGATCTAATCTTTTAATTTCCTTCTTCAAAGCCGCATTTTTCTCTTGTGCCAGTTGATCTGCATGTGCTTTTTCGGTCTCCCAAGTTTTAAGATTGCCTTTAATCAACTCAATATTATTTTTATTAATCGATAAAATATATTCTACGGTGTGATCTAAAAATTGACGATCGTGACTAACGAGAATGTAACCTTTCTTTTTATCCAAATAGCGTTGCACCACTTTTCGACCTTCAATATCTAAATTATTCGTAGGCTCATCAATCAACGCAAAGTTATGTTCTTCTAAAAACAACTCTACAAGCAGCACACGCACTTGCTCACCACCGCTTAACGTATCAAAATCACGATACAACAATGCCGTATCCAAGCCGATTAACGAAAACTCTTTATAAATACGCCAAGGTTCTAAAGTTGGATTCCGTTCAAGCAACATCTCCTCCACAGTCACATATTGTTGAGGCTCTGGGTAAGCTGGAAAATATTTAAAAGTCACTGATGCCTCAATCTGTCCTTCATATTCAAGTTGGTTTAATAGCAATTTTAAAAATGTCGTCTTCCCTCGACCATTGCGTCCAATGAGTCCTAATTTCCAACTGTCATCGATGTTTAAATTGAGGTCTGTGAAAATAGCATCTGTATACTTAAAAGATAAATTTTTAATACGAATATGTCCCATCACTCTCACCCCTCACTATGCTTTTCTGGTTGTGTATGATATTGACGTGCAAACATAAAGGCATAAATAAGTAGTCCCACACCAACTACAGACAACATCAACCATGCAAGCTTGATTGAAAAAACATTGGACAGCGTGAGAAAAACAAAAGTGCCTATCGGGATTGTGAGCTGTACTAATGTATAAAAAATGCTTGTTACTGACGAGAGTACTTTGTCAGGTAACGTTTGCATAATAAAAGCATCAATTCTAGGGTTAGAAATCCCCATAAAGTAACCGGATAAAAACAGTAAAATGAGTAATGAATAGCGTTCTTCAATCAACAGTAAATTGAAAATAATCAACACAGTCAACATCATTTCAAAAATTAGATTCGCTTCAATCGATGTCTTCCTTAACGCCTTAAAAGGAAACATTGAACCAGTAATCATGCCTAACGCTTCAGCAGTCGTATAAAGTGTTAATGTAAAAGTGAAATTGAAAAATAACAACGCTTCATTTTCCGAATATGACAGGAGTAACAAACCTTCTTGCGCAAAACTGATTAGATTCATCAATGCAAAAATCATCGCAAAATGAAAGATTTGTTTGTATTTAAAGAGCGTTTTTAAATTTTTATAGCTATCTTGTACAACCGTTTTAACATTCAAACGCTCTCCCTCATAATAATTTTTTGAAGGTATCGCGATTTTGAATTGTTGGCGGTTACACCATAAAATATAAAACGACAATAAAAACAACAGTGCATTCAATAAACTGAGCAACGAAAAATTGTAATTTAACAGGACAATCAGACTCGCTCCACATAGCTTCCCTAGCAACCCTACTGTATGATGCAACCCATTATCAAGCGCCCGTGCATCCGTTAAACTTTCTGCCATTACAAGATGTTTCACAATAGGGATTTCCAAATAAACATTGTATAAAGAAATCAAATCCGAGACAAAGTTTAACAGGAGTAAACAGCCAAAAATGATCCAATTCGCTTCAAAAGACATCAAAAATGCAAACACCAAGTAGATAGTCATTTGCACTAATTTATTCATCAGAAACATACGATATTTATGTACTGTTCTATCTGAAAAATAGCCTAATAAAAAATCACCTATCATAGGAATCGTTGACACAATGACAATCGCACTGATCGCAAGTTTGGCATTTTCCATATTTTGCGCATAAACAATAAACACTAAATTAAACAACACCCCACCGATTGCACTTAACGCATTCGATGACATAAAAAACCTAAAATTTCTATTACTTCTCAAAATATTCATGGGACTGTACCTCATAAGATGAATCTATTTCATGAATCATTGAGATTGCTAGCACATCCATTTTGACTCTCAATCCCGACCGTCTTGGTTCAATCTTACACAAATATAGGCACATATACAATATAGAAGACGGAATTTTCTGTAATTTGAATGTAAAAAAGAGAGATGGGACATCATTGAGTTTCCCAGACCCTCTCCTACGATGAACGGAAATCAAAATATAGAAATGTACAATCAATTAAGGTTAATGGGAATAAAAATTTTTGATTTTGTCACCTTATAAGCTATCTTCATTGATTCGCAGCATTTCATTTCAAATTGCTAAAATGGCTGAGACTCCTGAGGGATAAAGTCGAAAACAAAATACCGTCATTTGAATTTGATAGTGGCTACTGTTTATCGCAGCAGCTGTCTGACTTCTCAATGCGCATGCTTTTGAGAAGTCTAGTCAGTCTTGCGGGGGCAGTACGACGAAATCTTTGTTACACATGAGATTTCTGTACTGCTCCCGAAAATCCAATTCGGCTTCATACCAGTGTACACTTTAATCAAGCCGAATTGAGTTGAGGCAAGTCCCCTAGGAACGCAAGTCCATGGCAACAATTGTGAAAATTTAAAAAAGTTATCAATGAAAGGGATTTGATAAAATGTATCAAAGAAAGACAATTTAAAAATTTTTATGTCCCCTCCCCCATACCACATTTTCTTTTTCTATCGCTGTCTGACCTCATTTTGATGTGCTAACAACGTATATGTCGTTTCAATATAAGGAATGTGGAGTTGATGTTTTTGACCTTGTCTGTAAATATAACCTTGAATCGCTTCAACTTCTGTCACGCGTTCGTTCATCGTATCATAATACATGCTCGTCGCACTTTCATCAGAAAAGATGCGATACGCCGCAATGACATCTTCTACAAATGAATCTTCGTACGTAATCCCTTCCGCATTAGCGACTTGCAAACCTTCTTTAAGCAAGTTTTTACATAATTCCAGCATACGTTCGTCTTTCAACAAGCGTGCGGTGTCTCGACTTAATGCAGTCAATGTGTTCATACCGAGGTTGAAAATCAATTTAAACCAAATCGCCTTCTCAATATTTTCTTCAAGTTCTAACGTGAGCTCAGTCGTTGAAATGGCCGCTTTCAATTGTTCAGTAAACGTATCTTTCTTCAACTGAATGCGGTAATCCTTGTCATGTCTCACTTTATCCTCTTGTTTTTCACCACTAATGTAAACGACAGCTTGGTACGCATCGTAGCCCTCTAATTTTGGAAGTAAGCCACTACCATTTTGTGCTAAAATCACTTTCGATTGCGCGTGTGTGATGGTTTTCAGTTGTGGTAAAATCGTATCAATTTGATGGGTCTTCACCGCAATAAATACCACATCGAACGTCGTCGTTACAGATGACAACGCTTTGACAGGGATACTTTTACGTTCTCCTGTGTCGCGCTCTTCAAATGTCATGACTTTATCTTGTCTCCCTAACAATGTTACATCTAGCGTATCCAATGCTGAAGCAATCGCTGTTCCTACCGCACCGGGCCCAATGATGGCTATTTTCATCTCGTTCATCCTTTCAATCGCAAAGTTTTAATGCCATTTCTCGTCCTTTTATAGTTATATCTCAATATATTCTTTTTTTATTTATAAGTAAAGCGAGTTGATTGTGTGTTGCCAACGCCGTGTCGCGCACATTTCTTCTTTATCTCTTAAATCGACATCATCCCCACTGTTTCAACCCTTCCATCTATTCAAAAAAGCTAGTCCCTACATCCTTATTGTAGAAACTAGCTCTTTCATCGACTTAAATATGTCATTCTATTCACTTTACTCTAAATTCGCATGATTGTTTTGCATCGTCGTTTCATCAACGTCCCATGCGGTCATGAAGTCTAATACAACACCATCTAACATCAACTGTGCACTTTGTTCAAACAAGCTGCCGAGCGGTTGTTCTGAACCTTCAGCCTGATGTTTCGTACCAGCTGGAAGGACGAGCGTCACTGCTGCCAATTCCCCTATCTTAGAATCTGCTGCTGTCGTGACTAATACAATCGTAGCACCGACTTCATGGGCTTTATCGGCTAACAATTTTAAATGCGTTGTCGAACCTGAACCGGAAATAACAACGAGTACATCATCTTTTTGAATGGACGGTGTCGTTGTTTCGCCGACGACATGTGCTTTTTTGCCAAGTTGATTCAAACGCATCGCAAAACCGTTCGCGACGAATCCTGAACGGCCTTTACCTGTCACAAACACCGCTTCTGCATCAGATACAGCTTGTTCAAATTGCGCTATCGCTGGGTCATCCACTTGTGATAACGTTTGTTCGATCTCACGGCAAATCAGTTCAAACTGCTGTTGAATGGCCATCTTATTTACCTTCAATCGCTTCACGGATTTGTTTAGCCGCTTCACGTGGATCGTCGGCGTTTGCGATACCGCCACCTACGATAATTAAATCAGGACCTTCATCCGCAACTTCTTTAACTGTTTCTGGTTTAATCCCACCAGCGACAGCGATTTTAGCGTTTTTGATGACTGATTTCACTTTTCTTAAGCTTTCTAACGGTGATTGACCTTCAGCTTGTAAGTCATAACCGATATGCACTGCGATATAGTCTGCACCTAATGCGTCGATTTCTTTCGCACGTTTTTCTAAATCTTGAACAGCAATTAAGTCGACCAGTAATTCTTTACCATGCTTGTGCGCTTCTTCCACTGCATTTTTGATGGATGCATCTTCAGCCACACCTAAAATTGTGACCACATCTGCGCCAAATTTCACAGCTTGGCTCACTTCATAGTCTGCCGCGTCCATAATTTTTAAATCGGCTAATACTTTCACATCTTCATCTTTCACGTTATCTTTTAGATGTTGAACAGCAGGTAAACCTTCATTAATCACGATAGGTGTCCCAATTTCAACGATATCCACATAGTCCGTTACTTTTTTCGCAAGTTCTGCAGCGTCTTCTTTATTTAATAAATCAATGGCTAATTGTAATTCCATGATTCCATCAATCCTCCGTCATGTTTTGTCTCTCACAGTTGGTGGATTACCCTTTTCAAAAGAGATTAAACATGTCGGATTTCTAGTTCAACACTGCTTACTTTTCAATTTCAGGCATTGCCGCGTCATCCACAAACACTTCAACATGCGGATGACGATGTAAAATCGTAGCCGGCACATCTGTTGTTACTTCTTGGCTCATTAAATGACGAATGGCTTCACGTTTTTGCTCACCAAACGCTAACAGAATGATACGTTTCGCTTTCATAATTGAACTCAATCCCATTGAAATGGCGTGTTTTGGCACATCATCAATTGAATCAAAATAGCGGCTGTTCGCTTTAATCGTACTTTCAGTCAAATTGACACAATGCGTTAAACTTTCAAACGGTGTCCCCGGTTCATTAAAACCGATATGACCATTTTGACCAATACCTAAAATTTGAATATCTAACGGACCGCCTTCTTCTAATAACGATTCATAACGTGCGGCTTCTGCTTCAATATCTTCTGCTTCACCATTTGGAACATGGATATTTTGAGCAGTAAAATGAGGATATGCATCGAATAAGACATTTTTCATATATTGGCAATAACTTTCCTCGTGATCAGAAGCTAAGCCGACGTATTCATCGAGATTAAACGTTTCAACTTGAGACACGTCGATTTGATTTTTTTGGAGTAATTCCACTAAATAGTCATACACTTTGACCATTGTGCCACCCGTCGCTAATCCTAAACGGCTGTCTTTTTGGTATAACATTTGTTTAAATAATTCGCTCGCAACGTAAAAAGATGCGTTCGCTTCACTACCTAAATTGATAATTTTCATCGCTATTTTTCCTCCTCAATCATTTTGACGAAGCGTTTTGTAATATCGCGTGGTCTCGTAATGGCACCACCAACGACTGCCGCATACACGCCTAAATCCATCACCGTTTTTAACATTTCGGGTGTAATGACATTGCCTTCAGCGATCACTTTTTGAGATACGTTCGCTAACACGTCTTTCAAAAATGCAAAATCATTCGCGTATAACACTTGGCCCGTCGTTTGTTCTGTATAGCCGTGTAACGTTGTACCGATATAGTCAAAGCCAAGACGCTCTGCATTTTTCGCTTCTTCTACTGTCGCGATGTCTGCCATCATTTCGACATGAGGTGCCGCTTTACGAATGTACTGTACTAACGCTTCTAAATCTTCAGCAGGACGTTCACGCAATGTCGCATCCATCGCAATCACTTCACATCCGCTTTCTAACAGTTCATCCACTTCTTTTTGCGTTGCGGTAATAAACACAGAAGAATTGTCATAGTCCCGCTTCACAATACCGATGACTGGCAAATCCACCTCTTCTTTAATTGCTAAAATATCTGCTTTCGTATTCGCTCTAATCCCCACAGCGCCTCCTTGTTGTGCAGCTAACGCCATTTTCCCCATAATAAACGATGAATGGAGTGGCTCATCTGGTAACGCTTGGCAAGATACGATTAATCCTTGTGATAAATTCATCTAATGACTCCCTTCTAATTGTTCTTCTACTTCATTTTTAATGGTCGAAACGTGAGGTCCATATACAATTTGAATGTCCTCTTCCTCCCTGTTCACTCTCAATATATCACTAAGAAAATTTTCGTCAACAAAATACGTTGTTTTGGAAATTATTTTCAAATATACTGAATTTAAAAGGAGGATGACGATGAAAATTGAAAATCGTATTCAACAAAATCAACACCTTTTCACGAAAGTCGACCAACAAATCGCTCAATTTATTTTATCGCTTGATGATGATACGAACTTAGGTGCCATTAATCACTTAGCTGATGCGATTGGTGTGTCACCTTCTAGTATTACACGCTTTGCCCATAAATTAAATTATGACAGCTTCCAATCGTTTCGTTTCGCAATCCAACACGAACTGCAAACTGAACCGATACACAATAGTCCTTCCATACAAATTTTGCATCAACATTATCGTTCAATCATGGATCACACTGGAGAATTTCTCGTTGAAGATGACTTGATGTACCTCGTCAATACAATTCAACAAAGCGACAAAATCATTTTCATCGGTATTGGCAGCTCTGGATTAAGCGCACAAGAATTGTACTTTCGCACTTCTCGCATGGGATTTAATACCCTGGCTATTACTGATGCGCATTTAATGACCGTGATTGGACATATGTGTCAAGGTAATACAACCATCGTTGCTTTTACGAATAGTGGTGCCACGAAAGAAATTATGGACAGTTTGAGTCACGGTCGTGAAAATGGCGCGACGATTATAGCCATTTCTCATTTTCGAACGCCTGCACTTGAACAATACTGTCATCGCATCATTATGACAGCTGATCGTAATCAAACCCATGACGCTTACTTTATTAATTCTCAACTTGCCAATCACTTTATTATTGATTTATTAAGTTACCATTTACTCCAAGATGAAGCGCGGTTGGCACATTTCACCTCGAGCTATCAACAACTGTTGTCAAAAAGAGCGCCCGCGACTTATTCGACGCATGATTTTCACCGTCTACAAGATTAAACTGAGCAGAGGTATATTAATTTGGAGTCATTTTTAGTAAAATAGATAGATAATCATAATCAGGAAGGCAGTGAGTCTTTTGCAACCGATTACAGAAGAAGCGGTACAAGCATTACTTGACGAATACGCAAATCAACCTGTCTATCTTCACGTTGAAACGACAAATGGCGCTTATGCCAATCACTTCGATCAACGTGTGTTTAATGCAGGTACTTTTTTAAGAAACATCCAAGTCACATACCAACATGCACAACTTAAAGGGGGACAAAAAGACCCTTACCGTGTAGGACTGAAGCTCGGCGAACATAGCTGGGTATACGTTCAAGGTTTAACGCATTATGAAGTGACTGAAGACGGTATGTTTTTATTGGCAGGATTCAATTATGAAGGACAACTTGCGGCAGCACTTGAAATGAGCCACAAGCCTTTTAAAGCATAGAAAGGAGTTATGATGATTATGACAACTGAAAAACATATTCTTGTCATCTTCCCACACCCGGACGATGAGACATTTTCTTCTGCAGGTACGCTTGCACGTTATGTTGATGAAGGTGTGCCAGTGACATATGCATGTCTGACACTCGGGCAAATGGGACGCAATCTCGGCAACCCACCTTTCGCCACACGTGAATCACTGCCTGATATTCGTGAACGTGAGCTTGATGACGCTATGAAAGCAATTGGTATTACAGATTTACGTAAAATGGGCTTGCGTGATAAAACAGTAGAATTTGAACCCGTGGAAGAAATGGATGCGATGGTGCAATCACTTATCGATGAAACACAACCTTCCACGATTATTTCATTTTATCCAGGTTTTGCTGTACATCCTGATCATGAGGCAACAGCAGAAGCGGTCGTGAGAACTGTCGGTCGTATGGAGGTTTCGCGTCGTCCAAGACTGCAATTAGTCGCATTTAGTAATGATGCCGTTGAACAATTGGGCGAACCCGATATCGTCAATGACATTTCAGCTTATCGAGACCGTAAGTATGCCGCATTTGAAGCACATCGTTCGCAAACGGGACCTTTCCTTGAGCAACTTGCCAATCCACAAGGTGACGTTTCAGGTGCGCCTAAAGATGCCGCAAACTTTTTAACAACTGAAACATTTTGGACTTATTCATTTAAATAAATAACGTATTGCACATGCATGTGACATTTTAGTGGAGGAAGATACATGACTGAATTCGATTTATCGACACGTGAAGGTCGTTGGAAACATTTTGGTTCAGTAGATCCGATCAAAGGAACGAAACCAACAACCAAAGATGAAATGACCGACCTTCAAAGTACACATAAGAATTTTTTGTTTGAAATAGAAGAAGTAGGCATTAAAAATCTCGTGTACCCCGTATGGATTGATCAATATCAAACCGCTGGGAACTTTAGTTTTTCAACAAGCCTCAACAAAGACGAAAAAGGCATTAATATGAGCCGTATCTTAGAATCTGTAGAAGCGGAATATGATAATGGCATTCGTCTTGAGTTTGATGCATTAACACAATTAGTAAACCAATTGAAAAGTCGCATGAAACAACACAGTGCTGGTGTAGATGTGAGCGGTAAGTGGTTCTTTAATCGCTATAGCCCCGTTACACAAATGAAAGCAGTCGGTCATGCGGATGTGACTTATGGTTTAGCGCTAGACAATGATGCAGTGTCTCGTAAAGAAATCACGATCGAAGCCGCTGTCACAACTTTATGTCCTTGTTCAAAGGAAATCAGTGAGTATTCCGCACATAACCAACGCGGTATCATTACAGTGAAAGCATATCTCGATAAAACGACAACACTTCCAGAAGATTACAAGGAAGTCATTTTAGATGCGATGGAAGCCAATGCAAGCTCCATGTTGTATCCAATTTTAAAACGTCCGGACGAAAAGCGCGTGACAGAACGTGCTTATGAGAATCCGCGTTTTGTGGAAGATTTAATTCGTTTAATTGCGGCTGATTTAGTCGAAGTCTCATGGTTAGAAGGCTTTGACATTGAGTGTCGTAACGAAGAATCGATTCATCAACATGACGCATTTGCGAAATTGAAATATCGAAAATAATGGGATAGCCCTCAGTTCCTATGATTTTTAGATTTTGACTGCCCTCACGGCTTCCCTTTCCTAGGGGCTGGTCCTTCAACTAAATTCGGCTTGATTGAAGCATTACATTAGATGGAAGCCGAATTGGATTTTGGGAGCAGTATAGAAATCTCATGTGTAACAAAGATTTTGTAGTACTGCCCCCGCAAGGCTGACTAGACTTCTCAAAAGCGAGCGCATTGAGAAGTCAGACAGCTACTGCGATAAACAGCAACCACTATTAAAGTAAAGAAGTGACTGTTAGCAGTATGCACTTATTCCCTCAGGAGTGTCAGCCTTCTGGGCAATTTTACAATATACACAATGAAAATGAGGGCAAGTTTATGAAATCAAGAAAAACAATATCATCAATTTTCATGTCCAATTCATCCTCATTTTTTGACTATTTTATAATTATTAATACATCATAAAACCATGATAAAGACTGGGAAAACTAATGTCCCAGTCTTTTCCTTTTTAGATCAGTGATCATCAATACAATAAAATTGCTTCAATTACCGCGCACATAAAAACAAATTTCAATAGCGACTAGCACACTTTCTCATTCAAAGCGTTAAGATCAATCACACGGTCAGCTTGTTTGGCTTGCTCAATATTATGCGTGACAAGTACGATGGTTTTATTATCGTGATCACGCAACTGTCGTATGAATTCGAACGCGATGTCTGCGAGTTTTGGATCAAGCGCACCAGTCGGCTCATCAGCTAAAATGATGTCCCCAGGTTTTAAAATCGTTCTCGCTACCGCTACACGTTGTTGCTCTCCACCCGATAAAGTATTAATTTTGTCATTCAATAATGCATCAATTTCAAGTTTCTGTAACACTTGCTGAATTTTGTTGATTTTCTCTTTCTGGCTGATTTTGACATACTCGAGCGCCAGTAATAAGTTATCTTTTACAGTCATATCAGAAATAAGCGCATAGGATTGAAATAAATAATTAATCGTATGTCTTCTCAATTTTGTCGCTGCAGCTGAGTTAATGTTGGGAATTGCCTGATTGTAAATTTTGACTTCACCCGTTTCTATCGTTTCTAAAAGTCCTATCATATTGAGCAATGTTGATTTCCCACAACCTGATTTCCCAACAATGGCTACAAATTCTCCTTGATGAATATCAAGTGAAAAATCACGGATAATCGTTCTACTTCCAAATTTTTTCGTTATATGATTGATTTCAATTGCTTTCATTATCATTTCTCCTTAATTGTAAGAAGTAATTGTTTAATATCATTGCGCGACATATACAAGTAAAAAATGAGTAACTGAATCACGCCGTAAATTGTAATAGAAATAACCCCTGATTTTGATGGCCAGAATAAAACGACAAGCATATCAACCGCCCAAATACTTAAAATCAAAATCATCGGAACTCTATACATTTTAAAGAAATTGAATCCTAAAAACTTTGAAATATAAAGGCGTTCATAATGTGTCAGTCGATACACATAAGCCAATGAGATGAGTAAAAGAATGGATAGCACCAGCGCACCAACAATAAAACTACCAAACCAGACGATTGTTTCTGCTAAGTCTTTTTGAAGTCCATCAATAAAGATTTGAATAGGGACAAATTTTGGTTCATTGTCTGCTAAATGATAGGGTTCCAAGTAGCTTTTTGCAGTATATTTTTCTGCTGTTTGTCGATCCTTAAATTTAATATAGCTGTTCAAATCATTACTTCTCATGCTTTCTGATTGTAAGTAGTTCATATTTTCTGGCGTAATGATATAAATAATCGGATCTTTTACCATCACTTCATCGTTTGGCGTATTGTTCCAACTAAATATTTTTTGCTCAAAATGGTACGTCACAAATTTAAAACGATTTTCCTGATTATATGCAGTCGGAATATCATTTTCATTTCGTTCAGTTGACTCACTTTCTTTAATCCATTGTTCAAACTTTTCTTTCTGTTGTTTCGTGTAAGTATCAGGTATTAAAAACATCTTTGTACCGCGCTCAGCAGTATCGATATATTGCTGTTCTATATTGAGTTGAATCTGCTTTAAATAATTGGGTGAAAAAGTCATATACCAAAATGGCTTTTCTGGTACATTTTCATAAATCGCTTGCTGTCGATAATATTCAAGCAAGTCTTTATCAAAATATTCAGAATGTGCAATGAATACGTTAGCATCTTTGACAATAGATTGATACCAATGATAAATATCGCGATCTAAAGCATTAGATTTTCCAGTTATCGTTGAAAGATCTTCCCCTGTTTGTATATCTTTTAATGTGTAGTATTGAGAAACACCTTCCCATTGTTTGGCAATCCGAAAATTTTGTACAACCTCTTTCATAGGTTCATCCAATCGGACACTACCGAACACGAGCAAAACACTTAGAAGTACATAACCTAATGCGCCCATCCCATAGAGTGTACGATGCGGCACTTTCCCTTTAATTGCATCTACCGGCTTCATTGAAAATACCGTAAACACCGCTATACCAGTCATGAAGAGTATGAGTGTTAAATTGATTACGCCACCTAAAAAGAAGTAAGACAAAACTTTTAATGTAATCGAATGCCAACCACTCACATACCATAAAATAACTGCAAAAACAGGAATAATCAGGATTGAAAACACAACAAATTGACGCAACACTTTATTCGCAACTGTCCATTTTGACCACCCTAAAAGCGTTAAATGCCCTAAATTTTTAAGGTTTGCTACTGTAACAGCAATAAACAATATGAGCACTGCTAACATAGTCATGATCAATAAACATGACAATACAACCGTGACTGTATTATCCATTTTAGCAACGCCGCCATTGACCGTTGTCAAAGCCGTTTCAGATTGATGTGTCACTACAGACAACGCTTTAATCAACTGATTGAATTGCTGTTCTGAACCATAAACTGTATATGTGCCATTGATACTTTTTGTCGTATTGATGTAATTCTGCAAATTGACAATAGAATGCTTTTTAGCAAAGTAAGGCGTATTGAATTTTTTAATATTATTGATAGAACCATTAAAATCTCCAATCGTTGCTTTTTCATTTTTACTATTCAATAATTTTTTGATATCTGGTTGAGACATGATTTGATAATCATACAGTTGAATTTCTGGAAATTGTTCCGCTTTACCTGTTACACCAATCAATTCATGCTGTGTCTCTTCATCAACTGTCGATGTCAGAATCAAAAGTTCAGGAAATTGTTTTAATACATCCATGACATTTTCTTTTTGTTCGATGGTGATACGGTTTAAATAAAACTGATGCTGATCCGCCGAATTCTGTATCTCGTCCCATTTTTCATCATACACTTCACCTAATCGAAACGTTGTCATCATCAAAATAATGATGGCTTGAATAGCGACTAATGCAAAGATGAAATACCGTATCTTTCCTACTAATTGTATATTTTTCATTTATCTCCCCCTCTTTGTCCGTCATCATATGAAGCGTTTTCACTTATTATAATACTCACAAGTAATACGAATGTAAAATTATTTAGTTTTATTTTATATGTAGTATTACAAAATTCTTTTAGTGACATGCAGAACAATAAAAAAGTGCAGGACAACGAAACCTTTAAAACAAGATTTCTGTCCTACACTTGAAACATTCATTTAGGTTGAGGATTGAGACACGATTGAGTTTCCCAGCCCCTCTCTATAATAAGTAAAAATCAAAATATGAAAATGTAAAATCAATTATGGTTAATGGAAATCAATTTTTTTTGATTTTTCATCTTATAAATTTTCCCAATTGATACGCAGCACTTAAATTCAAATTGCTGAAATGGACGAGACTCCTGAGGGATCAGACGCAGCTGAAAATCCAATTCGGCTTCATTCCAATGCACACTTTAATCAAGCCGAATTTAGTTGAAGCAAGTCCCCTAGGAACGCGAGTCCATGATGGCAATTGCGAAAATTAAAAAGGCTATCAATGAAAACAATTTGATGAAAATATATCAAGGGAAGACA
This sequence comes from Staphylococcus cornubiensis, assembly GCF_900183575.1. GTDB lineage: Bacteria > Bacillota > Bacilli > Staphylococcales > Staphylococcaceae > Staphylococcus > Staphylococcus cornubiensis. Next base: position 247,236 of record NZ_FXUZ01000003.1, read on the forward strand.
ATCAAAATTTTTGTCCCGCCTTTTAAACATTCATTTATTGATTTTCGTTTTATTCTTCTTTCCCCAATACACGGTAAATGGCTTTTGCGACACCACTGTTTTCATTCGAATCTGTGACAAATGTCGCAATGTCTTTCAATTCTGGCAACGCATTTTCCATCGCGACAGCCACGCCAACACGTTCTAACATGGACTTGTCATTTAAGTTATCACCCACAGCCATGGTATCCGCCATATCGATACCGAGTTGGTCGGCAATGGCTTGTAAGGCTAGACCTTTTTGTGCATCGATATGTGTAATTTCAATGTTACCGAGTGAAGATGAGGAAACAGCTAAATTACTACTTTCTGATAGTTGCTTTTTCACACGTTCAATTTTATCTAAATCTTTATCGTATGCTAAAACTTTCATAATCAGTTCGCCTGGTACAGATTCGATATCATCATAATTATCAACGACTTTTAATGTACCAAGGTCGATACGATGTTGGATATGTTGTCTAATTTTCTCTGCATCGCCTTTTTGACCTGAATGTTTCGCAATGTCTAAATATATGGCTAAGTCTTTCTCTGGGTCTTCTGTGTAAATACCAAAGTTCGTATAGACTTGATAGTACATATTTTCATTGTTGAGTGTTTGGCGAATGCGTTGATACAATCCATGGTTCAAGCTTGACGTATGGACGATATCGAAGCTTTCATCTCGCACTTCAGCACCATTCAAACAAATATACGGTACCTTTAAACCTGTAGCCATAATCGGATCATTCGCCTCATAAAATGCTCGTCCTGTCGCAATGACCACCGTCACACCTTGAGACTGGGCATATTGAATCGCCTCGACATTTTCTTGTGATACTTCATGAGCTGCATTCAACAACGTCCCATCCATATCTGTTGCTATCAGTTTAACCATCTCAATCCCTCTCTCATTACTTTTCTTTAATCCATTGCCTCGTTTAAAATATAATCTCATTTTAACAAAGTTATAATAGGAAGTACCGTAAAATGAATTCATGGCATGCGCTTTATCATCCACACATCTAGAGAAACTGTAAAACAATGACTTAATTCTTTTGTCGCTTTTTGTGCAAACGTAACGCTTTAAAAAATTGTCGTAAAATTTCACCACAAGAATAGGCCAACACACCCGTCACAACAGTTGCACGGTGATTCATTCGACTATCTTGAACGAGATTCATCAAACTACCGACACAGCCCCCTTTTGGATCCATCGCACCAAAAACAACCGTATCGACACGACTCATCACAATCGTACCTGCACACATCACACACGGCTCTAATGTGACATAAAGCGTACAGCCTTCTAATCGCCATGTCCCTAAAGCTTCTGCAGCACGCTCCATAGCTAGATGTTCTGCATGTGCGGTTGGACTTTGATCCGTTTCTCGTAAATTATGCGCCCGAGCGATTATTTTTTCATCTTTGACAACGACCGCGCCAATAGGAACTTCGCCTTTTTTAGCAGCTTCCCTCGCCTCCTCTAGCGCAATTGACATATAATATTGATGACTTGTCATACAGAATTAGCCTCACTTATGTTAAAATTTTTAGTACTGGTTAAAATAAATAATATGGAGCGAAAAATATGAAAAAACCATTTATCGCAATTGAAGGTCCGATAGGCGTTGGCAAATCTTCATTAGCACATCAGTTGAGTCAATCTTATCACTTTTATGAAGCGAAAGAAATTGTCGGTGAAAACCCTTATTTATCAGATTTCTATACTGATATCTCAAAGTGGAGTTTTCAAACTGAGATGTTCTTTTTATGCCATCGTTACAAAGACTATCAAGACCTTGCAGAACATACTGATGGCATTGTCAGTGACTATCATATATATAAAAACAAAATATTTGCACGCAATACATTGAACGATGCAGAATACGATAAATTTTCAAGAATTTATGACATTTTAACTGAAGATCTCATCTCACCGGATTTCACGGTCATTTTAGATGCAGAATTAAGCGTGCTCAAACAACGTATCGCTAAACGTGATCGCAGTTTTGAAGCCCATATTCAAGACAGTTATTTATTGAAACTCAAAGAAGACTATGCAAATTACTACAATTCTTTAAAAAATGAAGGACATGCGGTGTTGTGGATTGATACGACAAACCTAGATTTTGTCCAAAATGAAGCAGATTATGCGTATGTATTTAATCAAATTAATGAACTAATCGGAGGCCATGAACATGAATCAATATGATATACCGTCGAACGCTATTATTACCATTGCCGGGACAGTCGGTGTAGGAAAATCATCTTTAACACGTGCAATCGCTGAAAAGCTCAATTTCAGAACATCCTACGAAAACGTCGAGCATAATCCTTATTTGGATAAATTTTATCATGATTTCACACGTTGGAGCTTTCACCTACAAATCTACTTTTTAGCTGAACGTTTCAAAGAACAAAAGCGTATGTTTGAATATGGCGGTGGATTTGTCCAAGACCGTTCGATTTATGAAGATGTCGATATTTTTGCGAAAATGCATGAAGAACAAGGCACGATGTCTCCTGAAGATTTTAAAACATACTCTAACTTGTTTGACGCGATGGTGTTGACACCTTATTTTCCTAAACCTGACGTACTCATTTACCTCGAATCCGATTATGATACCGTGATTGAACGTATTCAAACACGTGGCCGTCAAATGGAGATTGAAACAGATCCTGAATATTGGAAAATGTTATTCCAACGTTATGATGATTGGATTAATCAGTTCAATGCATGTCCAGTTGTCCGCGTGAATATTAAAGAATATGACTTGTTTGATGATCCTGATTCAATTGATATCGTGTTGAAGAAAATTGAACATGTTATCAATACTTACAGACAAGTTGATACACGTTCATAAAGCTTTGGATGAACAGGTCTTTATGGATTGCATGCTGAAGCTCCTGTTCCTAGGTGGCGCTCTTCAACTCAATCCGTTTTAATTAAACTGTACATGAGGTGGAAGCCGAATGGGATTTATCAATTTAAACATTTTTAGCATCAAATAGGTTAGAAAGATGAAATAACTTTTGAATTATCATCTTACTTTTTCATCAATGACTTAAATCGCAAAATGAACAGGCTGGAAAATTTTCCGGCCTGTTTTCTTTATGCGTATGTTTTGAATGTGCATGTCACTACTTACAAAATGAAAGTACGGCTTGTCCTCTGTCATTTCGCTTTAGGTAACACGTCTTCTAAAAGCCCGACATGGTCAATGACGACATCTGCCGCTTCGAACTTCGCCTCTTGTCCTAACCCTGTACGCACGCCTACATTCAGGGCACTTCGCATATTTTTGCCAGTCAACATATCGTTATCCGTATCGCCCACCATGATGACATTTTCGCCGCGCACACCAAGCTCCCATAATGGCTGAAGTAAACAAATATCTGGCTTTTCATATTGTCCATCATTCGTTGAGATGACCATATCAAATGCATCTGTTAATTGTGTTTTTTCAAGAAATTGTGTCACGCCTGTATGATTATCACTGGTTACGATACCTAACGCATAGCCTTGTGACTTTAAACGTTGAATCAATGACGCCACACCTTCATACAATTCAATTTCAGGGACGCGTTGACTGATTAAAGTTTGACTCCGTTGCGCGACCCAATCCGCCACATCTTCATCCGTAAACTGTTGAAAGACTGCAATCAAATCTTTCAGTGTCCCTCCATTCATCACACTGTCTTTTTTAAATTGACCGTCTTCAATACCTATCGTACGATACACGGTTTGTCGATCTTCAAGTTGAAAATGGTCACATACATCATCTACAAGTTGAATTCCGATTTTCGTCCAACTTTCATCAAAATGAATCAATGTCCCATCTTTATCAAATAATATCCATTGGGTTGAAATCATCCATTTGCCTCCATTCATCTCATTGATGTCTTTATATCAAACAAAAAGTAGCTAAAATAACTCAATTCGCTTTTAATGAGGTACTTTCTTGAACCATTGTATCACGCGTTGCTATTTCTTATATTACAAAACTTAACTTTCATTGCAAATAGCAGATTAATATTTATTTATTTTTTCATAAACAGTTAATAATCATTTAATTTTATTATTCTATAAATGATGTAAAATATAACAGAAGGAGTGATGAGTATGAAAAAACTAAAACAAAAAAAACGCTTAACATCACTATTATTAGCCACTACGATGCTTTTAGGTATGGTCAATACTGGCGTTAGCCATGCTGCTTCAGACCAAAATCAACCGGAACTAAAATTAGCGACGCACAACGTTTACATGCTTTCAGGTTTTCTCTATCCTAATTGGGGGCAAAACAAACGTGCAGATTTAATTTCAAAATCCAAATATATACAAGATAATGATGTCGTGATTTTCAATGAAGCATTCTATCCCTCTTCAGCCAATCAATTATTCAATAACTTAAAATCATCCTATCCGCACCAAACGCCAGTACTCGGTCGTTCATATTCAGGATGGGATCGTACGGAAGGCCATTATTCAAGTACGACTTTTGAAAATGGCGGTGTTGCAATCGTAAGTAAGTATCCAATTAAAGAAAAAATTCAACACGTTTTCCGACACGGCTGTGGTTTTGACAACGACAGTAACAAAGGGTTTGTCTACACAAAAATTGAAAAAGATGGGAAATTTGTTCATGTCATCGGTACGCATACACAATCTGAAGACTCTCGCTGTGGCAGAGGTCAAGACCGAGCGATTAGAGCTGAACAAATGGGCGAAATTCGCGACTTTGTGAAAAATAAAAACATCCCTAAAGATGAAGTTGTTTACATTGGTGGCGACATGAATGTCAATAAATATGGTGGCAATGGTGAATTCCAAGACATGTTGAAAAACTTAAATGTCAATGACGTCCTTTATGCAGGCCATTCAAGCACATGGGATCCTAAATCTAACTCAATTGCCAAATACAATTATCCTAATAGTGCACCTGAATATTTAGACTATATTTTTGTAGATAAAGACCATCGTCAACCAGGCCAACTCATTAATGAGGTCGTAGGTGAAAAATCACCAACTTGGGATGTTTACAAATTCCCATACCTCTATGTATATAACGATTACTCTGATCACTATCCAGTCAAAGCATATAGTAAATCATAGCAGTCATTCTCATAGACAATAGTCATATTTTTGAATCACCCGCTATTAAAACCTATGCTTTCCCTACAAAGAAACAAAAAATTATAACATATCGACTTGAAGCCGAGACTTTCGTTATCCATTACGAAACGTCTCGGTTTTTATGTTAAATTAATTTCGAAAATATCCTTCGCTCCTCGTCCAACACTGTTTAAAACGTCACACCATCAAATAGCACTGTTAAACAAATTAGAGCGCACTTTCACCGTCCAGCTATTATCCATTCTAAGCGCACGTAAAAAACTAGAAACCCTTTAAATCAGGATTTCTAGCTTTTGATGTTTATTAATTCCACTCAATTAAAACGATGTGAAACTTTATTTTGAAATTCTTCATGAAAGTTATTGTACAAACCAGATTGCAGTGAAACTATAATAGCAGTATTTTTACTAACATTTTCTTGTTGCATATATTTATTTACTTGTCTATATGTGATGGCAAACGTAACGTGAGCCTTGTTTGTTCTTCAGTTTTTTTAGTAATTGGTTCTGGTATAGGTGTACCTACATTTAAATTTGCTTCTAACCAATCTTTTTTTATTGTTAAAAGGTCATTTACAGCTTTTATTTCTGAATCACCAGTACCAACAAGACCATCCAACTCTTCATATTTAGCTATAAAATATTCAATACCATCATAATCTGTATCCTGCTCTACTTTTAACGTATAAGGCAATTTTAAATAGTAATTTAAATCTTTCATGCTATCACCTTTTCTAAATCTTTTAGTAAAGTTTCAATATGATATTTGCATATAGAATCTGTAATATTAACTGTTCTCACAGGGATTTCTTTATATAAGGGATGCCTATACATAATATTTCCACCCTTACCTCTTTGATTCATTATCTCAAAACCGTACTTGCTTAGTAGAGAAATAAAATCTTTTTTATTCACATTTCTTGGGTTATTTTTTATTTTCTCTAGTGTTTTATCACGTTTAGTCAAATAAGTACCACCATCCTAGTGTCACCTATATACCATTTCGTTATTAGTATATAAAATAATTTCAAAAAATAAATTTAAAAGCTAGAAACCCTTTAAATCAGGATTTCTAGCTTTTGATGTTCATTATCTTTCGTAATGAGGAACAACAACGCGCCAACCGTGTGGATCTTCTAGCTTACCACTTTGAATACCTGTGTAATGGTCATACAATTTTTGCGTCACTGGACCAGTTTCATTATTGTTAATCACAATTTCTTCATCTCTATATTGTAATGTACCTACTGGCGAGATAACAGCCGCTGTCCCTGTACCAAATACTTCTGTAAGTGCACCACTTTGATGTAATTCGTACAACTCATCGATAGAGATACGACGCTCTTCTGTTTCGTAACCTAATGATGCGGCTAATTCTAAAACAGTTTTACGTGTAATACCTGGTAAAATACTACCATTTAATGATGGTGTCACAACTTTACCATCAATGACGAAGAAGATATTCATGCTCCCTACTTCTTCTACATATTTTTGTTCCACACCATCTAACCATAATACTTGGTCAAAGCCGAGTTGGTTCGCATTGGCTTGTGCGAGTAAGCTTGCCGCATAGTTTCCAGCTACTTTCGCGAAACCTACACCACCGCGTACCGCACGTACATATTCATCTTCTACGTAAATTTTCGTTGTACGTAATGAATCTCCGCCATAATAAGAACCTGATGGCGATAAAATGATTAATAAACGATACTCATGAGAAGGATGAACGCCTAAAACACCTTGTGTCGCGAAAACAGTTGGTCGAATGTATAAAGATTGACCTTCACCATTAGGTACCCAGTCACGATCAATATCAACCAGTTGTTTTAACCCTTCCAATAATAATGCCTCGTCAATTTGTGGCATTTTTAATCGCTCTAAAGATTGATTAATACGTTTAAAGTTTTCCTCAGGTCTAAATAAGACAACCTCGCCATCATGCTTGTATGCTTTTAATCCTTCAAAAACAGCTTGTCCGTAGTGGAGACTTTGTGCAGCTGGTGACAGTTCAATTGGACCATAAGGAATAATCTTTAAATCGTGCCATCCTCGATCTGATGAATATTCAAAACTTAACATGTAATCGGTAAACACTTCACCAAAAGTAAGCGTGCTAAAATCAGGCTTTTCTTTTAATGAAGGGCTCACTTCTAATTCGATTTTTTCTGACATGATTATTCCTCCCATATGTAAAATATAATATTAACCATTATAGCAATGACCGCCTTATAATTCAATGAGTATTCCGAAAATTACAATAATTGTCTTTTATCTTTAACATGCGCATGATCAATTGCACTTACATAAGAGAGGGATAATACATAAAAATAGTGCGAAATGTAAACACTACAACATGTCCTCATCTCGCACTATTTTTCTATAATTTATGCTTTATGGCTTTCTTTTTCACGAATACCTTCAAGCATGCGCACTGTCATTTTTTCTAAGTCATACTGTGGATTAAAGCCCCATTCTCCACGCGCACAACTTGTATCAATACTATCTGGCCAACTTTCCGCAATATCTTGACGAACTGGATCAACATCATACGTTAATTCAAATTCTGGAATATGTGCTTGAATGGCTTCTTTAATCATTTCAGGTTCAAGGCTCATCGCACTCAAGTTATAAGCATTACGATGAATCAGTTTACCCCCATCTGCTTCCATTAATTGAATAATCGCATCGATCGCATCGTCCATAAACATCATGTCCATATACGTGTCTTTTTGAATATAGCTCGTATATTTACCCTCTCGTACCGCTTGGAAATAAATGTCTACCGCGTAATCCGTCGTGCCCCCACCTGGTTCTTTAACATATGAAATAAGTCCTGGGAAACGCACACTACGCGTATCCACGCCGAACTTAGTGAAGTAGTAGTCACATAACAATTCACCTGATACTTTGTTGACGCCATACATTGTATTTGGACGTTGAATCGTCACTTGTGCTGTATTTTTCTTAGGTGTATCTGGCCCGAATGCACCGATAGAACTTGGTGTGAAAAATTGTAAGTTGTATTCACGTGCTGCTTCTAACGCATTCACTAAACCACCCATGTTCAAGTTCCATGCGAGTAGCGGATTTTGTTCACACGTCGCTGATAACAATGCCGCCATGTGCATTAATGTATCTGGTTTAAAAGATTCCACTAATTGAACCATTTTGTCAGCGTCTGTGACATCAAGAATTTCAAATGGCCCCGCTGCCACAATTGAATTTGCTTCTGGTTCACGAATATCTGTTGCTAACACATTTTCATTACCGTAAATTTCACGACATTTCGCAACCAATTCCGTTCCAATTTGTCCTAAAGCACCGGTTATCATAATTCTTTTCATTATCTTCCATCTCCAATCTGTTTCTCTCATACGGACATATGTATTCTATGTACAACCATTCCATGTCATATACACTCAGATTATATCACTTAAGCGCTTTCCTGTACATGTATAGCATACACTAAAATACAGTAACAACATCAAACCTTTTGCTTAAAATGAAAAAGAGGGTTATGACAACTGAATGCCCTAGCCCCCATTGCACTATTGATTACAGTAAGCATTTTTCTTTAACATAATCATAATGACCTTCAAATCTTTCTAACTTTTTGTCTTTTAATAAATAAGTAACATTAAATAGTTTATTGAGAAAGTAACGATCATGTGAAACTGCAATAATAGTCCCTTCATAATCTAACAACGCCTCTTCTATTGTTTCTTTTGCATCTATATCTAAATGGTTTGTCGGTTCATCTAATACAAGTAAATTGTAATTTGAATTCACGATTTGTGCCCAGCGTAGTCGGATTTTTTCACCACCACTTAAATCTTTAACTTTTTTAAAGACATCTTCTCCATAAAACATGAAATTTGCTAAAATATGTCTAGCTTGTCCTTCTGATACATTAACTTTTTCACGAAATACATTTAATAAAGTCTCATTGTGCTCGTTTTCAAATTCATGTTGTGACAAGTAGCCTATTTTTAAATTATCTGGCGTTTTAATCATACCACTATCACTTGAAACCATCCCTAAAATCACCTTTAATAGTGTAGATTTTCCTGTACCATTATCTCCTATAATCGCTACATGTTCACCTCTTCTTACCAACATATTCACATTTTCATATAATAAATCATCATATCTTTTAGTGATATTTTTCATTTCAACCACTCTATTGGAAACACGTTTTCCTTCTTGTAATTGCATTTTCATTTTTGGTGCTTCTATCGTAGGTCTTTCTAAACGTTCAATTCGATTTAAAGCTTTTTCCATATTTTTTGCCCGGCGATACATGGAAGCATTAGGCGGATTCGCTTGGCTAGCCCACATTCTTAATCGTTGAATCGACTCTTTCATTTTTTTAATTTTCTTTTGTTGTGTTTGATAAGCTTCAAATTCATTTAAAAGCCGCTTCTCTCTTTCCTCAACAAAATATGAATAATTTCCATTGTAAAAGTGTAGCTGCTTTTGATCTATTTCTATAATTTGATTGACAGTCTCATCTAAAAAATAGCGATCATGTGAAATAATAACAGCAGCACCTTGGTAATTTTTTATATAGTTTGTTAACCACTCAATCGCTTTAAAATCAAGGTGGTTTGTAGGTTCATCTAATAATAACAACTCTGTATGTTGGATTAATATTTGCGCAATACCCACTTTTGTCCGTTCTCCTCCAGACAAATCTCCCCAAACTGACTCTAGTAAGTGCGTTATATTTAAGCCATGGGCGACTCTACGTATTTCAGCATCCATTTTGTATCCGCCATTTTCATCGTAATAAGTCTGTAATTCTCCATAACGTGCCATTAACATATCGATATTGTCTATTTCTTTACTCATTCTGTCTTCTAATTCTTCAAGTTGCTCCGATACCTTATTTAACTCCTGAAATACAGATTTTAAGCACTGATATACCTTTGCATCTTCTTCATATTGAGGCGTTTGGTTTAAGTATCCTATTCTAATATTTTTCTTCCAACTCACTACGCCTGTTGAAGGCTTTTCTATACCTGAAAGTAATTTCAATAAAGTTGTTTTTCCTTCTCCATTACGTCCAACTATACCTATTTTGTCACCAGTGTTAAGCGTGAGTTTGATATGATCAAATAACGTTTCTTCTGTATAATTTTTCGTTATATTCGATGCATTTAATAAATTCATCATTCTTCCTCCATATTATCTATAAGGAAGAACTTTAAAGTGTCCGTTCCTTATAGTTTGATTCAACACTTCAAAAAAGACAGACTCCACCAATTTTGAAATTAAAGTCGCAAATTTGTTGCGTATAATTTGTAAATATCTGCAACTATCAACTATAAGAAACATACAGGACACCTCCTCACACATGATTTCATTCATATTTTACTATAAATAAGCGTTTTCATACAGGATGTTTTTATCTTCAACATTTAAGTCTATAGATAGCAAAAGGACAAGTTTAAAAATATTGCATCAATAGCATCAAAAATGTTTATATCCTATTTCCCCCTTATACTAAGATGCCAATAAAAAAAAGCAGTACACCCTAAGATGCACTGCCCTACTTACATATTCTATTCAATAATGCCGAGTTCTTTACCGACACGTGCATAGACTTCTAATGCTTGATCTAACATTTCTTTTGTATGCGCTGCAGTTGGCATGTTACGTACACGACCTGTGCCACGTGGGACAGTTGGGAACACAATTGATTTCACGTAAATGCCTTCTTCCATGAGACGTTTACTGAATTGTTGTGTTTTCTTTTCATCACCAATAATGACAGGTGTAATCGGCGTTTCAGATTGACCTGTATCAAAGCCTAAACGTGACAAGCCCTCTTTTAAGTAATTCGCATTTTCCCATAAACGGTCATGCAATTCTGTTGATGCCATTAATTTCTTCACGGCTTCCGTAATTGCCTTCGTATCTCCAGGCGCTAATGAAGTTGAGAATAAGAATGGACGTGATTGTGCTTTTAACCAATCGATTAATTTTTGTGAACCAGCAACATAACCGCCAACAACACCGATTGCTTTTGATAATGTACCGATTTGGAAGTCAACTTTATCTTGTAAGCCAAAGTGTTTCACCGTACCAGCACCTTTACCCATCACACCTGAACCGTGTGCATCGTCCACATACACCATAATGCCATATTGTTCACAGATTTCGACGATTTCAGGTAATTTTGCAACATCGCCATCCATACTGAAGACACCGTCAGTAATGTACATCACTTTGTTATATTGACCTGATTCTACAGCTTCTTTTGCTTTTTGACGCAAATCATCCATATCTGAATGGTTCACACGAATAATTTTCGCTTTAGATAAACGACAACCATCAATAATTGACGCATGGTTCAGTTCATCAGATAAGATTGCATCATTTTTATTCATCACAGCTGAAATGGCTGCCATGTTACAGTTAAAGCCTGATTGATATGCAACTGCTGCTTCTGTCCCTTTGAACTCAGCTAACGTTGCTTCTAATTCATCATGTAAGTCTAATGTCCCATTGATTGAACGTACCGCACCAGCACCGACACCATGTGTATCAATCGCATTTTTAGCTGCTGTTTTTAAATCTTCATTCGTCGCTAAACCTAAGTAGTTGTTTGAAGATAAATTGATATATTTCTTTCCATTAATTTGAATTTCTGGTCCATTCGCACCTTCAACTGTATCAATCTCGTTATACAGTCCATTTTCTTTTAAATGGTTCAAATTTTCATCTAGAAAGTCGTTTAATTGTTGTACCACCTGAATTTCCCCTTTCACATTTTAAATCCTCTTAATCATAACGCATTTTGAACAAACTTAAAAGCGGGTGTATAATAAATGCAATAACCGTATTTAAGGAGAGAGTAATCGTGACGGATTGGTTCCAATTGGCATATGACAAAGAACAGGAGATGGTTCAAACACGACGCTATCTCCATCAACATCCTGAATTGTCATTTCAAGAAACAGAAACACATGCTTATATTTTGCAACGACTTCAACAATTAAATTTTCAAATTGATGAAAAAGTCGGTCAAAATGGTATCATTGCACGTATTGTTGGTGATGAAGCAGGGCCTACTATAGCATTACGTGCAGATTTTGATGCACTCCCCATTGAAGATTTAAAAGACGTCCCCTATCGTTCTACCGTCCCTGGTGTGATGCATGCGTGTGGTCATGACGGCCATACAACGATTTTATTGACTGTCGCCGAACTCCTACATGCGCATCAATCTCAGTTAAAAGGGAGCGTCGTCTTAATTTTCCAATATGGCGAAGAAGTGACGCCTGGGGGTGCACAAGAAATGATTGCGGATAACGCCTTAATGGGTGTCGACAAAATTTACGGCAATCATTTATGGAGTGGCTATCCGACAGGCACAATTCATACACGACCTGGTCCGATGATGGCACAACCAGATGAATTCAATATTACGATTCACGGTAAAGGGGGCCACGGTGCTAAACCCCATGAAACGATTGATCCGATTGTTATCCTTGCTGAGTTCATTTTAAGCGCACAAAAAATCGTTTCTCGCACGCTAGACCCTGTGAAGCAAGCCGTCATTTCATTCGGTAAAATTGAAGCCGGTGAAGCAGATAACGTCATTCCTGATACAGCAACTTGTCGTGGTACTGTGCGCACATTTGAAACAGAGGTCCAGGCTCATATTTATCATAAAATGGATTTGTTATTACAAGGACTCGCCCTCGCAAATGACGTCACATATACGTTTGACTACATTAAAGGCTATTTACCTGTCTATAACCATGAAGCATCAGCAGAAATCGTTAAAAATGCTGCCCATGCGTTAAACTTCCGATATCAAGAGTCTGATTTAATGATGGTCGGTGAAGACTTTTCGTTTTATTTAAAATCTAGACCTGGTGCATTTTTCTTAACTGGCTGTGGGAACGCTCAAAAAGGAACAGACTGGCCACATCATAGTCCACATTTTGATATTGACGAAGATGCGATGAAATATGCCGTGAGCACTTTTATGAAGATTTTAGAACTTGAAGGGGTATTCAAAGATTAACTGAACAATAACATCTCATCGCAGTTTCTTTTCACAGTAGCTGCGATGTTCTTTTCTCTATAAAAAATTAAAATGAAAGGAATGTTACGATGGGAGATACACTCTATCAACATGGTACACTTGGCACACTCATAGCAGGCTTATTAGAAGGCACTGCAACAATTCAAGACATACTCGAACATGGTGATGCCGGTTTAGGGACGTTAGCTGGATCCGATGGTGAAGTAATTTTTATAGACGGTCAAGCATTTCACGCTAATGCTCAAAACGAATTCACACAACTTTCTGGAGAAGAACTCACCCCTTTTGCGACAATTACACATTTCCAAGCACATCATACATTTAACGTGACAAATCAATCAGCGCAACATGTATTAGAGCACGTCCGTACAAAAATGCGCAGTCAAAATGCATTTTCAGCAGTCAAAATTACTGGAACATTTCAACACGTGCACGTACGAATGATGCCAGGACAAACACCCCCATACCGTCGCTTAATTGAGTCAGCACAGCAACAACCCGAATATACACGCACAGACATTACAGGTACATTGATTGGCTTTTACACGCCCGAACTGTTTCATGGTATTGGTGCAGGTGGCTTTCATATTCACTTTGTTGATGATGCGCGTACTTTTGGAGGACATGTTTTAGATTTCCATATAGACGAAGCCGATGTAGAAATTCAAGATTTTGAAACGTTAGCACAACATTTTCCAGTCAATCATCGTTCATTTACAGAGGCGGAAATTGATTATGAGGATATTAATGAAGAGATTAGAGAGGCTGAGTAACGTTTCAAAGCACTATCAAAATTGAGCTTTTCTCTTATGTATTTCATCTCAGCTGACATTGCTATATGTCCATAAAAAGGATAGGGACTTGGAAAACTTAATCTCCCATCCCCATTTTCAAGCAAATAAAAAAAGAGCTGGCCGAGGCCAACTCTTTTTTTATCTATAATAAAGATAGATTATTGTTCGATTTGAGTAACAACGCCTGATCCTACAGTACGTCCACCTTCACGAATTGAGAAACGAGTACCGTCTTCGATAGCGATTGGAGAAATTAATTCAACTTCCATTTCAACGTTATCGCCAGGCATTACCATTTCAGTACCTTCTGGTAAGTGTACAACACCAGTTACGTCAGTAGTACGGAAATAGAATTGTGGGCGGTAGTTAGAGAAGAATGGCGTATGACGTCCACCTTCGTCTTTTGATAATACGTAAACTTCTGCTTTAAATTTTGTGTGTGGTGTGATTGAACCAGGAGCAGCTAATACTTGACCACGGTTGATGTCTTCACGTGCAACACCACGTAATAAAGCACCAATGTTGTCACCAGCTTCAGCGTAGTCTAATAACTTACGGAACATTTCTACACCAGTAACAGTTGTTTTAGAAGATTCTTCAGTTAAACCGATGATTTCTACTTCGTCACCAACTTTGATTTGACCACGTTCAACACGACCAGTAGCAACTGTACCACGACCTGTGATTGAGAATACGTCCTCAACAGGCATCATGAATGGTTTGTCTGAGTCACGGTCTGGAGTTGGGATGTAAGTGTCAACAGCTTCCATTAATTCTAAGATTTTTTCTTCGTATTTAGCGTCGCCTTCTAAAGCTTTTAATGCTGAACCAGCGATTACAGGTACGTCATCACCTGGGAAGTCGTATTCAGATAATAAGTCACGAACTTCCATTTCAACTAATTCTAATAATTCTTCGTCGTCTACCATGTCAACTTTGTTTAAGAATACAACTAATGCTGGTACACCAACGTTACGTGATAAAAGGATGTGCTCACGAGTTTGTGGCATTGGACCGTCAGCAGCAGATACTACTAAGATACCACCGTCCATTTGTGCAGCACCAGTGATCATGTTTTTAACATAGTCAGCGTGACCTGGGCAGTCAACGTGTGCATAGTGACGTTTGTCAGTTTGGTACTCGATGTGTGAAGTATTGATTGTGATACCACGTTCTTTTTCTTCTGGAGCGTTGTCAATCATGTCGTATGATTGTGCAACAGAGTCACCATGTTTTGCTAATACAGTTGCGATAGCAGCTGTTAAAGTTGTTTTACCATGGTCAACGTGACCGATAGTACCAATATTGGCATGTTCTTTTGAGCGATCGAATTTTTCTTTTGCCATTATGAAATCTCTCCTCTTTGATTAAGAATTATTATTTTAATATCTCTCATGAAAGTTACTCACCAACATGAGATAGATAATGTTATTTCCTTTATAAATCATTTCTTAGAAAAAATCAATTTAAAAACCAGTCGCTATTTGAGTTACCCTCAAGGGCGACGCGTCAAACTAAGATGACGAATTATTCACCTTTGTTCTTTTTGATGATTTCTTCAGAAATTGATTTAGGTACTTCTGCATAGTGATCGAAGTACATAGTGTAAGTACCGCGACCTTGCGTGTTAGAACGTAATGAAGTTGCATAACCGAACATTTCTGAAAGTGGTACATAAGCATTAACAACTTGTGCGTTACCACGTGGTTCCATACCATCTACACGTCCACGACGAGCAGTTACGTCACCCATGATATCACCCATGTACTCTTCAGGCATTTCGATAGTTACTTTCATCATCGGTTCTAAGATAACTGGATCACATTTTTTAGCAGCTTCTTTAAGTGCTAATGATGCAGCAATTTTGAAGGCCATTTCAGATGAGTCGACATCATGGTATGAACCATCAAATAATTTTGCTTTAACATCGATTAATGGATAACCAGCTAATACACCGTTTTCCATAGCGTCTTTAAGACCTTGTTCAACTGATGGGATGTATTCACGAGGAACTACACCACCAACGATAGCGTTTTCGAATTCGAAACCTGCGCCTGTTTCGTTTGGTGTGAATTCAATGTGAACGTCACCATATTGACCACGACCACCAGATTGACGAGAGAATTTACCTTGAACAGCAGCAGAAGACTTGAATGTTTCACGGTAAGATACCATTGGTGCACCCACGTTTGCTTCTACGTTAAATTCTTTCTTCATACGGTCAACGATGATGTCAAGGTGAAGCTCACCCATACCACCAATGATAACTTGACCAGTTTCTTCATCTGTGTGCGCTTTGAAAGTAGGGTCTTCTTCTTGAAGTTTCACAAGCGCTTGAGTCATTTTATCTTGGTCTGCTTTTGATTTAGGTTCAACTGATAAGTGAATAACTGGCTCTGGGAATTCCATTGACTCAAGGATGATGTCATTTTTCTCTCCACAAAGTGTATCACCTGTACCAGTGTCTTTAAGACCTACAGCCGCTGCGATATCACCAGAATATACAGTGCTGATTTCTTCACGTGAGTTTGCGTGCATTTGTAAAATACGACCTACACGTTCACGTTTACCTTTAGTTGAGTTTTTAACGTATGAACCTGAAGTTAAAGTACCAGAGTATACACGGAAGAAAGTTAATTTACCAACGTAAGGGTCAGTCATAACTTTAAATGCTAATGCAGCAAATTCTGCATCGTCGTCCGCTTTAGCGATAACTTCTTCATCAGGATCATCCGCACGATGACCAACGATTGGTTTAACGTCTAAAGGTGATGGAAGGTAGTCAATTACTGCGTCTAACATTAATTGAACACCTTTGTTTTTGAATGCTGTACCACAAAGTACTGGGTAGAACTCAACATCTGTTGTTGCTTGACGGATTGCGTCTTTAAGCTCATCAACAGTGATTTCTTGTTCTTCAAAGATTTTTTCCATTAAGCTTTCATTTGTTTCAGCAACAGCTTCGATTAATGCTTCACGTGCTTCTTCAGCGCGCTCACGGTAGTCTTCAGGAATTTCAGTTTCTTCAATTTCAGTTCCTAAATCATTTGTGTACTTGAAACATTTCATTGTTACTAAGTCAATGATAGCTGAGAAATCATCTTCAGCACCGATTGGTAATTGAATTGGTGCAGCATTTGCTTGTAAACGATCATGTAAAGTGCTTACAGCGTAATCGAAGTTAGCACCTAATTTGTCCATTTTGTTTACAAATACGATACGAGGTACACCGTAAGTTGTTGCTTGGCGCCAAACTGTTTCAGTTTGAGGTTCTACACCTGATTGCGCATCAAGAACTGTTACCGCACCATCAAGTACACGTAATGAACGTTCAACTTCTACAGTGAAGTCTACGTGTCCAGGTGTATCGATGATGTTAACACGGTGATCTTTCCATGCAGCAGTTGTTGCCGCTGAAGTGATCGTAATACCACGGTCTTGCTCTTGTTCCATCCAGTCCATTTGTGAAGCACCTTCATGTGTTTCACCAATTTTGTGGATACGTCCAGTGTAATAAAGAATACGTTCAGTCGTCGTCGTTTTACCAGCATCGATGTGCGCCATGATACCGATATTACGAGTGTTCTTTAAAGAAAAATCTCTTCCCATGGGTATTCTTTCTCCTTCCAGAATAATAGGATTATATGATTAGATATAGCTTTACCCTAAGCATGTATAGAACAGTTCAATCAATAGCTTAAAAGCAAGTTGATGGCGCTATACAGAAATTGCTCAGGGGATTCGCAAATATCTTACCAGCGGTAGTGAGCGAATGCTTTGTTCGCTTCAGCCATTTTGTGAGTGTCCTCACGTTTCTTAACTGCACCACCAGTGTTGTTAGCTGCGTCTAAGATTTCGTTAGCTAAACGCTCTTCCATAGTTTTTTCACCACGAAGACGCGCATAGTTTACTAACCAACGTAAACCTAAAGTAGTACGACGCTCTGGACGAACTTCTACAGGTACTTGGTAGTTTGAACCACCTACACGGCGTGCTTTAACTTCAAGTACTGGCATAATATTGTTAATTGCTTCATCGAAAACTTCCATTGCATCACGACCAGAACGTTCTTGAACTAAGTCGAATGCTGAGTAAAGAATACGTTGAGCAGTTCCACGTTTACCATCTAACATAATCTTGTTGATTAATTTTGTTACTAACTTAGAGTTGTGAATTGGATCTGGTAACACATCTCTTTTAGGTACTGATCCTTTACGAGGCATAATACAAGTCCTCCCTTCCTATTATAATATATTTGATTTCTTTCATCATGATTAAAAACGATTTTTACAATCTTTTAATCTTATTTTTTAGGTTTTTTAGTACCGTATAATGAACGGCTTTGCATACGACCGTCAACACCTGACGTATCTAATGCACCACGAACGATATGGTAACGCACACCAGGTAAGTCTTTTACACGTCCACCACGTACAAGTACTACACTGTGTTCTTGTAAGTTGTGTCCGATACCAGGGATGTATGCGTTGATTTCAATGTTGTTTGATAAACGCACACGTGCATATTTACGTAACGCTGAGTTTGGTTTTTTAGGAGTCATTGTACCCACACGTGTACATACGCCACGTTTTTGTGGAGAATTCAATTTAGTGAATTGTTTCTTTTGACTGTTAAAACCTCTATTTAAAGCTGGTGAATCAGATTTTTTAGTTTTGCTTTGTCTTGGTTTACGTACTAATTGGTTAATAGTAGGCATTCAAGTTTCCTCCTCTCTTCATTTCTTAATCCCACACATCCAGGTGGTTCATTTTTAGGTTAAATAAAATTTAGTAAGCATAATACTTACTAATCTCACTTGAGCAAAGCAACGACTGTTGCCTTTACATTTATACCAACATATTCTCCAAGTGCTTGTTGACTTGAAAAGAATTCGATAGGTATCTTATTTTGATTGGCAAAGCTTAACACGCGCGCGAGTAAATGCACATTCACATCTTCGCCTATAATCAGTTTGTTTACGCGTTGATTACGAAGCGCCTTTAACGTTTCCTTTAAACCAACCACGTAGGCTTGTTTGTCAAAGCGTGTGACTTTTTCATTAGACATTTACATATCCTCCAAAGTACTGCTTGCATCAACCTTTACTATATTATCATCTTAGCAAATCGTTCGTCAACAGTTATTCGAAAATATTCTATGATTTTATTGAAGATTTTAACAGTCAGTTCGAACGAGAAGTCACCGTTGCCGATGACCTCTGTTCAACTCACTGGAGATGAAATGTTATTCCACAGTTACTTGATTTTCAAGACCTGGTTGTGTCACTTCATCCTTTTCAATATCAACTTTACTGTAACGTTTCATACCTGTACCTGCTGGGATTAACTTACCGATAATAACGTTCTCTTTAAGACCGAGAAGATCATCGCGTTTACCTTTAATCGCGGCATCAGTTAAGACACGCGTTGTTTCTTGGAATGACGCTGCAGATAAGAAGCTTTCTGTTTCAAGAGACGCTTTTGTAATACCAAGCAATACTGGTTTTGCAGTTGCTGGACGTTTGCGCTCTTTGAATGCTTCACGGTTTGCATCTGTGAAGTTGTGGATGTCAACAAGTGAACCTGGTAATAATTTCGTGTCACCTGCTTCAATGATACGTACTTTACGTAACATTTGACGTACCATGACTTCAACGTGTTTGTCGTCAATTTCTACACCTTGCATACGGTAAACTTTTTGTACCTCTTTAAGCAAGTACTCTTCTGTAGCTGTTAAACCAGCGATAGAAAGGAAGTTTTTCGGCTCGATTGAACCTTCCGTTAAGACTTCACCACGTGCAACGGATTGACCGATTTCAACTTTCAGACGTGATGTTCCTGATGCAAGGTAAGAGCGTGTTTCGTTTGCACCTTTAACAACGATTTCTTGTTGTCTGTCTTTACCCACTGTAATGTTATCAATGACACCTTCAATTTCAGTAATCACTGCTTGACCTTTAGGGTTACGTGCTTCGAAAATCTCTTGGATACGAGGTAAACCTTGCGTGATATCGCTTCCGGCTACCCCACCTGTATGGAACGTACGCATTGTTAACTGTGTACCTGGCTCACCGATAGATTGTGCAGCGATAGTTCCGACTGCTTCACCTACTTCTACTTTTTCACCTGTTGCTAAGTTTTTACCGTAACATTTTTCACATACACCATGACGTGTGTTACATGTAAATGCAGAACGGATGTACATTTCTTCGATACCTGCATCTGTAATCTCTTTTGCAATTTCAGGTGTAATCAATTCATCTGGACGAATGATCACTTTGTCTGTCTCTGGGTGACGTACTGTTTCTTTAGAATAACGACCTTCAATACGTTCGATAAATGGTTCGATCATTTCTGTACCTTCTTTGATATCTGAAACGAGTAAACCACGGTCAGTACCACAGTCTTCTTCACGTACGATAACGTCTTGTGCAACGTCAACGAGACGACGTGTTAAGTAACCTGAGTCGGCAGTCTTAAGTGCTGTATCGGCAAGACCTTTACGCGCACCATGTGTAGAGATAAAGTACTCTAATACTGTTAAACCTTCACGGAATGATGATGTGATTGGAAGTTCGATGATTTTACCTGATGGAGCGGCCATTAAACCACGCATACCGGCAAGTTGCGTAAAGTTAGATGCGTTACCACGGGCACCAGAGTCACTCATCATGAAGATAGGGTTTGTTTTATCAAGAGACTTCATCAGTTTCGCTTGAATTCTATCTTTCGCATTTGTCCAAATTTCAATAACTGCGTTGTAACGTTCTTCTTCTGTTAATAAACCACGGTTAAATTGTTTTTGAACACGTTCAACTAATTTCTCAGACTCATCTAAAATCTCTTGTTTATCAGGTAATACCACGATATCAGCTACACCAACTGTAATACCTGCTTTAGAAGAGTATTTGAAACCTAAGTCTTTCATTAAGTCAAGCATCATAGACGTATCCGTAATGCTAAAGCGATTGAACACTTCTGCGATAATATTACCTAAGAATTTTTTGTTGAATGGTGGTACGAGTTCAGTGTTTTCAAAGTACTCTGCCAAACCACCTTCTCCAAGTTCAGACGCATCAACGAAGTATTTATCAGGCGTACTCTTTTCTAAGTTCGTCGCTGTCGGTTCGTTAATGTATGCAAATGAATCTGGAATAATTTCGTTAAAGATCACTTTACCTACAGAAGTTGTTAA
The DNA here is from genome assembly GCF_900183575.1 of Staphylococcus cornubiensis. Taxonomy (GTDB): domain Bacteria; phylum Bacillota; class Bacilli; order Staphylococcales; family Staphylococcaceae; genus Staphylococcus; species Staphylococcus cornubiensis. The sequence goes on from NZ_FXUZ01000003.1 coordinate 268,440, forward strand.
GATTTTACGGTTTTGCTCTTCAGTAAATGTTGGGTTGTTGAATGATGACGCTTGAACCCCAATACGTGTATGCAAGTGAACATGTCCATTTGCATAAGCTTTAATGACTTCATTCGTATCATTGAACATCATACCTGTATTCACTGCATCTTTACGCTCTAACGTTAAGTAATAGTTACCTAAAACCATGTCCTGAGATGGTGTAACAACCGGTTTACCATCTTTAGGGTTCAAGATGTTTTGAGCAGCGAGCATTAACATACGTGCTTCAGCTTGTGCTTCTTTTGATAAAGGTACGTGAACCGCCATTTGGTCACCATCAAAGTCGGCGTTATAAGCTGTTGTTACAAGTGGGTGTAAACGAATCGCACGACCTTCAACTAAAGTCGGTTCGAACGCTTGGATACCGAGTCTGTGTAACGTTGGTGCACGGTTAAGTAATACTGGGTGTTCGATAATGACATCTTCTAATACATCCCAAACTTCATCTTCTGTACGCTCAATTTTACTTTTTGCGTTTTTGATGTTTGTCGCAATTTCACGTTGTACAAGTTCTTTCATGACAAACGGTTTGAACAATTCTAATGCCATTTCTTTTGGCAGACCACATTGATACATTTTCAAGTTCGGTCCTACCGCGATAACTGAACGACCAGAATAGTCTACACGTTTACCAAGTAAGTTTTGACGGAAACGACCTTGCTTACCTTTCAACATGTGTGAAAGTGATTTAAGCGGACGGTTACCTGGACCTGTTACCGGACGACCACGACGACCGTTATCGATTAATGCATCAACAGCTTCTTGTAACATACGTTTTTCGTTTTGTACGATGATGCCAGGCGCACCTAAATCTAATAAACGTTTTAAACGGTTGTTACGGTTGATGACACGACGGTATAAATCGTTTAAGTCACTTGTCGCAAAACGTCCACCGTCAAGTTGTACCATTGGACGAATTTCAGGTGGGATAATTGGTAGCACATCTAAAATCATCCATGCTGGGTTGTTACCAGAGTTACGGAATGACTCCACAACTTCTAAACGTTTAATGGCACGTGTTAAACGTTGACCTGTCGCAGATTCCAACTCGTCACGAAGTATTTTCAACTCTTCATCTAAGTTGATTTCTTCTAATAAGTCTTTAATCCCTTCAGCACCCATTTTAGCAGTGAATTGACCCGGGAATTTGTCATAGTAATCACGGAATTCTGCTTCTGAAAGTAATGTTTTCTTTTCTAAACCTGTTGGACCTGGATCAACCACAACGTATGAAGCAAAGTAAATCACTTCTTCTAATGCACGTGGTGACATGTCTAGTAAAAGACCCATACGACTTGGGATCCCTTTGAAGTACCAAATGTGAGACACTGGTGCTGCTAACTCAATGTGTCCCATACGTTCACGACGTACTTTTGATTTTGTCACTTCAACGCCGCAACGGTCACAAATCATACCTTTATAGCGTACACGTTTGTATTTCCCACAACTACATTCCCAGTCTTTAGTTGGTCCGAAAATTCTTTCACAGAAGAGACCATCTTTTTCTGGTTTTAACGTACGGTAGTTAATTGTTTCTGGCTTTTTAACCTCACCATATGACCAAGAACGGATTTTTTCAGGTGAAGCGAGTCCTATTTTCATGTAATGGAATTTATTTACATCAATCAAGGAGCCTACCTCCTTTAGTTTAAATTAACTGTGCTAGTTGATTGATTTACAATTTATCTCAAAAATGTTGCAGTATCGGACATGTATCGAAATCCAACCCCTCTCGCTGGATTCCGATATCATTTCCGAATGGATTAATCACATCTCCTACTCGTTCATAATGTACGAACGTAAACACTCAGTTACTCGAGCGTGTTGAGATTCGATTAGTCCGTCTACAATTCATCCTTATTCGTTAAATTCTTTTTGTGATTCAGGAACAGTTGAAGGTTGAATGTTGACTTTGCGATCTGGAATATCATCATCGTCTAAGTCACGCATCTCAATTTCATTGTCTTGTTCGTCCATCACTTTAACGTCAAGACCTAAACTTTGTAATTCTTTCATCAATACGCGGAATGATTCAGGAACACTTGGTCTTGAAATGTTTTCACCTTTAACAATTGCTTCGTAAGTTTTTACACGACCTACTGTGTCATCTGATTTGTATGTGAGAATTTCTTGTAATGTGTAGGCAGCACCGTATGCTTCAAGTGCCCATACCTCCATCTCACCAAATCTTTGTCCACCGAATTGTGCTTTACCACCAAGCGGTTGTTGTGTAACGAGTGAGTAAGGTCCTGTAGAACGTGCGTGAAGCTTGTCATCAACCATGTGTGCAAGTTTCAACATGTACATCACACCTACAGAGATACGGTTGTCGAATGGTTCACCTGTACGTCCATCGTAAAGGACAGTTTTACCATCACGTGCCATACCTGCTTCTTCAATTGTAGACCATACGTCATCATCGTTCGCACCATCGAATACTGGTGATGCAACATGAATACCTAAGTTTTTAGCTGCCATACCTAAGTGAAGCTCTAATACTTGTCCGATGTTCATACGAGATGGTACACCAAGTGGGTTCAACATGATGTCGATTGGACGACCATCTGGTAAGTACGGCATGTCTTCTTCAGGAACAATTTTAGAGATGACACCTTTGTTACCGTGACGACCACACATTTTGTCCCCTACATGAATTTTACGCTTTTGAACAATGTAAACACGTACGAGTTGGTTGACACCTGGTGAAAGTGAATCATCGCCTTCTTCACGGTTGAACACTTTAACATCAAGTACAATACCGCCAGCGCCGTGAGGTACACGTAATGATGTATCACGAACTTCTCGTGCTTTTTCACCAAAGATTGCATGTAATAAACGTTCTTCTGCAGTTAATTCTGTTACACCTTTTGGCGTTACTTTACCTACTAAAATGTCACCGTCTTTAACTTCTGCACCAACATAAACGATACCGCGATCATCTAAGTTTTTCAGTGCATTTTCAGATACGTTTGGAATATCACGTGTGATTTCTTCAGGTCCAAGTTTTGTATCACGCGCTTCTGATTCATACTCTTCAATATGAATAGACGTGTACACATCATCTTTAACCAAACGTTCACTCATGATAACGGCATCCTCATAGTTATAACCGTCCCATGTCATGAATCCAACTACGACGTTTCGACCTAACGCCATTTCACCAAGTTCCATTGAAGGACCATCAGCAAGGATTTCACCTTTTTCTACGACGTCACCAACTGCAATAATTGGGCGTTGGTTGTAACATGTACCTGAGTTTGAACGTTTGAATTTCGCTAATGGATAACGATCTAACGTACCATCCACTTCTTCACCGTTTTCTTCAACTAAACGACGGACTAAAATCTCGCTTGATTGAACATGTTCGACACGACCACGATATTTAGAAATCACGGCAGCACCTGAGTCACGCGCAGCAACGTGTTCCATACCTGTACCTACAAATGGAGATTCAGGATTTAACAATGGTACCGCTTGACGTTGCATGTTCGCACCCATTAACGCACGGTTAGAGTCGTCGTTTTCTAAGAATGGGATACACGCTGTCGCAGCTGATACAACTTGTTTCGGTGATACGTCCATGTAATCCATTTTTTCTTTAGCCATCGTTGTGTTATTACCACGGAAACGACAAACAATTTCATCATCAATAAAGCGACCATTTTCATCAAGGCGTGAGTTCGCTTGCGCTACAACATAGCTGTCTTCTTCATCAGCCGTTAAGTAGTCGATTTGGTCAGTGATTGTATTTGTTTCGATATCTACTTTACGATATGGTGTTTCGATAAAACCAAATTCGTTCACACGTGCATAACTAGATAATGAGTTGATCAAACCAATGTTTGGTCCCTCAGGTGTTTCAATTGGACACATACGACCATAGTGAGAGTAGTGTACGTCACGCACTTCCATTTGGGCACGTTCACGCGTTAAACCACCAGGTCCTAATGCTGATAGACGACGTTTGTGTGTCAACTCAGCAAGTGGGTTCGCTTGGTCCATGAATTGAGATAATTGCGAGCTACCAAAGAACTCTTTAATTGATGCAATCACTGGACGAATGTTAATTAATTGTTGTGGTGTGATGGAATCTGTATCTTGAATAGACATTCTTTCACGTACCACACGTTCCATTCTTGATAAACCAATACGGAATTGGTTTTGCAACAACTCACCTACTGAACGTAGACGACGGTTACCAAGGTGGTCGATATCGTCTGTGTAGCCAATACCATGTAATAAGTTGAAGAAGTATGACATAGATGCCACAATATCAGCCGGTGTAATACATTTCACTTCAGAATCTGGGAAAGCATTACCGATGACTGTTGTTGTACGTTCTTCATCATCATTTGGTACATAAACTTTAATAGACTGAATTTCTACAGGCTCATCAATGATACTGTTTGGAAGTTCATAGACTTGTGCATTCGCATTTGTTTCAAGAACGTCCATAATTTCATCTAATTTACGACGATCTAAAACTGTGCCCTCTTCAGCAACAATTTCACCTGTTTCTGTATTAACAATAGGTTCAGCTAATTTTTGATTAAATAGGCGGTGTTTTAAATGTAATTTTTTGTTTGCTTTATAACGTCCTACGCTTGCTAAATCATAACGTTTAGGGTCAAAGAAACGTGAATATAATAAGCTTTTTGCGTTTTCTACAGTTGGTGGTTCACCCGGACGTAAACGCTCATAAATTTCAAGTAACGCTTGTTCTGTATTTTCTGTGCTGTCTTTTTCTAACGTATTACGTAAATATTCATTATCACCAATTAATTCAATAATTTCTTGATCTGTTGAATAGCCTAATGCACGTAATAATACCGTTAATGGTAACTTTCTTGTTCTGTCGATACGCACATAAACGACATCTTTTGCATCAGTTTCATATTCCAACCAAGCACCACGGTTAGGAATCACTGTCGCATCATAGTTCACGCGTCCATTTTTATCTAACTTTTCATTAAAGTATACGGATGGTGAACGTACTAATTGTGATACGATAACACGTTCTGCCCCGTTAATAACGAATGTACCCGTTTCTGTCATTAATGGGAAATCGCCCATAAATACTTCTTGATCTTTCACTTCGCCTGTTTCTTTAATGATTAAACGAACTTTAACGCGTAATGGCGCTGCGTACGTTGCATCACGGTTTTTTGATTCTTCTAAATCATACTTCGGTTCACCTAATCTATAATCAACAAATTCTAATGAAAGATTTCCCGTGAAGTCTTCGATAGGAGAAATATCACGGAACATTTCTAATAAACCTTCTTTTAAGAACCAATCATACGATTTTGTTTGAATTTCAATTAAGTTTGGTAACTCTAAAACTTCCGAAATTCTTGCGTAGTTTCTACGTTTACGATGTCTTCCATATTGGACAAATTGACCTGCCAAACAGATTCACCCCTCAAAAATTGTGCGAACACTTTTCAGCCCTCATCATGTAACAAGACAAAAAGAAAACGGTAGCACATAAAACGATGACACCATTTTCTATTCTATAAGTCTTATTTTGAAATGTTACAATGAAACTTTAACCGTAAAAGTACACACTTATTGAACATAATTATTTCATCTTACGACTATACCATAAACAAGCATTAAAATCAAGATTTAACACTTTTTAAAATATGGTAGCCCTTACTATTTTTAATTGATTCGACATTACCAAAAACAGCTTCCATTTTTTTCTTCGCGGATGGCATGCCTTGCTTCTTTTGAATCACGACGTACAATTCACCGTTAGCCTCAAGCACACGATGCGCATCTACGAAAATTTGATGGACCACTTGCTTACCTGCACGGATAGGCGGATTCGTCACAACATATTGATGTGTTTCGTCAGCAACCTGTGATAAGCCATCACTTTCTTTGATGGTCACATTCGATAATTGATTGCGTTGTGCATTTTTCTCAGCTAAACCGAGTGCGCGGTGATTCACGTCTAACATTGTAATGTGATCATGTGGCGCAACTTTAGCGAGCATCAATCCAATAGGTCCATAACCGCATCCTACATCCACAATTGTCTTTTTTTGACCTGGCGGATGTGCATTAAGAAACGTACTCACAAGCAAGTCTGAGCCAAAGTCGACTTGATCTCGCGAAAAGACGCCCGCATCTGTAGTGAGATGGAGTTGATGTTGCTGATGAACGTATGTAATTTCTTTTTCGTTTGTAGCTGCATCGGGATGTGCATCATAGTAATGACTCATAGGCGTTGCACCTCTTTATTGTTTAATATTCAAAAACCCGCTATTACGTAATAGCGGGTTTTTCACTTATCAATGAATTATTTTAATTCTACTGAAGCGCCAACTTCTTCTAATTGTTCTTTAAGTTTTTCAGCTTCTTCTTTAGGCATAGCTTCTTTGATGATGCTTGGTGCACCGTCAACTAATTCTTTAGCGTCTTTTAAGCCTAAGCCAGTTGCTTCTTTAACTGCTTTAACAACTTTGATTTTTGATGATCCAGCTGAAGTTAATTCAACGTCGAATTCAGTTTTTTCTGCTGCTGCGTCTCCGCCTGCTGCACCTGCTACTGCAACTGGCGCTGCTGCAGTTACACCAAATTCTTCTTCAATTGCTTTTACTAAGTCGTTTAATTCTAAAACTGACATTTCTTTAATTGCTTCAATGATTTGCTCTTGATTAGCCATGTTTATTTTCCTCCAATTTGTTAATTTTTAATTGATTAATTATTCTGCGTTCTCTTCTTTGCTTTCTCCAACAGCTTTAACCGCATAAGCGAAGTTGCGCATTGGTGCTTGTAATACAGAAAGAAGCATAGATACAAGACCTTCGTGTGATGGTAATGAACCAACAGTTTTCACTTCGTCAGCAGTGATGACACTACCTTCCATGATACCTGATTTGATTTCTAAAGCTTCGTGTTCTTTAGCGAATCCAGCGATAACTTTAGCTGGTGCAACCACATCTTCAGTTGTGAATGCGACTGCTGTAGGACCAGTTAAGAACTCGTCTAAGCCTTCAATACCAGCTTTCTCAGCTGCACGACGTAACATTGTGTTTTTGTACACTTTGTACTGAACATTTGCTTCACGTAATTGCTTACGTAATTCTGTTACTTCTGCTACTGTTAAACCACGGTAGTCAACAACTACTGTAGAAACAGAACTTTTAAGTTGATCAGCAATGACATCAACTTGTTGTTTTTTCGCTTCGATGATTCCAGACATTTTGACACCTCCATAGATAAGTTTTGGGTGCTTTAATAATTAAGTGTTCACTTAAATTAAAAAAACACTTTTTACCCACGGCAAAAAGTGCTTGAATGATTTAACGTTCAAGTCCATTTTAGCCTCGGTAGGATATTGTTTTAAGTTCTTTCATGAACTCCTACTGTCTTAGGTAAAATATTCAACAGAATTTAATATAAAGGTTTTCGTGTCATTCGTCAACCTTTTTTCTAATTTACGATGCACTTAATGATTAAACGAAACGCCAATCATTAAGTGCGCATTGAATTATAGTTTGAAAGTTGCAGTATCTACTTTGATACCAGGACCCATTGTAGTTGTCACTGCAACAGATTTGAAGTAAGTACCTTTAGCTGAAGATGGTTTTGCTTTTGTTAACACATCTTGTAAAGTTTTGAAGTTTTCAACTAATTTTTCAGTTTCGAATGAAACTTTACCGATAGAAGCGTGAACAATACCTGCTTTTTCAGCACGGTATTCAACTTTACCAGCTTTGATTTCTTCAACAGCTTTTTTAACGTCCATTGTTACTGTACCAGTTTTAGGGTTTGGCATTAAACCTTTAGGTCCTAATACACGACCTAATTTACCAACTTCACCCATCATGTCTGGTGTTGCAACAACAACATCAAAGTCGAACCAACCTTGTTGGATTTTGTTTACGTATTCAGCATCGCCTACATAGTCAGCACCTGCTGCCTCTGCTTCAGCAATTTTGTCACCTTTAGCGAATACTAATACACGTTGTGATTTACCAGTTCCGTGTGGTAATACGACTGCACCACGGATTTGTTGATCGTTTTTACGTGTATCGATACCTAAACGGAATGCAACTTCTACTGAAGCATCGAAGTTAGCGATAGACGTTTCTTGAGCTAAACGAATTGCTTCTTCAACAGTGTATAGCGCTTGGCGATCAACTTTATTTAAAGCTTCTTGATACTTTTTACCTTTTTTAGCCATTTTTTGTCCTCCTTTAGTGGTTTTATCGGAATGTCCTCCCACATTAACTTGCCTTAATAGCAAGTTGAGCGCAGATAGCCCTTTGCGTCAATACGCTTCGAATGATGATATGTGTCATTAAACATAGGCCTACCTGCGTTCGCTTTCGAAAATTTATCGTATCATTTTTGTTAATTGTCAATATGTTGATAATTACTCAACAACAATACCCATACTACGTGCAGTACCTTCAACGATACGCATAGCTGCTTCTTCGTCAGCAGCGTTTAAGTCAGGCATTTTAGTGTTAGCAATTTCACGTACTTGATCTTTAGTTACTGTTGCAACTTTGTTTTTGTTTGGTTCACCAGAACCTTTTTCAATACCTGCTGCTTTTTTAAGTAACACTGCTGCAGGTGGTGTTTTAGTAATGAATGTAAATGAACGGTCTTCATATACATAAATTTCAACCGGAATAATTAAACCTGCTTGTTCTTGTGTACGTGCGTTAAATTCCTTTGTGAAAGCCATAATGTTCACACCGGCTTGACCTAATGCAGGACCAACTGGTGGTGCTGGGTTTGCTTTACCTGCTGGAATTTGTAACTTAACTACTTTTTCTACTTTTTTAGCCACGATGTGCACCTCCTTGATATCGTGATGTGGTCACAGGGCTCATTTTTGCCCTCCCACTCTTAACATTTCGTGACGAAATGTAGCGCTATGAATGCGCGACCTCGTTATTATAACATTCGCGTTAACTTAATACAACACATTTTTTGTAACATTTTATACTACAATTAAAGTTTTTCGATTTGATCGAATTCTACTTCAACAGGTGTCTCTCTTCCGAACATGTCTACGAGAACAGTAAGCTTAAATTTATCTGCTTCAATTTCGTGGATTTCACCGACTTGGCTTGCGAACGGACCAGACGTAATACGAACCTGCTCACCTAGCTCGACTTCTACATCGATAGATTTTTCGTTCATTCCCATTTGTTTAAGGATAAAACGTACTTCATCTGGTAATAATGGGTTTGGTTTTGAACCAGCACCTGCTGAACCTACGAAACCTGTTACACCAGGTGTATTTCTTACGACGTACCATGATTCATCTGTCATGACTAACTCTACTAATACATAACCCGGAAACGTCTTCTTCATTTGCTTTTTCGCTTTACCATCTTTAACTTGTGTTTCTTCCTCTTCTGGAATGACGACTCTAAAGATTTGCTCTGTCATATTCATTGATTCGACACGTTTTTCTAAATTCTTTTTAACTTTGTTTTCGTAACCAGAGTAGGTATGTACTGCATACCAACGTTTTGCGCCTAGCTCTTCAGACATGCTGACAACTCCTCATTCCTATTTTATCATTTCTATTAACTGACCAATTCCGATATCTAAACCCCAGAAAAATAACAAGAAGAACATTACTGTCATCACTACAATTGTTGTATACTTCACAAGCTCTGGACCTGTTGGCCAACTTGTCTTTTCCATTTCGGATTTAACGCCTTGGAAGAAGCTTTCTTTTTTCGGCATAATCTATTCCCCTCCAATTATTTGGATTCTTTATGAAGTGTATGCGTATTACATTTCGCACAAAACTTTTTCAGTACGAATCGCTCCGTCATGTTCGGCGATTTCGGCACATGATAGTTTCGATTTCCACATTTTTCGCAATTTAACGGCACTTTTTTCAACATTTCTCACCTTGCTTCTATAATACCAGTTTACTATACATAAGTTTATATTCAATTGTCAAACCACTTTCTTACGTAACGAGGCTTTTCAATTTTTGTCGAATTCGGTAAAGCGCGTTATAAACTTTTTTATCCGAGATATCCAGTTCACGCGCAATTTCTGCAGGGCGCCACTCAGCAACAAGGTAATCGAGTACACGCATTTCAAATGGACTCAATTGTTGAAATGTCTGTTGCAATGTCTCTTGAATATAATGGAGGTATTCATGACTGTGGCGTTGTTGTTCGACTAACTGTGTCTGGTAACTCATTGCATACCCTTCGACATAATCTTCAAAAATACGTTGATGGGTCAATTTTTTGCGTCGATAGTCAAGTTTGCGCCGATAAATTGTACGGTTAATATAGTGTTCGAACGGAATACTAAAATGAAACTGCTCGCTTTGTAGCTTTTGATAAATCGCGAGTATCACTTCTTGCACTAAATCATCACAATCTGCTTGAGCAACACTAAAATCACCAAAACTTTTTCGAGCGATAACTTCAATATGTTTAATTAATTTTTCCATTGCTTCGGGTTGCTGCTGTTGGGCTTGTTGAACGGTTTCTGAAACAATATCGTTTGGATTAGGGATCTGTGCCATAAAAACTTTTCCTCACCTTCGACCAATGATGCCTTATCATATCTGTCAAAGGTGTTCATCCACAACTTGCAAAAAGATTATTCTTGAGACTCACCACGTCTTATTTTTTCAAATTCAGAAAGTAACTCTTCTGACAACTGAATCCGTGTACGTGGCTTCGTTTCACCAAATTCGTCCATAGATTTTGTCACGCTGTCTTTATTTTCTTTTAAATGACGCCACATCTCTCTTGAGGATAAACGGTAAGCTCCTGTACCAAAAATCGCATGTTGCTCACTCATATCACTCGTGACGACCGTAATATGTGTCGTATGCTTATTATAAATGTTATAGACGTAGCGCTCGATAAAACTATCTGCTGTTTCGTGCTCTTTAGTAAATACGACATGTACACCATGATACACATACTCAGACTGCGGCGTTCCTCGATCATAAGCATCAAACACACAGACGATTTTACCTTTCGTGACTGCACTATAGTTCGAAATTTCGATGAGTAATTGTTCTCTCGCTTCTTCTAAACTTTCTTTAGCGACGCGACTCAATGCTTGGGACTGACCAATCATGTTATATCCATCTATGATTACGTAATAGTCCTTCATCATTTACTTGTCACCGCCAATAGGTTGACGTTTACGAAATACTTCATACATCATCAAACTTGCTGCGACTGATGCATTTAAACTATTTACATGTCCGACCATTGGGATTTTAATGTAGAAATCGCATTTTTCTTTAACACGACGACTCATCCCTTGGCCCTCACTGCCGATCACAATAGCTAGTGGCATGTCAGCTTGCATTTGGCGATAATCCGTTGCGTTACTCGCTTCTGCACCCGCAATCCAATAACCTTTATCTTTTAACACATCCATCGTTTGCGACAAATTCGTCACACGAATGACAGGGACATGCTGAATGGCACCCGTCGATGCTTTGGCTACCGTTTGCGTCAAACTGACCGAACGACGCTTAGGAATAATAATCCCATCCACACCTGTCGCATCAGCTGTTCTTAATATTGAACCTAAGTTGTGCGGATCTTCCAACCCGTCTAAAATCAGTACCGTTGACAAGCCTTCTTTTTGTGCTTGCTCGGCTAAAAATTGATTCAAATCCGCATATTCATATGGTGCAACATATGCCGCAACACCTTGATGGGGTGCATTGGCAAGTTGGTCTAATTTTGATTTTGGGACCGTTTGGACGACGAGTTTTGATGATTTCGCAACTTTTAAAATATCTTCAATTTGCTGTTTCTTAATCCCTTCTTGAATTAAGATTTTATTAATTGTATGTCCTGATACGACTGCTTCTCTCACTGCATGACGGCCCACAATAATTTCCGAGTCCATGGATTTCAACGCCTTTCTTCAACATTTTCAACAATCACTTTTAATAATGCTTCCAATCGTTCTTCTTGTTGATCTAAATATAAAAAACCAATCACCGCTTCTAAACCTGAACTTTTACGATACGTTTGGACATCTGTGTTTTTCGCTTTTGTATAACTTTTCGCATTTCGTCCACGTTTTACAATCGCAAGTTCTGCTTCATTAAACCAATCTTCTGCTATCAAATTTTCTAGCGTGATTGCTTGGCTTTTAGCTGAAACAAACCGTTTTGCTTCGTGATGAAGACGATTCGGTTTACTTTGCAGCTTCAAAATAATATAAGTGCGGACGTATTGATCAAGCACCGCATCCCCAACATAGGCAAGTGACAGTGGGTTGAGTAGCTTTGCATTTGTCGGCTTATCCACGTTTGTATCTCACACCTTGTGGCGTATCTTCTAAAATGATGTTTTGTGCTTTTAATTGATCACGAATTTCGTCTGCACGTGCATAATCTTTCGCTTTACGTGCTTCGTTACGCGCTTCAATCAGTTGTTCAATTTCTTCGTCGAGTAATCCTTCCTCTTTGTTCGAAGTTAATGGCACACCTAATACGTCGCTAAAGATTGCGAACACTTCTTTAAAACGTTGGATGACTTGTGTTGATGTATTATCTTCTAATAAATATTTATTCGCAAGCTTCACTAAATCATACCAAGCTGTAATCGCATTTGCTGTGTTAAAGTCATCGTCCATGACCGTTTCAAACTGCGTCAAAATCGCGTCAATTTGTGTTAACATCGCGTCGTCGTCGGTTAAGTCTGTCGCCACAGCTTCACGTTCTATCAACGCTTGATAACTGTTACGAATACGTTCTAAACCACTTTTCGCCGCTTCTACAAGCTCTAAATTATAGTTGATTGGGCTTCTATAATGGACGCTAATCATGAAAAAGCGTAACACATCTGGATCAACCTCTTTAATAATGTCGTGCACTAAAATAAAGTTTCCTAAAGACTTACTCATTTTTTCATTATCAATATTGATAAAACCGTTGTGCATCCAATAATTTGCAAATGTCTCATGGTTATGTGCTTCTGACTGCGCAATCTCGTTTTCGTGGTGCGGGAATTGTAAGTCGCTTCCGCCTGCGTGAATATCAATCGTAGGGCCTAACTTTTCAAACGCCATGACTGAACATTCGATATGCCACCCTGGACGCCCTTCACCAAATGGACTGTCCCAACTGATTTCACCTGGTTTCGCCTTTTTCCAAAGTGTGAAGTCTAACGCATCTTCCTTATTTTCACCTTGTTCAATACGGGCACCCACCTTTAAATCATCAATAGATTGGTGACTCAACTTACCATAATCTTCAAATTTGCGCGTTCTGAAATAAACATCGCCACCACTTTCATATGCATAACCTTCATCTACTAACTTTTTAATGAATTTAATAATGTCGTCCATATGATCCATCACGCGTGGATTCGATGTTGCTTTTTTAACATTGAGCGCTGCTGTATCTTCATAAAAGGCTTGAATGTAACGCTCAGCAATCTCTGGCACTGTTTCGCCCAACTCTTGCGAACGCTTAATTAATTTATCGTCAACATCTGTAAAGTTTGAAACGTAATTCACTTCATAGCCTTTATATTCGAAGTAACGGCGGACCACGTCATAGTTAATTGCTGGACGTGCGTTCCCGATATGAATGTAGTTATACACCGTTGGACCACACACATACATTTTCACTTTTCCGGGTTCAATAGGCTGAAATGCTTCTTTTTGACGTGTTAATGTATTATATAATGTAATCATCTTTAATCTCTCCATTTTTAGTTTGTTCAAGTTGTCGTTCAAGTTGTTTGAGTTGCTCATAGATTGGGTCAGGTAAGTCGAGATGATCAAATGTCTTACCGATACGTCTACCGTCTTGTTTCACGATACGCCCTGGAATACCTACAACGGTAGAGTAGCTCGGAACATCTCTCAATACGACAGTGTTCGCACCAATATTCACATTGGAATGCACCTTAATGTTACCTAACACTTTGGAACCTGCTGCGATGAGGACATTATCACCAATATCAGGATGGCGCTTTCCTTTTTCTTTGCCAGTCCCCCCTAATGTTACACCTTGATAGATAGTCACATTGTCGCCAATCGTACAAGTTTCACCGATGACCACACCCATACCATGGTCAATAAACAAGCGGCGCCCAATTTTAGCACCTGGATGAATTTCAATCCCTGTAAAAAATCGAGAAACTTGAGAAATCACTCTTGCAAGTACATAGCGTTTCTTTTGATATAAACGGTGTGCAATCAAATGACTCCAAACCGCATGTAAACCGGCATAAGTTGTAATGACTTCTATCGTTGAGCGTGCTGCCGGATCTTGTTCAAATACCATTTTGACATCATCCATCATACGTCGGAACACAATAACCCCTCCTTCAAACAGCATTACAATTTTTATCTTTATTACCAAACCGAAAAACGAGCCCATCTTCTACTATAACGATGCCTCTAAAATGCGCCATCGTCTTATTTAACAAAACTGAAAAAGCACCTCCAACATGAAATATGTCAGAGGTGCGATATGTGCACGGTTCCACTCTCAATTAGTATATGTTCAAGGCCGAAGCTTTTGATGCATATACTCACTCAATTGTTTATTCAATTCTCATCCTAAAGGTGCATTCAACAAATTTTGCGGTGTACTCCCACCAACCGTACACTCTCTGTTTGACACGCCATTTGTCTACTTGTCCTTTATTCTATTCAAATCCACTTTAATAGTAGTCGATTTTCTGAATGATATCAAGTGCGAAAAATGAACACACGCTTTTTTATAATAAACTTTGAATACGGCGAAGGACTTTATCTTTGCCTAATACTTCCATTGTGTTTGGTAACTCAGGTCCATGCATTTGACCTGTAACTGCTACACGGATTGGCATAAATAATTGTTTCCCTTTGATGCCTGTTTCTTTTTGGACTTCTTTAATCACTTTTTTAATTTCAGCAGCTTCAAAGTTTTCTAAAGTTTCCAGCTTACCGTACAATGTTTGCATTAATTCTGGTACTTGTTCACCATTTAATACTTCTTGTGACGCTTCATCCAATTCTTTTTCATCGCGGAAGAACAACTCTGATAACGGTACAATCTCACCCGCGTAGCTCATTTGTTCTTGATACAGTGCAACCAATTTACGGCCCCAATCCAACTCCGCTTCTGATGGCGATTCAGGTAATAAGCCCGCTTTAATCATATGTGGCAATGTCATTTCAAACACTGTCTCAGCATCTTTTTCTTTCATATATTGGTTGTTAATCCACTCTAATTTTTGTTTATCGAAAAATGCTGGTGATTTTGATAAACGTTTTTCAGTGAAGATGTTGATGAACTCGTCTTTAGAGAAAATCTCTTCTTCACCTTCTGGAGACCAACCTAACAACGCAATAAAGTTGAATAATGCTTCTGGTAAGTAACCTAAATCACGATATTGCTCGATAAATTGTAAAATTTGGCCATCACGTTTACTTAATTTTTTACGTTGTTCATTAACGATTAAAGTCATATGTGCAAAACGTGGAGGTTCCCAGCCAAATGTTTCGTAAATCATTAATTGTTTAGGTGTGTTAGAAATGTGGTCGTCACCACGGATAACGTCAGAGATTTCCATGTAATGATCATCGACTGCTACTGCAAAGTTATACGTAGGTACGCCGTCTTTTTTCACGATAACCCAGTCACCGAAGTTATCCGATTCGAATGTGACAGGACCTTTCACCATATCATCGAACGTGTATGTTTTATTTTGAGGAACACGGAAGCGAATGGCTGGCTTACGTCCTTCAGCTTCAAACTGCTGACGTTCTTCTTCAGTCAGATGCGCATGTTTTCCACCATAACGTGGCATTTCACCACGCGCGATTTGCTCTTGACGTTCTGCCTCTAATTCTTCTTCTGTCATGTAACATTTGTACGCTTTATCTTCTGCTAATAATTGGTCCACTAATGGTTGATAAATTTCACCGCGTTCTGATTGGCGATAAGGACCATAACCTTTATCTTTATCTACAGATTCGTCCCAATCAAGACCTAACCATTTCAAATTATCGAACTGTGATGATTCACCGTCCGCTAAGTTACGTTTAGAATCTGTATCTTCAATACGGATGACAAAATCGCCATCGTAATGTTTCGCGAATAAATAGTTAAATAATGCCGTACGTGCGTTACCAATATGCAAATAGCCAGTTGGACTTGGCGCATATCTTACTCTCACTCGGTTACTCATTTCGTTCACTCCTGTTTCATTGTTCAATTGTTATATTATAGCATGTCATACACATTTATGCATGTTACATTTTTATGATGTTGTCGCAGTTAATGACACAATTGCTTGAGCGGCAATCCCTTCTTGACGCCCTGTAAAACCTAACTTTTCGCTCGTTGTCGCTTTCACATTCACACGCTTCACATCGATAGCAAAGAGCCCCGCAATGACTTCGCGCATTTGATCAATGTAAGGACGGAATTTCGGTTTCTCTGCAATAATCGTCGCATCGATGTTGTTGATGACATAGCCTTCTTGTTGAACTTGGGCATATGCCTCTGTCAATAACTTTTTCGAATCTGCACCTTTAAATTGTGGGTCCGTATCTGGAAATAGCTTACCAATATCACCTAATGCGCATGCCCCTAACATCGCATCAGTAATCGCATGAAGTAATACATCGGCATCGCTATGACCTTTCAAGCCATGCGTATGTGGTACCTCAATACCGCCAATAATTAAAGGGCGTGTTTGATCAAATGCATGCACGTCATATCCTAAACCAACTCTAAACATGATGATGTCGACTCCTTTTTTCTAATATTGCTTCTGCATACGTTAAATCTTCTTCAGTCGTTAATTTAATATTATCATAATCACCTTCAACCATATAAATGCGTTGACCGTATGCTTCGATTAATGAGGCATCATCTGTACCCATCATCTTTTGCGTCTCTGCATGTGTGTATGCTGAAGTGAGTAATTCAAATGTTGCACCTTGAGGCGTTTGCACTTGCCATAATGTTGACCGATCCAATGTTTCTGTGACAAATTGATCCGAAACACGTTTAATCGTATCCTTCGCTTTCACACCGACAATCGCCGCACCATGTGTTTGAATAGCCGCCGTCACCTCATGAATCGTGTCGTGTGTTACAAATGGGCGCGCCCCATCGTGCACGAGCACAATCGTATCGTTTGAAAGATGGATATTGCGCAACACTTGATGAATACTTTCTTGACGTGTATCGCCACCCAGCACCAACTGTTTCACTTTAGAGAAAGGTGCTGTTAACGTTTGAAGTTGTGCGCGATCTCTTTCGTGAATGGCCAAATGAATCCCTTCACATTGGGTATCAGATTGAAAAACAGCCAGCGTATGTTCTAACACGCTGCGCCCAGCAACTTCAATGAGCAATTTATTGTACGTACGCCCCATACGACTGCCTGTACCCGCAGCTGGGATAATGACGTGATACTTCGACATTTATGCTCCCACCTTCTTTGCAAAAATAATGCGTCCTGATGCAGTTTGTAACATACTGATGACTTCAAGTGTAATCGTTTGGTTCACATATTGTTTCGCATCATCCACGACCACCATTGTGCCATCATCAAAATAACCTACACCTTGACCAGGTTCTTTACCAACTTTTGTAATCATCAAATCAAAACGATCCCCTTGATGGACTTCAGGGCGAATCGCATCAGATAAATCATTGACGTTTAACACTTTTATCCCTTGAATACTACACACTTTATTCAAATTATAATCCGTCGTAATGACATGCGCACGATAATGTTGCGCGAGTCTCACAATCAGGTCATCAATGTCTTGGTGATTGCGTTGAGGATGAATAATACGCGTCGGATGTTGCGACAGATGAATTGCATTTAAAATTTCTAAACCACGTCGCCCTTTATCACGCTTAATACTGTCATTCGCATCCGCCACCACTTGCAATTCATTAATCACACCTTGAGGAATGAGAATTTCACCATCAATAAAGCCCGCTTCCATAATTTTTAAAATGCGTCCATCAATAATCGCACTCGTATCGATAATTTTCGGCACAGCATTTCGGGCATTAATCGCCATCGAACGCGCCATATTTTCCGGTAAAAACAACAGCATTTCATCACGCTTTTTGAGTCCAAATTGAAAACCGAGATAACTTAAACTTAATGTGAGTAGGATAGGGACGATACGGTTAATAAAGTCAGTCCCGATAAATTCAAGAATAAAGGAAATCATGACAGATATCAGTAAGCCCATAAATAAGCCAATTGTCGCGAAGATAATTTCAATAGCACTATAACCTAAAATAAATTGCTCTAAGTCTTTCATCGCATAGGCAATACGAGGAATAAACCAACCAAATATTAAAAACATAATCACAATGCCTAATACTGATGTCACGTAACTATTATCTAGCATCGGGGGATGACTGACGTTAAAATCAACCATCACGGCAGGAATTAATATAATCCCTAACACACTACCAATAATAATATAAGACACGATAACTAATAATTTAATAAAATTCACCTTTATCATCCCTCCTTTCTAATTTTTGAGTGCATATTTCAATGCTTCATTCACAGAAGTAACGCCAATCACTTCGATCCCTTCCGGAAATTGCCATCCACCAATATTATTTTTAGGAATAATCGCACGTTTAAACCCAAGTTTTGCCGCTTCTTGGACACGTTGCTCAATTCTAGAAACACGGCGGACCTCTCCAGTCAAACCGACCTCGCCAATATAACAATCGAGACCGTCTACAGCCTGGTCTTTAAAACTAGAAGCCGTCGCAATGACAATCCCTAAATCGACAGCAGGTTCAGAGAGTTTGACACCCCCTGCTACTTTAATGTATGCATCTTGTTGCTGTAATAAATAACCTTCTTTTTTCTCTAGTACCGCCATTAACAGACTGAGACGATTGTGATCAATACCAGTTGCCATACGTCTCGGATTGTTAAATGTCGTCGGTGTGACAAGCGCTTGTACTTCAATCAGCAACGGACGTGTGCCTTCCATTGTTGCGACAATCGTCGAGCCTGCCACATTCGTTGTACGTTCTTCTAAAAACATTTCTGACGGGTTGAGCACACTTTTCAATCCTGACTGCTTCATTTCGAAAATGCCCATTTCATTCGTGGAACCAAAACGGTTTTTGACCGCTCTTAAAATACGATACGCATGATGCTCATCGCCTTCGAAATACAACACCGTATCGACCATATGTTCAAGTAAACGTGGACCAGCGATTTGTCCTTCTTTCGTCACATGGCCAACAATAAACGTCGCAATGTTCATTTGTTTCGCGATATGCATCAAACTTTGCGTACTTTCACGAACTTGAGACACAGAGCCAGGCGCCGAGCTAATTTCAGGATGATAAATCGTTTGAATAGAGTCCACTACGATTAAATCAGGTTTTACCTTTTTCACCGCTTCATGAATGACCATTAAATCCGTTTCCGCAAACACGTTCAGTTGACTCGCATCTTCATCCAAACGGTCTGCTCTAATTTTAGTTTGATTGAGTGATTCTTCCCCAGTCACGTATAGTACATTTTTCTCTTTAGATAGCGCTGCACACATTTGCAGTAACAGTGTAGACTTCCCTATTCCTGGATCTCCACCAATCAGTACGAGTGACCCTTCTACAATACCGCCACCGAGTACACGGTTCAGTTCACCACTATTCGTTTGGATACGGGGCGCAAGTTCTTGTTTAATTTCATTGAGCTTTTGTATTTTAGCCGTACCACTTTTTTGCGCCCTCACCCCGTGTTTAGGACTCGCAGTTTTTTGTTCAAAAGATTCCTCCATTGAATTCCAAGCACCACAGTTCGGACATTTTCCCATCCATTTAGGTGATTGGTAACCACAGGCCGTACATTCAAAAATTGTTTTCGTTTTTGCCACTCTGACACCTCCGTCTCTTCCTATAACATATCTTATTTTATACTTGTTAAAGATTTATGACAAATGTTGTCCTTTATCATTTAAGCGCTTAAAATGAACACGCTCACCGAATTTCACAACTCAATTCATAATGATAATACAACAAATATCAAAAATTGTAGCCTATACAACTCAAAACAGGAAAAAGAAAGCTCAAATAACCAGCCCTATCATCAGTAAAATAAACTACAACGCACACACTTGACTCACTAAAGTCAAATACAAAAGACGATTACAATTGACATAGCAAAGGCTATACAACATTTGTAACCGTCCATTTTTTGTTCCTATTTTAAATACAGCATAGGTACATTGCAGTCAATCGCATGACCTGTGCCATTGAATAAAATAGTTTATTTATTTTTACCATTCACCTTCGATAGCACTAAAAAGATGATGAAGAAAAGTATCGCATAACCTATCAAATACAAAACGTCCTCAATATGAATACGCCCCTCACTTAAAATGCTCCATCCAATATGCCCGTATCGATATGAAGGTAATATTTCAGCAAAAGCTTGCATATGTTTCGGCATAGCATCGATAGGAAACCATAGTCCACCTAAAAAAGACAAAAGTAAATACACAATGGTCCCTATCGGCTGCGCGGCTGAACCGAGTTGGCCAATGATTAAAGCTAAAAATAAAAATGCAAAACTGAAAACATTCAATAATATCACGATTTCTGCAAGTTTATAGAAAGCGATATGAATGTCATTATAAAAATAACCTAACAAAATCATTGCGACAGAAAAGATGAAAGATATGAGAAAATATGAAAATAAGTAACTCATCATATAAGCATTCGGATTGATGACAGACACCTTCAGATAGGCATACCAATAATCACTTTTCTCATTCGCAACCTTTGTCCCTAATAGATTAATCGCATTCCCCATTATCCCAAAACAGATAAGCGAAATGAGCGAATATTCCTTCCAACTGATACCATTGACAGCTGCATTTTGCGGGAAAATCTCAGAGTAGATGATATAGAAAAACATCGGTAATGCGATGATCAATAAGACATACTTGAAGTCTCTAAATATTCTTTGCGTGTTTAATCGCGTTAAGTATAGAAATGGTCTAGCCTTTTTCATATAACACTTTCTCCTTAAAAATTTTCTTCAATTTGTCACCCTTATGGTCTGAAGCATTGAATAAATTTGCTGCCTCTTCATTCAACACTATTTTACTTTCATGGAGAATCACAATTCTTGTAGCGAACGCCGCTATCTCTTCTAAATCATGACTAATCAATAACACGCTCATTTTTTCTTCTTCAACTTCCGAACGAATATGCTCCCAAAACAACTCTTTTGAAGCGACATCCATCCCTATCGTGGGTTCATCAAGCACTAAAAATTCAGGACAATTCATTAAAGCTGCAGCATATTGTAATCGTCTCTTTTGTCCTCCTGATAACCGTGCGCAATATTGGTTTTTGACATTAACTAAATCGACTTCTTTTAATACGTCATCCGGGTCTTGTTGATGCTTAGAGTAATTTTTCAATAGTTCTAACCATTCTCTCACTTTCATTTTTTCAGGCATGGCAACTTCTTGTAACACGACACCGCATCGTTGTTTGAACTCGATATTTCTTATCACTGTCCCTGAACTTTGCTTTAGTAACCCGAGCAAAATTTTAATAAGTGTGGATTTACCTTGGCCGTTCAATCCTAAAAGACCTACAATTTCGCCTTTTTTTACCGAAAAATCAACATCATCTAA
This sequence comes from Staphylococcus cornubiensis, assembly GCF_900183575.1. Taxonomy (GTDB): domain Bacteria; phylum Bacillota; class Bacilli; order Staphylococcales; family Staphylococcaceae; genus Staphylococcus; species Staphylococcus cornubiensis. The sequence goes on from NZ_FXUZ01000003.1 coordinate 290,124, forward strand.
TACTTTGTTTTTTCCAAAATGGCGACTCACATGGTTCATCTCAAAAATATTTTGCATCGTACTCGAACTCCTTATTGGATCATCTTTTCAATGATTTGTTGTGTGATCCCAATAGATTCTTCAGTGACTTGTGGAATGGAATTCATTAAAAATTTAGGAGAAAGATAAATCACTGATAGATTTTCTTTATACATAGACGCCTTTTCCCCATCATTAATATCAATCAAATGATGAATATCATATGCATCTAACATTTTTTTAATTTCTAAATTAAAGTCTCGCTTCACATCTTGTGTATAAGAAATCAGTATGAATAGTTCAATTTTGTCTCTACTGTAAATAGGAAAGGCAATACTATAATATATGCCTTCACTTCTTAAGTTCATCATTTTCTTATTCATGAAATCAATTAACTTTTGAATATAAAAAATGGTTGATGCTTTCTCAATTGAACACACTGGTATGTTCAAATATTTATAGAAAAAGTCCACTTTATTGTGAGATAGTGTCCCACTTTTCGCAATTATCTGTTGTGTGAGACTTTCGCGCATTTCATTGTTGCAAAAACCATCATGCATCAGATCACTTTGTAGGTCATTATTAATGAGAATGAAAGTGAACGTATCCAGTGTATTTTGAAGCAATGCGTTGTAATACGCCAAATCTTCGTCTGCTGTTGTATCCTGTTGTGCACCTCTCATCTTGCTCATAATCGTTTTGATTTCCTTATTTTCAAGAGAGCGCTCTTGTTTAATTTCACTCAACGCTCTATTCAATTCCTGTTGATTCAATGCATATAAATACTGACTTGGTTTAAAACTATCGATATCAAAGTCATGTTCCAAAGTGATTTTGATGTAATCTTCTGTCGCATGTGCACCTATAATATGAAAGCCGTCATTTTTTAATCTTGTCGTTAAAATATGTTCAAGAACATGCGCAAATTCACTGTTCATTTGTTCATCTGGTCTAAGAAACAACGCGATTTCCTTTAATGCTGTTTCTCTTTTAAAATACATCATTTTTTCCATTATAAAACCGCCTCTCTATCTTTTGTAATAAATACACAGTCCACGATACTTTCATGATTTCCATCAATTTTTAACATTTCTTCTACTTTAAAATCGTCCGTACCCCCTATAGAGGTGCTCACTAAATTGTAACGCGTTGCCATTAGCGCAATATTTTGAGCCACAGCGCCTGCTTCTAGCAAAATATATCTGTATGCCCTGTCGTCATACTTAAAAGTAGCCCTTGAAAAAACGGCTGTAATAAAAAATATGATCGAAGGATGCTCCATATTTTGATATCGTAAAATGTACTTGGAAATATCAAAAACATGTGCGCCATTATCTAACAAACTGAGAGCATGCGTCGAAGGATTGTAATGATACAGTCCTTTTTTAAAATTTTCGTAATCGTTAAATACAATGCCATAAATCTCTAATGGGTATAAAGCGCCCGCTGACGGTACAACTCTCTTATTTTGACTGTTTTTTCCATAAGCCGCCCAAAACAAATCTGAAACGACATTCAAATCGATAAACGCATCTTTATCGGGACTTTGAACTTGCGAGCGTCTCTTATCTAAGTACTCAGTTAACAAACAAGATGAGTGCGTATTCAATTTGAACCGTTGTTGTGTTGGAAAATAACGTTCTGGCTTTTGAGTCGATTTGAGAAAATTCGGACTATTCAATAAAACTCTAGATTGATACATATTTCTCATCAAATATCGTTGACTATGCTTTGTGTTTTGATGGTACGTTTGACTCAGAACACATTTTGAACTTAATCGATTCGCATAGTCATTACTAATCATAGTAGATTTAAAATTTTCCATGGCATACTCCTTATGAATTTTATGGGAAAGGATGCGGGACAGCCGGTTGACTATTTTGCAGTTCATGTGGTTGTCTCTTTTTCATTTGAATTAGATGTGCATCAGCTTCATCAAGACGTTGACTTGTTAAATGTTTAATAAAATGTGGCTCTATATCAAGCATTCCAGGGATAATCGTTTTCCCTACTTTCCAATCCGTATCTTTTATCTCTTCAGACGTCACATCTACAAAATATACTTGTTTACCAATCGCCTTTATTTTTTCTATAAATAACGCCATCGCCTCATCGTCATCTGGCTGTATCTCGTTTTCAGGAATCCGAAAAACGTGCTGATGGCCATCAAGAAATGATAAATGTTGCGACATATGATCATTGAAATATAAAAGAGAGTGGTCTTGATATTCTTTCACATCATCATAACTATCAATCTCAATGTTTTCCTCATCATTAAAAATAATTGCAGCATATCCGACGATACTTTGTGCGAGTTCCAACAAAGTTTTCTTACACGCCTCAATCCATGTCGGTCTCACACTCGCGGCGACAACACACCCCTTGTTTGGAAAAATAGCCACACCAAAAACTGCTGGCACATCCCAATCCATATCCAATTTATATAGCTTAAATTGAATATTTTCAGATTTAATATAACGTTCAAAATAACTGCTTAATTCGCTATGATCATGGATACTGATTTCCTCACAAGCAAGTTGCCTTCTCCAGACGTACTGGAACGCATCTCTTTCAAAAATTTCTGCAACACCTTTCCAGAAACAGTTTTTGAGATTCATGCCACACGCAGCGCCAGTTGCTGTCGTCATCCAACTTTTTGCACCATTACTTCTATAAGTGAGATACACTGCATCTAAAGGGAGCGCAACCGTTCTTTTTTGAATCAAATCATAGCCATGAATCCACTGATAATCATCAAGGTGTGCACTGGCAGACGGATTAATGGTTTGTGGATTGATTTTTTCTATCTCTTCACTGACTGACGTAACACGATTCGGGTGTAAGCAAGAATAGCGCTCGATGTACTCTCCTACAGCCGAATTTACAGCCTGTGCTTCTGTAATACCAGCACCACTTGCATTAAAACCGGCAGTATTATACTGACCCCCAAAGGCCATTTTCACATAAACTTTAGGTAACCCATAATACGTCGGCAAATCATATATATTTTTAATAATGCCGTATTTTTCGTCCACAAAGTCTTGGGCATTTAATTTCACTGTCATAGGCTCACCTCAAAAATTTGTCTATTGACTGTTGGTGGAAAACACAATTCACATTTGGGGTGCTTGAATAAATTGTGCGTGCGCCATCCATCATTTAATAAAGAATAAGCATATACGGTTTGAATCAGTTCATTTTCCACACTCAATCCATTCATTTGCATCGCTTCTTTTAACATTTGCACTTTCACAAAACTGTATGCTAATTGAGCGATTTCTTCTGGTACATATTCTTTACTTGTGTGAGATGAGTGATTAAATAGTGAAAAAACATCGCCATAAACATTATTTTCAGTTTCTCGTAATCGCTTGCAATTTAAACAACTTGTTTCTTTTGGTATGGTATAAGTGATCTCGAAAGAAACATTGTCAAATATGATGCTATTATAAGGAACATTTTTGTTAAACATCATTTCATTATATTGTTCGATACTTTTTCTATTGAATTTTCTCGCTACGATTAATCCAATATCGTAATCATCCGTCATTTTTTCATTTAAATTCACTATATTTTGAGAAGGTGTACTTCGAATATACTGTTCAACTAAATCATCATCTCCGCATATGCCAATGACATAACTTTCAATCGATTTATGTTTCATTTCCAGACCGATCATTGCTAAAAAGGACTCGGTGTCATGGACATTTTCGAATGCGTGAATCGTTTTGAGAAATTCTATTATTTTTTTCTTCACCACATCTTGTTCTTCGCAACGCATATGACCTTCTTTGATTTCATTCCATATTGCCATAAAGGTTTCTTGAGAGATTCCACTCAATTCAAAAATCTGCTCGTCACTTTTGATGTATATCGTTTTATCTTTAAAAACGTAATCGATGTTTGTTTTCATGATGCTCTCCTCCCATTTTTAAAAAAAGGAATTGAAGTGATGATTAACTTCAATTCCTTTAAAACCTATACTCTAACAACAACAGCAACAAGGGCAACAACAAAGTGTTACTGTCCAGTTCATTTGTTCACTTGATAAAAAGTCTTCAGTATTCAATTTTTTGATTTGTAATTCGTTGGCTAACATTGTAACCACCCCTTTTCAAATTTTAAAAAACAAAAAGGAAACTGTATAACAATCCAATAATCAAGGCGCCTAAAACAATGAATACTTTTTTATTTTCTTTAAATTTCATAAGATAACGCCTCATTTCATTATCTTTATATTTTTATAATACTCCTACTTTATTGGAAAAACAATGTATTACGCACCTTAAATTGCAATATTAATCATTTGTTAAGAATTGTGTAATGATTGATTAACCTAATTTAGAAACAAGACAACATCAGGTGCATTTTGGCACTATTGATACATTATGTTGTTTAACTTGCCCTCTCCCTATGATTTGTAGCTTTAGATTGCCTTCAAGGCTTCGCGTTCCTAGGGGCTGGTCCTTCAACTAACTAACGCTCGATCAAACTGTTACATTTGTTGAGGCGTTAGTGGATTTTCCGGACCAGCTTGATCCCTCAGGAGTCTCAGCCTTCTGGACAATCTTATCTCAAATACAGTCACTTAGGGCAAGTTGCTGAAATGAAGACAACCCATAGCATCCAATTTTCACGTCCAATTCACCTTCATTTTACGACGATGTCATCATCAATAATGGATATAAGTCCGTCAATATGGACCGGGATAACTTAATGTCCAAGCTCATAATCAGTCTTGCAGGTGTAGTATGACGAACACTTTGTTTCACATGAGATTTCTGTACTGCTCCCGAAAATACAATTCGGCTTCCTTCAAATGAGCACCTGAATCAAACCGAATGGAGGTGAGGTGATCCCAAGGCCGCAATTGTGAGCATTTAAAAAGCTTATCAATGCGTTTGAATCCATTAAAAAAGCAGTAAAGATGTCTCAATATGAGTACACCTTCACTGCTTTAATGGGATTTCTATGATTCTGTTACTTCTGCTTCTTCTTCCGTTTCACGGTCATGAATATCATATTGGAATGTTTCACCGTCATAATCAACAGTGACATTTTTACCTTCCAACTCTTTACCTTCTAAAATGAGCTCACTCAAGTTATCTTCCACAGTTTTTTGGATGGCACGAATCAATGGACGTGCACCATACTCTGGATCATAACCTTCTTCAGCAATTTTATCTTTCGCCGCTTCTGTCACACGTACATTAATGTTTTGTTCAGATAAACGACTCGTTAATTTACCAACCATCATTGTCACGATTTCTTTCAATTCATCTTTATTGAGTTTATGGAAGACAATCGTATCATCAACACGGTTCAAGAATTCAGGACGGAACGCATTTTTCAATTCTTTCATCATTGTTTTGCGAATAGTTTCGTAGTCTTGACCTTCTGCGCTACCACCGAAACCAGCAAAACGTTGGTCTTGAAGTTCTTGCGCGCCGACGTTTGATGTCATAATAATCACTGTATTTCTGAAATCAACACGACGTCCTTTTGTATCTGTTAAATGACCATCATCTAACACTTGTAAAAGAATGTTAAAGACATCTGGATGTGCTTTTTCAATCTCATCAAATAAGATGACAGAGTATGGTTTACGACGTACTTTTTCAGTCAATTGACCGCCATCATCGTGACCCACATATCCAGGAGGCGCCCCAACAAGACGACTCACTGCATGTTTCTCCATGAACTCACTCATGTCCACACGAATCATCGCATCTTCTTCACCGAACATCGCTTCAGCTAAAGCACGCGCAAGTTCTGTTTTACCCACACCTGTAGGCCCTAAGAAGATGAAGCTACCGATTGGACGTTTCGGATCTTTCAAGCCTGCACGCGCACGACGCACAGCTTTAGAAATGGCTGTTACCGCATCATTTTGCCCAATGACACGCTCATGCAATGTATCTTCTAAGTTGAGCAAACGCTCAGACTCAGTTTCATTCAAGCGTGTTAATGGAATACCTGTCCAACCTGCAATCACTTCTGCAATGTCTTCAGCAACAAGTGTCGTATGTTGACCACCTTGATGATTTTGCCATTCATTTTTCGCTTCTTCATATTGTTTTTCAAGCTTTGTTTGTTTATCGCGTAAGTTTGCAGCATTTTCGAATTCTTGTGCGTGAACCGCTGCATCTTTTTCTTTTTTCACTTGTTCGATTTGTTGTTCAATTTCTTTTAAGTTCGTTGGCGTTGTATGGCTCTTCAAGCGCACTTTTGAACTTGCTTCGTCAATCAAGTCAATGGCTTTATCAGGTAAGAAACGATCTTGTACGTAGCGGTCACTTAATTTCGCCGCTGCTTCTACCGCTTCATCAGAAATGTTAATTCTGTGGTGCGCTTCATAACGGTCACGTAAGCCTTTTAAAATCGCAATGGTATCTTGTACACTTGGTTCATCCACTTGAACAGGTTGGAAACGACGCTCAAGTGCCGCATCTTTTTCAATGTGCTTACGGTATTCATCTAACGTTGTCGCACCGATACATTGTAATTCGCCACGTGCAAGCGCGGGTTTTAAAATGTTAGACGCGTCAATCGCACCTTCTGCACCACCTGCACCAATAAGTGTGTGCATTTCGTCAATGAACAGAATGACATTACCCGCATGATGAATTTCTTCCATTACTTTTTTCAAGCGTTCTTCAAATTCACCACGATATTTCGTACCAGCGACAACCGTACCCATATCAAGTGACATCACGCGTTTACCTTTCAACGTTTCAGGCACTTCGTTGTTCACAATCGCTTGCGCCAAACCTTCAGCAATTGCTGTTTTACCGACACCTGGTTCCCCAATTAATACCGGGTTGTTTTTCGTACGACGACTCAACACTTCAATGACACGTGTAATTTCTTTGTTACGTCCAACAACTGGATCTAATGTGCCATCTTTCGCAATCACTGTTAAATCACGTGCTAAACCATCTAATGTTGGCGTATTATTTGATTTTGCAGATTGTGCATTTTTGTTAGACATTTCTGGGCTACCTAAAGCTTTCACCACTTGTGCACGTGCTTTTGTAATGTTCAAGTCTAAGTTCGCAAATACACGTGCAGCCACACCTTCATTTTCACGAATTAAACCGAGTAAGATGTGTTCAGTACCGACAAAGTTGTGTTGTAACTTACGCGCTTCGTCCATAGACAGTTCAATCACTTTTTTCGCACGTGGTGTGTAGTGTAAAGCACCCATTTGTTCTTGACCATGACCGATGAGTTTTTCAACTTCTTCAATCACTTTTTCTTCAGTAATGTCAAAGCTTTCTAATACTTTTGCAGCAATGCCTTCAGGTTCTTTCATTAACCCGAGTAATAAATGTTCCGTCCCAATATTCGAATGGTTTAAACGGATTGCTTCTTCTTGTGCGTGCGCGAGTACTCGTTGCGCGCGTTCTGTTAATCTTCCAAATAACATATGCCAACCTCCTATTTATATATGTGTTCTTAAAATCTCTGCTCTTTTTGCTTCAATGGATTGTTCATCTGTATCATCTATTAAAAACGGTGATTGTATGGCTACCATTAATTCATTAAATCGAAAATGTTCCATATCTAAAATACCTAAATCGACGCCCAACTTAATATCACTTAAACGATAGGACGCTTCTTCAACCGAAATTAAACGACTATACTTCAATATACCCAAAGAACGATAAATTCTATCTAACGTTTCAGTATGATTATGTTCATTCAAACGCTCACGTAAAGCTAACTCTTCATGAATAATTTGGTCTACTAACTCTGTTAAAGCATCAATAATTTCTTGCTCACTTTTTCCTAATGTCAGTTGATTGGAAACTTGGTAAATATGGCCGTATACTTGAGAACCTTCGCCGTAAATACCACGAATCGTAAAGCCAAATCGGTTAATCGTCTGAGCAATCCGGTTCATCCGTTTCATAATCGATAAACCAGGCAAATGCAACATCACACTCGCGCGCATCCCAGTACCGACATTCGTTGGACACGTCGTTAAGTAACCGAGTTGCTCATCATAACTGATTTGCAATGCACGATCTAATATATCATCAATTTCTGATGCTTTTTGGTAAAGTTCATTTAATGATAAATCATTTCCCATTGCTTGAATACGAATATGATCCTCTTCATTCACCATCACACTCACTGATTCGTCGTCGTTGAGCAATACCGCAGATGCCGGTTGTTTCGTGAGCTCAGGACTGATTAAGTGTTTGGCTACTAGCTTATACTTACTCAATTGATCGAGTTCGTCTAAGCGGAGTACTTTTAAATCTGTTAATACATCTTGCACTTCGTTAATCACGCGATGTCCCTCAGACTCGGATGGAAACATGAGCGGATGCACATAATTTTCAAGATTTCGTGCTAAACGAATACGCGATGACATGATCACCGGTTGTGCGTTGACCTTTTTCATCCAATCACTCATATGTTGATCTAAATTATGCATCATCTTGTCGGGACACCTCGCTTTGTTGCTCAAGCGCTTGAATCTCATCACGTACAATGGCCGCTTCTTCAAAAGCTTGTTGTGCGACTAACAATTCAAGACGTGCTCGCTTTTCTTCCAGTTGCTTTTTCAGCGCGCGTTTATGCTGTGACGACTTCGGACATTTCCCTGAATGTTCGATATGACCACCTTGAACACGTCTCACAATATCATACACGTCTTCTTTAAACGTTTGGTAACATTGCGGGCAGCCGAATTTTCCAACATGTGCAATATCCTTTAACGTCATTTGACAGTTCGGACAGCGCTTTTGCTCTCGATAAACAACTTGATCCACATTCAGACCATGTTTTGCTGCCAAATGTTGCAAAATTTGTTGGATGACGAATGTGCCCTCGACATCATCGCCTTCATGCCATTGCTCATCAGATTGTCCATAACCCGATTGATCATAAGCTTGAATATGATGATTCAGGTACTCGTTTTGCTGTTTATCAAGTTCGCGTTGATCGATTTTCATTGCACATCACCCTTCTAATAATAATTAATCACAGGAAGTAAACGTTTCAAAATATTCGCACGGATAATATCTCTCGATGCGACATCCATTTTTAATGTTTCCCGGTCTACAACTGCCGCAATCATTTTAGCTTCTCTTTCCGTAATTAAATTATTTTCACGCAAGCCATCAATAATATACAAAGCTTGTTGTTGAGAAAGGGCCGGACCAATCAATTCCATTAAGCGTTTAATGTAATTGTTTTGGTCTTTCGTTTCAACTTTTGTGATTCGAATATAGCCACCGCCACCGCGTTTACTCTCTATTTCATAGCCGTGTTCATTAGTAAAGCGCGTCTTAATCACATAATTCAACTGAGATGGTACACAATCAAAACGCTGTGCGATATTGGCACGTTGAATTTCAACAACATCATCTTGTGCCTCTTCAAACAATTGCTTAATGTACTGTTCTATGATGTCAGACATATTATGCATGGTATCACCCCTTTTGACCATCTTTGACTATATTATAGAACCCACTTTGACCTTTTTCAACCAATTTGATTTTAAATTTGATAAATAGTTATGTTACTGCTTACATTTTTGTTGTATGATAGTCTTAGTTAAAAATTATTTAGAAAAAATAGAGGTGGAACACGCATGCATATTTTAATTGGGGTCATCGGGATAGGTGTTTTCTTAGCCCTCGCTTTAATTGCAAGTTCTGACAAAAAGAATGTACGCTGGAAATACATCGGCATCATGTTGGTGATTCAACTGATTTTAGCGTTCTTCTTACTTAAAACAAACATTGGGATTACGATTGTCGGCGGTATTGCAAAAGGATTCGGCTACTTGCTCAAACAAGCAGGCGTCGGTGTAGATTTCGTATTCGGTGGTTTAGCGAATGAAGGTGCGATGTCATTCTTCTTAAACGTTTTATTACCTATCGTTTTCATTTCCGCATTAATTGGTATTTTGCAATATACAAAAATTTTACCATTGATTATTAACGTATTAGGCTTCTTGATCTCGAAAATTAACGGGATGGGACGTTTAGAGTCATACAATGCCGTTGCAGCAGCGATTTTAGGTCAATCAGAAGTATTTATTTCACTTAAAAAGCAACTGCCTTATATTACGAAACAACGCTTGTATACTTTAACAGCTTCAGCAATGTCAACGGTATCAGCATCTATCATTGGTGCGTACTTTACATTAGTACAACCGAAATATGTGGTTACAGCAGTCGTATTAAACTTATTAGGTGGTTTCATCATCGCTTCAATTATCAATCCGTACAAAGTCAATGAAGAAGATGACAAATTATTAATTGAAGAAGAAAAGAAACAACAATCCTTCTTTGAAATGTTAGGGGAATACATTTTAGATGGATTTAAAGTTGCAGTTATCGTAGGTGCGATGTTAATCGGTTATATCGCTTTAATTTCATTATTAAATGGTCTCGTTGGTGGACTTGTAAGCCTCGTTTCTGGTGGTTCATTAGACTGGAACTTCCAAACATTAATCGGCTTTATCTTTGCACCACTCGCTTTCTTAACAGGGATTCCATGGAGTGACGCGGTTGATGCAGGTTCGATTATGGCAACAAAATTATTATCAAACGAATTCGTAGCGATGACTGAACTCGGCAAAGCATCTGGTTTATCAGAGCGTTCATTAGGTATCGTGTCTGTATTCTTAGTCTCATTTGCTAACTTCAGCTCAATCGGTATCATCTCAGGTGCCATCAAATCATTAAACGACGAAAAAGGCGACATGGTTGCACGTTTTGGCTTAAAATTATTATTCGGTGCAACACTCGTATCATTCGTTTCAGCAGCGATTGCAGGATTTTTCTTGTAAGCGCAAACATATAAGTGTTTAGTAAGGTAGACAAACATATAAAAGAGACTGAGCCATTAAGCGCTGAGTCTCTTTTTAGTTATATTAAAGTTTGAATATATTGCGCAACAGGGAAAGGTAACCCTTCAAATTGAATCATAAAAATTATAATCTGAGACTTTTCACCACTTCTTACAAAAGTCTCGGATTTTATTTTTCATTAACAAAAGATTGTCTGAAAATCATTAAAAATTACGACAATCTTCCTTTATTTCTTGATATTATAAATAAATTGTTAAATTTTAGTAGATAAAAACAGTTAACTATTATATGATTTATACAAGTGATGGTGACATTTTAATTTTTGAGCAATCATTCAAAATTCAATTTTATTAAATCTATATCTATTTAACTTTTAAATTTCTTAAGCATTGAGAAGAGAATTAGATAACAAAAGCAAGTTTTTATCTAGCATTTATAATTTAATAGTGATGTAGAAGAAACAATGAGATATAACCCTAGTCCTGATACCTTTTTGTTCAGCAACGATTACTACTTAAGATGGATGGCATAGTAATGATGATAAATATGCAGATCTCTTACCACCAATGAATAAAAAGTTCACTGACTGGTTTAATAAAAATAAATCACAGAAGAGGAAGACAACAATGAAAAAACCATTTTTAAAATTGAGTTCAACGTTTTTACTTTTAACAACAATCACAATGAGCAATTCAAATGTTATCAACGCTTTGGCCGTAGAAGAAGGAACAAAAAGCATCGTTCAAGATACTAAAATTGATAAAGTAGGAAAAAGGACTGCTGTTTTTGAAGGTCCTAAAGGCGCACCGTGTACCTCAACAATGCTGACTTCTAACTTTGGACTCACTGCTGCACATTGTGGTAATGGATTTCAGTCAGAGTTGGTCGGTACGGTATACCCTGCTCAATCAGGGAGACAAACACCTTTTGGCTCAATGTCTATAACGCTTTTTAATCCTTATGAAGATAAAGATATTGCATTTTTTTACGGCGTTGATAGTGGCAAAAGCCATGATTATAATCATTACCAAAAAGATTTCGCAAATACTGAAATAACTCTTCAAGGTTTCACAGATGAAGAGTTAAAAGATATGATTGGCAAAAAAATATATTCTTATGGATACCCATACGATTACAATGGCTATAAGCAGTACAAGTTTACAGGAGAAATCACTTTTGCGAATAGTGATTTTATTAAAACAAATTTACCTGCATACGGTGGTCAATCCGGCTCTTCTGTATTTTTAGAAGAAAACAATCAATTAGTGGGTATATTAACTCAAGGAAGCGAAGATAACAAAGATGCTATTTTACAACCCATAACGAAAGATATTGCTCGGTGGTACAAAGGTAAAAAAGATATTTTAGAAAATCCTGTTCAATAAATCCGTAATCTAAAGTGACACCTCACCATGTTTATATGAAAACGTAACTTGGGGAGTTACCCAATTCTTTATACACTCAATATCGTTTTACAATAGTAAAGGCTAGGACCTATGTGATGAAGTCCTAGCCTACTTTCGTTTATTCTACTGCTGCATCACATGTTCAATAAAGTATTGCGTCATGCGATAATCATCCGTTAATTCTGGATGGAAGGATACGCCTAAATAACGGCCTTGTTGTACAGCTATAATTTTGTCATCAATTGTCCCTAAGACATCGACCGCTGCTTCTGTGGATTGAATATGAGGTGCACGAATAAAGACCCCTTCAATCGGTTGATCGATGCCTTTGATGTGCAATTCAGATTCGAAACTATCCACTTGTCGTCCGAATGAGTTACGTTCTACCGTAATATCCAACTTTTGAAGATAACCTGCTTCGCCTACAATATCTTTCGCAAGGACAATCAAACCCGCGCACGTTCCGAACATCGGCAATTGTGATTCACGTAACGCTTCTTTAAAACCATATAGATTCATAAGACGACGTAAAGTAGTCGACTCACCACCTGGGATAATTAAGCCATCAATCTCTTCCAATTGCTCAACTTTTTTGATTGCGACACCTTCATGACCCGCAAGTTCAATATGCCGGATATGTTCACGTACCGCACCTTGCAATGCTAATACACCGATTTTCATCTTACCAACCACGCTCTTGCATACGTTCTTCTAATGAAAGTTGATTAATATCTAAGCCTTTCATCGCTGTACCTAATTTCTTCGCTAACTCACCAATTAATTTATAGTCTTGGTAATGTGTTGTCGCTTGGACAATCGCTTTTGCAAACATTTCTGGATCTTCAGATTTGAAAATACCTGAACCTACAAATACACCATCAGCACCTAATTCCATCATCAATGCTGCATCTTGAGGTGTTGCCACGCCACCTGCCGCAAAGTTCACAACTGGTAAACGGCCATGTTTTTTAATGTCTTTTAAGATTTCATATGGCGCACCTAAGTTTTTCGCTTCTGTCATTAACTCATCATCGCTCATCACAGTAATACGTTTGACTTCTTGATTCACTTGACGCATATGACGGACAGCTTCTACGATATTTCCTGTACCCGGCTCACCTTTCGTACGTAACATCGCAGCACCTTCACCAATACGACGCGCCGCTTCACCTAAGTTACGACAACCACAAACGAATGGCACTGTGTAATCATCTTTTTTCAAGTGGAAGACTTCATCTGCAGGTGTTAATACTTCAGACTCATCAATATAGTCCACACCCATTGCTTCCAATACTCTTGCTTCCGTAATATGACCAATACGGCATTTGGCCATAACAGGAATTGATACCGCATTCATAACTTCTTCTACAATAGATGGATTACATGCACGCGCAACGCCACCTGCTGCACGGATATCAGATGGGACACGTTCAAGTGCCATGACTGCAACCGCACCTGCTTCTTCCGCAATTTTCGCTTGTTCTGCATTTACAACATCCATAATGACGCCGCCTTTTTGCATTTCTGCCATTCCTCGTTTAACACGTTCTGATCCGACTTGTTTCGACATAGGTGATGAAACCTCCTTTTAATATTTACACAAGTAGCTTATACTATAATCTGAACCGCTTAAAGTGTCAGAATTATAAAATATCAAAGGGTCAGATAGGAGTGCTCTTATGGAAATGTTGATGTTTCATATTAATAAAAAAGACGGTCAACCCATTTATATTCAATTATACGAAAATATTAAACAAAGTATTATTAACGGAAGTATGCATGAAGGCGAAAAATTACCTTCTAAACGACAACTCAGTCAATATTTGTCTGTAAGTCAAACGACCGTCGAAAATGCGTATGCCCAGCTGGTGGATGAAGGTTATATTTATAGTCAACCGAAATCCGGCTTTTTTGTCAGTGATATCGAAACACTGCCATTTACTAAAAAGACACCGTTAGAGTCATTTCCAACTCAACCTATCACGTCGCCTGAACCCACGTATGCGTTTAAGTTAGGAATGGTGGATCAATACCATTTTCCGTTCGAACAATTTCGTAAGTATGCGAAGGAAGCGTTTGAAGAATTGCAGTTTCATCTCGTCGAACCCGGCCATAAACAAGGAGATTATGCCTTACGTGCGCAAATCAGTCGCTATTTATTTCATAGTCGCGGTGTACAATCCACACCCGAACAAGTGATTGTCGCATCGTCCACAGAACAGTTGCTATCTATTATTACCGATTTACTTCCCGAGCAAAAAGGAATAATGCTAGAAGACCCGATTTATCCTCAAGTCCATCAAGTTTTAAAACGGAAGCATATTCCCTATCAATTTGTACCTGTTGAAAAAGATGGCATCGCGATCAATACGGTTGAACGTGGATCATATCAGATTGTTTACATTACACCGAGTCACCAGTTTCCGACAGGTGTAACGATGAGTCTCAAAAAGCGAATGCGTTTGCTAAAATGGGCAAGTGCAGACCCGCATCGTTACATTATTGAGGATGACTATGATTCAGAATTTCGTTATGAAGGCAAACCGATTCCAGCCCTTCAAAGTTTAGATCAAACAGGGAGTGTCATTTATGTCAGTACCTTTTCAAAGTCCATCTCTCCGACGATTCGTATCGCTTATGCTGTCTTACCTGAAGCCCTATTACATCTTTATCAAACGACGAAAAATATTGAAGGGGGCACCGTACCACGTCATACACAATATATGGTGACAGCTTTTATGGAAACGAACCAATTTGAACGTCATTTAAATCGCATGAGAAAAATTTATCGCCAAAAACGAGATATCATCTTACACCACCTCCAGCAATACCCTTCCATTTTTGAAGTTTCTGGTGAAAAAACGGGAATGCATTTGATTGTAACGATTAAAAATGACTGGTCTGAACAAAAGTGCTTACATCAATTACGACGCTTTGATATTGACATGAAGCCTCTTTCACAATATGTCTATCTTCAACAAAACACGGCACCCCGTTTTGTTTTGGGATTCGCGGGGATTCCTATTGAAGATTTAGAAGCACATATGAAAAGGCTCATTGCTTGTTTTAAAGAAGAATATTGAACACACAAAAAAGACATGTCAAACTGAACATTTCATTCAGTCGTACATGTCTTTTTTATGATTAATCTTTTAATAAGTGTGGATTTCTCACGTTTTGATAGTCGTACAACTCAATTTCTTGAAGTTGCATCAGTGAACGACGAAGTTGCGCATAATGGCTCATTTCAGGCAAAGCCACTATCTTTTCTGGACGTTGACCTTGTTCTAATAATTTAGCGATATTTTCAAACACAACTAAATATTTTCCCATCGCCTCTTCACTAATTAACATGCGCTTTCGATCTTCCATCACTTGTATTAATTTAAAACTCATTTGTTCAAGAATAAACATAGCAGGATAGAAATATTGCGTTCTTTTCTTATTGGATAACAATTCACCATACGCATAACGATACATCACTTGCATGTTCTCAATATTAATTTTCAATCTCAATCTTTCTCTGTGACGAAAACGGTCGATGTTGTAATGCACATTCGAAAACAGCGTGTGGAAAATTTGTGCTTCAATTCGAGTCACATCCGCCATAAATTCTGGTAAACGTTTAGAAGCAAGACGTCTACCAATAATCATCACGCCGATAATCGCAAGACCTACCCCAACTGTCGTATCTAATAAACGCGGGATGGCGATATCTAGTGTTAAAGTACCTTGTGCCAAACCGCCGAGTAAAATCACTTGAACCGTAATCGCCAACATCGCAATCGCATAATTGGCACCAACTAAAATTTCAGTAATTGCACCACTTAAACTGAGCACAATCACGACCATGACAATATTCGGATCTAACAGTAAAAAGAGGATGACAATGCCAATACCGATGAGCGTTCCAATCCATCTCGCACCTGCACGTTCAACACTCGCAATCGTCGTACCACCAAGAAGAACGGTATGCGCACTTAACGGTATCCAGTAAGCACGTTCAAAGTTAAACATCAATGCTACAAAAATCGCAATACCAATAATCAGTGCGTACTTCGCTGTTGAAATAAAATGCATAGACTCAGGTGTTAAATGATAACGTAATCTTCTCAAATATTGTGGAGATTGTCTTTTTACGTTCTTTCTAACTTGTTCATCCGGCGCATCCATCACTTCATCTATCTTAAAAATTAAGCCCACAAGCTCTTCAAATTCATCAGAAACACTGACTTCTTTTTTCCAAGTCGTTTTTGTCGTGTTCCCATGCGTAATACGATTCACAATGTCCGTCATCATTTCATCAATAATCGGTGGTATCGGACGGTGACCTTTCGCATTCAATTCGAGTAGCTCTGAATATACCCCTTCAGCAGTACGATGTAACAAAGACAAACGTTGAACTTCAACCGATTTTCTTTTCAATACTGATCTTGAAGCTTGAAGAATTTCAGATGTCGAAATCAAAGTTTGTACCATTGTTTTTGTCAGCGCATTGAACTTCACTTGATCATTAAAATGGTGAATTAATGCTTGAATTTGTTTGAACTCTTGAGATACAGCACTAAATTCAGGATGTTCTTTGCCTACTTTAATTTCAATTAAGACAAACAATATAGCCAAAAGACCACCTATACCAACGATAGCGCCTCGCCATAAGAAGGCATGTGGGTCTGACGGCATCACACTTGCCAAACTATAAGCAATGATAAAAAACGTAGAAGAAGGGCCAGGAATATTTAAAGTGTTAAAAATATAAAAAGGCACAACAGCCACAATTAAAAGAAAGATGCCAAAAAGTAAGGGGGTACTAGAGGTTAATGTACCAATCATCATTGTCACAACTAAACCGATAGCTGCGAAAGTAACTGAACGCAGGCGCGAATTGAACGTCCCTTTGAAAACATAAATGCTTGCGAAAGTACCGATTGTTGCTAATAAAGCACTTGAAAAATCATTAAAAATCAAACCATAGAGTAAGGGTAAAAACATCAACAATCCTTGACGAAAACCACGTTGTAAATCAATTTTATTCACATCAATATGTGCAACATTTTTAAAATAAGTCAACATGATACGCACCACCTTTGTTTAAAATTTCAGGTTTAAATAAAAAAAAGAGACCTAAGGGTCTCAATTCGGCTCATCGCATCCTATGCGTTAAATTTCTGCTTGGCAACGTCCTACTCTCGCGGAACGTAAGTCCGACTACCATCGGCGCTAAAGAGCTTAACTTCTGTGTTCGGCATGGGAACAGGTGTGACCTCTTTGCCATAGTCACCAAACAAAAATATAGTTGAATGTTATACATTCAAAACTAGATAGTAAGTATATATCACAAGCATTACCTTATGAACAATTATTTTGATTAAGTCTTCGATCTATTAGTATTCGTCAGCTCCACGTATCGCTACGCTTCCACC
>NZ_FXUZ01000077.1 GCF_900183575.1 Staphylococcus cornubiensis
GCTCAATAAGGGATTCTTGCTGTATTGTATTATCTGTTAATACTTTGATCGCTTTTGATTGTTGATCCTGAATCAAAACCAATTCATCAATTTTTTCCAGGTTTAATCTATTTTCATCTAATAATCGTATGATATGAGGGTTCCTTGCCCCTAACCCGATCGCAAGTGCTTCAATTTGCAGATAGATTGCAGAATCATGAGGAAAAAACGGTTTAATGTCTTTTTCGAGATCCAAGCCTTCATGTGCTATATATCGAGCAGCTAAATGAACCATGTGGTCTCGTTTTCTTTCTAGATTGGATTCCCATTCAGAATAGTTCAATGAATCATAAAGTATTTTAAAATCGGGAAGTGTCTTCTTAAAGTTATCTAGTTCATTATATGATTTAATGACTTCTGACATTAGACTTTCTACACTAT
>NZ_FXUZ01000016.1 GCF_900183575.1 Staphylococcus cornubiensis
ACTTCAACAAGCACAAGCGAATCAGATAGTATCGCGAAAGAAGTAAGCCAATTCTTCAGCGACTTAACATCAGGAGCGAAATCAACTTATGAGTCATTAAGTGAATCAGCAGCGAATGGTGGATCGACGAATGGTTCTCATTCAATGAATGCATCAGAATCAATAAGTGCATTAGTGAGCACAAGTGAATCAGATAGCATCGCGAAAGAAGTAAGTCAATTCTTCAGCGACTTAACATCAGGAGCGAAATCAACTTACGAATCATTAAGCGCATCAGTAGCAAATAGTGAATCAATGAGTGCTTCGACTTCGATGAGCACATCTGAATCAATAAGTGCAAGCACATCAACAAGTGCGTCTGACTCAGCAAGCGAATCAACAAGTACTTCAACAAGCACAAGCGAATCAGATAGCATCGCGAAAGAAGTAAGTCAATTCTTCAGCGACTTAACATCGGGAGCGAAATCAACTTACGAATCATTAAGCGCATCAGTAGCAAATAGTGAATCAATGAGTACATCAGCTTCGATGAGCACATCTGAATCAGTAAGTGCGTCAATGAGTGCAAGCGATTCAGCAAGCGTATCAGCGAGTGAATCAACAAGTACTTCAACAAGTACAAGCGAATCAGATAGTATCGCGAAAGAAGTAAGCCAATTCTTCAGCGACTTAACATCGGGAGCGAAATCAACTTATGAGTCATTAAGTGGATCAGCAGCGAATAGTGAATCAATGAGTACATCAGCTTCGATGAGCACATCTGAATCAGTAAGTACTTCAACAAGCACAAGCGAATCAGATAGCATCGCGAAAGAAGTAAGTCAATTCTTCAGCGACTTAACATCAGGAGCGAAATCAACTTACGAATCATTAAGCGCATCAGCAGCAAATAGTGAATCAATGAGTAGTTCGACTTCGATGAGCACATCTGAATCAGTAAGTGCGTCAATGAGCGCAAGCGCATCAACAAGTGTGTCTGAATCAGTAAGTACTTCAACAAGCACAAGCGAATCAGATAGCATCGCGAAAGAAGTAAGCCAATTCTTCAGTGACTTAACATCAGGAGCGAAATCAACTTATGAGTCATTAAGTGCGTCAGCAGCGAATAGTGAATCAATGAGTAGTTTGACTTCGATGAGCGCATCTGAATCAGTAAGTGCGTCAATGAGTGCAAGCGATTCAACAAGCACATCAACAAGTGCGTCTGACTCAGCAAGTACTTCAACAAGCACAAGCGAATCAGACAGCATCGCGAAAGAAGTAAGCCAATTCTTCAGCGATTTAACATCAGGAGCGAAATCAACTTACGAGTCATTAAGCGGTTCAGCAGCAAATAGTGAATCAATGAGTAGTTCAGCTTCAATGAGTACATCTGAATCAGTAAGTGCGTCAATGAGCGGAAGTGACTCAGTAAGTACTTCAACAAGTGCATCAGATTCAGCAAGCACATCAATGAGTACTTCAGAGTCAACAAGTGTATCAGATTCAGCAAGCGTTTCAACAAGCGCATCAATGAGTGTGTCAACATTGATGAGTACTTCATCATCGACAAGTGCATCAGTAAGCGTATCTGATTCAACTAGCATGTCAACAAGTGCTTCAGTGTCAGCTTCGTCATCAGCTTCAACAGCGAAGTCTTCAAGTATGACGAGCATGCCAACAAGTACATCAATGACAGATAGTAAATCTGCGAACATAGCAGAACAACCATCAAACAAAGATAAAGCTAAAATGTTACCTGATACAGGTCAAACATCATCAAAAGCTGGATTGTTTGGTGCTGTAGCGGCAATGTTAACAGGTATGGGCTTACTTAAAAAGTCCAAAAAAGAAAAAGATGACGAAACATCATCTGATCAATAATAAATAGATCAACATGGTTAGAGGGGCTAGAACAAAAACTTTTAGGGATTTTCCTGTCAAAGCGGTATCTAGCCTCTTTGACACCATGTTTTATAAAAAGAGGGTTAATGTGAAAAACAATGTCATTACACATATTTTTAATAAATATGAATATAAAATTTTATACAAACGCATATTATTCACACTTTTTATTTTATTGATATACATATTAGGCAGTAAAGTTGCCATCGTCGGCGAACATGCAATGCGCCATCACGATAGCTCATTTTATAAGTTAGCTGTTTCTAATATGGGAGGAGACATTCATCGGTTAAATGTGTTTTCACTTGGGTTAGGACCATGGCTAACGGCTATGATTATTATCAGTTTGATGTCATATAAAAACGTTGAAAAGGCAATGAGACAGACTCGGGCTGAAAAACATTTTAAGGAAAAGTTTTTAACATTAGGTTTAAGCGTCATTCAAGGTTATTTTATGCTCACTCAATTTGTAAGGGAAGAGCAGCTTCAAAAATCAAATGAGTTGTTACTCTTACTTATTTTGATTACTGGAGCAATGTTAATGATGTGGTTAGCAGATCAAAATGTCCGTTATGGCATTGCAGGACCTATGCCTATTGTGATGACGAGTATCATTCGTTCTATGTTTACGCAAAATTTATCCCCAGTGTCATTAAGTACAGTGATGCTAGTTGTGATTCTCGTATTGATGGGATTGGCAATGTTCACTTTATTATTAATAGAGTTGATTGAATATCGAACACATTATCGTGACATTATTGATATTTCAAGAGCTGATGAACTCACATACCTGGCATGGAAAATTAATCCGGGCGGCAGTATTTCGATCATGATTAGCTTATCTGTTTTCGTGTTATTCAACAGTGCTATTAATCTGATAGTCAATATGGCAACGGGAGAAGCATCGGATATAAAATGGTTTTCATTTAACCATTTTATAGGTATTAGTATTTATCTTTTTATACAAATTGTCTTGGGTTATCTTTTGTCTCGTTTAATTATAAATACAAAGCAAAATACAAAAGATTTTTTGAAAAATGGTAATTACTTTGTGGGGATTAAGCCTGGAAGTGAGACTGGAGATTATTTAAATCAAATGGCAAGACGACTATGTTGGTTTGGGACACTAATTGTTGCTGTGATCATTGGTGTGCCACTGTATAGTTCTTTACTAATCCCGCATTTGTCTCAACAAATTTATTTTGCAGTGCAATTGATTATCTTAGTTTATATTGCAATGAATATTACTGAAACTTTAAGAACGTATTTATATTTCGATAAGTATGGGCAGTTTTTAAATAAATATTGGTAAGGAGTATTTTATGAAACGTTTTATACCAGCTTGGTACAGTACCGATGATTGGTGGACGAATCAAGTCGTGCCCTTTTATTTGAGAGGGACTGTTGCTAACGAATTTGATGATTTGATCAGTCTAATGGGGATGCATTTAAAAAATGAAGTACCTTTTGAAATAGCTGTATTGAACTACATGCCTGATTTGCGAACATTTTTGCATCGTCATGAATTGTTTGAAGCGCCGTATTGGTCACTATTTGATGATATTCAAGGGTTTACGCATCAAACACCGCAATCTGTAGACTATCGCCAACTCAACTGGCCCAAAACAACTGAATTTGTTCATTCTACACTGATGATTAGGGCAATAACTTCAGAAAACACATACTCTGATATTCATTTCAGCCAGGAAGGTTATTTGTTATGGATTGAAACCTTTAAAAATGATATTGGATACGAACAATATATTTTTGATGATAGAGGTTTTTTATCTAGTTATATGACGGCGAATGAAGAAGGGTTTTGGTCTCAAAAATACTACATGACGGCTGATGGCGACTGGATTATGAAAGAAGATATTTTTACGAATAGGGTGACGATTCATCCGAAATATGTTCATCGCTTTAATCAAGAATGCTATGAAGGGATGACAGAGGTTATTGATGAATGGTTTGCAAAGTATGTACAACAATATATACAGCCTCGTGATGTGATGATTGTTGCTGCAGATGTTCGGCATAATGCAATGATTGCAGAAAATTTGGAAGCGCAAAAGTTATGTTTTTCAGTATTTCAAAAGAGAAAAACAGGGTTGTCTGACGAAGGAATCGCATCCATGGTCAACGGTGGCTATTGGTTAGCTGATACTTTGGAAAGCAATCAATATCTTGTGAACTTTAAAACAGAACACCGGTTAAGTAATCAAATCATGCGTATTACACCATTCGATGCGCAAATTACACCCAATATGAGTAGTCAGCTTTATGAAACCTATATTGGTGTCTGGGTAGATGGCCTGAGTAAAGAAGAATTACACCAAATCAATACACAATTAATTCATGAAATTGAACGTGAGCCACAAACACGAGTAACTTTATTAACGCGTGCTGAAACATTTAAAGTTCCAATATGGGTTATGGGAGAAGTACAAAGGATTCAAGAACATTTTACGAAACGTTCGACTCAACCTTTGTTAGACCAAGATATCGCCAAAAATGGTAAACCTAAAGAAATTATCTACGCATCAGTAAAAAGCGTGCCGTTCGAAAATGATATTGTTGAAGCAATTTCTACGTTAAGACTATTGATTGATTTGAACGAAGAACCGGATTTATTTCTTCAAATTTGTTGTATGGGTGCAGGATTACCACAGATTAACCTTATGGAAACAGATTATGTAGAACATGAAAGAAATGGCTATATTATTCCGGATATTGAAGCATTACCATTAGCAATAGATTTTTATTTAATGCACTTGAAAAACTGGAATCGATCCTACGCTTATGCAATGAAGTTGTCAAAGATGTATACGTCGGATGAAATTTTAAAACAGTTGGATGATTGGTTAGAAGGTGAAACACATGGCACGGAAATATAATATGCTTCAAATTGGCGGTGAGAACTACCAACATCTTTTTAGTGATCGTAAAGATGTGAACTGGGTATATCAATCATTTGAATCATTATCGGACGTTGAAGCTATTAGAGCGCTGATGAAAAATCAAAAAGCATTTGAATTTGTATTCGTTCAAGCCCCGTACTCGGAAGCTTTAATTCAAGTCTTTCGTTTAGTAAGTTCGCCATATAACACTTATGTTGATCAACAATTTTGGGATGTAGGATTTGAAGCGGAAGATATAGTCAGGGAACGTTTCATTCGTCCTTTTCCTTATAAGGATGAAGCAGATCGTTTAGACAAATTAATTTCATTAGCATATCCAGGACAGTATGGTGACCACATTTCACCTACGACCGCGGTTGTTAATCAGTCGTTTGAAGGAGAGTATCGTTACGAAGGACAACATAAGTTAGTGATGACAGGGGACTTTGGTGAGGATTTTCAACCTATTCTCTCGTGGAAAATGTATTTATATTATGACAAAAATAAAGTCAATCAATTTTGGGCAGAATATACCACGACAGGAGATGTAGAGATTTCGTACACATTGCGCCTCTATGAAACAGTGGATATGCCTGAATTAAAAGAGACGTATGTGCTAGAAGGAGAACTTTTAAAAACACCCTTAAACATTCCACGAAAAGACTATGATGCTTTTATTTTGGTGAGTGCTAAAGCAAAAGGTAAGGGGACACTATGCGTAGGCAATTTGCATAAACGTTGGATGCGTAATGAGTTTGGTAACTTTATTTTAGGGGGTCAGCGTTTTTCGGATGAAGCAAGAGAAGAGTTTTTTCATTATTTTGATCCAGGTGATCTCAAGCCGCCACTTAACGTCTATTTCAGTGGATACCGAACGGCAGAAGGATTTGAAGGTTTTTATATGATGCGTGGTCTTAAGGCGCCCTTTTTATTATTTGGCGATCCACGTTTCGAAGGGGGCGGATTTTACCTCGGCAGTGAGACCTATGAAAATCAAATCAAAAAAGTAATTAAAGATGCTTTGGAATGGTTGGGGTTCAAAGATGATGAGTTAATTCTATCTGGTTTATCGATGGGATCATTTGGTGCGTTATATTACGGAGCACAACTTAATGCATCTGCCATTGTTGTTGGTAAACCACTTGTGAATGTTGGTGGTATTGCTGACAGTATGAGACTCATGCGACCAGAAGAGTTTGGTACGTCATTAGATATTTTGTTGGAAAACGAAAAGGCACTCAATCAAGCTGCTGTTCAACGATTGAATAATAGGTTTTGGGATGTGTTAGAGCAATCAGATATCAGCAATACTATTTTTGCTGTCGCATACATGGAAAATGATGACTATGATTTATATGCGTTTCAAAATTTATTGCCAGTGTTGTCTCGTCAGCATGCGCGTGTCATGAGCCGTAGTATTCCGGGGCGTCACAATGATGATACGACAACAATCGCGAGTTGGTTTACGAATTTTTACCATATGATTATGGAAAGTCGATTTGGGAGAGTGAGACATGAAAGAAAAAAATCAATTTAATATTCGCTGGACTCAAATAACGAAAACCACATTTATGTATGGATCATTATTACGCTTCAAACCTACAGAAACTTTATTCGAAAATGAACTGATGCCATCTGGAATCGTTTTACATGAATGGAAAATGATAACGAGTTATGAAAAAGATAATGCGATACCGACATTGCCTATTTTGAAGAAAAATGAAACATATCGTTTTAAGTTTGATTATGAAGTGAAACCTGTGGGCAGTATCTATTTTAAAATCATTTTCAAACGCCGAAATGGGAGCGTTTGCGACTATAAAATTATTAAAGGTCATGAAGCAGACATCATGATGCCATCCGAAGCATTTTCATATGTTGTTCAAATGATTAATATGGCGACAGAATCATTGGTTTTTCGTCAAATTATCATTCAAGATGTCTCCTACAATACGACTCCATCACAATTAGTTGAAGTGAGTGACATCCACAATGCCGATCCAACTTCTCAATTTGCGACGGTTGTTTTTGTAGAGGATGAAGGGATTCAAGAGGATGCGATACGCCATATTCGCAACTGTATTTTAGTGACAAAATGGCATCAACCCCATATGACTTCTGTCATCAATGAATTGAAAACATTACTGCAACCGTATCACGAACGTTATATCTTACAGTTTGTCGGTTACCATGCACGTTCAAATGAGATGGCTTATGCGATGGGTGCTCAAATGGATGCATCTGTATTTGTGACTTCATTGCGTCATCCTGAATTCCAAAAACAACTTGGAACCACGGATATAGTATTTAACGGTGTTGCGATTTATCAGCCATATGAAGATGAAATCACGCCAGCGCTGGATTTGGTGACGCCTATTTTAAATCAAAGTCATCATTTGCTTGGTTTAGATGCGCAATGGGTTAATGGAGGTGGCTTGTAATGAGCAATCGTATGCATCAATCGATTAACGAATTACGCTTAAAGCGACTGAGACGTATTTTACGACGCATTAATCAATACCAAAGTGAGTTTGAACAACTTTCAGATAAAGCTTTACAACAGAAAACGACAAAATTTCGACAGTTGCTTGCTGAAGGTCAAACATTAGACGATTTATTGCCTGAAGCTTACGCGGTGATTCGAGAAGCAAGTCGACGTATACTCGGCATGTTTCCTAAAGATGTACAAGTGTTAGGTGCGATTGTCTTACATGAAGGCAATATCGCAGAAATGCAAACAGGTGAAGGTAAAACGCTCACTGCAACGATGCCGTTATATTTAAATGGCTTATCTGGTAAAGGTGCGTATTTAATTACGACGAATGACTATTTAGCCAAGCGTGACTATTTAGAAATGAAGCCGTTATTTGAATGGTTAGGTTTAACGATTGGCCTAGGGTTTGTCGATATTCCAAATTATGAGTACAAGAAGGGTGAAAAGCAAAAAATTTATAAACATGACATCATTTATACGACTGGCGGGAGACTTGGGTTTGACTATTTAATTGATAACTTAGCTGAAAGTCGTGAAGGTAAATTTTTACCAAAGTTGAACTACGGCATTATTGATGAAGTCGATTCGATTATTTTAGATTCAGCGCAGACACCGCTCGTTATTTCTGGAGTGCCGCGTGTGCAATCGAATTTATTTGGAGTTGTGAATACATTTGTAGAAACTTTAGTTGAACATCAACATTTCAAAATGAAGCAAACGAAAAAAGAAATTTGGTTAACAGAGCGTGGTATTGAAGCGGCTAATAAGTATTTTGGTGTCGACAATATTTATGACGAACCGTACTTTGATTTAGTGCGTAACATTAACTTATGTTTACGTGCGCAATATTTATTTGAAAACAATACCGACTACTTTGTATATAAAGGGGAAGTCATCTTGATCGACCGTATTACTGGGCGGATGATGCCAGGAACGAAACTTCAATCCGGACTGCATCAAGCGATTGAAGCGAAAGAAGGCGTCAAACTATCAGCGGATATGAGTGTGATGGCGACGATTACGTTCCAAAACTTATTTAAACAGTTTAGAGATTTTTCTGGGATGTCGGCTACGAGTCATTTAGGTGAGAAGGAATTTTTAGATTTATATACAAAAATCGTGGTACAAATTCCAACTGACAGACCGGTTCAACGTATTGATTATCCAGATCGTGTTTTTAGAAGCATTGAAGATAAAAATTTCGCGATTATCGAACGTGTCAAAGAACTGTATGCAGAGCAACGACCTGTGCTTGTCATTACACGTACAGCTGAAGTGGCTGAATATTTTTCGTCTACATTCTTTGAACTCGATATTCCGAATAACTTACTGATCGCACAAAATGTTGCAAAAGAAGCGCAAATGATTGCAGAAGCAGGTCAATTAAAAGCGGTTACTGTTGCAACGAGTATGGCAGGTCGTGGTACAGACATTAAGCTTGCAGAAGGTGTGAAAGAATTAGGAGGTCTTGCGGTCATTGTGAGTGAACATATGGAAAATAGCCGTGTAGACCGACAATTGCGTGGGCGTTCTGGACGACAAGGTGACCCAGGGACTTCGCAAATTTACATTTCATTAGACGATTACCTTGTTAAACGTTGGGGCAAGGTAAAATCGATGGATAAAAAACGATTGAGTGAAATTGATACAGATACATTACAAAATAGCCGTATATTCCAAAATCGTGTGAAAAAGATTGTCCAACGTGCACAACGTTTGTCAGAAGAACAAGGCATTCAAGCAAGAGAACAAGCAAATGAATATGAGAAAAGCATTAGTATCCAACGCGAACTGATATATAAAGAGCGCAACCGTGTATTGGATTTCAAAAATTTAGATGATGTTCATTTAACGAAGCTAGCGCGTGAAGTATTTGAAGAAGCGTATGACTTCAACGATTATACAACGCCGGAATGGGTGAACTATATATACAAAAATTTAAGTTTTCAATTCAAAGGAGACTTAGACACGTTGGACTTAAAAGATAGAGGTGCGGTGCTTGATTATTTGATGGACATTTTTCAACAACAACTCGACTATCAAAAAGCAAATTTAGATGATTACTTTTATACGAGTTTTGTACAAAAAGCGATATTAAAAGCAATCGATAGCAATTGGATTAAACAAGTTGATCATTTACAAAGATTAAAAAGTAGTGTTAATACGCGCCAAAACGGAAAACGCAGTCCGATATTTGAATATCACAGAGTGGCATTAGAATCGTTTGAAAAGATGAAAGATGTCATTAAAAAAGATATTGTTAAATACTTATGTCAAAGTATTACAAATTTTGATAAAGAGCAACGTTTAATCGTACATTTTCCAAATTAAAGAGGTGATTTCAAAGTGACAATTTATAATATTAACTTTGGTATCGGCTGGGCGAGTAGTGGTGTAGAATATGCACAAATGTATCGTGCTAAACTATTACGCGGCTTAGATGAACCATTGAAATTTGTGTTTTTAGAATTTATGAGTGGAGATAACCTCCAAACTTTGACTGAAAATATTGGCTTCAAGGATGAAGAAGTCATTTGGTTGTATCAGTATTTTACAGATGTCAAAATTGCACCAACAACTTACACGTTGGATGACATCAAAGCGTCAGTACATGAAGAGATTGTCCGAGAAGAGCAAGAAGGTACAGTGCGATGGTTACATTTAGACGAGCCAGGTTCATTCATTACATGCTATTTGAAAAATGAAAATGAGCCGTATGTGGACTGCGCTGAATTTGTGATTAATAGTAAATTAGTACGTAAAGATTATTACAGCTATATTCGTACGTTTTCTGAGTTTTATGCACCAGAAGATAATAAAGCGAAGTTGTATATGCGTCATTTTTACAATGAAGATGGCTCAGTGGCGTATACAGAATTTATCGACGGTGATACGAATGTCTATGCGCTTAAAGATGCAACGTTGTATACGAAAGAAGAATTTGTAGCCTATTTCATGCGTAAATTGAATTTAACAGCTGATGATATTGTAATCTATGATCGTGCTTCTAAAGTGGGACAAGCGATGTTACAAAATCAAGGTGAAGCTAAAGGTGGCGTTGTTGTTCACGCTGAGCACTTCAGTGAAAACTCAACTGATGACGACTACATTTTATGGAACAACTATTACGAGTATCAATTTATGAATGTGAATGAAATTGATTTTTACATCACTGCGACAGAACGTCAAACGGAAATTTTAAGAGCGCAATTTAAGAAGTATTTAAATGCAGAACCGAAAATATTCACGATTCCAGTAGGTAGTTTAGACCAATTGACGAAACCAAAAGAAAAACGTCGTCCATATTCGATGATTACTGCGTCACGTTTAGCGAGTGAAAAACATATCGACTGGCTCGTACGTGCAGCAGCGATTGCGAAAAAAGAAGTACCTGAACTGACTTTTGACATTTACGGTGAAGGTGGCGAGCGTGAAGAAATTGAAAAATGGATTGAAAAATTAGGGGCTCAAGACTATATCAAGTTGTTAGGACACCAAAAATTAGATGACATTTATCAAAAGTATCCATTATTCGTCGCAGCATCAACAAGTGAAGGTTTCGGATTAACATTGATGGAAGCGGTCGGATCTGGTTTAGGTATGATTGGTTTTGATGTAAATTATGGTAACCCAACGTTTATTCGAGATGGCAAGAATGGCTACCTCATTCCGATTGATGAAAAAGAAGAAGGTAGAGAGGTTGTTGTTGAGCGTTTGGCAGAAGCAATGGTGCGTTTCTTCAATGATGGCCCAGCTGCACCACATGATCAGTCATATGAAATTGCAGAACCGTACTTATTAGAAAATACACGACAAAAATGGAAAGAATTAGTAGAAGAGGTGTTACATGGTTAATTTATTTGAGCACTTTGATCGCAATTCACAAGAGTTATATCAAACATTGAAACTTGCAGGGCACCAAGATGATACAATCGTTTTAATTGATGATGGTTTTTTACCAGACGGCATCATTTCACCTTATTCATTTTTTGCGAATTATCAAGCACCATCTGAAAAGCGTGCACGTTATTTTAATGAAGTACCAATGCCACGTTTTTGGGAAATTGAAGGAAATAACGAAGAAGCTTGGGTCAAAGACATGAGTTATACAAGAGCTTATATTCATTTTCATTCTGGAGATAAGCGCCGACTTGTGACACATGTTGAGTGGCTTGATCAATACGGAAAATTACAATATGTCAATCACTACAACCAACACGGGCTTCATTTTGCGCAAACCGTTTATGATTTAAATGGAAAAATGATTTTTAGACGCTATTTAGATCAACAAGGTAAAGAAGTGATTTATGAAAATTTTATCGCTTCAAGTATTATTTTAACTTGGAAAGGTCAGTATTATCACTTCAACAGTCAGACAGCATTCTTAGTCTTTTTCTTAAAGCAACTCGGCGTTGATTTGAGTCGTTTTGTGATCAACTCACTCGGTTTGCCATTCTCAGTGTTGTATCAACTGGATGTGCCGGGCGAAGATACACTATTTTGGCAAGAGTCATCACAAGGTGAAGTTCCAGGAAATATGCGCTTGATTTTGGAAGACAACATCAACCGTGACTGTCGTGTGTTAATCCCGTCGCATAAAGAATATGAAATCATCAGCGAACAACTCAATGATGAAGAACGAGAACATATTGCGTATAGTGGTTATCTGTATGAATATCAATCAAAAAATCAATATTCAGCTAACATTTTAACTATGACAAACTCAGATCAAATCACAAACTTAGTAGAAATGATTGAAGCTTGTCCATTTGCGACATTCCACATTGGCGCAGTGACTGAAATGTCGACGGTCTTGACATCGTTAGACTCATACAAAAATGTAAAATTGTATGAAACGATTGAAACTGAAACGATTGAAAAGTTGTATCATAAGTGCGATGTGTACTTGGATATTAATGAAGGTGGCGAAATTGTGAATGCAGTTCGAAAAGCATTTGATTTCGACATGCTCATTATGGGTTATGAAGATATTGCACATAACCGCACATACACTGCACCAGAAAACTTATTTACTAAAGAAGATCAAGCAGCAGACCTCATTCAAGCTGTGAAAGATGTTTACTTGAAGAAACGTTACTTTAAAGTGCGCAAAGACTATCAACAAAAACATGCGAATGAAACAACGGTTGAAGCATTTAATGCTGTATATCAAGCATAATATAGAAAAAGAGACAGTTTAGCGCTGTCTCTTTTTTTGAAATGTGTATGCATAGACAATGAAAAGAAGGGAGAAATGTGAATGTCTGAATTCATTACTATCATGACATTTATTGTTCTGTTGGCCATACAGTATTTTCTTTCATCTAAGAATCAATACTTAGGCTTTATCATACCTATCGTTTTTAGCGGATTTGTACTGTTTTTATTGATTACGGATAGATTAGGATTCATTTCATCATTAGTATTTTTAGTTTTAGGTCTCATACTTTTAATAGAACAATGGTATAAAGGAAAAAAGAAACTGGATACATGATCAATATCAGTGAAATAGAACGGCATCACCATTTTTTAGTGAATACATAGCTAAGATAAACAGCTGTGTTGACGAAAAATGGAAGCAGGCAGTATAGAATAATCTTCCAGAAAGGTCCTTCTGCTTTCCAAATAATGAAAAATAAAATCATCAAAAAAACAGAAATCATTATTCCGAGAAGCGGTAAAGACTTGATGTATTTTTCTTGGTTTTTGTTCATGCCAATACTCCTTTAAAAATAAATAGAGGTATGTTATTCATATAAAAATGAAATATTTTTAATTCATGTCACTTTGATTATATAAATAAATGAAGCGGATTGGAAATATAGATTTACTGAAAAGTGGTAAAATGGCAATGAAGGATGTCTAGTATTTGAATTGAATGTCAAAAATGTAGTGATGAGGAGGTGTCTTGGTAGTGTACAAAGTGACGGCTGAACACGCTGAAAAAGAACTATTGAGCATGATTCAACAAGTTAATGAACAAGACGCGCCTATACTGATTTGTGATTCTAAAACTGACAATCATGCGGTGATCATGAGTCAAAAGCAATGGAGAAGTATTCAGGAAACATTATACCTTGAAACTTCTGGAACGATGGAAAAGGCTAGAAAACGTGAAAAAGATAGTGGTGGTTTCGTCAATATAGATGACATAGACTGGAATAGATTATAAATTTCACTATTATCGAAATAAACGCCCCGCTCAACATGAACGATCACACGTTGAGTGGGGCGTTGCTGTTTTGATGTGTCCTATTTCACTAATTCAAAAATACCTGCTGCGCCCATTCCGACGCCAATACACATTGTGACCATGCCATACCGTACATCTGAACGTTTACGCATTTCTGCTAATAAGCGTCCTGTTAAGATCGCACCTGTTGCGCCCAATGGATGGCCTAACGCAATGGCGCCACCGTTCACATTAGTATTCTCAGTCGACAACCCGACTTCACGCATGGAGGCTAATGTTTGTGAGGCGAATGCTTCGTTTAACTCGATTAAATCCATATCGTCTATTGTTAAGTCGGTTAATTTTAATACTTCTGGAATCGCAAATGCGGGTCCGATTCCCATCAGTTTAGGATCGACACCTACCGCTTTAAATCCGACAAAGCGTGCAATAGGTGTAACGCCGAGTGCTTTTACTTTTTCACCAGACATGACGACCACAAAGCCGACCCCGTCCGAAAGTGGGGCAGATGTTCCTGCTGTCACTGTGCCGTCTGCTTTAAATACGGTCGGTAATTTTGCGAGTGTTTCTGCATTGGTGTCTGGTCGTACGAGTTCATCTGTATCAAACATTTCTGTATGCACATGTGGGCCGTCCTGATCATAAGTTACCTTTTTGACACGAATCGGAATAATCTCATCTTCAAATTTCCCGTTTTGTTGAGCCGCTGTTGCGCGTTGGTGGCTTTGTACGGCATAAGCATCTTGGTCCTCGCGCGAGACATGATACGTATCGGCGACATTTTCAGCAGTGAGACCCATTGGATAAGAGGCCCCGATGTCTTCTTGTTGTAACGTAGGATTGTTTGTTGGTTCGTTACCACCCATCGGCACAGCGCTCATCAGTTCGACACCACCCGCGACGAGAATGTCACCCTGTCCGGCCATAATTTGATTGGCGGCGAGTGCAATGGTTTGTAATCCTGATGAGCAATAACGGTTCACAGTTTGACCGGGTACTGTATCCGCCAAGCCAGCACGTAAGGCAATCGTTCTTGCAATGTTTTGACCTTGTAACCCTTCAGGAAACGCATTACCCACAATGACATCTTCTACCATGTCAGGTCGGAATGTGCCGTCTACACGGTTGAGCACACCCTTTAACACTTCTGCTGCAACATCATCTGGTCGTTCGTGAAAGAGTGCTCCATTTTTGGCTTTGGCGACTGCAGAGCGGCCGTAAGCGACAATATAAGCTTCACGCATGTCAATCATCCTCTCTCTTTTGATTAGTTTCGTAATGGTTTGCCGTGTTTGAGCATATAGGCAATTCTTTCGTACGTTTTTTCTGTTTTGATAAGCTCTAAGAAATGTACTTTTTCGAGTTTTTGAATGTAACGTTGGTTGATATACGTGTTGCGCGGAAGGTCTCCACCTGATAAGACTGTCGCAATGCGTAAGGCGATGTTGTAATCGTGATCACTAATGTAATGACCAAGACGTTGTGCATCGAGTTGACCTTGTGCGAGTGCGAGGAAGTCTTCTCCTAGCGCGATATATTGTCTTTTCGGTGTCGGCATGTAATGTGCATCTGCTTCATATTGCGCACGTTGTAAGGCGATTTCGACACGGCGCTCCTGATTGAAAATGATCGTATCAGTCGGACGCAAGAAACCGTAACGCTGTGCTTCAAACGCATTGGTCGATACTTTCGCTAAGCCGACTGTCATGAGAAACTGTGTCATCGATGCTTGTTTATCGTTCATCATATGTGACGTTTGTAAAATACGATCGCTCATTTCTGCGAGACCTCCGCCACTTGGTAAGAGACCGACACCTGCTTCGACAAGTCCCATATACGTTTCACTGCTTGCGACGACGAATGGTGAATGAAGTACAAGTTCGCATCCGCCACCGAGCACACGTCCTTGAATGGCTGTGACAACAGGTTTTTCACTATATTTTAAGCGGTTGAAACTCGCATGTAATTGATCAATCGCCGGCGCAATCAGTTCATCGACTTGTCCAGTTTCGTGTGCTTTTTTCATTTCGTAAAGGTTCGCACCGACACTAAAGTGTGGACCGTCAGCATAAATGACCATGCTTGAATAAGGTTCATTTTCCAACATATCAATGGCTTCTACCAAGTCATCGTTAAAAGCGTCCGTAATGACATTATTGTGACTTCTGAGTTTCAACAATAGCTGTTGCTCATTGATGATGGCGAGTTGTGAATCTCTACGTTGCCAAAGGATTTTATCCAGTTGATGTTCAATCGGTGTGACATAATCAATCGTTTCACATTCTCCATAAAAACCGTCTTCTACTTGTTGAATCCAGTCAGGTAAGGTGCCGAGTTCTGCTTCAATACGCATTTTCACACGGTCAAATCCCATTAAATCCCATAGTTGGAAAGGACCTAATTTCCAGTTGAAGCCCCAAACGAGTGCGCGGTCAATATCGCGAAAGTCATCCGTTGCTTTTGGGACGTTCACTGCAGCGTAATAAAAATTGTTACGTAACGTCTCCCACAAAAATTGTCCGGCTGGATCTGTTGCGTTGAAAATGACGTCTAAGTTGTGTGCCAAGTCTTTATTGAAAGAGGCAAGGATAGGTAATTCGGGCTTTGTCACGGGAACGTAATCCTGCTTTTCGACATCATACACAAGACGTTGTTTTTGTTTGCGATCTTTTTTGTAAAAGCCTTGTTTCGTTTTACGACCGAGTGCACCTGCTTCATACAATGTGTTAACGACTTGAATATCATGGAAGTACGGCGCTTCTTCAGGCACTTGTTGTAAACCACGAATAACGGATACGGCAATGTCTAAACCGACCAGGTCAGATAGGGCATACGTTCCTGTTTTCGGTCGCCCGATGATTTTGCCTGTCAGTGCGTCCACTTCTGTAATCGAGAAGCCTTGTTGTTCTGCACGATACATAATGTCGTTCATCGTTTGTGTTCCGATGCGATTCGCCACAAAGCCAGGGACATCATTGACAACGATCACACCTTTACCGAGCACTTCTTGTGTAAATGTCTGAACGTATTGAACGATGCTTTCGTCAGTTTTCGCATTAGGGATAAGCTCGACTAATTTCATAATGCGTGGTGGGTTGAAGAAATGTAAGCCGAAAAAGCGCTTTTTATCTTCGGGTCCAAACACTTTCGCAATCGCTTCAATCGGAATACCAGATGTGTTCGTCGCAAATAAGGCTTCTGGTTTCGCTGCTTGTACGACTTGTTGCCATAATTGATGTTTTACTTCTAAATCTTCTTTGACGGCTTCTAAATAAAGGTCCGCATCATCATCTGCCAAGTCATCTCTAAAGTTGCCATATGTGAGGTGCGGGGCAAGCGCAAGGTCAAACAGTAATGGCTTTTTAGGATGTGTAATTTTATCGTAAGCCGCTTTAGAAATTTTGTTCGGATCATTGTCATCGATTACGATATCTAATAATTTCACTTTAAGTCCAGCATTGACAAGGACAGCGGCGAGTTGTGCGCCCATTGTCCCTGCACCAAGGACGGTTACTTTTCTAATTGTCATCGTATTTTCCTCCCATTTTTCGCTTTTTGGCTTGTGATCGCTTTGTTTTAGACGAATGCAGAGACGCCTGTCAGTGCACGGCCAATCACAAGTGCATTCATTTCGTGTGTGCCTTCATACGTGTAAATGGCTTCAGCGTCTGAGAAAAAGCGTGCAATATCTTGTTCGCCAGCAAGAATACCGTTACCTCCTGTGATGCCACGTCCCATTGCGACAGATTCACGGAGACGAAGGGCATTCATCATTTTTGCTGTAGAAGTCGCTACCTCATCGTACTCACCATTTTCTTGCATACGTGCGAGTTGTGCACTCATCGCCATCGCATGTGTTAAGTTGCCTTGAATCATGGCGAGTTTTTCTTGGATGAGTTGATACTGACTGATAGACTTGCCAAATTGTTTGCGTTGTTTCACATAATCGAGTGACGCACGTAATGTTCCAGCGAGTGCACCTGTTGCCATGTAAGCGACACCTGCACGCGTAGAGTATAAAATTTTAGCGATATCTTTAAAACTTGTAATGTTTTGGAGACGATCGGCTTCTTTCACTTTGACATTTTTGAGTCGAATTTCAGCGTTTGGCACGATACGTAATGCGATTTTATGTTGGAGGACGTCAATTTCTACGCCATCCTGATCAGGTGTGACGACAAAGCAATGAGGTTTACCGGTCTCCTTGTTGACCGCAAAGACTGGAATCACATCGGACACATGTGCACCACCAATCCATTTTTTCGCGCCGTTAATGACCCATTCATCACCATGACGTTCAGCGACTGTTTCGAGACCTCCTGCAACATCCGAACCATGATCTGGCTCAGTGAGGGCAAAACATGTGCGCAATTCATGTGACTGAAGTTTAGGGACATATTTTGCGACTTGTTCAGGGCTGCCTCCGAATAGGAACGTATTGTGACCAAGACCTTGATGGACACCAAGCAATGTCGCAAGTGACACATCAAAGCGCGCAATCGTATAAGACATGAAAAATTGAAACAGTTGGCTCGGTGTTTTCGCATCTTCACGGCCTTGGTAAAGAAGAGGGTTCGTAAAGTAATTCAAGTTTCCAATATCTTTAAAGTAGTCTTCTGGCACTGTCGCATCGACCCAATGTTGGTTGATATCTTGGCGGTATTTGCTTTCTAACAAGTCATTGAGCTGTTGTAACAATTCCACTTCGCCCTCTGTTAACCCTTTCGCAATACTTAAAATATCTTCAGGATAAAGTTGTTTTAATACTGCTGTTTTGTCTGTAGTCATAATAGATTACCTCCTAATAGTGATATTCGAGTGACTTGCTTGTTATTGCTCAGCTGCTTGTTGTTGTGCTTTGTCGTTCATCATTTTTGCAATGGCGATTTTGTCTGGTTTTTGTGTGGAGTTCAGTGGCATATGTGTGACCGGTAAATACATGCGTGGTACTTTATAGCCGGCTAATCGTTCGCGCATATGTTGATCAAGTTGGTCCACGTAATCCTCAGGTTGATCTCTTAAAATAATCGCGGCTGCAATCGATTCACCGTATTTCGGATGTTCGTAACCGACAACGACACAACGATCAATCAGTGGATGTTCGGCGAGTACATTTTCAACTTCTGATGGAAGGACGTTTTCACCACCCGTAATAATCAGTTCTTTTTTACGGTCGATAATAAAAATGTCACCATCTGCATCTTTTTTCGCCAAATCACCTGTCAGTAAATATTGTTCGTGGAAAATTTTGGCTGTTTCTTCAGGTTTATTCCAATAGCCGGGCGTCACGTTTTTCGCACGAATCGACAGTTCACCGATTTCACCGTTTGCGACTTCATTTTTGTCTTCGTCTAACACTTTTGCATCGACAAACATGACCGCTTTCCCGATACTCATCGGTTTATGTCGCGCGTTGTCAGGGGTGTTGACCATGACGAGTGGTGCCTCAGTTAAACCGTAGCCGTTAATAATGTTAATGCCGTATTTTTTGAACGCTTGTTGAATGCTCGGCAGTGGTTGTGAGCCGCCTTGGATGACATATTTCATCGCTCTAAAGTCATCAGGGTTGAAATTGTCTTGTGTCAATGTGCTGTAATACATCGTTGGAATCATAATGAGAAAGTCTGGATGATACTGGGCAATCATGTCGTTCAGTTCTTCGCCATTGAAATAGCGTTGCAATACTAATGTGCCACCTGCCATCAAAGTCGGTAACACGGTATCGTTAAAACCTAAAACATGAAACATCGGAGTGGAAATAATTGTGAGATAGTCTGAGTTGAATTTATAAGTCAGTTCAATATTGGCGCCGTTATGCACGAATGATTCATAGGAAAACATGACACCTTTAGGTTCACCTGTTGTTCCACTCGTATAAATCAATGCGGCAAGGTCTGTTGATTCTACAGCAATCGCTTTGAATACAGAATGTTGCGTGGGGTCAACAATTTGGTTGTATGCAGTCGAATCAATGTCCATATGCAAGTAATCCGGATTGACCTCACTGAGCGAACTTAAATGCTTTTCAGCGTAAAACAATAATTTCAAAGTAGAATCCTCGACAATAGCTGCGATTTCTTTTGGGTTAAGTCGCCAGTTAATCGGTAAAAACACTGCTCCCATTTTGAAACAAGCGAACAGTAAATCTAACAATGCGACATCATTGGGTGCAAGTACACCGACGACATCTCCTTTTTGAATCCCTTGCTTTGTTAGGTAATGTGCCATATTATCTGCACGAATATTCAGTTGCTGGTATGACCATTTTGTCCCTTTAAGATGGTCAATTACTGCGGGTTTCTCGACATCAAAATCTGCGCGTGTTTTAATCCAATCGAAATTCATCTCTCTATACCCCCTTGTTTATATTGCTCTGTTTGACTGAATCGTATGTAGTAATTGCCCCCAATGTGCTAGGTACATCGCGGGATCCATTTGTTTCAATTGTGGTGAAATCTTTGGTGTAAAGCCCATTTGAGCGATAATATCTTGTTCGATGTCTAGTCCTGGTGCGACTTCTATCAATGTGAGACCGTCATCTTGTAGTTCGAATACAGCGCGTTCTGTCACGAAATAGACTTCTTGACGTAATGACTTGGCATAAGATGCATTGAAGTCAATGTTGCTCACCGTGTCGACAAACTTTTGCGTGTGACCTTCTTCAACCACGGAGAGTTGTTGGTTTTCAATATTGAGCTTGGCACCTGCAATGAGTGAGCCGGTCAAAATCAGTTTTTGGACAGATTGACTGATATCGATAAAGCCACCGCAACCATTCATGCGATTGCCAAAGTATGAGACGTTCACATTGCCGTGTTGATCGACTTCCGCAAAGCTCATTAGTGCGATAGAGACACCCCCGTTATAAATGAAATCCCATGCCAATTCGTGGCGCATGCGAACGTCGGAATTGTAATTCATGCCGAAATGTTCACGACTGCCGATAAAGCCTCCGAAAATACCAATGTCCATAATCGGTTGAACAAGATAATTCACGTGTTCCTCATGCAGAAGGTTCGTCAATTCATTGTTAATGCCATAACCGATACTCATGGTGTCCCCAACACTTAAAAATTGGGCTGCACGGCGCAAAATCAATTTTCGTGTATTAAATGGCAATGGGGACT
The DNA here is from genome assembly GCF_900183575.1 of Staphylococcus cornubiensis. Classification (GTDB taxonomy): domain Bacteria; phylum Bacillota; class Bacilli; order Staphylococcales; family Staphylococcaceae; genus Staphylococcus; species Staphylococcus cornubiensis. The sequence goes on from NZ_FXUZ01000016.1 coordinate 20,596, forward strand.
CCGGGATTGTGTCCATGCGTGCTTGCCCAGATAACGTCGGTTGATACATCGTTTGAACAACTTGACGATGGTATGATGCATCTTCAACGACGTAAACATAATCGACAAGTGACCCAGGAATATACACGTGGTTCGGATTTTGTTGACCTTTATCAACGACAGCTTTCACTTGTACAATGACCGTGCCACCATTGGACTTTGCGTTGAGGGCCAAACTGTAACTTTCACCGAGGTGTGCTTCTTCGTCCATGTAGATGTTGCCTTGTTCATCAGCGTAAGTACCTCGAAGCAATGCGACATCTAGTGGTGGCAATTGGTAATGCAGAAAATCTTCGCCATCAATGTTCAGAAAAGAGACGAGGGATGCAGTCGTCTTGTCATTGATGCGACCCCCTTTATAGCGCGGGTCGATATGTGTATTCAAGCCAATTTTTGTAATCACACCGGGTGTAATCGCATTCGTTTGACGATAGTGCGTGGCGATGACCCCTTGTGGTAAAAAGTACGCTTCCAATTCATTGTTTTTAATCGCTTGGGCTGTACGGGGAGAAGCGGTCATAATACTCATAATGACACGGTCTACCATCTGTCGCTCAACAAAATCGTCTAATTCTATTGCGAGACCACGACTGCTAATATCATTTGCCATCATCATCGTCAATTGTTTCGGTTCTTGATGTTGATCATAGTGTTCAATTAACGATGCGAGCAGTGCTGCCGGTAAGTTGGATACAGTCAGTGCGGCTAAACCAATCACATCACCCGTGTTGATGAGTGACGGAATTGCTGCCCATGTACACTTTTTCATGTTGCAGAGCCTCCTTTTACACTTTGATTGTAAGCCCTTACATGAAATATAACACAGTTACAACAATTGTAAAAATAAAATATTTGTATTTTCAGACAATAGACAAAGATTAGACAATTTATTGAAAGCGATAAAATGAGTGGCGACACTGTTTTCAGTCGTTTACATGGGAGATGAAAAAAATTTGATTTGGGCATTTGGTATAGGCAGGGAAGAAACATCGTTTTCGTGTTTTACCAATGATTGCGGAAAGATTTCTTGTGTTCCTATGTCGATTACCGATGACTTACCATTGGTCTCCCTTTCCCAGGGGACTTGCCTCAACTCAATTTGGCATTATTGAGATGTACATTTGAAGGAAGCCAAATTGTATTTTGAGAGCAGTACAGAAATCTCATGTGTCACAAAGATTTCGTCGTACTGCCCCCGTAAGGCTGACTAGACTTCTCAAAAGCATATGCATTGAGAAGTCAGACAGCTACTGCGTTAAACAGTAGCCACTATCAAAGTTAAATGACGTTATTTTGTTTTCAACTTCATCCCTCGGGAGTGTTGACCAAGTACGTCATCATATAACGGGTAAGGGGACAAATGGGGTACTACAATGTTTGAACTATAACATGATGTTTCGTTTGTTTTTGTACAGTTTTTACAAGTTGGATGATTTAACTGATATTTTCATTTTTGTTGTGGGAATTAATGATGTAGCGTGTTCAAAAATAAAAGGACTAGACCTATGAACGGCTAGTCCTTTGTGTGTCATTGCGAACGTTGTGAAACATGACGTCCATGTACGAAATAATAGAGTGCAAGTGCGATGAGTGCTAAGACAGCCATCGCAACGTAAAGTGCACGGAAACCCCACATTGAAATGATATAACCTAATAAAAATGGGCCGAAACCTGCACCAAAGTCTAAGAAAATATAAAATGTGGATGTCGCAAGCCCAACTTGATGGCGGGGTGCTTGCTGGACAACAATCGCTTGCCCACTTGGTACAATCGTTCCGTAACCAATGCCGATAAATATAGCGGATAATGCGATGAGCCATGTGCCTTGCGCGCCGCTTAATATAACCAGACCTATCGCAAAAACGACAATGACAGGATACATAATCGCATTCGGGCCGTGTTGGTCAAAGATTCTTCCGGTAAAGGGTCGTGTCACAAATGTACTGACCGCATATACGATAAAGAAGAAACTTGCAGCAGTCGGTAAATGCATTGTTTCTGTATACACTGATAAAAATGACAATACACTTGAATATACGACGCCAATGACGGCTAATACGAACGATATCGGAATGGCATCTTTTTGAATAAAGGCTTGCAGACCTTTGACAGGTTGACTTTCTACTGACATTTCAACTTTAGGTAACGGTTTGATTGCAAGTGCAAGAATAAACGCTAATATAATCACACCTAAACTCAGTGAGAAGATAGAGCGAAAACCGAATGATTGGTTGAATAAAATACCGAAAAACGGTCCGACAGCAGAAGCGGTTGTCACACTTAAAGCATAATAACCGATTCCTTCACCTTTACGTGCTTCTGGTACAATACGCGATGAAATGGTACCTGTCGCAGTAGAAGAAAAGCCAAATGCGACACCATGTATAAAACGAACAATGAGTAAAATCATTAACGTTTGCATGACAAAATAGAGTGAAACTGTAATAATTGAAAAAATAATGCCGTAAACGAGCACTTTTTTAGGTTGAAGCGAATCCACTATACGTCCAGAAGCGAGACGTCCTAATAACATACCGATAATGAAAATCCCTGAAGCGAGACCACCAATACTTTCAGAGGCATGGAATTCATTAATTGTGAAGACCGTCACTGTCACGATTAACATATAGTGAATCATGTACATTAAAAAGTTGGTCAACGTGATGAAAATAAAGTCTTTAGACCAGAGTTTTTCTTGCATAAACAGGACCACCTTTTGTTGGCAATAGAAGTTTGATTCATATGTTATTAGTATAAAACATAGAGGACAACATGTATAACAAGAGGCTTTGGAAGGATGGGGGAGAGAACATTGATGTATCTTCATTGTACAAAAACTGTAGTATTACAGATCGCGCAACTATTTTCGGTTTTGGGCTTGTCTTAATGATGGGCATTAACAGGTCGCTTTCCTAGGGGGGATCAACACATTTTGTAACAGATGTTACATTTTCGGTATGACTGGGAGGTGTGAAGAGTATGATACTAATGCTATATCAATGATAAAAAGCATTGTAACTTTTCAAAACAGTAGTGTTTCTTTTAAATGCGTTCGGCATGGGTAACATCTAGACGGTGAAAGTCCGTTACAGGCTTGGTAGTAGGAACTGTTAGCGAAAGACAAGGGTGTCCATTGTGAAGAGGAATCGGAAGGAAGTCGGACGCAAACACTCGCACTGACGAACAGAAACATCATACTAAGGCTATGTAGAATGGATGAATCTGCTAAACAAGATAAAGTCCGATACTACCCGAGTTCTATATAGTAAATGATGCGGTGACATGAGTGGAAAGAGGTTACACCTTACTCGGGGAGGTCTCATCAGCGGTATTTTCTATCATAGTAACAACGAATGATGAGAAGTCAGCAGAAGTCATAGTAGGGAAAACGTACCGAAGGACTGAACAATATTCAATACAAAGTAAAGATTGGAGGTTATAGATTTACGACGTGCAGAATACGGTCCTAACCGGCAACTTATGGAAGGATAAGTAGTGGAACGAAAAAGAATACATAAGTGTGTACAGTAAATCTTAGGTGAAATGAAAGAAATGTATCGTAAGTCTCCATCACTGATGGAGCTTGTTGTAAGACCAAACAACATAGAAAAAGCTATCAAGAAAGTTAAGAAAAACAAAGGTGCTCCTGGAATTGACGGCATGAAAGTCAGTGAACTCCACGCTCACTTTGCTCAGTACTTTTCACAGATAACGAAAAAACTGCTTGATGGCTCATATCAACCTCAAGCAGTTCGGAAAGTTGAAATTCCCAAGTCGAATGGGAAAATGCGTGTGCTTGGTATCCCTGTCGCTAGAGACAGAGTGATACAACAAGCGATTAGACATGTGATTGAACTAGGCATCGACCGAAGATTCTCGAATCATAGCCATGGTTTCAGACCTACTACGTAAGCAAAAAATTTAATACGCACCTTAAGGAAAATAACGAAGCGAAATAGATCCGGTACCTTTAAAGGCATTATAACTGAAATTAATCAAGTGACGAGAGGCTGGATAAATTACTTTGATGAGATAGGCTATATCCCCTTCTCAAAAGAACAGGCATATCTATTCTATCAATTGATGTCAATAAGATATGAAATCCACAATAATAACAACGAACATCCCCTTTTCTAGTCACGGGGATTCATACCGGCTTCAAGATTATAAAAGCGAAAAAATTTAAACATACGTCATTCATAAACCGTTATTGACATCAATGATTGAGTACATCTAAATCTCTAGATATGGTTTTAAATGTCGCTTGATATTTTTTCGGACATATCGTGTCAGAGGATTTACAAGAATGCAAGCAGCAACATTGTTTTGATAAATATCCATTGCTACACAAGATTGATATACGTTGTCTATATAAATAAACTCTGAATAAAATTTAATATGTTATCTACTCTGTTTGAATAAAAGTAAACCATGCGTTGTGAGTAAGGTTCTACCGTTGTATTAAAATAAGCACCTCAACATGCTAGAATAATATTTGGTCAGCCAACCAATATTATATACATGAGGAGATGCCAAAATGTCTAACGACACAAATAGTTTAGCACATACAAAATGGAATTGTAAGTATCACATAGTTTTTGCACCTAAATATAGAAGACAAATAATATACGGAAAATTAAAAAGAGATATAGGTTTAATTCTAAGCCAACTATGTGAAAGAAAAGGTGTAGAATAATAGAAGCTGAAGCATGTAAAGATCATATACACATGTTAGTTAGTATTCCAACAAAGCTAAGTGTTTCTCAATTTGTAGGATATTTAAAAGGGAAAAGCAGTTTAATGATTTTTGATAGACATGCACATTTGAAATATAGATATGGGAATAGAAAATTTTGGTGCAAAGGTTTTTATGTAGATACGGTTGGAAGAAATAAAAAGGTAATAGAAGAATATATTCGAAATCAATTACAAGAGGATATCGTAGCAGAACAACTCACAATGATGGAATACATAGATCCGTTTACAGGAGAAGAGAATAAAAAGTTGAGTAAAAAATAAAACCCTTTTAAGGGTCGCTGAGAAAGTAGTACGGTTGGCTGATTTTCTCAGTGCCCTTACAAGGGCTGGTCAGTAACAGAGACTTTCAGCCGCAGAACAAATCACCCGTTCACACGGGTGGTTTTGATTAATCTGTATTTTTATTTTCATGCTTAATAGCGACATTTTTGGCTGTACAAAAGTAGAATAGATTAGTTTGCCCCTCAAGATTTGAACTCAATAAAAAACGACCACTAATACCTCATAGCTATTATACTACGAATATTGTGGTCGTTCTTCAGATTTCATTTATTTGTGGGTGTTTGTGAAAGCACTCATGGGATATGTTCCAATACAAAAGTAAAATAATGAAAGGTGAAATTTCCGCAAAGCTAACTTAGGGTATTTTCTATAGCAATATATTTGTATACTTACGTAATGATATCATCCAATAAGCTAGCCAAATAGATGTGTTACTTTTGTTTATTTTTTACAAAAGAGTATACTTTTCAGCAGATTTAATAATGATTTTTGAATTTAAGAGTTGTAAAACATTATATTCAAATAAAAACAACCTTAAATCAAAGCGCCAATTAAGTTTATGATTAGTAAGAATATAAATAATATTAATGATACGACAGTAGAAATTTTTATAGACAACTTACCAGTAGCATTTAATAGCAAAATAAATAAATAGCTTTGTATTATAAGCTTAAAGTCGAATGCACCCAATATATCATTTCCTCTATTAAATATATTCAAACTTAAAATATTGTAATCTTTAGGATTTAAACCAAATAAGAATTGAATGATGATTGCAATTAAAGTAACTGTATTGACAATTAATACCAGTAAAATTGATCCGGAAAACAAACTCTTAACTCGCGGTTTTGTTTTGAATATTTTAGTAAACATTAAAGATAAAACAAATATAACTAAAGTAGAAATTATTGCAGAAATCCCTCCAGCTATAGTAGAGAAAATTCTAATCATTAAAAATAATGTGTTCTGATCGATACCTTCAATAGAATTTAAAGATTTTTCGTTAGTTAATAACTGCGAAGATAACAGGGCAGATAACATGGCAAACATAATAGCAATAAGTAAGTTAAAACCCCATTTAGTAGATGCTCTTTTCCTATAAAAACTATAAAAAAAGGGCCAATTATTTTTATCCATTTTTTAATCCTTTCTTAATTAAATAGTATGATTTCAATATATCATAAATAAAAAAAATAACCAAGCTTTCAAATGATTTAAACATAAGTTTTAAAATATATGTTGAAAAATTGATTTTATGGCATCATTGATGTAAAGGGGGTGATTGTATGTTAGAAATAGCTCGTAAAGTTAAGCAAGGAACAGGTGGAACAGTTGTTTTGAGTATTAGTACTGCGACAATGATTTTAAATGGCGTTATAAATGGAGCAGACATTATTTCATTATTAAGTACAATAGGTATTGCTGCTACTGGTGGCGCAAGTAAAATTATTGCAGAAATTGGAAGAGCAGCTATCAAACGAATGATAAAAAAAGTCGGTCGTAGAAAAGCAGCCATTTGGTAAAATAATGAAGGGCCTTCTGCTGCTTTTAGCAATGGAAGGCTTATTCATTGAAAGGATCTAGATTAATGAATTTTTCTTTTAATTATTATAAATTCGTTTTATTGAACCACATAAGAAGGAAATATGAATTTCTAGAAAATAAAAAGTATAAAAAAATGTATTTATACATTATGTTTTTAGATGTAATTTCTACCCCTGTATTTGTGTTTATTCTTATGGCTTATTTATGTGATGTTTTTTATACACATATTAATACTATAGATTACTATTTTAAATTAATTTCCTTTATTTACGTAAGTATATTTTCTGTGATTGGAAACATCAATGAGTTAATATTTCCAACAGACAAAAAAATATTATTTAAATCTCCTAACAGTAATAGAGACATATATAATAAAGTATTCCTTTTAAACTTAATAAAAAGATTTCAAGGTATATTCAATGTGTTCATTATAGCAATTACTATAAGTATTTATTCTACAAATATGTTTGTCTATTTATTTAATTTTATTATCATTATTTTTATGGAAGTGTACCTATCATATATAGGGGGGGCATTGATTACAAAATTTAAAGTCTCTGGAATGAAATCTTTAATTAATATAAATTATTTTTTATTCAATATTGTTTCTGGTGTTTTTTTCTCTATGGTTAGTTTTTTCTTAGTAAGTTTTTTTATCAAAATTATTATTAAACCTTTAACTTTTATTATGTCTCATAATTTAAAAGTTAAAACAAACTTTACTTGGTCTCAATTATTTAATCAGATAGGTGATGAAATTTATCAATTACATGTATCATTAACCCACATATTATCATATTTTTCACCTCACCTAGGTCTAGAAAATTTTCCTATTTTCCTTATATGGGTGATAGTGAGTTCGATCATTCACATAAGCATGATTTTATCTAGAAGTATGGGGTTTTGGTACAGAGAAAATTATTATTTAACAGAGACTGCTCCATGTTTAAATCTAATAAAACATATGAAAGAAAGTCTAACTAAAGTCCAGGCTTTAAACTTTCTTAAAAATGTAGAGCAATTAACATTACATAAGCCCTATATTTACATCAGCTATTCTTTATGGATATACAGTGGCGTCCTTTTGGCTTGCAACAAACATCTAGATAATCAAATTAGTATGTTTGTAACTATAATTGTTATCTATATGATGTCAAGAGATGCAAATACTTTAGGGACAGATTTTTTTACTAATTCTCTTAGATTTGATTCTGAAAAATATTCTATTGCTTTATATAGAATGGCTAATATAAGCTTTTTGGAATTGTATAATTCTAAAATTAAAATAATTAGATTTTTAGCAATCAAAGAAAGTGTATTAATAATTATATTTTCAGTCATTGTATCTGATTTTCACGTATTAGAAATAATACTTACATTGCTAATTGTACTTTTAAACTTTTTGACCTTTCCTCACTTATCCTTAATACCTTCTTTTATCTCACCACACTTTCAAAGTCAACATTTTAACGAGTTAGATGACTTGGGGGAAGATGAAATTTTAGAGGAAAATGTGATTAGTAAATTTAACAGTATTTTGACTTCAGTATATATATATGGCTTTTTAATTAGCTACTTTTTGAGAATAAATTTTAAATGGTTATTATTATTTGATATTATATTTACTAGTGTTTTCTTTGTTATATCATTTTTATCCATAAAAAAATACTTTATAAATTCGAAGAAAAGTGGAAAGGAAGAGATTTATATTTATAATACTAAATTAATAAATATATATATATATTCACAATAATTCTTTTTGTTGTAGGGAATATTTCAGGTGTTGTATTAAGTTATGTAATTTTGCAAAAGCCAGTTGAATTAGAATTAAATACGAACTTAAGTGTTATTGAACTATTTTTTCATAATTATATCTGGTTTATCATATTTTTGTTTGGTTTTCTGACATTTGGTATTATAAATGTCTCTATGATTTTATATAATGGTGGAGTTATCGGTTTTTTAATTGGATATTCTTTGAAGACTAATCAATTTATGCAATTAATGTTATGGCTTGCTCCGCATGGTGTGTTTGAAATTTCAGCTTTGATTATATCAAACAGCTTCGCTTTCTTTGTTATTTATTTATTTTACTCTAAAGTAATCAGAGAAATAAATATAAAGTCAAATATAAAGAATTTATTTACAAATTCCTTTTTTCTAATTACTATACTTTCTCTTATAGCAGCTTTTTTAGAAGTTTATATTAATTATAAATAAAGTAGGTGAAAATCATTTTACATTTAATGAATATTCAAAAAAAATTCGGGAAAGACCCGAACTATGTATTAAAAGGAATTGATTATTCTTTTTACAACAATGAAATATATTGTATATTAGGGCATAATGGGGTTGGTAAAACCACATTATTAAATATTCTAGGAGGACTTTTAATACCAGATAGCGGCTTGATAAAGTTATTTAATAAAAATATTTTAAACAATACTGAGTTAAGAAAGCATATTTTTTTAATAACGTCAGATTCGTTTTTTTATAAGAAATTAAACGCTATTGAAAATTTGAAATGTATTTGTTCTTTATATAATATTTTTCCTGAAGATAAAGTAATAGAAAAAGCATGTATAGAAGTTAACCTGACTGAAAATCAAATAAAAAAAAGAATAGAAACGTATTCTTCTGGGATGATACAAAAATTAAACTTTGCATTATTGAATTTAATAAATCCTAAAATTATATTGCTAGACGAACCTTTTAATGCTTTAGATGTTAAAAGCCAAAATGATTTGTGTAATTTATTAAAAAAATTTAATCGAAATGGTCATCTTGTGATTTTTACTACTCATTTCTCAAGTACTGTATTTAATCTAGCCTCAAAAATTGTTGTTTTAAAAGAAGGGGTAATTCATACTACTGAAAATACAAAGGATATTGGTTCCGAAGAAGAATTAAAGCAATGGATGATTAACACTTTTTAAGTTGTAAAGTGATGCTAGACTAAGAAACGGACACGGTAAATTGATAAGAATTTAATGTATAATAAAAGAAATCAATTTATAGGAGTGTCAGTGATGGCGAGAAGAAAATACGATCATAGCTTTAAAATGGAAGCAATTCAATTAGTCGAATCAGGGAGACGTGCCTCAGAAGTTTCTAGAGATTTAGATATTCCTATTCAAACGTTAACAAGATGGCTGAGTATATACCGTAAAGACGGTGAAAAAGGTTTTGTTGGTAGCTGTAAACGTACGTCAAATAAGCAAGTAGAGGCAGATTTAGAAAAGCGATTAAGAGACTTAGAGGAAGAAAATAAAATCTTAAAAAAGGCTATGCACATCTTTGCCAAAGACTAGAAGTAATATATAAGTTTATCTATGAACACCGACATGAATTTCGCGTCGTAAAGATGTGCCAAGTTCTAGGTGTTTCGAGAAGTGGTTATTATGATTGGAAAAATCGCAAGCCAAGTACGCGTACAGTGAAGTGTGAAGGTTTGAAGAAGGATATTTATCAAATCTATATTAAAAGTCAAAAACGATACGGAAGCCCCAAAATCACACAAATACTAAGGCGACACGGACATACTGTAACCCAAAGAACTGTCAGTAGAATGATGAAGGAACTCGGTATAAGGTCTATCACAAAAAAGAAATACAAGGCAACGACCCATCCAAAGCATCATCTTCCTGTATACCCCAATTTATTGAAACAACAATTTAAAGTATCACAACCTGGCAGCGTTTGGGTGGCTGACATCACGTATGTATACACGAAAGAAGGATGGCTCTATTTAGCAACTGTTATGGATTTGTTTTCTCGTAGAATTATTGGTTGAGCGATGGACCTCGTATGACTAAAGAACTTGTGATGTCAGCTTTAAACAAAGCGTATACAATTCAAGAACCTAGAGAAGGCCTAATCCATCACTCAGATCAAGGAAGTCAATATGCCTCAATAGAGTATCAAAATTTACTACGTGAAAAAGGGATTCAGAGCAGTATGAGTCGTAAAGGAAACTGTTACGACAACGCATGTATAGAATCTTTTCATAGTATCATCAAAAAGGAATTGATACATCATCAGGACTATAAAACCAGAAACGAAGCGATGTTCAGCATTGTGGAATATATCCTTACTTTTTACAATTCTAAAAGAGTACATTCAACGTTAAATGATATGAGCCCCATTGAATTTGAGAAGAAATACGCAACAAAATAACCTAGCTCAGAATGTACTTTTTGATTCTTAAAAGTACATGATGGGCTAGGCAAGCAAGCGAAGCGCGGTAGAATTCTCTTTTTTCTGTGTCCGTATTCTTGACATAGATCCATTCTGTTTTGGGACTATTTCAAAGGTTATACAAATAAGCAGATTTCAGATTCAAAGACGAATCACATTTATCAAAAGAGAAAGATAGACGTTGAATTAAATTTTGGAAAACTGAAGGCTAATTTGGGCTTTCAAAGATTATCGGTTCGTACCCAATCAAAAGTTAAGTGTGAACTTGGCATCGCACTCATGGGAGTATATATACGAAAACTAGCCATACTAATTTTCGTTCGCTAATAAGAAAAAACCGTTAAACTCTAAAAATGAATTTAAACAGTTTTTTCTTAAATGAGTTAAAGGACTATGTCCCAGCATTTTAATGGATTATGAAGTTGAAGCGTACTTTGACAGGGGCATGTAGCTAGAAACGCAGCTCTCAATTTAACGTGAAATTTACTGAAGTGTTTCTTCAAGTTTGCCTAAATGACGTAATGTCGGTGTGAGTGCCGCAAAGAAAAATCCTTCTTTCAACTTGCGTGCTTGAGGCGCTTTTGGTGAATATGCGCGAGACCCACCGTTGACCATCGATGCTTGGTTCACTTCAAGCAATAAATAACCTAATGCTTTTTTCAATTGAATGACTTCGAGTAAATGATCACGCAAGTCACCTTGTGCTTTGTCTAATAACGCATAATATTGTTCACGTAACGCTACAAACTGCTTTTTATAACTTTCGACATCATATTCCAAATACGCGTTAATCCCATTTTGTGCGTCTGAAAATTGGTCGATTAAATCGAGTGAACTTTGAATGGATCCTAATGCGATAGGAATTTGCAGTGTGACGAACTGTGGGCGAATGGTCGCCGCAAATTGTTCAGCATCTCTCGTAATAATTTGTGATTCAGGTACTGCCACATTATCGAATGTAATGCTGTAAGTGGCTGAACCGTTGACCCCTAAGAAGTTCGATTTTTCTTCAAGTGTAAGACCTGCTGTATTCGCTTGTAAAATAAACATCACGAGTTCGTTTGTCTCTGTATTTTGTGAGATGGCTCCGAAATAATGATCTGTGCCAATGTTGCTCACTGCTGGAAGTTTGCCGTTCACGATGAATTGTTCACCTTCGTAATGATGCGTTAAGTTGAATGTTTCCAATGCATTGAAGGATTTCATCGGGTTGGATAAACCTGTTGCCCCTAACGCTTGACCGGATAAAATTTGCTGTTGTAGATCATTGTGCAAAGCGGGTTGCTCGGCTTGCTTTAAATACGTTGAAAAGGCAAGTTGGCACCATAAACAAAATGCGGTTGTGAGGCATGAATAGGCGACTTTTTCAACCACTACGGCATTTTGTTTCAAGTCATCTTTTGAAAAATGACCCCCTTCAAATAAGTGTTGAATAAATGGTTGTGCATAGTATTGGCCGTTATCAATTTCGACTAAGTAAGGGGTTAATTCTTCTTCAATTAAAGTTTCAATCGTTGTCATCCTATCACTCCTGTATAGATTAAGATTCTCCAAAACGTTTTAAAATTAAACTTTCTAAATAACTAATGATACGGTCGATGAGAAAACCGAAAATCCCGATGAAAAAGATGGCAGAGAGCACATCTTCTAAATTCAGCATGTTGCGGGAGTCGACAATGAGAAAGCCGAGCCCTGATTGTGCGCCGATCATTTCACCAGAGACTAAGAAAATCCAACTTGTGCCGACTGCAACATGAATGCCCGACATGATGTGTTTAAATGCGCCAGGGAAAATGATGTCACGGTATAATGCCCAACCGCGTAAGTTTAAATTGTCGGCGATTTTTAAATAGTGATCATCAATGGTGCGCACGCCTTTAATTGTGTTGAAAACGATAGGGAAAAAGGCGGCGATGAAGATGATGAAAATGGCCGGTAAACTGCCAATGCCAAACCATAAAACGATAAAGGGTGACCATGCAATCGGTGAAATCGGACGAATCGTTTGTAGTAACGGTTCAATGGCTTGGTAAAGTATGCGATTGCGCCCTAATAGTATCCCGAGTGGAATGGCGAGCACGACAGCGATCAAAAAGCCGATGATAAAACGGTAAAGACTAATGCCAAGATGTACGAATATTTCCCCGGTAATGATGAAGTGCCCGATACTTTGGGCGACTTGGACTGGTCCCGGTAAGAGTACGGGTTGGTATTGTCCGATCCAAATGACGCATTGCCAAAGTAATAAGAACAGCACAAAAGTATAGAAAGGGAGTAAATATTTTTTGAATATGGCACTGATCAAATGAATCACCCTTTCTTGTATAATGTGTCATCTACAAATTGATCGTATGATGGGGCGTCAAACAAATGGTGTGACTGAACGAGCTGTGCAATGTTATCGTAGCCCTCTTGTTGAATCGTCAAATCACCATAAGATGTCCATTGCGCAGATTGTTCAAGGATTTTACGATCTTGTTTAAAGTATTTCGCCATGATGTTGACGCTCTGCTGTTTGTCTTCTAATTGGTAACCTGCTTTTTTGTAATCACTCAAAAACTGTTGTGCCGCTTGATGATGGTGTTGGATGACATCCTCTTGTAAGACAAGAACACAACAGTACGCATCAGGCATAATGTCACTCCCATGTTGTAACAGGTGTCCTTTACCAAGCTTTTCACCCAGTGCGCCAAATGGTTCTGCGACAGAATAGCCATCAATCCGTTGTTCACTCAGTGCGGCAGGCATTTCAGCGGGTGCCATTTCGTGATAATGAAAATGCCCATCATGAATATGGAGCTGTTTGCGCATTTCTTCTAACAATAAATAATGTGTCGAATAGCGATGTGGAATCGCAAATGAATAATCGTGATGATTATTAAAGTCATGTAAATTATGGCCGTTTTGTCCAAGTACAACATTGCCTTCGTGATGTCCGAGTGCGACGGCTTTAATCGGTGAACCTTTCGATTTCGCTTTCATGGCGAGTTCGATCAAAGTCGAAGCGCCGTCAATCCGTCCACTGTTCAATGCATCCATTAAATCCGGCCAATTGTTAAAGCGAACTAATTCGATGTCATAATCCGAGTGACTTTGCTTTATTTCTTTGGTCATCATCAAATTCGCGGCATGTGTAATCGGTAGGTAACCAATCTTGAGCACTTTTTTATCGCTATGCACATCACTTTGAGAATTTGGACTGCAGCCGGTGATGATGAAAAGAATCACCATGAATAAAATAAATAGTCGTTTCATCATGTGCCTCCTCTACAAATGATATTCCGGTTCAGCCATATGATGATTGAGCGCAAAATCTTCCATAATTTGACGACGAATGGATAACAATGTCTCATCACTACGGTTTCTCGGATGGGATTGATGCACAGTATACTGGTTGAGAATTTGAGCGCCATCACCGAGCAAAACGATTTCATCTGACAAATAGAGGGCTTCGTCAATATCATGTGTCACGAGAATGAGTGTCGCATCCGTATGCGTACGTAATTTAATTAGTTCATCTTGTAATTTATAACGCGTAAAAGCATCCAGTGCACCGAGTGGTTCGTCTAATAGCACCACACGCGGTTGATGAATGAGTGCACGACAAATGGAGACACGTTGTTGCATCCCACCTGACAGCTCAGCAGGAAAATGCGCTCCTTTGTCAGCTAAGCCCACAGTGGATAAATATGTATCAATATCAGCATTGGACACATGTTTTGTTAACCCGAGCTTAATATTGTCGTTAATCGTCTTCCAAGGTAATAAGTTATGGTGTTGAAATAACATTAAACAATCAGAAGAAGGGGCTGTTTTGATTGTTTGATCAATAATGACCTCACCTGATGACGGCGTTAAAAAGCCACCGATGATATTGAGTAAAGTCGATTTGCCACAACCACTCTTTCCGATAAAACTAACGATCTTTCCTGTAGGTATCGTTAAATTAAAATCTCGAATCACATGTTGTTCACCAAAATAATGATGCAGTGCTTTAATTTCTATCATCTCAACACCTCCTAAACCTTATTAAAACACTAGGAATTATAGTTGTAAAAAAGAGCGAGAAGTAGGCAGTGACAGTTTTATGATATTTCAAAATCAAATGGCTGACTGACTACACAGTTCTCGCTCTCAATGTGTCGGATTGATATGTGCGCTTTTGCATAGGTTAGGAAAGGGTTGGCATTAAATTTTTTCGATACCATCGATTGGTGTATTCACAGCTTCACGTGCACGACGAACCGAATCTTCATCTGGTGCGTTATAGAGGCATACACATTTTGTCATATCTTCGCAAACATAAGTTCTTTGGAATTGTACTTCAGGCACTTCTTCATAATGTACGGAATTTTTCTTTTTACGTTCTAAATATTGATCCATTGTAATACCTTCAGGAATGTTCCAAGTGACTAAATAGTCGATAGAAACGTCGCCTTGCTTGACCTCATCTAAATCTTTGCCAACAAGACGAACTTCTTTTACGAGGCTCACTTCGATAGATGCATCTTCTAAAAATTGTTTCGCTTCTTCTTCACTATTGCCTTCCACAATGAAATAACCGTGTGATAAATCTTCAGTAACTTGTACTTCAATCAGTTCTGGACCTGCTTGTTCAGAAAGAGATTGTACTTTTTCTTCTAATTCCGTTGATGTTTTTGCGAAAGATAAATCTTGAGTTTCCAATAAGAATAAAGACATAAATTATACCTCCAACAAATTTGATATGGACATATTACCTTAATTCCTATCAGAATACAAGGGATTATTAGAAATAAATCAGAATTTTTTGATAAATAAAACACAAAAGAATACAATTGAGTCGTGTTGAATAATTTTATTAATAATGAAAAATGTTATTGAAGAAATTAAGAATTAGAAAGTGTCATGGGTTAGAAAGTGAATTATAATTGAAACAACATGAGTAGAGGAGGGAACTTCATGTATCGACGTATCGTTATTTTGGGCATGCCAGGTTCGGGGAAATCGACGCTATGTATGAAAATTGGTAAAGCACTTCAAATTCCAACGTATCATTTAGATCGCTATGCATGGGAAGAAGGTGAACTTGTCCCGGCAGAAGTGTTGCAACGTCATGTCACTGAAATTGTGAATACAGACGCATGGGTGATGGATGGCACGTATGAAAGGACATTAGATGAAAGGTTAGCACGCGCAGATTTATTGATTTGGCTGAGTGACTCACGCTGGCGTTGTATTTTACGCGTCATCCACCGTTATGTGCTGAGCAAAATTCGCCCTCAAGCTGGAGATAATCCAGACATCATCAGTTGGGAGTTTATTCGATATATTTGGCAATATGAGCGTGATAAAACAGAGAATCTATTGCGCATTTATCAACCTCACGCGAACCATTGCGAACTATGGCGGAGGTGAAGAAAGGGATGATAATGGGAAACGAGGTTGGGATATAGAAAATTTTAAGTCTCATTTCATTGAGAGATTGATGATTCATTAATGATTTTAAAGTGGTTGAGAACATGAATGCAATCAAAAATCGCAAACCATAAGGATGGCAAGTTTAACAAAAAGATTGCAAGTCCATTATGAGTACCAGAAACAGGAACCTAATGGACTACAATCTCATAAAATGATTTGAATTCAATGGAGTGCGTCTGCAATTAAGCCTTTTTATAACTTTT
This sequence comes from Staphylococcus cornubiensis, assembly GCF_900183575.1. Taxonomy (GTDB): domain Bacteria; phylum Bacillota; class Bacilli; order Staphylococcales; family Staphylococcaceae; genus Staphylococcus; species Staphylococcus cornubiensis. The sequence goes on from NZ_FXUZ01000016.1 coordinate 37,080, forward strand.
TTGGATGTATTGAATGATTTTTCTTAACTCAATCATCGTTGGACGGCCGAATGGGTTCGTTTGTTTTTGTTGATAAACCAAACGATTGTCCTCAGAAACTAAGAAATATGCTGGTTCATTGTGTGTACCATGGTCATCATAAATGGAATCATCCGGATGACTATAAACGCCATAAGTGTTCGCAAAATTACTGTTTTCATCAACAAGTACTGGATATGGGACTTGTTTTTCCTCAACCATTTGACGAAGGTTTTCTGCTGTATCATTTGAAGTTAAAATGATTTGAATATTTTTCTTTTCAAAGTAACCTACATTTTTAATTAAACTATCGAGTTCCTCCATACAAACAGGACACCAAGAACCGCGGAAGTTAATCACAAAATACCATTGTTCTGGATGTGTTTGTTGGAATTGATGGAAATCGAATGTTGTTCCATCTGTTGCGTTCAGTTTAAAATTTGGCATTTGGTCGCCTAATGTAAATTCTGTCATTATCATTCTCTCCTTTTTATGATGAAATATTGACTTACTGTTGAGATATTTCTGTTAATTCAAATATAGCATTGTTGCGATGAAGGACGAAGTAGAGTGCTTGTGTTAGCGAAAAAATAGCGTTATTTTTGAATAGAAATTGACATTTATACTACCAGTAGTGTGCGGGAAGTCTTAGTTTTCACAAGGAATGTGATGCTTTATATTGCACGTTTGTGAAACTCGTGTTAATTTATATGTAAACGTTTCCACAAAAGGAGGTTTGCGATGGCTACGATTAAAGAAGTCGCTGCGTTAGCGGGAGTGTCAGTTGCCACAGTATCTCGAGCGATGAATCAAAGTGGCTATGTTAAAGCGGCGACGAGAGAGAAAATTGAAGCGGCTATTCAGCAATTAGACTATGCGCCGAATGAAGTCGCCCGCACTTTGAACATGAAACAATCTAAAGTTCTCGGCTTGCTGTTGCCAGATATGAGCAATCCATTTTTTACACATGTCGCACGTGGTGTAGAAGATACAGCAATGGCACGCGGTTATCACATCATGATTGGCAACGGTGCGATGAATGAACATAAAGAACTCAATTACTTAGCGACTTTTAAAGCAAACCATTGTAGTGGTATTATTGCGTCTCAACTGTCTACGCAACATACTTTTAAACAACTACAAAATGATGATAGACCACATGTGCTCATTGATAGGGTAACGGCGGATGACTATTGTGTGGAGGCCGATCATCGACAAGGTGGACGTTTACAAGCTGAAGTGGTGCTTCGGGGCCGTGGTCAGCGTGTGTTAATTGTATATCAAGACCAAAGTTACCAATCTTTTCAACAACGTTATCAAATGGCGCGACACGTTTTACAAAAAGCAGGTTGTACCGTGTTTGAATTGTCGGATTTAGCGATGACAGAGGCACAGTTTTTAACTTTAATACATGAAAATCGTATTGACAGTGTCATTTGTAGTCATGATGTGGCGGCATTTCGTGTATTAAAGTGGCTATATTATGACGGACAGCGTGTGCCGGAAGATGTACAAGTTGTCGGTTATGATGATATCCCACTAGCAGAATGGTTTGTGCCTGGATTAACGACTGTGCGTCAACCGGCGTACACGTTAGGTGAACAAGCTGCTGAAAAACTGATTGCTCAAATTGAAGGACAAGCTGAAATCGAACGTAAAACGATGTTAGATGTCACATTAATAGAAAGAGAAACGACAAGGAGGAAGTAAAATGCGTCAAATTTATGTGATTGGAAGTATGTCTATGGATTTAGTTGTATCTTCACAAGTGGTACCCGAACAAGGTGAAACGGTATTAGGTGACGACTTCTTTACAACGCCTGGAGGAAAAGGTGCGAACCAAGCTGTTGCAGCCGCACGTCTAGGCGAACATGTTCATATGATTGGCTGTGTCGGTGAAGATGCATTTGGCCAGCAAATTCAACAAAACTTTAAAGATAATGAAGTCCAAGTGGATGGTATTCAAGTGATTAAAGACGAACCATCAGGAACGGCACATATTACGTTATCACAACAAGACAACCGTATTATTGTCGTGCCATCAGCGAATGGTTATGTCACACCAGAGCGCATTCAACCTTATTTAGAACGTATTGAAGCGGGAGATATCGTGCTTATTCAACAAGAAATTCCTGCAGAGACTGTGACACATGTGATGGATTACTGTGCGCAACATGATATTGTGTCGATTTTAAACCCAGCCCCTTACCGTGAAGTGCCGGCAGAAGTCATTGCACAAGCGAATTATATTACACCAAATGAAACAGAAAGTGCGCATCTCTTTGAAGGAAAAGACATTGAAGAAGCTGCAGCACAATATCCAAATAAACTTATTGTGACACTCGGTTCAGAAGGTGCGATGTATCACAACGGTGCAGAAATCGTTAAAGTCCCAAGCTTTAAAAGAGAGGTTAAAGATACAACAGGCGCAGGTGATACATTTAACGGCGCATTGGCAGTTGGATTGCAAAAAGACTATCCATTAACGAAAGCAATTGAATTTGCAAATTTAGCAGCAAGTCATTCAGTCACAGGTATGGGCGCACAAGGTGGCATGCCGTACTTGGCAGATTTGGAAGGTGAGTTTGATGTATAGATACGGAACATTAAATAGTGAGATTTCAAAAGTATTAAGTACGTTAGGTCATACAGATGAAATTGTTATTGCGGATTGTGGACTTCCGATTCCAGACGGGGTCAAACGCATTGATTTAGCATTAAAAAAAGGCACACCATCATTTGAAGAAGTGTATGAAGAACTCATGCATCATATGGTTGTGGAACAAGTCGTTGTAGCTCGAGAAATGACAGCGCAAAATGAGGCGTTGTATCAAAAGATTAACAAAGATTTTCCAACGCTTGAAATGCTCTCACACGAAGAGTTTAAAAAGCAAACACGTCATGCAAAAGCAATTATTCGGACAGGCGAGGCCACACCATATGCCAATATTATTCTACAAAGTGGTGTGATTTTCTAAGGGGTGACAGCAATGATTCACCTAGACCATCAAAGTTTCAAGAGCTCATCAATAACCTTGATACGAATGAGCAACTACAATGAGTCGCTGTTGAAACGAATCAATAAGTAGTCAAACAACATAATAATCAAAAGCAGATGTATGTATGGAAAACACGCCACATACGTCTGTTTTTGTTAAATTTGCACTATGAGATACATCTCATTTTAACCTCTTAGCAATCTTGTGAGGTTTAGGTAAAAAAGATAGTACATCAAATGAGTGATTAAATAAATATATCGAATGTTCTAATACGATGAGGCTTGGAAATGAGACGTATATTAAGTAGTCATTAATTTGAAACCTTCAGCTGATAGTATAATCGTTAAGCTTTCTAACACTTAAAACATATGTTATAATATATGTGGTAGGTGAATTGAAATGAGTTCATCAAAAGAAATTATTAAAAGGCTTGAGCAGAATGGATGGTATTGTGTAAGAGTTGTTGGTAGCCACCATCACTTTAAACACTTAAAGCATAAAGGCAAAGTCACTGTACCACACCCTAAAAAGGATTTACCTTATGGAACTGAATGCTCAATACTTAAGCAAGCAGGGCTATTATAGCTCTCTTGCATCTTCTTAATATGGAGGGATTGATATGAAATACCATTTCTATGCAGTGTTACAGCAAGAAGGTACTGACTACAATGTATACTTTCCTGATTTACCAGGTGCTATTACATGCGGAAGTGATATTGAAGAAGCTGTGTTTATGGCACAAGATGCTTTAGAGGGACACTTATTAGTAATGGAAGATGACAACGATGCCATACCTAAACCATCAGAATATCGAGAGCTCATCAACAACCTTGATACGAATGAGCAACTACAACTCGTTACTGTAGATACAAAACTAGTTAGAATTAAAGAAGAAAACAAGACAGTGAATAAGATGGTGACTTTGCCGCAATATATGGTCGTATTAGGCAAAGAAAAAGGTGTTAATTTTAGTCAGACGTTGCAACGTGCATTAAAAGAAGAGTTGAACTTATAATTGAATTGAGAATATACTCTTACCATTATTTTATGAATAAGTTCAAAAAACACCAATTAAATATTTTTATATATAGGAGTCAAATCAATTTAGATGATGTTATTTTTATGTTGAGAAATATGATTTGACTGACAGATGTATGTATGGAAGACACGCCACATACGTCTGTTTTTTTATTTCTGGAAATAATTGTCATGCTGAAACTGAATTTTTTGGACAATCACATTTCAAATGAAAAAGACTTAAAAATGAGAGCCTCGCAGCACTTCATCTCCACTCACGGCATGTATGGTGTGTAAATGTAACATGAAGTTGAATGGTATTACATATTCAACAAACAGAAATGTCCCGAGGCAAGCCACCGTCCATGTGACACTCCTGAGGGATCAGACGCAGCCGAAAATCCAATTCGGCTTCCATCAAAATGTATCATTCAATCAAGCCGAATTTAGTTGAGGCAAGTCCCCTAGGAAACATATTAAGATAGTAGTGAAGAAATTATGACGATAGTTTCTTCACTACTTATTTTTTATAATAGGTAGTTGAGAGAAGCTAAATCGAACTTCCCTTGGATTTTAAAATTCGTCAGGAAACTGA
>NZ_FXUZ01000001.1 GCF_900183575.1 Staphylococcus cornubiensis
GGTGGAAGCGTAGCGATACGTGGAGCTGACGAATACTAATAGATCGAAGACTTAATCAAAATAATTGTTCATAAGGTAATGCTTGTGATATATACTTACTATCTAGTTTTGAATGTATAACATTCAAATACTTAATCTGGTGCCAATGGCAAAGAGGTCACACCTGTTCCCATGCCGAACACAGAAGTTAAGCTCTTTAGCGCCGATGGTAGTCGGACTTACGTTCCGCGAGAGTAGGACGGTGCCAGGTTATTACATAATCGGAGAATTAGCTCAGCTGGGAGAGCATCTGCCTTACAAGCAGAGGGTCGGCGGTTCGATCCCGTCATTCTCCACCATTTTTAAAAGTAAATATGAGTAGCCGGCCTAGCTCAATTGGTAGAGCAACTGACTTGTAATCAGTAGGTTGGGGGTTCAAGTCCTCTGGCCGGCACCATGATGAGCCATTAGCTCAGTTGGTAGAGCATCTGACTTTTAATCAGAGGGTCAGAGGTTCGAATCCTCTATGGCTCACTTTGCGGGTGTGGCGGAATTGGCAGACGCACTAGACTTAGGATCTAGCGCCTTACGGCGTGGGGGTTCGACTCCCTTCACCCGCATATGCAGAAGTAGTTCAGCGGTAGAATACAACCTTGCCAAGGTTGGGGTCGCGGGTTCGAATCCCGTCTTCTGCTCCATTATTTGCCGGGGTGGCGGAACTGGCAGACGCACAGGACTTAAAATCCTGCGGTGAGAGATCACCGTACCGGTTCGATTCCGGTCCTCGGCACCATTGTTTCATTTCATATGCGCCCGTAGCTCAATTGGATAGAGCGTTTGACTACGGATCAAAAGGTTATGGGTTCGACTCCTATCGGGCGCGCTACATTACCTTACGGGAAGTAGCTCAGCTTGGTAGAGCACTTGGTTTGGGACCAAGGGGTCGCAGGTTCAAATCCTGTCTTCCCGATATCTTTTAAAATATTTATATGGGGGCTTAGCTCAGCTGGGAGAGCGCCTGCTTTGCACGCAGGAGGTCAGCGGTTCGATCCCGCTAGTCTCCACCATTTAAATTAATACTAATACAACTACATAAGGCGGCGTAGCTCAGCTGGCTAGAGCGTACGGTTCATACCCGTGAGGTCGGGGGTTCGATCCCCTCCGCCGCCACTAAATTTAGTTGAAAACATTATTAGGACCTTTAGCTCAGTTGGTTAGAGCTAACGGCTCATAACCGTTCGGTCGCAGGTTCGAGTCCTGCAAGGTCCATATAATTCGGAGGAATACCCAAGTCTGGCTGAAGGGATCGGTCTTGAAAACCGACAGGGGCTTAACGGCTCGCGGGGGTTCGAATCCCTCTTCCTCCGCCATTATTATTTTCTATTACCGCGGGATGGAGCAGTTCGGTAGCTCGTCGGGCTCATAACCCGAAGGTCGGTGGTTCAAATCCGCCTCCCGCAATATTATTTATAAGTGGTCCCGTAGTGGAGCGGTTTAACACGCCTGCCTGTCACGCAGGAGATCGCGGGTTCGATTCCCGTCGGGACCGCCATTATTAAAATGGTTCAGTAGCTCAGTCGGTAGAGCAAAGGACTGAAAATCCTTGTGTCGGCGGTTCGATTCCGTCCTGAACCACTTTTTTGCCGGCCTAGCTCAATTGGTAGAGCAACTGACTTGTAATCAGTAGGTTGGGGGTTCAAGTCCTCTGGCCGGCACCATGTCTTGGAGGGGTAGCGAAGTGGCTAAACGCGGCGGACTGTAAATCCGCTCCTTCGGGTTCGGCAGTTCGAATCTGCCCCCCTCCACCATATCAATAGGGGCATAGTTCAACGGTAGAATAGAGGTCTCCAAAACCTTTGATGTGGGTTCGATTCCTACTGCCCCTGCCATGGCGGTTGTGGCGAAGTGGTTAACGCATCGGATTGTGGTTCCGACATTCGTGGGTTCGATTCCCATCAACCGCCCTTTATTTAAAATTAATGGGCTATAGCCAAGCGGTAAGGCAACGGACTTTGACTCCGTCACTCGCTGGTTCGAATCCAGCTAGCCCAGTTACTTTTGGCGGCATAGCCAAGTGGTAAGGCCGAGGTCTGCAAAACCTCTATTCACCGGTTCAAATCCGGTTGCCGCCTCCATTGATATGAAACATGCGGGAGTAGTTCAATTTTTAGAACACTTTCCTTCCCGGAAAGAGGTATAGGTGTAAGTCCTATCTTCCGCTCCAATTAATTTTTAAATTAAGCTAATATGATATGATGCGGGAGTAGTTCAATTCTAGAACACTTTCCTTCCCGGAAAGAGGTATAGGTGCAAGTCCTATCTTCCGCTCCATTTTTTCCAATAAGATATTGGATTTTTTTGTATTATGCCGGTGTGGCGGAATTGGCAGACGCGCGGGACTCAAAATCCCGTGTCTTCACAGACGTGTCGGTTCGACCCCGACCACCGGTATCAATAACCATTATTTACACATCATAGCACATCAGAAACCCTGTTATTACGGGGTTTCTTTTTATTTATACACCATATAATGCCACTTAAAGTGCTACCATACACAATTTTAAGTGGCCGTGCCTTTTTCTACTTTATCATTTGAATTACTATCTCTGCGTACTAAATTTCTTTTTATCGAGAACTCTTTTACTTTGCAAGTTTTTTCTACTTTTTCTTTCAAAAATGCAACATACATCATCAAAATCCAACAGGAGATTAAAACTCATATATCTTGCTCATTTAGTGATCTACAGAACTTATCGAACTTTTATCTCTGTAGTCACATTTACTTTGTTTAACACTTGCTTTTTTTGTAAAGAAAAAACATATTACTCTAAAAAACTACTAATAAATATCTAAAATAAAAACAGAATTACTGGTGAAATGAATAAGAAAATTAAATGTTAATATAATAAACTGTTGACAAATTTTACTTTTAGTTATATAAATAAATTGTTATCTAGATAATGAAATTAAAATCAAAAGGAGCAAAACATCATGAAAAAAAGCTTTGTATTAAAAGGTTTGTCAGCTTTGATTATTTTAAGTTCAGTTGGTTTTGTAGAAAGTGCAGTAAACGTAACACAAAATGTTGCACATGCAGAAAAAAATGTGATTGAAATTAAAGATGGATATGGTGCACCTTATAGTAGCGTTGTTGCTTTTGACGCTGCTACTGGGTTTGTAGTAGGACCTAATACAATTGTTACAAATAAACATGTAACAAAATTTTTAAAAGTAGGAGATAAAGTAAGTGCGCATCCTTCTAGCTTTGGCAATAGTGGGGGACGTTATACGATTTCAAGTATTGCTGACTATTCAGGAAAAGAAGATGTAGCAGTTGTCCATGTGAAGAACACTAGTGAAGAAGGTTGGGATTTTAATAGATTCACAACAATAATGCCGATTGCAAGTGGCGCACAAGCTGGTGAAAGGGTTTCAATCATAGGATATCCAGCACCTGATATTAATAATTATAAACTATTTGAATCACTAGGAACGATTATTAGTGTTAACGGCACTGAAGTGATATATGATGCTTTTGCTCAGCCAGGAAACTCAGGTAGTCCTATTATGAACGTTAAGGGTGAAGCTATAGGTGTACATTCTCGATCAGATAGAACAACATCACCTGACAAAAAATCTTATGGCGTATTCTTTACACAAGATATCAAAAATTTTATTCAAAAACAAATCGAAAATCAATAATAGAATAAAGAAGGAGAAAAACATCATGAAAAAAAGCTTTGTGTTAAAAAGTTTGTCAGCTTTGATTATTTTAAGTTCAGTTGGTTTTGTAGAAAGTGCTGTAAATGAAACACATCATGTTGCCCAAGCAGAAAGAAATGTAAAAGAAATTAAAGATGGATACGCTACACCATACAGTAGTGTAGTTGCATTTGCAGGTGCAAGTGGTTTTGTTGTCGGACACAATACAATCGTTACAAATAAACATGTTATTAGCCATCTGAAGGTAGGAGAGAGATTAAGTGCACATCCTACTGGCAATAGTAGCAATGGTGGACATTATACTATAACAGATATGGTTGCGTATCCAGGTAAAGAAGACTTGGCAATCGTTCATGTAGATAGCACAAGTGATATCGGATGGGATTTCAATAAAAGAACAACAATTATGCCACTTGCTAAAAGCGGTCAGGCTGGAGAAAGAGTTTCGCTCATAGGGTACCCAGATCCTGTGAAGAATAAGTATAAACTATTTGAGTCAACAGGAACTGTCATTAAATTTGAAGGTACTCGAGTAGTATATGATGCTTTTGCTGAGCCAGGAACTTCTGGTAGTCCAATTGTTAATCTTAACGGTGAAGCTATTGGTGTACATACGGGGTCAGATATTGAAATTACACCTACTAAAAAATCATACGGTGTTTACTTTACTGAAGACATTAAAAAGTTTATTAAACAGCAAATTCAAAAACAATAATAAGATAAAAATCAGCGACATATAAAATTAAAGAGCTAAATTTTTCAATTGAAATTTAAGAGGACGACTATTACTTATAGTCTCCTCTTTTTATAACATCATAATGTATGATTTATATTACAATGCGCCAATATAAAAAATTATTATAAAATAGGATATTGGTGTCACATTTTACGATTGTCTGTATTCCCTTCATCACACAAATTTATCATTTGTTACTAAAATGATGTACTGTTATAGTTACTTTTTATCAAAACGCTATCGATTAATTTCTATTTAATAAAATGAATATTTCTTCGTTTACACTTATATTCGTATGAGGTTCTCAATCATTTATTTTCAATCACTATGTCTGTGTTGTATATTTTTTCCCGAAAACTGTCTATACATCATGGCACTTTAAAGTATTGATGAATATTTTAAGAAATTTTCAGAATACTATTGTACCATAAGTTCACATATATTATGATTAACCTATTCTTATAAGCGGAGGGTTGCGTAGATGGCGACAAATCAAATTAACAGCAAGCAATTTTTTAGCGTTATTTTAAATGCGGTAGGGGCTGGCGTTGTAATTGCGTTACTCCCTAATGCCTTTCTAGGTGAATTGCTGAAGTTTTTTAAAGAAGGCCGACCCATTCTTGAAAGTATCTATCAAGTGGTGATGGTCATACAATCGTTCATGGCATTTATTATTGGTGCACTCGCTGCACATGCATTTAAGTTTCCAGGGCCTGGAGTAGCATTTGTAGGGACTTCTGCTATGATCGGTTCAGGTGCGTTACAATTTAAAAATGGGGCATTTGTATTGCATGGTATTGGTGACATTATTAACGTGATGTTAATCGTAATGGTAGCCTGTTTGTTGTTTATTTTATTATCAGGTAAACTCGGCTCTTTAGAAATCATTGTTTTACCGGCATTGATTCCTGTGACTGCCGGAATGATTGGTTTAACAACGTTACCTTATGTAAGTAAAGTGACCCAATCTTTAGGACATTTAATTCACACGTTTACAGAGCTGAATCCACTAATTATGAGTATTTTAATTGCGATTACATATGCATTATTAATGGTGACACCGATTTCACTTGTCGCAATAGCAACAGCAATCTCACTCACAGGTTTGGGAAGTGGTGCTGGAAATATGGGCGTTGTTGCGGCGTGTGTAACATTTTTAATGGGTTCCATGAAAGTGAATAAAATGGGTGTGAATATTATTTTATTACTTGGTGCAGCAAAGATGATGATTCCTGTATATTTTAAACATCCTATTATTATGATTCCATTAATTATCAACGGTTTTGTAGCTGGACTGATTACGTATTTTATTGGCATCCAAGGTACACCGATGTCAGCAGGTTTCGGTTATTCAGGACTTGTTGGACCAATTAATGCGTTTAACCGTTTAGAAGGGGATCCAATGATGAATATTGTATTATTATTAATTGCTTATTTAGTGATTCCTTTCACAGTTGGTTGGTTTGTACATCAATTGAGTAAAAAGGTGTTGCCAGGATACCGTGACGATATTTATTACTTCGAAGTGCTTAAAGATTAATATATGAAATGGTGTTATCAATCTCATATGCATAGGTAACATAATGAATAAAACATCAAGCAACGATTCAAAGTTGTTTGGTGTTTTTAATATTTAATCGCTTTTTATGAAAATTTTTCAAAATCAATATTGCATAAACTTACATATAAATGTATAATAATCAATATTATTGGAAGGAGGCAACGTAATGAAGTATATGGGGAAAATGATAGCAGTGTTGTTAATCATGGTGTTTTGTCTGTCGGGAATACCTGTAAAGTATGATGCCCAGGCTGCAAATGAAGATCAGTGGGACGTCATTAAAGCGCGTGGGGAACTCAGAGTAGGGTTATCTGCTGACTATGCGCCGATGGAATTTGAAAGAACGGTGAATGGTGAACGTGAATATGCAGGTATTGACATTGAACTGGCAAAAAAAATTGCTGAGGATAATGGAGTTAAATTAAAAATCGTCAATATGCAATTTGATAGTTTACTTGGAGCATTAAAAACAGGAAAAATAGATATGATTATTTCTGGGATGACACCGACAGCAGAACGTAAAAAAGAAGTGGATTTTTCGGACAATTATATGACGGTAGATCAAAAAGTTGTTGTGCGTAAAAAAGATAAAGATAAATATCAAACATTGAAAGATTTAGCACATCATCGTATTGGTGCTCAAAAACAAACAACGCAAGAAGAATTAGCGCAAAAAGAAATTGAAGGGGCAGATGTCCAATCGTTAACACGTTTGCCTGAAGTCATTTTATCTCTTAAAAGTAACAAAGTCGATGCGATTGTCATGGATAGCGCAGTAGGTAAAGCATATTTAGCTCAAAATGAAGAATTAACTTTCTCTGATGCTTCATTTGCTGATTCTGAAAAACCAACTGCCATTGCGATTCCTAAAGATTCACCAAAATTAATGAAACGTGTGAATCAAACGATTGCAGATGTAAATAATAATCAATTAATCAAAAAGTATGAAAAAATAGCTGCTGAAGCGATGCAAGATGATGGGAGCTTTTTAACCAAATATGGCGCATTTTTCTTAACAGGGATTAAAAGTACGATTGTTATCTCGCTGATTGGGGTTGTATTAGGGGCAGTGTTTGGTTCGATATTCGCATTGATGAAAATTAGTACAATCCGACCTTTAAAATGGTTTGCATCAGCCTATATCGAGTTTCTTCGTGGGACGCCGCTATTAGTACAGGTCTTTTTAGTCTTCTTTGGTACGACAGCAGTGTTAGGTCTTGATATTTCAGCATTTATTTGTGGGGCTATCGCATTAGTCATCAACTGTTCTGCCTACATCGCTGAAATCATTCGTGCAGGGATTAATGCCGTAGATAAAGGTCAAATGGAAGCGGCACGTAGCTTAGGTTTAAGCTATAGCCAAACGATGAAGTCAGTCATTATGCCTCAAGCGATTAAAAAGATTTTGCCGGCATTAGGAAATGAATTCGTGACGGTCATTAAAGAGTCGTCTATTGTGTCTGTCATCGGTGTTAGTGAAATTATGTTTAATGCGCAAGTTGTGCAAGGGGCTTCCTTCGATCCGTTTACACCATTATTAATTGCCGCTGTGTTGTACTTTATTTTAACATTCACGCTCTCACGTTTAATGAGCTTTTTAGAAGGGAGAATGAGTATCAGTGATTAAAATTTCAAAGTTAAATAAATCGTTTGGTCAAAATGAAGTGTTAACAGGTATTGATTTAGAAATTGCACAAGGTGAAGTTGTCGCGATCATTGGTCCTTCTGGAAGTGGTAAAAGTACATTACTGAGATGTATGAATTTACTAGAAGTCCCCACATCTGGCCACGTGATTTTTGAAGGGCGCGATTTAACAGAAAAAGGGACTAAAGTAGACGAATTACGTCAAAAAATGGGGATGGTATTTCAAAACTTTAACCTATTTCCACATAAAAAAGTGATTGATAACATTATGCTTGCACCTCAATTATTGAAAAAAGGGAACACACAACAATTAAAAACACGTGCTTTAGATTTATTGTCAAAAGTCGGGCTAGAAGATAAAGCAGATGCTTATCCCAATCAATTGTCTGGTGGTCAAAAACAAAGGGTTGCCATTGCACGTGCATTAGCGATGGATCCTGACGTGTTATTATTTGATGAACCGACATCAGCATTGGATCCAGAAGTGGTAGGAGAAGTATTAGCTGTTATGAAGTCACTTGCCAAAGAAGGTATGACAATGGTCGTTGTCACACATGAAATGGATTTTGCGAAAAATGTAAGTGACCGTGTTGTCTTTATGGCAGATGGTGTTGTGGTCGAAGATGGGCCACCTCATGAAATTTTTGAAAATCCGCAACATGAACGGACGCAGAACTTCTTAAAACGTGTGTTAAACTAAGTTGTGATCGCGTTGAGTTCAATGGATGTCATATTCGCATCATGCACATTTGTATAGAAATTTTAGGAAGAAGTTGAGATGATTTGAATGTCTCATCTTCTTCCTATTTTGTCGTTGATAATTAAGAAAACATTCCCACGCAATGACAGTCAGATATGTTAAAATGGTATGGTGATTTTAAAGAGGTGACAAGATGGATGTACGGGCATTAAAACAAGAAATCATTGATTATGCACATACAATAGGAATTAATCGTATCGGTTTTACGACAGCTGATCCTTTTGATGAATTGAAACAAAAACTTGTGGACTATCATGCGAAAGGTTATGCATCAGGTTTTGAACCGTCTGATATCGCTTTACGCACAGAGCCGAAGTTATCCTTACCAACTGCACGCTCAATTATCGCAATTGCAGTAGGGTACCCGAATAAATTGAAAGGCGCACCAAAAAGTGTACGCGGTGACCGTCGAGGTATGTTTGCGAGAGCGTCTTGGGGGCAAGATTACCATTCGATTATGCGACGTCGCTTAGATGATTTGGCAGCATTTATTCAAACTAAAGTGCCGGATGTAGAGCTCATGTCAATGGTCGATACAGGTGTTCTATCTGACCGTGCCGTTGCAGAACGAGCGGGGTTAGGATTTGTAGGACGTAACGGTTTTGTTATTAACCCAGATTTAGGAACGTGGACCTATTTAGGCGAAATGTTAGTGAGCATTCCTTTCCCACCTGATGACCCGTTACTGGATAGTTGTGGTGACTGTACGATATGTGTGGATCGTTGTCCAACAGGGGCGCTCGTCGGGAATGGTCAATTGAACAGCCAAAAATGTATAAGCTTTTTAACGCAAACGAAAGGCTATTTACCAGATGAATATCGATACAAAATCGGTAATCGTTTATATGGTTGTGATACGTGTCAACAAGTGTGTCCGAAAAATCGTGGCATTAATACTGAACAAGACGATATACATCTAGAGCCAGAAATTTTAAAACCACGCTTAGTTCCATTGTTAAAAATGAATAATAAAACGTTTAAAAATACATTTGGACATCTTGCGGGTGCATGGAGAGGGAAAAAGCCGATTCAACGTAATGCCATTGTCGCGCTCGCACATTTTAAAGAAGAAGCGGCAATCCCTGAACTGAAAGATGTGGCGGAAACGGATCCTAGACCAATGATTCGTGCGACGGCCTTTTGGGCAATTGGACAAATTTTAGGTGATGCAGCGAAAGATTACGTGATGTCCCATTACGATAATGAGCTAGAAGAAGTACAAGTAGAGATGATTAAAGGATTAGAAATGAGGAGAGATGAATAATGCCAATTCATGTAGTTTTATATCAACCAGAAATTCCTGCGAATACAGGAAATATTGCAAGAACATGTGCAGCGACCGACACACATTTACATTTAATTCGTCCACTTGGTTTTAGTACGGATGATAAAATGCTGAGACGTGCCGGTTTAGATTATTGGAAATATGTATCGATTACATATTATGACAATATTGAATCGTTTTTTGAACAAACAGAGGGCCAGTACTTTTTACTGACAAAATTTGGTTCAAAAAATCATACGTCTCAAGATTTCTCAGACGTAGAGCAAAATTATTACTTTATATTTGGAAAAGAAACGACAGGTTTACCAGATTGGGTGAAAGATAAATATGAAAACACAGCGTTACGTATCCCAATGAATGAGAATGTACGTGCATTAAACTTATCTAATACTGCAGCGATTTTAGTGTATGAAGCATTGAGACAGCAAGATTATCCTCATTTACAATAAAACCGAACGCATTTGATAGTATTATGAATGAATTAAGTTTGGACAAGAACAATTACGTAAAAAAGGTTATAATAATCATAACGGAAAATGATCCGAATGTTCCTCATTTTTTAATGTTTTAATATATGTTTAAAATGGGTATGTAATGATTAATGTAAAAGACGAGTAGGACAATAAGGAGTGTACGATAATGGCAATGAATTTTAAAGTATTTAAAGATGCAGAAACAGCAGCAATTTTCACAGCAGATATCTTAAGAAAACAGTTGAACAACAATCCAACATCAATTGTGGGCCTTCATTTAGATAAAGAAGAAGCCCCTGTATTCGATGCATTGAAAAAAGACGTCGATCGCCATAGCGTGGATTTCAGCCAAATTCATATTTTGGATTATGATGCGCAAAAATCATATTATCAATCATTAGGTGTTCCAGAAAAGCAAATTCATCATGTTCCAGAAGATGAAAAAGTGGAAGAATTTATTAAGCATCACGCAAAAACGAAAGATAATAAAGGTAAATTAACATTACAAGTTGTGACAATCGATACAGAAGGTCAGATTGGTATTCCTATGAAGGATGCTTTATTACCCGCACGTGAAGTGATCGTTGTTGTAACAGGCGCAGCGAAAGCAGAACAAGTGAGAAAATTATACGAAGAAAACGGTAATACAAGCTATATTCCGTCAGCATTAAAAACACATCGTATGGTCACAGTTGTTCTTGATGAAGCGGCTGCTCAAGGTTTACCTGAAGATGTGCGCAATTACTTTACTTCA
The DNA here is from genome assembly GCF_900183575.1 of Staphylococcus cornubiensis. Taxonomy (GTDB): domain Bacteria; phylum Bacillota; class Bacilli; order Staphylococcales; family Staphylococcaceae; genus Staphylococcus; species Staphylococcus cornubiensis. The sequence continues at coordinate 10,917 of NZ_FXUZ01000001.1, forward strand.
TTATACGCATAAGAGAAGAGGTGAAGGGATAATGAAGGAAGAGCAAAAGCATTATGACAATGAAATGGTTGACAGCTTTGATGATGTCGTTGAACTTGGGAAAGAAATGGAACAAATCTCTGAAGCCAATGATGAAGAGAAGTTAAATCAATCACATGATTCAAACGTACGTTCAGATAAAGAAACGAAATAAAGGAATAAACTAAAAAACTGAATCTAATTTGGATATTTATTTATCCTCTTATCTCTGATAGAATGCATCTAAAGAGATACTAATGTGCTAAATGTGTATTTATATGCGGTTAGTTAAAGGGGATATTAATAATGAAAGAAAGACTCATATGGTTAGGTGTATTTATAATTTGTTTATTGCTTATGATAGTTTTAAACATCAAATTTCATTTCTATTCATGGTATTCAATAGCCATAATTTTTAGTGTATGTGGTTTAATATCTTACGTTGCACTAGAAAAGAAAATAAAAAGTAAAAATAAAAAAAGAGAATACTAGATATATTGAAAATTGTATTTTCGTTGATTCTATTTGAGTTTTGACGTAGTAAGTTGAGATATCAAAGGTAGTAAAACATAATAGTAGTCAAAATTAAGAAGGTATTATTTTAAATTATTATTAACTAGAATAATTTAGAAGTTTATTAATTTATGCAATTTTAGTGATGATTAGGACTTGTTGAATTAAATAGTCAAAACTTTTGGCTATTTTATCGATAGATTCCCATCCTAAATTTAAGAAAATAGAAATGGATGTAAATGGCCGTTCAAAAAAGTAGGAAAGTTTCAGTTTAAAGATGCTTTTTCCTGCTTTTTTATTTTTCTAAATTATATAATCGTACCTTGGTCAATCTTTGTATAGAAGTTGTTTTATTGAACCGTTATATATAGGAATGATCCTCATTTACTTATATTTTACATAACAATAATAATATTTCAACATATTTAGTATATTTTTATTACTAAATATCCATAAACTAAACTATGATTAAAATTTAATATTGTCGATACTTTCATCTGTATTAACAGTGTACTTATATGATATATACCATTAATGTATAATGATGGTATTAATAGCAGATGTTAATATTTAAATATGATAAAATGAGAGCGTGTTTAAAAAATGATGAAAGGTGACACACATGAAGTTACATCAGAAATGGGTTACATTAATTATAATTTCCACAATCATCAATTTACTATCAATTAAAGCTTTTCCATTGGCATTAGGCACATTGTACTTACCAGTATTGTTCAAAATTGTACAGCTACAACTGAACTTATCCAATGGTTTAGTCGACAATGCACAATCACATGTTCAAACTTTTGTTAAAACCAATCAAAAAGGGATTGTGATTAGTGTCATTTGTTGTATTGCAATTACTGTCGCATTAACGATTTATTTAGATGATTTTTATAGTCAATTCAGTGGTATTTTGGGTGTATTAATCCAAATTAGCCCTGTCATGATGGTGATTGGCTTAATTTTGTATATTTTGTCAGCTATCGCGGTTGTCCAAGCAGTTAAACATAAATTTATGTATGCGCAAACCGAAAATAATGAAAAAGCAATTTCAAATGAATAAATAAGGTGCTGGGAAATTCAATTTTCTCAGGCCTTTTTATTTTACTTTTAAAACACTTAAAACAAATCAAATCTGAAATTAAGAAAAAACAGCAATTGCACGTCAATGTTCATTGAATGGCGATTTCGTTTAATGCTATAATTTAAGTGACAAGAATATTCAAAAATTAAAGGGGAGCGAGAGATATGTCAGTAAGAATCGAACATGATACATTTGGTGAAATAGAGGTACCTGCAGATAAATATTGGGGTGCACAAACACAAAGAAGTAAACAAAATTTCCCAGTAGGTAAAGAGAAAATGCCTATCGAAGTCGTATATGGTTTTGCACAATTGAAACGTGCGGCTGCACTTGCCAACCATGACTTAGGAAAGTTAAGTGAAGCTAAAAAAGATGCGATTGTGCATGCATGTGATCGTATTTTAGCAGGAGAATTAGATGAACATTTCCCATTAGTCGTATGGCAAACAGGTAGTGGCACACAAAGTAATATGAATGTGAATGAAGTTGTGAGCTATGTGGCGAATGAGTATTTAAAATCTAACGGCAGTGATGAAACGATTCACCCGAATGATGATGTTAACAAGTCACAAAGTTCTAACGATACATTCCCGACAGCAATGCATGTGGCGCTTTATCATGAAGTGGAAAAACGTTTAGAACCTGCATTAAAAGGTTTACGTGAGACATTCTACAAAAAAGAAAATGACTTTAAAGACATCATCAAAATTGGACGTACACACCTTCAAGATGCGACACCGATTACGTTAGGCCAAGAAATTAGTGGTTGGCGCTATATGTTAGATGTATGTGAAAACTTATTGGCAGAATCTAAAAAGCATATTTTAAATTTAGCTATTGGTGGGACAGCAGTTGGTACGGGGATTAATGCACACCCTGAGTTTGGTAATAAAGTAGCAGCTTACATCTCTGAAAATACAGGCTATCCATTTGTTTCATCTGAAAATAAATTCCACGCTTTAACTGCACATGATGAAGTGGTTCAATTACACGGTTCACTCAAAGCACTTGCAGCAGATTTAATGAAAATTGCGAATGATGTCAGATGGTTAGCGTCTGGACCTCGCGCTGGTTTAGCAGAGATTTCTATTCCTGAAAACGAACCAGGTTCATCAATTATGCCAGGTAAAGTAAATCCAACACAATGTGAAATGTTAACAATGGTTGCTGTACAAGTTATGGGTAACGATACAGTTGTCGGTTTCTCAAGCTCTCAAGGTAATTTCGAATTAAACGTCTTTAAACCTGTTATTTTGCATAATACATTACAGTCCATCTATTTATTAGCAGATGGTATGAATACGTTCAATGAAAATTGTGCAGTAGGTATTGAGCCAATTCCTGAAAACATTGACAACTACTTGAACCGTTCACTGATGCTTGTCACAGCGCTTAACCCACATATCGGTTATGAAAAAGCAGCAGCGATTGCTAAAAAAGCACATAAAGAAGGTTTAACATTAAAAGAATCTGCAATTCAGTCAGGTTATGTGACAGAAGAACAATTTGAGGAATGGATTAAGCCAGAAAACATGGTTCATCCGAAATAGTATGGAGGCAAGTTTTAGACATGGAACGTAACGGTTTAATAGATATTGGTTCAAACACGATTCGCTTAGTTATTTTTCAATACGATCCGAAAACAGGATTAAATGAAATTCAAAATATTAAAACGCCAGCAAGATTAAGTCAATATTTAGATAGTGAGCAAAATATGACACAAGAAGGGATAGATGTGTTAACGACAGCGCTTAGAAGTTTTAAAAGAGTGGCGACAGACTTTGAAGTGGAACATCTCTATCCCATTGCAACAGCAGCGATGCGTCAGTCTCGAAACCAAAAAGCGATTTTGAAACATATTCGACAAGAACTAGATCTTGAAATCATTATGATACCAGAAGAGGACGAGGCCTTTTATGGTTCTTATGCAGTCACTCATACGACAAGTATTCAAAATGGAATTACGGTCGATATTGGTGGCGGTTCAACAGAATTAACGTTATTTAAAGACAAAAAAATTAAAGAAGCTATTAGTTTTCCATTTGGTGTCGTCACGTTGACACGGATGTTTTTTGAAGGTAAAGAGCATAATGATAAAGATGCGATTAAAAAGATGGAAAAGTTTTTGAAGAATGAATTTGGTAAGGTGTCATGGATTCAAAATCAGCACATTAACTTGGTCGGTATAGGAGGTTCTGCGCGTAACTGTGCGAGAATTCATCAGTCTTTACATCAGTATCCTATTGCAGGGGTACATGGTTACACGATGGAAGAAAATGATTTAAAAGAAGTGTTTCAAATGCTTAAGAAATCTTCACGCGACACATTAACGACTTTGGATGGGTTGAGTCGTGATCGTGCTGACATTATTTTACCTGCTGTATCCGTGTTTAATGTGCTGTTTGAGCTGACTGATGCGACAGCGTTCACATTTTCAAGAAAAGGGATACGTGAAGGTTTCATCATGAATCAAATTGCTAAAAAATATCCAAATGAATTTAATAAAACCAATGTTCTACAAGATGCGTTACGCCATTTAGCCAATGAGTATAAAATTGAGGAAAGTGGAGCAAAGCAACGAGTTAAGCTTGCCGAATCGTTATTGGAACAGTTAACAAATGAGAAAAAACTCAAAGTTGACAAGCATTTAAAGCAAGTTTTTCTTGAAGCAGCGTATATTTATTATTTAGGTCGATTTATTGATTCAGATTCGAGTTCACAACATACGTATTATATTATCGCAAACTCCAGTATTAATGGGTTGTCTCATAAAGAACGTGTGAGATTGGCATTACTTGCAAGCTTTAAAAATAAAACGTTACTCAAATTATATAGTGAAGAGACAAAGTGGTTTACTGATGATGAACTTTCAGACATTCAAGCGTTAGGTGGCATTATCAAATTTGTAAATGCTTTAAATATCTCCAATACGAATAGTGTCCAAGAAGTGACGCTACAAGCTTCAAAAGAGGGATACGACTTGTTTGTCAATTATCACGGCGAACCAATTGCCGAATCTTATCAATCAAATCGACAAAAGAAACATATAGAAAAAGTACTTAAAACAAAGGTTAATATTGTCTTTACAAATTCTTAAATAATAGCCCACTCATTTTATGTTACGCTAAATAAGGACTTACACTATGTTTTGTAGAAGATTTAATGGGGTGACAATGAAAGTGACTATTGAAAAAGGAAATTTGGACCTTAACCATCCAGATTATTATAATAATCGAGAAGTCAGTTGGTTAGACTTCAATTATAGAGTATTACAAGAAGCATGTGATGACGAAAACCCATTATTAGAGCAGCTTAAGTTTATTGCGATTGGGAGCTCAAATTTAGATGAATTTTTTATGGTGCGCGTGGCGGGATTAAAAGACCAAGTGAAAATGGGATTTGATAAGCCAGAAAATAAAGCGCAATTAACGCCAGAACAACAATTAAAAGCAATTGAGAAGAAGAATCGTCAAAATGTTGATTTTCAATATCATCGTTTCAATGCGTTAGTCGAGGAATTAAAAGCTTATGAAGTATTTTTATGCAAGCCAGATGCGTTAAATGAATCGATGCTCGAGCAACTTGAACAAATCTTCTTAAACGATATTTTACCGACATTAACACCACTCGGCATTGATGCATATCGACCATTTCCGAAACTGAACAATAAAACGTTAAATATTTTTGTCGATATTGATACAGGAGATGAAATTAATTCAGCTATTGTGCAAATCCCGACACTGTTAAACCGTTTTATTAAAATCAATGAAGGTAGCCGTCAATATATCATTTTAATAGAAGATATGATTTCCTTTTTCATGGGTCATCTTTTTAAAGGATATGAAATTCTGAATACGTATACGTTTAGAATTACAAGAAATGCCGACTTAACGATTCATGAAGATGGTGCCGAAGATTTACTTATCGAAATAGAACGCTTTTTGAAAGAACGTAAAAGTGGTGCTGCAGTGAGGCTAGAAATCGATAATCGCAATCAACATGATATGAATATAGATTGGTTAATCGATACGTTAGAATTAGAACCTCAAGATGTGTATTATACGAATGGTCCACTTGATTTAACGATGGTTTTTGAATTAGTGGATCACTTATCGCACAAATTAAAAGACTTAAAATATGAACGTTATACACCTCAAGTGCCACAATCTTTAGGCAATGAAAATGTATATGATTTGGCATTAAAACGTGATATTTTCTTCCATCATCCGTACGAGTCATTTGATCCGATAGTTGATTTTATTACTGAAGCATCTGAAGATCCGGATACATTTGCGATTAAACAAACATTATATCGCGTGAGCAGTGATTCACCGATTATTGAAGCACTTAAAAATGCTGCAGAAAATGGGAAGCAAGTGACGGTATTAGTGGAATTGAAGGCACGTTTTGATGAAGAAAATAACGTACATTGGGCAAAAATGTTAGAAGAAGCGGGCTGTCACGTGATGTATGGCATGACGCACTTGAAAACACATAGCAAAATTACGTTAGTCGTTAAACGCGTGAATGGCAGTCTTGTACCATTTGTACATCTTGGTACAGGGAATTACAACGATAAAACGGCCAAATTGTACACAGATATGGGCATTATCACAACGAACAGAGAAATTGGAGAGGACGCGATGAACTTCTTCAATTATCTGAGTGGTTATTCCATGAAGCCTGATTATCAACAATTAATCGTGGCACCATACGAAATACGCGACTTATTTATTGAACGGATTGATGAAGAAATCGAAAGTCATCGTCAACATGGTAATGGTAAAATGATGATGAAAATGAATTCATTAACAGATAAAGCTTTGATTAAAAAGTTATACGAAGCGTCTCAAGCTGGTGTGCAAATCAAATTAATTATTCGTGGGATTTGTTGTTTAAAACCAGGTATTCCAGGGATTAGCGAGAATATTGAAGTCGTGAGTATTGTAGGGCGTTTATTAGAACATTCACGTATTTATTACTTCTATAACAATGGTGAAGAGAAAATTTATTTATCTTCTGCAGATATGATGACGCGAAATATGATTAAACGTGTTGAAATTTTATTCCCAATATTAGACAAACGCATTGCGAAAAGGCTCGTTGATTTTATGGATTTACAACTTTCTGATAATCAAAAAGGGCGTTATCAAGATGCCTCAGGTGTTTATCATTATGTGAAAAATGACTTAGCGCCATTAAACTCTCAAGAATTTTTAATGCGTGAAGCACAAGAATATGGGTTGGCATTGTCCAAACAAAATATGATTGAGACAGGGCAGCCGGTACGTGCAAAAAGAAATTGGATGGACCGTGTGAAAGGCCATCTGAAGCGAAAACAATAACATTCAGTTGTATCGTCGAATAGGCTATGATTTACAAAATGGTTGAAGCATACAAAAGGGGCTTGGACGTGGTGTCCGAGCCCCTGAATTTTTATCACAATCCGATTAATTATGATTCAATATCATCAATTGTGACCGAAATAGGCTGTTGTGTAATAGGATGTGTGAATTCAATTTGATAACTTTCTAGCTGTAATTGTCGCAACTTCGAATCACTATACAGTGGATCTCCTAAAACCGGATAACCGATTTCAGCGAGATGAACACGAATTTGGTGTGTTCGTCCTGTATCTAGCTTTAACATCACTTCGCAAATGCCTTCTTTAACCATTTTAGAAGAAAGAATATGCGTCACTGCACGTTGGCCCGTCGGTGATATACGGCGCTTATTTGGATGGAATTTATCCTTGCCAATCGGTAGATCGATCGTCTGTGGCTTAATCGGCAACAAACTTTTCACTTGTGCTTTATATATACGATGAATGTCATTGTTTTCTAACATGCGATCTAATACCTTTTTAATAAGCGGGTGTTTGGCCACGATGAGTAAGCCGACTGTTTCTTGGTCAAGACGGTGAATAGGCTCAACATACGGACGATTTAAAGTGTAAATGACATGGTTCATTAACGTGTTGCTTTCCTTTAAATCATTCGGATGTGTCTTCACGCCTTTAGGTTTATAGACAATCGCTAAAAAGTCATCTTCATAAGCAATTTGCGCATAACGATAGCTCGGTACGTACTGGCTTTTCGCTTCTTCATCAGGAATAACAATTTCGTCACCTGTATGGACGATTGTTTGTAAATTTGCAGCTTTATCATTCACTGTGATAGATTTTGACATATTCAGTGTATGTAAATCTTTTTTCGGTAACTGTAATGTTTTGAATATGTCTCGAATGGATTGTTCATTAAATGTGTCGGCAACTTTAAATTTCATAAAATCCTCCTTAATTTCTTTTATCATAACATAAAACGAAATGGTATTGATGGTTTTATTCATTGAAACAACGTGTATAATAAAGTTAAATGTACATTAAAACGTGAGTGATGCATTAACGTTTGATGCGATGTGAAGAGTGGAGTGACCAAAATGGAAAAACCAACAAGATTGGCGTTATTGAAGGAAATTGCTGAATTCCTTAACGAAGAAACGGAATTACAATCCATGCTTGATGGTGCGTTAGATTCATTAATTAAAGGTAGTGACTTTACGACAGGTTGGATATTTTTTATTGATGAAGAAGGGCATCATACGTTAGAGTCACATCAATCGTTACCTTCTGCGTTAACGAATCGACAATGTCACTACATGAAAGAGGGGACATGTTGGTGTGTTCAAGCGTATCATAATCAAAAATTGACGAAGGCTTCAAATATTATTAATTGTTCACGTATTAACTTGGCCAGTCGTGAATTTGTGACAGAAACAGAAGATATTACGCATCATGCGACTGTCCCGTTACGATCAGGTAATGAACAATTTGGTCTTTTGAATGTCGCAACGCCTTTTACGACGCATTATACAGATGAAGATCTCGAATTGTTAGAATCTGTGGCATTTCAGATTGGTTCAGCAATAAAACGTATTGATTTGAACAATCAAGAAAAAGAAGCGGCACGAGTCAATGAACGTAACCGCTTAGCTCGAGATTTGCATGATTCGGTTAATCAAATGCTCTTTTCTTTAAAATTAACTGCGCATGCGGCAGGACAAATGACACAAGAGGAAACGTCTAAACGTGCCTTTATGCAAATTGAACAAACGAGTCAAAACGCCGTTAACGAGATGCGTGCATTAATTTGGCAGTTGAAACCAGTTGGACTAGAAAAAGGTATCGTGCATGCCTTGAAAAATTATGCAGGTCTTATCGGTCTAGATATTGATGTGACAGTTAAAGGGCTTATCGACTTAGAAAACAGAATCGAAACACACCTTTATCGGGTGATGCAAGAAGCGATGAATAATACGAAAAAGCACGCACAAACCAACCATATGACGATTGTGTTGAATCAAACGGAACAACATCTTATCGTTGAAATGAAAGATAACGGTGTTGGATTTGATGTGACGGCCATTGATACAGCAGATAAACACGGTTTGTCCAATATGCGTCAACGAATTAAATTTTTAAAAGGAATATTAAAAATGACAAGTCAACAAGGTACAGAAATTAAAATACGTATACCACTTCAACAGCATAGGGAGGGACAATAATGCCTAAAATTGCACTTGTGGACGATCACTTTATTGTGAGACAAGGATTAGAATTTTTACTTTCTACACAACAAAACATAGAAGTCGTAGGTAGTTTTGGGGAAGGGCAAGCGCTATTAGATGACTTAGCCGCAAGTCACATCGCACCAGAACTCATCCTTGTCGACCTCGTAATGCCCGAAATGAACGGGATCACTTTAATTCAAAAACTAAAAACACAATATCCAAACATTAAAATATTAGTGCTGACAAGCTATGTTGATGAAGAACATGTCATGTCAGCGATGCAAGCAGGTGCAGATGGTTATGAAATGAAAGATGTCGAGCCCGAAGCGTTAATGTCCTCCATTGAGACTGTTTTAAGAGGCAATAAAGTGATTCATAAAGATGCACAACAAGTGATGGACACGGTGATTACGAAGCCACACATGTTAAATAAATTGTCGAAGCGTGAAACAGAAGTCTTAAAAGAAATGGCTAAAGGAAAGACGAATAAAGAAATTGCTGAAACGCTGTATGTATCAGAAAAGACAATTAAAACACATGTCAGTCATATTTTCGCAAAATTAGAAGTGACAGATCGGACACAAGCAGCAATTTATGCGATGGAGAATCATTTGTTCTAAAAGGAAAAAGTTATAAAAAACAGGAATTTGGATAGCTCATTGCCCAAATTCCTCTTTTTTGAAGGACTTATTCGTGCTTTTCGATTAAATACGGCTCAATATGAACAATCGTCTCAACTTCACCTAATCGTGCTTGCAATTTCGATTCGATATGATCTGAAATTTCATGACTCTCAATTACATTTAAATCTGGGTCAACAGCAATTGTCACATCGATAAATGAAATGACACCATGACTTCTTGCCTTAATATCACGAATTTCTTTAATTCCGGCAATAGAAGAAATGATATATTGAATTTGAGCAAGTTCTTCCTCATCGTAGCCGTCAGTGAGTGTGACAGCTGTCTCTTTAAAAATATCGATACTTGCCTTCATAATGAGTAAACCAATGACAATCGCCGCAATCGTATCGAGCATAGGTACGCCCATATAAACCCCTAAAATACCGATAACAGTACCGATTGACACTAAAGCATCGGAAAGATTATCATAACTTGCTGCTCTTAAAGCACTGCTATTGACCTTTTTTGAAAGTTTGCGGTTAAAAACAAACACTGCAAACATGACAATACTTGAAATAAGACCAACGATAATGGCAGACTGACTCGGCTGTACGAATTCACCATGATAAAAGTGCTTTACTCCGGTAATAATAACTTGGATACTGACCGCAAACATAATAAATGATGCAATAAGTGAAGCGATAAATTCAGCACGATAATGCCCATAAGGATGATTTTTATCCACGGGTTTCATCGAGATTTGAAGTGCGATTAATATGGCAATAGAACTAATCACATCTGTTGCGTTGTTGATACCGTCTGCCACTAAACCTTGACTGCTCGCTAACCATCCATATGCAATTTTCAATAATGTTAAAAATGTATAAGTAATGATGCTTAGTGTTGCGCCTTTTTTGGCTTGAGAAATTTTATATTCTAATTGCAACGAAAACACCTCTAAATTTAGTATGTAAAATATTGAAACACTTCATATTTTTCTTTATGATAAAACGTATTTAACTGTTCTATTATCCTATGAAAAGCGTTATAAATCTAGTGAAAACTATAAAAATAGTGATTGCAATATTGTTAATTTTCAGATTATAATGATGTTATAACATTAAAGGGGATAGTGGATATGAAATTTAAAGGATTAACAGTAAAAATCATTATTGCTTTAATTTTGGGGATTACGTTAGGTTCAATTTTCAATTTTTATGTCGGATCAAAATTTGTCGCATTTATCGACCAATATATTTTTAACGTTGTCGGTCAAATCTTTTTAAATCTCATCTTTATGCTCGTTGTACCAGTAGTATTTGTGTCTATCGTACTCGGTGTCATTGGTGTCGGTGATCCAAAACTATTAGGTGGCATTGGTTTAAAAACGCTTGTCTTTTTCTTATCGACAACAGCCATTGCTATTACGTTAGCGATGTGTTTAGCGTTAATTGTTAAGCCAGGTGCAGGGCATTCAGATTTATTAAAATCAGAAGAAGTCACTACATATCAGAAGAAATTAGATGATCAAAAGGCAACTGGGGCTTCGCCGATTAACCAAACATTTGATCAAACTTTAATTAATTTCTTCCCGAAAAATGCGATTCAGTCAATGACAACAGGAAACATGCTTCAAATTATTACTTTTGCGATTTTCATCGGTATCGGTATTATGATGGTAGGCGAACGCGGACGGATTGTACATCAATTTTTTGAACAGTTTAATGAAGTCCTAATGTATATTATATCAATGGTAATGAACGTTTTTGCGCCAATCGGTACATTCGGACTTGTCGCGCACGCATTTACAGGTGCAGGTTTTGGTGCAATTAGACAGCTCGGTTTATACTTTATTGTCGTGTTAGCGGCATTATTTATTCATTTCTTTGTCGTCTATGGTGGATCAGTGAAGTTCCTAGCTGGTCGTAGTCCAATCGAATTTTTCAAAGGATTTTTCCCAGCGATTACAGTAGGTTTCGGGGGTTCAAGTTCAAATGCAGCTCTTCCAATTTCAATGGAATGTACGAAAAAAATGGGTGTTAAACCGGAAATTGCTAGCTTTGTACAACCTTTAGGGGCAACAATCAATATGGATGGTACCGCTATTATGCAAGGGGTCGCAACGATTTTCATAGCACAATTGTCAGGCGCTGATTTAACGCTATTACAACTGATCACTGTAGTTGCAGTTGCGGTTATTGCATCAGTTGGAACTGCGGGTGTCCCTGGCGTTGGTTTAATCATGTTAGCCATGGTATTAACTGCAGTAGGTTTAAATCCTGCAGCTATCGGCATCATCTTAGGCATTGACCGATTATTAGATATGACACGTACAGCAGTAAATATTACTGGAGATGCAGCATGTGCATTGATTTTATCTGAACGTGAAGGTAAAAAACTCAAAGGAAATATGCATGTAGAATAATAATGATACAATAAGCCAACGTTTCTAGTGAATGATAGGAGCGTTGGTTTTTTAATAAGAAGTAGTATATCATTAGCATGATAATAGTCAGATTTGGTGTAAGTTTTTTAATTCACCTTGATTGAGTTGAAACTAAGCAATAGCAATTGGTAATTAATTATTTCAAAATGTATAGTTCGAAATATGATTTCTCTAAATACAAATGTATCATGAGGAGGGGCTGAAAATGAAAAGTCGACCGAACACAATGCATAATATTATTTAAAATATGATTTTTAAATACCCAGAAATTATGGGAAATAGCTTAGTAGGCGATGAGATGAAAGTACATAATCTCATGTACTACATTCAGAAAACGCCTTTAGCACTAACTGGAAAGTCTATTATTGATGAACAGTTTGAAGGTTGAGTACACGGTCCTGTTTTACCATCCTTAAGAGGCTTATTTGATTTTTTGTTGAAGATAGCGAATCTAGAAATCATATCAATGATACTGAAGAATACATCATTGAAACTACAATTTACAGTATGGTAAAATCCTACATCGGCTTTGAGAGACATTCTTGCTAGTAAACATAATTGGAGCAAAGTAACTAAAAATAATTGGAGTGATGTTTCTAAAGTAATGTCACATGTAATGAGGTATGGAAAGCAAAGCAACTATAAGAGAACGGCATATCAAAAAACACTTACCATGAGTGGTAGAACTGTAGTAGTAACTTATAAACGAAAAAACAGTAAAATATATGTATCGAATGAGTGGGTCAAATAAATGAATAGTATTACCATTATATTAAATTTATTGCCAGCTGAACTGCAAAGAATGTTACTCAACAAAGATATGGATAATGTTTTAACATACTTTATGTCAAACGATATTTCAGACGAAAAATTAGCATATTATTTATCAAACCTTGCTAATCAAATTGACACGATTGAATATCATGAAATGGTCGCAAACATCTATCATTTTCATTTTAATTATGTGGACAGTGCTTATAATTTAGCTTATTATCATTATTGGCAATCGCTAGAGGTTTCACAATTTAAAGATCAAAATCTGTTGAAAGAATTTTTAGAGATTCTAGATGAGCCAGATTTTGATATGATTACTAAAGAGAAAATTAAAATGGTTGCAAATAAAGTACTTGAAAATGAGCCTAAAAATGATTTAGTAATTAAATATGCTAAATCATAATTCATAATTAAACTAAAGGAATGGTGAACATTAAGAGCCATTGTTCCTTTTTCTTTATTCTCAAATTTTTCAAAATACACTTTTGTTGGTTTTGTTGGAAACTCTGGGAATTCTACAGAACCACATATACATTTTCAACTTATGGATAACAAAAATCTTAGTATTGCTAAAGCTTTGAGAATTCGTTTTGATAATGGTATAGATTACAAAAAAGGGGACATCATAAACGAGTTTCATAATTAAAACGAAAGTACTGTTAGAAGATAGATTATAAGTTTATCAATACTTTCCTCATACTTTTACGATATAACTAAATCTTGGATGATAAACTCTAAGTCATTTTTTAATTGTTGAGTTAAAAATGTATAATAAATCGTAATACCTCCAAATTTTCAATAGCAGCACCCTCGTTTTGTGGTATAATATAATTCTTGAACTCATATTTACGGCACAATACTTATTTATGAAAGCTGTTCATCTATCGTATATGGATACACATATTAATCATTAAAATCTAATAAAAATACATAAAACTATTTTAATATAGGTTTGATTGTCTTATCAAAATAACAGTGATTGTTGTAAATTGTGTTTGAGAAACGAAATGATAGCGAGATCAAGCTTTCATTGATTTTAAAAGCTTTATGTTACGTAAAAAACCTGTAATTTGTTGTTTAATTATTCAATCAAAATAAGTTGAATTTTTGCGACAATTGCGCATTTTTCTGGTTTGTGATTGTTTTCAAAAATGCCACTTTTCATTTGTCGTATTTTGTATTAATATGTAATTTGTGTTTCAAGAATTGTGTAGAATTGCAATGCTTGTGTGCGGATAAATTTTTATTTAAGAAAGGTAGTCATAATAAATGGATAGACAAAGTTTTACTGAATTAATTCAAAGCAAGTTCAAGATGGTACGTATTGAGGCAGGCTATACGCAAGATACGATGGCTCAAACTATCGGCCTATCTAAAAAGACATTAGTACAAATTGAAAAAGAACGTGTGTTACCAAACTGGACAACATGTGTATCTATTTGTGCGTTATTTAGAGATTCTGAAGTATTGAACAGCACATTTGGTTGCGATCCTTTAGAAATCGTTCAAACTATTTCAAGAAATCAAGCTGCATACCCTAGATATTCAACGGTAAGTGATATTTATTGGGATACGATTGCAAGTAAGAGCGGATACATTCTTCAATCAAACAAAGTAAGTGAACTTTACCGTATTCTTGATGCGGATAAGCAGCCTATTTTTGCTTCACCTAAGTTAAGAGAAGCTGAAACATATTTCCAACGCAACGTAAAAGAAGAGCTTATTCGTGCATAATTTATAATAAATGATAAAATGTGGGAGCATCAACAAACAAAATGTTGTGTGCTCCTTTTTTATAGATAAAAATCATGTTTAACACAGTGATTTTCTGGTCATATTGTTACATATGGCTTTACAAGGGATAAAATATTAAGTTTTACTATTTTATTCGAATAGTGACTGATGAAATTGAAATTTTGTTCCCAGTTAAAATTTAGAGGAGAGATGTATACATGCAAGCGATTTTGGTCGTATTGTTTATGATTGTGATTGGCGCTGTCATTGGTGGTGTCACGAATATGATCGCCGTCAAAATGTTATTCCACCCATTTAAGGCTTATTATATTTTTGGTAAGCGCGTTCCTTTTACACCAGGACTCATCCCGAAAAGAAGAGGGGAAATTGCCGAAAAAATTGGTCAAGTTGTGGAAGATCATTTATTAACAGAATCATTAATGAGAGAAAAGTTAGAAACGCCTGATATGCGCGCTACAGTTCGTCGTGCGGTTGCGCAACAGGTAGATGCACTAGAACAAGATCATGTAACACTGCAATTTTTGGTGGAACGATTTGACATTCATGTTGTTCAAGATGGGGAAAGCGTCATTGAACGTTATACGAAGCAAAAGTTGAACGAAAAATATGAAGTGCATCAAACAGATAAAATTGCAGCGCTCGTACCAGCAAAAGTGATGGCAAAGCTCGATGAAAAGGTCGGAACATTAGATACATTGCTATTAGAAAGAGCAAGAATTTACTTAGATTCTAACAAAGGTTACGAAGATATTTTAGAAATGTTAGAAACGTTCTTTGTTGAAAAAGGTAAAATTGTGTCTATGCTACAAATGTTTATGACAAAAGAAGCCATTGCGGAACGTATTCAGAGGGAATTAATTCGTTTAACGACACATTCTAAGGCGAAAACGATTCTGGCTGCACAAATTCAAGCAGAATATGAAAAATTAAAAAATGGGACTTTAGAAGAATGGATTAAACCGGAGCAAATGAAGGAAATCGAAGGGCAAGTGTCAACGTTTGTATTAAAACAAATTGATTTACAAAAGCGAGCACACATGCCTTTAAAATCTTTGGTGCCACAAATGTTTGATATGTTGCATGATAGAGGCATTGATCGTATTACGGATTTAATTCTTGATACGTTAGCTAAACGCTTATCAACCATTTTAAAACAAGTGAATATTCGTGGCTTAATTGAAGAGCAAATTAATCGTTTTGACTTAGACTATATCGAACGCTTGATTTTTGAAATTGCGAATAAAGAATTAAAATTAATTATGTTGCTAGGTTTTATTTTAGGAGGTATCATTGGATTTTTCCAAGGATTAATAGCAATCTTTGTATAACACTATAAAATATGGTATCGTAAGCTAGGGAAGAGATTGGAAGAGAGAGAATTCAATCTAAAATACACAACTCAAGGAGAGATTAAAATGGCTGTAAATTTATATGATTACGCAAACAAATTAGAGCAAGCTTTACGTGAAAGTGACGAGTACAATGCAATCAAAGACGCATACGCTAAAGTAGAAGCTGATGAAAACTCTAAAAAATTATTTGATGAGTTCCGTCAAACACAAATGAACTTCCAACAAAAACAAATGCAAGGTGAAGAAATTAGCGAGGAAGATTTACAAAAAGCGCAAGAACAAGCGCAACAAATCGAAAAAGACAGCAATATTTCTGAGTTAATGAATGCTGAGCAAAAAATGAGCCAAGTATTCCAAGAAATTAACCAAATTATTGTTAAACCTTTAGACGAAATTTACGCTAACTAAAGAAAATAAAATAATAGATTAAATGGTTATAATAGAAAATTTTGATTGTCATACTTGACACGCTTTCATCTAATTGCTCTCATTAATAACGTCTTTATAGTTTTACACAATTGCTATCACGGGCTCGCGTTCCTAGGGACTTGCCTCAACTAAATTCGGCTTGGCTTAAAGGAATACTGGACGAAAGCCAAATTGGATTTTCGGCTGCGTCTGTTCTCTCAGGAGTCTCGCCCATTTAGCAATTGAATGTTAAAGATAGTGAATAAATAAGGGCAAAACTATGATTGAAGAGAAAGACAAGTTTCGGATTTTTTAGTCTCATATACTTTCAATGTATGTTTCAATGTTAAAATTTTCATGTATTATAGAAAAGGCTAGGGAAACTTAATATGTGCCCTAGTCTTTTTTTATCTAAAGCTGTACAAGTAAAATGATACATCCAATTATTTATTCAAAAAGGTGAGGTTCATTGTTCTTAGTCATACTTTCATTAAAATCATAGCGGTTTCTATAAAAATTTCAGGACTTTCAATAATACTTTAATGAGATACGCCTTATATAACTAAAATATGATAAAATAAATGAATACGAAACATGCATACATAGATGAAATTTGATGATAAAAGGAGAATGCTTGAATGGTTAAGTTTTTGCATTGTGCAGATTTGCATCTCGATAGTCCATTTGCATCCAAGCGATATTTAAATCCAACAATTTTGAAAGATGTTGAAAATAGTGCTTACGAAAGTTTTAAAAGTATTATTGACCTTGCATTAAGAGAAGAGGTCGACTTTATCATAATTAGTGGAGATTTGTTTGATCAACACAATCGTACATTGAAAGCGGAAGTGTTTTTAAAATCTCAGTTCGAACGTTTGCAGAAAGAACAAATTTTTGTCTACATCGTACATGGCAATCACGATCCTTTATCGGATGAAATTAAGACGAAATGGCCTGAAAATGTCACAGTATTTTCAAATCAGGTCGAAACATATCAAGCGATTACGAAAACGGGTGAAACGATACACCTTCATGGCTTTAGTTATGAAAAACGCGAAAGTTACGAAAATAAAATAGATGCATACCCGACGAATGAAAATCGTAATGTCGTACATATTGGTGTCTTACACGGAACTTATAGTAAATCAGACGCTTCAGATCGTTATACGGAATTTCGATTGGAAGATTTAAATGCGAAGTTATACCATTACTGGGCGTTAGGTCATATTCATACGAGACAACAATTGAGTGATTTGCCTGAAATTCATTATCCTGGCAACATTCAAGGTCGTCATTTTAAAGAACAAGGTGAAAAAGGTTGTTTAATCGTAGAAGGTGACCATGTGACGTTAAAGACACGCTTCGTACCGACACAGTTCATTCGCTTTGAATCTGCAATACTTGAAACTGAAGATGTAAGCCAACAAGCATTATTCGAGCTGATTCAAAACTTTAAAGACAGTGTCAGACATCAAGGTCGCGCGTTTTATCGATTACAACTGAATATACGTGGCGATGAAATGATCTCACCCCAAGTTTTAGAACAATTAAAAGTATTGTCATCAGAATATGAAGAAAATGAACGTCACTTCGTCCTCATTGATGAATGGGAAGTGCGTTATGTCGATATTCGCCAAAAATCAATCATTCAAGAGTTTCCTACAGAGTTAATTGAGCAAGACGATGTTTTTGAACGTGCTTTGAAAGACTTGTATATGAATCCGAAAGCATCAAAATATCTAGAGAGCTATCAAAATCATGATCGTAAAGCATTGATTGCACGTGCAGAGGCGATTATTGATGCTGAGTTAAAGGGGGGCAATTAACCCATGAAAATTAAAGCAGTTGAAATTTATGGTTATGGTCAATTTGTTCAACGAAAAGTAGAGTTTGATCAATATTTTACTGAGATATTTGGACATAATGAGGCAGGGAAGTCGACACTTCAAGCATTTATACATTCGATTTTGTTTGGTTTTCCGACTAAAAAAGAAAATGAACCGCGATTAGAACCTCGTATGGGCAATCATTATGGTGGTCGTGTGACATTAATCTTAGACGATGGTATGGAAGTAGACGTCGAACGTGTGAAAGGTCCTGCACAAGGCGAAGTGAAAGTATATTTACCGAATGGTGCGATTAAAGATGAGCAATGGTTGAAAGAACAATTGAATTACGTGAATAAAAAGACGTATCAAGCCATTTTTTCTTTCAATGTACTCGGACTTCAAGATATTCATAAACATATGAGTGAGATCCAATTACAAAACTTTTTAATGCAAGCAGGCGCGCTCGGTTCAACAGAGTTCATCGGTATGCGTGAGTTAATCAATCAAAAGAAACAAGAACTTTATAAAAAGTCAGGGCAAAATCCTGAAATTAACCGCAAAATTGAAGAAGTGCGTAACTTAGAATATCAAATCCGAGAAGAATCAGCGAAAATCGAATCGTATCAACGTCTAACTGAAGAACATGAAAAGGCATCACGACGTTTAGATACATTGAAACAAAATTTAAGTCAGTTGACAGGATTGTTTGAAGAAAAGCAAAAAGAAGTCGCTTTAATTGATCAAGTTCAAGAGTGGAAAGGATTAGAAGCGGATTTAAATATTGAACCGTTAGAGTTTCCTGAAAAAGGGATTGATCGTTATGAAACGGCTAAAATTCAAGTGGATCATTTAGAACGTGACATTGGTTTACGTATTGAAAAACAACAACAATTACAAAGTGAAAATGAACAATTGTACGTGCCCGAAAAATCACTTTATCAAAACTTTGAATCGATAACGAAACAAGAAGATCGTGTGAAGCAACAAGATATGGAATTGAAACAAACTGAACGCGAATTTAGTCAACACGACATGGAAATCGAAAGTTTAAAATCTCATATCGGTTGGGAAAATTGTCATGATGATGTTGATTCGAGCGAGGCCCAAAAAAGTTATGCGAGTGAAACCTTAAAACAAAAACAAGAAAATTTACATACGTTGCAACAATTGAAAAAGACGCAAGATGATTATCAAATTGAGACAGCGTCTTTTGAGGAAGAACTTGAACATTTAAATAGTCAATTAGTTGATGATGAAAATTTCAAAAAGAAAAAAGTATATGAGCAACGTTTATTAGAATTAAAAGAAAAACGCAATCTATTTGATAAGATGAAAGCGTCATTTGAACAAGAAACTGAACAAAAACAACAGCAGCAACGACGTGTCAGAGGGGCTTCACTCATACTTGCGATGATTTCTATCGCATTTGCTATTTGGATGTTTGTGACAAATGCAATGGTGGCAGGTATTGTTTTAACAGTGATGGCTGTCGTCTTTATTATTGGTATGACGCTATTCCGTTCGAAACCAGTAGGATATGATACGCAATTCTCAGAAGAACTGGCACAATTGGAACAAGAAGTGGAACGACTTGAAGCGGAATATGATTTAGACTTTGATTTGTCTACACAATATCAATTACGTGACCAAATTGCACAACGTCAGCAACAATTAGCGATTTTAAAAACAAAAGTGCAACATACCAATACACAATATGAAGACACACATGCGGCATGGTCTGAAGCGACAAACAAGTTGCAACAGTTAAAGTCATCACTTTATTTATCTGAAAACTTGTCAGATGACATACTCATTGACGCGATTCAAACGATTCAAAAGATAAAAGATCACCGACAGTATCTCATTAAACTGAATGAAGTCCATATGAATTTAAGTAAAGCATTGCAGGATTTCTATGCAGAGGTCGATGAAAAAATCGGCACAGTCATTCAACAGTATGATAAAGATACCCTTTTTCATGATGTGAGAGAATGGTTAAAGAAAGCGAGTCAAGATATGACGCGTCATGAGCATAATACTGAACAATTGAACTTGTTAGAAAAAGAGTTGAAACATTTGAAGCATCGTTTAAGTGAGAACCAGCAAGTGATTCAAACATTGTTCGGTGCAATTGGTGCCCTAGATGAGGAAAGTTATTATAAACATCATGAACGCTATCAACGCTACCACGAACGTTTAGCACGTTTTAATGACTTGACACACTTCCTTGAAAACCAAAACTATGGTTACGAAAAGAGTTCAAAATTAAGTGAAAAAACAACCGCTCAACTTGATGAAGAATATCAAAAGTTGTCTGAGCAAATTGATAACTATAATGAACGCTTTTTGGCAGTGCAAAGTGAAGTCAGTGATCTGTTAGCGCAAATGAATCATATGGAAACGGATGACACATTAAGACACTTACGTCATCAATACCAACTTTTAAGAAATCAATTAAATGAAAGTGCTGAAGATTGGGCAGCATTAAGTTATCTCGAAGCATTAGTTGATGAGCATATTAAACAAATTAAAGATAAACGGTTGCCGCAAGTTGTAAATATTGCGACAGATATTTATAATGATTTAACAGGCGGTCAATATGTACAAGTCACATATGCGAACGAGCAAGTCATGGTTCGTCATCAAGATGGACAAATGTACCAACCGATTGAATTAAGTCAATCGACAAAAGAGTTGCTTTACATCGCACTCCGCTTAAGCCTCATTCAAACATTGAAGCCGTACTATTCGTTACCGATTATTATTGATGACGCATTTGTACACTTTGATGTTGAACGTAGAGCTAAAATGATGAAGTATTTAAGATCTATGTCTGAAGAATATCAAATTCTTTACTTTACATGTTCGCGTGATACGAATATTCCAGCAAAACAGCTTGTCACGTTAAACAAGATAGATAAATAGAATGGGAAGGCGTTAAAAATGAGAAATATTGAAAAGCTACAACCTGGAGACACGGTGGATCACTTTTTTCTCATCCATCGTGCGACACAAGGTGTAACAGCGCAAGGTAAAGATTATATGACGCTTCACTTACAAGATAAAAGTGGTGAGGTCGAAGCAAAAGTATGGACTATTACTAAAGAAGGTATCAATTTATTAAAACCTGAGCACATTGTCCACGTTAAAGGGGATATGATCAACTATCGTGGTCGCAAACAAATGAAAGTGAATCAATTCCGACTTGCGACAGAAGAAGATGGATTGCGTACCCAAGATTTTATCGACGGTGCACCGATGTCTCCCGAAGAGATAAAGGATGCAATGCAAGATTATATTTTTGAAATCGAAAATGCACCTTTACAACGTGTGACACGTTATTTATTGAATAAACACGAAGATAGTTATTTTGTGTATCCTGCAGCGAGCACGCATCATCATAACTTTGTGAGTGGTCTAAGTTATCACGTTTTGACAATGTTAGAAATTGCGCGTCAGCTTTGTATTATTTATCCAGAACTTAATAAAAGCTTATTATATAGCGGTATTATTTTACATGATATGGGTAAAGTTAGAGAGCTATCTGGCCCGATTGCTACATCTTACACACTTGAAGGGAATTTGCTCGGTCATATTTCAATCGCAAGTGATGAAGTTGCGGATGCAGCACGTGAGCTTAATGTAGAAGGCGAAGAAATTCTGTTACTCCGTCATCTCATTTTGTCGCACCATGGTAAATTAGAATACGGTTCACCTAAATTGCCTTATGTCAAAGAAGCAGAAATTTTGAACTTCATTGACAATATTGATGCACGTATGAATATGTTTGATAAAGCATTTAAGAAAATTGAAAAAGGTCAATTTACTGAGCGTATTTTTGGTTTAGAAGGTCGACAATTTTATAAACCAGAAAAACTAGATTAATAAAATATGAGCAGGACTGGGAAACGCAATTGTCTCCCAGTCTTTTTATGTGTTGATTTTCCGAAATGGGACAATTGCTACATGAGTGATATGAGCGCGAGTATAAAAAAGAAAAAGATGTAGGACGTTAAATGTTTTGTCCTACACCTTTTTCATCATGCTTTACACTCAACTACATGCCGAGTTGACTACCTTGTGATGATTGTTGTTTCAATGCATCAGGATTTAAAATATTATCCTCAATGGCTTTCTTAATGTCACGGTCCTTATAATCAACTTTGTATTCATCAAGTAAGTCTTTATAGGCGTCTGTTAAGATTTTAGGGTCTTCTTGTAATTTGTTTTGAATGATTTTTTCTTTCAGTTTAGATTTCTCTTTATCAAAATCGTCTTGTTTATCTGCACGAATGATATGATAACCGTATTCAGTTTTAACGACTTTTGAAATTTCGCCCTCTTTTAATTTGAATAACGCTTCTTCAAACGGTTTAACCATTTGGCCTTTGATGACGTAACCTAAGCTGCCATTATTGTCTTTTGTAGAATCCATTGACTCTTCTTTAGCCAACTTGTCGAAGTCTTTTGGATTTTTGTCGAGCTTCTCTTTAATTTCATCAATTTTCTTCTTAGCGTCTTTATCAGATAAGCCTTCTTTGTCGTCCTTGTCTTGTTTCACTTTAATTAAAATGTGAGATGCTTTTTTCGTATCCTCTTTGATTTCTTTGTCTGATACTTTTACTTTCTCATTCAGTAATTCTTTTTGGTAAGCAACTAATTTACGTTGTTCTTTATAATCGTCAATCGACATGCCTTGTTGCTTAAGTAAACTTTCAAATTGCTTTTTACCGCCGTATTTTTTTACTTCTTCTTCTGTTTCTTTGTCAATTTCTTTTTGATCGACTTTATCGCCATATTTTTTCTCTAAAATTTTGTTCAATAGCACTTTGAAAGATTGACTTGCGATTTGATCATTACCGATTTCTTTTAATACATCTTCTACTTTAACGTCTCCTGCTTTTGACGAAATCAAAGTTTGATCTTTTGAAGTTGGGGCATCATTTCCACATGCTCCGAGTAACACTGCGCTTGCTGTAATAGGAATAAATA
Organism: Staphylococcus cornubiensis; assembly: GCF_900183575.1. Classification (GTDB taxonomy): domain Bacteria; phylum Bacillota; class Bacilli; order Staphylococcales; family Staphylococcaceae; genus Staphylococcus; species Staphylococcus cornubiensis. Next base: position 34,283 of record NZ_FXUZ01000001.1, read on the forward strand.
ATTTTTGTATGCCTTTCTTCATCTTTTGAGCTCCTTTTATTATGTAATTAACACACATAAATATTACCATAATGTCCGTCAGCAACCAACGATGAAGGGTAAAAATACGACTAAAAGATGAGAATGTTTAATATCATTCATATTATTTTTATGGATAATTCCAATACAAGAGATAAATGATAATAAAATTATAATATTATAACTAAATTCGAGGTGCATGTGCGTCACTGATTTTCGCGCTCTCTCTGAGCAATAATGATGCTGTAAAACCGATGAGTAGTAAGAATGCGACGATATAAGAAACCAATGGCCATCGAACCTGTCACATCTGTTAAGAATCCAGTCATGTATGGCGCTAAAATTGAAGCCGTCATTCCAATAAAATGATAGACGCTAAATGATGTCCCTAAAGCATTTTTAGGTGCATTATCTGCAACGACTGCAATTAAAACTGGATTTGTACTAATTTTCCCAACGATACCGTAACCGATTAATGCAACGTACAGAATCACTAAATTATTAAAAAACAATTGATGCTGTAAAAATAAATGCAAGGGGTAACATAATCATTAATACAGGTTTACGTCTGCCTAATTTATCAGAGGGCCAACTAAAGAATAGGGACCCAGGAATGGCTGCCCACGGTACGAGAGATGCGACAAAAGCAACTCATGCCCATTTCAGAAACTGTAATACTTGAGACAAAATAACCAATCGACGTACCAAAAGCCATACCACTATTAATCAAAGCAGCCCCTATTGCAATGTTTTTTAACCATTTTAACCAATTTTCGACACAATCAATCGCTTCAACATAGCAACTTTTTCTTTTTACATCTATATTTGCAAAATAAAAAAGACTGATACATCTCTAAAGAGAAATTGTATCAGCCAACATGCATTTGTTTTGAATGATCATTGTGTACTAACAGTAAAAAACCGTTTTGATGTTCTTCGACGTAATGACCTTGACGAGCTGAAAGGATGACTTTTAAGTAGAGTAAGTCCATCACAGAATAGCCTGCATTTAATGCTAATAAAAACATAAAATAATGGCCATACTCAGGGTTTGCGCGTGCTACAAGAATACAGACAACTGTAACGACAATTAATGGCATGATGAGACATATACAAAAATAAGACTTTCGTATAGGACGATCGAGATAAATATTGTATAGTGGCATCCATGATTGTCGTAATAACTTGTGCGCTCTTAAATATTTCAAGTAAGGAAATACCGTAACAATATGAATAAGTTTGTGAACGGGATATAAAAATAACATTAAGACAATAAACAATAGAAAATTTTGATCTGTAAATGGCACATTAGAGTAGTAGTGAAATATTTCAAAACTAACAAAAAATGTGATAACAACCGTTACAAAACTTATAAAAGCAATACGCGGTAAACCAAATCTTGAATGGACATCAATTGAACGCAAACAGTTTAACATTTACAAGCTCCTTTGCTATCAGTAATATAACGTATTATCTACCTGAAATTACTGTTCGTCAAGCAAATTTTCTCGAATATGACTTTGACATAAATTCACATCATTAATGAAGTCTTTGCCGTGCAATTTAGCCACGAGATAATGCACATCACTAAAGCTTGGAAGATGAAACATTTCATTTTGGAATTCTTTCGAAGCATTAAAGATTTTATTTTGCGCTTCATCATAATGTGCGAAAATTTCATCTACTAATGCTTTACCTTTATCCGTTAAAGTAATGTACGTATTCCTCTTATCGTTGTGGTCTTTCTCCATATTAAGCAACTCTTGTTGTTCTAAACGCTTTGCAAAATTGTATGCTGTTGAGACGTGCATCACACCGTATTTAGATATATCGGATATTGTGGCACGTCCAAAGGCATAGAGTGTTAATAAAATCAGGTGTTCATTCATTGCGATACCTGATTTTTTTAACCAGCTTTGCCAATCGCTCTCAGCATTTTTCCAAAGTACTTTAGATAGCATTGCTATTTTATGTGTATAAAGCATTCCCTCAATTTGTGCTTGTTTGTCATTCATATTGTTAGACTCCTTTCTTAGACTATAAAAAAGCATGGTACTGTATTGTACCATGCTTTAAAGTCATTATATCGAATTATGTTCTTTCAAACACTAAAAAATTATTTTTTTGTTGGAAAATTTGTCATTTCTTCGCCACGATTTTGTAAATTTTCGATATGTGCTTGAAGTTGTTTAATATTTGGATCGATATCAGCTTTAAATTCGCCAATCATTGTTTTAACTTCATCACCGATAGAACCAGCAAAACTTTGACTCTCATTTTTAATTTGAGTGATATAACGTTTAATGTCATGGATACTATTTTTCATCGTATCGACTTCAAGTTCTAGTTCTGATTTAGGTCGTGCAGCTTTTGGATTTGCGATGCGTGTTTGGCCATCTCTAGCCATCAAAGCTACACCCAAACCTGTCGCCACGCCAGCGACAACGCCTAATGTTACTCGAACGGTTTTCATAATTTTCCTCCTCGGACAATTTTCTTTTATATATACCCATTTGTTTATAAAATATGCGGGTTAAGTATAAATAATCTTATTTGATATTTGAAGCAATTTGTGCAGCAATTTCTGCTTTTTGTGTATCATCAATACGTGATTCATTTGTTTCCCAATGATATCCAAAACCATCGATATCATTTTCGTAACGTGGAATTAAATGGAAATGAATATGGAAAACAGATTGTGATGCATATTCACCGTTGTTTTGAATGATATTTAAGCCGTCTGGATGAAATGTATCCTTAATGGCATTTGCTACAATCGGCAAAGCTTCTCCGATATGTTTCATCGTTTCAGCGTCTGTTTCATAAATATTAGGTGATGGCTTTTTAGGAATGAGTAATGTATGGCCTTTAGAGACTTGAGAAATATCTAAAAAAGCATAGACATAATCATTTTCGTATACTTTAAAACTTGGAATATCACCGTCAATAATTTTCGAGAATATCGTTTCAGTCATATAGATTCCCTCATTTCTTCATTTAGTTTTATTATAGCACGTGTGACTGTTGATGTAACGATATTATAGCATGCGTATTAAATAGCATTATTAATGATATTTTTGATACAATAACAGTTATGGAGGTGCAGATAAATGACTGTACAAATTAAGAATTTAACAGGTGGCTATGGTAAAAAGCCAGTGATTAAAAATATAAATTTCGAACTTGCGGATGGTGAAATCGTGGGTTTAATCGGTTTAAATGGCGCAGGTAAAAGTACAACGATTAAACATATTTTAGGATTGTTGACACCGACTGAAGGGGAGATGTCGATTTCTGGAATAGATATTAAAGAAGATATTCATGCGTATCGACAACATTTATCATATATTCCAGAAGCGCCTGTCATTTACGATGCGCTTACATTAAAAGAACACATTGAAATGACAGCGATGGCGTATGGTATTGATTACGACACAGCGATGCAACGTGCCATGCCTTTATTAAAGACATTTCGTTTAGAAGATCAATTGCACATTTTCCCGAGTCATTTTTCTAAAGGGATGAAGCAAAAAGTCATGATTATTTGTGCCTTTATTGTAGAGCCTGATTTTTATATTATTGACGAACCTTTTTTAGGACTTGACCCGATTGGGATACAGTCGATGCTTGATTTGATGGCGTCTAAAAAAGAGGAGGGGCGCACTGTATTGATGAGTACGCATATCCTTGCTACAGCTGAACGTTATTGCGATCGTTTTATCATTTTAGATCAAGGAGAAATTGTCGCAATGGGGGACTTAGATGCTTTACGTCAACAAACAGCCATGCCTCATGCGACGTTGGATGAAATTTACATTCGTGTCACTAAAGGAGCGCAATCCTCATGAAAACGGCGAGACAACTTTTTCGAGAACGCTTAAATGCAGAGCGAAAAAAGAGAAACTACTATAACAAATTTATATTTAATGGCCATTTCTCAGTATTTCTTGTTATTTTGTTAGGTGCTTTTATACTCGGATATGGCCAATGGTTAAAACATGTGCCTGACGGGATTAATTATGCACTATGGGTGTCTATCGCTTTATCTATAACATCTATTTTTCCACTAAAGACATTGTTAGAAGATGCTGATCGCTTGTTTTTACTTCCTTTTGAACAACAGATGAAAGCATATATGCGTGATAGTATTATTTTTAGCTATTTATCAAGATTACCGTTGCAAATTTTAATGTTAATCGTGTTTTATCCTTTATTGCATACCGTTTATCCTGAACGCATGCCCGCCTTTATTGTTACTGTTGTTTTAGCAATAGGTTTACCATTGTTTGGCTTGTTTTTAAAGTGGGAGTGGTATCGATATAGACTTGAACATTGGTCTATTCAGCTTGTACTCTTCATTTTTAATCTTGGTGGTTATTATGTCATGCTTGATGCTTTTAGCTTTTCTGCGGTGATCGCAGTCGTTGGTATCATCGTTTTATGCGTGCTACTTAATCGTCTTAATGCCAAGCAACTGTTTCCATGGGAGTTTATGATTAAACAAGCGCATCAACATCGTATCAACTATTATAAATTTGTGAATATGTTTACCGATGTGAAAGGGATGCAAGAGCAGGCTGTACGTCGTCGATACCTTGATTTTATGTTAAAAACACCCAAACCATTCGATGCAACTCAGCTCTATCCATTCTTATTTAAGCGTAACTTTTTACGTGGGAAAGACGCCTTAAACATGACGATACGATTAATTGTCATTATTGCGGTCATTATGGTTTGGTTGAACCATCCATGGGTGAATGCGGTCATTGGAAGTTTGGCAATGTATATTATCGTGCTCCAAATGTCACAGTTTTATACTCAAGAAGCGTATAGTTTGTGGCCGCAAGTTTGGCCGGTGTCGGAAATGTATGTCATTGAAGGCTATCGGAAGTTTTTACAACAGACGGTACTCGTTATTGGAGTGATTTTTAGTATCGTCTATGTGGCATTACATTTGAGTCAGTTTTATTTTGTAATATTCTTTTTCATCGTCGGTTATCTAACCATTCGAAGCACGATTAAAAAGTTAAAATATCAAGAAAGTTTATTGAAAGATTAAATCATAAGGGTAAACATAAACATAGAAGCAGACTGGGATATCAAGTTTTCCAAATCCCTATCTATATATGGACTTATATCATTAAAGACGATAAAACCGTCGAAAAATGAGAGTGAATTAGATATAAAAATGGATGCTACGGGTTGTCTTCATTTCAGAAACTTGCCCTTTGTTTCCTGTATTTGGTGTGGGATTGCCCAGAAGACTGAGACTCCTGAGGGATGAAGTTGAAAACAAAATACCGTCATTTGAATTTGATAGTGGCTACTGTTTATCGCAGTAGCTGTCTGACTTCTCAATACGCATGCTTTTGAGAAGTCTAGTCAGCCTTGCGGGGGCAGTACTACGAAATCTTTCTGACACATGAGATTTCTGTACTGCTCCCAAAATCCACTAACGCCTCAACAAATGTAACAGTTTAATCAAGCGTTAGTTGAAGGATCAGCCCTAGAACGCGAAGCCATGAGGGCAATCAAAAACATAATTCATAGCGAAAGGGCAAGCTAAACAAAATAATGTATTAATAACGTCAAATATTTCCTAGCCTTTATTTTACTCATGGATATATGATTGATTAATAATGATAAGACAGTAGAAAAATGAGGATAAATTGGACATAAAAATAGATGCTATTGATTTTCTACATTTCATAAACTTCCCGAATTGACTGAATTTGATGTAATATTGCCCAAGAGCTGAGCCTCCTAAAGGTCAAGTCCCTATGAATGAGAAGCCGTTAGGGCAGTTAAAACAACAAATCATAAGAGAGGGTAAGTTAAACAAAATGCTGTATCAATAGCATCAAAAATTTTTATGTCCTAGCTTATTCTTAACATTCTTCTTCTGTGATTGGATAAAAGAATTGCTCTAAATAAGAAGCGTGTGCACTTGACGATCCTGCAAGTGGTCGAACAGCTTCTTTTGAGAAATGTTCACGGAATGCAGAAGATTTTTTAAAGTCTTCATATGCTTTACGTGAAGAAAATCCAAAAAATACTTTGTAAATATTGCTTTGTAAAGGTTTTAATAATCGATAACTATTGAAACCATCGTATTCTTCTAAGTGAGGGAGATAATTTTCCAGTTTCTTTTCCAACTGATATTTATGATCTTCAGTCGTTGGTATAGATATCAATGCATGAAAATCATCACGTGATATTGCGCCTAAACGTGTTAAGACACGGAACTTTTTAGGTTGTTGAAAGATGGTCTCACTGTTTGTTTCCTCAATCATCACAGATTGTTCGTTTCCAGAAAAAATAAATAAGTCATGTGTTTCATTGTTGAGTTGGATTTGATTTAAATACCCGTAAGTACCATATGTGATATAAAATTTCATGGTGCTCTCCTCCTTGCTTCATTTATTATAAGTTTTTCTCACTTAAATAACCACTAAAAAATACTTAACGCTTCCTTAATTTAAACTCCTTTGTTCTTATATTATTTTAACTTAATTCAACTACAAACTATGGCCTAAACGTGTATAGATAAGGGCATGATATTCATATAACAACAGTAATGAACATGGTCTACATATCGATTGAATTGTACATTTTAAATTTTTATGACATTTGAGCGCGATACTGAGAGTTGGTAGACCTGATATGATATATTAATGAAGAATGACGTTGTTTAAGGAGGAACATATGGGTACGACAAAAAACGATACAATTTTGCGTGCGATTAAAGGAGAGGCAGTCTCTCATACCCCTGTATGGTTTATGAGGCAAGCGGGACGTTCACAACCGGAATATCGCAAATTAAAAGAAAAATATTCGCTTTTCGACATTACACATCAACCTGAATTATGTGCGTATGTAACTGCGCTACCGGTTGAACAATACAACACAGATGCAGCGGTATTATATAAAGATATTATGACACCTTTAAAATCTATCGGTGTAGACGTTGACATTAAGTCTGGCATTGGACCCGTGATTGCAAATCCAATTCGACAAATGTCCGATGTGGAAGCATTAGGACAAATCGATCCTGAGCGCGATGTTCCTTATGTTTTAGACACAATCAAATTATTGACAGAAGAAAAGCTAAATGTACCATTGATTGGTTTTACAGGTGCGCCATTCACTTTAGCCAGTTATATGATTGAAGGTGGTCCATCTAAAAACTACAATCAGACGAAAGCATTAATGTATAGCGATGAAGCGACATGGTTTAAATTGATGGACGTGTTGACGGATATGTCAATTCGTTATGTTGGTGCACAAGTTCAAGCGGGTGCACAGCTGATTCAAGTGTTTGATTCATGGGTAGGGGCATTGAATCAAGCAGATTATGATTACTATATTAAGCCATGTATGGAAAGGTTAATTTCAGGCATTAAAGCGTATCATGTACCAGTGATTATGTTTGGTGTCGGTGCAAGTCATTTAATAGACTCATGGAACGCTTTACCTATCGATGTGCTAGGGCTAGATTGGCGTACATCGATTCATGAAGCGCGAGAAAAAGGTGTGGTAAAGGCAGTACAGGGCAATTTAGATCCAAGTATTTTATTGGCACCTTGGGAAGTCATTGAAGCACGTTTGAAACCGATTTTAGATCAAGGTATGGCACATGGCCGTCACATTTTTAATTTAGGACATGGCGTCTTCCCTGAAGTCAAACCGGAAACATTAAAACGTGTCGCTCAATTTGTACATGACTATACAAAGCGTTAACATGCAAGAATCGAGTATATAAAGGACGGATTAAAGATGAAAAAACAAATAGGATTATTAGTGATGGCTTACGGTACACCTTATCAAAAGAGTGATATCGAACCGTACTATACTGACATTAGACACGGTAGAAAGCCATCAGAAGAAGAGTTGAATGACCTCATTTCACGCTATGAGGCGATTGGGGGGCTGTCGCCATTAGCAGGTACGACTGAACGTCAGGCAGAAGCAATTGCTAAAGCGTTAAATGAGACCTATGATGATGTCGAATTCAAGTTGTATATCGGATTGAAACACATTCATCCGTTTATTGAAGATGCTGTCACAAAAATGCATGAAGATGGCATTAAAGAAGCAGTTACTGTCGTTTTAGCACCACATTTTTCTAATTTCTCAATAGCATCGTATAATCGTCGTGCTAAAGAAAAAGCAGATACGTATGGTATTCAGTTGCATCATGTTCAACATTATTATCAACAGCAACCATTTATCGATTATTGGACAATGCGTGTCAACGAAACTTTAGAAAACATTCCTAAAGAAGAACATTCAAAAACAGTACTCATCGTATCAGCGCACAGTTTGCCTGAAAAAATGATTAAAGAAAGTAATGATCCGTATCCATTTGAATTAGAAGACACAGCACGCTTAATTCAAGAGCAGTCAGCCATTGAGCATGTCGCTGTGGGATGGCAATCAGAAGGCAATACAGGTACACCGTGGTTAGGACCTGATGTGCAAGATTTAACACGAGACCTCTTTGAACAAGAAGGTTACCAACATTTCATTTATACACCAGTCGGCTTTGTCGCAGAGCATTTAGAGGTGTTATACGATAATGACTATGAATGTAAAGTGGTATGTGATGAGGTAGGCGCGACATATCATCGTCCACCTATGCCAGACACACATCCTTTATTTATTGGTGCCATTGTTAACGAAATTACAAAAATATTCCCGAAAGCGTGAGAAACATGACAAATGTAGCAATCATTGGTGCGGGTATTACGGGGTTAGCGAGTGCTTATTTTATTAAACAAACATATCCGCATGTTGATGTAACGATTTATGAAGCAACAAATCGTCCTGGTGGCAAAATTAAAACGATACAACGCGATGGCTATACGATTGAACTTGGACCAGAATCCTATTTAGGACGTAAGACAATCATGACAGAAGTGGCGAAAGCAGTCGGGATGACCGATGATGATATCGTTACGAATGAAACAGGTCAGTCTTATATTTTTGCCAATGATACTTTATATCCAATTCCTGGTGGTGCAATTCTAGGTGTTCCGACTGATATTAAACCTTTTATGTCGACGAAACTGATCTCAATGAAAGGCAAGTTACGTGCATTAAAAGACGTAACGATGAAACCGATTGAGATGGAAAATGACGACATGTCGGTAGGAGAATTTTTTAGAACACGCCTTGGTGATGAAGTACTCGAAAATTTAATAGAACCTTTACTCAGCGGTATATATGGGACAGACATTGATCAATTAAGTTTGATGAGTACTTTTCCAAACTTTAAAGCATTAGAAGAAACGCACGGCAGTATCATTAAAGGGATGCAACACGTCAAAAAGGAACGCCAACAACAGGCGCAACATAATCAACAAGGCCCACAAGGACAATTTAAGCAGTTTAGAAATGGCTTAAATGACTTTGTGAACAAGCTTGAAACATGGCTTAAAGCGCATGATGTGACATTTTATTATGACTCACCGGTTAGCGATTTAATTGGCACGCAAAAAGGATACTATGTCGAGCTACAAGATGATACACGTACATTTTATGATGGTGTGATTGTAGCGACACCGCATCAAGTGTTTAGAGAATGGTTTAGCAGAGACCCAATGTTCGACTATTTTTCACAATTAGAAGCATCCTCTGTTGCTACGATTGTCTTTGCGTTTGATGAAGCGAATATTGAAAATACGTATGATGGTACAGGATTTGTGATAGCAAGAACGAGCAAGACAGATATTACAGCTTGTACTTGGACAACAAAAAAATGGCCACATACGACGCCTGAAGGTAAGGTGCTCATTCGTGCTTACATCGGTAAACAAGGTGACAATATCGTTAATGAAAAAACTGATGAAGAATTGATTGAAATCGCTAAAAATGACTTACAACAAATGATGACTTTTCACGGTGAACCCGACTTTACTATCGTGAATAAAATGCCATACGCGAGTCCTCAATATCACGTTGGACACATTGGTCGAATTAAAGCGATACAACAACATATTTGTGACAATTATCAGCATTTACAAATTACAGGTGCACCGTTTGAAGCGGTAGGGTTACCCGACTGTATTCGTCAGGCCGAAACAGCTGCCAAACAATTACTGTCACGAATCGGATAAATAATATTAAAAAAAGCTGCGGATGAACACACTGCAGCTTTTTTAGTGTTTTATCACAGAACATCAAGTATGTATATCATTTTATGAACGAGTAAGTGCGACTGGCTAAATCGTTTTAAACGGATAAAAAATGCTGTCGTTTGAGTTAACCTAAATCTAAATATAATGTTTAAAGTTTTGTGATAGTGCTCTATTATTTGACGATTTTTAAAATTTATGTTTTCAAATTGATATGTCTATTTATGATATGATAATAATGTTGAAACTATAGAAAGAAGGAGTATCATATCATGACAAAACTATATATTGTGCACGGTTACCAAGCCGATGCATCCAATCATTGGTTCCCATGGTTAAAGCAAACTCTTGAAATTGAAGGTCATGATGTTGAAATATTAAATTTGCCTAATTCACATGAACCAAATGTCGAAGAGTGGTTAACATACATGTATCAAACAATTCCTAAAGTCGATGCGGATACCATTTTCGTTGCACATAGTTTAGGTGTCATTACAACTTTGAAATTTTTAAACGATCTTGATGTGTCACAAGTAGGGGGCTTAGCCATTGTATCTGGCTTCAAAGATAAACTAGAAGGGATAGAAGCGTTGGATGCGTTTGTTCAACAAGACATCGATTTTGAGCAGCTCAAGACTAAAATCATTAAACGTTTTGGAATTGCTTCTAAAACAGATGAGGTCGTACCATATACGCTAACAGCTGAATTATGTAAAGCCATTGATGCTAAATTCTATCTTCAAGAAGAGGGTGGCCATTTTCTCGAAAAAGATGGTTATGATACATTTCTGTTTTTAAGAAATAAAATATTAAAGAATTTTGATTAAAAATATGACAAATTCGTAAATCTATACCAATTCGCTTGCTTTTTTAGGTTAGCCTAAATATAATGTAGGTGTAGGATACAATTCTACATAATATTTGTATTCTCCTAATCATGTTTAAGATTCCATTTACTCTCAAGGTCCTCCTTTCGCCTTGAGAGTCTTTTTTTGTACTTTAAGTTGTCGATGTAAGAAGCGTTATTGATATTGTTTTTATAAATAGGGGAGAAGTTATTTCATCACTTTAGGTAAGTTTTTACTTAAAAGTATCTAAATTACACATATTTTTAATGGGAACATGTTGACGTTTTTAATCGATAAATATATACTTAAAAAGTCCTTTACAGTTCTAATGTTTTGGCTCCTTGGTCAAGCGGTTAAGACACCGCCCTTTCACGGCGGTAACACGGGTTCGAGTCCCGTAGGAGTCATCACCACATTTTTAATTTGAAATTTTTATTTTAAAAAAATTAAAAAATTGTTGACATTAGATTGATGATTTGTTATGATAATTAAGTAAGTGATTTACAAATACTATTATCGCGGGATGGAGCAGTTCGGTAGCTCGTCGGGCTCATAACCCGAAGGTCGGTGGTTCAAATCCGCCTCCCGCAATATTTTTAAGTGGTCCCGTAGTGGAGCGGTTTAACACGCCTGCCTGTCACGCAGGAGATCGCGGGTTCGATTCCCGTCGGGACCGCCATTATTAAAATGGTTCAGTAGCTCAGTCGGTAGAGCAAAGGACTGAAAATCCTTGTGTCGGCGGTTCGATTCCGTCCTGAACCACTTCTTAAATCACGGCGGTTGTGGCGAAGTGGTTAACGCATCGGATTGTGGTTCCGACATTCGTGGGTTCGATTCCCATCAACCGCCTATATCGTTTATTTTTCATGCGGGTGTAGTTTAATGGCAAAACCTCAGCCTTCCAAGCTGATGTTGTGGGTTCGATTCCCATCACCCGCTCCATTATTATTCCACAGTAGCTCAGTGGTAGAGCTATCGGCTGTTAACCGATCGGTCGTAGGTTCGAGTCCTACCTGTGGAGCCATGGCCCCTTGGTCAAGCGGTTAAGACACCGCCCTTTCACGGCGGTAACACGGGTTCGAGTCCCGTAGGGGTCATATAATCAGAAGTGAAATATCGCTTCTGATTTTTTATATTTTATAAAGTGGAGAGTTGTCCGAGTTGGCCGAAGGAGCACGCCTGGAAAGTGTGTAGGCGCCAAAAGCGTCTCGAGGGTTCGAATCCCTTGCTCTCCGTAAAGAGCCGAAAAAGTTTAAACTACTTTTTCGGTGTTTTTTATTTTGAGGCTCAAAACTCAGTCATATCAAGGGTTTGAGGTTACTCCGAGAATTTCACAGAAAACTAAATTTAACTATACTGAACTTAGTTTTTAAAATTTTTGGTCACAATGTGGCTGATTGAAGGTGCCAAAAACACAAATTTAGTCACAAGATTTGAGTCGTTTAGTCACAAGGAATCAATCACGTAATTTTTTCAACAATATACATAAAAAATAAAGCACTTAGTCCAGAAAAATATGGATTAAGTGCTTTTTTATATTAATAGCCAGTGAATCAACATTAGAACAGTAGTTTGTCATTGACTTACTCATTAGTTCACATTTTAAATCACTTCTTACGCTGTTGCAGGTATCATCTAATCTCTAACAATGTACTTGTGCCAGCATACAAGATTACTTTTATCAATTATAAATAACGATTTAAATTTAATATACCTAGACAAAATGTTGGTGTCACTATAAAATAAAGTGGTGAGAAAGTTAGATAGATGGTGGCTATCTTAGTATAAAGAGAGGTGATGCTTATGAGTGCATCAACAAAATCTTTAGAAAGGAGAAGCCTTAATGATGAGTATTGCAGATGCACTAATGATTATGATAGGGTTCAGTTCATTAACTGTATCTATCATTCATTTAGTGGTCACAATCAATAAAAAATCACAAAAAAATAACCATCACTAACTTTGGGAATCAGTTTGATGGTTATTTAAAAACTATTAAAAAATGTCCACCGTCTTTTTAACGGTCTCACTAAGGCAATACACTTCATGTGTGTTGCCTTTTCTATTTATAAATTAACATATACGCTTCATTTTGTCTAATACATTAGAATAATCAATAGAAAACAGTTTTCTAGAACAAACATTCTGGTATATTGACATGCATCTATATATAAAGGTAACTTTCGATGAACTAGAATGAATAGTTGGGTAAGTTGGATGGACAATGAAGTCAGTGCGAAGAAAGATAGTATGTATTGATACTTGATCATTATGAACAAAATAAGTATATACGGAACACGTTATATAGAGTCTAACTATATAAAAGAACTTACTATATTTGTGTAAATATAATATAATGGTGATGTTATAAAGGAGGGGCACGTAATGCGTTTACTAACTATAGTAATGATTTATGGTTTGTATGTGTTGCTGGAATCAAATAGAAAGCGTACTGATGGTGTTGGTCGTTACAACAATTTAGTTATTTAAAATTGCAATTTTGAGGAGATGGGTGAGTTTAAAGTTAATGGCGATTTGATAGATCGGCAGCTAAAGGAGAGTTTGACACTAGGCAGAGAAGAAAATGTTAGAGCCAAGAATTGATTGAAAAAATGGGGAAAAATTTTTAGTGATGTCGAGTATGCATCATAGGCATTATTTCAAATCGTACATTTGACTAAACAGGGCAAAGTGGGAAATAAATTGGTAATTACTAGTTTAAGTGTATGGTGATTTTTATGAAAAAAAGTTTAATATTAAGTGTTAAAAATAGAGACGTTGTAGTCCTATTAATGATTTTGCTTATATCAACATTAACAGGCACGTTCATTCAATTTTTAAAAGGAGACATTTTCCAAAATGCTATTGAATTGAAATTCAACCATATGAGCCTATTGATTATATTTTTGGGATTCACAATACTTTTTGAAGTGTTGTTTTACTATATTGAATGGTTGTACGAAAATAAATTGATTAAAGCAGCTTTGGCTAAACAAAAAATTAATGTTGGAAAAACACTACTCAATTTAAAGCATTACAAAGATATAGAAAATATTAAAGAAAATAATTTGAATAAACTGACAAATATTATTGATAGTTTAGAATACAGTTACTATAAGGCATTTTTTGATGTACTGTATTTATTATTTAGAGTACTATTCGTGTCGGTTGCCCTTATATATATCAATATTTATATAGGGCTCATAGTGATTATAATGATGTTTCTTCCACTACTAATCACAAAATTATTTAAAAACAAACTTGCTCACTTAGAAGAGAAATTGTATGAACATAAAGGTGTGAATTTAAAATTTTATAAAAACTTGATGGATAATTTGAAGTATATAAAAGTATTCGAATTAAGAGAGCATTTTTATAGAAAATTCATAACTAATGTGGAAGAAGAAAAAAAGAGTTGGGCAACATCTAAGAATTATCAGGTTACTTTAAATGCTGCATATTCATTAAGTTCATACTTATCGCACTTTATAGTATTAACCATTGCAATTTATTTAGTTTATAAAAATGCTATTCATCCAGGTACAGTAATCACATTATTAGGATTAGTGGATCAATTGAGCATGCCTATACTTAGCCTTTCAAGGAATATAAATAGTATTAATAGCACAAAGAAACTAAGAAGCCAATTATTTAGCGATTATAATTCAATTGATGATTGTGAACTAGAAACGATAGGCTTTAAAAATCAAATACATGCGAAGGGTTTAGAACTGAATATTAAAAATTGTAATTTGGCTTATAAAGACTTAGAATTTCACAAGAATAAAAAGCATTTAATTATAGGAAGAAGTGGTATAGGTAAATCAATTTTTATTGAGGCACTTCTAGGATTGAGTCCAATTGAGGCGGGTGTCATTCAATATGATGATAAACAAATTAATGAACATACGAATTCATTGAAAAAAACATCATATATCATGACTGAAAATGTTTTGTTTGATGAATCTGTACTATACAATATCACATTTAATAAAGACGCGACTGAAAAGCAATATGTGTTTATTAACAAACTATTGCCAGATAAAATCATTTTCGAAAAGAATATAGATAAATTATCAAGTGGTGAAAAAAGAAGGGTATTGCTGCTAAGGGGACTATTGTCAGATAAAGAAACATTAGTTTTTGATGAACCGACCTCAAATTTAGATGAAAGAACAAGTCAGGTATTTTGGGATTTACTCATGGCAATTAACAATAAGACAGTCATCATCATTTCGCATAATACACCACAAGATGTTTATAAGAAATTTGATTATATCTTTGATTTTTCAGATTATGTTGATAGAAAAGATATTATATAATATGAAATTATTAGATTTAAATTCCGAACATATGAGTAACAATGTGTTCGAGATAAAAAAATTAGAGGGTGCTGTTGTTCCTTTCAAAGTACTAATAGGAATTAGAAATACTATCAAATTTAAAAAAGAATTAAAAACTTACTTTTTAACATAAATTTAAAATAAAAGTACTAGCTAAAATCAACGTTAGAGCTTCAAATGGCGCCTTAAAGGTGTTAGACATCTAGGGGGTGAGCGCATGAATCATCTAGCAATTAAATTAGAAAATGTGAAATTTTCGTATGGTACTAAAGAGCTTATTGCAATCAAAACGTTAGCAGCCTATAACAACGAAAGGATAGCCATTGTAGGAAAGAACGGTTCAGGTAAAACGACACTTTTAAAACTGATCCATGGTATTATCACTGCTCATGAAGGGACTATCAAGAAATATATTAAAATGACATATATTCCTCAAATTGAATATGATGAATTGTCAGTAGATACTCATACATTAGATTTTGAGTTGCTTTCAAAATTTCATGTTCCAGATATTACAATGACACACTTAAGTGGGGGAGAAAAACGTAAGCTCCTTTTAACAGAAGGTCTTTCTCATTATAGTGAAGGTTTATTATTAGATGAACCCACGACCCATATGGACTATAAAGGGAAAAATCAGTTAAAATCTATTCTAAATTATCATTATGGCTTAGTGATAGTTGTGAGTCACGATAGAGATTTTATCAATGAACTTGCAACTCAAATATGGGAAATTGAAGATGGCCAAATTAATGTATATTTAGGGAACTATGACGATTATATGCAACAGAAGAATGAAATGTTAGAAGCTGTTAAAAATGAAAATGATAAGAAAGAAAAAGAAAGGGAAAAACTGCAAAAATCTTTAGAAGAAAAAAGAAAGAAAGCAGAAAGTATTGAAAAAATAAGCAAAAAACAGAAAAAACGTCATATTAAACCGAATCGTTTAGCAGCCTCAAAACAAAAAGATACCGTACAGAAAAGTATCTTTAAAAATGCCAAAAATATTGAGAAAAGAATAGAGAATATTGGAGAGGACTTAAAAATTGTGGAGCTTCCTCAAATTGAGTTTCCTACTGTAAAAAGTTTGGAAATGCATAAAAGGTTTCCTATTATGGGCGAAGATATCACACTCACAATCGGCGATAAACGAATTTTTAACCGTCTTAGCTTCCAATTTGAAAAAGGCGAAAAAATAGCGATTATAGGTGATAATGGTACGGGTAAAACCTCACTTCTCAACTATATAATTAGAAATGACGAAGGAATGACGATTTCTAAAAATGCTAAAATTAAAGTATATGAACAAATGGATTATATCTTGGATGACAATCAAACACTGATTAAGTATCTTGAAGAGAAAAGTGATTATGAAAACAACTTGATTAAATCGGTTCTTTTAAACCTTGGATTTAGCCAACTCGAAATCAATACGAAAAAAATGAATGAATTAAGTGGGGGAGAAGCGACTAAATTCAGTATTGCCAAATTATTATTAGAACCCTCCAACGTATTAATTTTAGATGAACCTACGAATTTTATGGATATTTATACGATAGAAGCGCTTGAAAATCTTTTAATCAGTTATAAAGGCACAGTCATCTTTACAACACATGATCAAGCCTTTGTCGATAAAGTAGCGACACAAGTTTGGGAGATTAAAAATAGACAGCTAAAAAGAATTTAAACGCAAGTCTAAGTAGAAAATCACTTGTTCCTAAGACCATACTGTAAAGTTTAATGCTTTTGGTAGCGTAAAAAGTGATTTTTATACGCGTGCAATGGGAATAAAAGAAAGCTAAAGCTAAAATACACCCCATCAAGTGAGAAGCTGTGTCTCGCTTTTGGGGTGTATTTCTAAAAGTATAGATGACTGTTAAAACTAATGAATGTTATGTAGCGTTTTTCTCATGAGTTTTTGTGTCAATGAGATTTACTGTATGTGCTTTCCAATCTACCTCATAAATTGAAGTAAATGTCGCTGCTCTTTGATCTTTATAGTTCGCACCTGTCCAGTAGAATCCAGTCCAGTAATTTGTGTAATTATCTAAGTCTCTTTGGTAAGTGACTGCGATTTTTGTTTTTTGAGCATCACTCGGTTTATGTGACAATACACTTAAAAATTCAGGATTAAAATTTCCTCTCGCTAACACTGGCATTTGATGTGTTGGTAGGAAGTTTTGACCTGCGTTTAATTTACTTTGTCTGCCACCTAAAAATAGTTCATTACCATAAATTTCATGGTAGCTATCTCGGCCATATGGTCCCCAAGTGCCATTCATGATTTTATGGGCTTCAACATTCCAACCAACTGTTTTGTTGTCAGTGTGTCTATCGATTGTTGTTCTATAACTTTCTTGTTTATAATTAATTGTTTCTGAAAATGACTCATTTCCATTTATGCCACCTGATAAACCTCTTGAGATACTAATATCTCCACCAAAAGAGTAGCCCAGCGTATTTTGAACTTGAAAGTCCTCATTTTGATTTTTAGGTGCATAGTCTACAACATTGACGCCTTTTGAACCTGCTTTGACTAAGACAGTATATTTTGCACCCCAATAAAAGTTTGAAAATTTATAATCGTTGGGGTTGGGCGCTTGGTAGCCTGAGTTAATATTACCCGCAGCTTTTAAGATGAGTGTATCTTTATCGTAGCTGTTATCTTCAATAAAATTAAAAGTTAACAGTTGAGAAATGTTTAATTTATCAGAATCTGAAGTTGCAGTCGTTTTGTATAAAGTGATTTTATCGTCTACTTTTTCTTTAGATACAGGTGAAATTTGATTGGCAGCATAAACGGAATTAGAAAATAACATAAATGCCACTGATGTTGCTGTAACGGCTTTTAACAATTTATTCATTTTCATGTTAATTATGCCCCTTTACTTTAATTTCGTGTGTTTTCCAGTTGACTTCATATTTAGTCACAAGATTTCTATTCACTAATGCATTATAACGTCTATCCGCAAATATACCAGTTTGTGGGAAGAACGTTGCGTAAGTGATATCTAGGTTACGACCATATGAAATTTCGAATTCACTTGTGTCGCCTTTATCTTTTTCATGAGATACAGTCGCGATAAATGATGGGTTAAAACCACTTTTAATTAGAGGTGGTAAGTATTCATCTGATACAAAGAAGTCTCTCGCTTTAGGACCGATTGGACTTCTTACAAACAAGTGATTTTCATATGCAGATATTGGCCCATCTTCTGATTGGAATGCATTTGCTCTAACTGCCCAGTTAATATTTTTTGAATTTTGTTGAACGACTTCACTAATGAAATTTTGTTGGTTATAGCTAATTTTCTTTGCATAGTTAAATGTGCCTTTACCGCCAAGTGATGGGGCACTTTGGAAGTTACCACCAATCGTATAACCTAACGTTTCGCTTACATCTATTGTTTCGATCTTATTTTTAGGAAGATAGTTAATTAAAGAAACGTTAGGGTCATTTGTTTTGAAAGCAATATTATATTGGAAAGGCCAAATCATTCTTTTTACTGCTTCATATCCTTTTCCTTTTATATCCGTGAAGCTTGTTCTCGATTTGATAAACCCTTGCATTTTAACAATTAATGCATCTTTGTTATATTTCGGGTCTTTAACAAAGTCGAATTGAATGTTTTGAGTCGCACCCCATTTTTTGCTACTTACATCTTCTGTTCTTTTAATGACTTGTGCACCTTCGCCGATCTCTTCTATATTGCTTGCGGCTTTAGCTTCTTCACTATGGGGGGCAATCAATGGAAGAACTAAGCTTATAGATAGTGTTGCGGCTAATAATTTGTTTTTTACCATAAGAACCACTTTCTTTCTCTATATACTTTTGATGCAATTTCATAATAATATATTTTTTATCAATTTAAAATTAACTATTTATTAAAAGAGAGATGAGTAAAAATGTATAAATTACAGACACATTTTGTGCAATTTGTTATGAAAACCCGTTCGTTTATGTTAATCGAAAATTTGGTTGTGTCACTCAGGTGCGCTATGATCAGTATATGAGAATAGGGAAAATAAAGAGTTGAAAAATTTTACGAACAAATAGTTTAACCATTTTTATAAAGTTCGTTTTTTAAAACTGATACATTATTTGTGATTCTATTAACTATTTATTAACTCTGTATATTTTTAACATTTGATTGTCATATTTTTTTGAGATAGGGATTATTAATGTAGTTATTTTAATTTTCTTATTATCGAATATTATTTTAGATAACTATTCGCAAACAATACGTTATAATACATATGATATACTCGAAATAATTGGATAAAATACAAAGGTGTAGTGGCAAGCGTTTTTTAAAAGGAGCATCAATATGGTAAAAAAGGTTTATTTTGTGAGACATGCGACGAGGGATCATACGGTTAAGAAGGATACTGCCCCGTTATCAGAAAAGGGTAGACAAGAGGCACAAAGTCTTGTGGCTTGGTTTGAAGGGAAGTGTATCGAAACCATATACTCAAGTCCATATGCGCGTACAATTGAAACGGTGGTACCGCTTGCACGTACTGTCAACATAGATATTCAAGTAGTAGACGATTTGAGAGAACGTGTCATCGGTGAATGGGTGGATGATTTTGATACATATGCTGCCGAACAATGGAGAAATTTTGATTATCGATTACATGGTGGAGAGTCGTTGAAACAAGTGCAACAACGAATTCTACCGTCATTTCAGGATATTTTGTCACAGGTGAAAGGCGAGACGATTGTCATCAGTGGTCATGGCACGTCACTTGCTGTGCTCTTTCATGCATTGACGGATGGGGCTTTTACTTATGAACAATTTCAGCAGATGACGATGCCAGATGTTTATACTTATGACGTTGAATCAAAAGAGTTAAAGCAAATCTACTCGAGTAGATGAGTGTTTCTAATTGAATATTTTTATGCGCGAACAGTCCAGTGATGTACATGTTTTTTGTACATATATTGGACTTTTTCTTTTATCACAATAGGCATAAACTGAGAACGAGTAAGCGTTTACACATTTGAAAGGAGTGCATAACTTTGAATCATATTAATGAAGTAACAAAGGAAAAGTGGATTTTGAATACTTTTCCGGAATGGGGCACTTGGCTCAACGAAGAAATAGAAAATGAGGTCGTGGAAGAAAATACTTTTGCAATGTGGTGGTTAGGTTGTACAGGGATCTGGTTGAAATCTCACGAGAACACGAATATTTTGTGCGATATGTGGTGTGGAACAGGTAAGCGTACACAAAAAGTTGGAAAAATGAAAAAAGGTCATCAAATGCAACGAATGAGTGGTTGTCAAAACTTACAACCTAATTTAAGAGCACAACCTTTTGTCATTGATCCATTTGAAATTAAAAATGTGGATGCGTTAGTTGTGACGCACATTCATTCCGACCATTTAGATATCAATACGGCAGCTGCAGTGATGCAAAACACAAATGAAGATGTGCCGTTTATCGGTCCTCAAGAAGTGGTCAACACATGGAAAAAATGGGGGGTGCCGGAAGAGCGTTGTATCGTCGTTCGTCCTGGTGATTCCGTCCAAGTAAAAAGTGTAGAAATTCAAGTGTTGGAAGCGTTTGACCGTACAGCACTCGTGACAGCAGATCCATCTGTAACATTAAAAGGAAAGTTACCTGTTGATATGGATGAAATCGCTGTGAACTATTTATTCAAAACATCAGGCGGCTCACTGTATCACGCGGGTGATTCACATTATTCGAATACGTTTGCAAAACATGGTAATGAGCATGATGTCAATGTTGTCATTGGGGCTTTTGGTGAAAATCCAAGAGGTATTACGGATAAGGTAACTTCAGTGGATATGCTCCGAATGGCAGAAAGTTTAAAAGCAGACGTTGTTATTCCAGTGCACCATGACATTTGGACGAATTTCCAAGCAGATCCTAAAGAGTTGTTATTACTATGGGAGTTTAAACGAAAAGTATTGAAATATCAATTTAAGCCTTACATTTGGCAAGTTGGTGGTAAATTTGTATTCCCTAAAGATAAAGATGATTTAGAGTATCATTACCCACGCGGTTTTGATGATGTATTCTCTACAGATACTGATTTACCGTTCCCATCATTTTTATAGGCAGTATGCATAATAGGAGGGAATGACATGCAAATATTTATGAATGGGTTTACGTGGTTTAGTAACAACATTTTATCTAAACCAGAATTTTTCATAGGCATCATTGTATTTATTGGTTACGCATTATTGAAAAAGAAACTTTATGAATGTTTTGCGGGCTTTATTAAGGCAACAGTGGGCTACATGATTTTAACGGTAGGTGCTGGAGGATTAGTAGCAACTTTCCGACCGATTCTTGCAGGTTTAGGGGAACGTTTTGGTTTGAAAGCGGCTGTGATTGACCCTTACTTCGGTTTAAATGCGGTAGATGGTGCATTGAAATCGATTGGTTTAACGACGTCATACACGATGCTTGCGCTACTCGTCGGCTTTTTACTCAACATCGCTGTCGTATTGCTACGTAAGTTTACAAAAATTAGAACGTTATTTATTACTGGGCACGTGATGGTCCAACAAGCTTCAACAGTAACTTGGATTATTTTCTTAGCATTTCCAGAGTATCGTAACTTTGTAGGTGCAATTTTAGTCGGTATTATTGTAGGGCTTTATTGGGCTGTAGGTTCAAACTTAACTGTAGGTCCAACGCAACGTTTGACGAATCATTCAGGTTTTGCGATTGGTCACCAACAGATGTTTGCGATTTGGTTAGTGGACAAAATTGCGCCAAAAATCGGCAATAAAGAGAAGAACCTGGATAATATTAAACTGCCTAAATGGTTGTCTATTTTCCATGATAATATCGTTGCGACGGGGACATTAATGTTACTCTTCTTTGGTACAATTTTAGTCATTTTAGGTGAAGATTTCTTACGTCACTTAGATCCTAAAAAGTTTCCAGAGACGTTATCTTTTGCGACATATGTGATTTCAAGTTCACTATCGTTTGCAGTGTACCTTGCTATTTTAATGATGGGTGTACGGATGTTCGTTGCAGAATTAACGCAGTCTTTCCAAGGTATTTCGAACAAGATTTTACCAGGTTCATTACCAGCTGTAGACTGTGCGGCATCTTACAACTTCACACCTCAAAATGCGATTCTATTTGGTTTTATTTTCGGCTCTATTGGACAATTTTTAACGATTCTCGGTTTACTCGTGTTCCATTCGCCAGTATTGATTATTACTGGATTCGTTCCTGTATTCTTTGACAATGCGACGATTGCAGTATTTGCCAATAAAGTCGGTGGTACAAGGGCAGCTATGATTTGTTCGTTTATATCCGGTATATGTCAAGTAGGCATAGGGGCGATTGCAGTCGTCATTTTCCAATTGTACAAATTTGGAGGATGGCACGGCAATATTGACTTTGAATTGATTTGGCCAGGCTTTGGTGCGTTGATGCAACATTTTGGTTTGATTGGTTATGTGGCGATTGTCATTATTTTATTAATCATTCCACAATTACAATATCGTCGTGCAAAAGATAAAGCCGCATATGATACAGGTTTTGAATAAGATGAAGAAATGAGGGAAATATGATGTTAAAAATTTTAGCAGCTTGTGGAAATGGTATGGGTAGTTCGATGGTCATTAAGATGAAAATTGAGAAATGTTTGCGTGAATTAAATGTGAGTGATTTTGTTGTCGATTATTGTAGTGTCGGCGAAGCGAAGTCCCAAGCAAGTAGCTACGATGTTGTATTTGCGAGTAAACATTTGATTCACGAGTTAGAAGGGCGTACTTCTAGCAAATTGCTCGGACTGGAAAATTTAATGGATGATAATGAAATTAAAGAGAATTTAAAAACTGTCATTTAAAGGTGATGTATGATGTTATCGTTTAAAGAAAGCTTAATTACAGAAAATTCGATTTTGTTAAACCAACATGCAGACTCATGGGAAGAAGCGGTGCGTATTGCTACACGTCCATTAGTTGAAAGTGAAGCGGTGAAGCCAGAATATGTTGATGCGATTATTAAAAGTACACATCATTATGGTCCTTATTACTTATTAATGGAAGGCATGGCTATGCCACATGCACGACCTGAAGATGGCGTGAATAGAAATGCCTTCTCATTGGTGACATTTGATACACCGATTCCATTTTCTGATGGTAAGCCTGCACAAGTCTTTGTCGTACTTGCAGCCACATCTGCAGAAATTCACACGAGTATTGCGATACCTCAAATTGTCGCGGTTTTTGAAATTGAAAACATCATTGAAAAATTAACTTCGGCAACATCGGTAGAGGACGTATTAACCATTATTGATCATGCCGACATGAGTCAGTATATATAAAATTGGAGGTCTAGCCATGGGATTACCGTTATTACAAATTGCTTTAGATAATCAAAATATTCCAGATGCGATTACAACGATTCAGGAACTCGGTGATGTCGTTGATGTTGTGGAAGTGGGAACGATTTTATGTTTACAAGAAGGAAAGTCAGCAATTGAAGTGATGCGTGCGCTTTATCCGGATAAATGTATCTTAGCCGATACGAAATGTGCAGATGCAGGTAAAACAGTTGCTCAAAACTGTAAAGATGCAGGCGCAAACTGGATGACTGTTATTTGTTCAGCAACGTTACCGACAATGGTTGCTGCAAGAAAAGTGATGGATGATTTACAAGTTGAACTTTACGGAGATTGGACGTTTGAGCAAGCGCAACAATGGTTGGACAATGATATTCAACAAGTCGTCTACCATCAAAGTAGAGATGCATTGTTAGCAGGTGAAACTTGGTCGGATACAGACTTAGATAAAATTCGTAAACTGATTGAGATGGGCTTTAAAGTGTCTGTCACAGGTGGTTTAGAGCTTGATACGATTGAAAAGTTTAAAGGCTTGGATGTTTATGCATTTATCGCGGGTCGCAGTTTAAGGGAAGCAGCCTCACCACATCAAGCGGCATTGGACTTTAAAGCGGAAATTCAAAGGGTGTTTGGTTAAATGATTTATTTAGGTATCTATGAAAAAGCATTACCCAACGAAGTCGACGTTGAAACGCAATTAAAAATGGCTGCGGACTTAGGCTTCCAATTTTATGAGTTATCGATTGATGAAACAGATGAACGTTTGGCACGTCTAGACTGGGGACAAGACAGAATTAAATCAATAGTAAATGCACAACTCGACACAGGGGTTGCTATTCAAAGTATGTGTCTAAGTGGCCATCGCCGTTTTCCATTTGGTTCAGCCGATCCAATGAAAAGAGAAGAAGCGATGCGCATCATGAAAAAAGCCGTTCATTTAGCACATCAACTCGGTATTCGTGTGATTCAGTTAGCAGGCTATGATGTATATTATGAAACAAAAACAGCAGCATCAAGACAATACTTTATTGAAGGTGTTCGCGAAGCATTAAATATTGCTGCAGAAAAGCAAATTATACTCGCAATCGAAATTATGGATGATCCTTTTATGTCGAGTTTAACGAAATATATGGCTATTAAAGAAGAAATTCAACATCCTTTATTGAAAGTGTACCCAGATATCGGTAATTTGTCAGCTTGGCCTGAAAACAATGTGAAGGAAGAATTGACATTGGCGGCTCAAGAAATTGTGGCGGTTCATTTAAAAGATACACATGCAGTGACCGATACTTTCGAAGGCCAGTTTAAAAATGTGCCTTTTGGAGAAGGATGTGTCGATTTTGTGAATGCATTTCGTGATTTAGATGCATTAAATTATCGTGGTCCATTTTTAATTGAGATGTGGTCAGAAAATGCTACTAACCCGCTAGCCGAAGTTCAAAAAGCTAAAAACTTTATTATGGAACAATTAAAAGAGAGTGGTGCATATCAACATGAATGATGCAATTTTAAAACAACATGTTTATGAAGCGAATATGCAATTACCTAAAAATAATTTGGTAAAATTGACTTGGGGAAATGTAAGTGTGATTGACCGTGAAAAAGGCGTCATTTGTATTAAACCAAGTGGTGTACCATATAAAAAAATGCGACCTGAAGATATGGTGATAACAGATTTAGATGGAAACCCTTTTGACAATCAATTAAAACCGTCGTCAGATTTGGCTACACATGTCTACTTATATCAACATATGGAGAACATTCAAAGTATTGTCC
The DNA here is from genome assembly GCF_900183575.1 of Staphylococcus cornubiensis. Lineage (GTDB taxonomy): Bacteria > Bacillota > Bacilli > Staphylococcales > Staphylococcaceae > Staphylococcus > Staphylococcus cornubiensis. Next base: position 59,747 of record NZ_FXUZ01000001.1, read on the forward strand.
ATACACATTCGCTACATGCAGTGGCATATGCACAAGCGGGACGAGATATTCCTGCTTACGGCACAACACATGCAGATACTTTCTATGGGCCTGTACCTTGTACAAGAAGTTTGACTGAAGAAGAAGTAGCGACGGATTATGAGTTGAATACAGGTAAAGTCATTGTCGAAACATTTCAAGAAAAGCAGATTGATCCGACAGCGATACCTGCAGTGATTGTGAATCAACATGGTCCATTTATTTTTGGTTCATCTTTAAAGAAAGCGGTAGAACATACCATTATATTAGAAGAAGTTGCTGAAATGGCAATGAAATCAGAAGCATTAAAGAAAGATCTTGGTGAAATAGATGCATTTCTATTAGACAAGCATTATTTTAGAAAACACGGTTCAACTGCTTATTACGGGCAGTAAAGCACTTAAGTCATTCCTTTTCACATTTAAAGTCTGATTGATATTGAAGGAAGTGTGATTTCTGATGGTTGATTTCGATAAAAAATTGTTGTGTTTTTTAGATTACTTTAAAAAGCGACAAAAATTTAAAAGTGTAAGTCAAACTGCGAAGGCCATTGGTGTGTCGCGGCGGATGATTTATTACTATATCAACAAATTGAATGACATTTTAAAGTTGTCAAGCATGTCCCCGATATCAAAAGATGATGAAGGATACTTTTATATCGAACCGTTACAAGCAACAGTCATTGAAACTTATTTTCATCATAAAGCATCCACGACAAATTATATTTTTAAGAGGGAAGAGCGAATTATTTTGATAGCATCCGCTATTTTGTTAAGTCAGAAAGTGCTCAGAGTGAAAACGTTTGAAGACTATTTTGATGTGAGCAAAAATACAGTCATTAGCGACCTAAATGAAGTGAAAAAATGGTTGGCGCGCTATCAAATCCCTCTTTTAAATGATAAAAAACAAGGGTACTATGTGGATACAGTGGTTAATTTTGAACGTAATGTGATTTATGAAATGATTAAAATGATAGAAATTGAAGATTTTCATGCCTTATTTGAAAGTTTGCTCACATTTAATCAAGAGGCTTGTTTGATTCACCAGTATCAGTCATTTGAATATGAATTTTATCGCGCATTTGATCAGTATGAACATATGTTACATAAAAAAATATCACTATCCAATAAACGCATTTTATGTCGCTGTTTATTTTTAACTTTAATCTTTCATTCTGAGCGACCTATTGCATTGGAAAATCATCAGCGACAAATGATAGAGAAACGTTTAGAATATTATATTAGTCAACAGTTAGTCGAAAAGTTGAAAGATAATATGCCAACGATATCGATCGAAGTGCATTTTATTGCGATACAACTGCTCTGTATTAGTAAAGACTATGATTTTTATTATGACAGTGAGAGTTTTAAAGATTTGATGTGTATTAGTGAAATGTTTATTGATGCATTTGAACGTCAAACGGATATTCATTTTAACGATAGGGCGGTATTTATCGAGCTGATTCAGACGTTGATGAAGGTGGTCTATTACAGGCAATTTTTTGGTTATGCCGATCGTTGTAATGTGTTGGGAGAGGCTGACAAGGAAATTATGAATTGGTCAAAATTGACGGCACAAATTATGGAACAACTGTCACAAACTGAACAATTTCAACAAAAGTTTAAGCGGCCATTAAGTGTATCTGATTTATCGGAGTTTGCGTATGCGATTCAATCGTTATATGTTGAACATCAAACACCTGAACATCATATGGATATTATCGTTGTGACGAATATTTCAAAAGTGGAACAACGCATATTGTATACAAAATTGAACGACTTGTTGCCTATTGGACATTTTCACGGTCCTTATTCAGAACGTGAGGCAACTTTATTATCTCAAAATTTTGATTTATGCATTACTACTTCTACGTATTACAATCATCCGAATTGCCAAACGATACATATCCATAAATATTTGACTTTAAAAGATTATGAGACGCTTTATCAGTTGAAACAATACCGATTATCATTACAACAACGTAAATCTGAAATATTTCAAATTATCGATAATGAACAGTTGTCGAAAGAGGAAAAATTTAAATATATTGAGCAGTTATACGAAACGAAAATGCGATTACAAAAGGAAATGTAGTAATTGTGTGAAACAACTAAATGATGTTGATTTGAAGTGTGAACAACGACTTTACCGAAAAGTGAAGTTTCGTTGTTTTTTTATGTTGAATGGGATGGGCGTTTTTATACGATGCAAGTTTATGTGATAAGGTCTATAATAGATATAATGAATCTTTGTTTTTGGGGGGACACATATGGAACACTGGCTCGTTCAACAGGCCAAACAGCATCCAGACAAAATTGCAATACAAACACTTAACGAGGCCATCACATTTAAAACATTATTGGATCGTGCAACATTAAAAGGGGCACAGTTACAACAGTTACAACGTGGACGTCTCGGTTTATATTTAAATAATTCTTTAGAAGCAGCTATTTTAATTCATGCGGCTTGGTTATACGATATTGAAATCGCGCTCATTAATAATCGTTTGACAGCGTTTGAAATTGATCGACAAATGGCCTCTATTGGCGTTGATTTGATTGTGAGTACAGCGCATCAAACGCTAGACACTTCAATACGTGTCATACAGTCAGACGATTTAGAAATGCCGACTACAGATCCTGGTTTTTCAGTCGATATGTATGAATTTCATGAGCAACATATTGCTTCGATTATGTTCACTTCAGGTACGACTGGCCCTCAAAAAGCGGTGCCACAAACATTCGAAAACCATCGTATGAGTGCGGCATCGTGCAAAGAAAGTCTCGGTTTTTCGCATAATTCGAAATGGCTTGCGGTCTTACCGATTTATCATATTTCCGGATTGAGTATCTTATTAAGAAGTGTACAGTATGGTTTTACCGTCTTCTTACTCGAAAAATTTAACACAACAACAGTGATGGAACTGTTTCAAACTGAAGGCATTACACACGTCTCTTTAGTGCCGATTACATTAATGCGACTCATGGAACAAGGACTTAACCATCCTTACCATTTGGAGAAGATTTTGTTAGGAGGTGCGAAACTCGACGGGCAATTTATTCGTCAAGCACTAGACCGTCACCTACCGATATATAATTCATTTGGTATGACGGAAACATGTTCGCAATTTTTAACTGCTGATCCGACCATGTTACAACAAAATCCAAATACTGTAGGGCGTGCAAGTTCAGAAATTGCGCTCAAAGTTGTCTCACCCGATGCCAATGGTCACGGTGAACTTTATGTTAAAGGGGGCAACGTGATGAAAGGCTATTTATATCCTGAAAATATGGACAATGTTTTCGATGAGGAAGGCTATTTCAAAACTGGAGATATTGCAAGTGTGGATGATCAAGGAGACGTCGTTATCTATGATCGTCGTAAAGATTTGATTATTAGTGGTGGAGAAAATATTTATCCTTACGAAATTGAGTCTGTCGCTAAGTCTCACCCTAATATTGCTGATGCGATGTGTACGGCTGTTGCGGATACGGCATGGGGTCAACGTCCCATCTTGTATGTCGTCGCACGTCAATGGGTGACGGATATTGAGTCATTTCTTGAAGCGCGTTTAGCCAAATACAAGTTACCTGTGCACATTTATTTTGTTGAGGCTCTACCTTATACGAGCACTGGAAAGCTCCAGCGACGGATGTTAAATGAGGGATAGCGATGCAATTAATAGACATGCAATTTTATTTTTATGAACCAGCTTTTATTCATCCGATTCAAACGCCGAAAGTACAGATGACGCATCGTAAAACATTATTTGTGAAATGGACAGATGACAAGGGGCAGACATGGTTTGGAGAGTGTAATGCGTTTGACACAGCTTGGTATCATGATGAGACGATTTCCGATGTAATCAATGTATTAAAATCATGGTTTGAAAAGGTGCGCGGGGTAGAGATGACGTCTTATGAAGCAGCACAACAATGTGTAGCAACGTTAGACCCTTATCCAGCTGCACGTGCGACGGTAATCATGGCATTATATCAAATGTTTCACAACCTTGAATCCTTTCATGTGCCGATGACATTGACAATTAATGGGGACTTTACCCAACGGATGATGCGCGTCGATGGTGTCGGTCGTATTAAAATTAAATGGACGTCACAAGTTATGGAACAAGTTCAAATGTTAGCGACGATGTATCCCGATATTCCAATTTCTACCGATGCGAATCAGACGTTAACAATGGCGGATATTGTGACGTTAAAGCGATTAAAACCATATCTTGCATTTATTGAAGAGCCGTTTGAATCATTAAACGTCGAAGCGGATTATACAGCATTCCCACCTATTGCGCTCGATGAACATGCGACAAGTCTGGCGGCAATACAATCTTTAGTACAAAACGCTCATATTCAAACTGTCGTACTTAAACCTTTTCGTTTAGGTGGCATCGATCGTGTGTTAGAAGCGATGAAAGTGCTGCAGGATAAAGGCGTTCGAGTCGTTATTGGAGGGATGTATGAATGTGGTTTAAGTCGTTATTTTACAGCGTGGCTCAGTCAATGGAGTGATTATGCTGGAGATGTCACACCGGAAGGATTTTATTTTGAGCAAGATGTCACAGATAATGTAGGACGATTGCACGACGGACAGTTATATTTCGAACCGCCCGTAGTGAATCAATCTTTATTATCTTCTTTATGATGATGAGATGATTTTTTTAATGGTACAGGATCAAAGCCACCTTTATGGAACGGATGACATTTTAAAATGCGTTTCAATCCGAGCCAGCTGCCTTTAAGCGCACCGTGGACTTGAATAGCTTCTAATGTATAATTGGAACAAGTTGGATAAAAACGACACGAAGGCGGTGTCAATGGTGAAATGAAGCGCTGGTAAAAACGGATGGCATAGATAAACAGTGTTTTCATAATAGAATCCTCCTTCAATCAATCATATTGTAACACAGAAAGAAAGGGCGTATGGGGCGTGAAGTTTACAGATGAAAATCAGCAAACAGTCATTTTAGAATTTAAAAATGACGCTGATCAAAAAGATGGGGGTCATGTGCTAGCGTTACCCATTTTTCAGCAACAATTAGTATTAACACAACACCAACAACGCGGCATAGAATTTCCAGGTGGTAAACGGGAACTGGGTGAATCAAGTCTAGAGGCATTAAAACGGGAACTTTATGAAGAAACAGGCGCCTTAGCTGAACAAATTTATTACATTGCACAGTATGAAGTGCAGGGAGATACGTATTGTTTCAAAAAAGATGTTTATGTCGTCATTGTAGATACGTTGGATACAGATGTGCATTACCACGAAACGATGGGACCGATTTTAACCCGTTCCATTGATACGATTAAAGAAGAAGAAAAAAGTTATTTATTAAAGGATCCTGCTATATTACGATGTGTCGAAAGGATGAGTGAGCTTGGCTTTTATCAAGAGTAAAGCAATGCCAGTCTTTTTAGAAAATCATAAAGTAGAGGAATGGACTTATGACGTACACGGATTACATGTTAAAGGTCTTAACGTCCAACCACGACAACCTGTGAAGCGCATTGTCATGTATTTACGTGGTGGAAAAGGTCAAGTCGGACGTGTACGGCTTGCGAGAATGTTGCAGTTTATTACGCCAAATACATTAGTGTTTGCACCGTATTATCGTGGCAACAATGGGAGTGAAGGGAACGACGATTTTGCTGGTGCAGATTTGGCTGATGTCACTGTTGCAGCAGAAATGTTGAAGTCACGTTATCCCGAAGCATCCATGCATCTTATCGGCTTTTCACGCGGTGGTATACAAGGCTTATTAACTTTCCAAACAGTTGAAGCAGATAGTTATATCATTTGGGGCGGTGTGACCGATTTACATTTAATGTATGAGGAACGCGTTGATTTACGTGGCATGCTCAGAAGAATGATTGGTCACCCTAAAAAAGATCTCGCAGCATACGAATCACGTAATGCGTTGAAAGACATTCATGCTCATGCGCCACCTATTTTTATTATTCATGGTGGAAAGGATATACAAGTGGGTATTCATCAAGCTTACTTTTTAGAAGCACACCTGAAAAAAGTCGGTGCACGGTATGCTACTTTTTATCAAATGAAAGAAGGACATGTGCCTCGTCCACCAGCGATGAAACATGTCCTAGCGCGTATTCAACAATGGATGCTGGACATCGAAAAAGAATCCAAATTTTAAACACATTGATACAACGTCATGTGAATATTGCTATAATTTGATATGACAAATGGGTTTGAAGCGTTATTCATTGTCTCATCAGTGTATTAAAACGGAAATATGTGGCGTTCCCTAATGCACAACCTATATAAATTAAAAGTAGTGTCATCTCTTGAATAACAAGAAATGAACACTACTTTTTTAATACTATTCTGCTAATGATCCTTTAAATCCACCAGCTGCTTCTAATTGTTGTGCGTCATCACCGAATTTTTTGAAGTTCTCTTTAAAGCGACTGACAAGGTTTTGTGCTTGTTCTTCGTAAGCAGCTTGATCTGTCCAAGCGTTTTTAGGTTGTAAAATTGTTGTTGGCACATCTTCAACTTCTGTTGGAATAGCCAATCCGAAAATGTCGTCTTTTTCAAAAGTTGCAGTTTTTAATTTGCCATTAATCGCATCGTTGACCATTTTGCGCGTATATTTTAATTGAATACGGTTACCAACGCCATACTGGCCACCTGTCCAACCTGTGTTTACAAGGTAGACGTCAACCTCATGTTTGTCGATTAAGTCACCTAACAATTCAGCATAAACTTCAGCACGTAATGGTAAGAAAGGTGCACCAAAACATGTTGAGAATGATGGTTGTGGCTCAGTAATACCACGCTCAGTACCTGCTAATTTAGATGTGAATCCGCTTAAGAAATGATACATTGCTTGGTCTTTATCTAATTTGGAAATAGGTGGAAGTACACCGAAAGCATCTGCTGTTAAGAAAATAATCGTATTTGGATGTGATGCTTTGGAAGGTAAGACAATGTTATCAATGTAGTTGATAGGGTAGGCTGCACGTGTGTTTTCAGTATATTTGTTGTCATCAAAATCAATGTAACCATGTTCATCAACGACTAAGTTTTCTAATACTGTACCGTAACGAATTGCGTCAAAAATTTGTGGTTCTTTTTCTGCAGAGAGATTGATAGCTTTCGCATAGCAACCGCCTTCGATATTGAAGACCCCATTTTCATTCCAGCCGTGCTCATCATCACCGATTAATTTTCGGTCTGGATCTGCTGAAAGTGTCGTTTTACCTGTACCAGAAAGACCGAAGAATAATGCAACGTCTCCTTTATCGCCCACATTGGCAGAGCAGTGCATACTCATAATACCGCGCTGTGGTAATAAATAGTTCATGATAGAGAATACAGATTTTTTCATTTCTCCAGCATATTCTGTACCACCGATTAAAATAATTTTATGTTTGAATGAAATGATGACAAAAGTTTCTGAACGCGTGCCATCGACTTCAGGATCTGCTTTGAATCGTGGTGCTGAAATAATTGTGAAGTCTGCTTTAATTTTTGATGCTTCTTCTTTTGAACTTGGTTTGATAAATAAGTTTTGAGCAAATAGATTATGCCATGCAAATTCGTTGATGACAGTCAGTTTAAGTTGTGACTCTTTATCGCTACCTGCATATCCATTGAATACGAACAATTCGTCTTTTTCATCTAAGTATTTCACAACTTTATCGTAAAGATTTAAGAATTTTTCTTCTGAGATCGGTTGGTTAATTGAACCCCAATCGATATCGTCTTTAATTTGTGGATTATCAACAATAAATTTATCTTTTGGAGAACGCCCCGTATACTCTCCAGTTTTTGCGTTGATTGCACCTAATTCTGTAAGTTCTGCTTCATTTCTTTTTAAAATTTTGTTATACAATTCTGTCGTTGTGAGTTGAAAATGTGAACTTGGCTTGTTAGCTACTGTTTCAATCGCTTGTTTGTCGAATGACATGATAATATCCCTCCAAAGTTATTTCGGTAATGTAAGCCTTTACAATTCAAGAGTATAACATATTCAATAAATAATCCCTACTCAATTAAGAAAAAAATTAAGATAAAATAAAGAAAGTAAAGTAACTTTACACTAAAGTAGAAAAATAAATGTAAAAGATATAGGCCGTATCACGCTCGTTTTCAAAAAGTGCGTGCTGATGAAATTGACATCGCTATTAAAGTTTTGTAATATGATTCTAACGGATTCTCTTATCCTGAGTGGTGGAGGGACATGGACCCAATGAAACCCAGCAACCTCTTTTAACGAAGAAAGGTGCCAAACCGTTTGCAGACACAATACTTGTCTGAACGATAAGAGCGAATGGACGTTAGAGCCTTCACTCTATTTAATAGTGTTGAAAGGCTCTTTTTTATTGAGCTCAGATAGAGAATGTTCGTAATACATAACAAAAAGGAGTTTATTATGACTTATAACAGACGTTTATTCACTTCAGAATCAGTTACTGAAGGTCATCCAGATAAAATTGCCGATCAAATTTCAGACGCAATTTTAGATGAGATTTTAAAAGGAGATCCGAATGCACGTGTTGCTTGTGAGACGACAGTAACGACAGGTATGGCCTTAATCGTTGGTGAGATCACAACTTCAACTTATGTTGACATTCCAAAAGTAGTACGCGAAACAGTTAAAGAAATTGGTTATACACGTGCGAAGTATGGCTATGATTACAAAACGATGTCTGTATTAACGGCTATTGATGAACAATCACCAGATATTGCACAAGGAGTAGACCGTGCATTAGAATACCGTGATGCAGGAAATGATGAAGTATTAAATACAGGTGCAGGTGACCAAGGTTTAATGTTTGGTTTTGCGACAAATGAAACAGATACATTAATGCCTTTACCGATTGACTTGTCACATAAATTATCGAAACGTTTATCAGAAGTACGTAAAAATGGCACTTTAGATTATTTGCGTCCAGATGGTAAAGTTCAAGTTACTGTGGAATACGATGACAATGATCAGCCGAAACGTATTGATACGATTGTGATTTCATCACAGCATCATGAAGAAGTTGAACTTGAAAAAATTCAAAATGATATTAAAGAATATGTTATTTATCCAACTGTCGATGCACAATTATTAGATGAAGAAACAAAATTTTTCATCAACCCGACAGGACGCTTTGTCATTGGTGGGCCTCAAGGAGACGCGGGCCTTACAGGGCGTAAAATTATTGTAGATACTTACGGCGGTTATGCACGTCACGGTGGCGGTGCTTTCTCTGGTAAGGATCCTACAAAAGTAGACCGCTCAGCTGCTTATGCTGCACGTTACGTTGCTAAAAATATCGTTGCAGCAAACTTCGCTGATAAATGTGAAGTTCAGTTGGCATATGCAATCGGGGTGGCACAACCTGTATCTATCGCAATTGACACATTTGGTACTGGTAAAGTAAGCGAAAATGTCTTAATTGAAGCAGTAAGACAAAACTTCGACTTACGTCCAGCGGGTATTATTCAAATGTTAGATTTACAAAAACCAATTTACAAGCAAACTGCAGCGTATGGTCACTTTGGTCGTAATGATGTGCAATTGCCATGGGAACGTACAGACAAAGTTCAAGACTTACAAGAAACAGTTAATGAATTAAAATAAATTTCTTGATGATAACTGTCGCTAATTTTATAGTTATTTAATATAATAGAAATAACTGTAGAAAAGTGATAAAGGAAGGTATTGCTCATGACACAATTTGGTCCAATGGAAATCGGCCTCATTGCTGCAATTGTTGTAGCAGCATTATTCTTTATTTTGTTTTTAGTGGCATTGAATAGCAAAAAGAAAGCAAAAGAAAATTATGCGAATCAATACCAAACAAAACAAGATAAATTGACACATGAACATCAAGAAGAACTAGAAAAAGTCCGTATTGACAAGAAAAAAGCTGAAACAAGACATAAAGAAGAATACGAGACAATGGTTTCTTCTAAAAATAGAGAAATCGATGCGCTGAAACTTTTCTCTAAAAACCATAGTGAATATGTGACAGACATGCGATTACTCGGCATTCGTGAGCGTCTAGTTAAAGAGAAGAGAATCCGCCCAGAAGATATGCATATCATGGCGAATATCTTTTTACCAACGAATGACTTAGAAGATATCACACGTGTAAGTCATCTCGTTTTGACACGTACTGGCCTTTATATTATCGATTCAGAATTGTTGAAAGGGCATGTTTATCAAGGGATTAGTCAGCAACAATTCTCTGATAATCCAATGATGGAACAAGTGTTTAAAACGTTGAGCTTAAATCCACAAACACCGCAGACAGTTGTGTTAGATCAAAGTCGCGCATCTGAAAATGCATTGACAGTTGTGGATTATACAGAGCGTTTAGCACACGTGGAAGCTTTAGCAGTGAAGTTACAACACGAGTTGGATTTGAAATATACACCTACACCAATTTTATATTTCAATCCGCGTCATGAAGGCGATGTCACAATTTCAAATTACGCTTCACAAGGTGTCACAAAAGTATTAGTAGGTCCCGAACAATTAAACGAGTTCTTCAATAAATTTGTGTTCCATGGACGTATTCAATACGATGTGAATGATTTACAAAATATTATGGACGAAATTGAATCATTTAACTAATATGAGCAAATGAGAGAGGTGGGCATATCATCGCAATAACATCTTTTGTGCGCATCTCATCTGAATTTGTTTCACTCATCAAAAGCTTATATTTCAACTTAATCAACAAGAAGGGCTAGGGTCACTCATATCCTAGCTCTTTTTATTATATTAAGGCATGTATCAAGGTAACCATTTGAGTTATTATAGGTTGTATTGATTGCACAGTGACTTCACTTTTCGATACGATAAGATTAGATTAAAAAGGAGCGATGACAAATGAATCATGTAACGTTTTATAATGGTAATCAAATGCCTCAAGTTGGTTTAGGGGTATTTAGAGTAGAAAATAATGATACTGCAAAAGAAGCTGTTAAACATGCCATTAAAAGTGGTTATCGTAGCATTGATACAGCTATGATTTATCAAAATGAAGAAAAAGTAGGCGAAGGGATTCGTGAAGCTTTAGCAGAAACGGATTTAACACGTGAAGATTTATTTATTACTTCAAAATTATGGTTAAGTGATTATGGTCGTGAAAATGTCGCAGCTGCATACCAAGCTTCATTAGATCGTTTAGGACTCGACTATTTAGATTTATATTTAGTGCATTGGCCAGGATTAGATGAAGATGTGATGATTGACACATGGAAAGGTATGGAAGATTTATATCACGATCAAAAAGTGAAAAATATTGGTGTGAGTAACTTTAATGTCGAACATTTAGACAAGTTATTAGCGACTTCACGCATTAAACCAGTCATTAACCAAGTTGAATTCCATCCTTATTTAACACAAAAGCGTTTACGTGTGTATTTAGAAGCGCAAAACATCCAAATGGAATCTTGGTCACCGTTGATGAACGCACAAATTTTAGAAGACGACACAGTAAAGAAAGTAGCTGAAGAAATAGGGAAGTCACCTGCGCAAGTAATCATTCGTTGGAACGTGCAACATGGTGTAGTGACGATTCCTAAATCAACAACACCAAGCCGTATTGAAGAGAATTTGAATGTGTTTGATTTTGAGCTTTCACTTGCACAAATGGAAGAATTGGATGGGTTGAATGAAGATCGTCGTATCGGACCTGACCCGTTACATTTTGATGGGAAGTAATTTTGAAACTTCCATAGTTCATCATTTATTAAGCATGTATGACTTTTCAAATCGCTGAACCGTGTTTCGTTTTCTGAGGCGCTCAAACGTCAACGTATTCTGACGTCATTTGTATATTGTGATGATGCAAGAATTGATTATCAGTTTTAGCAAATGCCTCAGGAACCTTGCACATTTTTCGCAATCACCGGCTCATCTCTCATATTGATTGAAGTGTGATTGTTTCATTTGTGTCTTTTGATCATCTCAACAAATCAAATTTCACTCTTTATAATAATATCAACATAGAAGAGTCAAGTATCTATTTTATAATTGTCGTATTTGTGATATATAAAAAAGCAACGTCGCTCATGAGGCTGACGTTGCTTTTTTATATGAGTGGCTAAAATATTAAGGTTTCTTATCTTCTTCCTTTTAATGTTTTATTGCAAATTGACATAAAAAAACAATTGAAACTTGTTTTGACCCACCTATAATTGCATACCAAGAAAACAAAATACAAAACAACCGACATATTGTAATGTACTATAGATGATGAATGCTGCCCACTTTTTTTCATTTAACATTTGAAAAAGCTCTAAAGTTAAGGTTGAAAAGGTTGTGAAACCACCGAGCACGCCTGTAATGAATAACAATTTCATATCAGGTGATAAAAATGTAAAGTGATTTAAATAGCCGATACAAAAGGCGCCGATAAGATTCACGATAAGAGTCGCAGTCGGTAAGGAAGATTGAATATACTTTGGTGTTATCGTACTAAAAATGGCACGTAATACAGCACCCATGCCACCTCCACATGCAACGAATAAAAGATTCATGTGCGCATTCCTCCTAATTTGTATCCTAGGAAACAAGAGCAGAGACCTCCACAATAACTGCATAAGCCATAAGTCACCAAGGTGAACCAGGCCATTTGTTGAGCAAGCGTGACGAGTTCGAATTGAAAAGTTGAAAATGTCGTCAGTGCGCCTAGTAAACCTGTTGTAAGGCCTTGTTTTAGTTTGGGATGGCTTACGAACCAATGATTTAAGCGAACAGTGACATATCCCATTAAAAAGGCACCTAACAAATTTGCAATGAAGGTGCCTATCGGTAATGGATATCCAATTGTTATGAAGCTCATTTGCCATCTCAATAGTGCACCTATTCCGCCACCGAGAAAGATAAAAATATACTTCAAACTATCACCATTTCTTTTTTAAGTTAAATAATACCAAATGTGTAAAGTGAAGCGAGGAGATGTAACACTAAAACGACGAGTAGTAACAATGGTTGAATTTTAGAGGCTTTATGGATCCAATTTCGACGCTCTGGTAAATGTTTAATTGATTTATCAGCGAATCGAATAGCAAATATTAAAATCAAACAATTGACGATACTACATACTAAAATGAGCTTAATAATAGATGTAAAGTGTGCGTTAAGTAATGGATTAAGCGTATTAAAATAAAGGCTGATTAACATTAACAACACAGATAAGTAGAAGTATTTCTTAGATTTAGACATAGTATGCCTCCTTTTCGTATCGCTTGTTATCATATCACATTTTAGAATTCATTTGCATCTGCTGAAAAAATTTTGTAAGCGTAAAGATGGCATTGGGGCCTTAAAAAATGTTATAACTTTAGTATGATAAAAATATCAAGGAGGCACAATTAAATGGCTGATTTAAAAGTACGCGTGTTTGCTGATGGTGCAGACATCGAACAAATGAAAAAAGCATATCAAAACAAAGAGGTAGACGGTTTTACTACTAACCCAAGCTTAATGGCGAAAGCAGGCGTAAAAGATTACGTTGAATTCGCAAAAGAAGCTGTTGAAGCGATTCCTGATGCTTCTATCTCTTTTGAAGTGTTTGGCGACGATATGGAAACAATGGAAAAAGAAGCGGAAATCATCCAACAATTTGGTGAAAACATTTTCGTTAAAATCCCTGTTGTAAACACTAAAGGGGAGTCAATGATTCCACTTATTAAAAGCTTATCAGCTAAAGGTGTTAAACTTAACGTTACAGCTGTATACACAATCGAACAAGTTAAAGAAATCACTGAAGCTGTAACTGCTGGTGTTGAAACATATGTATCAGTATTCGCAGGTCGTATTGCTGACACAGGTGTAGACCCAATGCCATTAATGAAAGAATCAGTTGAAGTGACACACAGCAAGGAAGGCGTGCAACTTTTATGGGCAAGCTGTCGTGAATTATTCAACGTGATCCAAGCTGATGAAATTGGTGCAGACATCATCACTTGTCCGTCAGATGTTGTTAAAAAAGTATCAAACATCGGTCGTGATATTAACGAATTATCTGTAGACACTGTTCAAGGTTTCGCTAAAGACATCAAATCTTCAGGTCTTAGCATTTTATAATCTGACAGTCTCGCATTCATATTTATAAAATAAAGCACATAAGAGTGGGGAGAAATCTAGTTTTGTTTAGATTTCAAAGACCCACCCTTATGTGCTTTTTTGTGTTGATTGGAGCTTGCAATACAGCTCGATTTTAGCTATGCTTTGTGAAGGTAAAACGACATAAAGGAGTCTATCATGCGAAAAGACGTATTTGAATATAAGATAAAAAAAGAGTTGTGGTATCTCAATCGACGTGAGAAAAATGATTTAACACAATACTTTGAAAAACATTCTATCGAAACATTACAACAACAATATCGGACGCCTCGAAGTTTCGTGAATCATTATTTGCAACATGAAATCTTTGGGACGCGTATTGTATCGTCTGGTCATTTAGTCACATCATTAGTTGGCTTACTTATTGCGAATATTTTATTGTTAGGGCTGTTTATTACAGGGTTGTTGCTCAGTTTAAGTGCAATCAATTATTTCATCCAACCACAAGTCAGCTTATCTATAGGCGTTGTGATCGCAATTTTGTTAAGTGCAATCGTATTAATGATTGTTGCTGTCTACTTAATGAAACGCGCAAATGCATTTTTCACAAAAAGATTACTATTGTATAAATTTAATAAAGTCAACTAAAGCGACATTAAAGCTGTGAGTAAATACGCATCTTTCCATTTTCGAACGAATTGATTTAACGGAATAGGGACGATGAGTGACAAGTTGTTATTGAAATGAATACGTGTTGCTTGTTGATGAGATGAAGCAGCAATGACTTGAGTGATATTGATATAATACTGAATTGTTGCACGTTGTGATTGCAGTGGACAAAGGATTAACGACTTACTTAAAAATATCGGTATCATTTGATGTACATTTAACGCTGAGCTAGCAATTTTTTGTTGTGTGCGCACATTTTTTTGAAATTGAAAAGCCAGTTGCTCGATATATTGTTTCATTGATAAGTGACTATGTTGTTTATGCGTCAAATGTTGAATGACTAATTCATATTCTAAAGATTCTGAAGATTTAACGTATAGTATATTTTCGTATTGGGGTTTTGTCATTAATGTCATGGCTAAAATCCTTTCTTTAAATCATCTTGTGTCAGTGCTTGTCTTATATGATGAAAAGTGGCAATTTTATATTTGCGAATAGTAGTGGCTGATACCTGCATCAACTGTTGAATCTCTTTTTGTTGATAACCTTGCATATAAAAATGAAACCAAATGCGATGTGTAGGTTTTAATGTTTGAACGACATCTTCAAGCAACAAATAGTGTTCGGTAGTCGTCATAACTTTCAATTCATGAGTTGTAGTATCGAGAGGGACAGTGGCGAGGTATTTTTGTGACGCACGCAGTAAATCGATAAGGTAATATTTGAGTTGATAACTGACATAGGTTTTAAAAGACTGATTTAAAGTTGCATCGTATTTTAGGGAGAGTTCCCATAACCTAATCGATAGCAGTTGGAAGTATTCATCATAATTATACGAAATTTGATGCTGATGTAGTAGAAAATGTATGAATTTATGGTAATTTTCATAAAGTGTATTAAAAACGATATGAATCACTCCTTTCGTTTTGACCGGTCATTGGAGTTATAACATAGCGAAATGATTGTGACATTTTACTTTTTATGCTATTTTATGTTTAATACAAGAATTAGAAATCGTTTTATCGCTGTTTTTTTAATCAAACAATGTATTAATAGCACATTCGGACATTTCAAATATATAAAATAAATGGGGGAGGTTATTATGGATTACGAACATTTAAATTTAGAGCATTTTTTTGCGCGTAATGATGATTTGGACATCATTAGAGATCGTTCAGAATTCGTCATGATTAATAATATGACAAAAGAAATGATGTATCGTGATGGTGATGTAGAAGGTACAATTAATCTCGCACGTTATTATTATAAAAATCGCTCTCAGGCAGCAAGTTTCATTATGATGGATTACCACCGCGAAAAATAGTAATGAATTAGTTTACATGTTCATTACTATTTTTTTATGAATTTGTGACAAGGTATGAAACGGATTGTACAGAGTCGTGTAAGGTGGTAAAATTTGAAGTCAAGCAAGTCAATTTTAATTGTATTTGAATAATGAAACATTCTGAAGAGGTGTGTTTATGAGAAAGCACAAGAAAGGTTCCATCTTTGCTGTCATGGCATCTTTAATTATTGCTGCGGTTGCAGGTTTTTTCTTTTTCAAAATGATTGAAGATCAAATTTTCTTTAAAAGTGTTGATCAAGTTGAAAAAGTTGAAAAGTTAGATGTCACTTTAAAGCAGGCATCTGAAAAACAAATCGACAACTATACAAGCCAACAAGTTTCAAATAAAGATCATACCAATTGGCGTGACGCTTCAGATTCTGAAATTCGTCAGGCAATGGATAGTTCGAGTTTTATGGATGACAAGCGTCAAAAGTATCAATTTTTAGATTTGTCAAAGTATCAAGGTATCGATAAAAATAGAATTAAACGTATGTTGAGAGATCATCGCACATTACTCGCGCATACTGACGATTTTGTAAATGCTGCAAAAGAAAAACAAGTGAATGAAGTGTATTTGATTTCACATGCATTGTTAGAAACAGGTTCAGTGGTGTCTGAACTGTCTAACGGTGTCGAAATTGACGGTAAAAAATATTATAATTTTTATGGTGTAGGTGCACTTGATGAAAACCCAGTTAAGACAGGGGCAGAATATGCGAAGAAAAAAGGTTGGGACACACCAGAAAAAGCAATTTATGGTGGCGCAGCGTTTATACATGACCATTACTTATCAAATCCGAATCAAAACACGTTATATAGTATGAGATGGAATCCAAAAAATCCAGGTGAACATCAATATGCCACAGACATTAACTGGGCGAAAAGTAACGCAGTGATTATGGCAGATTTTTATAAAGACATGAAAACTGAAGGTAAGTATTTTAACTGGTATGTTTACAAAGATGATAAAAAGCATCAAGACGGTCATAACTACTAGATGCTATCGATCAAAGAATATAAAAAAGGTTGCATTGCCACGGTATATGTGTGCAACGCAACCTTTTTTATTTCGTCTTAACTTAATCATCATTACTCAGCTTTATTTTTTCGACCGAGTACAAAAAACAAGACTATTGTTGAAATGACGACACGTACAATCATTTTTAACATATTAATGCACTCCTTTATCTCTTCAGTCTACAATTTTCATGAAATTATTCAAAGTAATGATGTGCTTCTAAATAATCTTTTGCGACGGTTGCGGGTTCTTTGCCTTTACCGTCAGCTTCATAATTTAATGATTGCATTTGTTCAGTATTAACTTTGCCTGTTAAATCGTCTAATGATTGTTTCACTTCTGGATGTTCTTTTAACAATGCATCAGTTGCAAAGGCGCTCGCATCATACGGTGGAAAGAACTTTCGATCATCTTTAAGAACGACTAAATCATATGCTGCGATTCTTCCGTCTGTCGTATAACCGAGAGCGACGTCCAACTTTTATTTTTTTAAGCATCATAAACAAGGCCGATTTGCATAGGACGTACAGTATTAAAATCAAAACCGCAAGCTCTCGTGAAGGCAGGATACCCATCACCGGCACGTTTAATCCACGTACTGTCCGTTCCTAAACGCAATTCGTCACTGTATTGTTTAAGATCTGATACCTTATGAAGATGATACTTAGCAGCTGTTTCTTTAGTGACCATAAAGGCAAAGGGTGTTTTCAAACCCGTATGAGTCAAACCAAGTCTGATGAAACCTTTTCTTGAATTGCTGCTGTGTAACGTCCATCGCTTGAGCAGGGTCTTTAATGGGATCCATCTCTAGCGCACCAACTAAATCTGTACCAGTATAACGCGTGGACGAAATATTTGCGTCACCATTCAATAAAGCATTGTGTTGAATCGTACTTGACCCAAGATTATTGATGATCGTGGGCTTGATTTTTCCATGGGTATCATGTTCAATTTTTAAACGAATCATATGTGCCATAATTTGAGATTCGCTAGTTGAAAGTGCCGTAATTTTGACATTATCGTTTGAAGCACTACCTAATCCTAGCAATGAACAACTTGCTAGAAAAATCATGCTCGCCATGAGTAACCCGAACCATTTTTTATTCATCAAAAAATACAAAATTTTGTTATATTCATCATTATAACATAGTCAATTTTAACCATTTTAATCATTAACGATTGAAGGGTAAAATGTAAAATCCTTAATTAATAGAGCACATTCAGGGTATAATAGAGTGGAAATGTACAAAATTGAGTGAGGATGGTGCAAAATGAGAGTAGCCATTGTCGGAATGGGAACAGCTGGTGTCAGTGTTTTAAGACAGCTCGTTAAATATAAGCAATTTAAAAAGATAGAAGTTGATTTATATGATAATGCTTATAATATGGGCCAAGGCGAACCCTTTCAAAATGATAGCGAAGATTTTTTAATTAATGTGCCTGTCGACCGTTTATCTTTAAACATCGACAATATTTTAGAATTTAGAGAATGGTACAACGAACAAGATACTTTCGATTATGGAGATGCAGATTATCTACCAAGATATGTGTTTGGCCATTACATGAAAAGTTATTTAGAACAGTTTGATACGGAATTTGATAATGTCAATGTGATCAAACATGAAGTGACACATATGTATATTGAAGAGCAAGAAAGTGAAATTATCCCTAAACGTATTGTCGTTTGTACAGGAGATGATGTGGACTCATGTCAAAAATATGATTATGTTTTCTTCACGATTGGTACGATGTCTTACAATGATCCGTATGGTTTGAAAGGACAACAAGGTTATATCCATTCTCCATATCCAGCGAATCAAACTTTAGCTGAAGTGGATGATAATGATGCAGTCGCAATTATTGGTACAGGACTCGCTAGTTTAGATGTTGTACGTCATGCTTTAAGTCATCATCAAAAAATGCCGATTGTGATGGCAAGTCGTAGCGGTAAATTACCAAGTGTGCGTGGAACGATGCAAGATATTACCTTTCAATTTTTAACGGTTGAAAATTTTGATGCGTTGAAGGCAGAACATATGGGTGTGGTGCCTTTAGAAGAGGCAGTTGCATTGTTTAAAAAAGAGTTTGAAGTGCGTGATATTCCATTAGAAAAGTTATTAAAACGACGGAAATACGATACGGTTCGTGACTTGAATTATGATTTGAATCATCCAGATGAAGTAGGTGCGTTGCAAAGCGTATTTGAAACGTTAAAAGAAAACATGGACTGGATTTGGAATAGTTTGAGTCGTGAAGACCAAGAACAATTTTTAAATAAATATCATCGCTATATGAAAGAAAATACAAATCCAATGCCGAAAGAAACAGCGCAATTGTTAGTTGATGAAATTAAAGCAGGCCGTTTACAAGTGTTGTCGGGTCTAGAGCATGTACGTCAATTTTATGGTAAATATCGTTTGCGTTTTAAAAATGTACATGAAGAAATGAAAATGGACGTGATTATAAATGCGACAGGACCGAAAAAACATTTGGCTCAGTTAGATGAAGATGACGCGTTATTACTCGATGTGGCCAATCGTCAAATCGTACAAGCGCATCCTCTAGGTGGTATTCAAATCGTGCCAGCAACGAATGAAGTCATTAGTCCACTGTATGGAACGTTGAAAAACTTACGTGCAATCGGTCAAATGACAAACGGGGTCAACTTTGAGCGTAATGGCGTCACAATGATTATTCAACAAGCTGTGAGTGCAGTAGAAAACTTATATGACACTTACAAAGCGAAAAAGGCACTTGAAAAAGAAGCGCGTAAACAACAAAAGAAAGCCGAAGAGAAAGAGAAAAAGAAAAAAGACAAGAAGAAAAAGAAGAAGAAATAGGCTTTTGAAGTAGGTGCATTGAGCATCTAAGGTCATTTGTTTCAATACATTTTTAATTGATTCAACATAATCAATTTATGTTGAATCAATTGTAATATTAGAACAGATAAGATAATATAGACGCATGGACTTTTCACAGGTCCATGCGTATCTTTTATTCTCAATACAATTTCATATATTCTTTCGGGGCTGGGTGAAATTCCCAACCGGCAGTAAATGATAAGCCTGCGACCCGTATCATTGATTTGGTATGGCTGATCTAGTGAGAATCTAGAGCCGACAGTGAAAGTCTGGATGGGAGGAAGAATAGTGACGGCATTTTTCACATCTCATATGTGAGTTTATTTGTCGTATCCAAATTTTGAATGAAAAAAGTATCAATGTGTTTTGATCACTTTTCATACATCCTACCACTCGAAGTCGACAATCGAGTGGCTTTTTTATTGAGGTGAAAGTTTTGAATCATTATTTAGAATATGCGATACAATTGGCGGAAATGACGGAAGGCCAAACTGGAACGAATCCAGCAGTAGGTGCCGTAATTGTAAAAGATGGCCGTATCATTGGTTTTGGTGCGCATTTGAAAAAAGGTGAGCGACATGCCGAAATTCAAGCGATTGCTATGGCAGGTTTAGAGCAAGTTAAAGGTGCGACCATTTACGTTTCACTCGAACCTTGTTCACACTACGGAAGTACGCCACCATGTGCTCAAAAAATCATCGACACGGGTATTGCTAAAGTCGTCTATGCAGCAAAAGATACGACGTTAAAAGAAACAGGTCATGACATGATGGTGCAACATGGCATTGAGGTGGTATATCGTCCGTATTCACGCGCACAACAATTGTATGCTGATTTTTATAACAGTAAAGAGGAAGCGCTCCCCATTGTGACAGTTAAGGTTAGCGCCAGTCTAGATGGCAAACAAGCGACAGATCATTTTGAAAGTCAATGGATTACATCAAAAGAAGTGAAGGAAGATGTTTTTCAATTAAGACATACGCATGATGCCATCTTAACGGGAAATGGGACACTGACTCATGATAATCCGAGTTTAACGACACGTATTGAAAACGGGCATCATCCAGCGAAAGTCATTTTGTCGCGTTCTGGCAATATTAACTGGGATGCACAGCTTTTTCAAGATAGCGTAACACCCATTTATATTTATACAGAAAATCATACACTGACAACTTCATTGGACCATGTTGAAATTATTAATCAAACGGACCTCCAAATTGAAGCAGTGCTTAAAGATTTATACCAAAAAGGTTATGGTCGTGTTCTTGTCGAAGCAGGACCTAACGTGACTTCACAATTTTTAGCGTCGCGTTTTGTGACGCACTTCATCCTATATTTAGCCCCGAAAATCATAGGTGGTCAAGGTGTCAATCAATTTTATCAAACTGAATTTGTCACACCTTTAAACCAACTACCACAATTTGAAATTGTACACACTGACATAATAGATACCGATATCAAACTGCACATGCAAAGGAAGTGACGACATGTTCACAGGTATCGTTGAAGAGATCGGTACAATTCAACATATTCAAAAACGAAACCCCACAACAGCACTCACAATTCAATGTCAAAAAATACTAGATGACATGCAAATTGGAGACTCGATTAGTGTGAATGGTACATGTTTGACTGTGACACGGTTTGACCAACATAGTTTTACAGTTGATGTCATACATGGTACCGAAGATAAAACATACTTAGCTGACTTAAAAACAAATGATTCAGTTAATTTAGAGCGTGCATTATTAGCAACTGGAAGGTTAGGGGGTCATTTTGTACAAGGTCACGTCGATGGAAAAGGCATCATTCAACATATTCAAACATCGCAAAATGAATGGATTTATACGATTAAAGCTGAATCGTGTTTGTTGGATCAAATGATTCCACAAGGCTCTATTGCTGTAGATGGTGTCAGCTTAACGGTGTTTAAAAAATATCGTGATCGTTTTGATATTCATTTAATTCCAGAAACACGCAAAGCAACGATTCTTGCTGACAAAAAGCAAGGCGATCCCGTTCATTTAGAAACCGATATGCTGTTTAAATATGTCCAAGCCATTACAAAAGAAAAATCACAGCTTTCAGTAGAAGATTTACTTAATGCAGGTTTTTAAGGAGGGGCTTAAATGCAATTAGACAAAATTGAAGAAGCGTTAGAGGCACTGAAAAATGGCGAGATGATTGTCGTCGTTGATGATGAAGATCGTGAAAATGAAGGGGATCTCGTAGCCATTACAGAGTGGATGCATGATGATACGATTAATTTTATGGCGAAATATGGTCGTGGTCTCATATGCACACCGATTTCAGCAGAGATTGCCGAACAAGCAGGCCTTGATAGTATGGTTAAAAATAACAATGATCCACATGGGACAGCATTTACACAAAGTATTGACCATGTGCATTCAACAACAGGTATTAGTGCTTACGAAAGAACAGCAACAGCAAGAGCGCTCATTGATGATGAGATGACAGCAGAGACATTTCACCAACCGGGACATATTTTTCCATTAATAGGCAAAAAGAAGGGTGTTCTTGAACGTCGTGGGCATACTGAAGCGACGATAGATTTGGCCAGATTGACAGGGGCACGTCCAGCAGGTGTCATATGTGAAATTATGAATGAAGACGGTACAATGGCGAAAGGTGAACAATTAGAGCAGTTTAAGGATAAACACCATTTAAGAATGATTTCAATTGAAGACCTTGTTGCTTACATTAAAGAAAAACGTCCAATGATTTCAGTCGAAGCTAAAATAAAGTTACCAACAAAATTTGGCGAATTTGATATGTACGGCTTTACATCAACCAATGACGGAGAAGAACATTTAGCACTTGTGAAAGGCGACATCAAGCCAACAATGAATGTCCGTGTGCATTCCGCTTGCGCAACCGGGGACATTTTCCATAGCGAAAGATGTGACTGTGGTGAACAATTGGAAGCTTCAATGGCATATATACAAGAACATGGGGGTATGGTGCTGTATTTACCGCAAGAAGGACGCGGCATTGGTTTGATGAATAAATTGAAAGCTTATGAATTAATTGAACAAGGCTATGATACCGTTTCAGCAAATGAAGCGCTCGGTTTCGAACCCGACTTACGTGAATATAATATTGCAGCTCAAATTTTAAAACATTTTAATATTACGGCTGTGAATTTATTAAGCAACAATCCAGAGAAGTTATCTGGATTACAGCGTTATGGGATTCAAATCGCAGAACGTATTCCAGTCATTACTGAAACAAATGCGCATAACCATGATTATATGCAAGTGAAAAAATTACAAATGGGTCATTTAATATAATTTGAGGAGGAATTATTGTGAAATTCGAAGGTCAATTGAATGGTAAAGGTTTAAAAATTGGAGTCGTAGTAAGTCGTTTTAATGATTTGATTACAGGACGTTTATTAGATGGTGCAAATGATGCGTTGAAAAGACATCAAGTTGCTGAAGAAGATATCGATGTTGCGTATGTACCTGGTGCATTTGAATTACCTATCGTCGCTAAAAAGATGGCTCAAACAGGTCAATACGATGCCGTTGTAACATTAGGATGTGTTATTCGTGGTGCAACATCACATTATGATTATGTCTGTAATGAAGCGGCAAAAGGAATTGCTAAGGCAAGTGATGATACAGGCGTACCCGTGATTTTCGGTGTGCTCACGACAGAAAATATTGAACAAGCGATTGAGAGAGCCGGAACAAAAGCCGGTAATAAAGGTGCTGAATCTGCAGTAGGTGCAATTGAAATGGCTAACTTACTGCGACAAATGAATGTGTAAAAAGTCGCTTTGATCATTCGTTCAGTTGAGTGAAACATGCTATTGATTATTGAACTTGCCCTTGCGCACTAGAAATGTGGCTAGGGCAGGTCCTGTAATCTTATGCGTAATGCTACAAAATACATCAATGAATAAGCCGAGGATAAGCGGATACGAATTCTAATACATATCAAATGGTTATTCATTGTAAAAAATGTTCATTAAGGATACGACTTGTGACTCAATGGATTCCCTTTGACTATTATCGTCATTTAAGTAAATGGTCACTAATTCAATAATGCCGCCTGCAAAAAATTGTGTAAACAAGTCATGATTGACAGAAGTTTTTAATGTTGGAAGTCCTTTTTTATTTAACTCATTGACAATAAATGTTTTAAACTGATTTTTATATTTATCCGCATTTTGAATGTTAAATAACTTTTTAAAAAATGTTTGGTGTTCATGAAAATAATTAAACCAAATTTTTGTCCCTTCTGAAAGGCCTAATTCTTTTTTGGCCTCACAAATCTCCTCTAATTCTTGAAATTTTTCACTTACAATAAAGTCGAGTAAATCATATTTATCCAGGTAATGGAGATAAAAAGTTTTACGTCCGATTTGCGCATGTTCTGTAATTTTTTTAACAGTGAGATGATCAAAATCTCCCTCGTTGAATAATGTTAAAAAACTTTGGTGAATGCCGCGTTTCGTTTTGACAATTCGTAAATCCATCAATCTACACTCCTTTTATAACCCAAATTATGATAAGTGGGTATTATTTCACATGTTTGAAAAGCTATTCATTGTATTAATCCATTGATTTGTTATCATACATTATACACATGTGAGTATTAAACATCCAGAGAGTTTTAAAATTAAATGGAGGGATATTCAAAATGAAAACAGAAAATGTGACGTTTAAAACACGAGGTATCCATACAACTGGAATTTTAAGAATACCTGATGGCATGGTATCACAAGCACTACCAACGATTGTCGTCATGCATCCAATTAGTAGTGTTAAAGAACAAACAGCAAGTATTTATGCTGAAAAGTTAACTGAAGAAGGCTTTGTAACGTTTGCTTTTGATGCAGGTCATCAAGGTGAATTAGCTGAAGCACCAGATTATATTGAAAATCCATATTATAGAGTAGAAGATGTCAAATATGCGATTGATTATTTAAATACGCTAGACGTTGTTGATAATGCACGTATTGGGATTTTAGGTATTTGTGGTGGTGGCGGTTATGCCGTGAATGCCAGTTTAACAGATAAACGGATTAAAGTTGTCGGCACAGTCGTTGCAGCAGATTTCGGTACGTTAATTAGAGAAGGCGATTTATCACCGAATGCCGCTTTAGATACACTTCATTCTGTGGCACAACAGCGCGAAGCTGAAGCTACAGGCGCTGAGGTAGCTTACACACAATATATTCCTGATTCAGAAGAACAATTGAAAGAAGCGGGGATTGATGATATTGATATCTCGCAAGCAGTAGATTATTATCGAACAGATCGCGGTCATCATGTAAATTCGATTAACCGATATCGTCAAATCAGTATAGGGGATATAGCTGGATTTGATGCATTTCATTTAGCCGATAAATTGTTGGATCAACCATTGTATATTGTAGCAGGTAATGTTCCAGGTGGCTTTGGTTCTTATCGATTTGCGTATGAACTTTTCGATAAAGCTTATACAAGAGATAAAAAATTGCACATAGTCGAAGGGGCTTCGCATTACGACTTATATGATCAACCGAAACCTGTAGCAGAAGCATTATCAGGATTAATCCCATTTTATAAAGAAAAGTTATAATCCCGTTTTAAGAACAAAATCATTTTCAACTTGGAAGGGGAATATTGAGTGATTCCAGTCTATGTCAATTGACGGATTAATATCCATTATTGGTGATAACATCGTCGAAAAATGAGGATGAATTGGAAAAAAATTGAGGATTTGGATTGTCTTCATTTCAGAAACTTGCCCTTTGCTTCCTGTAATTGGAGTAAGATTGCAGGAAGGCTGAGACTCCTAAGGGATAAAGTTGAAAGCCAAATAACATCTTCTAATTTTAATAGTGGTTACTGTTTATCGCAGTAGCTGTCTGACTTCTCAATACGCATGCTTTTGAGAAGTCTAGTCAGCCTTGCGGGGGACAGTACGACGAAATCTTTGTTACACATGAGATTTCTGTACTGCTCCCAAAATCCACTAACGCTTCAACAAATGTGACATTTTAATCAAGCGTTAGTGAGTTGAAGGACTCGCCCCTAAGAAGAACGCGAAGCCATGAGTGCAATCATAAATACAAGTCATAGCGAAAGGGCAAGTTAAACCAAATGCTGTATCAATAGCATCAAAAATTTTATGTCCTATCCCCTTTTCCTCATATTCAGTTAATGTTTGCGTCTTAATATTTTACATAATGCAAGCGCACCTAATGAGATGGCTGCTACTGGAATCAAGGCTTTTGGTTTCACAAATTCTTTTAGTGCAAGTGTGATATTTTGTGGTCTTTCAGCTAATCGACGCATGAAATAACCAAACCAATCATCACCATACGGTACATAAATCGTAAAGTTATAGCCTTCTTTAGCAATAGCTTCAGCAAGTTCAGATCTAAAACCATACAGCATTTGGAATTCAAATTTTGATTTATCGATACCATGTTTTTCAACAAAGTCTTTGACATGATTAATGATGTTATGATCATGAGTTGCAATCGATGTAAAATTTTTCGCAGTCAGCAAACGTTTTTCGATTAAACGGATATAGTTTTCATCGATTTCTTCTTTAGTTTGGTAGGCAATGTAAGGTGATTCTTTGTAAGCCCCTTTAACGAGTCGTAAACGTAAGTCTGGATACTTATCAATGAGTACGTCTGCTTTAAATAAATAAGCTTGAATGACAGTACCGACATTGTTGAACTCAGGTTTTAAACGATCTAACGTTTGCGTAATATCAAATAGGCTATCATATTTTTCTGTATCAATATTGATATGCATATGATCGTATTCTTTTGCTTTAGAAACGATTTGATGAATATTACGATAAGATAAGGCACGGTCAAATTCACAGCCGAGCTGGCTCAGTTTGACAGACATATGTGCATCTAATTGATGTTCATGAATCGCTTCCATCACTTTTAATATATTATTTTTCGCTTCAATAGCATCTCGTTCATTATTTACAAATTCTCCGAGATTGTCTACTGTCACTGAAATATTTTTCTCGTTCAGTCGTTTAATCGTTTTAATCACATCGTCTATCGTATTCCCTGCGACGACTCTGTTAGCCCCTAGTGAAGGCCCAATGGTTTTCGCTGTTGAATTTAAAAATGCATTATTAGACAATGCAATAAAAAAGTTTTTGACTAAGGCCATGCTGAATTCCTCCCATTTTGTTTCTGATGTAATATCAGTGTATCATGAACATATAAGGGAAGAAAACGTTTTCACATTAAAAGATTACGATTTTTATGATTTATTACGCTTATTATTTAAGTGTGTCTTATCGAGGTGTGGAAAAAGTGAAATTATGAGTATTAATAGTTTGAAGTGTGATGCGATGTGTCAGTTATAATAGGTTCCTCGGCCATAGCTGTCATGAGCGGTGCGCATAAGAAAAGTACGGTACAAAATAAACATTTGAAGATGAGCTTCATCGTGAACTCCTTTAGTCCGACTTTGTTCGTTTTCAATATAACACTGGTTTGTCAAGCTACAATGAAATGGATGTGAAGTTCTCCTAAAGATAACGTAGCATTTTTATTATTATTAACTTTTTGTAAATATAGAAGCCGAATCTTTACGATAACTTTAAATGAAGCAAAGGATATACATGATAAAATAAAGTGAAATCTTTTTTAAGGGAGATAGACAATGTTTAGAGATATGGCGTTCTATATTTTTGGGACTCAGCTAGATACATTTGTACAGTATTTTATATTTGAGTTGATTTTACTCGTTATAATCGGGTTAGTAGTAGGTATTTTAACGAAGAAAATTTGGCCAGTCGTTGTCGTTATCATTGGCTTAAATGTGATTGATGTTAGTATTTTAGCTAATTTCAATGCGAGTCAAGGTGAGGGGATGTTCATTGGGCAATGGATGTTGCTATTAGTGGCGAAATTTTTCCCTACATTTTATGAAATTTTAGTGACTGTATTATTGTTGCGAGTAAGTTGGCTGCGGAAAACATTCAAACTCGTATAAAAATAGCAAAACGCGAGATAAGCTTTGGCAAAATGTCATGACTTATTCTCGTGTTTTTATGTTTTTAGTCGCGAAGCAAGGGTCACTCACGCTATAATAGGTTTTATAGTACATAGAACTAAAGGAAGGATAATGAAGTATGTGGAAATGGGAAACTGAAGGTGAGGCTAAAGGTGTCATCGTCATTGTACATAATATGTTAGAACATACAGGACGTTATGCATATGTCATTACACATTTAAAACGCAATGGCTACCATGTCATCATGGGAGATTTACCTGGACAAGGCCAAACTTCGCGTATGAATAAGGGGCAAATCCAAAACTTTGAAGTCTATCAAGAGCGTGTGTTAGAGTGGGTTGAAATTGCCGAAGAATATCATTTGCCTACCTTTATGATTGGCGTAGGATTAGGTGGCTTGATTTGCGTCAACTTATTAGAAAAAGTCCAATTAGAAATTGAAGGGTTAATTTTACTTTCACCGTTATTAGCTTTTCAAAAACATTATAAAACACGTAAAAATATTTTAGCGTCTAATATTGGTGATGTCTCTAAAGAGACAAAGTTTGATTTAGGCATTGAAGTAGAAGCATTGACACGGAATCCAGAAGTTCAAGAAGAAACTAGAAATGATCCGATGATGCTTAAAAAAGTAAGTTATCATTGGTATAAAGAAGTCGTTCGCACAATGAAAGATACTGCTGATCATCTTCAAAAGTTAACCGCTAAATCGATGTGTGTGATGTACGGAACAGCAGACCAAATTTCCGATACAGAAGTGACACATCGTTTACTACAAACGTTGAATTTAGATGAAGTATACTTTAAAGCATGGCCTGAACTGGCGCATGAAATTCATAATGAACCCGAACGTGAAGCGGTCATGCGTTACATTTTGAGCTTTTTAAACAATAATGTGTACGCGGCAGGCTATTTAGTTGAAGATGAAAATAGTCTTAAATAATTTAAAAATATACAAAAAGTATAGGATGAACGGAAATTTTCGTTTATCCTAAAATATTATCATTGAAAGATAATCGTAAACGTGGTAAATTATAAATGTGAAAAGAATCACAAGTAATAAGTAGCTAACAAATTCGGCATAGTAGGAGAGTGTTATTGATGAAAACAAAAGGTAATAAAGTGGTACTAGTAGGTAATGGCGCAGTAGGAGCAAGCTATGCCTTTACAATGATGAGTCAAGGTGTGGCAGATGAACTTTTTATTATTGATATTAATAAAGATAAAGTACTTGGAGATGTTTTAGATTTAAACCACGGTGCACCTTATGCAGATTCCCCAGTTAAAGTGCAAGCAGGTGAATACTCAGACTGTGGTGATGCTGATTTAGTAGTCATTTGTGCAGGTGCACCTCAAAAAGTTGGCGAGACACGCTTAGATTTAGTAGAAAAAAATGCAAAAATCTATAAAGATATCATTACATCAATCATGGACAGTGGTTTCGATGGTATATTCTTAATTGCAGCAAACCCTGTAGACATTTTAACTTATGTAACATTAAAATACTCAGGCTTGCCAAAACATAAAGTTATCGGTTCAGGTACAATTTTAGATACTGCACGTTTCAGACATTTAATTAGTGAACAATTCAATGTCGCGCCTGCGAGTATTCACGGTTATATTATTGGTGAGCATGGCGATTCAGAAGTGCCTGTATGGTCAGGTGCAACAATTGCAGGTGTATCTGTTTATGATAAATTGAAAAACGATCCTGAAAAAGCGCATTTAATTGAAGAGATTTATGTAAATACACGTGATGCAGCGTATGACATCATTAAAGCAAAAGGTGCGACATACTACGGTGTGGCAATGGGATTAATGCATATTTCAAAAGCCATCTTAAAAAATCAAAACATCGTGTTAACTGTGTCAAGTTACTTAGAAGGTGAATATGGTCATGAAGGTGTTTACACTGGTGTACCAACTGTCATTAACGGTGATGGTGCAGCTCGTGTTATCGAAACACCATTAAATGAGGAAGAAAAAGAAAAATTCGCGAAATCTGTTAAAGTTTTAAAAGACATGCAAGATTCTATTTCTCATCTTTTTGAATAAATCTATAGCAATGCAAAGGTCCTATCTCTCATTTGTAGAGTAGGGCCTTTTGTTTTAACGGAATAAACGGTATCGATTTAAGTGTGTTGCAGTGTAAAGATTTTTCAATAAACCTTCTATAAGGAATCTAATCTCTACAAATAGAATTTAATTATAAATTAAGAAATCATATACAAAAGTTTATGATTAACGGAAAATGTTCTGCATATTCAAATTTAAAAATTACAAAGTATTACTATTATATTAAATATGATTAGATTTCTATTTTGTGGGTACTATTAAACGATAGGTAGCAAAGAATGGGGGTTTATTATGACTGAAAAAAGAAATTATAAAGTGAGCGATATCATGTTGCTCGACCAGCTGCAAAAAGAAGTTGAAGCAATTTTTGATGAAATTGAAGGGAAATATCGTTTGTCGAAGGAAGAATTTTTGATTTTACTGACACTTTGGGATAAAGGTTCTATGACTTTAAAAGAAATGGATGACTATGTGAAAGTTAAGACTTACAAGCGCACACGAACATACAACAATTTGGTAGAAATGAAATGGATTATTAAAGAGCGACCATCAAATGATGAAAGAACAGTGATTATCCATTTTAACGAGAATAAAGAAGTCGATAAGCAAGAGTTGATTAATTTTACATGTATGGAAATCGAGAAAAGAGATGCACATTTGAGATCATTATTAAATGACATTGTTAATGGCTGTGACATTTAAGAAGAACGACACTCTCATTTGACATCAAGATTTATTCCACCCATTCTGATAAAGGCTAACACGAATTGGGGCTAGTCAATAGCGTGCAATTCACAGCATCATCTAAGAACAAATTGATTTAAAAAGTGAGAGCAAAATATAATAAATATTCAATACTACCTATCATAAAAACCAACGCTTGCCTGAATGAGGACAATCGTTGGTTTTACCTATGTTGATTGGCGATTTTTGTTATTAATGCTTACATTGTGACACGCATGCATATTGATCCCAGTAGAAGGATAGTTTAATTTTCAACATTTCCTATGATAATAGTAAATCAATTTAGGTTGTATGCGGATGAAAATTTTGATGTACTATTCTCATATTAGCCTCTTTTTTCTATTGCTAAAACATACGGTGGTCGATTTTGTTGGTTAATAAATTCGTATTTTAAAACGTGTGCTTGCTGTTGATCAAATGAGGCAAAATGTTTTTGTATCGCAGCGCTTTCTTCTGCACCTTCTTCATGTCCAGGATAAACGACTAATACAATAATGCCTTCAGGTTGTAAAATATCAAAAATCGTTTGTACAGCAGCAAGCGTTGTTGTTGATTTTGTGACGATGGATTTGTCACCTTTAGGTAAATAGCCTAAATTAAAAATAGCGGCATGAACTTGTGAGAGGTGATTGGATGCGATATGTTGTGTGATCCATTCGTGGCCTGTTTGAAATAACGACACGTTGTTGTAATCTTGAACACGTTGTCTCGTATTTTCAATGGCCTCTGCTTGAATATCACAACCATAAACATGACCATTTGGCACGAGTTCCGCTAAAAATTTGGTATCATGACCGTTGCCACAAGTTGCATCAATCACAACACTTTCTGGTGTGACATGGCTACGAATTAAAGATTTGGCAAAAGGTAAAATACGTTCAACTATCATGATTTCACCTGAGAAATGTATGCGTCACCTTGAACTGTGCCACGACGCTCAAGTTCTGCATCGATATCATTTAAAACTTCCCATTTATTGACACTCCACATAGGGCCGACCATTAAATCTATCGGACCATCACCTGTAATACGATGGACAATCATTTCTGGTGGCAATTGTTCGAGTTGATCGCAAACGAGTTGAATATACTGTTCTTTCGTCATAAACTCGAGTAATCCTTTATCGTATTGCTTCATCATTGGTGTTCCTTTTAATAAATGAAGTAAATGAATTTTAATCCCCTGTACATCCATTTGTGCGACTGCTTTTGCGGTTTGCATCATCATGTCATAGTCTTCGCCTGGTAAGCCATTAATAATATGTGAACAAACATTGATGCCATGTCGGCGTAATTTTGCGACACCTTCGTAGTAACAATCCATATCATGCGCGCGATTAATTAAGTCAGACGTCTCTTGATGAATCGTTTGTAAGCCTAACTCTACCCATAAATAAGTACGTTCATTCAGTTCCGCTAAATATTCGACTACATCGTCGGGTAAACAATCAGGTCGTGTGCCGATAGATAGACCAACTACACCAGGTTCTTTTAATGCAGCTTCAAATTTTTCGCGTAATACAGTAACGGGTGCATGTGTATTAGTGAAAGCTTGGAAATAAGCAATGTATTGACCTTCATGCCATTTTTCGTGCATTCTATTTTTAATTTCTTTAAATTGAACTTCAATAGGGTCTGCACGATTACCTGCAAAGTCACCACTTCCTGCTGCAGAACAAAATGTACAACCACCATGTGCGACAGTTCCATCTCTATTCGGACAATCAAATCCGCCATCTAATGCTACTTTAAATATTTTTTGACCGAATTTATTTTTTAGATGATAATTTAAAGTGTGATAACGTTTCTTTTCAAAAGCATATGGGAAATAAGCACCCATCCTCATCTTCCTTTCAACATCGTTAGTTTAAACTGTACTTATCATATCGCATTCGTTGTTTTTCTTAAACAGTATTTGAAGATTTTAACATATTTTGGACATAACGTGTTATAGTGTTTGCTAGAGAGAAAAGGAGTGAGACATCAGTGAATATGCCTAAAGAAATATGGTGGCTTGTCATTGGGATGGCAATCAATATCACAGGTGCGAGTTTTTTATGGCCGCTGAATACGATTTATATGAATGAAGAACTAGGTAAATCATTAAGTACTGCAGGCCTTGTGCTCATGGTTAACTCATTTGGGATGATCATTGGCAATCTACTTGGTGGGACGTTATTCGATAAACTTGGAGGGTATCGAACAATTATGTTAGGTACTGTCATTAGCTTACTAGCTACAATTTTATTAAATTTCTTCCATGGATGGCCGTGGTATGCCATTTGGCTAGTGATGCTCGGTTTTGGCGGTGGCATGATTATACCTGCAATATACGCAATGGCCGGTGCTGTTTGGCCACAAGGGGGAAGACAGACGTTTAATGCAATTTATTTAGCACAAAATATCGGTGTTGCATTAGGTGCTGCACTCGGAGGTTTCGTTGCTGAACTGAGTTTTAATTACATTTTCATGGCGAATTTAGCGATGTATGTTGTTTTCTTCTTTATTGCGCTATTTCAATTTAAAATGGATTATCATGCGACAGTTAAACATCAAGAAACGTTGGAAAATGTTACGCATATTCAAAACAAAAAACATTTTACAGCACTCATTTTATTATGTGTGATGTTTGCACTATGTTGGATTACGTATGTACAATGGCAGACGACAATTGCTTCATTTACCCAAAGTATTGGCATTTCGATGAGTCAATACAGCTTATTATGGACAGTCAATGGGGTATTAATTTTAGTGGGTCAACCGTTAATATTACCGATTATTCAATTATTTAAAGGGCAACTGAAAAAACAACTTTACTTTGGTTTAGTCGTATTTATTTTGTCATTTTTCGTGACAAGTTTTGCGACTTCATTTTCAATTTTTGTTGTAGGTATGGTCATTATGACATTTGCAGAAATGTTCGTTTGGCCTGCTGTCCCGACGATTGCGAATATTTTAGCGCCTAAAGGTAGAGAAGGGGTCTATCAAGGCATAGTGAATTCGGCTTCGACAGTAGGGAAAGCTTTCGGTCCGTTAATCGGCGGTATATTAGTCGATCTGTTCAATATGCAAGTGATGTTCTTGTCTATGATTGGTTTACTCGTGATTGCAATGGTATTCCTTTCTATTTACGACAAAAAAGTAGATCCCAAAATGCTATATCGTTAATCACAGTAAATGACACTTGCATCTTTGTATTAAATTGCATAATATAGTAGTTGATTACGTATGAAGCATGTGGTCGTGCTGTACTGGAGTAGTAACTTAAAAGTGTTTCCTCAGAGAGTTAGTGGTGGTGCAAACTAACGAAAAACTTTAAGTGAACTTGCCGATAAATTATGAAAAATAAATGACATCTCTTACTATTTAAAATGAAGCGCACTTTGAGGAGTGAATGAGGGTGGTACCGCGGCGAAAGTCGTCCCTAACCATAAATGAATAGTTTGAGGTGTTTTTTTATGAATGAGGAGGATTAAATTGTGAGTTACAATCATCAAGAAATCGAAAAAAAATGGCAAACGTATTGGTTAGAAAACAAAACGTTTAAAACAGAAGATAACATCGGTCAAAAGAAATTTTATGCGTTAGATATGTTTCCGTATCCATCAGGTGCAGGTCTACATGTAGGTCACCCAGAAGGTTATACAGCAACAGACATTTTATCGCGTTATAAAAGAATGCAAGGATACAATGTATTACATCCAATGGGGTGGGATGCATTTGGATTACCTGCTGAACAATATGCACTCGATACAGGGAATGATCCTGCAGAATTTACAAAGCGCAACATTCAAACATTTAAGCGTCAAATTCAAGAACTGGGCTTTAGTTACGACTGGGATCGTGAAGTCAGTACCACAGATCCTGAATATTATAAATGGACACAATGGATTTTTATTCAACTTTATAAAAAAGGATTGGCTTACATTGATGAAATTCCTGTGAACTGGTGTGAAGCACTCGGTACAGTCCTTTCTAATGAAGAAGTTGTGGATGGTGTGTCAGAGCGTGGCGGCTTCCCAGTTGTTCGACGTCCGATGAAACAATGGGTATTGAAAATTACAGAATATGCGGATCGTTTACTTGAAGATTTAGATACTCTGGACTGGCCTGAATCGATTAAAGACATGCAACGTAATTGGATTGGTCGTTCTGAAGGGGCGAAAGTGAACTTCAAAGTTGAAAATATTGAAACACCGATTGAAGTATTTACGACACGTCCAGATACGATTTATGGTGCAACATTTTTAGTGTTAAGTCCTGAACATGCTTTAGTGAACCGCATCATGACGCCACAACAATACGAAAAAGTGAAACATTATCAAGATGAAGCGGCGAAAAAATCTGACTTAGAACGTACAGATTTAGCAAAAGAGAAAACAGGTGTCTTCACAGGTGCTTATGCGATTCATCCATTTACTGGTGAGCAAGTGCCAATCTGGATTGCGGACTATGTGTTAGCATCATATGGTACAGGCGCTGCAATGGCAGTACCAGCGCATGATGAAAGAGACTACGAATTTGCAACAACGTTTGATTTACCAGTAGTGACAGTGATTGATAACGATGCAGAAACACCTTATTACACAGGTGACGGTGCGCATATTCGTTCAGGGGAATTGGATGGTCTTCATAACGACGAAGCGATTGCCAAGGCGATTGCGATGTTGGAAGAAAAAGGTCTCGGTGAAAAGAAAGTCAATTATAAACTTCGTGACTGGTTGTTTAGTCGTCAACGTTATTGGGGCGAGCCGATTCCAATTATTCATTGGGAAGATGGTTCAATGACGACAGTTCCTGAAAACGAATTGCCATTACTGCTTCCTAAAACTGATGAAATTAAGCCATCAGGTACAGGTGAATCACCACTTGCGAACATTGATGACTTTGTGAATGTGGTTGATCCTGAAACAGGTATGAAAGGTCGTCGTGAAACAAATACAATGCCACAATGGGCGGGTAGCTGTTGGTATTATTTACGTTATATCGATCCAAAAAACGATCAAATGTTAGCTGATCCTGAGAAACTTAAACATTGGTTGCCTGTTGACCTTTATATCGGTGGCGTAGAGCATGCTGTATTACACTTATTATATGCACGTTTTTGGCACAAAGTACTCTATGATTTAGGAGTTGTCCCAACGTCTGAACCTTTCCAAAAATTATTTAACCAAGGTATGATTTTAGGTGAAGGCAACGAAAAAATGAGTAAATCAAAAGGTAATGTAGTCAACCCTGACGATATTGTACGTTCACATGGTGCGGATACATTACGCTTATATGAAATGTTCATGGGACCGTTAGAGGCATCGATTGCTTGGAGTGAAAATGGTTTAGATGGTTCACGTCGCTTCTTAGATCGTGTATGGCGCTTATTTGTCACTGAAGCTGGTCAATTAACGGATAAAGTGATTGAAGGTGACACACCAGCATTACAAACGGTGTACCATCAAACCGTCAAAAAGGTCACTGAAGACTTTGAATCACTCAGCTTCAATACGGCGATTAGTCAGTTGATGGTCTTTATTAATGAATGTTATAAAGCTGAGCACATTTCTAAAGCCTATGCAGAAGGTTTCGTGAAAATGTTAGCGCCAATTGCACCTCATATCGGTGAAGAGTTATGGTCTGTTTTAGGTCATGATACCACAATTACTTACCAACCATGGCCAAGTTTCGATCCATCTTTATTAGAAGAAGATGTTGTTGAAATTGTTGTACAAGTCAATGGTAAAGTTCGTGCTAAAATTGAAATTCCGAAAGATATGAGTAAAGCAGATATGGAAGCAACTGCTTTAGCGCATGACAACATCAAAACTGCAATTGAGGGTAAAGAGATTAAGAAAGTGATTGCAGTACCTCAGAAATTGGTGAACATTGTTGCAAAATAAAGTTTAATGAAGGAGCGTGGAGGAAAGATGAAAGAAATCAGTACTGATGAATTAAAAGAGATTATTTTAAGTTCAGAGCCGGTGAATATTGTCGATGTACGTGAAGATGATGAAGTGGCGATGGGCATGATTCCGAATGCTGAACATATCCCGATGAATGACATTCCTGATCATGTGGATGATTTCAAAAAGAACACGACGTATTACATCATTTGTGCAGGCGGTGTGAGAAGTGCGAAAGTGGTTGAGTTTTTGAATGATCATGGTGTTGATGCGGTGAATGTTGAAGGTGGTATGCGTGCTTGGGGCGATGAAGGATTAGAGTATAAGCGAATTTAAGCATTGAAGTATGACTGCTATTGTCGTATGGGGGGACTATACGATGATAGCAGTTTTTTGTTTTTGTTAAGCATTGTAGTTGTTTAGCATTTTGTTAACATGTTTTAAATGGCGTCTTATAGATTGCTGACCTGTGCGGCGCTTTCCTAGGGGCTGGTCCTTCAACTAAATTCGGCTTGATTAAAATGGACACTTGTTGGAGGCCGAATTGGATTTTCCGGACCAGCTGATCCCTCAGGAGTCTTGCACAGTTCATGCAATCTGAACGGTATAATAGAAACGCAAAGAAACAAAATATTACAATACAAAACGTATTTTCATCCATTTTTCCCATACCTCAATCACATCATATTTCTGTTTGGATGGAGAGAGATAGTGAAGGTTCATAAGTAAGTAGGGTAGCTGACCTGTGCGGCGCTTTCCTAGGGGCTGGTCCTTCAACTAAATTCGGCTTGATTAAAATGGACACTTGTTGGAGGCCGAATTGGATTTTCCGGACCAGCTGATCCCTCAGGAGTCTTGCACAGTTCATGCAATCTGAACGGTATAATAGAAACACAAAGGAACAAAATATTACAATACAAAACGTATTTTCATCCATTTTTCCCATACCTCAATCACATCATATTTCTGTTTGGATGGTGAGAGGGGGATAGTGAAGGTTCATAAGTAAGTAGGGTAGCTGACCTGTGCGGCGCTTTCCTAGGGGTTGGTGCTTCAACTTAATTCAGCTTCAATAAAATGGGCACTTGTTGGAGGCCGAATTGGATTTTCCGGACCAGTTGATCCCTTATGAGTCTTGCACAGTTCATGCAATCTATGAGGTCTTTTTTGGAACGGGTGAAAATGTTAACGGCAAAAACATGCTCAAACATCGCATTTTTTTGAGGGGAAAGGTGAAAGTGATGGTTATGTTTAGAAGTACACGTCATGATCTGTAGATTGTTATTTCTATACTGTGTGAGGAGAACGCTACATATCGATATGCATTAACAAAAAATCCTATCTCGTTGACCTGTTTTGAGATAGGATTTTTTGATGATATTTTATTCTGCAAAGCCTGCAAAGTATCCTGCGACATAACCTGTAACCAGTGCACTTGTGATGTTATAGCCTCCTGTATAGCCATGAATATCTAATACTTCGCCACATAAATATAAACCTGGTGTTATTTTAGATTCCATTGTCGTTGGGACGATTTCTTTTATAGACACACCGCCGCCAGTTACGAACGCTTTTTCTAATGGTAATGTGCCATAAACTTCAAATGTAAATGCTTTAAATTGGTGTGCAAGTGTACTCAGTTGTTGTGTACTGATGTGATGATATGTTGTTTCGAAAGGAATACCAGCAGTCTCAATCATCAATGTTAAGTAACGCTCTTCAATCAACCCTTTCAAAGCATTTTTAATATGTTTATCTGGTTGCGCTTTTAATTGTTGTGTGATTTTTTGTTTCAACACTTCTTCATTGATTTCAGGAAAGGCATCGATTTGCATTTGGATATTTTGTTGCTTTTGATTTTTCTGTTCTTGATAGATAAATTGGCTACATCTTAGTGCAGCAGGACCGCTAATACCGAAATGCGTGAAGAGCATGTCCATTTGATGGGTAATGCGTTTTTTGCCGTTTTTCTTTAAAACAGATAGACCCACATTTTTTAAACTCAATCCTTTAAGAGACTGATTTTTAATAAATGGTGCATTAGATTTAATCGGCACTTCTGTAGGGAACAGTTCTGTAATGTGATGCCCAAGTGATTTGGCAAAACGATAGCCATCACCTGTTGAACCCGTTTGAGGAACACTTGTGCCGCCAGTTGCAATAATGACCGTTTTCGCTTCATAAAAATCACCGTTTTGAAGTTGCACTCGAAAATGACCATTATCGTTTTTTTGAACTGCCACTACAGTTTGTTCTTCTTTCACAGTGACTTTATTTTGTTTCAGCTCTCGTGTTAATGCATCGAGCACATCTTGTGATTCGTTAGATACAGGAAACATACGCCCGTGATCCTCTTCTTTTAATGCGACACCACGTGTTTCAAAAAATTCGATAATGGATTGATTATCAAAAATTGAAAAAGGACTGTATAAAAATTTTCCGTTCCCGGGGATATGTTTAATGATTTCAGCGTAAGGCAAGTTATTCGTCACGTTACAACGACCGCCACCAGAAATTTTAAGTTTACGTCCTAAACCTTTCTTTTTTTCTAATAGGAGCACGGATTGCCCATTTTGACTTGATGAAATCGCAGCCATTAATCCACTAGGCCCGCCACCGATGACTATTGTTTGGTACATGTTATAAAAACCCCTTAAAATTGATATTTTGATTTTAACATATTCTCAATCAGTGTATAATAACCATATTGTGTTATAATTAAATCTTGAAAAAATGTAGAGTAGGTAGGTTATCTATGAGTGAAAACAAGGAATTAGTGAGGGGAACATTTTTACTAACTTTAAGCATTTTAATCACAAAAATTTTAGGAATTATTTACATTATTCCATTTTACCGAATCATAGGTGGCGCAGATAATCTTGCACCATTTAACTATGCTTATGGTCCATACAACATTGCGATTGCAGTGGCAACTGCGGGTGTTCCACTTGCAGCATCTAAGTATGTTGCGAAGTACAATGCTTTAGGCGCATATCGCGTCAGTCAAAAACTGTATCAATCCAGTTTTATTGTCATGAGTATTACCGGAATACTGGGATTTATTATTTTATATTTATTATCTCCACTTATTGCGACTGTAACGATTGCGCATAATACAGATAAAAGTGCGGGTTGGACAGTGGATCAAATCACTTCCATCATTCGTACAATTAGCTTTGTTGTCATTTTCATCCCGGTATTAGCCACTTGGCGCGGGGTGTTCCAAGGATACAAATCAATGGGGCCTACAGCATTATCCGAAGTGACTGAAC
Organism: Staphylococcus cornubiensis; assembly: GCF_900183575.1. GTDB lineage: Bacteria > Bacillota > Bacilli > Staphylococcales > Staphylococcaceae > Staphylococcus > Staphylococcus cornubiensis. Next base: position 99,717 of record NZ_FXUZ01000001.1, read on the forward strand.
AAATCGCACGTATCATTTTCATTTTGGTCGGTAGCTATCTCGTATTAAATGTGTTTGATGGCTCTGTTTTATTAGCAAATGGTATTGCGACGTTCGGTGCTGCGATTGGTGCGATTGCCGGTATATTCACACTCTGGTGGTACTGGATTAAACGTCGTCGTGGTATTCACGAAATGGTAGCTTCTGATATGACTGGTATTGATGTATCTTATTCGAAAATGTACAAAGAAATTATCTCATACAGTATCCCATTTGTTATTGTCAGTTTAAACTTCCCGCTGTTTATGATAGTGGACCAATTGACACATAACAATGCATTGTCGATTGCTGGTGTAGAGACGAGTTTGCAAGGTACATTTTTTACGATGCTCAATATGACTACGAACAAAATTGTGATGATTCCGACGTCGTTAGCGGCTGGATTTGCGATTAGTTTAATTCCATTTATTACGAAAACTTACGAAAAGGGCGATTATGTTGAAATGCATCGTCAAATTAGAACATCATTAGGCGTGTTGATGTATATTACAGTCCCAGCGAGTTTAGGGATTATGGCATTAGCTGTTCCGCTTTATACGGTGTTTTATGAATATAGTATGGATGGAAGTCGACTTTTATTTTACTATGCACCTGTAGCGATTTTAATTTCGTTATTAAGTGTTACCGCATCGATGTTACAAGGTATCGACAAACAAAAGTTAACTGTATTCATTATTATCGGCTCAGTTGTATTAAAGCTCATATTAAATATGCCAATGATTATTATGTTTCAAACGGCAGGTGCGATCTTAAGTACAGCGATTGCATTGACTTTCGCAATTGTATGTAACTTAATCGTGCTTAAAAAATATGCACACTTCAAATTTAGTGAAACAATTATCGATGTATGTAAAATATTGTTGTATGGCTTTATTATGATGATTGTAGTTGAAATCATTTATTTTGGTTTACAATTTGTCATTTCGCCAGCGGGACATATCGGTGCATTGATAATTACTGTCATTTGTGCAATTGTGGGTGCAATCATTTATGCAGTATTTACTATGAAAACACGTTTAGCGGATAAATTTTTAGGTGAAATTCCTAACCAAATCAGACGTAAGGTGCGCTTTTTATAATGCGTATTGATAAATTTTTAGCACAAATGGGTGTCGGCACGCGAACAGAAGTGAAAGGTTTGTTGAAAAAAGGTCGCGTGTATAGTAATGGTACGACAATTAAATCCGCGAAAACTCAAATTGATCCAAATGCTGATAAGATTGAAGTCGACGGGAAAGTCATTGCTTATGAACCGTATGTGTATTTGATGATGAATAAACCACAAGATGTCATTTCTGCAACGTCAGATGATATGCATCGAACAGTGATTGATTTAATTGATGGATATCAGCATTTAGACTTGTTTCCAGTTGGTAGATTAGACAAGGATACAGAAGGTCTGTTGTTAATTACAAATGATGGCCAGTTTAACCATGAGCTGATGAGTCCGAATAAGCATGTTTCAAAAACGTATAGGGTTAAAGCGAAAGTTGACTTAAAAGATATCGACCGGCAACGTTTTGAAGAAGGCATCACTTTAAAAGAGGGGCAACTTCAACCTGCTCAACTTGAAATTTTGGAGGAGTCCAACACAGCGTTAGTTACGATTCAAGAAGGGAAATATCATCAAGTGAAGCGGATGTTTCATGCGATTGATAATGAGGTTGTTGCGCTTAAAAGAGTGTCTATCGGTGACCTTCAGTTAGATTCAACACTGCCGCCTGGTGCATATCGACAGTTAACTGAGGAAGAATTGAAATTGCTGAATTATCGCTAAAAGTTCAAATATTTAACTTAATAAAGGTTTATCTTTGTCATAGGTAGGGTAACCTTACATTAAAAGTATTTGAGGTGATTAAAGATGGCAAAATCAGGAAAACTCTTTAAAGCAGTTCTCGGTATCGGGGGCGCAGTTGCAGCGGTTGTACTTTCAAATAAACAAAACCGTGAAAACTTGAAACAAGAATATCAAAAATATAAAGATAATCCAGAAGACTACAAAAAACGCGCACAAGAAAAAGCAGCACAAGTGAGTGAAGCTGCAACGCAAGAAATTAATAAAGTGAAAGAAGATCCCAAAGCATACATTAACGAAGTAAAACAAGATCCTAAATCTTTTATTAATGACAAAAAAGACCGTATTTTAAACGGTGAACAACGTGATAACTTGGATGAAAGAGAAGCGTTGTTTGATGGCGAAGGTGGCGGAGATCCATCTCACAATTTACATGTTGTGCGTGACGATGAAACAAATAAGTAAATTTATTGAAACCAGAAGTCAAGGTGTACGCAAGATGACCCTAACTTCTGGTTTTTTGTCTCTCATATCTCGTTAAGTGTATTTCAGCCATATCAGGATAGCATAATAAACTCGTTTAATTTTTCGTAGCAAGTGAAGAAAATGTATCAATAAAAATTTTCATGTCTTATTGTTTTTTATTTGCCAAACTTCCTCTTGTTAAATTTTAATCGGCATACAGTAATACGACATATGTTTTTTCAACATAATATTTTACGTTGGTTTAGCAAGTTGACAGTTATTTTAAACAGAAAGATAACATTTTGTCAGAAAAATTAAAAAAGTATGCTGAAATATTACTGTCGTTTAATCTGTAATTCATGTAAAATAGGAAGTACAATCATGAAAAAAGGAAGTTGATCAGCATGTGGAGAGAAAAAGTACAAGAATATGAAACGCAAATGATCGAAGACTTAAAAGGACTATTATCTATTAAATCAGTCCGTAATGATGCGGAAGCTACTGAAGACGCGCCTGTTGGACCAGGTCCTAAAGCGGCACTTGAATACATGTATCAGTTAGCTGAGCGTGATGGTTTTAATACATTTGATACAGACCACTTAGCCGGCCGTATTGAAATCGGTAAAGGCGAAGAACTATTTGGTATTTTAGGTCATGTTGATGTAGTGCCAGCAGGAGACGGTTGGGATTCTGATCCATTTGATCCTGTAGAAACGGATGACCGTATTATTGCACGTGGCACACTGGATGATAAAGGCCCTACAATAGCAGCTTATTATGCGGTGAAAATTCTTAATGATATGAATGTAGATTGGAAAAAGAGAATACATATTATTATCGGAACAGATGAAGAGTCAGATTGGAAATGTACAGAACGTTATTTCAAAACTGAAGAAATGCCGACAATTGGTATCGCACCAGATGCTGAATTCCCACTTATCCACGGTGAAAAAGGGATTACGACGTTCACGATTAAACAACAAACTTTAACATTAGATGATGACGAGCCTGAAATTGAGTTAAAGCAGTTTGTTTCAGGTGAACGTTTCAACATGGTGCCAGACGTTGCCAACGCGGATATTTTAGTGAAAGAAAATATGACAGATACGATTCAACGTTTTGAAGCCTTTTTATCAGAACATCAGTTAGAAGGACAACACGAAATTGACAGTGGTATTTTGAAATTGACTGTTTTTGGTAAGGCTGTACATGGTATGGATCCGTCGATTGGTGTGAATGCAGGTTTATATTTAATTCATTTCTTAAACACGTTGAATTTAAATCAATCTGCACAATCATGGACATCTTTTGGAGAAAAATACTTATTTGATTCTCATTTTGGTGAAAAGATGGGTATGAAGTTCCATTCTGATACGATGGGCGATTTAACAACAAATATCGGTGTCATTCGTTATCATCTAGATGAAGGCGGGTCATTCGGTATTAATCTACGTTATCCAGAAGGTTTTGATTTCGACCATGCGATTAAAGCGTTTACGTCAGAAATCAAAGAAATAGGCTTTGATATTGAAGACCTTAAAGTGCAAACACCTCATTTTGTAGATCCTGAAGATCCATTTGTTCAAAAATTGTTAACAGCATATCGCAATCAAACAGGAGACATGCGCCCTTCATTTACAATTGGTGGCGGTACTTATGCCCGCAATTTAGATAAAGGTGTCGCATTTGGTGCGATGTTTGAAGACTCTGAAGATTTAATGCATCAAAAAAATGAATACATCACGAAAAAACAGTTATTTAACGCAACAAGCATCTATTTAGAAGCTATTTATGCGGTTTGTGTGGAGGGATAATCTATGACAAAAGTACTCATTAATGAAAGTTTTGTAGAAGAGAGCGAGGCAAAAGTCGCTTTTAATGACCGTGGATACAATTTTGGGGACGGCATTTATGAATATGTGCGCATTTATGACAACAAGTTGTTTACAGCAAAAGAACATTTCGAACGTTTGTTACGAAGTGCTGGTGAAATTGGTTTAGAACTTGATCACACAGTGGCGTCATTAACAGAACTCGTACGTGAGCTTGCTCAAGTGAACAATGTGACAAATGGCGGTGTCTATATGCAAGTAACGCGTGGTGCTGCTCCGCGTGATCATGCTTTCCCAACACCACCTGTAGCGCCTGTATTAACAGCTTTCGTTAAATCATATGAACGTCCATTCAAGGCACTAGAAGAAGGGGTGTCAGTCGTTACAACTGATGATATTCGTTGGTTACGTTGTGATATTAAAAGTTTAAACTTATTAGGTAACGTATTAGCAAAAGAGTATGCGACAAAATATAATGCGACGGAAGCGGTTCAACATCGTGATGGGACAGTAACTGAAGGCGCTTCAAGCAATGTCTATGCGATTAAAGATGGCGTCGTCTATACACATCCAGCGAATAATCTCATCTTAAATGGGATTACACGCCAAGTGATTAAGTGGATTTGCGAGGATGAACAAATTACGTTTAAAGACGAAGCATTTTCAGTAGAATTTTTGAAAGGTGCAGATGAAGTGATTATTTCAAGTACATCTGCTGAAGTGATGCCTGTCGTTAAAATCGATGGTGAACTTGTCAAAGACGGTCAAGTGGGTCCTATTACAAGACGTTTGCAAGAAGGTTTTGAAAGATATATTCGTTCGCATTCAAACTAAAAATGGCGAAGTGACAGCTTTATGAAGAGTTTGTGAAACATTCACAACTCTTAAAGGTAAAAAGTCACATTTTGTGTTTCATTTTTGGTTGAAAAAAAGCCTCAATAATTATAAAATCTTAAATGAGTGCAAAACATGAACGTGAATTTAAAATCATTGCGAAATGATTTAAATATGGCTCTTGAAAAAATTTCATGAGCCTTTTCTATTTGAAAGTGAGGTGAGCGAGTTGTGGAGCAGTTTTATCAGTTAGGATGGACGCTTGACTCGGCTGGCGGTGCATCTGGTGAAGCTTATATGGCTGAGCAAGATGGTCAAAAATTGTTTTTGAAACGAAATTCTAATCCATTTATTGCAGCATTATCAGCAGAAGGTATCGTACCTAAGTTAGTATGGACGAAGCGTATCGAAACCGGTGAAGTCGTGACAGCCCAACATTGGAAAAACGGGCGTGAATTAGAATCACAAGAAATGGCCCAAGATCGAGTGGCTTATTTATTGAAAAAAATTCATCAGTCAAAACCATTATTAACGATGTTGAAGCGTATGGAAATGGCGCCTATTACACCTGAAATTATGTTGTATAAAATTAACGCCTCATTATCTCGTGATGTGTTGACGCATCATATTGTGAGAAAGGCTTTAACTTATCTTGAAGATCATATGCCAGAGTTTGATCCGCGTTTTTATACGGTTGTTCATGGCGATGTGAATCATAATAACTGGCTTTTATCAGATAAAGATGAACTCTTTCTAGTCGATTGGGAGGGTGCTATGATAGCTGACCCTGCCATTGATATTGGGATGCTGCTCTACAACTACGTGCCTGAACAGCAATGGTCGAGTTGGTTTGACACCTATGAAGTGAAAGAAACCATGAATTTAAAAAAACGTATGAAATGGTATACTGTGATTCAGTCTATTGGTATGATTCAGTGGAACGAAGAACATAAACGTTTTAAAGATATGAATACTTGGCTCAAATTCTTAAATGAAGTCATGAAGAGTAATGTATTTATTTAAGGAGTATGAATAATCATGAGAATGCGAAATAAACCGTGGGCCGAGTCTTACTTAACTGAACATAATGATATTGTGGATTTAGAAGCGGTCCATGCCCATCAAGTGAGTGAGTGGTTTGAACAACAACAGCCGATTCACATTGAAGTGGGTTCCGGCATGGGCAAATTTATCACGACTTTAGCTCAACAAAATCCGCATATTAACTATGTGGCCATTGAAAGAGATAAAAATGTCATGATTCGAGTGTTAGACAAAGTACGCGAATTAAACTTAACGAACATTAAATTGTTATGTAATGATGCGGTGATTTTAACAGACTATTTTCGTCAAGGGGAAGTGGACCGCATTTATTTAAACTTTTCTGATCCATGGCCTAAAAAGCGTCATGCGAAACGTCGATTAACGTATCATACATTTTTAGCTCTCTATCAACAAATCCTTCGTGAAGATGGCGAGCTTCATTTTAAAACAGATAATCGTGGCTTGTTTGCATATAGCCTTGAAAGTATGTCTCAGTTTGGTATGTATTTTACAAAAATCAACCTTAATCTCCACCAAGAAGATGAAGGAGATAACATTCCAACTGAGTATGAACATAAATTTGCAGAAAAAGGTTCACGTATTTATCGTATGGAAGCGAAATTTCATTCTAAACATACAAATGAATAATGTGTCTAAAAAGCAATGTTAGCGTCTTAAAATCGTTAGCATTGCTTTTTCTTTATGGAATACATTACATTCATCAAAATATGAGATGTTTGAGTAAAGCACTTAAAGGACTGCTCTGTCAATTTCACAACTGACATATGAATCATTGGATTGTGCAAGATGCGAGACTTGATTCATGTCAGATCTTTCATTGATAATAGAAATGCGTAAAAATGAATTGAGGTGTTCATCATGCAATTAGGAAAATTTCAAATTGATCCATTAAATGGCGGATTTACCCAAATGGATGGAGGGGCCATCTTTGGTGTCGTACCGAAGCCCTTATGGGAGCGCCAATATCCGGTTAATGACAAAAACCAAGTCCCATTAACGACGTATCCCATTTTAATCCGCACTGAAGATCAAAACATATTAATTGATACAGGGATTGGCAACGGGAAGTTAACAGACAAACAGCTGAGAAATTATGGTGTGCGGTATGAGTCAGACATTGATGCCTCACTTGCACAGTATGACTTGACGCGTAACGACATCGATATAGTACTCATGACGCATATGCATTTTGATCATGCGACAGGATTGACGGATGCCAATGGTCAAGCACAATTTCCTAACGCGTGGCACTATGTTCAACAAGATGAGTGGCATGAATTTGTAGCGCCTAATATCCGAAGTCAAGCGACGTATTGGCCAATCAATAGAGGGACGTATGAAGAGAAATTGATATTGTTTGAAGATGAGATTGAACCTTATCCAGGTATTAAAATGAAGCATACAGGCGGCCATAGTTTTGGTCATGCACTGATCGAGATTGAAAGTGAGAGCGAAAAAGCAGTACACATGGCTGATATTTTAAGTACGACTGCACATCGCAATCCGTTATGGGTATCTGCTTACGATGATTATCCAATGCAATCCATTCGTGAAAAAGAGAGACTCACGCGTTATTACGTCGCACATCAATATTGGTTTTTGTTTTATCATGATGTTCAACATTTTGCGGCAAAATTGAGCAGTGATTTAAAAAGTGTTGAAGCGGTTATTTTACGTGAGAATTGTTCATAAGTAAAAAGAAGGTGAAACAACCTCCCAATTCATTATGCACTGGGAGCTGTTTCACCTTTGAGATGAGCAACGTTAGATTTCTATAATATCAATGATTTGGCCGTTATAAGCATCTGCAATAAATTCATAGTTAAATGTTTTTCCGTGTCGCTCAGCAGTAATGCCACCTTTATAAACCTCATATTCAATACCGAATTTACGATATGTCGTTGGTTCATATAAAATATAAGAACCTGTGACATGTTTGAAATATCCTTTTACAGATTGAATCACTTTGTCTGCTGATATGTATTTTTGTTTGTTCATATTCAGCACATAAAAATAACTTCCTGTTAAAAGGCCAATGATTAAAATGGGGATCAATAAAGGCCAGTTTTTTTTCGATATCATTATTTTCACATCTCCTTGTTGAAGACTTAATTATAGTTTACCACAACAAAGATGATATACTAAGTAAAGAGAATAAAAATTCAGAGGAGTGTGTGTCATGACGAATAGTACAATAGATAAAATTAAAACATTAACGGAAATGCACGGTGCTCCTAACTTTGAACATCGTGTCCGTGAATATATGAAAAAGATGATGGCGCCGTACGTAGACGAATTTGTTGATGATCGTATGGGTGGCTTCTATGGCGTGAAAAGAAGTGGAAGGCCAAATGCGAAACGTGTCATGGTAGCGGCACACATGGATGAAATTGGCTTTATGATTACTGAAGTGACACCACAAGGATTCATTAAGTTTACAGCTCTTGGCGGTGTGGCGAATGATATTTGGCAAGGCCAACGCTTAAAAATAATGACACAACAAGGCGAAGAAATTATTGGTGTCGTTGCAAATATACCGAAACACTTCAGAAGCGGGAATGAACAAGCACCACGTATTGAAGATTTACTCCTCGATATTGGAGAAAGTGATGCCGACGGGGTATTCAGTAGAGGCATTCAAATTGGTGATGTGATGGTGCCACATACGGAATTATTACAATTATCAGAGTATCGTTATGCAGCAAAAGCTTGGGATAATCGTTATGGCTGTGTGATTGCGTTAGAATTATTAGAACAATTAAAAGATGAAACACTCGATTTTGACTTGTATGTCGGTGCGAACGTTCAAGAAGAAGTAGGTTTACGTGGCGCTGAAGCTGCGGCACGTCTTGTGGACCCTGATGTGGCATTTGTGGTCGATTGTTCACCAGCAAATGATATGAAAGGACGCCAAGGTTTATCTGGTGTTCTCGGTGAAGGTGCATTATTACGTATTAAAGATGGTACGATGTTGTTAAAACCTGCTTTCAAAACATTTTTACAAGATGTTGCGTTACGGCATGATGTCGCTTATCAACATTACATTTCTCCGGGTGGTACAGATGGTGGTGCGATTCATAAAGCAAATATCGGTGTGCCAACAGCTGTCATTGGTGTGTGCGCACGTTATATTCATAGTACGGATGCGGTGTTTGACATTCGAGACTATCAAGCTGCAAAATTATGGTTAACGGCATCAATTCAAACTTTAAACCTTGAAACGATTGAAAGATTACAATATCAATAGGAGTGACAAAAATGATTCAATTAGAAAGTGAACAACAATTTAAAGACTTTACAAACGACAATACCGTATTTTTATTTAGTGCAAATTGGTGTGGCGATTGTCGTGTGATTGAACCAGGACTACCTGAATTAGAAGAGAAATATTCAAAGTTTAAATTTGTGAAAGTTGACCGTGATGCGTTCATTGATTTAGCGATTGAACATGATATTATGGGCATTCCAAGCTTTCTTGTGTTCCAAGATGGTAAGCAGGTGGGTTCATACATTGGCAAGGAAAGAAAAACAATTGAACAGATTGACACATTCCTTAGTCAATTTTAATGAGATTTTAACCCTTAGGACATGGTTTTTTTCTAGTCCTAAGGGTATATTTATTGTAAACTAATATAAGGCGTGCAATTAGGAGTGAAAACATGAATGTCTTTAAAATGAGAGACTTAATCAAATCACGATTGACACATTTAGACGTCGATTATCAATTCAATCGTGACGAAGAATCATTAAGAATTTATCGACAAGATAATCATAAAGGTATCACTGTTAAACTTTCGCCTGTTGTTGCCAAGTACAATAAAGGGCAGGAAAATATAGTTGACGAAATTATCTATTATGTAGAAGAAACGATTCAACAAATGAAAGATGAAGCGCATAAGTCAATAGATGAAATTCGAGTCATGCCTGTGATTCGTGCGACAAGTTTTGATCAACAGACAAAAGAGGGAAAGGCATTTATTACGGAGCCACATACCGCTGAAACACGTGTGTATTATGCGCTCGACCTCGGAAAATCTTATCGTCTGATTGATGAAGATTTAATGCAGTCTTTAAATCTAACGCAACAACAAATTAAAGAAATGGCGATGTTTAATGTTAGAAAATTAGATAATTCATTTACGACTGATGAAGTCAAAGGGAATATCTTTTATTTCATTAATAAAAATGATGGCTATGATGCGAGTCGGATTATGAATGCGAAATTGTTAGCCGAATTTGAAGAACGATGTGAAGGAGAAATGCTTGTTGCGGTACCACACCAAGATGTGTTGCTCATTGCAGATATTCGTAATAAAACAGGTTACGATATTATGGCACACATGACGATGGAGTTTTTCGCACAAGGTCTTGTTCCGATTACTTCATTATCTTTTGCCTATGAGAACGGTCATTTCGAGCCAATATTTATATTAGGTAAAAATAACAAGCCAAAATCTAACGCAAATCCGAATGTTGTCCATCATTTACGCGCAACGAAAGATATTAAGAATAACAATGAGGAGTAATGAAGATGAATTTGTTTTTTAATCCCACAGGTGTAGGAAATGTTGCATTTTTACAACTTGAACAAGGTGAAGGGCCATTTGAATACGAACGTCATGGTGATGTCGTCGCTATTAAAGGAAATGGTAAAATTGTAGGTTTCAATTTATTTGAAGCGACAAATCATTTGAATATTGATGGTGTAGGTCATATCAAATTAACTGAGCAATTGCTTGCAGATATTCAAAAAATGATAGACAACACAGATTTAGATTATCAAATTGAAGCAGATTTATCCCCGAAATTTGTCGTCGGTTACGTTCAATCTAAAGAAAAACATCCTAATGCAGATAAATTAAGTATTGTTCAAGTCGATGTAGGTACTGAAACATTACAAATTGTATGTGGTGCACCTAACATTGATCAAGGTCAAAAGGTCGTAGTTGCAAAAGTAGGCGCAGTGATGCCAAGTGGCATGATCATTAAAGATGCGGAATTAAGAGGTGTGCCTTCAAGTGGGATGGTATGTTCAATGAAAGAGTTGAATTTACCAAACGCGCCACAAGAGAAAGGGATTATGGTATTAGATGATCATTATCAAGTAGGTCAACCATTTTTTGATGAATAGAGGAAGGTTGTGAAATAAATGAGCTGGTTTGATCAATTATTTGGTGAGGATGATAAAGACCAATCGTCACAACGTTCAAAACGAAGAAGAAAAGGTGAACAAGAGCAAAAACAAAAAGAGACCACTTTTGTTCAACAAAGTCATGATATTTATCAACGCCCGCGTGGGAAGTTCCGCTTTCCGATTGAGATGCATGATGAAGCGGCTGAACATGCACAACAAACAGATGCGCATCAAGACAATCATGTGTCAACGCATGATGATTCACATGATCGACGTCCTTCCTTTACAGTTGATCGTCAACATCGTAGACATCGTGGTGTACAACAAGCCCATTATTATGACCAACAAGAATCACGTGACTCGAATTCGGATACGCGAACGAGTCATCAAAATGGGTATGCTTTTGTTGCTCAATCTTCACAACGTCCAAAGAAACAAAAACGTAATAGTGATGACTTTGTAGCTCAACCGCATTATCATCAAAAACCATTTCAAGCAAGTGAAGTTCCATCTGCAATCTTTGGTACGAAACAACCGAAAAAAATTGAAAATAGTGGTTTGAACCAACCGCCTGGTGCACGAAAAGCATTACCTCAGTCAGAAAGTACAAATCATTCGACAAAGCAATCTTCAACTGAGACTCAGACAACTTCAACGTCACATAATCAAACAACTGAGCGTACTGAAAAGTCAAAACCACAAGCACGTCGTCGTAATACGATTAGTCTCGATAATTTTTATGCATCTCAAATTGTAGAAGAAATTCGTCGTGAACGTGAGAAGAAAATGTTGCAGAAGAAAAATTTCAAAGAGGCGCTTAAAAAGAAACGAGAATCTTATGAACAGCATGCGAACCCTGATATTCAAAAAGCGATTGATGAAATGTATTCTGCACAAGCGCGTCAATTGTTAGGCGAAAAATATGACGATACTGCAGATGAAGCAATCATTAATGAAGATTTTGCAGAAGAAACAGTAGATTCAACGACTGAAGAAGCGGAAGAAGTTACTTCAATAGAGCCTATCTATGAATATGAAGAGGTCGATTTGTCGCAGTTGGATAAAGAAAACAGTGATGATTTAAATCAGACATCCGAACCAGTGACTTTTGATGAGCCGTTAGATATTGAAACAATGCTGGTTGATGACGCTGGTGAATCGACTGAAGAGGATATGATGCAACATCACGATAGCGCTGATGAACACGTAGCGACAACATCTTCACCTATGACTGAGGTTGAAACGGATGTTGACGAAGCGGATACTGCGTTTGAAGAGATCGAAATGGCAAGTGATGTATTAAACGAAAGTCAAGATGATGAAGTGGTGGATGAATCATTCGATAACATGGATGAAAGTGACTCAGTGGTTGAAGTAGTAGAAGACGATGAGCCTGTCAGCCAACCAGTTCAACAAACAGGTTCAATGCCAACGCTTGAACCTGAGTTGAAGCCAGAATCTTCGCAATCGCAAAAGCCACCTGAAGTATTGAATGAAAAAGTGGAGGCGCAACAAGGCGAGGAGGAGAAGACATCACAACCTACTGTGAACCAAGAATCACCACAACAGCCACCATCGAAGCCAAATAAAGTGCCAATTCGTAAAGGTAGTAAGCCATTTAACGTTGTAATGACACCTTCTGATAAAAAGAGAATGATGTCACGCCAACAAAAGGCAAAAGCAGAAAGTACAAATGGAACAGAACAAGCAACACCAATTGAGTCATCTGTACGTGCTGTACCACCTGTTCAAGTAGAGCAACAAGTACCAGAAACTGCAACTGAACATGTACATAGAGATAGTGAAAGGGAGAGCAGTCAGCCACCTGCGCCAACACAAGAGGTTAAAACCATTCGTCGTGGGCCAAACTTGAAACTGCCGAGTCTTGATTTACTAGAAGCACCAGAAGAGCATGAACAAGATGAAAATTGGATTGCCGAGAAAAAAGAAGAGTTAAATAATGCTTTCTATTACTTCAATGTGCCTGCAGAAGTAGTCAATGTGGTAGAAGGTCCAAGTGTGACACGATTTGAGTTATCTGTGGAGCGCGGTGTGAAAGTGTCACGAATTACCGCATTACAAGATGATATTAAGATGGCACTTGCTGCAAAAGATATTCGTATAGAGGCGCCAATTCCAGGGACAAGTTTAGTTGGTATAGAAGTACCAAATCCACAAACGACAAAAGTAAACATTAGTTCTATTCTTAATAGTCCTAAGTTTAAAAATGCGGAATCCAAACTGACAGTGGCGATGGGGAATCGAATTAATAATGAGCCATTGTTGATGGATATCGCGAAAACACCACATGCTTTGATTGCGGGTGCGACAGGTTCAGGGAAATCTGTCTCGATTAATAGTATTTTAATTTCGTTACTTTATCGCAACCATCCAGAAGAGCTTAGATTATTATTGATTGACCCTAAAATGGTAGAACTTGCACCATATAACGGTTTGCCACACTTAGTTGCGCCTGTTATTACAGATGTTAAAGCCGCTACACAAAGTTTGAAGTGGGCTGTAGATGAAATGGAACGCCGTTTTAAATTGTTTGCACATCATCATGTTCGTAACATTTCTGCATTCAATAAAAAAGTGAATTATGACCAGCGTATTCCTAAAATTGTCATCGTCATTGATGAATTAGCCGACCTAATGATGATGGCACCACAAGATGTTGAGCAATCTATCGCACGATTGGCACAAAAAGCCCGTGCTTGTGGTATTCATATGTTAGTAGCTACACAACGTCCGTCGGTGAATGTCATCACAGGATTAATTAAAGCAAATATTCCAACTCGTATCGCATTTATGGTATCATCTAGTGTGGACTCTAGAACAATACTGGATAGTGGCGGTGCTGAGCGTTTACTTGGCTATGGCGATATGCTTTATTTAGGAAGCGGTATGAACAAACCCATCAGAGTTCAAGGTACATTTGTTTCAGATGAGGAAATTGATCAAGTTGTAGAATTCATACGTGCTCAACGCGAGCCAGAATACTTATTCCAAGAAAAAGAACTCTTAGAAAAAAATGAAGCGCCAAGTCGAGATGAACTCTTTGATGAAGTGTGTCAATTTATGGTGAGAGAGCAGCACATTTCAACGTCATTAATACAACGCCATTTCCAAATTGGCTATAACCGAGCGGCACGCATTATTGATCAACTCGAACAATTGGGTTATATCTCAGGGGCAAATGGTTCTAAACCGCGCGATGTTTATTTGACAGAGTCGGAATTAAGTGAGCTTTAATGGAAATAGAGAAAGGAGCGATGACAGAATGACACGATACCATTTTGTTGGTATTAAAGGTGCTGGTATGAGTTCATTAGCACAGATTATTTATGATCTCGGTTATGAAGTTCAAGGTTCAGATATCGACCAGTACGTTTTTACTGAAATTGCATTAAAAAATAAAGGCATTCAAATTTTACCTTTTGATGCAGACAATATTAAAGAAGGGCTAACAATCATTCAAGGTAATGCCTTTAAAGATTCACACGAAGAAATCGCTCGCGCACATGAACTCGGATTAAAAGTAATTCGCTATCATGATTTTTTAAGCGAAGTGATTAATGAATACGTTTCTGTGGCAGTCACAGGCGCGCATGGCAAAACATCAACAACGGGGCTACTTTCTCATGTTATGAATGGAGATAAAAAGACATCATTTTTAATTGGTGATGGAACGGGCATGGGCTTGCCACAAAGTGAATATTTTGCTTTTGAGGCATGTGAATATCGTCGTCACTTTTTAAGTTATTCACCGGATTATGCCATCATTACAAATATTGACTTTGACCATCCCGACTACTTTAAAGATGTTGATGATGTGATCAATGCATTCCAAGGTATGGCGAAAAATGTTAAAAAAGCCATTATTGCATGGGGTGACGATCCATACGTTAAAAATATCGAAGTAGATATTCCTGTGTATTACTACGGTTTTGATGCTTCGATGGACGTATATGCACAAAATATTGAAGTTACAGGTCGCGGTACAGAATTTGACGTTTATGTTAAAGGTGAATTCTACGGTCATTTTGTTTCGCCGCAATATGGGGACCACAATATTTTAAATGCATTAGCCGTGTTAACAATCAGCTATCTAGAAAATTTAGATATCGATAACATTAAAGAAGCATTAATTACATTTGGTGGTGTGAAACGTCGCTTTAATGAAACATTTGCCCAAAATCAAGTATTAGTTGACGATTATGCACACCATCCGAGGGAAATTAGTGCTACAATTGAAACAGCTAGAAAAAAATATCCGAACAAGGAAGTAGTGGCCATATTCCAACCACACACTTTCTCTAGAACGAAAGCATTTTTACAAGAATTTGCAGATGTGTTAAACCTTGCTGATCAAACATACCTTTGTGATATTTTTGGTTCAATTCGTGAAAATCAAGGTGAGCTGTCCATCAATGACTTACTAAGATTGGTTGATGGCGCGTATTTGATTGATGAAGAGAGCGTCGAACAATTGCAAAAACATGACAATGCGGTATTGTTATTCATGGGTGCAGGAGACATTCAAAAAATTCTTAAAGCATACATGGAAAAAATTGGTGCTGAACAGCGTTTTTAATGTTTGAGTTCTAATAGGTTGGGTATTTAATTAAAATAAATAGCATATAATTTTAAAGTCAATTAGGAGGCGTTTAGGAATGGAATGGATTTTACCTATCGCGGGGATCATCGCAGCAATTGCTTTTCTTATCTTAGTAATCGGAATCGTTGCTGTATTGATTTCTGTTAAAAAGAACTTGGATCATGTGGCTAAAACACTTGATGGTGTGGAAGGTCAGATTCAAGGCATTACGCGTGAGTCAACAGACTTACTTCACAAAGCTAACCGTTTAACTGAAGACATCCAAGACAAAACAAATCGCTTAAACTCAGTTGTAGATGCGGTTAAAGGTATTGGTGATTCAGTACAAACTTTAAATGGTTCTGTTGATCGAGTAACACACTCAATCACTCATAACATTTCTCAAAATGAAGATAAAATTTCACAAGTTGTTCAATGGTCAAACGTTGCAATGGAAATCGCTGACAAATGGCAAAATAGAAAAAAACGTCGCGGTAGTGCAGCTTACAAAACGAACAACGTAGCAGATGATGCAAATCGTAATGCAAAAGGTCATAATGGTCAACCATTATCTAATGAAGAATTAGTGAACAACCAATATGAAAATAAAAACATTAACGATTTCGCAACAAATCCTAGTGATGTAAACACAAAATACACAACATTGAATGACACAGATTCAAAATAAGTGTTGTCATGTTAAATAAGCTTTAAACAGAATGCACTTAAATGAGTTCTAATACTTAATTTAAGTGCATTTATTATAGGAGGCGGAAAAGAAGATGGAAAAATATAATCGTGATTTATATACAAAAGGTTTAGAAAGTTATGAAGTTCCTCAATACGAACCAGGATATCGACCTCTAGATTTTGTGTTTGGTTTTGTCGCTGGGGCTATTTTAGGAAGTGCATTAGGATTAATTTTAAAACCAGGTTCTACTCAAAAACGTCATAAAAATTTAGCATCAACAGTAAATGGAGAGCCATCGAGTGCACTGAAAGAAGAAGCTATTCGTAAAGCTGAAGCATTAAAAGCGCAAGCACAACGGATGAAAGTAGAATCAAAAGTTTCACAAGACGAACCTTCAGCTGCTGAACGCTCAGCACAACAACGTGCCATCCGCCAAGAAGTGGACTCAGATCGCTTAGAAGGCCAAACACCACGCGAACAATCATCTAAACAGTCTTCTGTTGCAACATCAACGACAGAAGCTGTGACGGCAACAGGATTGGCTGAAGCTGCAAAACAAAGACAATCTCAAATGCAACAAGAGTCTAAGGTAACAAGCGAAACAACTCAGAATAGTGAAGTAGCTGCACAACAACGCGCGATTCAAAGTGAAGTGGATTCAGACCGTTTACAAGATACATCGGTCCGCGGACAAGATTCAAACGTTAAAGTGAATGATAAAGGTGAATCAAAAACGGAATCAAGCGCAGATACATCAGTTGCAGCACAACAACGCGCGATTCGAAGCGAAGTAGATTCAGACCGTTTACAAGATAAAAGTCAAAGTACAAAGACACAAGTCAACGAACAAGGACAAACGGTAAATAAACCAGAATCTAATCCAACAGCATCAGTACCAAAAAATTCGCATAGTGAAGCAACGTTTGAAAATGGTGTCATTACACATGATCGTCAAGGTAAAACGGTACAAGCAAAAACGACTCAAGGCAAAGGGGCTAAGTCTAAGAATAGTCAACCATCTGCTAACAAAGCGAAAAAAGCGACTCCAGCTCAAAAGTCAGAGCCTAAGCAAAAGGTGAAAAATGAGACTGAAGCTAAAACTGAGGCTAACAGTAAAAAAGTGACAGAAAAAGCTAAAAAAACAAACAATAAAGTTGGCAAACATACATTCAATGACTAATCGGTAAATATACATGGACTTTTGATGCTGATTATTGCTGAATTTTTCCAAACTGCTTTCGTCCTTGTGAAGGTTGTTAATTTTCGATTGCCATTATGGATTCACGTTCTTAGGAATTAGTTCAACGTAATTCGGTTGGGTTGGAGTATATACTGGATGGAAGCTGAATTGGATTTTCAGGAGCAGTACAGAAATCTTATGTGCAACAAAAATCTCGTAGAATTGCCGCGTAAGACTGACAAGGATGCTCAAAAGCGAAAGTCTTGAGAAGACAGACAGCTACCGCGTTAAACAGTAGCCACTTGTGTATGGTAATTTAATACTATAACGCTAAATAAAGGGCTGAGGAACGTACAATTAACCTCAGCCCTACTTTTTTGAAGTATAAGTTTACTTAATTTTCAAAATATATAACATCAAAATTAAAAAGGAAAGTTTCTGTTCGTTGACATATGATTGGGGATACTTTACATTTTAAAACATAATAGAAAAATATTTTTAACCTAATTAAGTCAGAAGGGTTGAAATTACTACATAATATTGTTACTATACTCAATATCTACTTTTAAATTTTACTGCTTTAAAGCAAGTTAGAAAAATGGTTGGGGTGAAAAATGATGACAAGTAAATTAGAAACATACAGAAAACAGATTGAAGAGATTAACGATCAAATTTTGGACTTATTATCAAAAAGAGGTGAATTAGCACAAAAAATTGGTGAGGAGAAACGTAAACAGAGCACTGTAATTTATGATCCTCAACGTGAAAAAGAAATGCTAAACACGCTGATTGATAAAAACCAAGGTCCATTTAATGATAATGTGATTAAACAACTGTTTAAAGAAATTTTTAAAGCCTCAACAGATTTACAAAAATCAGATAATGAAAAACATTTGTATGTCTCACGTAAGTTAAAACCTGAAGATACAATCGTGAAATTTGATAATGGTGGTATCATTGGTGAAGGACAAAAATCTTTCGTCTTCGGTCCGTGTTCGGTTGAGTCTTATGACCAAATCGATGCAGTGGCAAAAGACTTGAAAGCAAAAGGCGAAAAGTTCATTCGTGGTGGCGCATTCAAACCACGTACATCGCCATATGATTTCCAAGGCTTAGGTGAAGAAGGTTTAAAAATACTTAAACAAATGAAAGATAAATACGACTTAAATGTAGTCAGTGAAATCGTTCATCCGAATGACTTTGAACTTGCTGATCAGTACTTAGATGTCTTCCAAATTGGTGCACGTAACATGCAAAACTTTGAATTATTAAAAGAAGCAGGGCGTACACGTAAACCTATTTTACTCAAACGTGGCTTATCAGCAACAATTGAAGAATTTGTATATGCTGCAGAATACATTGCGTCAGAAGGTAATCAAAACATTATTCTATGTGAACGTGGTATTCGAACTTATGAAAAAGCGACACGTAACACATTAGATATTTCAGCGGTACCGATTTTAAAACAAGGGACACATTTACCAGTCATGGTTGATGTGACGCACAGTACAGGACGTAAAGACATTATGTTACCAGCAGCGAAGGCAGCACTTGCTGTTGGTGCTGACGGGGTCATGGCAGAAGTACACCCAGAACCTGCAGTGGCGTTAAGTGATAGCGGTCAGCAAATGGATTTAAATGAGTTCAATGAATTCTACAACGTACTTAAACCATTAGCTGATATGTACAACGAAAAGAAATTAAAATAATGCATCATACATTTTAATACTATTCAAGGGCAAGATCTTACTACAAAACGTAGGGGACTTGTCCTTTTTATATGCGTGACTTCCATGAAATATTATATTCCGTTTACATACAACCATTGCACAAACTTATGTGAGAGGTATCATACACATATGATTCATGATTTTTTGATTAAATACACTGATGAAATAATGAATTGAATGATAGTGACAATTATTATTCTATATATAAATTTGACAAATCAATGACAAGAAAGCGTTTTAGATGTTTTGACAACACAAATTATGATACACTTTGAAAATGACATGAAAACTTATTATAATAACAAATAAAGCGTTTTCTAGGAGGAAGGATTATGACTGTAACCATTTATGATGTGGCTAGAGAAGCAAGAGTATCTATGGCGACGGTATCACGCGTAGTGAATGGCAATCAAAACGTGAAACCTGAAACAAGAGATAAAGTGAATGAAGTAATTAAGCGTTTAAACTATCGTCCAAATGCCGTAGCACGAGGTTTAGCAAGTAAGAAAACAACAACAGTGGGTGTGATTATTCCGGATATTTCAAACATCTACTATTCGCAATTAGCACGTGGGTTAGAAGATATTGCGACGATGTATAAATATCATACAATTATTTCGAACTCAGATGATGATCCGGAGAAAGAAAAAGAAATCTTTAACAATTTATTAAGTAAACAAGTCGACGGTATCATCTTCCTTGGTGGAACGTTGACGGATGACATTAAAGAACAAATTAGTCGTGCTTCTATCCCTGTTGTTGTATCAGGAACAAATGGCAAAGATGACGGCATCGCATCTGTGAATATTGATTTTGTGCAAGCAAGTAAAGAAGTGACACAAAAATTAGTCGAAACAGGTTCTAAAAAGTTTGCTTTCGTTGGCGGTGGCTATTCTAAAAAAGCACAAGAAGATGTCTATGAAGGACTTAAAGAAGTGTTAGAGCAACATCAACTCGCTGTGGATGAACATTTATTATATGTTGGTAATGAAACGTATAAAGATGGTTTGCGTGCTTATGAAAAGTTAAGTCACTATCAACCAGATGCAGTATTATCTATCAGTGATGAACAAGCAATTGGTATTGTACATGGTGCGTTAGATCATGGTTTAGAAGTACCGAAAGATATTCAAATTGTAAGCTTTAACAACACACGTTTAGTTGAAATGGTGCGACCACAACTTTCAAGTGTCATTCAGCCTTTATATGATATTGGTGCAGTGGGCATGCGTCTCTTAACAAAATATATGAACAATGAAGATATTGAGAATCCAAACGTCATCTTACCACATAAAATTCAATATCGTGGTACGACACGTTAAAAATTGCATTAAAAAGGGACGAGTGAAGCGTTGTTACACGTGGACTCGTCCTATTTTTTATATGTCAGTACGTTGTAGTGTTAAAGTTAAAACCAGCTTAAAATATTTTCAGCGACTTGATTATTTTGTTGTGTAATTTCTGCACGTCTCGGTATTTCTTGGTAATCTTGAAATTGTTCTTCCCAATATTCTGGAATCGGAACAGGGCTATAATGACGCCACTTGTTCAACCAATCTTCAGGGAGACGACCTTGAAGTGGGGGTTGATGAATTAAACTTAAATAAATATGACTCCAGGCTCTCGGTACCACACGCCATATATTATATCCACCGCCCCCCAACATGATTTGTTTGCCATCACAATATTTTTCAGCAATTTCAGTGATAATATAAGGAATTTGATACAGTGTATTTAAATCACAACTCATATGTGTTAAAGGATCTAAATAATGAATGTCCGACCCATTTACACTGACAATAAAATCTGGTTGAAATGATTCAGCGACTCGATACAACGTTTTTTTAAAAACATCTAAAAATGATTCATGTTCAGTGTACGGTTCTAGCGGTACATTGATAGAGTATCCAAATCCTTGATCCGTTCCTCTCTCAGTGTAATGGCCAGAACCTGGAAATAAAAATTTGCCGGTTTCATGAATAGAGTAGTTCATCACTTGATCTGTCGCATAAAAAGTCCATTGAACACCGTCCCCATGATGTGCGTCTGTGTCAATATAGAGGACGCGTTGTTGATATCTCTCATTTAAATATTTAATGTAAATCGCAGCGTCATTGTACACACAAAAACCACTCGCTCGACCTTCATGTGCATGGTGCAAGCCACCACCTAAATGGCAACCGTTACGAAATTTCCCATCCATAATCGCATCGACTAAATTTAAGCCGCCACCGATAATTGTTGCTGTACTGCGATGAATTCTAGAAAAGACATGCGTATCTTCATCATCTAAACCATACTTTTGTTGTTCGTCAGGGGCAAGAAGATTTCTTTCACCACGCATAATCGCTTGAATATAATCATATTTATGTACCATTGCAATTTCATCAATCGTTGCTTGTCTTGGCTTAATAATTTGTTCTTCAGATAAATAACCTGTTGACTGTAATAATTCGGTCGTTAGTTTCACTCGCATTTGATTGAATGGGTGCTTATTATGAAATCGATAGCGTAGTAATGCATCTGAATAAACATAACCCGTTTCTCGTTGTGACTGATTTTTCATATCACATCCCCCCTTAGAAAAAGAAACGATTCATAAACCTGATATCATCAAAAGCTTCCATTTGGTCGACTGTAATGTTTTTACCAATTCGTGCCATTAAACAGTTTGCAGGATGGCTCGTAATTTCCGGGTCATCTGTCGCAAATACTTCTAATCCCCCATTCGACATCATTCGTTGCATTAACTTTTTATATTCAAATACGTCGAGTTTTGAGTTTTTTAGATCCCAATGCCAATAGTATTCGGTTGTAATGATAATATAATCTTCCATTTCAGGACTACGTGTACTTACTTTTAGCAACATACGCCCTAAACCTAACCCCCGATAAGCTAAACTAATTTCAATTGCGCCAAGTTCTAATAAATAGGGGAGTTGACCTTCAGACCATCTCTCCATTGGATCAGGATATAAATAAGTGACGTAACCGACGATATGATTTTCCTTTCTAATGATGTAAATGCGCCCTTCGTCTAATGTACTGATTTCCTGTATTGCTTCAAATTGTTCAATCGGAATCCGAAATGCATCGAGACCATCATCGAAAGTAAAAGTTTGTAACTGTGATTTTGAAACTGGACCTTCAATAATAAAAGTTTGTCCTTGAGCGGTATAACTTTCATACTCATAGGTTTTAATATGTTTCATGGGCACATCTCCTTTCTTACATATTGCACTATTTTTATTATATGATAACACTTACACAATTTCACCTTAAATTCTGAATAAGTACAATTTTTTGAAAACGATACTCCGATAATGTATAATGATGTTAGTTTGAAACCGATTACAATACAAGGGGGTACTTGTGATGAAAGTCGAAGTTTACAAAGGGGATCAAGGCAACTTCAATTTAACAGATTATCAAACTACATATGACCAGTTTGATTGGCAAGAAGTAGAGAAAGTGTTTTCTTGGTATGAAACTGGAAAAATAAATATGGCATATGAATGTATTGACCGTCATGTAAATGAAGGGAAAGCTGACAAAATTGCATTAAATTATAAAGATAATCGACGTAAAGAAAGCTACACATTTAAAGATTTACAAGAAAAATCGAATCAAGCTGCCAATGTATTAAAAGACAAAGCAAATGTTCAAAAAGGTGACCGCGTATTTATTTTTATGCCACGTACGCCAGAACTTTACTTTGCTTTTTTTGGAATTTTAAAGTTGGGTGGCATTGTAGGACCTTTATTTGAAGCATTTATGGAAAAGGCAGTGAAAGACCGCTTAGAAAATAGTGATGCTAAAGTGATTATTACGACGAATAGTTTATTATCACGTATTCCACAAGAGCAATTACCAAATTTAGAAACCATTGTTGTCGTTGATGATGATGTAGATGCGCAATATGTGGACTTTAATCAAGAAATGACCACTGCATCGACGTCTTTTGATATTGAATGGTTAGAGCGTGAAGATGGTCTGATTTTACACTACACTTCAGGTTCAACTGGCCAACCAAAAGGGGTATTGCATGTACAAGAAGCGATGTTACTACACTACATTTCTGGTAAATACGTCCTCGATTTCCAAGAAGATGACGTGTATTGGTGTACGGCAGATCCAGGTTGGGTAACAGGTACATCTTACGGTATCTTTTCCCCATGGTTACACGGTGTGACGAACTGTATCGCTGGGGGACGTTTTTCTCCAGAGAGCTGGTATTCTATGATAGAAGATTTCAAAGTGACAATTTGGTACACAGCACCGACTGCATTAAGAATGTTGATGAGTGCGGGTGATGACTTAGTTGAAAAATACGATTTGTCTACAGTAAGAAGTATTTTATCAGTAGGTGAACCACTCAATCCAGAAGTGATTAAGTGGGCGAAAAAAGTTTACGGCAAACGTGTATTGGATACGTGGTGGATGACTGAAACGGGTGGCCACATGATCGTCAACTACCTTGCAGAAGATATCAAGCTCGGTTCAATGGGGAAACCATTACCTGGTATTGAAGCAGCAATTATTGATAATGAAGGAAACGTGTTGCCACCGAATCGAATGGGGAATCTCGCAATTAAAAAAGGTTGGCCTTCAATGATGCGCGAAGTTTGGAAAAATCCTGAAAAGTATCAATCTTACTTTATTGGAGACTGGTACGTTTCAGGAGACTCCGCTTATCAAGATGAAGATGGCTATTTCTGGTTCCAAGGCCGTGTCGATGATGTTATTATGACAGCTGGTGAGCGTGTTGGACCATTTGAAGTAGAGTCGAAATTAGTTGAACATGCTGCAGTTGCAGAAGCAGGTGTTATCGGTAAGCCAGATCCGGTTCGCGGTGAGATTATTAAAGCTTTCGTTGCATTGCGTCAAGGTTATGAGCCTTCTGATGAATTGAAAGAAGATATTCGTAAGTTTGTTAAAGAAGGTTTAGCTGCACATGCTGCACCAAGAGAAATTGAATTTAAAGATAAGTTGCCGAAAACGCGTTCAGGTAAAATCATGCGTCGCGTATTAAAAGCGTGGGAGCTCGATTTACCAACAGGCGATTTAAGTACAATGGAAGATTAAGAGAAAATATTAAAAGGTTTGGGCTATATCATGTCCAGGCCTTTTTTGATGGATTTATATCCATGCATGATGAAACCATCGAAAAATGAGGATGAAGTGGAGGTGAAAATGGGATGCTATTGTTTGTCATCATTTCGGAACCTTGCCCTAAATGACTGTACTGGATGTAAGATTGCCTAGAAGGTTGACACTCTTGAAGGGCCAGCTCCTAAGAACACGAAGCTTTGAGGGCAATCATAAACACAATTCATAGCGAAAGGGCAAGTTAAACAAAATACTGCATCAATAGCATCAAAAATTTTTATGCATCATCTCTATTTCAGAAAATAGGCTTGTTTTTGTTCGACAATCACCCCATTGTTCGTTATGATAAATATTGAAACAGCTTGATATATTTTATTTGTATGCGTTTACATAACGTCATCATTTCTCAAATTGATTAAGGGGTTGAATTATGTGAGTCATTTAACAGATTTAGAAATTGCAAATCAATCAACATTAAAACCAATTAAGGAAATTGCTGAAAAAGCAGGTATTTCCGAAGATGCACTTGAACAATATGGCCACTACAAAGCCAAAATTGATATTTCCAAAATCCAAACAAAAAATGAAAAAGGGAAGGTTGTACTTGTGACGGCAATGAGTCCAACACCTGCTGGAGAAGGGAAATCGACAGTGACAGTTGGATTGGCAGATGCATTCCAACAAATCAATCAAAATGTGATGGTCGCATTACGTGAGCCAGCACTTGGACCGACATTCGGTATTAAAGGTGGGGCAACTGGCGGCGGCTATGCGCAAGTACTCCCAATGGAAGATATTAATTTGCATTTTAATGGTGATTTTCATGCAATTACGACAGCTAATAATGCACTCTCAGCTTTTATAGATAACCATATTCATCAAGGTAATGAACTTGGTATTGATCAACGTCGCATTGAGTGGAAACGTGTATTGGACATGAACGATCGCGCACTCCGTCAAGTGATTGTTGGTATTGGTGGTCCAACACAAGGCGTACCAAGAGAAGATGGTTTCAATATTACAGTTGCCTCAGAAATTATGGCGATTCTTTGCTTGAGTACTGGTATCAAAGACCTTAAAGAAAGTATTTCGAAAATTACGATAGGTTATACGCGTGAACGTCAACCTGTCACTGTTAAAGATTTAGGTGTAGAGGGCGCTTTAGCGATGATTTTAAAAGATGCGATTAAGCCGAATCTTGTACAAACCATTGAAGGCACACCTGCACTCATTCATGGTGGTCCATTTGCGAATATTGCACATGGTTGTAACTCAATTATCGCAACAGAGACAGCACGTGATTTAGCGGATATCGTAGTCACAGAAGCAGGTTTTGGTTCTGATTTAGGTGCTGAAAAATTCTTGAATATTAAATCACGTAAAGCGAACTTCGAACCTGATGCGGTCGTGATTGTCGCGACGATTCGTGCGCTTAAAATGCATGGTGGTGTAGCGAAAGACAATTTAAAAGAAGAAAATGTTGTCGCACTTAAAGCCGGTATTAAAAACTTAGAACGTCATGTCCAAAATATTCGCAAATTTGGTGTTGAACCTGTCGTGGCTTTAAATGCTTTCATTCACGATACAGACGCAGAATTTGAATTTGTGCAACAATGGGCGAAAGAAAATGATGTTCGCTTATCATTAACAGAAGTTTGGGAAAAAGGTGGTAAAGGTGGTACGGATTTAGCAGAAAAAGTACTTGAAGTCATTCATTCACCAAAACAATTCAAACGATTATACGAATTAGAAATGCCACTTGAAGAGAAAATTGAAAAAATCGTTAAAGACATTTATGGCGGTTCAAAAGTGACATTTACGTCAAAAGCGCAAAAGCAATTAGCACAGTTTAAAGCAAACGGTTGGGATCATTACCCAGTGTGTATGGCAAAAACACAATATTCATTCACAGATGATCAAACACAGCTAGGTGCACCATCTGACTTCGAAATTACGATTCGTGAACTTGAAGCCAAAACAGGTGCAGGCTTTATCGTTGCGTTAACTGGCGCGATTATGACAATGCCAGGTTTACCGAAAAAACCAGCTGCCTTAAAAATGGACGTGACTGAAGACGGCCATGCGATTGGTTTGTTCTAACTCAGTTCCATTTATGATTCATGAACAGCATGAAGAAACATAGGGCTAGGAAAACTTAATTCCCTAGCCCTTTTTCACGTGCCGTCTTAATTCCGGAACGTAAATTCATTATCGTAAGTGTAAAATCCAGTGGTGATAGTGATTCAGAAAGTGGTTTTCCTATCGATTAATCGTACAAATGGTCATAAATATCATAGTCGAGTGCTTTTGTATATGCATCTCTTGAAATCATCTGTTCAACTAACATACGCTTCAATACGTAATGTTGACGGTGAACTGAGAAGGATACGTCTTCTTCATCTTTAAGCGTCCCATCATGATTGAATGGTGTATATGCATAAGGACTTTGTAATAATCCGACGAGGTAAGCGGCCTCAGCTAAGTTTAATGTTTTAGGTGGTTTTCCGAATAACCCATATGATGCTGAAGTGATACCAGTCACATTTTGTCCATTTGTATCCAGTCCAAACGGCACAAGATTTAAATACGTATAAATGATTTCGTCTTTCGATAAAATGTGTTCAATTCTTAGTGCATACATAATTTCTTTCGCTTTACGGTCATAAGTGCGTTCTTTCGTAAGAATTTGATTTTTGACGAGTTGCTGTGTAATCGTACTGCCGCCTGTCGGAAATTGGGTGTCAAAAATATCTTGGAACATCGCTCTTAGAATGGCTTTAGGTAATACGCCATTATGTACATAAAAATCAGCGTCTTCTGAAGCGACTAATGCTTTTGTAACAAAGGGCGACACTTCTGCAGGACCAGCGATTAAACTTGGTTCTTGTTCGTTATAGAGTGCAATAAAATCTGTATTTTCAGGTTGTTCGACGTTCAGTTCTGGAAGACGAGTGACTTGTTGGATTAAATCATGATCATTGAGTGATTTTGAATCTGAGACAATACTCGCAAAATAGCCGAGTAATAATCCGCATACAAAAATAAACCCAATGAGCAGAAAAAGAACAAACGAAATGATGAATTGCTTAATTCTACGCATGTAAAAGTCAAAGCGCTTGAACGACATATGAGTAGTGAATTCATGTTGTTCTTTTGTTTTCATTAGTCACAAACCTCCATTAATTTTTATCAACAGTATAGCATATTTACAAAATTGCGTCGTTATACATTGTAATTTTATGATTGACTTTAAATTTATATATCTTTATAATGAATAACAATCACATTAAGCATTGAAATCGAGGACAAGTAGTAAATTGAGTGATTTTAAGAGAGTCAGTGGTCGCTGTGAACTGATAATGGCTTGTTTATGAATACACCTCAACAATAGATTTCAACGTTGGCAATGAACGTATCATTGTAAGAGTCCCAAGTATGGTGGTACCGTGCAATTTGCGCCCTTACGTTTATGTAAGTGGTGTTTTTTTATTTTTAAGGAGGTTATTTTATGGCAAATGCATTGTTAGAGGAATTAAGTTGGAGAGGTCTTATTTATCAACAAACCGATGAAGAGGGTATTGAATCACTTTTAAATAAAGAAGAAGTAAAAATTTATTGTGGTGCTGACCCAACGGCTGATAGTTTACATATCGGACATTTATTACCTTATTTAACATTGCGTCGCTTTCAAGAAGCAGGTCATCGTCCAATCGTTTTAGTTGGTGGTGGGACTGGTATGATTGGTGACCCATCAGGCAAATCTGAAGAACGTGTGCTCCAAACTAAAGAACAAGTCGAAAAAAACGTTCGCGGTATTCAAAAGCAAATGGAGCAATTGTTTGATTTTAATGTCGAAAATGGACCGATTTTAGTCAATAACTACGATTGGTTAAGTCAAATTTCTTTAATTGAGTTTTTACGCGATTACGGTAAACATGTAGGTGTGAATTACATGTTAGGTAAAGATTCAATCCAAACACGTCTTGAAACGGGGATTTCATACACTGAATTTACTTACACGATTTTACAAGCAATCGATTTTGGCCATTTGAATCGTGTACATGATTGTAAAATTCAAATTGGTGGTTCTGATCAATGGGGGAATATTACGAGTGGTATCGAATTGATGCGTCGTATGTACGGTGTGACGGATGCTTACGGCTTCACAATTCCACTTGTAACAAAAGCGGATGGTAAAAAATTCGGTAAATCTGAATCAGGTACAGTTTGGTTAGATGCTGACAAAACAAGCCCATATGAATTCTACCAATTTTGGATTAATACAAGCGATGATGACGTGATTAAGTTCTTAAAATACTTTACGTTCTTATCTAAAGAAGAAATTGATACATTAGCGAAATCTGTTGAAGAAGAGCCACATTTAAGAAAAGCACAGACAACACTTGCTGAAAATGTGACACGCTTCATTCATGGAGAAGATGCATTAGTAGAAGCACAACGTATTTCACAAGCGTTATTTAAAGGTGACTTGAAATCATTATCTGCTGAAGAAATTAAAGCAGGCTTCAAAGATGTACCACAAGTGACGTTATCAAAAGAGACGACAAATTTAGTGGAAGCATTAGTGGAAACAAAAATTTCTCCATCAAAACGTCAAGCGCGTGAAGATGTGACAAACGGCGCCATTTATATTAATGGGGAACGTCAACAAGATTTAGATTATACACTTTCAAATAGCGACCGTTATGATGATACATTTACCATCATCCGTCGAGGTAAGAAAAAATATTTCATGGTTAATTACAAATAATCATTTAAAAAAGAGATTAGGCAATGTTCGGTTGCTTAATCTCTTTTCTTTAAACTTATGAAGATGCGTTTGATTCGGTTAACGTCACGTCAACTTCTTTTGTTTTGCCATCGCGATTAATTTTAAGTTTAATATGGTCGCCTGGCTTTTTATCTTTGTAGAGGTAAGATCTTAAATCTGTATCACTGTCTACTTTATGTCCATCAATTGCCACGATAATGTCGCCTTTTTCAACATCGATGCCGCGTCGTTGTACTTGAGCGACATAAACGCCTGAATCAACACCACTATTTGTTTTGTATTGTTCTGGAATATCCGCAACATTAATCATACCAATACCAATAGAAGGGCGTTTGACTTCACCATGTTTAACGAGTTCACCAATGACTAATTTCACTTCATTACTTGGAATCGCAAAACCAATGCCTTCTACTTGTGGTGCAGCAATTTTCATTGAGTTAATTCCTACAAGATTACCGTCAATATCCACTAGAGCACCGCCTGAGTTACCAGGGTTAATCGCTGCATCTGTTTGGAGCACTGTGACTTTGTTGGAACCTGCAGAAGTGTCAGCTTCAATCGTACGTTCACTTGCTGAAATGATACCAGAAGTCACTGTATTTGCAAATTCTAAACCGAGTGGGTTACCCATCGCAAAAACACTGTCGCCTGTT
Organism: Staphylococcus cornubiensis; assembly: GCF_900183575.1. Classification (GTDB taxonomy): domain Bacteria; phylum Bacillota; class Bacilli; order Staphylococcales; family Staphylococcaceae; genus Staphylococcus; species Staphylococcus cornubiensis. The sequence continues at coordinate 129,636 of NZ_FXUZ01000001.1, forward strand.
TTCACTTTTGATGAGTCACCAAAAGTAATGGCTTTAATATCGTTTCTATCTTTAATTTTAAGCACAGCAATATCTGTTAATGGGTCGGTGCCGACAAGTTTGGCATCGACTTGTTTAGAATTGTGTAATTGTACTTTAATTGAAGAAGCACCTTCGATGACATGATTGTTTGTTACGATAAATGCATCCCCGTTATTTTTTTGGTAAACCACACCTGAACCGATACCTGTTGGTTCAGCTTTTGCAGATTTACCTTGTAATAAATCACCTAAATTTTGGGCACGTTGTTCATTGATAACACCCACAATGGCCGGTGCTTGATCTTTAATCATTTCGTTCACCGACTTGTATTTACTACTTTTACCATCAAGCGAGTTACCGCCTTTTTGATTGTTTGCTACATTAACTTCAGAACCATTGTGATTGCCCCAAGGTAATACGTTTGATAATCCTCCCGTAACCCCAACTACAATGAGCGCACCTAAAATACCAGCGATTAATGAAACGAGAATCACTTTTAGCCATGGGAATGGTGCTTTCCTTGGAGGGGGTGGTGTACGATAAGTTGTATGATGTTGACCACCATCTACATGCTGATTCTGTTGTATTTCTTGTTGTTCTTTTGGTTGTTGTTCATTATCGTTTTCTCGCATAAAATTCCTCCTTTATCATTATTATGATAGGTTTTTAAAATTTTTACCAGTGTGATACTATCCAACTTTAGACGGATTTTATTGAATGCTTGTTGAAAAAGAGTGGAGATGATAGAATTTAAAGGATTAATCTAATGTAAAAGCAGGTGTGAAGATGTTATATCATATTATCGGATCCATTATTGAATTAATTGTAGTAAAATTATTGAAAAATTTAGAGGTGATTGGAATTGGCCATCAACCTAAGTCAAATCGTTATGTTGTGACGTGTAATCATGAAAGTTACAACGAAATATTATTGTTAGGTGTATCATTATTACCGAACCAAATTCACTACATGGCAAAGCAAGAACTGTTTAAAAACAAATGGTTTGGTGGATTATTAACACGTTTGAATGCATTTCCAGTGAATCGTGAAAATCCAGGGCCAAGCACATTGAAGACACCCGTAAAATTATTAAAAGACAATAAAATCGTGGGTATTTTTCCACAAGGTCATCGTACGACAGAAGAAGCGCCTTTAAAACGTGGTGCTGCGACGATTGCGATTTTGGCAAAACAACCGATTTTACCAGCGGCATATGTGGGTCCAACGAAATTAATGGGTTTATTAACTGGTAAAGCTTACATTAAATTTGGTGAACCGATTGATACGGCGAACCTTCCAAAAGATTTAAATCGTCAAGAAAAAGTGGATTATGTGACGCAGCAGATTAGTGAACGTACGAAGCAGTTGCAAAAAGAATTGAATGCTTATGTAAGAAGTAAATAAGGTGAGAAAGCGATATGAGTTGTGATGACTTGTATTGCTTTTTTATTTCCTAATATAAGATTAATGGTTGCTTAATCGTGTTACATTTTCCATGGCGCTTGTCTTAATTCGACGACGGGATATATTTAAATATTTTATTATTTTATTTGCGGTAGTGTGTAAAATCGTGTTTAGGCATCTTAAGTAATCCATGTTATAATGATTTTATCTGAATTTTCTGCAATGGAGGGTCTAGGTATGACGAAAGCGATACTTTTTGATGTAGACGGCGTGTTTTTGGATGAATCACGTTGTTTTGATGTTTCAGCTTTAACAGTCTATGAGCTACTATACAGTTCAGACTATTTGGGGTTAAAGTCACATTTGAATTTAGCGCAGTTGACGGACGAACAAATTTCTGACATTCGTGCGACATTATTTAACAATGACGTGACTTTAAATCGTTTGAAATCAATGGGGATTAATTCAAATTGGGATATGTTATTTGTAGTATTTTCAGTGCATTTTATTGAATGTTTAAAGCAGTTAAGTCACGATGAACGCTTAAATTATTTAAATGTTTCACAGTTTGATGAGGAAACTTTACGTAAAGTGGGTCAACAAGTTTCGAATATGTATATCCAACATGAGCAACCGCTCAAGTTCATTGAAAATGCGACAGAAGGACGTTCACAAATTTATCAGTCACTACAAGATTATGCGATGACGGAACTTGAAGTGGGAGAGGTAAAACTTTTTGATATGGGTAGCCCGTTATGGCAGTTATCACAAGAAATTTATCAAGAATGGTATTTAGGGACAACACTCTATGAAGAGGTCGAAAAGAAAAAAGCGAAGACAGATTATAAGCGTGGATACATCTATCATGAAATAGCATTGGCACCTATTGATGAAATAAAGCAGTTGCTAGATGATTTAAAATCGGCTGGTTACCAACTTGCAATTGCGACCGGGCGACCACGAACAGAAACGATTGTTCCATTTGAAACGCTCGATTTATTATCACATTTTGACGATGCACATATCGTTTCCGCGAGTGAAGTATTAGAGGTCGAATCACGTTATCCAGAGTTAAAGCCATTAGGAAAACCGAATCCATTTAGTTACATTGCAGCATTCAATGGCAACCAAAAACAAGACTATTATGTATACGCTACAAATCAAGAAAACCGAATGGATCAAGAAAAAGTGACAATTGTAGGAGACTCACTTGCTGATTTATTCAGTGCACAAACAGTCAATGCGCAATTTATCGGAACATTGACTGGTTTAAAAGGGAAGTCAGCTGAAAAAGAATTACGAGACCACGGTGCAGAAATACTCGTTGATAATGTACTAGATATACGAGAAATCTTATTATAAAAATAAGGAAACGAGGCTGGGATAAGTTTAATGTCCCAGCCTCTGCTTATCTTTATGCATCTAATGTGACTTGTAACACACTTTGGAAACCGTCTATTTCTAACAAGGCTTCACGCACTGTTTCATTAATAGGATGGTCGATAGATAAGATCATCATCGCATCGCCGCCAATTTGTGAACGTCCTAAATGCATTGAAGCAATATTAACACCGTGTTCACCTAAAATCTGACCTGTTTTACCGACGATGCCTGGACGGTCAAAGTGATGAATGACCAGTTGATAATGTTCAGGCTTAAAGTCTACAGGATAATCATTAATACGCACAATACGTGGACCGAAGCCATTTAATACAGTTGCTCCAATTTTCACGACATCGCCTTTATTGATCAGTTCCAATTCAATATAGTTACTGAATCCTTTTTTCTTTTTTGTTTTTTCAATCGTATACGTTACGTTTTGTTCATTTAACAATACAAGCGCATTGATGAGGTTCACGTGATCCCCCATATCTTGTTCGAGCACACCTTTAACGAGCGTTCGTGTAATTAAACTCGTATCATCTAATGCAATGTCACCCGCATATGTAATTTTAAGCGTACGTGGTGCTTTAGGTAGGAGTTGTATACCGACTTTACCAGTTGTTTTAGCTAAATCAACAAAAGGTTTTAATTCTTCATCTTCATTGAATACACCACTTGGCGCATTGACCGCATTGGCGACATTTTCATGTTTGATAATGTCAATAATTTCTTGTGCAACAGATACTGCAACTTTTTCTTGTGCTTCAAGCGTCGATGCGCCTAAGTGCGGCGTAACAATAATTTTTGGATGTTTCATTACTGGTGAATTGATCGCGGGCTCATTTTCAAATACATCTAATGCAGCACCAGCTATTTTATTTTGATCCAAAGCGTCGATTAAGGCGGTTTCGTCAATAATGCCACCACGTGCAACGTTAATAATTTGCAAGGTTGGTTTCGCTTGATTGAAAAAGTCTGCGTTCACGATGCCTTTCGTTTTTTCAGTAAGCGGTGTATGGACAGTCACGAAATCTGCTTGTTGTGCAATTTCATCCACAGTCGCTCTTGTAAATTCTAACTCTTTCGCTTTTTCTTCGCTTAAATAAGGGTCATAAGCTAAAACACGCATCCCAAAGCTTTGTAAACGTTTCGCAACGCCCGTACCAATACGCCCTGTACCAATAACACCAAGCGTTTTTTGATATAATTCAGTCCCTCTAAATGTTTTACGATCCCATTCCCCGTTACTGAGTGAAGCGTGGGCTTGTGGAATATTTCGTGCCATACTTAAAATCATTGCGACAGAATGCTCTGTGGCAGAAATGGTATTCCCATCAGGTGCATTGATGACGATGATACCTTCTTTGGTTGCTGTTTCAGTATCAATGTTATCGACACCGACACCCGCACGTGCAACGACTTTTAACTTTTGGCCGGCTTTTAAAATATCAGCCGTCACTGTCGTTTGACTGCGAACGATTAATGCATCATAGTCCTGAATGGCTTCGATTAACGCTGCTTCAGATAATCCTGTTTGATGGACGACTTCAAAATCAGCATCGTCGTTGAGGCTTTTTAAACCTTCCACTGAAATGGGATCCGCGACTAAAACTTTATAACTCATGATGAACAACCTCCAAAAATGCTTTTGTGCCAGTACCGATATAACTTTGTTGACGATACTGAGTAAGAATGACTTCGAGTGCTGCGACAAATGGTAATAAGTCAAAAGGCGAGATAAATCCCATGTGACCGACACGTAAAATGTGTCCTTTCAATTTGCCTTGTCCCCCAGCAATCGTAATATTAAATTGAGACTTCAATGTATTTTTAATATGTTTTAATTCAGCTTCATCTTTCGGTATAAATGCTGTCACAGTAGGGGAAGCGTATGTATCATCAACGAGTAAATCTAAATCTAATCGTTGTAATGCCGTACGTACAGCATCCCTAATCAGATAGTGACGTTGGATGACATGTTCGAACCCTTCTTCTTCAACCATATGGCCATATTCAACGACACCTCTAAAAGTGGATACGTTAGGTGTATATGGCGTTGAATGTGCCTCTAATGAAGCGTGATGTTTTGCTAAATCTAAATAAAATCGCGGTGTGCGCACTGATTTGAAACGTGTCAATGCGCGATTGTTGTAAGCGACAAATGCAATACCAGGAGGGAGCATCAGCGCTTTTTGACTGCCTGATACGAGCACATCGATGTCATCACGTTCAAGGTTCACATCTACAGCACCGATACAACTCACACCATCAACGACAAAATAAATTTGATCATCCCATTTTTTAAGAGCATGACCAAGTTCAGCAACTGGGTGAAGGACCGCGGTTGATGTTTCGCAATATTGACTAAATACTGCAGTAATCGGTGTGTTGAGGCTTTCAATGAATGTCATGACTTCATTCACATCAAAAGCTTGACCCCATGCGACTTGAAACACATGCACATTCTCATAATAGGTTTCAGCAATTTGTTTGAAACGATTGCCAAATGCGCCTGATACAATGACGACAATATGGTCTTCAGGGTTCACAATATTCACCATACTTGCTTCTAATGCACTTGTACCGCTTGATGTTAAGATGATGACATTATGTTGACTGCCGAAAATGGGTTTTAATGTACGAAATGCTGTTTCAGCAATTTGTTCAAAGTCAGCTGAACGATGCCCCACCATGGGTAAATTCATTGCCGATTGGATATGCTGAGGGATAGGGGTAGGACCAGGTGTTAATAGTAAAGAATGATGGGTATACATAGAGAACCTCCTTCAGTAATATTTTTACATTTTACCAAATTTTCAGAAATATTAATAGGTGGAAGATGTGAAAATTCTGTAAATAATGATTGGATTTTAAGAAATAAGCAACTTAAAACACCATACCGAGCAAAAACGACTTCACTCGGAATGGTTTGGAATTAATCTTCAGTGGCTACAATAATGGTAGGATGAAGTTCGATTGTCACATTACCTCTCAAACTGTTAGAAACCATGCAATTTCGGTCAGCAATCTCAAGCAGTTGGGTTAATCGTTTTTCTAATTTTGCTTTTGATGTGGCATCCTTAACATGAATTTCAGGTTGATGAATGATGCGATTCATTTTAAAACGTTGTTGATCCAATTGTGCTTCACCATAACTGTTCATTGTTATTTGTACAGGTGTTAAATGAGCGCGCTCTAAAGTTGCCGCTAAAGCAATAGTGATACAACTCGCTGCGGCACTCACGAGCAGTTCATCTGGATTGGTACCCGTTCCAACACCGCCTAGAGAAGCCGGAATCGATACCGCATGTTGAATGACATCGCCTTGCACTTGCCCGACTTCATTGCGACCTCCATGCCAGGTAACTTGTACTGGAAATTGGTGTTCAATCAAAATACTTCACTCCTTCATCATATATGTTAAGTTAAGTGTAGTAGAAACAAGATAGAATTGAAAGGGAGACTCTTATGACCAAATTGACCAAACCGTCGAAAAATTTTCAAATTATTGCCCATCGAGGTTTTTCAAAAATATATCCTGAAAATACACGTACTGCTTATCGTGCTGCGTTAGGAAGACATATTGATATGCTAGAAATAGATTTACATATGACAAAAGATCAAGTGCTCGTCTCCATTCATGACGATACGATAGATCGCACGTCCAATCATTCTGGTGCCATTCGCGATTTTACTCTAGATGAATTACGTACATTTGATTTTGGGAGTTGGAAAGAAGGTTGTCAGCCCGAAGCAATCATGACATTTGATGAGGTGCTGACGTTAGCGAAAAATTATTCGAAAACACTACTCATCGAAATTAAAAAGCCTAAGCAATATCCTGGAATAGAAGAAGCGGTCATTGCGACGATTAAGCAACATGACTTTCCTTTTAATCGGATTATTTTACAATCATTCGATCAACAAAGTGTCCAAAAGCTGTATCAAATGGCTCCATATATACGACTAGGTGTTTTGCTGAGTCTACGTCAATATCGCTTTAAACAACCACCATTCGAGCAAATTGCAACGTACGCGGATTATGCGAATCCTAACTTCAAATTGATAAATAAAAAATGGATGAAGCGGGCGCGTGAACACAGACTAAAAGTGATGCCGTATACAGTGAACGATGTGAAAGATGCCAAACGACTCATCGACTTAGGTGTAGATGGTCTCATTTCAGATGCGCCGAATCAGTTGTTTAAATTGTAATATAAAAAGGGCGACACATCCCGTAATAAGGAGAAGTGTTGCCCTTGAATTGTTATTGTTGGATTAAGCGTTCATATGCACCTAATGCGACTGCAAGATCGAAATATGCTGCACCGACACATTTGAACACGGTAATACTGTCATCGTCTGTGCGTTGAAGTTTACCATTGAGTGACAATGCTTTTAAATCACCATCAACGTCTTCAAATTTAAAAATACCTTTCTCGTTCGCTTCAATGATTTCTCCAGCTTCTTCTTTGACGCCTTCAATATCATCAAAATACACTTTATCAGCTTTCGGTAAAATACGATTGTCGATTTCTTTCATATCAGGTCTGTATGAACCGATACCATTAATATGTGTACCAGGTTGAATTGTGTCCGCATCAAATACGGGTTCAGACGATTGTGTTTGACAGTTGATAATGTCTGCTTGTTCGACAAGCTTATTAACATCATCCACTACTTCAACAGTGAGATTTGGAAACGCCTCAGTAATACGCGTTTTAAAATCTTCTGCTTTAGCTGTTGTACGGTTATAGAGAATGACATGATCAATGTGACGTACTTCAATATTTGCAAGGAGTTGTTCATACGCCATCCCCCCTGTACCAATCATACCTAAAGTCGTAGCATTCTCACGACTCAAATATTTTGTCGCAATCCCACTAAGCGCGCCTGTACGTAGACGTGTTAAATAACTACCATCCATACTTGCGACATGTTCACCAGTTTCAAGGTCAGTCACAATAATATTACCTTGTGTTGTTGGACGGCCATTTTGCGGATTATCTGGCGTAATCGAAGTAATTTTGACAATCCCCAGTTGTCGACCTGTATGTACACAAGGCATATAGAGCATCGATTTTGCGCCTTCACCCGTTGGAATCACTGTTCGTTGAGCGAGACTAATGCCATCCATATCTGTAAATAATTGTTCAATGTCATTGATCGCATCAGACATTTTATAAGTATTTTTCACTGTTTCTTCATTAAAAACTTTCATAAATCGTGCATGCCTCCTTTGTTAAGTTAATTAACAGTATAGTGGAAATAGGACATGATGTAAAAAGAGGACGTTTCAAATGGGAGATGAAGTTTTTATCGTTACTTTATTTTAAGTTGGATGAGATTCTCAAAATACTTATGTGAAGAACTTTCTCACTTGTTTTAGTATTCATTCTCAATAGAAGAATGCTTTTCGTTTTATACAAATGACACAGATTTTGAAAGCGTTAATCGTTAAAGTAGGGAAGCGTTTGAATATGTTTGAAATTTTATTGAAAATGGATTTCTGTAGATATATGATACAATTAGGTTTTAGGCTATGTGATGTAACGCCACATAAGATAACGCATCACTGAAATAGTGATAATTGTCGAAAAAACCATAAAAGAACATGAAGAAATTAAGCTAAAAAATCGAAAATGGTTGTCTCGAAAATTGAGGTGAATAAGAAATGAAACTATGGACTTATGTAGGAAAAAATGTACGAATAGAATTGAAGAATGGCCAACAATTCATCGGTAAGGCTGATGATTATGACGATGAAATAGCTAATAATAGCGGAGAAGATTCTATTTATCTAGATACCGGAAAACAAATATACGAATTCGATGAAAGCCAAATTAAATCAATCGAAATTTTAGATTAAGCACTTAAAAGTCATTGAATCACTTGCAACACAAAAAATTGAGAAACAAAAAGCAATGTTTTTGGTGAAATGATTGGTAGATTTTACATTGAGAGACGATATATTGAAACGTAATAGGTAAAGTTGTACTATTGAAAAATCAGAACGCATGTTATTACTAAATGGAAAGGAAGATAAAGGATGAAGTTGTGGACTTATGTTGGCAAAAAAGTATCAATAGAATTTATTGACGGTCAGCGATTAACAGGAAAAGTTACAAACTATGATGACGAAATGGATAACGAAAGCGGAGAAGACTCTATCCACTTTGAATATGGCAATTCATTATATGATATCGATGAAAGCGAAATAAAATCGATTGAAATTATTGATTAACCACTTAAAAGTCATTGAATCACTCGCAACACAAAAAATTGAGAAACAAAGTATTTTACTTTTGCTGAAATTATCGGAAAAGACTATAGAGAAAGTGAATTTATAGAAACGTAGGGGACGGTACACTACTTAAAAACTGGTACTCACGTTGTTCCTAGAGAGGAGAAAGGTAAGCGATGAAATTATGGACTTACGTAGGGGAAAAAGTTTTGGTGAAAACTACTGATGGTCAACAATTCATAGGAGAAGTTACAAATTACGAGGATGAAGTGGCCAATGATAGTGGAGAAGATTCTATACATTTATCTACTGAACATCAAATATATGATATTGAAGAAAGTCAAATTAAATCAATTGAAATTTTAGAATAAGTAGTCTAAGTTTATTTAATCACTAATGCAGCAGGGCAATGTAGAAACAATAAGTCATTGATTTTACAGGAATGATTGGTAAATTATACATTGACAGATGATTTATAGCAACGTAATAAAGGTGCACTACTCAAAAACTAGAACTCATGTTATACCAAACGGGAAGGAGGATAAGCGATGAAATTATGGATTTACGTAGACAAAAGCGTACGTGTAGTATTGAAGAATGGTAAAGAATTTAATGGCAGTGTGTTCGGATATGATGAAGTAGCTAATGACAGCCGAGAAGATTGCATATATTTAGATGATGGTATGTTAGTTTTGTATGAATTTAGAGAAAGCGAAATAAAATCGATTGAAGTTTTAGATTAAGCGCCTGATGAAACGGTAAATCATTCATCCAGGTGCTCTTTTTATACTCAATTTTAAGCGACTGTGCTGCAGTGGCTTTTTTTATTGCCCAAACCGTGCTTATGGCGTTAAAAGATGCAAGTGTCGTCCACACCCATGCAATGACATAAAACTTGCAAGAGTAGATTTAAATGAGGTGCGAAATATGAAAGAACAATGGTTAAAGTTAAGCTTACAGTTTTTTAATGATGCGGGTACTGAAGCAAATACGGAAACAGATAATACTGTGGAAAATAGCGAATCAGCTGAGGAAACGAAAGATACGGAACAGTTGACTGAAGCGCAACTTAAATTAGTGAATGATCGTGTGAATGAGGGGTTAGACCTGTAAAGAAGAAAAAATAATGGAGATGCCTTGCCAAAAGAGGGTATGTTTTTTACTAGACGTCATTTTAAACCGTTTTTGAACGCAAAAAACACCAAGCATAAATATACTTGGTGTTCGAAAAATGATAGATTAACGTGAGTAGTACTCAACGATTAATTGTTCATTGATTTCAGCTGGTAATTCGCTACGTTCTGGAAGGCGAACGAAAGTACCTGTTAAGCTATCAGCATCGAAGTTTAAGTAATCAGGAACGAAATTGTTGATTTCTACTGATTCTTCGATGATTGCTAATTTACGTGATTTTTCACGAACAGTAATTACTTGACCTGGTTTTAATGTGTATGATGGAATGTCAACACGTTTACCGTCAACTTCTACGTGACCGTGACCTACTAATTGACGTGCTTGACGACGTGTACGCGCTAAACCTAAAGCGTAAACAACAGCGTCTAAACGGCTAGCAAGTAAGATCATGAAGTTTTCACCATGAACACCGCCTTGTTTACCAGCAGTTTCGAAAGTGTTACGGAATTGACGTTCAGTCATACCGTATAAGTAACGTAATTTTTGTTTTTCGCGTAATTGTAATCCGTACTCAGATAATTTTTTACGTTGAGTTGGACCGTGTTGTCCTGGTGCGTAAGGACGTTTGTCTAATTCTTTACCAGTACCTGATAATGAGATACCTAAACGACGAGATTTTTTCCAGCTTGAACCTCTGAATCGAGCCATAATGTGACTCCTCCTTTTTCTTTTTTGTTGTTATGAAAAAACAAAAAAGAGTGTTGAATGCTCAATAGGATATAATGTTTTATGTGTCCTCGCCTCATAGCTCCGGTTACACGGCACGTCCGCTTTGGGAACATCATAGCGCCTATCAATATTCAACTGCTATTTTCGTTTATTCACACAAAGGTTATTGTATCATGATATATACAAAAGTCAAACAAAATTTAAAATGGCTACTTAAAGATGTGCTTCTAAAACTTTCACAACATCTTCCAATCCTGCTTCGTCTACTTCTGAAAAACGTGAAGGAATAGGAGCGTCAATATCTAAAACACCAATCACTTCACCGTTTTTATGAATTGGAATGACGATTTCAGATTGACTGTTCGCATCACAAGCAATATGTCCAGGAAAAGCATGTACATCTGCGACACGTTGGGTTTGATTTTCTGCAACTGCTGTGCCACAAACACCTTTGCCGACTTCGATATGCACACATGCTGGTTTACCTTGGAAAGGCCCTAAAATCAATGCCCCGTCTTTCATTAAATAAAAGCCTACCCAATTAATTTGTGCTAAGTTTTCATTTAATAACGCAGATGCATTACTTAAATTCGCAATTAAATCTGTCTCACCATCTAACATTGCATCGAGTTGACGGGATAAGAGATGATAGTCTGTTGATTCTGTCATTCAGTTCACTCACTTTCTTGTCATTTTATTCCATATTATAAGCTAACTCTTGAATGCGACGCAATTTTCTGAGATATTTTGTATAAACTGCAAAAAACTGCAATTAATTTTAAGATTTTATTTTAATGCATCCTTAAATTACGTTATAATAGTTTTATGTATTTAGGAGGAGACGAGTGGACATGGCATTATATATTATACTAGCGATTATCATAGTTATTTTGATTGCAATCGGTGTTTTATTCTACATGCGATCAAACAAAAGGTCGATTATTCAATCTGCTGAAGAGAGAAGAGAAAAATTGAATGCATTGTCATATGATGAAAGTTTGGAGAAATTGAAAACGTTGCACTTATCTGGTGAAACAAAAAATCAATACGATGCACTGAACCAATCATGGACGGACACAACGAATAACTATTTAGCACCTGTTGATGAAAAAATCCATGAAGCAGAAATGAATCTAGATAAATTCAAGTTTTCATTAGCTCAAACTGACATTAATGATGCACATGCGTTAATGGATCAGTACGAAGCGAAACATCAAGAACTCATTAGCAAGGCGGATGAAGTTTATGATATGCATCAACAGAGCGACGAAATTTATGAAAGAAGTAAAGATGAACACCGTAAATTGAAGCGTGATGTCCTTGCAAACCGTCATCAGTATGGAGAGGCTGCGAGTTTACTAGAAAAAGAAATTGAAGGCTTTGAACCAGAATTCGAAGTGTATGAGTCTTTAAAAGCTGAAGGTAACTATCAAGAGGCGCACACACATATTCAGGGTTTAGATCAAGATATCGCTTATTTAAAAGAGGATATGAGTGAAATTCCTGATTTAATTCGCGAAGCACAAAAAGAACTTCCAGGTCAATTCCAAGACTTAAAATATGGCGTACGTGATTTGAAAGTTGAAGGCTATGATTTAGATCATGTGAAAGTCGACAGTACATTACAAGACTTGAAGACAGAGTTGAGTTTCGTTGAGCCAATGATTAGCCGTCTTGAATTAGATGAAGCAAATGATAAATTGGCGCAAATTAACGATCGCCTCGATGATATGTACGATTTAATCGAGCATGAAGTGAAGTCGAAAAACGCGGTAGAAGAGTCTAAAGAGCGTATTACGAATGATTTATTCCATGCTAAAGATATGAATTACACACTACAAACTGAAATTGAATATGTTCGTGAAAATTACTACATCAATGAAAGCGATGTTCAGAGCGTTCGTCAGTTTGAAAACGAAATACAAAATTTAATTTCGGTATATGATGAAATTTTATCTGAAATGGCAAAATCATCTGTGCGCTATAGTGAAGTTCAAGATAACTTAAAATATATTGAAGATCATGTTGAAGTCATCAATGCGAAACAAGAAAAATTACAAAATCATCTCGTTTCATTAAGAGAAGATGAAGCAGAGGCAGAAGAACATATTTTACGTGTCCAAAGTAAAAAAGAAGAAATTTATCGTCGTTTACTCGCTTCAAACTTAACAAGTGTGCCAGAACGTTTCATTATTTTGAAAAATGAAATCGACTATGAAGTACGTGACGTGAACAAACGTTTCAGTGAACGACCAATCAATGTGCAGCAATTGAAAGATAAAGTGAACAAAGTCGTCCTTCAAATGAACAAATTTGAAGATGAAGCCAATGACGTGCTCATTAATGCGGTGTACGCTGAACGTCTCATTCAATATGGTAACCGTTATCGAAAAGACAACCATGATTTAGATAAGAGCTTGAACGAGGCAGAACGATTATTTAAAAATAACCGTTACAAACGTTCAAGTGAAATTTCAGAACAAGCGCTGGAACAACTTGAGCCTGGTATCGCGCAACATATTGAACGAGAAGTATTAGAAGAACAAGCTTAATGGTTTAAATCAAATATCGAGATACATCGTGCATCTATCGTAGCTTTCATAGTTATGGTAGGTGCACTTTTTATTTATATATATTGCGTCGTGGTTGATTGTTGCTTTGCTGTTCGCGCATTCCATAAACGGTAGATGAATGGGATAAATACAATCCGAAAAGTTGACCGGAATAATAAAATTTTAGAAAATATCGAATGGATATGACATCAACGTCACGACTTGTAGTACAATGTAAAATGATATTTAAAGAGAGGAAGTCTGCACATGTTATATTTTGATAACGCAGCGACGACGAAACCCGATGCATCCGTGTTATCGAGTTTTATGAAAGTGAATGAAAAGTTTTATTATAACCCGAATAGTCCACATGAAAAAGGGCAAGAAGTCGAACGTTTGCTACAAAATGCAAGAGACCAAATCAAAACGACTTTGAAATTAAATGATGAAACATTGATTTTTACGAGCGGGGCAACAGAATCCAATAATATGGCTTTAAAAGGGGCAGCGCATCAGAAAAAACATTTTGGACGCACCATTTTGACATCCGTACTTGAACACCCATCTGTATTAGAGGTAATGCGCGAATTAGAACGTGAGGGTTTCATATTAAAGTATGTTAACGTCACAGCTGAAGGGCGTATAGATATTGAACATTTAAAATCACTGTTATCGAATGATGTGATATTAGTGACATGTATGCAAGTCAATAATATTATGGGACAAATTCAACCAATTGAAGAGATTGTGGCGTGCTTAAAACCTTATCCAAAAGTGCATTTTCATGTCGATGCCGTTCAAGCATTGGGGAAATTTCCTATTCAAATGACAGGCATTGACAGTTTATCTTTAAGCGGGCATAAATTCAATGGTTTGAAAGGGCAAGGCTTGCTCATTTTAAAAAACTTGCATCAAATCTATCCGACGATTCAAGGTGGCGGTCAAGAGTTTGGTTTACGCAGTGGAACAGTGAATGTCGCTAGTGATGTGGCATTAGCGAAAGCGATTCGTTTAGCTGAAGATCATCGTCATGCTTTAATGCAAACGCTATCGGAAGTGACTGCTGCATTACGTGAGATGATTGAAGATTATCCGGGTGTCGTCATCAATTCGCCAGTTGACGCATCTCCACATATTTTGAATTTAGCTTTTCCTGGTGTCCGTGGCGAAGTGTTAGTGAATGCCTTTTCAAAACAAGGGATTATGATTTCGACGACGAGTGCATGTTCATCCAAACATTCCAATGTGAATGAAGTATTAAAATCGATGAATATTTCAGTGTCGCGCATTTTAGGTAGTATTCGGTTGTCATTCGATCGACATACGACGATGAAAGATATTGAGACGTTTAAAGCAGCGTTTCATCAAGTATATAGAGAAGTTGAGGAGTTGTTAGAAAAATGATTTATGACCATATTTTAGTTCGTTATGGAGAATTGACATTAAAGGGTGGCAATCGTAAGACATTTGTGAGTCAGTTACGTTCAAATGTAAAACGTGCACTCATGCCATTAAAAGGGTATGAAGTGAAAGCCAATCGTGACCGTATGTATATTCAATTAACACCAGAAGCAGATATTGAAGAAATGATGACACGCATTTCTAAAGTGTTCGGTGTACATTCGATTAGCCCGGTTTTAAAATTAGAAAAATCAATGGAAGCGGTGTATGAACACGCGAGGTTGTTTGCTCAAGATTATGAAGCGGGTGATAGTTTTAAAATTGAAGTCAAACGTTCAGACAAAAACTTTGAATACGAAACATTTGCGATTCAACGTATGGTCGGTGGAGAAGTGCTTAAAAGTAATAAATCACTACACGTGGATGTACGTCAACCCGATCATGAAATCAAAGTTGAAGTACGTCTCGATGCAATTTATATGTATGACCGCATCATTCCAGCAATTGGTGGCTTACCTGTCGGTACGGGAGGTAAGACGCTATTAATGTTGTCAGGCGGTATTGATTCACCCGTTGCAGGGATGGAAGTAATGCGTCGTGGTGTGACAATTGAAGCGATTCATTTCCATAGTCCGCCATTTACAAGCGAAAAAGCAAAAGAAAAAGTGATTGAATTGACACGAATTATGGCTGAAAGAGTCGGTTCAATTCGTTTGCATATCGTTCCTTTTACAGAAGTTCAAAAGCAAATTCATAAAGTGGTGCATGAACGCTATACGATGACTTCAACACGTCGTATGATGTTAAGAATTGCGGATAAAGTCGTGCATCAAATTGGAGCTGACGCCATTGTGAACGGTGAAAATTTAGGACAAGTGGCCAGTCAAACTTTGAAAAGTATGTATGCCATCAACGCTGTAACGAACACGCCGATTTTACGTCCATTGTTGTCATTAGATAAAGAAGAGATTGTTAAAAAGGCGAAAGCTATTGGCACGTTTGAAACATCTATTCAACCTTACGAAGATTGTTGTACGATTTTCACGCCGAAAAACCCAGTGACTGAGCCGCAATTTGAAAAAGTATTGCAATATGAATCAGGTTTTGATTTTGAAGAGATGATTGATAGAGCAGTAGACAATATTGAAACGATTGTAATAGATAAAAACTATCAAATCCATCAAGATGAACAAAATGAATGGGATGATGACTTGTTCTAAAAGGGGGATAAACAATGATTTTAGAATGGGATGGGACACTAATTTTAATGATCATTGGTTTAGGGTTTTTAGCGGCATTCATTGACGCTGTTGTTGGTGGCGGTGGATTAATCTCTATACCTGCACTTCTCGCGATTGGGATGCCTCCAGCTGCTGCGTTAGGAACAAATAAATTAGCGAGCGCATTCGGATCATTGACGAGTGCGATTCGCTTTATTCGTTCGGGTAAAGTGGATCTACCAATTGTTTTCAAGCTGTTCCCTTTGTCTTTTATTGCTTCGATTTTAGGTGCAATTGTGGCAGTTTATTTGCCTGCAGAACTATTAAAGCCACTGGTGATAGTGATTTTGTCATTGGTGCTCATCTATACGTTATTGAAAAAAGATTGGGGAAGTATTCGTACATATACGACTTTACCTTTATACAAATTGATTTTATTTACTTGCCTCATTGTTATTATTGGCTTTTATGATGGCTTTCTTGGCGGTGGTACAGGATCCTTTTTGCTTTTCGTATTTTTATTACTCGGCTTTGATTTTTTAAGTGCTGCAGGAAATGCGAAAGTATTGAACTTTGCTTCTAATCTCGGTGCATTGCTATTGTTTATTTATTTAGGCCGCGTCGATTACGTTTATGGTTTAATCATGGGTGCAAGTATGATTGCTGGCTCATATACTGGCGCGTTATTTGCACTTAAAAAGGGTGTCGGTTATGTCAGAATTTTGTTTGTTGTTGTTACAATTGTTTTGATTTTGAAAAATGTGTGGGACTATATTGCCGCGTATTAATGACGACTGATAGTGACCGAAATGAATCGATTTTAAAATTCATATGATTTCTTATAGTTATTTGACCTAAAGACTATATTTTTTTGTTATGATAAATTTGAAAAAACAATTGAAAGGAAGTTGATTATGTCAAAAAGGATCATAGCGATTATATTAGCATGCGTTATCGTGCTTGGCGGTATTTTGATGAGTGCCATGACATCAGTTGTATCATCTTTTATGAGTGGAGATTTTAATATCACTGATGAAGCAACAAGTACTGTGCTTGAAGAAGGTGATAGCAGTAAAAGAATAGCCGAAATCGTCGTACAAGGAGAGATTATTGATACAGGTGCAAGTGGTGGTTTGTTCGGTGGTGGCGCTGGTTATAATCACCAAGCTGCTTTAAAACAACTTGAAACAATTAAAAATGATGATTCTATTAAAGGCGTACTCCTTGATGTGAATAGTCCAGGTGGCGGTACATATGAAAGTGATGAGTTTTATCAAAAAATAAAAGAAGTTAAAAAGTCAGGTAAAAAGATTTACGTGCAAATGGAAAACTTAGCTGCGTCAGGTGGTTATTACATTTCAGCGCCTGCTGATAAAATTTATGCGGGTCCGCAATCGTTGACAGGTTCTATCGGTGTCATCTCTGAGTCAAAAGATTATTCAGAGCTGTTAGACAACTTAGGTATTAAAACGAATACAATTAAATCAGGAGCACATAAAGATATTTTGAGCAGCTCACGAAAAATGACAGATGAAGAAAGAGAAATCTTACAATCAATTAATAAGGATAGTTTTGATCAATTTGTGAATGTCGTTAAAGAAGGACGTCACATGTCAGAATCAAAAGTGCGTGAATTAGCGGATGGTCGTATCTACAGTGCTCAACAAGCGAAAAGCAATGGTTTAATTGACGACATCGGTTATAAAGATAAAACATTAAAAGATTTGAAGAAAGCGATTAAAGTTGACAACCCAGAAATTGTTACTTTCGATCCTGAAGAGAGTAGTTTAACGAGTTTCCTAGGTATGAAATCATTCATTAATAATTTACGTGCAGATTTGAAAGGTGTTAAATCAATTATTAATAATGAATCACAAACACGACCAATGTATAAATATGAAGGGTAGGTGATTGAGATGCAACGTTCTAATGAATATAACTATAATCCGTCTCAACCTCGCCCAGAAATATCACAAACGATGCATGGGAATGATTCCGAGGAACGTGCAACACGAACATTAGAAAAGCACCGTTATGAACTCGATGGGTTTTTCTATGCTGGGTTCGGAAGACGATTTTTCAGTTATATTATCGACCTTGCGATTTTATGGGGATTCACACAAATTGTTTTAAATCCAATTTATGCACTGACTGGTATTGACGAGTGGAAGTTATGGATTAATCAATTCAGTGTCGGACACTTGCTAGATGCATTGATATATTTCGCTTACTTTGTTTTAATGACGAAATATTTTCAACAGACAGTCGGTAAAATGATTTTAGGCATTAAAGTATTTCGACGTGATTTTACCTCATTGAACTGGTCTGATGTATTGTTTAGAGAATGGATTGGCCGTATTATTTCCAATGTATTTTTTGGCTTGCCATATTTAGCAGTACTTTTCACACCAAAACATATCGGCGTACACGATTACTTTGCGGATACGGTCGTTGTTAAAAATAAATACCTTCATTATATTAAAGAAACTGAAGGTGTATGACGTGATTACATGGCATTAACGCGATATAATAGTAAAATAATATGATTAAGGGAGGCACTATTGATGGCACAAATTACATTTAAACAAAACCCAGTTGAATTATTAGGTAAAGAAGTTAACGTTGGGGATCAAGCACCAGACTTCACAGTAGTAGACAATAGTTTACAACCTGTGACACTTGCAAATTATGATGGTAAGAAAAAGTTAATCAACGTTGTCCCATCTCTTGACACAGGTGTATGTGATCAACAAACACGTAAATTCAATGAAGAAGCGAGTGCTGAAAACGGGTACGTATTAACGATTTCAGTAGACTTACCATTTGCGCAACAAAGATGGTGTGCATCAAGTGGATTAGACAATGTGATTACATTGAGTGATTATCAAAGTCGTTCATTTGGTGAAAACTATGGTGTCATTATGGACGGTTTACAATTATTAGCACGTTCTGTATTTGTATTAGACGAAAATAATAAAGTGGTATATAAAGAGATTGTACCAGAGGGTACGGATTTCCCTAACTTTGAAGCAGCACTTGAAGCTTATCGCAACATTTAATGGATTATGAATGACCAAGTTAAGTGGAGATTCGATATGTCGGGATACTTTTTCTACCTGAAACGTATCAGCTCTACGACAATGTTGTTTTAGTAAAATTGCTATTGAAGTTAACAAAGGGAGATTCAGAAGACGCACCTTTTACGTGTGCTTCTGAATAACTCCCTTATTTTTATGAAAGGACGATGAAGAATGACTGAAAGCGTCTCTATTATGGAGAAATTGTTTCATCAACTCGATGAAAGAACTCAAAAATTAAACGAAGAAAATGGGCAAAGCTTTATTGAAAATTTAGGATTAGCGATGGAGCAACTTTACACATCTGAACGTGATTTACTAGAACAAGCGACACTTCAAGATAGAAGAAAAGCATTTCAATTTGCATACTTAAATCAACTGCAAAAAGAAGAAGTTCAAGCGAATCATCAAATTACACCCGATTCTATAGGCCTCATTCTAGGGTTTTTAGTTTCTCAATTTAAAGAAGGTACAGAAGCATTGCATATTGCGGATTTAGGGAGCGGTACAGGGCATTTAAGTGCGACTGTTCATGAGGTGATGGCGGACTTTACGATTATGCATCATTTAGTTGAGGTCGACCCAGTGCTTTCTAGAGTAAGTGTCCATCTTGCTAACTTTTTAGAAATACCATTTGATGTTTATCCTCAAGACGCAATTATGCCACTCCCTTTTGACGGAGCTGAAGTGGTTATTGGAGATTTGCCGATTGGTTATTACCCGAACGATGCCCGTAGCGAACAGTTACAGTTAGGTTTTGATGAGGGACACAGTTTTGCACATCATTTATTCATTGAGCAAGCAATTGAAGCGGTGAAGCCATCTGGATACGTTTTTCTTGTGGTGCCAAGCCAACTTTTTGAAGGTGACTATGTAAAACAGTTAGAAAATTTTATTGCAACAGAAACAGAAATGCAAGCGTTTCTTAATTTACCTAAAACATTATTTAAAAGTGAACGCGCCCAAAAATCAATTCTTATTTTGCAACGTAAAGAACAGCATGTAACAAAGCCTGTAGAAGTTTTGTTAGCAAATATTCCAGATTTTAAAAACCCACAAAACTTCCAACAATTTTTGTCTGAATTAAGAACGTGGTTGTCACAAAATCAACCTAAAAATTAGGCTGTTACACTCTTGAAATCAAACTGTATTAATGGTTAAATAGATGTGTATAAAATATAAATATATTGGAGGCCGTTGACATGTCAAAGTTAATTTTGGCGATTAACGCTGGTAGTTCATCATTAAAGTTTCAATTAATCGAAATGCCAGAAGAAAAATTAATCACTAAAGGTTTAGTAGAACGTATCGGATTAAAAGATTCAATCTTCACAATTGAAGTAGATGGCGAAAAAATTAAAGAAGTAGAAGATATTAAAGATCACGAACAAGCTGTTAACATGATGTTGGACAGTTTACAAAAACATGGTGTGATTAAAGATATTAACGAAATCGATGGTACAGGTCACCGTGTCGTACATGGGGGCGAAGTTTTCCCAGAATCTGCATTAGTTACAGATGAAGTGGTTAAAGATATTGAAAAATTGACAGACTTAGCACCACTTCATAATCCAGCTAACTTAATGGGTATTCAAGCATTTAGAAAATTGCTTCCTGAAATTCCACACGTTGCTGTATTTGATACATCATTCCATCAAACAATGCCTGAATCAGCATATTTATATAGCTTACCTTACGAATACTATAAAGAATATGGTATCCGCAAATACGGTTTCCACGGTACAAGCCATAAGTATGTGTCTCAACGTGCAGCTGAAATTTTAGGTAAACCACTTGAAGAATTACGCATCATTTCATGTCATATCGGTAACGGGGCTTCAATCGCTGCGATCGACGGTGGTAAATCAATCGATACTTCAATGGGCTTCACACCATTAGCGGGTGTTACAATGGGAACGCGTTCAGGTAACATCGACCCAGCTTTAATTCCATTCATTATGGAAAAAACGGGTAAAACAGCTGATGAGGTACTTAATATTTTAAATAAAGAATCTGGTTTATTAGGTATCACCGGAACTTCTTCAGACTTACGTGATATTGAAGAAGATGCAAAAGAAGGAGAAGAACGTGCAGAGTTAGCATTAGAAGTGTTTGCTTCACGTATCCATAAATATATGGGTTCATATGCGACACGTATGCATGGTGTAGACGTGATTATCTTTACTGCAGGTGTGGGTGAAAACTCAGACGCAGTTCGTGCACGTGTATTAGAAGGATTAGAATTTATGGGCGTTTACTGGGATCCACGTAAAAATGAAGGCTTACGCGGTAAAGAAGCTGAATTAAACTACCCACATTCACCTGTAAAAGTATTAGTTATCCCTACAAATGAAGAGGTTATGATTGCACGTGATGTCATGACTTTCGGGAACTTAGAAGGATAATTAGAGTCAATATAAAATTTCGATATAAAAAAGACAGTATGAGGTGCGGCACATCCGTGTCTCGTACTGTTTTTTATTATGAGTCGGTTTTAATGTGATCATAGTCATTATATATGTAAAACAAAAGAGACTCGGAAACGAATTTCCAAGCCTCTTTGTCATTCATGAGGGGGCATTTCATTAAGTTTTCGTAGCTTCTATTTACTACTAATGGGCTTATTATTCATAATTGACTATCAAATAGTCGGAATATAAGCGTGAATAGATAGCATCGAAACGCTTTATGTCCCATTTCTAATCAAATGTTTGGTACAGGGTTTAATTAAATACTGTAATCTTTAAGTAGTTCATCTGTTGCTACTTTCGGTTCAAAGTTTTCTGGAATTTGCTCAGTACGTACAACTAATACATCACATGCTGAATGACGTACAATCGCTTCAGATACAGAACCTACGATAAATCGTTCTACCGCATTCAGACCTGAAGTACCACACATCACAAGGTCAACTTCTGTATTTTCATCACTAGCAAGTTTTGGAAGTACAGACTTAGGTGATCCGAATTCTAAACGTGTTTCAACATTTTGAATGCCTTCGTCTAGCGCCACTTGACGGTATCCATCTAACAATTTTTCTGCAAATGATTTAGACTTTTCAGTGAAGTGTGAATCGTAAACTTCAAAAGATGTATAAGTTCTTGAATCGATGACATTTACAATAATCAGTTTAGCATCGTTACGTTTTGCAACAGCAACTGCTTTGTTAAATGCCCACTCAGCTTCATGAGAACCATCAACAGCAATTAAAATATTTTTGTACATATACATAGCTAAAACCCCTTTCTTATTTCACTTTTATTATATCATATCATCTCTCAATTTAAGTGAAATTTATATGAACTAAAAATACAAAAATTGTTATGATTGCGCTTACATATTGTATGCGTTATGATTAGTTCTGGAGGTGCAAGGAGTATGAGAATTGGAATTCCGAAAGAGATAAAAAATAATGAAAACCGTGTAGGCTTATCACCAAGTGGTGTGCATGCACTCGTAGAAGCTGGACATGAGGTGTTAGTCGAAACTAAAGCAGGTGAGGGCTCTTATTTCGAAGACGCTGATTACGTTCAAGCCGGTGCAAACATCGTTACGCGTCAGGATGATGTTTGGAATGTCGACATGGTTATGAAAGTTAAAGAGCCATTGAAAGAAGAATATGGATACTTTAGAGAGGGACTTATTTTATTCACATATCTTCACTTGGCAAATGAACCTGAATTAACAAAAGCGTTAATTGACAAAAAAGTGGTGGCGATTGCGTATGAAACGGTACAACTTGGTGATCGTTCGTTACCGCTACTTACACCAATGAGCGAAGTTGCAGGACGTATGTCTACACAAATTGGTGCACAGTTTTTACAACGTTTTAATGGTGGCATGGGTATTTTACTTGGTGGTATTCCAGGTGTCCAAAAAGGTAAAGTCACTATCATTGGTGGGGGACAAGCAGGAACAAATGCAGCACGTATTGCTTTAGGTCTTGGCGCAGATGTGACAATTCTTGATGTGAATCCTAAACGTTTACAAGAACTTGAGGATCTCTTTGATGGACGTGTGCAGACGATTATGTCAAACCCATTAAACATTGAATCACATGTTGTAGAAAGTGACCTTGTCATTGGCGCGGTATTAATTCCGGGGGCAAAAGCACCGAAATTAGTGACAGAAGACATGATTAAAAACATGAAAGCAGGTTCTGTTATTGTAGATATCGCGATTGACCAAGGCGGTATTTTCGAAACAACAGATAAAATTTCTACACACGATGATCCAACATATATTAAACACGGTGTCGTACATTATGCCGTTGCGAACATGCCAGGCGCAGTGCCGCGTACGTCAACAATTGGTTTAAATAATGCGACATTACCTTATGCATTACAAATTGCGAATAAAGGGTACCAACGTGCATTAACAGAAAACGTACCACTTTCACACGGTTTGAATGTATTCAATGGTTATGTTACAAACAAAGCTGTTGCTGAAGCGTTTGATTATGAATATACACCGGTAACGCAAGTATTAACTGAGTCTAAATAATAAAAAGTGTCGAGATAAGCGAATCATCGTTTACCTCGACATTTTTACTTAGTGTGCTATTCAGATAATATGTGCACTTAAGTTTTTACGATGTGTGTCCCATGAACTTCTTGAAAGGGGAATAATTCTAACAATGCATCTAAATTCTCATAATTCAAGCCGCCACCTGGCATAATTTCAATTTGTCCTTTTGATTGTCGCACCCATTTTGCAAGTTGTGGTAAGTTATCAAATAGATTCGACTGTGCAGGTCCCCCATGCGTCAGTAATCGTGTCACACCTAAATCAATCAGTTGTTGTAATGCTTTAGATTGACCTTCAAGATAAATATGATCAAAGGCCATATGACAAACGACACGTGTTGGAGCAGCGCGTTGGATGAGTGTTTGCATTTGAAAATGATGTAACGTATCCTCGTCTGTTAGGCATCCGAATACAAAATAATCTATCGGCAATGTTTTAAGTTGTCGTATATCAGCTTGCATCGATTCAAATTCATACCAATTATAGACAAACGAACCACCACGAGGACGAATCATGACAGCCAGTTCAGCACCATACATTTGGCACATTTCACTCGCGATTTTAACCATACCATAACTCGGTGTTGTCCCGCTTTGTGCCATATTTTCACATAGCTCAATTCGATTGGCGCCTGCTTTCAGTTTAGCTTCAACTTCTATTAAAGATGATGCGACCGCTTCTTTAATCATTTCGGATAACCTGACAGTGACTCATAGCCATTTTCAGTTACTAAAATGTCATCTTCAATGCGGACACCTGCTACATTTGGTACATAAATACCAGGTTCAATGGTCAATACCATACCCACTTCAAGCGGATTTTCGTTTGTACTTGAAATATCTTGATATTCATGCGCTTCAAGACCTAAACCATGTCCTAAACGGTGTGGGAAATATTCGCCGTATCCTGCTTCTGCAATAATTCCTCTCGCAATATCATCAAGTTCACTAATTGTGACACCTGGTTTGATATGTTGAATGGCTTCTTGCTCTGCTTTTAATACGATATTGTAAATCTCTTGTGCTTTTTCATCAGGTTGTCCAAATGCGACAGTTCGCGTAATATCGCTGCAGTAATGATTGTAAATGACACCTAAGTCAAACAACACATATTCGTTATTTTTAAGTTGTCGGTCTCCAGGTGTACCATGTGGTGCTGCTGCATGGTCCCCGAATAATACCATCGTGTCAAAGCTCATTTCATTGACACCATATTTCTTAATTTCATTTTCAATATGATTTACAACTTCTCGTTCTGTGACACCTTCTTTTAAGAACGATACACCGATTTCCATACATTTGTCAGCTAATTTCGCCGCCTGTCTTAAAGCTTCGATTTCATCCGTAGTTTTAACATTTCGCAATGCACGAATGACGGGGTCAGCTGCGCCAAAAGTTTGTACAGAAAAAGCAGTTTGAAGTGCGTAATAACGTTGTACTGTTAAATGATTTTCTTCAATCAATAATTTTTCATACTTTTCTTGGTGTTTGTCGAAAGGATTTTCTGTGTCTAAGTATCCGATGATATCACCTTTAAATGGAGAGGCCTTGACTTCTTCTACTTCCAATTGAGGACAGAATAAAATTTGTTGACCATCTGCGCGAACAAGCAATGCAAATAAGCGTTCATGGGGGTCAGATTTATAGCCTGTAAAATAAAAGATGTTGATGGGATTTGACACCCACATTGCATTCGCTTCTTGTTCTTTTAACGTTTGTACGAGTTGTTCTATTTTTGACATAAAAACGCCTCCTTTAATTCTTCATTTTATGACAGTTAATTTGAGAATGCAAAGTGCGTGCTACGAGATGTTTGAATAGAAGGTTTTAAGTGTATAAAAATAGCGGAAGTTATTTTGTTTTTCGAAATAAAAAACTTGAAAGATGACTTTAGGTTAGGGGACTCTTGGCAATCGAAATATTTAGATTTATGGTTGAGAGCCTGTTAATATAAAGTTAGGAATCTGCATTACACATGATGAAGGAGGATGCGACATGAAATTATCTTTTCATGGTCAATCGACTGTATATTTTGAAGCAAATGGAAAATCAGGTATTATTGATCCTTTTATAACAGGAAATGGACAAACAGATTTAAATATTGAGGACTTAAAAGTGGATTATGTGATTTTAACACACGGTCACGAAGATCATTTTGGAGACACAGTTGAAATTGCAAAACGCAACAATGCAACTGTGATTGGCTCAGCTGAAATGGCGAACTACTTATCAACAAATCAAGGTATCGAAAATGTTCACCCTATGAATATCGGCGGAAAATGGACATTTGATTTTGGTGTTGTCAAATTTGTTCAAGCGTTTCATAGCTCAAGCTTAACAGATGATAATGGTATTCCGATGTACTTAGGTATGCCAATGGGTGTCATTTTAGAATTAGAAGGTAAAACGATTTATCATACAGGTGATACAGGTTTATTCAGTGATATGAAGTTAATTGCTGATCGTCATCCTGTTGACGTATGTTTTGTGCCGATTGGTGATAATTTTACGATGGGTATTGAAGATGCGAGTTATGCGATTAATGAATTGATTCAACCCAAAGTGACTGTGCCAATTCATTACAATACGTTCCCATTGATTGAACAAGATCCAGAGGCGTTTAAGAAGCTTGTGAATGTTGGGGAAGTTCAAATTGTAAAACCTGGTGAAGCTGTAGAACTTTAGTATTGTCTTTTTGACTATTTTTACACAGCTGTATTGATATTGCGTGTTAAATTGAAAGATTGTGGTACTATTCTTTGAACCATAATGGATTTGCATCATTTGTTGCTGTCTAGGACTCGCGTTCTTAGGGGACTTGCCTCAACTAAATTCGGCTTGATTAAAGTGAACACGAGTTGGAAGCCGAATTGGATTTTCGGCTGCGTCTGATCCCTCAAGAGTCTCGTCCAGACTTGCAAACAAATGAGCCAATCTCATTAAAATGTGGAAAGAATAGTACTCATAATCTTTTTTATATGCGGTTTATCAATACAAATTGTTCTAAAAGATTTCACTTACAAAAACAATTCTATAATGTACTGCTCTGGCTAGGTTATACTATTGAAGGGGTTTTAATGGATACATATAATTGGTTGGACTAAGTTGTGGCTGATTTGGGCCCCGCTTACTATGCCTCAGGAGTGTCGCCCATGCGCCTCACCTTAAGTCAAACATTCGATTAAAAAAAGTGAAGGGTCGTTCTGACAATCTTTTTTATAAATTTTATCGATACATCATGTTGTAAAAGATTTCACTTGCAAAACAACTCTATAATATGCTCCTTTGGATAGGTGTTACTATTTGAAGGAATTTTAATGGATAGACGTCAATGATTGGATTATGGTGTATTTTTTACGTGTAATTCAAAAGTATGGCATAATGCTTGTGGCTGAAACGTATTGAGTTGTTAAAACATATAGGAAGGAGCTGGGACACAGTTGCGTTTCCCAGCTCCTTAATTGATGGCGATTTCTATAATCGAAATGAATCTAATTCAAATCGTGTCGACTCAGTTGATTTACTTTGTCGGCTATTTGAGTTTATTTCACAATGAGTACAGGGATTTTGGCACGTTTCGCTACTTTATGGCTTACGCTACCTAATACGAATTTTTTAGCCGCTTCCGCTTTACGGTTACTTAATACGACAATATCGTATTTACCGCTGTTCGCATAGTTTACGATTTTTTCTTTTGGATTGCCACGTTCGATAATTTCTTCATATTGCAAACCATTTTGTTCTAATGTGTCGCGAGTCGGCTGCATTTGTGTATGGCGAATTTTTTTCAGTTCCTCATAATGCGTCCCCATTTTTACAGAAGCTTGGACGTCTTGTTCTCCGATGATATTGAGCAAAGTCACAACGGAGCTGTCGCCTGAAATTTTAACAACTTCTTGTAGCGCTTTCGCATTTTTTAAATCTGTATCCACTGCAAGTAAAATATTTTGATGCATCTCTATCATCCTCCTTAAAACTAGTGTAACAAAAATATCGGTAAATGTTATTCAATACATATTTGAAGGATTTATTTATCTAAAATATGTTGAATCGACATTATTTTAACCGATTTATAAAGTGACCAAACATTTATTGGTTATCATTTCGCATTACGATTTGAAAAACGTTATAATAAAAGAAATAAAGTTGATGATATGGGGATTTAGAAGTAGCTCACAAGTCAATAAAGGGGTATCTACTTTATGATAAATTACTATCTTACATTCAGAGGCATCACAAGTTTCAGTGATATGACATAACAATAGAGGGAGATACATGACAAAGCACGAACAAATTATTAAACATATTGAATCATTATCTGTAGGTCAAAAAATTTCAGTACGTAAAATTGCTAAAGATTTAGACGTCTCAGAAGGTACAGCATATCGGGCAATTAAGGATGCAAGTCAGCGTGGATTAGTGGCATCGATTGATCGTGTTGGCACAGTTCGAATCGAAAAGAAGACACGTGCAAAAGTCGACCATTTAACGTTTGGAGAAATCGCGAAAATTGTAGATGGCCACTTAATAGGTGGTAAAGGGGGTCAGTTCAACTCGCTCACTAAATTTGCGATAGGCGCGATGGAAGTTGATAATGTCGTCAACTTTGTCTCTAAAAATACATTATTGATTGTCGGAAATCGCTTGGATGTACAAAAAGCAGCGTTGGAACGCGGGAGTGCGGTACTGATTACAGGTGGTTTCGATACGACTGACGAAATTAAGAGAATGGCAGATGAACAAAATCTACCAATCATTTCTTCTAATTATGATACATTTATGGTTGCCAATATTATAAATAGGGCGATGTACAATCAAATGATTAAAAAAGAAATTTTAGTCGTTGAGGATATTGTCATCCCAATCGAGCAAACTTCTTTCTTGTATGATGAAATGACTGTCGCTGATGTCGGCAAAAAGTCGCGTGAAACGTCACACTCTCGTTTTCCAATAGTAGATCGTCAAAACAAATTAGCAGGATTAATTACGAGTAAAGATATAATTGGTAAAGATTTGGATGAAAAGCTTTATAGAGTGATGACCAAACCAGCGATTAGTGTACAACTGAATACGACTGTTGCAAGTTGTGCGCATTTGATGATTTGGGAAGGGATTGAACTATTACCCGTCACAGGAAATCAAAAACAACTTGTCGGCGTGATTTCACGAGAAGATGTATTGAAAGCGATGCAAATTGTTGGACGTCAGCCACAAGTTGGCGAAACAATTAATGATCAAGTCGCGAAGCATATCGAAATTCGTAACCAACAAATCATTGTTGAAATCACACCACAACTGACGAATCAATTTGGGACATTGAGTAAATCGGTGTCAGTCGCTATTATTGAAGAAACCATCAAATCTGTGATGCGTAAACATAAAAAGTTAGAAGTAATGATAGAAAGCTTAAATATCTTTTATATACGAACAGTGCAAATCGAAAGTGAAGTAGAAGTGAATTACACGATTTTAGATATGGGACGTAATTTTGCGAAATTAGAAGTAACGATGGTCAGTGCGAACCAACCCGTTGCGAAGGCATTAATTATGTGCCAACTATTAGATCATTAAGGAGCGTTTATATGAAGTTTATTCCAGAAATTCAAGAACAAATTAAACAATATGACACGATTATAATTCACCGTCATGTGCGACCTGACCCTGATGCGTTAGGTTCACAGTTTGGATTAAAAGAATACCTTAAAACGAAATATCCAACGAAAAATGTTTATGCTGTAGGAACAGAAGAACCGACACTTGGATTTATGGGCGCGTTTGATACGATTGACGATGCTCAGTATGAAGATGCGCTCGTTATTGTATGTGATACTGCAAATGCAGCAAGAATTGATGATGCACGTTACGATCGAGGCAATGCATTAATTAAAATCGATCATCACCCACCTGTAGATGCGTATGCTGAAATTAACGATGTCGATGTCAATGCTTCATCCACAAGCGAGATGATTTTCGATTTGATTCAAGGTTCTAATGATTTAGCGTTGATGAATGATAAAATCGCGAGTGCTTTATATTTAGGTATCGTTGGAGACACAGGGCGCTTTTTCTTTAACAACACGTCACCTAAAACGATGGCTATCGCGAGTCAGTTATTACAATATGACATTCACCATAACCGCCTATTGAATCAGCTTGGCGAAAAAGATCCTCGCTTAATGCCGTTCCATGGCTACGTACTTCAACATTTCGAACTTTTTGAAGACGGTTTTTGCCAAGTGAAAATTACGCATGATGTGTTAGAACAATTCGACATAAAGCCAAATGAAGCATCGCTATATGTCAATGCGGTGGCTGATTTGAAAGGCTTGAAAATATGGGTGTTTGCAGTAGACGAAGGTGAAGAAATTCGCTGTCGCATCCGTTCAAAAGAAATTACGATTAATGACGTTGCAGCTGACTTTGGTGGTGGCGGACATCCGAATGCCTCTGGTGTATCCGTAGAGACTTGGGAAGAATTTGATTTACTTGTCAAAGCGCTTCGTCAAAAACTATAACAAGTTAAAGAAGGTGACTTAACGATGGTTGCACATTTAAATATTCATACGGCTTATGACCTTTTAAATTCAAGCATTACTATCAAAGGGGCCGTTCAGCGCACAATTGAATTAGGATATTCAGCCATCGCGATTACCGACTTGAATGTCATGTATGGGATACCCCAGTTTTACGATGAGTGTATTAAACAAGGCATTAAACCTTTATTAGGGATGACGCTCTATCTTACTGACCAATTGAATGTGTTGGAAGCAGTGGTCATTGCTAAAAATAATGAAGGTTTGAAAAATTTATTTAAATTATCCTCTGAAATTAAAGTGAATCGTATTGAACATGTTTCAATATATGAAATGAAAGATTTGCTCAATGATACAGTGGTCATTTTTAAAAATATGACGAATCAAGAAAAACATTGGCAAGATGAAATGCCTGACGGTGCGACATGTTATATTGACCATCAATCAGCAACGGACTGCGAGATGCCACATGTTTTTATGCAAGCTGCTTATTATGAAAAGGCAGAAGATAAAAACACGTTAAAAGTGTTACATGCGATTCGTGATAATACGAAAGTAAATTTAGTGGAGTCGTATGAGGCACCAACGGAACATATTTATGATGTCAAAGCGTTATATGAAGCGCGATACGATGAAGAATGGTTGGCGCGAACGGATGAAATTGCCAACATGTGTGATGCAGAACTTCAGTATCATCAGGCTTTATTACCTGAATTTGTGACACCAGATGGCAGTTCAGCTAATGACTACTTATGGGCTGAATTACAACGGGCACTCACGCATTTCGGACTTACAGAAGCACGTTATCGAGAACGTTTAAAATATGAATATGATGTCATTACACACATGGGCTATGCGGACTACTTTTTAATTGTCAGTGACTTGATTCGTTATGCAAAATCAAACGGTGTGATGGTCGGTCCAGGACGGGGTTCATCAGCAGGTTCATTAGTGAGTTACTTATTAAATATTACGACGATTGACCCGCTTCAATACGATTTGCTATTTGAACGGTTCCTTAACCCTGAACGTGTGACGATGCCAGATATTGATATTGACTTTGAAGATACACAACGCGAAAAAGTGATTCAATATGTACAGCAAAAATATGGTGATTATCGTGTCGCAGGTATTGTGACGTTTGGCCATTTACTCGCAAAAGCTGTCGCGCGAGATGTCGGTAGGGTAATGGGCTTTGATGAAACAACATTAAGTGAAGCCTCCAAATTAATTCCGAGCAAACTAGGTGTCACACTGGATGATGCTTACAAAGAAGAACGTTTCAAAGCATTTGTACATCGCAATCATCGTCATGAACGCTGGTTCGAGTATTGTAAGAAGTTAGAAGGGTTACCACGTAATACGTCCACGCATGCAGCAGGGGTTATTGTGAATGACCAGCCGCTGTATCATTCGATTCCATTAACTGAAGGTGAGACGGGTCTACTGACGCAGTGGACGATGACTGAAGCGGAACGAATCGGCTTATTAAAAATCGACTTTTTGGGACTACGTAACTTAACGATTATTCATCAAATCATTAAGCAGGTGGCGCGTGATTTGAAAGTTGACATTGATATTGAACAAATTCCATTTGACGACCCTCATGTTTTTGAACTGTTATCTCGTGGAGACACAACAGGGATTTTCCAACTGGAGTCTGAAGGCGTGCGTCGTGTTTTACAAAAGTTACAGCCTGAACATTTTGAAGATATTGTCGCCGTGACGTCACTTTATCGACCAGGACCAATGGAAGAAATTCCAACGTATATTCGCCGTCGTCACGATCCGAGTCAAGTGACTTATTTGCATCCAGATTTAGAACCTATTTTGAAGCGCACATACGGAGTCATTATTTACCAAGAGCAAATCATGCAAATTGCGAGTCAGTTTGCAGGATTTTCTTATGGTGAAGCGGATATTTTACGTCGTGCGATGAGTAAAAAAAATAGAGAGGTTCTTGAAAATGAACGCCAACATTTTATTGATGGTGCGAAAGCAAAAGGATATGCAGAAGCGTTAAGTGGTCAGATTTTTGATTTGATTTTAAAATTTGCTGACTACGGTTTCCCGCGTGCACATGCGGTGAGCTATTCAAAGATTGCTTATATGATGACCTATTTGAAAGTGCATTATCCAGCCTATTTTTATGCCAATATATTGAGTAATGTGATTGGTAATGACACGAAAACAAAGATGATGATTCAAGAGGCTAAGAAGCAACGTATTACTATTCACGGACCACATATTAATAAAAGTCAATGGCGTTATGTCGCAACGCATGAAGGTGTTTATATTTCATTAGGGGCAATTAAAGGTGTCGGCTATCAAAGTGTACAAACCATTATGGCAGAAAGACGTGAACATGGTCCGTTTAAAGACTTTTTTGATTTTTGTAATCGTATCCCAGGTCGTTTAAGATCACGTCGTACATTAGAAGCGTTAATTTTAACTGGAGCGATGGATAGTTTTGGTAAAAATCGTGCGACATTATTGCAATCGATTGATAAAGTGTCAGATACAGATACGACGATAGATACAGGACTACTTGAAGGCGTCGCAACAATCAAACAAGAATATGCTGAAACTGAAGAAATGTCGAGTCAGCAGTTAAGTGATTATGAAAAACAGTATTTAGGGTTTTACGTGACGGCACACCCCGTTGAAAAAACGTTTAAGAAAAAACAATATCTTGGTATTTTCCACCTCCATGCGCACGCACAGCATCAACCGGTACTCATTACACTAGATGCAGTACGTGTCATTCGAACGAAGCAAGGTCAGCAAATGGCATTTGTAGAATTAAACGATGGTATCAGCACAATGGATGGCGTCATTTTTCCGAAAACATATCAACAATTGTCTGAGACTTTAGAGACAAGTGGATTTTATATTATATGGGGCAAGTTTGAAAAAAGAAATGACAAACTTCAATTGATTATCAACCGGTTAAGCCCTTTAGAAAGTTTTGAAAAAGAAAAGAGACAACAAACACGTAAAATTGTCATTAGAAAAGGGATGACTGATGCATTAGCGCAACAATTTCTAACTACAGAGCCATTGGATAATGGTGTTGCAGTCTACCAATTTCAAGAAACCAACAATCAGTTTCTATTTAAAGGTTATTTAATTCAACCTGACGTTCATTTAGATGACCTATTAGAATCGATTGAACCAGAACATATTCGTTTGTTATAATAATATGGTATTTTGCGCGGGTAAGTGGATAATGTAAGCGTTATACCTTACTTTGATATGCGTATATTATGTGCTATAGTATAATGGCGATTAAAAGAGGACTTAAAAATATAGTTGGAATTTGGAAATGGGAGATGATCATAAATGTCCTTAAGAGATGATGCACTGCAAATGCATAAAGAAAATCATGGCAAGTTAGCCGTTAGTCCAAAAGTGAAAGTGACGAATAAAGAAGAATTAAGTTTAGCTTATTCTCCTGGTGTAGCTGAGCCATGTAAAGATATACATGAAAGACCAAGTCGTGTTTACGATTATACAATGAAAAGTAACACTGTTGCGGTGATATCAGACGGTACAGCGGTTCTCGGATTAGGGAATATTGGTGCCGAAGCAAGTATTCCTGTTATGGAGGGAAAAGCCGTACTTTTTAAAAGTTTTGCAGGCGTTGATGCTTTTCCTTTGTCACTTGCAACGAATGATACAGAAGAAATTATTCGCACGGTGAAACTCGTTGAACCTAACTTTGGTGGTGTCAACTTAGAGGATATTTCTGCACCGCGCTGTTTTGAAATTGAAGAGCGTCTCAAAAAAGAAACCAAAATTCCAGTTTTTCATGATGATCAACACGGGACTGCGATAGTAACAGTGGCCGGTTTAGTTAATGCGTTACGTATTGTTGATAAAGACTTAGCAGATATTAAAGTTGTACTTAACGGTGCAGGCGCTGCAGGTATTGCAATTGTTAAATTACTTTATTCATATGGTGTGCGTCACATGATTATGTGTGATTCTAAAGGTGCTATTTATGAGGGTCGACCATATGGTATGAATGCAACGAAAGAAACAGTGGCGAAATGGACGAACAAAGATAAAGTTGAAGGTAAGCTGACTGATGTCATTCAAGGCGCAGATGTCTTTATCGGTGTTTCAGTTGCAGATGCGCTTTCAGAAGAAATGGTACAATCAATGAATGATGACGCTATTATTTTTGCGATGGCGAATCCAAATCCTGAAATTACACCAGACAAAGCTAAAAATGCAGGTGCTAAAGTCATCGGTACAGGACGTTCGGACTTCCCTAACCAAATTAATAACGTTTTAGCATTCCCAGGGATTTTCCGTGGCGCATTAGATGTGCGTGCGACACATATTAATGAAGAGATGAAACGTGCAGCAGTAGAAGCAATTGCTAATTTAATTACGGATGAAGAGCGTAACCCTGATTATGTCATTCCTGGACCATTCGATTATCGTGTTGCGCCATCTGTAGCAAGAGAAGTGGCACGTGCTGCAATGGAATCAGGTGTTGCACGTATTGAAGTCGATCCTGACGATGTATACGAGAAGACGTTATCACTCACAGATTTAAAGTAATCAAACGAATTTGATTGATAGCCGATGGAAAAGTGGAGGTAATAAAGATGTTTAAAGACTTTTTTAATCGTAATTCTAAAAAGAAAAAATATGTTACGGTTCAAGATTCGAAACAAAATGAAGTTCCTGAAGGCATAATGACGAAATGTCCAAACTGTAAAAAAATTATGTACACAAAAGAGCTCACTGAAAATTTAAATGTATGTTTTAATTGTGATCATCATATTCAATTATCAGCATATGGTCGTATTGAGGCAATTGCCGACAACGGAACTTTTGAAGAATTTGATAAAGGGATGACCTCTGCAAATCCATTAAACTTTCCTGGCTATGAAGAAAAGGTTGAAAAAGACCAAGAAAAAACAGGATTAAATGAAGCAGTTGTAACAGGAACTGCAGAACTCAATGGGATTAAATTTGGTATCGGCGTCATGGACCCAAGATTCAGAATGGGCAGTATGGGTTCAGTTGTGGGTGAAAAAATTTGTCGTATTGTGGATCATTGTACTGAAGAGCGCTTGCCATTCGTGTTATTTACTGCATCAGGTGGTGCACGTATGCAAGAAGGGATTATCTCTCTTATGCAAATGGCTAAAACAAGTGTATCATTAGAAAGACATTCCGATGCGGGTCTATTATTCATTTCCTATATGACGCACCCAACAACAGGTGGTGTGTCCGCTAGTTTTGCTTCTGTCGGTGATATTAACTTAGCAGAACCTAAAGCCTTAATAGGATTTGCAGGACGACGTGTCATCGAGCAGACGATTAATGAAAAACTACCGGATGATTTCCAAACGGCTGAGTTTTTACTCGAACATGGCCAATTAGATAAAGTAGTGCATCGAAGTGAAATGAAAAAAACGTTAGCGACGTTATTTGATATGCATCGTGAGGTGGAGAAGTAATGCTTGATTTTGAAAAACCGATTCAGGATATTCAAACTAAAATTGAATCATTGAAAGAAACACAAGCCAAAAATGATGTCGATTTATCAGACGAAATTGAAATACTTGAAGCGGCATTACAAACTGAAAAAGAAAAAATTTACACTTCCTTAAAACCATGGGATCGTGTTCAAATTGCAAGATTACCAGAAAGACCTACTGTGCTAGATTATATTCCATACATTTTTGATGACTTTATCGAATTACATGGAGATCGTAACTTTAGAGATGATCCTGCTATCGTTGGTGGTTTAGCATATTTCAACGGTCGACCTGTCACAGTCATTGGGCAACAACGTGGTAAAGATACGAAAGACAACATTTATCGTAACTTTGGTATGGCACATCCTGAAGGTTACCGTAAAGCGCTAAGATTGATGAAAGAAGCTGAAAAGTTTAATCGTCCTATTTTTACTTTTATTGACACTAAAGGGGCTTATCCAGGTAAGGCTGCCGAAGAACGTGGACAAAGTGAATCGATTGCACGTAACCTTGTTTCAATGGCATCTTTAACAGTACCGGTCATTTCGATTGTTATTGGTGAAGGTGGAAGCGGTGGTGCACTAGGCCTTGGTGTGAGCAACCGTTTATTGATGTTAGAAAATAGTACATACTCTGTTATTTCACCAGAAGGCGCTGCAGGTATTTTATGGAAAGACAGCTCACTTGCTAAAATTGCCGCTGAAACGATGAAAATTACAGCGTATGACTTGTTAGAATTGAACATTATTGACGAAGTGGTGAAGGAGCCATTAGGTGGTGCACATCACGATGTTGAGATGTTGGCGAAGCGCATTAAACAAAAATTCAGCAATCATTTGGCATCATTCGAACATATGACACCGGCTGATATTAAAGAAGATCGTTTTGAGAAATTCCGTAATATTGGCTCGTATGTTGAATAAATGTAAGGTAAGAGAATAGTATGAAGTCTTGGTATGATTAAGGCTTTCATACTATTTTTTTGATTTGTTTTTTAAGTAATCAATGAATAGTTTTTAGATTGCAGAATTAATTCTCGCGTTCCCAGGGGACTCGCTTCAACTAAATTCGGCTTGATTAAAGTGAACACTGGTTGGAGGCGAATTGGATTATGGGAGCAGTACAGAAATCTCATGTGCAACAAAGATTTCGTAGTACTGCCCCCACAAGGCTGACTAGACTTTTCAAAAGTACAAGCATTGAGAAGTCAGACAGCTACTGCGTTACAAATTAGTCTCTTTGAAAGTTAAAAGACGACATTTTGTTTTCTACTTTATCCCATGGGAGTCTCGGATTATTCATGCAACCTTTGAAAAGTGAAAAACTCAAAGCTACAAACTCAAAATCAAAAATCTGCAGTTATAAAAATGTAAGAGACAATAAAAGCGAGTCTATAAATGTTCGCTCTATTCAAAACAAATCAATATCATCATTCGTATATTTTGTTTTGGTGTGATGTTTCAGGAGTCTTGCCCGGTTTTTGCAATATTGCATTTCTTCGTTAATTCAATATAAAGTAAAGCTAAAAAATCAAAGCATCTATCATTTCTCTTTTAAAATGTGTTGTTGTTAGGGATGTAGTATTGCCCCTCGGAGACTGACTAGGGAGACTGGGACTTTAAGTTTTCCAATCCCTATCAAAATTATTTGTAGAAAATAATAATGTTTTGTATTTGTATACAAAAAGTATTGCGTCAACTATAATAGTATGTGAAGAAATAAGCAAAGTTGTTAGTTGGAAATAACTATTGAACTACTTTTTAAAATTTTAGTTGAATTATGTCAAAAAAATCATAAAATGCTCATTTTTGGGTATATAAAATATACAGCATAGATGCAACTATGTGTAATTTAAATCGCTTTTACAATTGAATGAAAGTGCTATGAAAACATGAAATATGGCGGATTGATGAATTCATTTGAATAAACCGTTTTCATTTGTTTTTGTATCTTTTTTTGATGGAATGCGTAATGAAATTGTGGTATTTTTAACATAACAACTATGCAAGAAAGGGTATGTCTACATGAAAAAAATTGCAGTTTTAACAAGTGGCGGAGATTCTCCAGGGATGAATGCAGCAATTCGAGCAGTTGTAAGAAAAGCGCTTTATCACGACATTGAAGTATATGGTGTGTATCAAGGTTATCAAGGACTTATCAATGATGATATTCGCAAACTAGAGTTAGGTTCAGTGGGCGATATTATTCAACGTGGGGGTACTTTCTTATATTCAGCACGTTGCCCAGAATTTAAGGAAAAAGAAGTGCGACAAAAAGGGATTGAAAACCTTAGAAAACGCGGAATTGAAGGGTTAGTCGTTATTGGTGGCGACGGAAGTTACCGCGGTGCACAACGTATCAGTGAAGAATGTAAAGAAATTCAAACAATCGGTATTCCAGGTACAATTGATAACGACATTAATGGTACGGACTTTACGATTGGTTTTGATACAGCGCTCAATACAATTATCGAATCGGTGGACAAAATCCGAGATACTGCATCAAGCCATGCACGTACTTTTATTATTGAAGTGATGGGCCGCGACTGTGGTGATTTAGCATTATGGTCAGGTTTAGCTGTAGGCGCAGAGACAATTATTTTACCCGAAACAGAAACAGACATTAAAGATATCGCTGAAAAAATTCAACATGGTATCGATAGAGGTAAAAAGCATTCTATCATCATTGTTGCAGAAGGGTGTATGACTGGCGATATGTGTGCTTCAGAATTAACGAAATATATTAATGTGGACGCACGTGTATCAGTTCTTGGTCATATTCAACGTGGTGGTAGTCCAACAGGCGCAGACCGTGTACTTGCATCACGTTTAGGTGGCTATGCTGTTGAGCTCTTACTTAACGGTGAAACGGCTAAAGGTGTCGGAATTAAAGACAACCGCTTAGTTGCGACGAATTTTGATGAGATTTTCAACGCATCAGAACGTCAAATTAACCAACGTATGTTAGGTTTAACTGAAGAATTATCTATATAATTATAGGAGGCATTTCCAATGAAAAAAACTAAGATCGTTTGTACGATTGGACCAGCATCAGAATCAGAAGATATGTTAGAAAAGTTAATGAAAGCAGGTATGAACGTTGCGCGATTAAACTTTTCACATGGCTCACATGGCTCACATGATGAACATGCAGCACGTATTCGTTCAATTCGTAAAATAGCGAAAAAGTTAGAGAAAAATATTGGTATCTTACTTGATACGAAAGGACCTGAAATCCGTACTCATGACATGAAAGACGGTTTAATTACACTTGAAAAAGGTTCACATGTCATTGTAAGTATGCAACAAGTTGAAGGTACAGCGGAAAAGTTCTCTGTGACATATGATAACTTAATTAACGATGTTGAAGTCGGTTCATTTATTTTATTAGACGATGGTTTGATTGAATTAGAAGTTGAATCTATCAATCATGAAGCAGGCGAAGTTCACTGTAAAGTTTTAAATACAGGAGAACTTAAAAATAAAAAAGGTGTTAACTTACCAGGCGTGAGTGTCAACTTACCAGGTATTACAGATAAAGATGAGCAAGATATTCGTTTTGGTATCGAACAAGACGTTGACTTTATTGCGGCAAGTTTTGTCCGTCGTGCAAGCGATGTTTTAGAAATTCGTAAAATTTTAGAAGAAGTAGGTAACCGTACAATTAGCATTATTCCTAAAATTGAGAACCAAGAAGGTATCGATAACATTGATGAAATTCTTGAAGTATCAGATGGTTTAATGGTAGCCAGAGGGGATATGGGTGTCGAAATTCCACCTGAAACAGTGCCGATTGTACAAAAAGATTTAATCCGTAAATGTAATAAATTAGGTAAACCTGTTATTACTGCGACGCAAATGTTAGACTCAATGCAACGTAACCCTCGTGCGACGCGTGCAGAAGCGTCTGACGTTGCCAATGCGATTTACGACGGTACAGATGCAGTTATGCTTTCTGGTGAAACTGCGGCAGGGGCATACCCTGAAGAAGCAGTAAAAGCGATGCATAACATTGCAGTAGCTGCTGAACAAGCCCAAAACTACAAACAACTTTTATCAGATCGTACTAAACTTGTTGAAACATCATTGGTGAATGCAATTGGTGTGTCAGCAGCACATACGGCATTAAATTTAAGTGTTAAAGCGATTGTCGCTGCAACAGAAAGTGGTAAAACGGCGCGTACGATTTCTAAATACAGACCAAAATCTGACATTATCGCGGTTACACCATTTGAAACAACAGCGCGTCAATGTACACTCGTATGGGGTGTATATCCAGTTGTTCGCGAAGGTAACTTTACTACAGATGAATTATTAAACAATTCTGTAGCAACTGCGATTGAATCTGAACGTGTAGAAAATGGTGATTTACTGATTATCATTGCAGGTGTGCCTACAGGTGAATCTGGTACAACGAACTTAATGAAATTACATCTTGTTGGTGAAGATTTAGCAAGTGGTCAAGGTATTGGACGTAACTCTGCTGTTGGTCGTACTGTAGTTGTGAACAATGGTTCTGAGTTAAAAGGACGCGACCTAGAACAAGCAGTTATCGTTACGCCATCTATTGACGAAACTATTATCCCATATTTAGATAATGCTGTAGCTTTAGTCACTGAAGAAGCTGGTTTAACATCTTCAAGTGCGATTATTGGACTTGAAAAAGGTATTCCAACTGTAGTCGGTGTCAATAATGTGGTTGACACGATTCCTGACAATGCTTTGGTAACAGTAGACGCTACACAAGGTAAAGTATATGAAGGTTATGCGAACGTATTATAATTTTTAAATAGATTACACTGACTTAAACACGAAAAAGGTTGGTAAGGTAGAAAAGAACCTTATCAACCTTTTTGTTTTACATAACGAAAGACAGATAGCTTTCAAGAAAAATTAACATCTGTATTTTCTTAGTATAAAAAGAGTTTATTTACACTTAAATTAAAATTTCTACAATTATACTCTGTCATCAAATCTTTTTATTATTAATGATAATGAATGCAAATGATGATATGATTTTATTAAAATTAGCGATGAAAACATAAAAGAAAACGCTTTATATCAGTGTTTAAGAAATTAACTAATTCATTTTTACCTAAATATTATAAGATTATTCTGACATATGTCAGTTCTTAAAAAGTTCACAAAACGTATCATATTGGCTATAATAGTTATTGAAAGCCATTACAAAGAACGAATATAAAGTAAAGGG
The DNA here is from genome assembly GCF_900183575.1 of Staphylococcus cornubiensis. Classification (GTDB taxonomy): domain Bacteria; phylum Bacillota; class Bacilli; order Staphylococcales; family Staphylococcaceae; genus Staphylococcus; species Staphylococcus cornubiensis. The sequence goes on from NZ_FXUZ01000001.1 coordinate 170,572, forward strand.
GAAATTCATATGGCAGAATTAATGAGAGGTTTAGAAGGGGTAATCGCAGCTGAAACAAAAATCAGTTCAATTATCGATAGCCAATTAACATATGCAGGTTACGATATCGATGACTTAACTGAAAATGCACAATTTGAAGAGATCATTTTCTTATTGTGGAATTATCGATTACCTACAGCACAAGAATTATCTGAATTAAAAGAAAAATTATTCGAGTATATGACTTTAAATCCTAGAATGTATAGTCATTTTGAAGAATATACAACAGATAAAGTACATCCTATGACGGCTTTACGTACATCGGTATCCTATTTAGCACACTTTGATGAAAATGCCGATGATAATGATGAAGAAGCATTACAAGAACGTGCGATTCGTATCCAAGCTAAAATCGCATCACTCGTCGCTTCATTTGCAAGAGTGAGAGAAGGTAAAGAACCTGTTAAACCAGACCCTTCTTTAAGCTATGCAGCGAACTTCTTATACATGCTTAGAGGGGAAAAACCATCAGATGTAGAGGTTGAAGGATTCAATAAAGCATTGATTTTACATGCTGACCACGAATTAAATGCATCAGCGTTTACAGCGCGTTGTGCCGTTTCATCTTTATCAGATATGTACTCTGGCGTAACAGCGGCTGTTGCTTCATTGAAAGGGCCGTTACATGGTGGTGCAAATGAACGTGTAATGAGAATGTTGACTGAAATTGGTTCAGTAGACAACGTTGAAGACTACTTACAAAAAGCGTTCGCAAACAAAGACAAAATTATGGGCTTTGGACACCGTGTATATAAAAATGGTGATCCACGAGCAAAATACTTAAAAGAAATGAGCCAAAGAATTACTAACGAAACAGGACAAAGTGAACTGTTCGACGTTTCTGTTAAAATTGCAGAAATCATGAAAGAAGAAAAAGGCTTATTGCCTAACGTTGACTTCTATAGTGCAACGGTATATCACAGCATGGGCATTGAGCATGATCTCTTTACACCAATTTTTGCAGTGAGCCGTACATCTGGTTGGACTGCACACATTTTAGAACAATTGAGAGATAACAGAATTATGCGTCCTCGTGCAACATATATCGGTGATGTAAACCGCAAATATGTGCCGATTGAAGAGCGCTAATCTCATTATAAATCATTAAAGTTTCAAAATTCGGAGGTATTAAACATGAGTGAAAAGATCGTAAAAACGGACAGTGGATTACAAGTTCCAAATCAACCTATCGTGCCATTTATTATCGGTGATGGTATCGGACCAGATATTTGGAGAGCAGCAAGTCGTGTGATTGACGCTGCCGTGAAAAAAGCTTATGACGGTGAAAAAGAGATTGCTTGGAAAGAAGTATTAGCAGGTCAAAAAGCTTATGACGAAACGGGTGAATGGTTACCAAAAGAAACGTTAGATACCATTAAAGAATATTTAATTGCGATTAAAGGTCCTTTAACTACGCCAATCGGTGGAGGTATCCGCTCATTAAACGTAGCATTACGTCAAGAACTAGACTTGTTTAACTGTTTACGTCCAGTACGTTGGTTTAAAGGTGTACCTTCACCTGTTAAGCATCCTGAAGAGACTGATATGGTTATCTTCCGTGAAAATACTGAAGATATTTATGCAGGTATCGAATTTAAAGAAGGTAGCGAAGAAGTTAAAAAAGTGATCGATTTCTTACAAAACGAAATGGGTGCTAAAAATATTCGTTTCCCTGAAACTTCAGGTATCGGTATTAAGCCTGTATCTAAAGAAGGTACAGAACGTTTAGTCCGTGCTGCAATTCAATATGCTATCGACAACAACCGCAAATCAGTTACACTTGTACACAAAGGTAACATTATGAAGTTTACTGAAGGTGCTTTCAAACAATGGGGTTATGATTTAGCCGAAAATGAATTCGCTGATAAAGTTTTCACATGGCAACAATACGATCGTCTTGTGGAAGAAAAAGGTAAAGACGAAGCAAACAAAATTCAAGATCAAGCGGAAAAAGACGGTAAAATTATTATTAAAGATTCAATTGCCGATATCTTCTTACAACAAATTTTAACGCGTCCAGCTGATCATGACGTTGTAGCGACAATGAACCTAAACGGTGACTATATTTCAGATGCATTAGCGGCACAAGTAGGTGGTATCGGTATTGCACCAGGTGCGAACATCAACTCTGAGACAGGTCACGCTATTTTCGAAGCGACACACGGTACAGCTCCGAAATATGCAGACTTAGATAAAGTCAACCCATCATCAGTATTACTTTCAGGTGTGATGTTATTAGAACACATCGGCTGGCAAGAAGCTGCAGATTTAATTACAAATTCAGTTGAAAAAACAATCGCTTCAAAAGTGGTCACTTATGACTTTGCACGTTTAATGGACGGTGCAACTGAAGTGAAAACATCAGAATTTGCTGATGAACTGATTAAAAACTTATAATAAGATGATTCGAAGGCTGGGAATTAAGTTTCCTGGCCTTTTATTTGTGTTATACGGATTCATGAAATTTAATAATTGAGTTAAAGTCTTTATTCAAAATAGTTGCTTGATTAGTTAAGGGGTCTGATTCTAAAAAGGGGAGTCATGAGGACAATCAAAAACTATAAAAATTAAGGTCGAGAACAAGTTAAATACATACGCTATCAATAGCATCAAAAATTTTTAGGTCCTTCTCGGTCTCTATTTTGATTTTATTAAGCGAAAGTTAAGTTATTGTAAAGATGCTAAATGATATATTATTTTTAAGTCTATTTTAAGGTATAATGAACTTAATCATAATAAGGAGGTACATATATGGCTCAAAGAGTGCTTGTCGTTGATGACGAACAATCCATTGTCACTTTGTTGAAATACAACCTCGAACAATCAGGTTATGTTGTTGAGGTGGCTCAAGATGGAGAGGAAGCGTTGCAAAAAGAAAAAGAAACCAAACCAGACTTGATTGTATTGGATGTGATGTTACCGAAAAAGGATGGTATTGAAGTATGTAAAACGATTCGCTCAGATAAAAACCAAGTACCTATTTTAATGTTAACTGCAAAAGATGATGAGTTTGATCGAGTGCTTGGTTTAGAACTTGGCGCTGACGATTATATGACGAAACCTTTTTCGCCAAGAGAAGTTGTGGCACGTGTGAAAGCAATCCTTCGACGCTCATCGCTTGTTGATTCGGTTCGTCATGAGGAAGAGGATGAAGATATTGTGATTGGCAGTATTCGTATTCGTCCGGACTTTTTCGAAGTTTACCGAAATGATGAGTTGTTAGAGTTAACACCGAAAGAATTTGAATTGTTACTTTACTTAGTTGAACGTCAAGGTCGTGTCATTACGCGTGAACATATGTTGAATTCAGTTTGGAACTATGAATTTGCGGGTGATTCTCGAATTGTTGATGTACATATTAGTCATTTGCGCGATAAGTTAGAAGAAAACCCGAAACAACCTCAATTTATTAAAACCGTTCGTGGACTCGGTTACAAATTGGAGCGACCGAAATAAATGATTAAATTTTATCACAAACTTTTAATCATACTTACAACAATCACTGTTGTAAGTTTTCTGTTATTAGGCTTTATTGTGCATAATAGTATTTATACTAAAACGGTAGAGTACGAAAAGAAATCTCTTGTAAAAGATACCGAACACATTCTTGACTTTTATGAAGAGGGTAATAATAGTCGTATTCAACAACTCGCCGATAATTATAAAAGCAACATTAAAATTATTAAAAACAATAAAACGACGGAGCTTGAGGGTGACCGGGAACTTTCGATTGCAGAACGTCAAGATAGTCTGTTACGTCAACTTGAAACGAGACAACCGATTTATGAACTAGATGGTAAAAAAGGCAATTATTGGTTCGGTTATCGACAAGGTGATACGACGGTATTGATTACGGGTCATTTTGACATGGTTTATGAATTGCAACTTCAATTTTGGAAATATTTAATATTAATCGGGATGATTATTTTAGCGTTAATCTTCTTTACAGTACGTTATATTAATCGAACTTATATTCAACCGATTAATGAAGTGTCCTACGCTGCGTCACTCCTTACAGAAGGGAATTTCCGGGTGAGACTCCCTGAAAGTAGCGTGAAAGAGATGCGCGAGTTATACGTGACGATTAATGTACTTGCGAGACGACTAGAGCAATTGAATAGTGAGCAAAAAATTCAACGTAATCGTCTTGTTACGACGCTTGAAAACATCCCAAGTGCGATTTTAATGATTGATAAAAGTGGCCAAATTGTTATTGCGAATAAAACGTATTATGAAGTTTTTAATGAGTCTACAAATGTTGAAAATCAAAACTATGAGCACTATTTACATCCAACGATTAAGCAGCTTGTTGTTGAAGGATTTCGTACGGAAAAAACGATGTACAAACAAGTTGAAGTGCTTATTAATCATATTCATCAGAAATTCTTTGATACGTCATGTGTGCCGATATTATCGCGCACGAAAAAGTCGTTACAAGGGATGGTTATCGTTTTGCATGACATAACAAAATTGAAAAAGTTAGAGAACTTACGTAGTGAATTTGTAGCAAATGTGTCACATGAATTGAAAACACCAATTACGTCTATGAAAGGATTTACTGAAACACTCATTGACGGAGCAAAAAATGATGAAGCTTCTCTAGATATGTTCCTAAACATCATTTTAAAAGAGTCCAATCGTATCCAATCTTTAGTTGAAGATTTATTAGATTTATCGAAAATTGAACAAAACACAACGTTAGAAAAGCATTTGATCGACTTATCAGATGTGGCGAAATCTTCATTTTCAGTCATCCAACCGCTTGCGAATGAAAAATCGATTGAATTAATTGATCGAATTGAACCTGATGTGATGGCGATGGCTGATGAAAATAAAATTTCTCAAGTGATTGTGAACTTAATGTCTAATGCGGTCAACTATTCTCCTGAAAATCGAACGGTCACTTTAGCGGTATATCGAGAAAATCAGCATCCTGTCATTGAAGTGATTGATCAAGGGATTGGTATAGGCGAAGAAGAAAAGTACCGTATTTTTGAAAGATTTTATCGTGTAGATAAGGCGAGAAGTCGAGACTCTGGTGGCACGGGATTAGGCTTGTCTATTACAAAGCACATTATAGAAGCTTATCAAGGCAATATTGAAGTAGAATCGGAACTCGGCAAAGGTTCGAAATTTAAAGTGATTTTACCAGAATAAATATGAAATGAACAAAACGGGAATAGTGATAACGTAAATTCAATGCGTTTGAACTGTTCTCGTTTTAATTATGTTGACTTATGATGGCTCGTTTATAATGAAGTTTGAGCAGTGTTTAGAGGTTGGAGCGCAAAGTTTTAAATGTAAGACTTTGACTGTGGTACAATAGGCATTCCACTCGCTGTCGTGAAGCAGAAATAGAATGCTTGCTTAATCGACATGATACATACGGATTATGATAAAATATATACAAATCACGATGGAGGGAAAAACGTGGACAAACTTATATTAATTGATGGTAATAGTTTAAGTTTTAGAGCTTTTTATGCATTGCCGTTGTTAAAAAATAAAGCAGGTATTCATACAAATGCAGTATACGGATTTGCACGTTTGTTAGAAAAGATTATAAAAGAGGAACAACCGACACATTTTCTCGTAGCTTTCGACGCAGGAAAAACGACTTTTCGACATGAAACGTATCAAGATTATAAAGGGGGACGTCAAAAAACACCACCTGAATTAAGTGAACAGTTTCCGTATATTCGCCAATTAATCGATGCTTACCAAATTCAACGTTATGAACTTGAAAACTATGAAGCAGATGACATTATTGGGACACTCAGTCGTGAAGCGGATCAAGCAGGTATGCAAACGATTATTATTACAGGTGACCGAGATTTGACACAACTTGCGACAGAGCAAGTCACGATTTATTATACGAAAAAAGGGGTTACTGACGTTGATCATTACACGCCGGAGTTTATTGCCGAAAAATATAATGGGCTTACGCCGTCACAAATTATAGATTTAAAAGGTTTAATGGGGGATAGTTCAGATAATATTCCAGGTGTTGCAGGTGTTGGTGAAAAAACAGCGATGAAATTGTTGAATCAATTTGAAACAGTTGAAGGTGTTTATGACCATATAGAAGAAGTGTCTGGTAAAAAACTGAAAGAAAAACTTGAAAATAGTCGTGATGATGCGTTAATGAGTAAAACTTTAGCGACAATTAATTGTGAAAGTCCGATTACAGTGTCACTCAAAGATACACGTTTGCCTCAAGAAATTGATGAAAGTGCCAAAATTGAGCTTTTCAAAGCACTAGAATTCCGTCAGTTGTTAGAAAATATTGATGTCGAGGCAGATACTTCAACAGCGAGTCAAGAATTTGCGCCAACAGACGATATGTCCATTGTAGATTTCGAACAATTGTCAGAAGCGGCGATTCATGTAGAAGTTGCAGGGGCCAATTATTTAAAAGATGATGTATTAAAATTTGGACTATACGATGGTGAACATTACGTGGTGATTCCTTTTGAGAAGGTAACCGAATATCCAGAGTTAGTCGCTTGGTTAGAAGATGCGTCCACTCAAAAATGGGTGCATGATGCGAAGAAAACGTATATCGCGATGAAACGTACAGACATTGCTATTCAAAATATTGTTTTTGATACGATGTTAGCTAGTTATATTATTGATCCTTCACGCACGATTGATGATGTACAATCAGTTATGACACATTTTGAACGAACATATGTACAAGATGATGTTGCTGTGTACGGTAAAGGCAAGTCATTTCATATCCCTGAAGACGAGGTGCTCAACAAGCATATCGCTTCAATTTTAGATGCGATTCATGTCGTTCAGCCGCAAATGATGAAGATTCTTGAGGAGCATGAACAAATCTCATTGCTTTCAGAGTTAGAATTACCCCTTGCATTGATTTTAAGTGAAATGGAATATATTGGTATTCATACCGATGTAGATACATTAAAAGAGATGGAAAGTGTCATTCAAACAGAGTTGGATCAATTAATAGATACAATTCATGAACAAGCGGGTGAAAATTTTAATATTAATTCACCTAAACAACTCGGGGTCATTTTATTCGAAAAGTTAGCGTTGCCAGTCATTAAAAAGACGAAAACTGGTTATTCAACAGCAGTCGATGTACTCGAAAAATTGCAAAATGCACACCCGATTATCGACAATATATTAACTTATCGTACGTTATCAAAACTTCAATCGACATATGTTGAAGGGCTACAAAAAGTGATTTGGGAAGACGGACGCATCCATACACGCTTTAATCAAACACTTGCACAAACCGGCCGTCTCTCATCTGTGGACCCGAACCTGCAAAATATCCCAATCCGACTAGAAGAAGGGCGCAAAATTCGAAAAGCGTTCAAATCGACGCATGATGATTATGTGATTCTTGCGGCAGATTACTCGCAAATCGAATTGCGTGTTTTGGCACATATTACGGGAGATCCTACGTTACAACAAGCGTTTAATGACAATGAAGACGTCCATACGACAACAGCTATGAAAGTATTTAACGTCGCTGCTGATGAGGTAACTGCATTAATGCGTCGTCAAGCGAAAGCAGTTAACTTCGGTATCGTATATGGCATTAGTGATTATGGATTGAGTCAAAGTTTAGGAATTACACGTAAAGAAGCACAACAATTCATTGATGATTACTTAAACCATTTTCCAGGTGTGAAAGATTATATGGATAACATTGTGCAAGATGCCAAACAACAAGGTTATGTCGAGACATTGTTAAAACGTCGTCGCTATATTCCAGACATTACGAGTCGTAACTTTAATCAGCGCGGGTTTGCTGAACGGACTGCGATGAACTCACCAATTCAAGGTAGTGCGGCAGATATAATTAAATTAGCGATGGTTAATTTCCACCGCGAAGTACAGCAGACATCATTTAAAGCCAAATTATTATTACAAGTACACGATGAATTGATTTTTGAAGTGCCGAAAGATGAAGTGGATGCATTCAGCAAATTTGTTGAGGATATTATGGCACATGCATTACAATTAGATGTCCCATTAAGTGTGGAATCAGACTATGGCCAAACATGGTATGATGCAAAATAGAAAGTAGGTATGACATGAAATGCCAGAATTACCAGAAGTAGAACATGTAAAGCGTGGGATTACACCCCATATCATGCATCAAAGAATAACAGATGTTTCATTTTCAGAGCCTGTAAAACGTGGCAAGTTAGAGGGGAAAGAAACGATTATTAAAGGGATTGGACTTGATGATTTCATTACCCATTCCGTTGATTATGTTATTACAGATGTGCAACGACGCAGTAAATACATTTTATTTCACATTCAACATGGAAATAGTGAGCGTACATTGATTTCCCATTTAGGGATGGCAGGTGCATTTTTTGTAGTTCGATCTCTTGAGGATATTGCGATTCCGAATTTCCGAAAACATTGGCAAGTCGTGTTTCAATTGGAAAATGGTATTAAATTAGTTTATTCTGATATTCGCCGATTTGGAGAGATTCGGAATGTCGAAAGCTTAGAGGCGTATCCTTCTATTTTAGAGATTGCACCAGAGCCGTTCGAAAAGGATGCACTCGCACATTATCTTGCTCAAAGTCATGAGAAAAAATATATAAATAAAGCAATCAAACCTTTTATCCTGGATCACCGTGTTATATCTGGATGCGGAAATATTTATGCATGTGAAGCACTATTTGATGCAAAAATTCATCCGGAGAAAAAAGTTAAAGATTTGTCAGTCGCAGAAAAGACAAAGTTATTTAATAGTGTAGTAAAAGTTTTAGAAATGGGTATTTTAAATGGTGGGACAAGTGTGTCGGATTATGTACATGCTGATGGTCAACGAGGTACGATGCAAGATCATTTAAAAGTATATAAGCAAAAGCACTGTACAGAATGCGAATCAGCAATTGAAACGGTTATCATTTCAGGACGAAACACACATTTTTGTCCAAATTGCCAAAGTGAGGACAGGTGAAAGTATGCCCAAAGTCATTGGATTAACAGGCGGAATTGCCACTGGTAAATCAACAGTGGCAGAATTACTCGCAATACATGGTTTTAAAATAGTCGACGCAGATGTTGCTGCACGAAAAGCAGTTGAAAAAGGTACTGAAGGTTTAAAAAAAGTACAAGAATTGTTCGGTGATGAAGCGATTAATGAGGATGGAGAAATGGATCGTGCATACGTGGGGCAACAAGTCTTTTATGATGATGAAAAAAGAAAACAACTCAATGCGATCATACATCCTATCGTCGGCAAAATGATGAATGAAGCGCGTGATCAATATTTAGCAGAAGGTCACAATGTGATTATGGATATTCCGCTTTTATTTGAAAATCATTTAGAAGACACAGTGGATGAAGTTTGGCTCGTTTATGCGTCTGAGCCGATACAAATTGATCGTTTAATGGCACGTAATCAGTTGTCTATTGAGGATGCTAAAGCAAGAATTTATAGTCAGATTTCCATTGATAAAAAGAGTCGCATGGCGGATGTCGTCATTGATAATTTAGGTTCTAAGTTGGAGTTAAAGCAAAACTTAGAGCAGCTTTTAGTGGAAAAAGGGTTTTTGGAAGCCTATGACGGCTCAGAGTCATAATGAGTTAAATTTATATATTAAAATAAATTCAGGAGTTTGGACAAAGGTCTGTCTAAGCTCCTGAATTTTTGTTATCTATTATTGATTCTGATAATGAAGGACAATAATAAAAAATTATGATGGAAAACGGTTTCAATTTATCACAATTGTGATATACTGTTAAATATAAGTATAACACATTGATAAGGAGTGCTTTAAACATGACGACAAAGATTGCGATTAACGGTCTAGGGCGAATTGGCCGTATGGTTTTAAGAGTGGCATTAAATAGAGAAGATATTGAGGTTGTAGCAATAAATGCAAGTTACCCACCTGAGACGATTGCACACCTCATCAAGTATGACACAACACACGGACGCTTTAATCAAACAGTTGAACCAATTGAAGATGGTATTCAAGTGGACGGTAAAAAAATCAAACTTGTATCGGATCGTAATCCAGAAAATCTACCATGGGCAGAATTAGATATTGATATCGTTGTAGAAGCAACAGGTAAATTTAATCACGGAGATAAAGCAGATGCCCACATTCGAGCTGGAGCCAAAAAAGTTATTTTAACGGGTCCTTCAAAAGGTGGAGAAGTACAAACAATCGTTAAAGGTGTGAATGATCAAGATATCGATGCGAAACGCTACGATATTTTTAGTAATGCGTCATGTACAACGAACTGTTTAGCACCGATTGCAAAACTTTTAAATGATCGTTTTGGTATCGAAAATGGCTTAATGACAACAGTGCATGCAGTTACAAACGATCAAAACAATTTAGATAATCCACACAAAGATTTGCGTCGTGCACGTGCTGCTTTTGAAAGTATTATTCCGACATCAACTGGCGCAGCGAAAGCACTCGCACTCGTTTTACCTGAACTTGAGGGTAAAATGCATGGCATGGCGTTACGTGTGCCAACAAAAAATGTTTCACTCGTTGACTTGGTCGTTGATTTAAAACAATCTGTGACTAAAGAAGAAGTGAACCAATTATTTAAAGAGAATGACTTAAATGGTGTGGTCGCTGTGTCTGATGAACCATTAGTGTCTGATGATTTTACAACTGATGCACATTCAGCTATTGTCGATACACCTTCAACTATCGTCATGGGAGACCGCAAAGTCAAAGTACTCGCTTGGTATGACAATGAATGGGGTTATTCAACAAGAGTAGTCGACGTCTTACAACAAATTGCTGCTCAAATCCCTAGTAAAGTGACACAATAAATCACGCATAAAAAGTCGATGAACAATGAATCATCGGCTTTTTTAGTTGAATTGAAATTTTTTCGGCTTTTATTCAATAAGAACGATAGTCGCATTTTGATAAAAAGTTTTTCATTCAAGGGCTGATTGATATACATATTGATAGTTGGACTTATGTATGCTAACTTTTGAAATCATGTCGTTTCATAGTATAATGAAACAAAAACTATGACTAAGAAGGTGACAAAGTCGTGAAATGTCCAAAATGCAATCATACCCAATCTCGAGTTGTGGATTCGAGACATGCAGATGATATGAATGCAATTAGAAGAAGACGTGAATGTGACAATTGTGGTACACGTTTCACTACTTTTGAACATATAGAAATGAGTCCACTGATCGTCGTAAAAAAAGATGGTACACGCGAACAGTTTAATCGAGAAAAAATATTAAATGGTTTAGTGCGCTCTTGTGAAAAGCGGCCTGTACGTTTTCAACAGCTCGAAGAAATTACGAATCAAGTCGAATGGAAATTACGTGAAGAGGGCATTGCGGAAGTGTCCTCAAGAGATATTGGAGAATATGTGATGGATTTATTGATGCATGTCGACCAAGTTTCTTATGTTCGTTTTGCATCTGTATACCGTGAATTTAAAGATGTTGATCAATTATTACAATCTATGCAAGGGATATTGAAAGAAAATAAGCGGAGTGAATAACGAATGAATCAATTTATGTATCAAAATCATTTAAGTCCGCATGACGGATTTATCGTAATGCGTCAATTTCAATATCATTCAGTCCATTATGATATTTTGAATCGATTGTTCACACCGCTTATTGGTGCTGAAGCAATTGGAGTTTATCAATTTTTGAATCAATTTGAGTCTGCTACGTTCGACCAAGGGTTTACACATTACACTATTATGTCGGAATTAAAGTTGAGTTTAAGTCGTTTTAGAGAGTTTTTAGATTTGTTGGAAGGCATAGGTTTGTTAAAAACTTTTGTGCGTCAATCTGAAAATACGACACAATTTGTGTATGAACTGATACCACCACCAACACCAGAACGTTTTTTCAATGATCCGATGTTGTCGATTTATTTTTATCAAGTTGTAGGGCAAGAACGTTATCACGCGTTAAAAAAACATTTTATGCCAGTTAAACAAGATTTGACAGGGTTTTCAAATGTAACGAAAAAGTTTACGGATGTGTTTAAGGTACCTAAGCAACAAATAGTGCCATCAGACGTAGAGCTTAACGCAGCGCAATATCAAGGTGTTGATTTAACAGATGTGACGTTTGATTTTGAATTGTTAGCAGATATGTTGCAGACGCATTATATCAGTCAAACTATTTTGTCAGAGCCGACAAAATCGCTTATTGTCCAGTTAGCGACACTGTATCGTTTATCACCAGATGTGATGAAAACGATTATTTTAAAGTCGCTCAATGCAGATCAGTCTTTATCTGTTAAAGATTTACGTAAACAAGCACAAAGTTATTATTTAATGGAACACCAACAAGAATTGCCATCTTTACAACCACAAGCGACTGTTGCTTCCTCTTTAGAACAAACAACAGAAACACAAGATGATGAAGTGACAAATTGGGATGAGTGGTTCGCTTTAATGGATCAGACGAGTCCAATTGTGATGTTAACAGCATATGGAGGTTCTGAGCCCCCACGTTATCAAAAAGACATGGTGGAAGAGCTTATGCAGCGAGAAGGCTTTAATTTTGGTGTTATTAATATATTGTTGCAATATGTAATGCAAAAAACAGATAATAATCTTCCAGAAAAATATGTCTATTCCGTTGCGTCAACATGGAAGAAAAGCGGTGTGACAGATGCACGTTCTGCATATGAAAAGGCAATGGAAATTCAAAAGAATCAAGAACAAGCGAAACAAAAACGTATGGAAGGTTATACGCAAAACGGAACCGGCAAATATCGTAACAAAGCAGAAAAACAGCCGCGTTGGGTGACGCATCCAGAAGAATACGAGCAAAAAGAAGAAGATCAGGAAGCATTAGAAAAAGATCGTGCTGCGTTCTTGAAAAAACTAGAACAAAAAAGAAGGGCGGGTGAAGATTAATGAAAAGTTTTAATAGTATTGTAGGTGGCAATCATGCTTTTGAACAAAAAATTCAACAAATTAAAAAGCAAGTGTTAGCAGACCCTGATGTCAAAGCATTTTTAACAGCACATCAATCTGAAGTCACGAATCGAATGATCGAGGAAGACTTGAACATTTTGCAGGAATATAAAGATCAACAAAAGCGTTATGACGGGACACATACGTATGAAAACTGTCCTAACTTTGTGAAAGGTCACATTCCAGAACTATATATCGATCAACAGCACATTAAAATTCGTTATAAGCCTTGCCCATGTAAGATTCGGCATGATGAGGAACAAAATGCGAAAAGTATGATTACCTCTTTTCATATGCATCCAGATACTTTAAATGCCAAAATTAAAGATATTTATATGACGCGACGCAATCGTTTGGATTTAGCGATGCAACTAGATGATTTAATTGATGCGATTATTGAAAAGCGTCCGGTTAAAGGGTTTTATTTGTATGGTGAGTTTGGTACAGGGAAGTCATTTATTTTAGGTGCAATTGCGAATGAATTGAAAAATAATCGTGTCCCTTCAATGATTATTTATGTGCCAGAATTTATTCGAACATTGAAAAACGGTTTTAAAGATGGTACGACTGCAAAACGAATTGAACAAGTTCGTGAAGCGCGCGTATTATTTTTAGATGATTTAGGCGCTGAAGATATGACGCCTTGGGTACGTGATGAGGTCCTCGGTCCGATATTGCATTACCGTATGATTCAAGAACTCCCAACATTTTTCAGTTCAAATATGAATTTGGAAGAATTAGAAACCCATTTAGCTGATACGAAAAATGGTGTCGATCGAATGAAAGCCAAACGTATTATGGAACGTGTGAAAACTTTAAGTACTCCGTATTTACTTGAAGGCGAAAATTATCGTAAGCATTGAAAATTTTAAAATTAGCGTTATAATATGTATATAAATCAATAATGTTGCTAAAGTTTGAGGATATGATATCGATATCGCTATGGTACAGGGAACTACTGTGATTGAGAATGTAGTGCATAGTCATCGATGTTACTCCCTCTATTGATAAATGGTATTTGTAATGAATGCCCGGCTCAAGACCGTTATCTTATGTAGAGATGTCACAGGATAGGTTTGTGACAAATTAGGGTGGTAACGCGAAACCTCGTCCCTTTTATTGGGATGGGGTTTTTTATTTTCTTCAATTTTAAGCAAAAATGATGTGAAATGGAGGATTATTATGGCAGAAATTAAAGTGCAGTTCCCAGATGGTAATGAAAAGGCGTTTGAAAAGGGCACAACAACAGAAGAAATTGCGCAATCCATTAGTCCGGGATTACGTAAAAAAGCGGTTGCAGGGAAATACAATCAACAATTGGTCGACTTAACTCGTCCATTAGAAGAAGATGGTGCACTGGAGATTGTGACACCAGGAAGTGACGAAGCGTTAGAAGTGTTGCGTCATTCGACAGCACATTTAATGGCACAAGCGTTAAAACGTTTGTATGGCGATGTGAAATTTGGTGTCGGTCCAGTCATTGAGGATGGTTTTTACTATGACTTTGATATGGATGAAAAAGTTTCAAGTGATGACTTTGAAAAAATTGAAAAGACAATGAAACAAATTATTGAAGAGAATCACAAAATTGAACGTCAAGTTGTATCGAGAGATGAAGCGAAATCCATTTTTGCCAACGATCCATATAAATTGGAGTTAATTGATGCGATTCCTGAAGATGAGCAAGTGACATTGTACAGCCAAGGTGAGTTTACTGATTTATGTCGTGGTGTGCACGTGCCAAGTACTTCTAAAATTAAAGCGTTTAAATTATTATCAACAGCGGGTGCTTATTGGCGTGGAGATAGTAATAATAAAATGCTGCAACGAATTTACGGTACTGCTTTCTTCGACAAAAAAGACTTAAAAGCACACCTTCAATTGTTAGAAGAGCGTAAAGAACGTGACCACCGTCGTATTGGTAAAGAAATGGAATTATTTACAAACAATCAACTGGTCGGTGCAGGCTTACCTTTATGGTTGCCAAATGGTGCAACAATTCGTCGTGAAATCGAACGTTATATTGTAGACAAAGAAATTAGCCTCGGTTATGACCATGTCTATACACCAGTGATGGCTAATGTTGAATTGTACAAAACATCAGGTCATTGGGATCATTACCAAGAAGATATGTTCCCAACAATGGAAATGGATGCGGATGAAGCGATGGTACTGAGACCGATGAACTGTCCACACCATATGATGATTTATGCGAACAAGCCACACTCATATCGTGAGCTTCCAATTCGTATTGCCGAGCTAGGTACAATGCACCGTTATGAAGCAAGTGGTGCCGTATCTGGTTTACAGCGTGTGCGCGGGATGACTTTAAACGATGCACATATCTTCGTACGACCAGATCAAATTAAAGAAGAGTTCAAACGTGTCGTTCAAATGATTTTAGATGTCTATGAAGACTTTGGCTTTGAAGATTATAAATTCCGTTTAAGTTATCGTGATAAAGAGGATAAAGAAAAATATTATGACGACGACGATATGTGGAACACTGCTGAAGCAATGTTAAAAGAAGCTGTCGATGAACTTGGTTTACCGTATGAAGAAGCGATTGGTGAAGCGGCGTTCTACGGCCCTAAATTGGATGTTCAAGTAAAAACAGCGATGGGTAAAGAAGAAACATTATCTACAGCACAACTTGACTTCTTATTACCGAAAAAGTTTGAACTCACATACATTGGTAAAGATGGAGAACATCATCAACCTGTTGTCATTCACCGTGGTGTTGTGTCAACAATGGAACGCTTTGTTGCCTTCTTAACTGAGGAAACAAAAGGGGCGTTTCCAACTTGGTTAGCTCCACAACAAGTTGAAATCATTCCAGTTAACAACGACTTGCATTACGATTACGCACGTCAAATTCACGACGAATTAAAATCACAAGGTGTTCGTGTGCATATTGATGATCGTAATGAAAAAATGGGTTACAAAATCCGTGAAGCACAAATGAAGAAAATTCCTTACCAACTTGTTGTAGGGGACAAAGAACTTGAAAACAATGAAGTTAATGTCCGTCAATATGGTTCAAAAGATCAAAAAACAGTTGAAAAAGATACATTCATTTGGGATTTAGTCGATGAAATCCGTTTGAAAAAACAAAGATAATGTTGATAGGTACATGTCTATCATGTATAGTAATAAATGAAACAATTTATAATACGATTTGATTGAGTTAGAGGCGCAATTTTGATGAGTAGGCGGTTGGGTTGTAGGATGGTACAAAGCCCCGACATGCGAAAGGCAAAGTTGCCGAAACAAGTATTGGCCATCACTAGTGCTTGTTGGGCTAACGTTCGAAAGGCGTTAGACTGTCACAAATGTGATGTGCTACCGATTCATAAATAATGAGCAGAGGTGGCATCAACATAGATGTCATCACTGCTTTTATTTTTTACAAGATTGATTTAAAAATGAAATTAGCTTCACACAGTTTGTCTTAACCTCTAAGCAATTAGGAAAGGATTAAGAAAATGAGTAATGAAAAAACGGGAAATCAAAATGAAGTTCAGCGCCATTTAAAAGATCGTCATATTTCGATGATTGCGATTGGTGGTGCCATTGGAACTGGATTGTTTATGACATCAGGTGGTGCCATTCATGATGCAGGTCCTTTAGGCGCACTGTTAGGTTATGCGATTATCGGTATCATGGTTTTCTTCTTAATGACATCATTAGGAGAAATGGCGACTTACCTCCCTGTCACAGGTTCTTTTAGTACGTATGCGACACGTTTTGTCGATCCATCTTTAGGATTTGCTTTAGGGTGGAACTATTGGTTCAACTGGGTGATCACTGTAGCAGCCGATGTGACGATAGCTGCACAGGTCATTCAATATTGGGCACCATTGCAATTTTTACCTGCTTGGGCATGGAGTTGCCTCTTTATGGTCATTATTTTTGGTTTAAATGCCCTATCAGTACAAGTTTATGGTGAAAGTGAATATTGGTTTGCGTTCATCAAAGTAGCTACTGTCATTATCTTTATAATTGTAGGTTTACTTACAATTTTAGGGATTATGGGTGGTCAAGCAGTGGGCTTTGATACATTTACGTCAGGGGATGGACCGATATTAGGTGATGGCTTTGGCGGTAGCTTATTAGTCGTATTCGGTGTATTTTTAGTTGCCGGATTCTCTTTCCAAGGTACTGAATTAGTTGGTATCACTGCAGGTGAGTCAGAAAATCCTGAGCGTGCCGTACCGAAAGCGATTAAACAAGTGTTCTGGAGAATTTTACTCTTTTACATTTTAGCCATTTTTATTATCGGAATGCTTATCCCATACAACTCTTCTGCATTAATGGGTGGCGGTGATGATATTGCAACATCACCATTTACACTCGTATTCAAAAATGCGGGGCTTGCGTTTGCAGCTTCGTTTATGAATGCTGTCATCTTAACATCTGTGTTATCAGCGGGTAACTCGGGGATGTATGCAAGCACACGTATGTTGTATTCAATGGGTAAAGATGGACTAGCATCAAAAGCATTCAGCCGTACGAATAAAAACGGGACGCCAATGCTATCCATGTTATCTACAGCGTTAGTCGTTGTTTTGATTTTCGTATTGCAACATGTAAGTGGAGATGCATATGAATATATCGTTGCAGCAAGTGGTTTAACAGGCTTTATTGCTTGGGTGGGTATTGCGGTGAGCCATTATCGTTTCCGTAAAGCTTTTGCCGCACAAGATTACGATGTGCATAAGTTAAAATATCAAGCAAAGTGGTTCCCATTCGGTCCAATTCTTGCTGCTGTACTTTGTATTATTGTGATTATCGGACAAGATGTCGACTTGATTCAGGGCGGCGATTTTGAATTAAATCGTTTCTTAATTACGTATATGGGTATTCCAGTATTTTTAGCGTTCTTCATTTATCATAAAGTTCGCTATAAAACAAAATTAATTCCATTAAAAGACGTCAACTTAGATCCAAATGTGAAAACAGTTGAAAAAAACTTTCAAAAAAAGATTGACTAATATACACTGAGTTGGTATGATTGTATCTGTTGAATACGAAACGGACCAAGTAGAAGCTACCCGCTTCTCACCTGTAGCGACGCAGCAAGCTGTTGGCAGGTTAACGATTAAACATGTAGTGTATGTTCATGTTGACGTGAGAAGCGGGGGTTGAATAACCCTCGCTTTTTTTCGTACTTGGACCATTCGTAAACTTTCTGGAGGTGTCAATCATAGCTAAGGATCAAACGCAAGTTAACGAAAAGATTCGCGCAAAAGAATTACGTGTCATCGGGCAAAATGGTGACCAAATTGGTGTAAAATCTAAAAATGAAGCATTGGAAATGGCAGACCGACTTGGGTTGGATGTTGTCGTTGTTGCTCCAAATGCTAAACCACCAGTTGCTCGTATTATGGATTACGGCAAATACAAATTCGAGCAACAGAAAAAAGAAAAAGAAATGAAGAAAAAACAAAAAGTCATCAACGTTAAAGAGATCCGTTTAAGCCCAACAATTGAAGAACACGACTTCAACACTAAGCTTAAAAACGGACGCAAGTTTTTAACGAAAGGTGACAAAGTAAAAGTTTCAATTCGTTTCAGAGGGCGTGCGATTACGCATAAAGAAATTGGACAACGCGTGTTAGAGCGATATGCTGAAGCGTGTCAAGACCTTGCAACAATCGAGCAAAAACCGAAAATGGAAGGTCGCCAAATGTTTCTTATGTTAGCCCCAATTAATGAAAAATAAAAAAGTGATAATAGGAGGAAAACATCATGCCTAAAATGAAAACCCACCGCGGAGCTGCGAAACGTGTAAAAAGAACTGGATCTGGTCAACTTAAACGTTCTAGAGCTTACACTTCACATTTATTCGCTAACAAATCAACAAAACAAAAGCGTCAATTACGTAAAGCTTCATTAGTATCAAAAAGTGATGCAAAACGCGTAAAACAATTATTAACATACGTTAAATAATCATTCTAAAAGTACGAAATATATGAGAGGTATGACAGATCATACCGTAGAGATAAAAGGAGGAATTTATTATGCCACGTGTTAAAGGTGGAACAGTAACAAGAGCGCGTCGTAAAAAGACAATCAAATTAGCTAAAGGTTACTTCGGTGCGAAAAGCACATTATATAAAGTTGCAAAACAACAAGTTATGAAATCAGGTCAATATGCATTCCGTGACCGTCGTCAAAGAAAACGTGATTTCCGTAAATTATGGATTACTCGTATCAATGCGGCTGCACGTCAACATGACATGAGTTACTCTCGTTTAATGAATGGCTTAAAACAAGCTGGTATTGACATTAACCGTAAAATGTTATCAGAAATCGCTATCTCAGATGAGAAAGCATTTGCTGAATTAGTAAACCAAGCGAAAGCAGCTTTAAAATAGTAGAGAAAGAGTTGGGGTCTATTGTGACGCGCCAACTCTTTTTCATTATGACTTTACCAAAATTCATTTCTTTTGTTACGATATAAAAAACGAATAAAAGGAGCTCACAATGTCTAAATTTGATGAACAAATTACTGTAGTCCCACGTCGTATACTTTTTGAAGAAGAGACGCTTGCATTTAATGGCTTTTTAGCACAAACAGAAGAAAACAGTCAAAAGATTTATGAAAAGCTCTCTCAATATGAAGTGAAAAGACGCGGTGATATGGAAGAAGATCCGAGTTATAAACAATTGATTAGTTATTGCTTAATCGAAAATGAACATCATGAACTACTCGTATATGAACGTTTATCTGGTGGTGGAGAAGCACGTCTACATGGCAATTCATCTATCGGTGTAGGAGGCCATATGAACGATGTGCCTGAAGCAAATCGCATTGATGAAGTCATTAAAACGAATGCGAGTCGTGAACTTGAAGAGGAAGTTGGCGTTGAAATCAATGAACAAACGCCACTTGACTTTATAGGTTTTATAAATGATGACAATAATGAAGTTGGTCAAGTTCATATCGGCGTTGTGTTTAAGGTGAAAGTCAAACAACAAGATGTCGAAGTACGCGAAACAGATACGTTAAAGATTCAGTGGCAACCTTTAAGTCAAATTAAAGATACAAGTGCATTTGAATCATGGAGTGCATTAATATTAGAACAGTTGAAATAGGTGAGTTTGATGTCTGATATTATCCCATTCCCTAAACTCAAAGAAAAGTTGATACACGAAATGACAGAAGCATTCGAAAATGAACATTATGAGCGTGCCTATGACCGATTTAATGAATATGAACGCCATTTTGAACTGACTTCTCAACTCGCTGTATTAAAATGTGAATTATTGTGGGAACTAGGCGCTTATCTTGAATTAAAAGAAGAAACCAACATTTTAATGATGCAAGGTTTTCCGCCTTATGACACATTTATCGTGTATTATATTAAAAGTTTGTACGCATTAGAACAATATAAAGCGACAGTTGAAATGGTCGACCAGGTGCTTGATGAAGTGAATGCGCATGAAACGCGAATGACATTGTTGCCTATTAAAAATCGCGCGCAAGCAAAGTTGGAAGAACGTCAAGATTATATGCTGCATCGATTGCAACGATTTACAGAATTGAGTCACTATGATCAAACGCAATTAGTGCTCGCATTGATTGACGATAATGTGTATCAATTCGCCGAGACGTTTGCTTACTTATTAGCACATGAGCCTATTGTTTCAAGTGTACAAAGTCTGATGCTTGAATATTTACGTTTTGCTCGATACAATCAGTCCGTTACGGTAAATAAAGATTTTCGTCAATTTCAAGTAAAGCCTTTAGAACTGACTGGTATTGAACAAACCGTTTTTAAAGATCAATTATTACCTGAAGTGATTGAGGCGCTGGAATCTGATATGCCATCGCTTGTACATGAAGCCTATATTCTACTCAATACACATAATATTTCACTTTATCCCGCAAATATTTTAGAATATGGCACTGTAGAGATGTGGCGTGAAGCGTATGTTGCATATTTCCACGAGTTAATGGGTAAGGAAATCAATGTACATTCATCTCACTTAGTTATATTTAAACTCATAAAATCGTTAAATACATAGGTCTCGTTATTTCAAACAAGGTCAACCTATGTTATAATAAAGAAGTTGAAAAATTTTAAAAATGATAAATCATGGAGGTTTTTATACATGACAGCAACTTGGGAAAAAAAAGAAGGTAATGAAGGATTACTACAAGTAAACGTACCTGCAGAAGAAGTAGATAAAGCTTTAGATCAAGCTTTCAAAAAAGTAGTGAAACAACTTAACGTACCTGGTTTCCGTAAAGGGAAAGTGCCACGTCAAATTTTCGAACAACGTTTTGGCGTAGAAGCTTTATATCAAGATGCAGTAGACATCTTATTACCAAAAGCATACAGTGAGGCTGTATTAGAAACAGGTATCAACCCTGTAGACCAACCTGAAATCGAAGTTACACAAATCGAAAAAGGTAAACCGTTTACTTTTGATGCAACTGTAATCGTTGAACCTGAAGTAGAATTAGGTGACTACAAAGGTTTAGAAATTGAAAAACAAGATACCGAAGTAACAGAAGAAGAATTCAACAAAGCAGTAGAACAACGTCTTGACGCAATGACTGATATGGTAGTTAAAGAAGACGGTCAAGTTGAAGAAGGCGACACAGTTAACTTAGACTTTGATGGTTACGTTGACGGTGAACAATTCGAAGGTGGCCAAGCTGATGGATACGACTTAGAAATCGGTTCAGGTATGTTTATCCCAGGTTTCGAAGAACAACTTGTTGGTTTAAAAGTTGGGGAAGAAAAAGATGTCGAAGTGACATTCCCAGAAGAATACCATGCAGAAGAATTAGCTGGAAAACCTGCTGTATTTAAAACAAAAATCAATGAAATCAAAGCGAAAGAAGTACCAGAATTAGACGATGAGCTTGCAAGTGAATTAGATTCTGATGCAAACACTGTAGATGAATTTAAAGCAAACTTACGTAAAAAACTTGAAGAACAAAAGAAAACAGATGCTGAAAATGCTCAAAAAGAAGAAGCGATTACTTTAGCAACTGAAAATGCTAAAATCGATATTCCTGATGCAATGGTACGTACAGAGCAAGACCGCATGATGAGCGAATTTGCACAACGTATCCAACAACAAGGTTTAGACTTAAACACTTACTTCCAAATTTCAGGTCAATCAGAAGATGATTTACGTGAACAAATGAAAGAAGACGCAGAGTTACGTGTGAAAACTAACTTAACTTTAGCAGCGATTGCTGACGCAGAAAACATTGAAGTGACTGATGAAGATGTAGACAAAGAACTTCAAACAATGAGCGAACAATTTAATATCTCTGTTGAAGATATTAAGCAAACACTTGGTAACACTGATCTTGTTAAAAATGACGTCCGTGTGAAAAAGGTCATTGACTTATTAGTAAAAGAAGCAAAATTAGTTGAAGCTGCTTCAGAAGGTAACGAAGAAGCATAAGCACAATCACGCATACATTAGGAATGCGTTGTATTGAAACTTTCATTATTCATTTGTACGATAAAATCAAATGAAGGTCAACGCGTGGGACCACACATCAACTACAACGATGTGTGGTCCCACTACACAACTATTAATGAACTGTTTCAACACTAAATATTTTAATATAATGTGATGTCAACCGGGGTGGGTTGTTGAAATCAAATGAAGGCCATTTGACAACAACCGCACTCCGCTTAGTATTTATGACAATATCTCATGAAAAAGGTTGCCTTATCGTATTTTTGCAAATGATTTGATTTTTATGTCGTAAGCACTTAGTATATTAACGGCAAGCTTGGGGAATTTCATTCAACATGCAAAGTTACATTTAACTGTAAATATTTTTGTTGGGTGAGGCGTGTTGGTATGAAACTTTATGAAGACACTACGAATTAAAATAGATGAGATACAGAAGTTGAGGATGACTTTTACTAGTTGACACAATATATCACATCATTTGTGTGTTGTTGTGCAATATGCAAAAAACTTGAAATGGTCTATATTTGCGTAATAGAATGCTTTCTAGTATAGTCGTAAAAGAACAGGGGTGTAATAAAGTATGTTTAAATTCAATGATGATGAAGAAAACTTAAAATGTTCTTTCTGTGGTAAAGATCAAGACCAAGTTAAAAAATTGGTTGCAGGTAGTGGCGTATATATTTGTAATGAGTGTATTGAACTATGCGCTGAAATCGTTGAAGAAGAATTAAATCAACAACAAACAGAAGAACTCACTGAATTACCAACACCAAAAGAAATTATGGATCAATTAAACAGCTATGTCATCGGCCAAGAAAAAGCGAAGAAATCATTGGCTGTAGCGGTTTATAATCACTACAAACGTGTGCAACAACTTGGACCTAAAGACGATGAAGTTGAATTACAAAAAAGTAATGTCGCTTTAATTGGGCCAACAGGTAGCGGTAAAACATTATTAGCACAAACATTAGCACGTACGTTAAATGTACCTTTCGCAATTGCGGATGCAACAAGTCTTACAGAAGCAGGTTATGTAGGTGAGGACGTTGAAAACATTTTATTACGTTTAATCCAAGCTGCTGATTTTGATATTGATAAAGCAGAAAAAGGTATTATTTACGTCGACGAGATTGATAAGATTGCACGTAAATCTGAAAATACGTCTATTACACGAGACGTATCAGGTGAAGGTGTACAACAAGCATTGCTTAAAATTTTAGAAGGTACAACAGCAAGTGTGCCGCCACAAGGTGGACGTAAACATCCAAACCAAGAGTTTATTCAAATTGATACGACAAACATCTTATTTATTCTTGGTGGTGCGTTTGATGGTATTAATGAAGTCATTAAACGTCGTCTCGGTGAAAAAGTAATTGGTTTTGCTAGTAATGAAGCGTCTAACTTTGACGAAGCAAGTTTATTAGAGCAAATCCGTCCAGAAGATTTACAAACTTATGGTCTGATTCCTGAGTTTATCGGTCGTGTTCCGATTGTTGCAAACCTTGAAACACTTGATGTTGAAGCGTTGAAAAACATTTTAACACAACCTAAAAACGCGCTTGTTAAACAGTACACGAAAATGCTTGAACTAGACGATGTTGCATTAGAATTCACTGATGACGCATTAGCAGCAATTAGTGAAAAAGCAATTGAACGAAAAACAGGTGCACGTGGCTTACGTTCAATTATTGAAGAAGCATTAATTGATATTATGTATGACATTCCTTCAACAGAAAACGTCGTTAAAGTTGTCATCACAAAAGATACAATTGTGAATGAAACAGAGCCTGAACTCTACGACGCTGAAGGTAATCTTGTTAATACAACAAAAACATCTGCATAAGATCACGGTTCAGTCATCGAACGGTTGAACAGCTTAATTATAAAAGGCTGAGTTTCGTAATCAGGTCGGATTATGACTCAGCCTTTTTATTTGGCGTTAATACAAAGAACAAATGTCTGAATTTAAAAAGATGATTAACATTACACGAAGAAAACAAATAAATCATTTGTTGAAATACTTTAAGAAGTTAAGGTAATCTTAAAATAGTACAATGATACATAAAAGAGGTGGATAAACTGATGAAGATAAACCCTAACCAAGTGGATATTCTGATTAGTGCAGTGAAACCAGAACAATATCCAGAATTAGACTTACCAGAAGTTGCACTAAGTGGCCGTTCAAACGTGGGCAAATCAACATTTATAAACAGTATGATAGGTCGAAAAAATATGGCAAGAACGTCTCAGCAACCTGGTAAAACCCAAACTTTAAACTTTTTTAATATCGATAATCAGTTGATTTTTGTAGACGTTCCAGGATACGGCTATGCGAAAGTGAGTAAAAAGCAACGTGAAGCTTTTGGGAAAATGATTGAGACTTATATTACAACGAGAGAAGCATTAAAATTGGTAATCCAATTAGTCGATTTACGTCATCCGCCGACTGAAGATGATGTATTAATGTATGACTTCTTGAAGTATTATGACATTCCAACACTTATTATTGCAACGAAGGAAGACAAAATCCCTAAAGGCAAAGTTCAAAAGCACATTAAAATGATTAAAGAGAAACTTGAACTTGAGTCAGGGGATCAGATTATCAGTTACTCTTCAATTGAGAAAAAGAAACAAGATCAAATTTGGGCTGCCATTAGTGCATTTATTGAGGAAGAGTGAGTCACTAATGATTGATGAATCTCATGCGCAATAGCAATTATGACAAAAATTTGGAAAGTCGTTTAAAATTCTTAACACGATTGTGCATTTTTAATTAGAATAACTCTAATCTGTGTTATAATGTAGTCATTGTAGAATATATGGGGGCATAAGCATGTACTTAATAGCAGTTAGTGTGAATCATCGAACAGCTGATGTGGCATGTCGTGAAAAACTTTCTTTCCAAGAAGAGAGTATGTCACACGTGCATGAAGCGTTGTTCGAGACGAAATCAATTTTAGAAAACGTGATTTTATCAACGTGTAACCGTACGGAAGTGTATGCGGTAGTTGACCAAATTCATACGGGGCGTTACTATATTCAAAGATTTTTAGCACGACAATTTAATTTTGAAGTTGATGATATTAAAGCAATGTCTGAAGTAAAAATTGAAGACGAAGCAATTGATCATCTTTTCAGAGTCACTGCGGGCTTAGACTCTATCGTATTAGGTGAAACGCAAATTTTAGGTCAAATGAGAGATGCATTCTTTACAGCGCAAGAAGCAGGTACGACGGGTACGATTTTTAATGAATTATTTAAACAAGCCATTACATTTAGTAAAAAGGCACACCATGAAACAGATATAGCTGATAATACAATTAGCGTTTCTTATGGTGCTGTTGAACTGGCTAAAAAAATGTTCGGTAAAATGAATAAAAAACATGCTTTAGTCATTGGTGCGGGCGAAATGGCTGAATTAGCTGTTTTAAACTTAAAAGGCGCAGGTGTGAATCGTATCACAGTCATTAACCGAACATTATCACGTGCACAAGCTTTAGCTGACAAACATGACGTACAAGTTGGTGAATGGACGTCGCTTGGAGAGGCTATCGTCGCAGCGGATATCGTGATTAGTTCAACGAGTGCAGAACAATTTGTGATTACTAAAGAGATGTTAGAAATGTGCCAAAGCGTTTCGAAGTCATCTCAAAAAGTCATGATTGATATTGCTGTACCAAGAGATATTGAGCCTGTTGATGTATCGCATTCTGAGTTGTTTATTTATGACGTAGACGATTTAAAAGGTCTCGTTGATGCCAACTTACGCGAACGTCAACTTGCTGCGGAACAAATTGCATCACGTATTCCAGCAGAGATCGACAAGCATAATGAATGGGTGCGCATGCTCGGCGTCGTACCAGTTATTCGTGCGTTACGTGAAAAAGCAATGCAAATTCAACAAGATACGATGGATAGTATTAACCGTAAACTCCCTAATATGTCGGAGCGCGAACGAAAAGTGATTTCTAAGCATACGAAGAGCATCATTAACCAAATGTTAAAAGATCCTATTAAACAAGCAAAAGAAATTAGTGATGATAAGCATGCAGATGCAAAATTATCACTTTTCCAAGAAATTTTTGATTTAGAAGTTGAAACAGATTATAAAGCTCAAGCGATTGAGAAGAAAAGATCTGTGTTAAAAGAAAGATTACTGAGTATAGAAACTTAAAGAACGGTGATGCTATGGAAGAAGCGTTTTTCATACGTTTTCATGAAATCATTTTATTGATTTATTTAATCAGTATGGTGTGTTTGATAATAGATGTGTTTCAAAAGAATTATCGTCTACAAAATATAGGGTTCTATGCTTTAGGGATTGTTTGGTTTTGTCAAACAATCTCTTTAACTATGTTTATCACATGGCAAAAGCAACTCCCTTTAACCTCTTTAATAGAAAGTTTTTATGTATTAACTTGGTTGATTTTGACGATTACCTTTGTGATGTCAGTGTTGCGTCAATCTGAATTTATGATTGCTTTTTTAAATGTTATTGGTTTTGTATTTATGACGATTCATACATTCCATCCACGTCAATTTAAACTTGATGGCGCGCGTCTTACAGCGTTGAATGAATTGCTTTTTTTCCACATTTCACTCGCTTTGTTGAGTTATGTGATTTTTGCAGTTGCGTTTGTGAATGCAATTATTTACTTAATACAATATCGAAATTTAAAAGAAAAGCGATTTACTCAAAATTTCTTTAGAATGAGTAGTATTGCAACACTTGAAAAGTTAGTGTTTTACAGTTCCTTAATTGGCGTCATTTTCATGTTTATCAGCCTTGTGCTTGGAATACAATGGGGCATGGTGTCTATTGGCTATGACATTTTCTTAGATTTAAAAGTGATATCATCACTAATCATTTTTATTGCATATTCTATTTTTATTACATTACGATTGACTCGACGTTTTAAGCAGTCTTTTTTAATGAATTTAAATATTATGTTATTTTTATGCTGTATGATTAATTTAATTGTGGTTACTCAATTATCATCATTCCATCAATGGACAGGAGTTTAACTTAATTTAATTGGAGGAAAGCACTATGCGTAAACTTATCGTCGGCTCGAGAAGAAGTCAGCTCGCATTGACTCAAAGCCAACAATTTATTGATCGTTTAAAAGAAGTCGATCCAACTTTAGATATCGAAATTAAAGAAATTGTGACAAAAGGGGATCAAATTGTAGATCGCCAATTATCTAAAGTAGGTGGCAAAGGGTTATTTGTGAAGGAAATCCAAAACGAACTATTTAGCCGAGACATTGATATGGCCATTCATTCTTTAAAAGACGTGCCAAGTGAATTACCTGAAGGCTTAACTTTAGGATGTATTCCTGACCGCGAAAATCCATTTGATGCTTTGATTTCCAAAAACCATATTCCACTTGACGAACTTCCTGATGGGAGCATCATTGGAACGAGTTCATTAAGACGTGGTGCACAAATTTTGGCAAAATATCCAAACCTAGAAATTAAATGGATACGAGGAAATATTGATACACGCTTGAAAAAGTTAGAAACCGAAGATTATGATGCGATTATTTTAGCGGCAGCGGGTTTGAAGCGAATGGGTTGGTCTGATGATATTGTCACAACTTATTTAGATGAAAATCTTCTCGTACCAGCTATTGGTCAAGGTGCGCTCGGTATAGAGTGTCGTGCTGATGATGAAGAACTGTTAAAATTATTAGCAAAAGTACATAATGAAGATGTCGCAGCATGTGTCACAGCAGAGCGTACATTTTTAAAAGAAATGAATGGCAGTTGTCAAGTTCCTATTGGCGGGTATGCAACGCGTTCAAATAATGCAGAGGTTCAATTTACTGGTTTAATCATGTCTCCTGATGGTAAACAACGATTTGAGTATACATTTTCAGGACAGGATCCGGTTGAAGTAGGTAGTGAAGTGAGTCGAGTGCTCAAGTCCCAAGGTGCGGATAAAATTATTCAAGCTTTAAATGAAAAAGAGGTGTAAAGCATGAAGCCTATTGTAGTGATGACCCAAACACATCGTTTTAATGATCAACGTGCAGAAATCGTTCATCTTCCATTCATGACGACTGAGCCACTTCCATTTGATCAATCTGTGCTACGTCATCACTATGATTGGCTTGTTTTTACATCTAAAAATGCTGTCGTTCATTTTCTACCTTATTTAGATGCGTTAGATTTTGATTCTATAGCAGTCATTGGAGCCAAAACAAAAGCTTTTTGTGAGAAACAAGGTTTGGAAGTCGACTTTTATCCAGCAGATTATTCACAAGAAGGCTTTCTCGACAGTTTTCCAACTCAAAAAGGACAACGCATCCTTATTCCATCGAGTCAGCGTGCACGTCCTATACTTCATAAAACTTTGGAGTCACGTGGCTTTGAAGTGAAAAAAATTGACTTATATACACCGCGCACTTTAATAGAAAATGTTAAACAGGCTCAAGGGCTCATTGAACGCGGGCAAGTGAATGCATTGACTTTTGCAAGTGCTTCGGCTGTAAAAGCATTTTTCGAAAGCGGTCCACCTCAAAACTTTGATCGTTATTATGTTATTGGTCATCAAACAGCACGACAACTTCAAGATTATGGTTATTCATGTTCAATTGCTGACATTCAAACTTTAGAAGCAATCATTACTAAAATTTTAGAAGAGAGGGTTCAATAATGCAATTTGACAGACATAGACGTTTACGTTCATCAAAAGTGATGCGCGATATGGTAAGAGAAACTCATGTGAGAAAAGAAGATCTCATTTATCCTATTTTTGTAGTAGAGAAAGATGATGTAAAATCCGAAATTAAATCATTACCTGGTGTGTACCAAATCAGCTTAAATTTACTACATGAAGAATTGAAAGCAGCATATGACCTAGGTATTCGTGCAATTATGTTTTTTGGTATTCCAAATGAAAAAGACGCATGTGGTACGGGTGCATTCATTGAAGACGGTATCATTCAAAAAGCAACACGTTTAGCGAAGTCGATGTATGATGATTTATTGATTCTTGCCGATACATGCTTATGTGAATATACGGATCATGGTCATTGTGGTGTGATTGACCCACATACGCATGATGTCGATAATGATAAAACATTACCATTACTCGTTCAAACTGCTGTTTCTCAAGTTAAAGCGGGTGCAGACATTATCGCACCAAGTAATATGATGGATGGCTTTGTTGCGGCAATTCGTCAAGGTTTAGATGAGGCAGGTTACTATCATATTCCGATTATGAGTTATGGTATCAAATATGCATCAAGCTTTTTCGGTCCGTTCCGTGATGCAGCAGAATCTGCACCGTCATTTGGTGATCGTAAAACATACCAAATGGATCCAGCTAACCGTCTTGAAGCATTACGTGAGTTAGAATCTGACCTTAATGAAGGTGCAGATATGATGATTGTAAAGCCCGCATTAAGTTACCTTGATATTATTCGCGATGTACGTAACAATAGCAACGTACCCATTATTGCTTATAATGTGAGTGGTGAGTACAGCATGACTAAAGCAGCAGCATTAAATGGTTGGATTGATGAAGAAAAAGTAGTGATGGAACAAATGGTCTCTATGAAACGTGCAGGGGCTGACATGATTATCACTTACTTTGCGAAAGATATTTGTCAATATTTAGATCAACAATAATAGGAGGCGGCAGCATTGCGTTATAATGAATCAATTAAAGCATTTGAAAAAGCAGAACAACTCATGCCAGGAGGGGTTAACAGCCCTGTGCGTGCATTTAAATCAGTAGACACACCAGCGATTTTTATGGCACGCGGTGAAGGCAGTCGTATTTATGACATAGACGGTAATGAATATATTGACTATGTACTCAGTTGGGGACCGCTGATTTTAGGTCATCGTGATCCTAAAGTGATTGAGGCGATTCATGATGTAGTAGAACGCGGCACAAGCTTTGGCGCATCTACTTTAGAAGAAAATCGTTTAGCTGAGTTAGTGATTGAACGTGTCCCTTCTATTGAAAAAGTGAGAATGGTATCTTCTGGGACTGAAGCGACATTAGACACATTACGTTTAGCCCGTGGTTATACTGGTAAGAATAAAATCATTAAATTTGAAGGAAACTATCACGGTCATAGTGATTCATTATTAATTAAAGCGGGTTCTGGTGTTGCAACTCTAGGCTTGCCTGATTCACCAGGTGTTCCAGAAGGTACGGCTAAAAATACGATTACTGTGCCTTATAACGATCTTGAAGCTGTAAAATACGCATTTGAGGAGTTCGGTGACGATATTGCAGCAGTTATTGTAGAACCCGTTTCAGGTAATATGGGTGTTGTCCCACCTATCAACAATTTCTTACAAGGCTTACGTGATATTACGAAAGAAAATGATGCCTTACTCATTTTTGATGAGGTCATGACAGGTTTCCGAGTAGGTTATAATTGTGCACAAGGTTACTTTAACGTTATTCCTGATTTAACGTGTCTTGGCAAAGTCATTGGTGGCGGGCTGCCAGTAGGTGCTTTCGGTGGACGTAAAGAAATTATGGACCATATTGCACCAAGTGGCGATATTTATCAAGCAGGTACACTGTCAGGAAATCCGCTTGCAATGACAAGTGGTTATATGACATTAAGCCAACTGACTCCAGAAAGTTATGAATACTTTAATGAACTTGGAGATATGTTAGAACAAGGTTTAACAGAAATCTTTGGTAAACATCAAGTGCCATTAACAGTGAATAGAGCAGGTTCTATGATTGGTTTCTTCTTAAATGAAGGACCAGTGACAAACTTTAAAGAGGCGAATCGTTCAGATTTAGAAATGTTTAGTCAGTTGTATCGTGAACTGGCAGAACAAGGTATCTTTTTACCGCCATCACAATTTGAAGGCATGTTCCTCTCAACAGCACATACAAAAGAAGATATTGAAAAAACACTCAATGCTTTCGATGTGGCTTTAGAACGCATCAAGAAGTAATGAAATGCGTGGAGGCTGGGAGATTCTGATTTTCCCGGCCTCATCTGTTTAATATCGTATTTGTAGATTTGAAATAAATAGGCAAAGGAGGTGCGGCCATGGCACAAAATAAAATGTTAAATAATTTACTTGTTCTCGTCATTTCACTTTTATTAGGTTGGATTCTATTTGCGTTGCATATCATGTTGCCATGGATGTTTGGACCAATATTGGCAAGTATTTTCGTCGTTAAAGTACTTAAACGTGATGTCCAATGGCCGTTTTGGTTGAGCGAACTCGGTTTAATTATGCTGGGTGTTCAAATCGGAACTTCCTTTACTAAAAGTGTGACGAGCGATATTAAAAATGATTGGCTCTCAATTGTTTTAGTCAGTGTGCTGATCTTGCTTTTAGCGTTAGTGGTGTCCATTGGTTTTAGAAAAATTGCACATGTTAATCGAGAAACGGCATTATTGAGTGTCATTCCGGGGGCTTTAAGTCAGATGATTGTTATGGCTGAAGAAAATAAAAAAGCAGACATTCTTGTTGTCAGCCTTACACAAACGTCACGCGTCATCTTTGTTGTATTATTAGTACCATTGATCTCATTTTTCTTTAAAACTGATCATACGCATCGTGTCACTGAAACGAATGTTCAATATTTAACAGATGTATTGAATATACAAGATGTTGTTATTATCGCGTTAGGTATTGCGGTTGTTTATGTATTAATGAAGTGGATTCATTTTCCAACAAAAATGTTGATGGCGCCCATTGTCGTGCTCATCATCTGGAATTTCGTAACGAACTTGACATTCACGCTCGATGCACCAATGATTGCGGGCGCACAAATTATTTATATGATTCGTGTGGGCATTCAAATTGCGCACTTAACTGATCAATTAAAAGGGCGAATCGCAGTCGCAATTGCTTACCAAAATGTATTGTTGATTTTCGGTGCATTAGCGATGGTTTATCTTGTTCAATTTATTAATCACGCTTCTATTGATGAATTATTTCTCGGTGCAGCACCAGGTGGGATGAGTCAAATCGTCTTAGTTGCTTTAGATATCGGTGCGGATGTCGCAATGATATCAAGTTATCATATTTTCCGTGTTTTCTTTATTTTATTTTTAATTGCACCACTTGTGAGCTTGTATTTGAAATATTTAGAACGTAAAAATAGTCACAATAAAAATTGAGGGCTTGGATAATGTCGCGTCCAAGTCCTTTTTTAATGGGGATTATAGATTGATGGTGAAATTGCTAGGTTTGTCTCTATTCTCGTCTAACGATTGGGACATGACACTAAATGGCTATTATAAAGGCCAGCAGCTTCCATAAACGAAAAGGCTGTGACAGGGCCAATAAACTTAAATCCATATTTTTTTAATGCTTTCGATAATGCTTTTGCAGTGTCATCTACAGTAATGCGTTCTTCAACGGATTGATATTTAAAATCAACTGGTTGACCGTCGACAAATGACCAAAGAAACGTGCTAAAGCTATCGTAATCTTTCTCAATTTGAATATAGCCTTTTGCTTGTGCGACGATTGCTTCTAATTTAGGGCGATGATGAATAATGTTTGGAAATGTCATTAATGCATCAATATCCGCATCACTCATTTGTGCAATTTGATAAGGATCGAAATTGTAAAATGCGTGTTGATACGCTTCTTTCTTTTTTAATATAGTTAACCACGAAAGACCCGCATGTTGTGATTCAAGGGCCAACAACTCAAATAGAGCCTGTGAATCATAAAGTGGTTTGCCCCAAAAGTGGTCGTGATAATCAAGATAAAGTGGGTCTTTTGTTCCAAATGCACATGGGTTCACGTTTTATTCCTCCTTGTATTGACTTCATTGTCGTTTCAGTATACTATAAGAATGAAATTAAAAATAGTGTATGGGAAGAGTAGGTTATCCTCTTTTTTTAGAGAGTGCATGGTTGCTGGAAATGCATAAAAGAAATAACTGAAGGTAGCCCGTTTTGAACTTTAATTGAACTTTGAGTAGGTTAAAGCGTGTCATGAGCGTTAATCATAAGAGAGCAGTAGTGTAGGCGTTTGTCTGCACTATTGAATATAGGTGGTACCGCGGAACATCCGTCCTATTTTGGACAGGTGTTTTTTTATTTTAATGGAGGGATTTTTAATGGAGATGAAACCTAAATACAATCCGCAAGAAGTTGAAGCGGGTCGATATCAAAAATGGCTAGACCAAGAACTTTTTAAACCGAGTGATAACTCAGATAAACCTACATATACCATTGTGATTCCACCCCCTAATGTGACTGGAAAGTTGCATTTAGGTCATGCATGGGATACGACATTACAGGATATTTTAACACGTATGAAACGTATGCAAGGCTATGAAACACTTTACTTACCAGGTATGGACCATGCAGGTATTGCGACTCAAGCGAAAGTAGAAGCGAAAATGAGAGAAGAAGGCATTTCTCGTCATGATATTGGACGTGAAAAGTTTCTCGAAAAGGCCTGGGAATGGAAAGAAGAATACGCATCATTTATCCGTCAACAATGGGCGAAGTTAGGCCTTGGTTTAGATTACTCTAGAGAGCGTTTTACGTTGGATGCAGGTTTAAGCAAAGCTGTGCGTAAAGTGTTCGTTGACATGTACAATAAAGGTTTGATTTATCGTGGTGAGCGTATCATTAACTGGGATCCAGCTGCGAGAACAGCATTGTCTGATATTGAAGTCGTTCACGAAGACGTAAATGGCAAGTTTTATCATTTCAAGTATCCATTTGCAGATGGTGAAGGTTACATGGAAATTGCAACGACACGTCCAGAAACAATGCTTGGCGATACAGCGATTGTCGTTAATCCTGATGATGAACGTTACCAAGATGTGATTGGTAAAAAAGTCATTTTACCAATCGTCGGTCGCGAGTTGCCAATTATTGCTGATGACTATGTAGATAAAGAGTTTGGTAGTGGTGCGATGAAAGTAACGCCAGCACATGACCCAAATGACTTTGAAATTGGTAACCGTCACGATTTAGAGCGTATCGTCGTGATGGATGAAGCAGGGCGTATGAATGCTGAAGCCGGCAAGTACGCAGGTATGGATCGTTTTGAATGTCGTAAACAACTTGTTAAAGACTTGTTAGAAGAAGGGTTAGTCATTAAAATTGATGACCATGTACATTCAGTAGGTCACTCAGAACGTTCGGGTGCCGTAGTTGAGCCATACTTATCTACGCAATGGTTCGTTAAAATGGCACCACTTGCTGAACAAGCGTTAAATAATCAAAAAACAGATGGACGTATTGATTTTGTACCGCCACGTTTCGAAAAAACATTTAATCGTTGGATGGAAGAAATTCGTGACTGGACCATTTCAAGACAGTTATGGTGGGGACACCAAATCCCAGCATGGTATCATAATGAAACAGGGGAAATTTATGTAGGTGAAGAAGCGCCTGAAGATATTGAAAACTGGACACAAGATGAAGATGTCCTTGATACGTGGTTCTCTAGTGCGTTATGGCCATTTTCAACACTGGGTTGGCCGAATGAAGACGCAGAAGACTTTAAACGTTTCTATCCAACAAATGTATTAGTTACTGGATACGATATTATTTTCTTCTGGGTTGCACGTATGATTTTCCAAGGTTTAGAATTTACAGGTCAAAAGCCATTCAGCGACGTATTATTACACGGTTTAGTCCGCGCTGAAGATGGACGTAAGATGAGTAAATCGTTAGGTAACGGTGTGGACCCAATGGATGTGATTGATCAATATGGTGCCGACAGTCTTCGCTACTTCTTGGCAACAGGTTCTTCACCAGGTCATGACTTACGTTATTCAACAGAAAAGGTAGAATCGGTATGGAACTTTATTAACAAAATTTGGAATGCCGCACGTTTTAGTTTGATGAATATTGGTGACTCATTCAAATTTGAAGATATTGATTTATCAGGCAATTTATCTGTTGCAGATCAATGGATATTGACACGACTCAATGAAACGATTGAAACGGTCACACAGCTTAGCGATAAATATGAATTTGGCGAAGTGGGCCGTGTGTTGTATAATTTTATTTGGGACGAGTTCTGTGACTGGTACATTGAAATGAGTAAAATTCCAATGAATAGTGACGATGAAGCTCAGAAAAACGTGACACGTTCAGTTCTAAGTTACACATTAGATCGCATTATGCGTTTATTACATCCATTTATGCCATTTGTAACTGAACAAATTTGGCAAAACTTACCACATGAAGGCGAGTCAATCGTGACAAGTGCATGGCCAACAATGGATAAGTCATTGATGTTTGAAGAAAGTAAAGATGTAATGGAACAATTAGTGGAAATTATCAAATCAGTGCGTCAATCACGTTTAGAAGTGAATACACCACTATCTAAAGAAATTCCAATTAAAATTCAAGCTAAAAATGATACGATTCAACAACTATTGAAGGCCAACCAACATTACTTGGAACGTTTCTGCAATCCAAGTACGCTTGAAATTGAAACTCAAATCGAGATTCCAGAAAAAGCAATGACATCTGTAGTAGCAGCGGGTGAAGTCATTTTACCAATTGAAGGTCTCATTGATATGGACAAGGAATTAGAACGTCTAGAGAAAGATTTACAAAAATGGCAAAAAGAGTTAGATCGCGTTAATAAAAAATTATCAAACGACAACTTTGTGAATAAAGCACCTGAGCACGTCATTAATGAAGAAAAAGAGAAGCAAGTAAAATACCAAGAAAAATATGATGGTGTTAAGGCTAGAATTGAACAATTAAAAGCGTAGGAGTCTTAGTTATGAATTATCTAGACAGTTTATATTGGATACATGAAAGAACAAAATTCGGCATTAAACCAGGTGTAAAACGTATGGAATGGATGCTCGAAAAACTTGGTCAACCGCAACATCGTATTCAAGCGATTCATGTTGGTGGCACGAACGGTAAAGGTTCTACTGTTGTGTATTTACGTGAAGCTTTACTCAAAAATGGTTATCAAGTGGGTACTTTTACGTCTCCATATATTGAAACATTTAATGAACGAATTAGCTTAAATGGTTTGCCAATTTCAAACGAAGATATTGTAGCGCTAGTGGCTCGTGTTAAACCTGTCAGTGAAATGATGGAAGAACAAACTGAGTTAGGAGTTGCAACCGAATTTGAGATTATCACAACAATGATGTATCTCTATTTCGGTGAGCTCCACCCGGTTGATTTCGTTATTGTCGAAGCAGGTTTAGGTGTTAAAAATGATTCTACTAATGTGATTCAGCCGTTGATGAGTATTTTGACGAGCATCGGTTTAGATCATACGGACATTCTTGGTCAAACATATTTAGACATAGCCAAAGATAAGGCAGCAATTATTAAGCCGCATACACCAATTGTTTACGCTGTTAAAAATGAGGAAGCATTAAAATATTTCAGAGATACCGCTGAACGATTAGATGCAAAAGCTTTAGAATTCGATCGCGATATTTTAATTAAATCAGAAGATGATGAATTTACGTATCGCTATAAAGATTATGAATTAGAAAACTTAGCATTACACATGGTAGGCGAACATCAAAAAGAAAATGCTGCACTTGCAATTACTGCATTAATCGAATTGTACGAGCAAGAAAAAATTCAATTAGACTTCAACAAAATGATTGAAGGGATTGAACATGCATATTGGACAGGGCGTATTGAACGTGTTTCTAAAGAACCGCTAATTATCATTGATGGTGCACACAATAAAGAAAGCGTGGATGCTTTAGTAGATACGATTGAAAAATATTACAATGTGCCGAAAGTCGATGTTTTGTTTGCTGCTATTGAAGGGAAACCAATCCATCATATGTTAGAAGCTTTTCAAAATATAGCGCGTCACATTTATGTCACAGGCTTTGATTTTCCAAAAGCACTTCCTAAACAAACGTTATATGATGAAATTGAATTTAATCAAAAATCGATAGTTGATGATTACGTCTCATTTATTAACAATTATGAAGGTGATGCATTACTCATCACAGGCAGTCTTTATTTCATTAGTGAAGTTAAATCCAAAGTTGACTTTAATTCATAAAAATTTAACCATCTTGTATGTATTAAGAGAAACCGTGATACATACAAGGTGGTTTTTGTTTTTATTGCTTTTTTATGCCTCATTTGTCGCTTTTTGGCAATTTGACCAACTGACTTCATACGCATATAATAAATGCATTCAATCAAAAGTGTTGTCATATATTGTCAGTCAGACAGCGACTAGGAGGTCTTTAAGGTGATGATTGTCCTGTTATTTATGATAGGTAGCATGTTAATGAGTTTTCTACTGCAATTTGCTGAGCATCCTTCATTGCGCATTAAACATTGTTTTCAAAGGTCGAAGTGTCAAACGTGTAAACATCAATTGAAGCCATTCGATTTAATACCTTTAGTCAGTTATTGTTGCTTAAAAGGCAAGTGTCGTTATTGCAAACAAGGAATCCCTTTATCGTTATTTGTAGGTGAAGCTTTAGGCGGTATTTTAATCGTCTATCCTTTATTCATTCCTATATACATCCCTCTCGTTACGTTTTATTCTGTATCTTTATTGTTACTCTCAATGGCAATCATTGATGTACGCAGCCAATTGATTCCTCACAGATATCTATTTATATTATTGATATTGTTACTTTCATTACATTCATCATTTTATTTAGACTGTCTACACATCGTTGTTTGGAGCGTTTTGCTCATTGTAGGACTCATTCAACAAAATTTGATCGGCATGGGAGATATTAAACTCTTTCTTGTCATCATCTTTTTCTTTCCAAACGCATTTTTACTCTTCTTTTTAACATTCATTTTTCCGTTAGGCTTACTGTTGTTACCGCTTTCATTAGTGTTTGAATGGATACAACAGCGCCGAGTTCCACTTGTGCCGGCTATTTTTGTTTCATTTTTATCAGTCTCATCACTCTATTCCAAGTTGATTTTGTTTTATGGAGGATTTTTATGACACGTATTCAAGATTTATCATCAAATGAAAAACCTAAAGAACGACTCCTTAAATTTGGTAGTCAAGCGCTATCCAATACAGAATTACTGGCTATTATTATTAATACTGGCAGCAAAGGGCATTCTAGCCTTCAAGTCGCTTCAAATATTCTGTCTCAATGTCATTCGTTAACAGAGCTTCGAAATTTATCTTTAGTAGAATTAGAAAAATTTGTAGGAATAGGGCGGAATAAAGCCACAACTATACTCGCTGTATTTGAATTATCACGTCGCTTAGCCGAAGATAAAAAGCAGTATCTTTCTGAGCCAATACACTCGCCAAGTCAAATTGCTGAACGTTACTATGCAAAGTTTAAAGATTATGATCAAGAACACTTTGTATTGCTTATACTCAATACGAAAAATCAAATTGTTCATGAGGAAACACTGTTTATTGGGACACTGAATAGTGCGATTATTCATCCTAGAGAGGTATTTAAGACAGCTTTAAAGTGGTCTGCGAATGCGATTATCGTGATACATAATCACCCTTCAGGAGACGCAACACCGTCAAAAGCAGATATCGAAACGACGCAACGATTGATGGCATGTGGTGAAGCGATGGGGATAGAGTTATTGGATCATATTGTTATCGGCGAAGAATCCTTTGTTTCTATTTTGAGTGAAACGAAGGAGGATTAAAAAATATGGGATTCGGACATAGAAAATTTTAAGCCTCAATCCATTCAGAAATTTATGATTCGTTAATGACTTTAAAGCAGGCGGAAAATGAGGATGAATGGCATACTAAAAATTGATGCTATTGTTTTCTTGATTTCATAAACTTGCTATCAGTTTCACTGTATTGGGTCTAAGATTGCCCAGAAGGCTGAGACTCCCGAGGGATAACGTTAAAAACAAAGTAACAACTTTTAACTTTGATAGTGACTACTGTTTAACACAGTAGCTGTCTGACTTCTCAATGCTGATGCTGTTGAGAAGTCTAGTCAGCCTTGCGGGGCAGTACGACGAAATCTTTGTTGCACATCTGATTTCTGTACGGACCCCGAAAATCCAATTCGGTTTCCATCTCAAATACGTTTCAATCAAGCCGAATTGAGTTGAAGGGCTAGTCTCTCAAAAAAGCAAATCCATGAAGGCAATTAAAAACCACAAACCATAAGGAGAGCAAGTTTAACAAAAATATTTCATCAATAGCATCAAAAATTTTTAAGTCCCATCCCATTTGATGATACATATATGTTTATTGTTAAAAATAGTTCACAAGCCATAAGAACAATTGATAACAAACGTAAACAATGAATATCATAATACCGAGTCTGATTAAAAAGCCGATGATTGAAACACTGACTCTAAATAGAACGACGGCAAGCAATATCATAATAAATAAAGCAATTAAGCTCATTGAAGTCACTCCTTTTGATTCTATTGTAGTATTTTCACGAAGCAGACACATCGTTCTTAAGTTATATTTATCATGCTTCAGATGGATGTCTTTTAAATATCTTATTCATTATAATATAACGTATAATGATATGAGTAGTGTTTATGAGAGTAAATATAGAGGAGGGCATTCATGCGGATAATAAAAAGTCTCATTAAATTATTTATAATTATTGTATTACTCATCGCCCTCGTTTTTGCTGTATTAAAGTTTGTGCCAGATTTTAAAAATGAACCGTGGAACCCTGTTGGAGATAAAGAAGTATATCAAGTCACTGATGATGAAGGTTATCTTGTACCGTTAAATGGTCGTCGTTACATTCAAAGCGAAAACGACATTTTTAGAAATGTCCCTAAAAGTCAGATGAGAAATGTGTTTAATTGGATAGATAAATATGAATTCATGCAAGTCAATGAAATGACACGTATGGGTTATGATCAAGAATTTTTAATTGCCGAAAGAGATTCACAGTTTATCCTATATCGTTTTGGTGACGATACGATGAGAGTTTATACGACAGAACATGATCTTTATTATGACCTTAATCAACTTGGAACTACAATCCAAATGAAGCCAATCAGTGATTATCAACAAGAAACAGACGATTAACTTTAAGATAATGTGTACGACTTGAGATAACAACATTGATAAGTTAGGCTATGGATGAGACAGATTGATGAGGAGTGATTTTACGATGTCTGACAACCATAAAGCACAATCAAGTAACGAGCAGTTGAAAGCTCAAAACTTATTTGCAAAATGGCGTAAAGATGAAACTTTGTATAAGGAAGACGAAGAAAAATCTGAAAATCAACAATCGGAAGAATCATCATAAAGATATATATCAAAGCGAGGTAGAGTAATTTGGTGTGGCAGTCACTTCTATCTCGCTTTTTCTAATATTTATCAATAATGTACACCATGGGACTTTATTTACTTTACAGAGTAATATAAAATAATAGCAGTACATACATTGAAATATAATTTGAGGTGTTGAGGTTGTCCAATTTTTTTAAAAACAACAAACTCGTTGTGTTGTTTTGTGCATTAATCCTTTTTATCGCTCTAATTGGATTATCAATTCGTTCGCACTCCCAATCAGTTCCAGAACAGTATGTCAGTGATACGACTTCGTTTGGACAGAGAGTCTTTTCTTATCCAATTCATTTTATTGCTGGGTCAATCACGGACATTTTTCATAAAACTGAAAAACCAACGAATAAAGAAAAACAATTAGAAGCTGAAAATGAACGTCTAAAATCAGAAAACAAAAAGCTCAAGAAAGAATTAGATATGAGTGACATTTCTGAATATGAACCTGTTACTGCAGCTGTCATAGCGCGACAACCTGACCAATGGTTAAATACGATTGTCATTGATAAAGGGAAAAAATCTGGCATCAAAGAAAATATGGCAGTGATGACCGCGGATGGTTTAGTCGGTCGTGTAGCGAAAGTGAATCAATTTTCATCTCAAATCCATTTAATCTCGACTAAAGGACGAACAAATCGTTTATCAGTGAACGTACAACATGACGGTCACGAAGTATTTGGCTTAATTGATCATTTCGATGAGAAGACGAATCGTTTAATTATTAGCGATATCGATAACAATGAAGACATTAAAGCTGGAGACAAAGTGGTGACGAGTGGTTTAGGCGATCAATTACCTAAAGGGCTTTACATAGGCGAAGTGAAAAAAGTACAAAATGATCAATATGGTTTATCTAAGCAAGTTGCCATTGAAACAGGGGCTAATTTAAATCATTTTGACCATGTTTATATTGCAAAGCGCGATCCTAAAACGGTTGTAAGTGATGAGGGTGATAATTCATAATGAAATCTATTTACTATATTCTCGTTGCGATACTGATGTTTTATTTGGATACAGTTTTAACTTTTTTATCACCCATTATGATAGGGGGGCATCGATTCATTTTAGTGCCCCATCTTGTCTTTTTATTTTTAATCTTGATTACGGTTTATAAAAACACAAGTATTGCTTTGATTCTCGGCGCATTATTAGGAACGGTCCACGATTTATTTTTCGGACAAATTTATGGTGTCTACCTATTTGGTTACATCGTCTCTATTCTATTTGCTGATAAGTTTTTAAAAGTGTTTTTCCGTGATCATTTGATGGTCTTTGTGATGACATTGATAGGAGTTGTTTTTCTAGAAGTTTTCGTCGTCTTGATCTATTTGGTTATCGGATTGATTGAATTTAATCTTCTTCAATTTATATTATTCCGAATACTACCTACACTCTTGCTGAATGCGATTTTACTCATTTTCCTTTACTTCGCTGCAAACTATTTTTTAAATCGCTCACGTTCTATTGACACGAAGTAAAACGAATGGTATGATGCAATAGTTGAGTAGTTCGTAGCTACATACAACCGCTCAAACATGGGTTTTAAGTACGTTTCGTCACCTATGTATGGCGTGACTTATAAATAGGAGGTGCAAAGTATGTTTGCTATTATTGAAACAGGTGGAAAACAAATCAAAGTAGAAGAAGGTCAAGAGATTTTCGTTGAGAAATTAGACGTAAACGAAGGTGACACTTTCACTTTTGATAAAGTTTTATTTGTTGGTGGAGACAACGTTAAAGTTGGCGCGCCTACAGTTGAAGGTGCTACAGTAACTGCAACTGTTAACAAACAAGGTCGTGGTAAGAAAATCACTGTTTTCACTTACCGTCGTCGTAAAGACTCTAAACGTAAAAAAGGCCATCGTCAACCTTACACAAAATTAACAATCGACAAGATTAATGCATAATCATGATTAATGTTGATATTAAGTTAAACGACGAGGGTCAAATTACAGATGTCATTATGGATGGTCATGCGGATTATGGTGAACACGGTCAAGATATTGTCTGTGCAGGTGCATCAGCAGTTGTGTTTGGTAGTGTGAATGCCATTATTGGCTTAACTTCTGAACGTCCAGATATTGATTATTCTGAAGATGGTGGGTATTTTCATGTGAGAGCTGTTGATACGAATAACGAGCAAGCTCAGTTAATACTCCAATCGTTACTTATTTCTTTACAAACAATTGAAGAAGAATATAATGAGTATATTAAATTAAATCTGAAGTGAGGTGTAACTCATGCTAAAATTAAACTTACAATTTTTCGCATCGAAAAAAGGGGTAAGTTCTACTAAGAACGGTCGTGACTCTGAATCTAAACGTTTAGGTGCTAAGCGTGCTGACGGTCAATTCGTTACTGGTGGTTCTATCTTATTCCGTCAACGTGGAACTAAGATTTAC
This sequence comes from Staphylococcus cornubiensis, assembly GCF_900183575.1. Taxonomy (GTDB): domain Bacteria; phylum Bacillota; class Bacilli; order Staphylococcales; family Staphylococcaceae; genus Staphylococcus; species Staphylococcus cornubiensis. The sequence continues at coordinate 213,624 of NZ_FXUZ01000001.1, forward strand.
CCAGGTGAAAACGTAGGTCGTGGTGGCGATGATACATTATTCGCTAAAATCGACGGCGTTGTTAAATTCGAACGTAAAGGTCGAGACAAAAAACAAGTTTCTGTATATGCAGTTGCTGAATAATTTGTCAATCTTTGACACCAGAAGGTAACTTCTGGTGTTTATTTTTTATATTAAACGAACAAAAAGTTATATAATATAACGTGATAGTCAAAACGTGATTAAAGAAAACAAAGTAAAAGAGGTGAAAACATGTTTGTCGATCAAGTGAAAATATCATTGAAAGCTGGCGATGGTGGTAATGGTATTACTGCGTACCGTCGTGAGAAATATGTACCGTTTGGTGGTCCAGCTGGTGGTGATGGTGGACGTGGGGCTTCAGTCGTGTTTGAAGTAGATGAAGGCTTACGTACTTTAATGGATTTTAGATATCAACGTCATTTTAAAGCTAAAAAAGGTGAAAACGGTCAAAGTAGTAATATGCATGGTAAAAATGCTGAAGATCTTATTTTAAAAGTGCCACCGGGTACGATTGTTAAAGATGTTGAGACGGGACAAACGTTAGCTGATCTTGTTGAGCACGGTCAAAGTGCGGTTGTTGCTAAAGGGGGTCGTGGCGGTCGAGGAAATTCTCGTTTCGCAACACCTAAAAACCCAGCACCAGATTTTAGTGAAAACGGTGAGCCGGGTGAAGAAATTGAAGTTACTTTAGAGCTTAAATTGTTGGCAGATGTCGGGTTAGTTGGTTTTCCAAGTGTTGGTAAATCTACTTTATTATCCATTGTCTCTAAAGCAAAACCTAAAATTGGTGCGTATCATTTTACTACGATTCAACCGAACTTAGGTGTAGTAGAAACACGTGACCAACGTAGCTTCGTTATGGCTGATTTACCAGGTCTGATTGAAGGTGCTTCTGAAGGTGTCGGCTTAGGTCATCAATTTTTAAGACATGTAGAACGGACGAAAGTGATTGTGCATGTCATTGATATGAGTGGTATGGAAGGGCGTGACCCGTATGAAGACTACCAAATCATCAATCACGAACTTAAGGCGTATGCACAACGTTTAGAAGACCGTCCACAAATCGTTGTAGCAAACAAAATGGATATGCCTGACGCTGAGGCACAGCTTGAGTTATTTAAAGAGCAACTTGGAGATGAAACTGTTACAATTGTACCGATTTCATCTTATACGCGAGAAAATATCGATCAATTGTTATATGAAATTGCAAACACACTTGAAGAAGTGAAAGATGTCGATTTCTCTGCACAAGAGGAACAAGTTGGTGTGAATCGTGTACTTTATAAACATACGCCATCACAAGATAAGTTTACGATTACGCGTGACGATGACGGTGCCTATGTCGTAAGTGGCAATGCGATTGAACGTATGTTTAAGATGACTGACTTTAACAGCGAACCTGCTATTCGTCGTTTTGCGAGACAAATGCGCTCAATGGGTATTGATGATGCATTGAGAGAACGTGGCGCTGAAAATGGAGATATTGTACGTATTCTTGGTGGAGAATTTGAATTTGTCGAATAATATTGAGAGTGGAGGTTCTGAAGAGGTATGAAACATCAATTTTATATTATTCGTGAAGATGTGTTGCCCTATGTTGTTAAGCGTGTCCTAGAAGTGAAGGCATCATTGAAAGAAGATCAATCATTAACAATTCAAGAAGCTGTAGATATGCATGATTGTTCGCGTAGTGCGTTTTACAAATATAGGGACACGATATTTCCGCTAGAAGATGTTCAGCAACAGACCGAAGTTTTTACGATTATTTTATTTGTGACAGATAAAGTTGGTATTTTAGCACAAATACTTGAGAAACTATCTGAATTAAACCTTTCTGTATTGACGATTCATCAAAGTGTTCCCACTGACCAAAAAGCATCGATTACATTATCATTAGATGGTCGAAACGCCAAGTGGGGACCTTATCAAATCATTAATGAACTACGCCAAATGGAAAATGTATATAACGTAGACATTATTGGAATGAACATGTAAGGAGCGCTATTGAATGTATGCATATATTTCTGGAAAATTAACAGCACTGCATCCAACCCATATCGTCGTTGAAACAACATCTGGTATCGGATATGAAATTCAAACACCGAACTCATATCGTTTTCAAAAGCATTTAGATCATCCGGTAAAAGTGTACACATCCCTGATTGTACGTGAGGATGCTCAATTGTTATATGGGTTTATCGACCAAGAAGAAAAGGATATGTTTTTAAGTTTAATCAAAGTGACAGGCATAGGACCAAAGTCAGCGTTAGCTATTTTAGCAGCAAGTACACCTAATGAAGTGAAACGTGCTATTGAAAATGAAAATGATGCATATTTAACGCAATTTCCAGGTATTGGTAAGAAGACTGCACGCCAAATTGTGTTAGATCTTAAAGGTAAAGTTGTCGTTACTGAAGAAGTGAGCGAAGGGTTGTTAGATTTAACGCCAGAGCATGATGCGCATGCAGTACAAGAAGCTTTACTTGCATTAGAAGCATTAGGTTACTCAAAACGTGAGTTGAAGAAAGTAGAAAAAGCGATGCAACAGCAAGCGTTTAATGATGTTGATGAAGCTGTTAAATTTGGATTAAAACAATTGATTTCATAAAGGGGTGATGTAAATGGATCAAGACCGAATGATGGATGGACATGAGCAAGTAGATGAACACACATTTGAATTGTCATTACGACCTGAGCGTTTAAGACAATACATAGGTCAATCTGCAATTAAGTCAAACCTTGATGTTTTTATACAGGCCGCTAAAATTCGTGAGGAACCATTAGATCACGTCTTACTTTTTGGTCCACCGGGATTAGGTAAAACGACTTTATCTCATATTATTGCAAATGAGATGGACGTTAATTTACGTACAGTATCAGGTCCGTCGATTGAGCGACCGGGTGATTTAGCAGCGATATTAACAGGCCTGCAACCCGGCGACGTACTATTTATTGATGAAATTCACCGATTAAGTAGTGTCGTAGAAGAGGTGCTTTACCCAGCGATGGAAGACTTCTTTTTAGATATCATCGTAGGTAAAGGTGACGAAGCAAGAAGTATTCGTATTGATTTACCTCCTTTTACACTAGTGGGTGCAACGACGCGTGCAGGGAGTTTAACGAGTCCATTACGAGATCGCTTCGGCGTGCATTTAAGGCTTGAGTATTATACTGAAGAAGAATTAACGCAAATTATTATACGAACAGCAGAAGTATTAGGCACAGCCATTGATGAAGAAAGCGCCTTAGAAATTGCGAAAAGAAGTCGTGGGACACCACGGATTGCCAATCGTCTGCTGAAACGTATTCGAGATTTCCAGCAAGTCAAACAAGACGATATGATTTATATTGAGACAACAAAGCATGCATTGAAACTACTTCAAGTGGACGATGAAGGGTTGGATTATATCGATCACAAAATGATGGCTTGTATTATTGAACAATATCGTGGCGGCCCAGTGGGATTAGATACGATTGCTGTTTCAATAGGTGAGGAACGTGTAACGATTGAAGATGTTTATGAACCGTTTCTCATACAAAAAGGATTTTTAGAGCGTACCCCTCGAGGTCGAAAAGCGACACCTTATGCATACGAACACTTTAAATATACGAGCCAATAAGTGAAGGAGTCATTATTTTGAACATAGAAGAATTTGATTATGAATTACCAGAATCACTCATCGCCCAGACCCCTCTTAAACAGCGTGATCAAAGTCGTTTATTGTATTTGAATCGCGAGACTGGGGAGACTGAGGATTTACATTTCAAGGATATTACGCGTTTTTTCAAACCTGGAGATACGTTGGTACTCAATGATACACGTGTGATGCCAGCGCGTTTATTTGGTATTAAAGAAGAAACAAATGCTAAAGTAGAAATGTTAATGTTGACGCAAATTGAAGGTGATGATTGGGAGGTCCTTTTAAAACCGGCGAAACGTATCAAGCTTGGACAAACGCTGAGTTTTGGGGAAGGTAAAATTAAAGCGACTTGTATTAAAGAACTGGATCAAGGCGGACGTGTGATGCGTTTAAGTTATGAAGGGATTTTACAAGAGCGCTTAGACGAACTTGGTGAAATGCCATTGCCTCCATATATTAAGGAGCGTTTGGATGAAAAGGAACGCTATCAAACAGTTTATGCTAAAGCAGCAGGTTCAGCAGCCGCACCGACAGCTGGACTACACTTTACAGATGAACTATTAGAAGACATTCAGAAGCAAGGCGTTCAAATTGCATTTGTGACATTACATGTCGGTTTAGGAACGTTTAGACCTGTCAGCGTTGATCATATTGATGACCACGAAATGCATAGTGAATATTACCAAATGTCACAAGAAACTGCCGACATTTTAAATGAAACGAAAGCAGCAGGGCATCGCATTATTTCTGTTGGAACGACTTCGACACGTACACTTGAGACAATTCGGACACAATTTGACACTTTCAAAGCGACAAGTGGTTGGACAGATATTTTTATTTATCCTGGCTTTGAATTTAAAGCGATAGACGGTTTGATTACGAACTTCCATTTACCGAAATCGACATTAGTTATGCTTGTTTCGGCGTTTAGTTCACGTCAATTTGTGTTATCAGCTTATCGCCATGCTGTTGCAGAAAAGTATCGCTTTTTTAGCTTTGGTGACGCGATGATTATCATTTAGTTTGAGAGGAGAATATTATGCCCGCGGTAACTTATGAGCATATTAAAACATGTAAACAATCAGGTGCACGTTTAGGGATCGTGCATACCCCTCATGGTTCATTTGAAACGCCGATGTTTATGCCAGTTGGAACAAAGGCAACGGTTAAAACAATGAGCCCTGAAGAATTAAAACAAATGAACACTAAAATTTTATTAGGGAATACGTATCATCTATGGTTACAACCTGGTAATGATATTGTGAAAAAAGCTGGAGGGTTGCACAAGTTCATGAACTGGGATGGTCCTATTTTAACAGATTCAGGTGGCTTCCAAGTGTTCAGTTTAAGTAACTTGCGTAAAATTACAGAAGAAGGTGTAGAATTCCGCCATCATACGAATGGTTCGAAATTATTTCTGTCACCTGAAGACTCTATTAAAATTCAAAATGATTTAGGTTCGGATATCATTATGGCATTTGATGAATGTCCACCGATGCCTGCTGAATATGATTATGTAAAAAACTCATTAGAACGTACAACACGATGGGCTGAGCGTTGTTTAGCTGCGCATCAACGTCCTGATGACCAAGCTTTATTTGGGATTATTCAAGGTGGCGAGTATAAAGATTTACGTCAACAATCTGCCGAAGAACTAGTAAAACTTGATTTTCCTGGTTATGCAATAGGAGGGTTGTCTGTCGGAGAGCCGAAACCTGTCATGTACGAAATGGTAGAACATACAGAACAATTCATGCCGAAAGATAAACCGCGTTACTTAATGGGTGTGGGTTCACCAGACGCATTAATTGAATGTAGTATTCGCGGTATGGATATGTTTGACTGCGTACTTCCCACACGAATTGCACGTAATGGGACATGCATGACATCAACAGGTCGACTTGTTGTCAAAAATGCACAATACAAAGATGATTTTCGCCCTTTAGATGAAAATTGTGATTGTTATACGTGCCAAAATTACACGCGTGCATACTTACGTCATTTAATTAAAGCAGATGAGACATTCGGTATTCGCCTTACTACTTACCATAATCTGCATTTTCTGTTAAAATTAATGGAGAACATTAGACAAGCCATTCGAGAAGACCGTCTTTTAGATTTTAAAGAGGAATTTTTCGAACAATACGGTCTGAATGTTGATAATCCGAAAAATTTCTAGATAGGAGTTATGTTTTATGTCATCACTTTTTAGTTTATTACCATTAATATTACTTTTCGTAGTAATGTGGTTCTTTATGATTCGTCCACAACAAAAACGTGCGAAAGAACATCGTCAAATGGTAGAACAATTACAAGCTGGTCAACGTGTAACAACAATCGGCGGCATCAAAGGGACAGTTCGTGCAGTAGATGAAACTTCTGCCGTTATTACTGTAAACGGTAAAGGTACAGAATTGACTTTTGAAAAACAAGCCATTAAGCAAGTTGACCCTTCATAACGATTGATTGTATCCGTAAGTTTGCATACAATAAAGGACATGGCTTAACACCATGTCTTTTTTATTGTATGCTCAAAATGACTTGCACTAAACGGAGTGATTCAAGTATGCTTGTGACATAAGATTAAATGAGGTGTTCATGTGAAAAAAGTAAGTAGATTGATTACCTTTTTACTGCTTGTTGTACTCTTGTTTGCGGGTATGGGTGCGACATATAAAAGTGTAATCAAAAATGTTAACTTAGGGCTTGACCTTCAAGGTGGATTTGAAGTATTGTACCAAGTTAATCCACTTGAAGATGGAGACAAAATTGATAACACCGCAGTACAATCGACAGCCAAAACGTTAGAACGTCGTGTCAATGTACTCGGGGTATCAGAACCTAAAATTCAAGTTGAAGATCAGAATCGTATCCGCGTTCAACTTGCAGGGGTACAAGACCAAAACCAAGCACGTAAAATTTTGTCATCTCAAGCGAACTTAACGATTCGTGATGCCGACGATAAAGTTTTATTAACGGGTAAAGATCTTGTACAAGGTTCAGCTAAGCAAGAGTTTAAACAAAACACAAATCAACCCGCTGTCACTTTCAAATTAAAAGATAGTGACAAGTTTAAAAAAGTAACAGAAGAAATTTCTAAAAAACAAGAAAATGTTATGGTCGTTTGGTTAGATTTCGAAAAAGGCGACAGTTATGAAAAAGAAAAAACAAAAGAAGATCCTAAATTTATTTCTGCCGCTTCTGTAAACCAACCGATTAACTCGACTAATGTTGAAATTTCTGGTGGTTTCCAAGGTGATGAAGGGATTTCTGAAGCGAAACAAATTGCTGACTTATTAAATTCAGGGTCATTACCTGTAGAATTAAAAGAGATTTATTCAACATCAGTAGGTGCGCAATTTGGTCAAGATGCATTAGATAAAACGATTAATGCATCAATGATTGGTGTCGGCATTATCTTCTTATTCATGCTATTATTCTACCGTTTACCTGGTTTTGTGGCGGTTATTACGTTAACGACGTACATATACTTAACAATGGTTGCATTTAACTTTATTTCTGGTGTGCTCACATTGCCAGGTTTAGCCGCATTGGTACTCGGTGTCGGTATGGCCGTCGATGCAAACATTATTATGTACGAACGTATCAAAGATGAAATACGCATCGGACGAACGTTAAAGCAAGCTTATAAAAAAGCGAATAAGAGTTCGTTTATTACGATTCTCGATGCCAACTTAACAACTGTGTTAGCCGCTGCTGTATTGTTCTTCTTTGGTGAAAGTTCGGTCAAAGGGTTTGCAACGATGTTATTACTTGCGATCCTCATGAGTTTCGTTACAGCCGTTTTCTTAACACGTATTTTATTATCATTAGTCGTGCATTCAAACGTCTTCAAGAAAAAGTTATGGTGGTTTGGTGTTAAACGACAACAAATTCATGATATTAACGAAGGTCTGGATGTACATGATTTAAGTACACCATATGATAAAGCAAACTTCATGAAGTGGGCGAAACCATTATTTGCATTGAGTGGCGTTGTCATTTTAGCAGGTGTCATTATTCTCGCTATTTTCAAATTGAATTTAGGGATTGATTTTACTTCAGGGACACGTGTTGACTTACAAAGCAATCAAAAATTAACACAAGCCCAAGTTGAAAAAACAATGGAGTCAATTGACCTTAAACCAAATCAATTGTCTATTGGTGGTACAAACAATGAAAATGCATCAATGCAATTTAAGCGTGATTTAAATAAAGATGAAGTGGCAAAAGTGACAAACACGTTAAAAGATCAATATGGTAAAGAGCCATCTGTCAATACTGTATCGCCAGTCATCGGTCAAGAATTAGCGAAAAATGCGATGTTAGCAGTGCTGATTGCATCAATCGGTATGATCATTTATATTTCTTTACGATTCGAATGGCGTATGGGTATTGCTTCTATCATTTCACTCTTACATGACGCATTTATGATTATTGCGGTATTTAGTTTGTTCCGATTAGAAGTTGATATTACGTTTATTGCTGCAGTGCTGACGATTATCGGTTATTCAATCAATGATACAATTGTAACGTTTGACCGGGTACGTGAGATGCTATCAAAAATTAAGGTCATTACGAAAGAGGAACAAATTGACTATATTGTTAATAGTTCGATTCGCCAAACATTAACGCGTTCGATCAATACAGTGCTTACAGTTGTGATTGTTGTTGTTGCGTTGCTCATTTTGGGCGCATCAAGTATATTCAACTTCTCACTCGCGCTTCTTATCGGTCTTGTATCGGGTGTTTATTCATCCATTATTATTGCCGTACCGTTATGGGGCATGTTGAAAAAACGAGAATTACGTAAATCACCACATCACAAACTTGTGGTGTACAAACGTAAACGTACAAACGAAGAAAAAGTATTAGTTTAATTCAATTGATATACTGTTAAAACGAGAGGCTAGGACCTACTGAAATGTCTTAGTCTCTCATTCTTTTTATTTAAGTGAATTTTCGATATAATACTGTGTGGAGAAAGTGGCGGTGAAGATATGATAAATTCTAAATTTCAATGGCAAACCGAAACAAATCGTCAATCAATGGACGAAACGTTGATCGAACAATATAAATTAACCCCTTTGATGCGCTATATTTTAGAGAGTAAAGGATACACTGATTCACAACAACTCGCACAAATTTTAGCGTCATCTCATGAGAATATGCACGATCCTCGTTTGATGAGTGATATGGACAAAGCCGTCGAACGTATACATACAGCAATTCAAAATCAAGAAAAAATATTAGTGTATGGGGATTATGATGCAGATGGTGTGACCTCTACAACGATTATGGTAAAGACGCTTCAACAATTAGGTGCTATAGTCGGATGGTATATTCCAAACCGTTTTACAGAAGGCTATGGACCGAGTGAACCGGCGTTTAAGAATGCGTATGATGAAGGTGTTTCACTCATTATTACAGTCGATAATGGGATTCAAGGTCATTCAGAAATCGATATGGTACAAAACTTAGGCGTCGATGTCATTGTTACCGATCATCATGAGATTGGAGACACTTTACCACCAGCATATGCGATTATTCATCCGATGCACGCAGGTTTTGATTATCCGTTTCCTAGTTTGTGTGGTGCAGGTGTGTCACTTAAATTAGCACAAAGTTTGCTTGATGAAGTCCCAGATATATTTTGGATTTATGCGATGATAGGAACCATTGCTGATCTAGTCTCATTAACAGATGAAAATCGTTTTATCGTTAAGCATGGACTGAGATTATTAAATGAAAATCCCCCTGCTGCTATAGCGGCTATACTCAATCAAGCGCAATTTAATGAGACTGTGACCGAGGAGACTATCGGCTTTATGATTGGACCAAGGTTAAATGCGGTCGGACGGTTAGATGATGCTTCACTTGCTGCAGAATTACTGATGACTGATGATGAAGATGAAGCACTCTTTTTAGCCGAGCAAGTCGAGCATTTTAACGTTGAGCGAAAAGAAATCGTGAAAACGATAGTAGACGAAGCGATGGTCATGGCGGAAACGGCAGTCCAAGCAGGAGAACATTTTTTAGTTCTAGCTAAAGAGGACTGGCATGAGGGTGTACTCGGTATTGTAGCTTCAAGAATTGTCGAAACTTACCATTTGCCGACAATGATATTAAATATTGATCATGAACAGCAACATGCGAAAGGCTCTTCAAGAAGTATTACACAAGTGTCCATGTTTGAAGCGTTATCCTCTCAACAAACGTTAATTACTAAGTTTGGAGGTCACCATATGGCGGCTGGTTTAACTTTACCTATTGATCAAGTGTCCGCATTACGTGAAGGGTTAAACGATTGGATGACGACGCATATTGATACGACGCAATTACAACCGATACAAAAAGTGGATGTCACTATAGACGTAGGTCATATAACGGTGGAACAAATTCAATCTATCGAGAGATTACGACCGTTTGGTACAGACTTCAAGCGACCGATTATTCAAGTCAATGGTCTGACAGTACAACAGAGTAAAGGCATTGGTCAACAACAAGCCCATTTGAAGATGACGTTTGTTGAACAAAATTTACAAGCGCTATTTTGGAATCAAGGTGCATTGTCTAGTGAGCTCATGCCAAACCAACATATCGATGTAACGGGCGAACTACAAATCAATGAGTGGAATGGTAACCGTACACCTCAAATGATTTTAACTGACATGAAAAGTAATGAACGTCAAATACTAGATTATCGTAGTAAAAATAAACGCTTGCCAATTTTTGAGGATGACCAAAAAGTTTGTTATTTAATTCATCCGAACCAAGATAAGTCGTCACCACATGAGTATTACTATGGAGAGCATATACCACAGCAATATGACAAGTGCGTCATGCGTGATTTACCATTAACGCTGGATGATATTAAGTTGTCTTGTCATTATTTAAATACATCTCAAATCTATTTAGTATTTCAGCATCAACGTTCAGTTTATTTTGAAGGTTTACCGCAACCTGCAGATTTCAAAAATTGTTATAAGGCGTTGTATCAAAAAGGACAAACCGATTTACAAAAAGATGGGGTTGCATTAAGTCAATATATTAACGTTAAACCAATGATGCTTAAATTTATTTTAAAAGTTTTTCTTGACCTTGGAATCATTTCTCAAAAAGATGGTATAATCGAGATTGTGCAATCAACAGATAAACAACCGATTACCTCTAGCCGAGTTTATCAAGCACGTGTACAGCGGATTGAGGTAGAAAAACAGTTACTATATGATGAATTTGGCGCCATTAAGTCTTGGATAGAAAATGAATTGGCACGGAATGAATGAGGAGGATTTTAATGGACTTAAAACAATATGTATCAGAAGTAAAAGATTGGCCAAAAGAAGGGGTTAATTTTAAAGATATCACAACAATTATGGATAATGGTGAAGCATACGGTTACGCGACAGATCAAATCGTTAAGTTTGCAAAAGAGAAAAATGTGGATATCGTTGTTGGGCCAGAAGCGCGTGGCTTTATTATCGGATGTCCAGTGGCCTATGCGATGGGAATTGGTTTTGCACCAGTACGTAAAGAGGGCAAATTACCGCGTGAAGTGATTCGTTATGAATATGATTTAGAATATGGAAGCAATGTTTTAACGATGCATGCAGATGCGATTAAACCTGGCCAACGTGTATTGATTACTGATGATTTATTAGCGACAGGTGGCACAATTGAAGCGGCGATAAATCTTGTTGAAAAACAGGGTGGTATTGTAGCAGGTATTGCCTTTATTATTGAGCTTGCGTATTTAAATGGTATGGAAAAAATTAAAGATTATGACGTGATGTGCTTAATTAAGTATGAGGAATAATCAGTTGTTATTTTGAAGTGATGAAACAACTTCATGCAGTCATGTATGAGGTTGTTTTTTATTATGATTTCATTGCATAAATCGTGCAGTGTTTTCAATCAATAAATCTGGATCCAATTGAATGATTGATGATAGTGATAACATAATGCCAACCTTAAAAGTTAAAAAGGAATTGATATATGACAAAAATGATATATAATTAAATTGTCAGAAATATCTGACTTAAACAGAGGTACGTGTATGGTTGTTGCACTCATGGGTACAAAGAAGGTGTTGGGCATAACAAAGTAGTTTACTGTGTAGGTTAAAGGGGATGAATGGTCAAACTTTCTATAGTTAAAAAAATCGTTATATTTCGTCTTTTGAATTCGTTTACACTTGCCCATGCACTATTATTTTTAGTCTATTTAAAAGATATTAATATTGATGTATTTCATATCGGACTTTTATTTTCAATCACATATACCACTAACTTAATAACAGAAGTCCCGTTTGGATATTTCGCTGATACAACGTCAAAAAAATTAAGCTATTACATTGGTTCAAGTTTTATTATTTTGTCATTAATGTGCTTCATAATGTATAAAGATTTTTATATGATTGTCGTAGGTTCGATATTATACGGTATTGGTATGTCTGGGAAATCCGGTTCGGCTGAGGCTGTGCTTATTAATCGTCTCAATCAAGCGCATCAAAAAATTTATTTTGAGATAGGTAATAAAATCAATTTATACACAAATGCATTCTTAGCTATATTTATGGGCTATTTATATAAAGTGAATATGATATTACCATTTTATATCTCTTTAATAGCGGAAGTATTGTTGCTTATATTTGTGATATTTATGAAAGAAGTAAAAGCAACAGAAAGTAAGAGAGTAATAAAAAAATCAATTTTTAATGATACTCGGCTTTCGATAGTGAAAAATTATGATATTTACGTGTTTTTAGGGTTGATGTACCTAGTTATACCGCAATTATCCGTCTATTTACCTGCATATTTAAAAGACTATATTGCCGTTGAATATATTGGAATAATCGTGTTTTTGTTTAATGTCATCCCAATTATTGGCGCTAAAATATATGATAAAACGCTTTCAAATATAGAAAATAAACATTTGCTTTATATGACGCTCATCTATTTTACAGGGCTATTATTTATGATGAGTCTATCGAATTTTTATATCTTTTTACTTCTATACGGCTTATCGAGATTTGCGAATCGATGGCTCTTTATGGTGATTTCAAAAATGATTAATCATATTTCAACTGATGAAAATAGAGCGACTATGCTTTCTATAAAAAGTACTGTGATGAGTTTAATGTTCATTTTTTCGGATCCTTTATTCGGGTATATCATTTCACATTTTAGTATACAGTTCAGTTACTTGATTTCCGGATTCATTATTCTTTCTGGAATTATTTTTATTACGTTTACAAGAAGGAAGTGGATGTGATATTGCTTCAAGCTAAATTTGTAATCATGGATAATAAGTTATTTTTAGTTATGCATAGTTTCATCAACCATCTACTGTAACACAATCCAATATAAAGTTAATAGAAAACTCCGGGACATTTTCGTCATTGATGATTGAAGTCTCCGGAGTTTATCGTTTACTAAGGTGTTGTGATAGCAAACTCAGACAGATGTTTTGATTAAACGTTTCTTAGAGTGATGTGAATGAACTACAATTTTTCTATAGCTACTGTATTGTTTATATCATCACAATGGATTAAAAAAGAAGGGATTAAGTAGAGAAGTATATTTCAATCATACAGGGTCGATTGGGAAAAATATGATGTCGAACTTTTATAGTTATTTTGATATCAATAGTTCGCTCAGTTTTGGCATTAAACGATATTTTTATGCTACAAATAATACATTTTGATGACTTTTCATTTAAAATGTGAAGATTATTTTATAAATTACGGACTTTCTCTTAATTATGCGTGCTGATACGGTTCAATTATTTGAACTCATGTAGTATGATAGAATTATTATTTATAACGTGGGGGTGACCATATGAATAACGAATATCCATATAGTGTTGATGAAGTACTACATAAAGCGAAAACGTACTTAGATAAAGAGCAATATGAATATGTTCTTAAAAGTTATCATATCGCTTATAAAGCACATGAAGGACAATTTCGTAAAAACGGTTTACCATATATTATGCACCCCATCCAAGTCGCAGGTATCCTAACAGAAATGCATCTTGATGGGCCTACGATTGTTGCTGGGTTTTTACATGATGTCATTGAGGATACACCTTACACATTTGATGATGTCGCAGAAATGTTTAACGTGGAAATTGCAACAATTGTAGATGGTGTAACCAAATTGAAAAAGGTCAAATATCGTTCTAAAGAGGAACAACAAGCCGAAAATCATCGGAAGTTATTTATTGCCATCGCTAAAGACGTCCGTGTCATTTTAGTGAAATTGGCAGACCGTTTACATAATATGCGAACATTGCGTGCGATGCCTCGTGAAAAGCAAATTCGCATTTCTAAAGAAACATTAGAAATTTATGCACCGTTAGCACATCGTTTAGGGATTAATACGATTAAATGGGAGCTTGAAGACATTGCTTTAAGGTATATCGACAATGTGCAATATTTCAGAATCGTTAATCTGATGAAGAAAAAGCGAAGTGAACGCGAGGCATATATTGATAATGCAATTGAAAATATTCGTAAAGAAATGGACATTATGGATATTGAAGGCGAAATCAATGGTCGCCCGAAACATATTTACAGTATTTACCGTAAAATGATGAAACAAAAAAAGCAATTCGATCAAATTTTTGATTTGCTTGCTGTAAGGGTTATTGTTCATTCGATTAAAGATTGTTATGCTGTTTTAGGTTTGGTTCATACTTTATGGAAACCGATGCCAGGCCGTTTTAAAGATTATATCGCGATGCCTAAACAAAACATGTATCAATCATTACATACGACAGTGGTTGGTCCAAATGGCGATCCCCTTGAAATTCAAATTCGTACTTTTGAGATGCACGAAATTGCTGAACATGGTGTAGCTGCACACTGGGCATACAAAGAAGGCAAACAAGTTGATAAAGATAATGAAAACTATAATAAAAAGTTGAACTGGCTTAAAGATATTGCAGAAACGGATCACACGTCTTCAGATGCACAAGAATTTATCGAGTCGATGAAGTTCGATTTACAAAGTGATAAAGTGTATGCATTTACGCCGGCGAGTGACGTGATTGAGTTGCCGTATGGCGCAGTGCCGATTGATTTTGCATATGCCATTCACAGTGAAGTGGGCAATAAAATGATTGGTGCAAAAGTAAATGGCAAAATTATACCAATTGATTATGTATTGCAAACAGGTGATATTGTCGAAATTCGTACGAGTAAACATTCATACGGTCCAAGTCGTGATTGGTTGAAAATTGTCCGTTCTTCTAGTGCAAAAAGCAAAATTAAAAGCTTCTTCAAAAAGCAAGACCGCTCGTCTAATATTGAAAAAGGTAAGTTTATGGTCGAAGCAGAATTGAAAGAACAAGGCTTTAGACCAGAAGAATTATTAACTGAAAAAAATATTAAAATTGTGAATGACAAATACAATTTTACGAATGAAGATGATTTATACGCTGCAGTTGGTTTCGGTGGTGTGACTGCGCTTCAAATTGTCAATAAGTTGTCAGAACGTCAACGTATCGAGCATAAACAAAAAGCATTAAATCAAGCACAAGAAGTGACAAAAGCAGCACCTATTAAAGACTTTATTACGACAGACTCAGGTGTATACGTAGAAGGTCTCGACAATGTACTGATCAAATTGTCTAAATGTTGCAATCCTATTCCTGGTGATCGTATCGTCGGCTACATCACGAAAGGACATGGGATCAAAGTTCATCGTACAGATTGCCCGAACATTAAAAACGAAAACGAACGTTTAATTGATGTTGAATGGGTGAAATCTAAAGATGCTTCTCAAAAATATCAAGTGGATTTAGAAGTGACTGCCTATGATAGAAATGGTTTACTGAATGAGGTACTCCAAGCTGTCAACAGTACTTCGAGTCAGTTGATTAAGGTAGCGGGTAAATCTGATGTGGATAGAAATGCTGTCATTAATTTAAGCATTATGGTAAAAAATGTACATGAAGTTTATAAAGTTGCAGATAAAATTAAACAACTCGGGGATATTTATACAGTGACACGAGTTTGGAATTAGGAGTGCATAATTATGAAAATCGTTGTACAAAGAGTTCGTGCGGCAAGTGTTAAAAATCATCAAATAGAGCGTACCATCCAGCAAGGTTTTTGTCTCCTTGTTGGTATTGGTGAAGGTGATACTGAGGCAGATGCGCAAGTTTTAGCGAAAAAGATTGCGAACTCACGTATTTTTGAAGATGAAAATGAAAAACTAAATTTAAATATTCAACAAATCAACGGTGAGATTTTATCCATTTCTCAATTTACTTTATATGCGGATGTGAGAAAAGGAAATCGCCCAGGCTTTACGCAAGCGATGGCCCCTGATCAAGCGCAAGAGCTTTACGAATATTTTAATGATCAGTTACGTGCATTCCAAATTCCGGTTGAAACAGGAGAATTTGGAACAGATATGCTTGTAAATATTCAAAATGATGGTCCAGTGACTATTATTTTTGAGAGTGTAGATGGAAAAATCGTATGAAAAAGGTCGATCAATGGTTAAAACAAAAACGAATCCATCCGCAACGATTTTATGGAGCGTGCTTAACTATTGCATTAATTGGTATCATTGTCGTTTCTTATTTTGTATTACGACATAGCGATTCAGACCATATCAATTTAATAGAAGATGCAGAAATTCGTACAGGTCCTAATGCAGCTTATCCTGTACTATATCAAGTACATCAAGGTGATGAGTTTGATCAAATTGGAAAACAAGGCAAATGGATTCAAGTGCGTTCGGCTAATGGCAAACAAAAGGGATGGATTGCAGGATGGCATACAAACCTTGACATTCCTGCAGATGAAAATCCTCGAGCAAATCCTTTGAAAAATAAGACGATCGTTCTTGATCCGGGTCATGGTGGTGGCGATCAAGGGGCTTCAAGCAAACAAGGTCCTCAAACTTTGGAGAAAGATATTACTTTAAAAACCAGTTTAGAATTAAAATCATTGCTTGAAAAAGAAGGCGCTAAAGTGAAAATGACGCGT
Organism: Staphylococcus cornubiensis; assembly: GCF_900183575.1. GTDB lineage: Bacteria > Bacillota > Bacilli > Staphylococcales > Staphylococcaceae > Staphylococcus > Staphylococcus cornubiensis. Next base: position 230,289 of record NZ_FXUZ01000001.1, read on the forward strand.
TCAACTGATGAATATGTGAAGCTGAAAGACCGTAATTTAAAAGGAGATGTCTTTTTAAGTATTCATAATGATGCTTTAGAAGTACCGAATGCGAATGGTGCGACGGTATACTGGTTTCATGAACAACAAGAAGGGTTGGCACAAGCGTTAAATGCAACGATACAAAAGAAAGCAATGCTATCCAACAGAGGCACTAGACAAGAAAATTATCAAGTATTGAGACAGACAGAAATGCCTGCTGTATTACTGGAATTGGGTTATATTAGTAATCCTACTGACACAGTGATGATGAGAGATGAAAATCATCGCAAAATCGTTGAACAAGCAATTGTTGACGGGTTAAAAAGTTATTTTTTAAGTTAATGGCTTGAAACTGAATGAAAAAACAGTTATGATTAACAGTGAATTTTATATTTATCACCGTTTGTATTCTTGAATGAACTGAGCATTAATCGATGTATGAAGAGAGTCTATCCACCGGCTGAAAGATAGACCTTCGCGCTTAGTGAAATGAACACAAGGAAAGGTACTTTATGAAAGTAAAGTCGTGTTGCTCGCGTTAAGAGCCTAGAGTGAAGAACAGTCTATATGAGATTGTTCTTAATTAGGGTGGCAACACGGCAAAATAAAGTACGTCCCTTGTATGTTTAATGCATACAGGGGGCTTTTTTTATTCAAACAAATGGATGAGATTGAGAATAGAGATGAAAAGGAGCGATAAAGATGATTCACATTCCACGTGGTACGCAAGATATTTTACCTGAAGAAACGTCGAAATGGCGTTATATTGAAGCGCGATTACACAAATTGATGGAAGTTTATAATTATCAAGAAATAAGAACCCCGATTTTTGAAAGTACGGATTTATTTGCACGCGGTGTAGGTGACTCTACAGATGTTGTGCAAAAAGAGATGTATACGTTTAAAGATAAGGGAGACCGTAGTATTACATTACGTCCAGAGGGGACAGCTGCGGTAGTTCGTAGTTATATCGAAAACAAAATGCAAGGTTTACCGAATCAACCTGTAAAGTTGTACTATAACGGCCCAATGTTTCGTTATGAAAGAAAACAAAAAGGGCGCTACCGTCAATTTAATCAATTCGGTGTAGAAGCGATTGGTGCAGAAAATCCTAGTATCGACGCAGAAGTGCTTGCAATGGTGATGCACATTTATCAATCTTTCGGTTTGAAAAAATTGAAATTAGTCATTAATAGTGTTGGGGATGCCGAGTCGCGTGTGGATTATCAAAATGCATTACGCGAACATTTTCAACCGGTGATTCATAACTACTGTAAAGACTGTCAACAACGTATTAAAACGAATCCTATGCGTATTTTAGATTGTAAAGTGGATCGTCATCAACCTGAAATTCAAACAGCACCGTCAATTACTGACTTTTTAAATGACTACTCAAAAGATTATTTCGAAGCGGTCAAATCACACTTAGATCGACTTGGCATTCCTTACGAAGTGGACCCTAAATTAGTAAGAGGACTGGATTACTACACACATACTGCATTCGAATTAATGATGGACAACGAGGCATATGATGGTGCAATTACAACCTTATGCGGCGGTGGTCGATACAATGGCTTACTTGAACTATTAGATGGACCGAGTGAAACAGGCATTGGTTTTGCATTGAGTATTGAAAGATTATTACTCGCGTTAGAAGAAGAAGGCATTGAATTCCCGCAAACGCAGCACATTGACTTATTTGTCGCTACAATGGGTGAGAAAGCGGATGACTTTGCAGTGACATTACTGAATCAACTTCGACACAGCGGTATTTCAGTCGATAAAGATTATTTGTCAAGAAAGTTAAAAGGTCAAATGAAACAAGCTGATCGTTTAAACGCGACATATACTATTGTCATTGGTGATCAAGAACTTGAAGCCGGTGAAGTAGCTGTAAAACATATGGCCACGGGTGAATCACAAACAATGAAATTTGAAGAAATAGAAAGATATATTCATGGAGGTAAAGAATAATGGCAAAGAGAACGACTTACTGTGGTTTAGTGACAGAAGCATTATTAGGACAAGAAATTACACTTAAAGGATGGGTGCACAATCGCCGTGATTTAGGTGGATTAATCTTCGTTGACGTGAGAGATAGAGAAGGTTATGTACAAGTCGTTTTCAATCCTGATTTTTCAAAGGAAGCACTTGAAGTGGCAGAACGTATTCGCTCTGAATATGTCGTTGAAATTACAGGGACAGTGACAAAAAGAGATGAAGAGACGATTAACCCTAAAATTAAAACAGGACAAGTAGAAGTCCAAGCGAAATCCATTAACATTATCAATCAATCTGAAACGCCTCCATTTTCAATTAACGAAGAAAACTTAAATGTAGATGAAAATATTCGTTTGAAATACCGTTATCTCGATTTACGTCGTGAAAAACTAGCGCAAACATTTAAAATGCGTCATCAAATTACACGTTCAATCCGTCAATTTTTAGATGGAGATGGTTTCTATGATGTTGAAACACCAGTATTAACAAAATCCACTCCAGAAGGTGCGCGTGACTATCTTGTGCCTTCTCGTGTACATGACGGTGAATTTTATGCGTTACCACAATCTCCACAGTTGTTTAAACAAATTTTAATGATTAGTGGATTTGATAAATATTACCAAATCGTAAAATGTTTCCGTGACGAGGACTTACGTGCAGATCGTCAACCTGAATTTACGCAAATCGATATTGAGATGAGCTTTGTAGAGCAAGAGGATGTCATTCAATTAGGAGAAGCAATGGTTAAAAAAGTGCTTGCCGATGTAAAAGGTATTGAAATGACAGATGCATTTCCACGCATGACATATGCTGAAGCGATGGCACGTTATGGTACAGATAAACCTGATACACGTTTTGGTATGGAATTATTAGACGTGTCTGAACTTGGTCAAATCATGGACTTCAAAGTATTCAAAGGTGCAGTTGAAAGTGGTGGACAAGTAAAAGCGCTTGTTGTTGAAGGTGCTGCATCAGATTATACACGTAAAGACATTGATGGTTTAACTGAATTTGTTAACATCTATGGTGCAAAAGGTTTAGCTTGGGTCAAAGTTGTAGAAGACGGCTTGAATGGTCCAATTGCACGTTTCTTTGAAGAAGATCACGTCGCTCAATTACAAGCATTAACAGGTGCTAAACCGGGAGATCTCGTATTATTTGTTGCGGATTCAAAAGATGTCGTGGCACAAAGTTTAGGTGCATTACGTAACAAACTTGGAAAAGAACGTGGTCTAATCGATCCGGAACAATATAACTTCTTATGGGTAACAGATTGGCCGTTACTTGAATATGATGAAGAAGCGCGTCGCTACGTTGCAGCGCATCATCCATTCACATCACCAAAAGTGGCAGATATTGATTTATTAGAGACTGCGCCTGAAAAGGCACAAGCGCAAGCATACGACCTTGTATTAAATGGTTTCGAGTTAGGTGGCGGTTCAATTCGTATTCATGACGCAGCGCTTCAACAACGTATGTTTAAAGCATTAGGTTTCTCTGAAGAAGCAGCGCAAGAACAGTTCGGTTTCTTATTAGATGCGTTTAAATATGGTGCACCACCGCATGGCGGTATCGCTTTAGGTTTAGACCGCTTTGTCATGATTTTAAGTGGCCGTACAAACTTACGTGATACAATTGCCTTCCCTAAAACTGCATCTGCAACAGATTTAATGACAGATGCACCAGGTCCTGTATCTGAAAGACAACTGGACGAATTATCATTGCGAATTAAACATTAATATGAATACGCAGTGCGCAAACTTTTTTCTTGAATAATCATTAAATTGTGATATGATTAATTCATAAGATAGTCATCTGTAGTGTTCGTAAGTTCGCTTTATGTATTTTGACCTAACACTCTTTGATCAGGGAGCCCAATGGGTTTTCTTGCAGCGCACACGCCTCTATAGGAGGACTTGCAAAACAAGAAACAGGGCACCCACCTGTATATAGCAGGCCAAAATGATCAAGCACTTTTACAACTACGGCATAACGGATCTATCGGTACGCAAGGCTTCGTGTCTTGCGTATTTTTTATGAGTTGATTTAAAATTGGGCATGAATTTGTAATTAAAGGAGTTAAACATGAAACATCAATTTTCTCGTAACGAACTGGCTATCGGACAAGAAGGGCTCGACAAATTAAAACAAACAACAGTTGCTGTATTAGGTGTCGGTGGGGTAGGTTCTTTTGCTGCAGAAGCTTTAGCACGTACCAACATCGGACATATTATTTTAATAGATAAAGATGATGTAGATATTACAAATGTGAATCGTCAATTGCATGCACTCACTACAACAATCGGTCAAAGCAAAGTGAGTTTGATGGAAGAACGTATTCGCCTCATTAACCCTGACTGTAAAGTGACACCATTACATATGTTTTACACAGAAGAAACGTACGAACAACTTTTTGCGGATTATGATATCGATTATGTCATTGACGCGAGTGATACGATTGTTTATAAAGTTCACTTAATGGAACAATGTTTAGCGCGTGGTATTCAAATCATTTCGAGTATGGGGGCAGCGAATAAAACGGATCCGACACAATTTGAAATTGCGGATATTTCAAAAACACACACTGATCCTATGGCGCGTATTATTAGAAATAAATTAAAACAAAAAGGGATTAAAAAAGGGATTCCAGTTGTTTTTTCAAGTGAAAGTCCAATTGTGATTCGCGAAGATGTGAAAGCTGTAGTAGGTGATACTCAAGGCAAAAACCGAAAAGCACAAATGCCGCCATCATCTAATGCTTATGTGCCAAGTGTTGTCGGTTTAATTTGTGCAAGTTACGTATGTAATAACATTTTGAAAGACATCACAGTCCAACGCATTAAAGATAAATAATGTTGAAATATAAAGGTGCGGCACTTTCAATTCAGTTCGATTCAAATGAACTATTCAAGGAATTTGAATTGAATCAATTGTATACGTATTTTTTATTTGGTTTATTCTTGTAAATGTGTAATTAAGCCAATAGTAGGAAAGGGGCTGGGAAAACTTAATTTTCTAGTCCCCTTCCTTTTTATGTACATATATCGATTAATGATGATAAAACAGCTAAAAATGAGGATGAATGGGATGTAATCATTGGATGTTATGGGTTGTCTCCATTTCATCAACTTGCCCTAAGTGACTGCATTTGATGTAAGATTGCCCAGAAGGCTGAGACTCCCGAGGGATAAAGTTGAAAGCCAAATAACATCTTCTAATTTTAATAGTGGTTACTGTTTATCGCAGTAGCTGTCTGACTTCTCAATACACATGCCTTTGAGAAGTCTAGTCAGCCTTGCGGGGGCAGTACTACGAAATCTTTGTTACACATGAGATTTCTGTACTGCTCCCAAAATCCACTAACGCTTCAACAAATGTAACAGTTTAATCAAGCGTTAGTGAGTTGAAGGCCAGCCCCTAAGAAACGCGAAGCCATAAGGGCAATCAGAAGCTACAAATCACAGCGAGGGCAAGTTAAACAAAATACTGCATCCACAGCATCAAAAATGATTATGTCCCATCCCCATCTTAATCTTTAATAACCACTCATGTGTTTTTATGTTATGACAATTCACTTTGTTGCTGTTTAATATTATCGTAAATCTGTTTAAATTGTTGCTCTGCCTTCGATGTATCTTTAGGTTCATAATATTGTCTACGCTTCAACAAATCTGGTAAATATTGCTGGGCGACAAAGCCGTTTGGATAATTGTGAGGGTATTGGTAGCCAATCGCACGTCCTAATTCCTTTGCACCCTGATAATGACCATCTTTTAAATAATCAGGTACTTGACCGACATGCCCTTGACGTATATCACTTAAAGCTGCATCGATTGCGCGAATAGCTGAATTCGATTTTGGTGAGAGACATAGTTCGATAACTGCTTGGCTGAGCGGTATACGTGCTTCTGGAAATCCAAGTCTTTCAGCGGACTCGATAGCAGCTAATGTCCGTTGACCAGCACTAGGAGACGCTAAACCTACATCTTCATAGCTGATGACGAGCAATCTTCTCGCTATAGTCGGAAGGTCACCCGCTTGAATTAATCGCCCTAAATAATGAAGTGCGGCATCGACATCACTACCACGAATAGATTTTTGAAATGCACTCATTACATCATAATGCATATCCCCATCTTTATCGCTTAAGAAAGCCCCACGTTGTAAACAATCTTCTGCATCTTGAAGTGTTATATGCGGTGGTTGATCATTTGAACTTAACACGGCTAATTCTAAAGCATTCAAAGCACTTCGCACGTCGCCTTGACTTTGAGTGGCAAAGTATTCAAATGCATCATCATCAATGCTCGCATTAAATTGTTTTAATCCTCTTTCTTCATCTTCTAACGCATTGGACAATGCACTTTTAATTTGCTCTTTATCTAGCGGAAAAAGTTCAAAAATTTGAGCCCGGGAACGAATGGCAGGGTTAATAGCGTGATAAGGATTTGAAGTGGTTGCGCCAATTAATACAATTTTGCCATTTTCTAAATGTGGCAATAAAAAGTCCTGTTTTGCTTTGTCGAGTCTATGAATTTCATCTAATAAGAGAATGACTTGTCCTGACATTTTAGCTTCATCCACAATCATTTGCATATCTTTTTTCGTATTTGTGACAGCGTTCAGTTGTCTAAATTTAAAAGCAGTACTGCCCGCAATCGCTTGTGCAATACTTGTCTTTCCGATACCAGGCGGACCATAAAATATCATAGATGATAACCTTTGGGCATTAACCATACGGCGAATAATCCCTGTCTCTCCGACGAGATGTTGTTGTCCAATGACTTCATCTATGTTTCGTGGGCGCATTCTGGAAGCGAGCGGTTCAGTCAACATCTTGATCCCTCCATTGATATTAGTTTTGTACTCTTATATACAATGGTATTATATTAATATAAAAAATGCTAAAATAAAAATAAATCGGATGATGTAAGGTTAAGGTGAGGTAAAAATGAAAATTTCCACTAAAGGAAGATATGGTTTAACATTAATGATTGCTCTAGCTAAACGACATGGAACAGGTTGTGTGTCATTAAAAACAATCGCCGAAGAAAATGGTTTGAGTGATCTCTATTTAGAACAACTTGTAGGCCCACTGAGAAATGCGGGGTTGATTAGAAGTGTCAGAGGTGCAAAAGGCGGGTATGAATTAAAGATGCCAGCGACTGAAATTACTGCAGGTGATATTATCCGCTTACTTGAAGGCCCATTGACAATTGTAGAGCGTATGGAGTCTGAACTACCTGGTCAACAACAGTTATGGTTACGTATGCGTAATGCGGTCAAAGAAGTGCTCGATCAAACGACACTACAGTCTTTAGCTGACTACCAAGATAAAGATGCATTAGAAGGATATATGTTTTATATTTAATCACGCATCTTGTTATAAATTAAGGAGGCGCTTATGGAACAGTTTACTTTAAAAGATGGACAATTTATTGATCAATTAGGATTTGGAACGTATAAGTTAAACGGTACAAAAGGTGCACATGCTATGACAGATGCGCTAAATCTAGGTTACCGCTTATTAGATACAGCATACAATTATGAAAATGAAGGTGCTGTAGGTAAAGCGATTCAAAATAGTCATGTCAATAGAGATGAAATTTGGGTCACTTCAAAACTTCCTGGACGCTATCAAAGTGAGCCACAAGTTTATGAAACAATCCAAGAATCATTATATCGACTCGGACTTGAATATCTTGATTTTTATTTAATACATTGGCCGAACCCTAAACAAGGTAAGTTTGTAGAAGCATGGAAAGCGATGATTGCGGCACAAAAATCTGGCCTAATCAGACATATCGGTGTTTGTAATTTCCTTCCTGAACATATTGAGCAACTTGAGAAAGAAACAGGTGTGTTGCCAGCGATTAATCAAATTGAGTTACATCCTTATTTTAACCAAAAAGAGATGATTGCCTATCATGAAGAAAAAGGTATTTTAACACAAGCATGGAGCCCATTAGGTCGTGATAATGGTGTGATGGATGAACCTGTGCTGAAACAACTTTCAACTAAATATGACAAAACTGTCGCTCAAGTGATTTTAAGATGGCACATTCAAAATGGCGTAATGCCAATTCCTAAAGCAACATCATCAAAACGTCAACTTGAAAACTTTGATATTTTTGATTTTCATATTACGGACGAAGATCTTCAAGCGATCGATCAACTTACTCGTGCTGACGGTCGACGCAAAAATCAAGACCCAGCTGTTTACGAAGAATTCTAAAATAATGTTTAATCTGTTGATGAATGTGGAATACTTATAATGAGACATTCTTAAGGAGGCATCATTTATGGCAGATCAAGAAAATAAATTCGAACAAGCTAAAGGTAATATCAAAGAAACAGTAGGTAATGTCACTGATAACGAATCTTTAGAAAATGAAGGTAAGAAAGATAAAGCTTCTGGTAAAGCGAAAGAAGTTGTTGAAAACGTTAAAGATAAAGCAAATGACATGATTGACAAGTTTAAAAAATAATTTTTGGTTTAAATTAATAATGAAAGGATGATTGCATTGGATAAAAAACAAGGTGAAGAGTATTTAAACAAAGCAAAAGACGCTTATAATAAATATCAAGAGAGTCAAAAAGGCGATAATAAAGAGGACAAAGACGGCGGTAGTCTTATAGATAAAGCGAAAGATGCTTTAGATAAGTTTACTGGCGACAATAAATAATCGCACTATCATTACTTTGTTGAATAAATCTAAGTTCATTTATTCTTTTATATTATTATGAATTCAATGTTAGGAAAGAGTCTGGGATAATGTCCCAGGCTTTTTTATGATAGCTTTAAAAGAGAGGGTCTATTCTGCCACAACCTTTAAGATTAAAATAACTTGGAGATGGGACATAAAAATTTTCTATGTCTCATCCCAAAATTGAAGCAAGTCTTTATAAGTGTTGGTTTCGTTCATCAATCAGTTCTTTAAAGTATTGGTATGAGCGATGTTGTAATGCTGTGTCATAAATGTAGCTAACAACCATGATTTCATTTATCGAACCATATTTTTGGATAAGTGCATCGAATTGTTGATTGACTGATGCCTTATCACCAATGAGTGAATTTTGAATCCGCGCTTCAGCCATAGCGATTTCTCTCGGTGATAACAGTTGACTCAAATCATCTGTTGGAGGTTGCATTTTATCCATTCTTCCTCTTAATATACTAGCGAAAACTTGTGATTGTGTCGTTGCAAGGTAGTGCGCTTCTTCATTTGAATCCGCAATAATCACATTTAAACAGATGATGACATAAGGTTCTTTTAAATATTCGGATGGTTCAAAGCGCTCTTTATAAATAGCAATTGCTTCTTGCATTTGTTGTGGTGCAAAATGACCTGCAAAAACGTATGGCAAACCTTCTCTAGCAGCTAAATATGCGGAATCCGTCGACGAACCGAGAATATAAACCGGAACATTTTTACCCACAGCGGGAATCGCTTTAACGTAACCTTGCTTTGTTTCAGGTCCGAAATATTGCAGTAATTGTTGTACTTCATCAGGAAATTGATAAACACCTTGATGTTGATCACGACGTAATGCACTTGCAGTAGCCATATCTGTGCCTGGTGCGCGCCCCAATCCAAGGTCCACACGATCACCGAATAATGTATTCAATGTACCGAATTGTTCAGCGACAACGAGTGGGGCATGGTTCGGTAACATAATGCCTCCTGAACCAATTCTCATTTCATTCGTATGGTGCAATGCGTGTTGAATGAGTAGCGCAGTCGCTGAACTTACGAGATTCGGTGCATTGTGATGTTCTGCAATCCATAATCTTTCATATTGATGTTGTTCTAAATGTTGAGCGAGCGCTACCATTTGATCAATTGCTTCTTTATCATTATTGCCCTCTCTAATAGGGACAAGGTTTAATGCTGAATATTTTATTGGGTTCGGCATCGTTTTACCACTCCTTTTCATAGCGACAGTATAACATTGTTGACTGAACGAACTCACAAAAAGTGCTTTAGGTCACGCATTGAATTCTAAACTTTTAAAGATTACAATAGAGGTGAATTTGAACGTATAAAACCAATCACTGTACTAGAATTTTTAGATAGCAAGTGCTAAAATAGGAACATTGATTATGAGAAAGGGCTGACGTAACGATGGGTGTTTATGCAGACTATGCAGCAACGACACCGGTAAAACCAGAAGTTGCTGAAAAAATGATGGCCGTCTATCAAACACATTTTGGTAATCCTTCTTCGATACATTCACAAGGTCGTGATGCGAGAAGGTTGTTAGATGAATCAAGAAGAACGGTAGCACAATATTTGAATGCGAAAACGAATGAAGTGATTTTTACAAGTGGTGCAACCGAGTCAAACAACACTGTCATTAAAGGAATTGCTTATGCAAATCAAGCAAAAGGCAAACATCTAATTACGACAAAGATTGAACATCATTCTGTATTGCACGTGTTCGAATACCTTGAGAAGCAGGGATTTGAAGTGACTTATTTAGACGTCGATGCTGGAGGGATTATTGACCTAGAACAATTGAAACAGAGTATGCGAGAAGATACAACGCTCGTATCCATTATGTTCGTGAATAATGAAGTCGGCACAGTTCAACACGTTTATGATATTCAAGAAGTTTTGGCAGATTATGACGCGTATTTTCATATGGATGCCGTTCAAGCAGTAGGGCATTTACCTATCGATGTACAAGACTTAAATGTTGACGCTTTAAGTATGACAGCACATAAGTTTGGAGGGCCTAAAGGTGTAGGTGTGCTGTATGTGAAAAATGGAACACGTATCACTTATCCTCAACTTGGTGGTGAACAAGAAACGAAGCGACGTGCAGGTACCGAAAATGTCCCACACATTGTAGGGCTCGCGACAGCTTTAACATTAGCAGAGGCTTCACGCGACGAAAATAATGTCCATTTAGCGCAATTAAAAGAGCAATTACTCGTCGGCTTACAAGAACGCGCTATTCCATTTGAATACAATGGTTCAATGGTGGACAGTACGAATCATATTATCAATTTGCATTTTTCATTCGTCGATGTAGAGACAATGTTAACATTACTAGACTTAGCTGGTGTTTATGTATCGTCAGGTTCAGCATGTACAGCAGGTTCCACTATACCGTCCCACGTATTGTTAGCGATGTATGGTGAAAACTCACCACGTGTCGATCATTCGATTCGTATAAGCTTAAATGAGCAAGTAACACCTGCAGATATTAGAGAAATTGTGATTGAAATACAGAAAATTTATTTAAAATTTAAGGAGGAGCAATAGTGACCAACCAAAACACACGTGTCGTAGTTGGTATGTCGGGTGGTGTAGACAGTTCTGTAACAGCCCACCTTTTGAAAGAACAAGGCTACGATGTGATCGGTATATTTATGAAAAACTGGGATGATACAGATGAATTCGGTGTTTGTACAGCAACAGAAGATTACAATGATGTCATTGCTGTATGTAATCAAATCGGCATCCCGTATTATGCAGTTAATTTTGAAAAAGAGTATTGGGATAAAGTGTTTACGTACTTTTTAGACGAATATAAAAAAGGTCGTACACCCAATCCTGATGTGATGTGTAATAAAGAAATTAAATTTAAAGCCTTTTTAGACCATGCATTAAAACTTGGCGCGGACTATGTGGCTACTGGACATTATGCACGTGTACGTCATCATGATGATGGCTCTGTAGAAATGTTACGCGGTGTAGATAACAATAAAGATCAGACATACTTTTTAAATCAATTGACTGAGGCGCAATTAAGTAAAGTGATGTTTCCAATTGGGGATATTGATAAGAAAAAGGTGCGTGAAATTGCGTTAGAACAAGATCTAGCAACCGCAAAGAAAAAAGATTCAACAGGCATTTGCTTCATTGGAGAACGTAATTTCAAAACATTTTTATCGCAATATTTACCTGCACAACCTGGAGAAATGCGTACTTTAAGTGGTGAACTTAAAGGACAACACGGCGGGCTCATGTATTACACAATCGGCCAAAGACACGGTTTAGGGATTGGCGGAGATGGAGATCCTTGGTTTGTCGTAGGTAAAAATTTAAAAGACAACGTTTTATATGTCGAACAAGGTTTTCATCATGATGCTTTATATAGTGATTATTTAATTGCATCTGATGTGTCGTTTGTAAACAAAACGGACTTAGCTGAGCCGTTAAAATGTACTGCAAAATTTAGATATCGTCAAAAAGATGTCGGTGTTACTGTGACTGCACACCATGATGGCGCTGTAAAAGTGACATTTGATGAACCTGTTCGTGCGATTACACCAGGTCAAGCAGTGGTGTTTTATGATGGTGATGTGTGCTTGGGTGGCGCGACGATTGATGACGTCTATAAAAATGATGGTCAGTTAGATTATGTCGTATAGGAAAAGGTGACTCAAATGGAACTTGAACAAATTCATCAACTCATTCAACAAGGGCAATTCGAACGCGCATTACAAGAAAGTTTTAACAATATTGAAGCGCATCCTGACGAGGTCGAAAATTATATTAATTCAGGTGTGTTATTGGCAGAAGCAGGAGAAATTGAAAAAGCAGAACGATTTTTTCAACGTGCACTGACACTAAAACCAGATAATGGTGTGATTTATTATAACTTAGCCAATGTTTATTTTAATGAAGGTCGTTTTCAAGAAGCGGTCAAATTGTATCAACAAGCTTTATCACATCAGGTAGATCATAAAGATACACATTATATGTTGGGACTCTCGTTGATCCAACTCGATGCTAAAAAACAAGCGCTCCCATATTTAATGCGTGCAGCTGAATTAGATTCAAACTTTGAAGATCTTGAAGTGCAATTTCAATTTGCGTTGCTTATGTGTGAGTTGGAAATGTTTGATCAAGCGGTTCCTATTTTGAATCAAATATTAGAGCGTGATCCACAACATGCTGACGCACAATATAACTTAACATTAGCGCTTTATATGTTAAATGAAAATATTGATGCTGCTATTCAAGGATTTGAACGTGCAGTAGAAATGGACGAGCAACATCTACTCAGTCAACATGCACTTAAAACATTTCGAATAATGAAAGACGAAGAGGAGGCGTAACCATGGAGAATCCAACACTGTTTGACCATACATTTATTAAAGGTACCGTAGAAATGATTTTATTTCATAATACGGACAACCATTATACAGTGCTCAAAGTGGATATCGAAGAAACAAATGGGGACTTTGATGATATGGCAACAGTCGTTGGATACTTTCCAAATATGGTTGAAGATGAGACGTATACATTTAAAGGGCATGTCGTACAACACGCGAGATATGGGCAGCAATTAAAAGCAGAAACGTTTCAAAAAGAGATTCCTCATACTAAAGACGCTGTTATTGCTTATCTATCCAGCGATTTATTTAAAGGTATTGGTAAAAAAACAGCTGAATCGATTGTGAATACATTAGGAGAAAATGCGATTCATGATATTTTGAAAGATGGAACTGTCATAGAAAAGGTGCCTAAATTATCAAAAGCAAAGCAACAACAAATCGTAGAACAAATTCACGCCAATCAAGAAAGTGAACAAGTCATGATTCGCTTGAATGAACTCGGTTTTGGGTCGAAGCTTGCGATGGACATTTACAAGTTTTATAAAAGTGAAACATTGACTGTACTCGACCAAAATCCGTATCAACTTGTTTATGATATTAAAGGGGTCGGTTTTAATAAAGCAGACCAACTGGCACAGCAGCTCGGTATCCATCCTGAACATCCTGATCGTTTGAAAGCTGGATTGCTTTATTTAGTTGAAGAGACATGTATTAAACAAGGGCACACGTATTTACCCCAAGAAGCTTTAATTAATGAAACGATTCAACTGTTATCACAAGGAAAAGAATCGTCAATTGATCATGAGACGATGGCGCGTATTTTAGCTGAATTAGTAGAAGAAAAGCGTTTAGTGAATCAAGATGAAATGGTTGCGATACCAAGCCTTTATTATTCGGAAATTAAAAGTACGCAAAATTTATATAAAGTGTTTGCACATCGAGATCATTTAACAGAATTTGATGCATCTGATATTCAATTACATATCGGGGAAATTGAGGAAGTGAATGAAGTTCATTATGCCCCGTCACAAAAAGAAGCGTTAGAATACGCGATTCGACATAAAGTGATGCTTTTAACTGGTGGTCCAGGAACAGGTAAAACGACTGTCATTAAAGGGATTGTTCAGTTGTATGCGGAAATCCATGGCATCTCACTAGATTATGATGATTATTCTGATGAGGATGACTATCCAGTTGTATTAGCTGCGCCGACAGGAAGAGCGTCCAAACGGTTACATGAAGCGACAGGGTTAGAAGCGATGACCATTCACCGTTTAATCGGTTGGAATCAAGATACGAAGCCTCAAGACAAATTAGAAAATGAGATTCATGCCAAATTAATCATTATTGATGAGATGTCTATGGTTGACACATGGCTGTTTCATCAATTTATGGATGCGGTCCCTATGGATGCACAAGTTGTGTTAGTCGGCGATGAGGACCAATTGCCATCAGTAGGTCCTGGACAAGTTTTTAAAGATTTAATTGATGCCAACGTGTTACCGCGCATTAATCTAACAGAAGTCTATCGCCAACAGGATGGGTCAAGTATTATTGACTTGGCGCATCGTATGAAACTAGGTGAAAAAGTCGATATTACCCAACGTTTCCACGACCGTTCATTTATTCCTTGTCAAACTGATCAAATTCCACAAGTGGTAGAAAAAGTCGTGAACAATGCTGTACAAAAAGGGTATACGATGGCAGATATTCAAGTGTTGGCACCGATGTATCGCGGCAATGCAGGGATTAAAAAATTGAATCAAATCTTACAAGACATTTTAAACCCGTTAACAGACGAATCGCAACGTGAAATTGAATTTGGCGATGTGCTTTTCCGTAAAGGGGATAAAGTGCTTCAACTGATTAATCGACCGAATGATAATGTATTTAATGGCGATATTGGTGTTATTGTCGGTATATTTTGGGCAAAAGAAAATGCGCTCAATAAAGATGTCGTTGTCGTGGATTATGATGGGAACGAAATCACTTATTTACGCTCTGACTTAACAGAGCTGACACACGCCTATTGTACATCGATACATAAAGCACAAGGTTCTGAGTTTCCTATTGTCATTATGCCTATCGTGAAACAGTATTTCAGAATGTTGCAAAAACCGATTTTATATACGGGTTTGACACGTGCAAAACAATCTCTCGTTTTTCTTGGTGATGCGAAGGCCTTTAATATCGGTTTAGCGACTGCAGGACAAACGCGACTTACGCAGTTGCAATCATTCTTAGTGCAATATTTTAATCCAGACGAGCGTTCGACGGATTCAGAAGAAAGCACAGATTCATCAGAATTTATTTTAACTGAAGCAACGATGTTTAAAATCCATCCAATGATTAATATGGGTGAAGTGACACCGTATGACTTTTTAGAAATTGACAAAGTTTAAGCCTTTTTTATATAATCATAGTTAAGTTCAAGTGCATAGCCGAGTAGATGAGTATCCACTTCACAGAGACGTACAGTTTGCTGAGAATGTACGAGTGTGATTCATTGAACGCTACTATGTATGAGCACGTATATGATAATGAGTGATGGCAAAATAGCCATAACTAGGGTGGTACCGCGAAACATTCGTCCCTTTTGAGACGAGTGTTTTTTTGTATTTATTTGAATCAAGGAGTTGTAAAGATGAAAAATTTAAAAGCAAGTGAAATTCGTCAAATGTATATTGACTTTTTTGTAGAGAAGGGACATATGGTCGAACCTTCTGCACCGTTAGTCCCAATTGACGATGATACTTTATTATGGATTAACTCAGGGGTAGCGACGTTAAAAAAATATTTTGATGGCCGTGAAATACCGAAAAAGCCACGTATCGTGAATGCCCAAAAATCAATTCGTACGAACGATATTGAAAATGTAGGTTTTACTGCGCGACACCATACGTTTTTTGAAATGTTAGGGAACTTCTCAATTGGTGATTACTTTAAACGTGAAGCGATTGAATTTGCGTGGGAGTTTTTAACGAGCGAACGTTGGATGGCAATGGCACCAGAAAAATTGTATGTAACGATTCATCCAGAAGATACTGAAGCGTATGATTTATGGACAAATGTTATTGGATTAACTGAAGATCGTATTATCCGTATCGAAGGCAACTTCTGGGATATCGGTGAAGGGCCATCTGGACCAAATACAGAAATTTTCTATGACCGCGGTGAAGCATATGGACAAGACGATCCTGCTGAAGAAATGTACCCAGGTGGAGAAAATGAACGTTATTTAGAAGTATGGAACCTTGTATTCAGTGAATTTAACCATAATAAAGACCATACTTATACACCACTACCAAGTAAAAATATTGATACGGGTATGGGATTAGAACGTATGACGTCGATCTCTCAAGATGTGCGTACGAACTATGAAACAGATCTATTTATGCCTATTATCGGTCAAGTTGAGGCGATTTCAGGTAAAAAATATTTGGTGGATAAAGAGAATGATGTTGCATTTAAAGTCATCGCGGATCATATCCGTACGATAGCTTTTGCGATTTCAGACGGTGCGTTACCTGCAAATGAAGGCCGCGGCTATGTATTACGTCGTCTGTTACGTCGTGCTGTTAGATTTAGTCAAACATTAGAAATTAACGAGCCATTTATGTACCAATTGGTCGACATCGTAGCTGATATTATGGAACCGTATTATCCAAACGTTAAAGAAAAAGCAGACTTTATTGCACGTGTCATTAAATCTGAAGAAGAACGCTTCCACGAAACATTAGAAGAAGGTTTAGCGATTTTAAATGATTTAATCACACAAGCCAAATCTTCAAACCAAACGATTGCGGGAGAAGATGCCTTCAAATTATATGACACATATGGTTTCCCAATCGAGCTTACCGAAGAAATTACATTGAACGAAGGTTTAGCTATTGATATGGATGCATTTAACGATCATATGGAGGCACAACGTGAACGCGCACGTAAAGCACGACAAAGCAGTCAGTCAATGCAAGTTCAAAGCGAAGTGCTAAAAGAAATTGACACAGCGAGCAAGTTTTTAGGCTACGAAGCATTTGAAACGGAAGCGACAATTACTGATATTGTACGTGACGGCGAACGCGTAACAACAGCTGATGCAGGCGAAACGATTCATTTTATTATGGACCAAACACCATTCTATGCAGTGAGTGGTGGACAAGTCGCAGATAAAGGCACTGTCCGTAATGATCAATTTGAAATTCAAGTGACAGACGTCATTAAAGCACCAAATGGTCAACATCTTCACACAGGTGTCGTGCAATTCGGTGTTGTAAAAGAAAATAGTGAAGTCACTGCAACAATCGATCGTCAAGCAAGAACAGCGATTATGAAGAACCATAGTGCCACGCACTTATTACATGCCGCATTGAAAAATGTTTTAGGTGAACATGTGAATCAAGCAGGTTCATTGGTTGATAGCGACCGTCTCCGTTTCGACTTTTCACACATTGCACCAATGACTGCTGAAGAAATTAAACAAGTTGAACAAATGGTCAATGAAGAAATTTGGAACAGTATTCCAGTCGATATTCAAGAAATGAACATTGCTGATGCAAAAGAGAAAGGTGCAATGGCATTATTTGGTGAAAAATATGGCGATATCGTACGTGTAGTAGATATGCAACCATTCTCAATCGAGCTTTGTGGTGGGACACATGTGCAAAACACATCAGAAATCGGCTTGTTTAAAATTACAAGTGAGTCAGGTACAGGTGCAGGTGTGCGTCGTATCGAAGCCGTTACAGGTCAAAATGCATTCCTTTATTTAGAACATTATTTAGATCAATTCAATGCAATTAAGCAACAAGTGAAGGCAAAATCAGATGCGCAAGTGATTGAAAAAGTCGAGCAACTTCAACATAATGAAAAAGCTTTGAAACAAACGATTGAAGATAAAAACAAAGCATTAAATGAATTGAAAATGGGCAATATTAAAGATCAAGTTGAAATGATCAACGACTTGCCAGTGCTTATTACAGAAGTTGAAGTGGATAATGCAAAAGCAATGCGTACAACGATGGATGACTTTAAATCTAAATTACAAGATAGTATCATTGTGTTAGCGAGTGATGTAGATGGCAAAGTATCATTAATCGCTAGCGTACCGAAAGCATTAACTGACCGCGTGAAAGCTGGAGACATTATTAAAAATATGGCACCTGTAGTCGGCGGGAAAGGTGGCGGCCGTCCAGACATGGCACAAGGTGGCGGTACTGAACCTAGCAAGATAACAGAAGCATTACAATTTATTAAAAACTATATTAAATCGTTATAATGAGTGTTGAATTCATGTAAAATAGAAGTTGTAATCTCATTATGGTTTAAGGAGTGTTGGACTATGGCTAATTTTGATAAAACAATGAAATTCAACTATGATGAACTTCCAAAAGACAACGTCGAAACAGTTTTAAACAACGTCTACAAAACGCTAGAAGAACGCGGGTACAATGCTGTCAATCAGATCGTTGGTTATTTACTTTCAGGTGATCCTGCATATATTCCACGTCATAACGAAGCACGTAATCAAATCAGACACATCGATCGAGATGATATTATGGAAGAGCTTGTGTCATACTATTTAAAAAATCATAGTAAGGACGATCATGCTTAAACATAAAATTATCGGTTTAGATGTTGGAAGCCGTACTGTTGGCGTTGCGATTAGTGATTTGATGGGTTGGACGGCACAAGGTTTAGATACACTCCAAATTAACGAAGAAGAAAATGAGCTCGGAATTGACGCCTTAATTGACATTATACAAAAAGAAAATGTGGGTACTGTCGTCATTGGTTTACCTAAAAACATGAACAATTCTATTGGCTTTCGTGGTGAAGCTTCGTTAAAATATAAAGACGTACTTGCAGAGCGAATGCCAAATTTAGAAATTGTGATGTGGGATGAGCGTTTAAGTACAATGGCTGCAGAACGTTCACTGTTAGAAGCTGATGTATCAAGAGCTAAGAGAAAGAAAGTCATTGATAAAATGGCTGCGGTATTCATTTTACAAGGCTATTTAGATGGTCTGAATTAAGGAGAGAGCAAATATGACAAACGAAAACCATAATCAAGAAATTGAAATTAAAAATGACGAAACTTTATTAACTTTATTTGATGAAGAAGGCAACGAAGTCTTATATCGTAAAATGTTAGAATTTTATCATCCTGGTTTTGAAAAAGAATATGTAATTCTTGCAGAAGAAGGCGCACAAGCGGATGACGATGATTTAATCGAATTAATTCCTATGATTAATGAGCCGGATGAATCAGGAGAAGGCGGGCGCTTTTTACCTGTTGAAACTGAAGAAGAATGGGATATGATTGAAGAAGTTGTCAATACGAATATGGATGATGAAGACGATCACGATCACGAGCATTAATCGCTAATGTGAAATAGAGACTGGGATATTAAGTTTTCCTAGTCTCTATTTCTTTTTGCTATCGTTCTTTATACATTTTGGAGTATTTTCATCATTATTGCTTATTATAATATTTGTAGTTTTATAGATATACATCATGTAATGACTTACATAGTGGAGAAAGGGCGCGCATCGACATCGCTATGTAAGTCATTATTTTAAATCATCAAATTTCATGAAATGTTTCACTAAAATGACTTTTGATGCTTATCACTCAAGCAATTATGTGATAAAATATATAGAAGTCATTTTAAAGTGCTATCAATCGACGGAGTTTTAAGATAAACTCCGCGATGCGTATACAGACATCAAAGTTAAATCAGTCCAAATTGGCTGGTTTATTTTTTGATGATTTTTAGAAAATAAAAAGGAAGTCAACATAAATGGAAGATAAAAATCAATCATATCTCTTAAGTTTGAAACAATATGACAAAGATATTGACCAATTGCGTGTCTATGCTGAAACACATCAAGTCCCAATTGTTGATCAACTGTCTTTAGACCTCATTCAACAAATTATTCGTCTTCATCAGCCGAAAGACATTCTTGAGATTGGCAGTGCGATTGGTTATAGTGCGATGCAGTTTGCCTCAGTGGATAAAGAAATTAAAGTGACGACAATTGAACGCAATGAAGAGATGATTCAACAAGCGAAAATGAACATCCGTCAATATGGTTTTGCGGATCAAATTCGTTTAATTGAAGCCGATGCGACAGAAGCATTTGAAAAGGTGAACGACCGAATTTATGATATGATTTTTATCGATGCTGCGAAAGCACAATCACAACGCTTTTTTGAGCTTTATAGTCCGTTATTACGCGAAAAAGGTGTTATGATTACAGATAACATTTTATACCATGGTTTCGTTGCTGACATCGATGTCGTAAGAAGTCGGAACGTCAAACAAATGGTGAAAAAAGTACAAAGATACAATCATTGGCTAAGTCAACAACAGGATTTCACAACGAATTTTATTCATATGGATGATGGACTAGCGATATCAATAAAGGAGAGTAAACATGACTGAGTTATTAGTGACACCGAAATCTTTAAGTCACATCGAAACCTTAATTGACAAAGGTGCAGATGCATTTGTAATCGGTGAAGAAAAGTTTGGCTTGCGGTTGGCCGGGGAATTCAATCGAGAAGAGATGAAAAAAGCCGTTGAAATCATTCATAACGCTGGTAAAAAGGCATACGCTGCTGTGAACGGTATATTCCATAACTATCACATCCCAGCACTAGAAGATTATATTGCCTTTTTACATGAAATTAGAGTGGATCGCATTATTTTCGGCGATCCTGCAGTTGTGATGATCGTTAAGCAACAAGAAAATCCTATTCCGTTAAACTGGAATGCTGAAACGCTTGTTACGAACCACTTCCAATGTAACTATTGGGGAAGACGTGGTGCAAAAAGAGCAGTACTTGCGCGTGAATTAAGTTTAGAAGAAATATTGAATATTAAAGCGAATAGCGATGTTGAGATAGAAGTGCAAGTCCACGGTATGACATGTATGTTCCAATCGAAACGTATGCTTTTAGGTAACTATTATACATTCCAAGATCGTCAAATGAAAATTCAACGTAATGATGCGGCATCAGAGAGTCAGTTGTTACTTTACGATGAAGAACGTGATAATAAATATCCCGTTTTTGAAGATTATAATGGCACGCATATTATGTCACCGAACGATATTTGTTTAATTGAAGAGTTAGAACCATTGTTTGAAGCTGGCGTGGATAGTTTGAAAATTGATGGGGTACTCCAAACAGAAGAATATATTAACGTAGCGACAGCGCAATATCGTGAAGCGATTGATTTATACGAAGAAGATCCAGAAGCTTATGAGGATGAAAAATTTATGCTTGTAGACCCAATTGAAGCAATACAACCAGAGCATCGTCCGTTTGATGAAGGATTCTATTACAAGCAAACAGTATATTAAAGATAGGAGAGAGTATGAATGAAGGTACTTGAAGAAGTTAAGCCAGCAACAAAAGCGAAAATGAAAAAGCCTGAATTACTCGCGCCTGCTGGTAACTTAGAAAAATTAAAAATCGCAGTTCATTACGGTGCTGATGCTGTATTCATCGGGGGTCAAGAGTACGGTTTACGTTCAAATGCAGACAACTTTACAATGGACGAAATTCGTGAAGGTGTGGAATTTGCCAATCGTTACGGTGCTAAAATCTATATCACAACGAATATTATTGCCCATGATGAAAATATGGAAGGGCTTGACGACTATTTACAACAATTAGAAGCAACTGGTGCAACAGGAATTATTGTTGCAGATCCATTGATTATTGAAACGTGTAAACGTGTCGCTCCAAAGCTTGAAATTCATTTATCTACACAACAATCACTAAGTAACTATAAAGCGGTCGAATATTGGAAAGAAGAAGGCTTAGACCGTGTCGTGCTTGCGCGTGAAACAGGTGCGATGGAAATGCAAGAAATCAAGGATAAAGTGGATATTGAAATTGAAGCTTTCATTCACGGCGCAATGTGTATCGCATACTCTGGTCGTTGTACACTGAGTAACCATATGACGGCACGTGATTCTAACCGTGGAGGGTGTTGTCAAAGTTGTCGTTGGGATTATGATTTATTGACAGTAGATGAAGACGGCGAATTGGATGTGTATTATGAAGATGGCAATGCCGTTCCATTTGCGATGAGTCCGCGTGATTTGAAATTGATTGAATCGATTCCGAACATGATGGATTTAGGTATTGACTCACTTAAAATCGAAGGTAGAATGAAATCTATTCACTATATTGCAACAGTGGTATCTGTCTATCGTAAAGTGATTGATGCTTATGCTGAAGACCCAGAAAACTTTAAAATTAAACCGGAATGGCTCTTTGAATTAGATAAATGTGCAAACCGTGATACGGCACCTGCATTTTTCAAAGGGACACCAGGTTATGAAGAACAAATGTTTGGAAATGAATCGAGTAAAAAAGCGCCGTTTGACTTTATCGGTCTTGTGTTAGACTATGATAGTGAGACTCAAATGGCGACAATCCAACAAAGAAATCACTTTAAACCAGGCCAAGAAGTTGAGTTTTTCGGACCTGAAATTGAAACCTTTAAACAAGTCGTCGATAAGATTTATGATGAAGAAGGAAATGAACTTGATGCCGCACGACACCCATTACAAATCGTGCAAATCAAAGTTGACCAGCCTATTTATCCAAACAACATGATGAGAAAGGAAGTTTAAAGAATGGCAACAACGATCATTGGTATTGCTGGAGGCTCTGGTTCGGGTAAGACATCTGTGACGAATAAAATTATGAATAATTTAGAAGGCCACAGTGTCGCACTTATTGAACAAGACTATTATTACAAAGACCAATCACATCTTACATTTGAACAACGTCTGAAAACAAATTACGATCATCCTTTTGCGTTTGATAATGATTTGTTAATTCAAAATCTTAAATCATTACAGTCAGGTCAAAGTGTAGAAGTTCCAACTTATGACTACACAAATCATACACGTAGCGATAAAACGATTGCATTTCAACCTAAAGATGTTATTATCGTAGAAGGTATATTTGCGCTCGAAAATGAAGAATTGCGCAATATGATGGATGTAAAAATTTACGTAGACACTGATGCAGATTTAAGAATTTTGCGCCGTCTTGTGAGAGACACCAAAGAGCGTGGTCGTACAATGGAGTCTGTCATTGATCAGTATCTAACTGTTGTGAGACCAATGCATAACCAATTTATTGAACCGACTAAAAAATTTGCGGACATTATTATTCCTGAAGGCGGTTCAAACAAAGTTGCTATTGATATCATGACAACTAAGATTCAAGCACTTGTACGTAAAAAAGATTAAATCATAGTTAAAGGAAGATGCAAACAATGGAAAACCAAAAACAATATCCAATGACGCAAGAAGGATACGAAAAACTTGAAAAAGAACTAGAAGAATTAAAAACGGTTAAACGACCAGAAGTAGTTGAAAAAATTAAAGTTGCACGTAGTTTTGGCGACTTATCAGAGAACTCAGAGTACGATGCAGCGAAAGATGAACAAGGCTTTATCGAGCAAGACATTCAACGTATTGAAACAATGTTACGTCATGCTTTAATCATTGAAGATACAGGTGACAATCATGTTGTTCAAATTGGTAAAACAGTTACATTTGTTGAACTTCCTGGTGACGATGAAGAGTCATATCAAATCGTGGGTTCAGCAGAATCTGATGCGTTTAACGGTAAAATTTCTAACGAATCACCAATGGCACAAGCACTTATTGGTAAACAAGTAGATGACGAAGTACGTGTGCCACTACCAAACGGTGGAGAAATGAACGTAAGAATTGTAGATATTCATTAAAAAAATAATTGCGACAAGGATAGGGAACACTGTTAATTATCTTAATGGTTGTATTTTGCTAAACTTGTCTGCTCATTATAAATCATACATTTTTATCATTGCCATTATGGATTTGCTTTCTTAGGGGTTGTCCTTTCAACGACCAACACTTTTATTAGACATTTTTTGAAGTGATGATGGTTGCACTGATTCGACATGACCCCGCAGGAATCTTATTCATATTGGCAATTTTAGTTTTAAGATGGATAAAGTATGAACTTGTGTTTTGAAAATGAAAAATTCCAATGTTATTCTGCCATGCTGAACTGAAATGTATTCATCATTTTAACATCATCAATCTACATAGAAGCATTTGATATGTCCCATTTCCTTTTTTGAATTCCGAGCATAAGTCTATTATTTCAATCAATACTTAATTGTCACTGATAATCTATAATGATAAAATATATATTTGTAAGGGCTTTCTGAAAGGGGGATACGCATGCATTTTCGTCAAATTAGTGAGCAATCTTTTATGATTTACTTCAAAGCGCAAATTAGCGAATCGGTATATGAACATGTCAACGCTGTAGTCGCCCATCTACATCAGATAAATCATCCACATGTAGTAGAAATCGTGCCATCATATCGCGCTGTTATGGTTTATTTCGATGGGATTCAAATTAATTTCGACACGTTAATCGAAGCGTTGCAACTGGATGCGTTTGATTATGAACAAAGCCAGGCATACACTCGAGGTACGAAAATCGTTAATATTCCAGTATTGTACGGCGGTAAATGGGGGCCAGATATTGGTATTGTTGCTGAACACAATCATTTAACTATTGAAGAAGTCATTCAATATCATACTGAAAAATATTATCTCGTTTACATGATTGGCTTTATGCCTGGTTTTCCATTTTTAGGCGGCTTGAGCCCTCGATTACATACACCGAGAAAAGAAGAGCCTCGAATTAAAATTGATGCAGGTTCAGTGGGGATTGCGAATAATCAAACAGGACTATATCCGTCAGATTCACCTGGAGGATGGCAAATTATCGGGCGTACACCGATTGATGTTTTTAATCCAAAACGTGAGCCTAAAATTTTATACCAACCAGGCGATAAAATTAAGTTTTATTCGATTAATGAAGAGGAATTTTTACATATTCAAAAGTATGTGCATAAAAACCAATTAGATTATGATGAATGGGTGATGATAGAAGATGTCCATTAAAATTATGAAACCTGGATTATTTACGACAGTTCAAGATATGGGACGTATAGGTTATCAGTTTGAAGGATATTCTCCTGCTGGTGTAATGGATTGCCCAAGTTATGAAATATTAAACACGCTATTAGAAACAAAGGGTCAACCTGCATTAGAGTTTACGATGATTGGACCACAAATTAAATTTTTAGGGCAGAATTTATTTGCTATTACTGGGGCACAGTTTTCAGCAACATTAAATGGTGAACCGATACCACATCAAACTGTTATCAAAGCAGAAAAACATGATGTTTTAGATATCGGTCCTGTCATTCATGGGATGCGGGGTTACATTGGTTTTGCTGAACCTTTAGATATTCCACTTGTTGAAGGCAGTTATTCGACACATACACGTACTGGTATCGGTGGTTTCAAAGGACGTGCGTTAAAAGCGAATGATATTATTCCAACACAACCTTCATATATAGACAATCGTTTAATTGGTCGCTCAAGTGATTTTTCAAGTTTTACGAAGGCTCGCCATTTACCAATAGGATTGATGGATGGACCACAACTAGAATCTTTCACACGTCGGACAATTAAAGAACTGGAACACCTTGAATTTACCATTTCAGAAAATTCTGACCGAATGGGTTACCGTCTCAAAGGGGCATCGATTCAACCATTTGCAGATGCTGATATCATCTCAGAGCCTGTTGCATTAGGAAGTGTGCAAGTACCTAAGGATGGCAATCCTATTATTTTACTCAATGACCGCCAAACTGTAGGAGGCTATACTAAAATCGGTACCGTGATTGATTGTGATATTGTTGACATTGTGCAAAAACAGCCGGGAGACAAGCTGACATTTGAGTGGATTACATTTAATGAAGCGAATGAAATTTTATCACGTAAAAACAGAAAGCTAGAAGAGGCGAAAGCTCAAATTCGTCAACAACCACAACGCTTTCTGAAGTACATTAGACCTACGCAACAAAAAATCAAAACGGTTTTAAAAGGAGACAGTTTACCATGGACTTAAAACAAATAGAGCAAACTTTAAACTTATTAAAACAATACGGGGCTAAGCATTTCAGATATAGCGATGATGAGATGGAGCTTGAATTAGATTTATCATCTATTCAACAAACTGAAGCACCTAATGATGATGAAATGTCTTCACAAACATCAAATAATAGTCGCACGAAACAAACGCAGTCAACAACAGATCAAGCTGAAAATGATACAAAAGTAATTCGGTCACAAATGATTGGAACGTTTTATTTGCAAGATGAAAAAGAATTAACGAAGCCTGTTGTTAAAGTTGGCGATAAAGTGAGCAAAGGGGATATTATTGGTTACATTGAAGCGATGAAGGTGATGAATGAAGTGACAGCAGATGAGGCTGGTGAAGTTCAAGAAATTTTAGTCGATCATGGCGAGAATATTGAGTTTAACCAAGTTATTTTAACGTTAAAGTAAGGGGGGATTATATGTTTCGAGTGTTAGTTGCTAATAGGGGCGAAATTGCTGTTCGTATTATACGTGCTTTGAGAGAGATGAAAATGGAGTCCGTGGCGATTTATGCTGTAGGTGATGAGAACAGTCTACATGTAAAGTTAGCAGATTATGCGGTGTGTATTGGGCAAGCGAACCCTTTAGATAGTTATTTAAATATACGTAAAATATTAGCCGCTGCTGAAATTACAAATGCAAATGCGATACATCCAGGTTACGGTTTTTTATCTGAAAGTCCCGTGTTCGCTGAAAAAGTTGAAAATGAAGGGCTTTACTTTATCGGACCAACCAAAGAAACGATGCAACGAATGGGAGACAAAATTACTGCGCGCCAAACCGTTGATGACGCAGATGTGCCTATCATACCGGGATCCAAATCATCAGTGGCATCCGTCGATGAAATTAAATCGCTCGCTGAAGAAATAGGTTATCCTCTCGTGATTAAGGCGGCGAGTGGTGGTGGCGGAAAAGGGATTCGTATCGTCAAAGAAGAATCACAACTTGAACGTGCTTTTAAAGAGGCCAAAAGTGAAGGCAACAAATACTTTAATGACGATCGTGTATATGTCGAAGCGTTTATTCCAGTAGCGAAACACGTTGAAGTACAAGTGCTTGGAGATGGACAATCGCGTTATATACATTTGGGCGAACGTGACTGTTCAGTCCAACGCAAAAATCAAAAACTGATTGAAGAGTCACCTTGTAGTGCGTTAAGTGAGGAAAAGCGTGCAAAAATTTGTGACGATGCAGTCAAAGTCGCAAAAGCAGCGCAATATAGAAGTGCAGGTACAATTGAATTTCTTGTGACAGAAGACGCTTATTACTTTATTGAAATGAATGCGCGTATTCAAGTTGAACATACCGTGACTGAAATGCGTACAGATGTTGACTTAGTACGCGAACAGTTACGTATTATGCAAGATGGCACGCTGTCACTCACACAAGACGATATTCATTTTTATGGTCATGTGATTGAGGCGAGAATCAATGCAGAAGATCCGCAAAAGGCATTTCGTCCAACGCCGGGCACTGTACAAAGATTACATTTACCACAAGGGTTTAATGTACGTGTAGATTCGTTGTTATATAGTGGATATACAGTGTCTTCCTATTACGATTCACTCGTTGCAAAAGTGATTGTTAAAGGTGAAAATCGTGCACATGCGATTGAAAAACTAAAGGTGACATTAGATGAATTAGTCATTGATGGCTTCACTACGACTGCCGATTTCTTATATGCGGTATTGTCTTATCCACCCTATTATGAAGGCGATGCAAAAGATGTAGACATTAAATTTTTAGAGCGTCACTCTATATTCAAGGAGGATCATAACGATGAAAATTGATTTGAACTGTGATTTAGGAGAAAGTTTTGGTAATTATCAAATTGGAAATGACCGAGAAGTTTTACCATTAATTACATCTGCCAATGTCGCATGTGGTTTTCATGCTGGTGATGAAAATGTAATGGCTCAAACTGTCAAATGGGCGAAAGAAAGTGGCGTCAGTGTGGGAGCACATCCAGGATTTCCTGATTTACAAGGTTTTGGGCGACGCAATATGTATATGTCACTAACTGAAATTTATAACATGGTCGTTTATCAAGTCGGTGCTTTAAAAATGTTTTGCGATCTCCATGGCGTGAAGCTCAATCATGTGAAACCACATGGTGCACTTTATCAAATGGCCGTGAGAGACGAGGCGATTGCTAAAGCTGTAGCGTCTGCGGTTTATGATATTGATCCACAATTGTATTTAGTCGGATTATCCAATTCGATATTGGTTGATGTCGGCAAAGCACAAGGGCTTAAAGTTGCTTCTGAAGTATTTGCCGACCGTCGATATGAAAGAGATGGTCAACTCGTGAGTCGTAAAAAAGAAGGCGCAACCATTGAAGATACTGAGGAAGCCATTGCGCAAGTCATACAAATGGTCAAAGAAGGCACGGTTAAATCGATTTCAGGTGAAGTGATTGATATTCAAGCTGACACAATTTGTGTACATGGTGATGGTGCACATGCGCTTGAATTTGTTAAAGAAATACGTTCTCGGTTATCCGAGGTGAATGTTGATATCGTAACGTTAGGGGGTTAATCGATGAAAAAAGAATCCAATCAAATTGAAAATCCAGGTGAATTTGTTTTTACAAAGGCCCACAGAAGATTATTGCTTGGCTCGGTATTTTTAATGGCCACTTCTGCTATTGGGCCTGCATTTTTAACACAAACTGCTGTGTTTACTGAACAGTTTTTAGCAAGTTTTGCATTTGCTATTTTACTGTCTATTATTATTGATATTGGAGCACAAATTAATATTTGGCGTGTTCTTGTTGTGACGGGTTATCGAGGTCAAGAAATTGCCAATGAGGTTGTTAAAGGACTTGGCACGTTTATTTCTATCCTTATTGCTCTCGGTGGATTGGCCTTTAATATTGGGAATATTGCTGGTGCTGGCCTTGGTTTAAATGCCATTTTTGGCTTAGATATTCGTACAGGTGCCGCTATTACAGCAGTGGTTGCTATTCTCGTATTTGTTTCGAAAAATGGTCAGAAAATGATGGATGTCGTGACAATGATTCTTGGTGTACTGATGATTTTGATCGTCGCATACGTGATGATCCAATCACATCCACCTTATTTGGATGCAGCCAAGCATATGGTGTTACCTGAAAATCCTTCAGTGCTTGTTCTTCCAATTATTACATTAGTCGGTGGCACTGTAGGCGGCTATATTACTTTTGCTGGCGCACACCGCATTCTTGACGCTGGTATTAAAGGGAAAGATTATTTGCCATTTGTAAATCGCTCGGCCATTTCGGCGATTTTAACAACAGGTATAATGAGAAGTTTATTATTTTTAGCTGTTCTTGGCGTCGTTGTAACAGGTGTCACTTTAAATCCAGAAAATCCACCAGCTTCTGTATTTGAACATGCTATAGGTCCAATGGGGAAAAATATTTTCGGTGTCGTTTTA
Organism: Staphylococcus cornubiensis; assembly: GCF_900183575.1. Classification (GTDB taxonomy): domain Bacteria; phylum Bacillota; class Bacilli; order Staphylococcales; family Staphylococcaceae; genus Staphylococcus; species Staphylococcus cornubiensis. The sequence goes on from NZ_FXUZ01000001.1 coordinate 259,846, forward strand.
TTTGCGGCAGCGATGTCATCAGTCATTGGTTCTGCTTATACAAGTACGACTTTTATTAAAACACTGCATAACAAAATTAAGACGTATGATAATTATGTGGTCGTTACATTTATTGTTGTTTCTACACTTATTTTCTTATTTGTTGGCCGTCCTGTGAAACTATTGATTATTGCAGGCGCATTAAATGGTTTAATTCTGCCGATTATTTTAGGAACTGTACTCATCGCTTCAAAAAGTAAACGTATTGTTGGTGATTATCAACACCCCACTTGGATGCTCGTATTTGGTATTGTAGCTGTCATTGTAACGATTTTTACAGGCTTTTTCTCATTACAAGGATTAGCCGCGTTATGGAGTCAATAAAAATTTAGTATTAGGGCTTGGACATTCAGTTGTCTTGGCCTTTTTTATATGATTTAAAAATAGATTTGATTAATAGAAATGTGAAACCTTCATGTATATCTCATTTATATACATTATTTTTATGATAGTTTCGTATCCAGCTAGAATTATCTCTCTTATAAAACTGAATTCATATGCGTAAATATGATAAAATGACTACGGTATATACAAAATTAAACATCTTTTTATAAGGAGGCATTTGAATGATTGGAATCATCGGTGCAATGGAAGAAGAAGTAGCAATATTAAAATCTCAAATGGATGCGGTTGAAGAAATCAAAATTGCGCACGCCATTTTTTATAAAGGTACACTTAATGACAAAGAAATTATTTTAACACAAAGCGGCATCGGAAAAGTGAATGTCGCCATTTCTACAAGTTTACTAATAGATCGTTTCCAACCTCAATGTATCATAAATACTGGATCAGCGGGAGGCTTACAAACTGGATTAGCACTCGGCGATGTAGTGATTAGTAGACAAGTTGCGTATCATGATGCTGATGCACGTGCGTTTGGTTATGATATGGGACAAATTCCAGGGATGCCAACTTATTTTGAAGCAGATGCGTCATTATTTGAAAAGGTAGATGACGTCTTAAAGTCTATAAATCAAAATGGTAGAGAAGGCTTAATCGTATCAGGTGATAGCTTTATCGGAACTAACGAACAGCGTCAACTGATTTTAAAGTACTTTCCAAATGCCTTAGCTGTTGAAATGGAAGCAACTGCAATTGCACAAACATGTCATCAGTTTAATGTCCCATTCATCGTCACACGTGCAATTTCTGATTTAGCTGATGGTGAAGCGGGAATGACATTTGAAGCATTTCTTAAAGTCGCAGCTAAGTCTTCAAGTCAAATGGTGAATGAACTTGTGAAAGTACTCTAACAAATCACACAAAATGTATGCATAAATGTGTTATAATGTAACGAATGAAGTCTTTTAAAGTGGAGGATGAACATGGGTATCATCAAGCAATTATTTTTACCAAATCAATATGTGAATTCGATTTATGAAATTGACTTTGACAAACTGAAAGCATTGAATATTAAAGCGATTATCACAGATTTGGATAATACATTAGTCGGTTGGGATGAAGCACAACCGACACCTAAAGTCGAAACATGGTTTAAAAGTTTAGACGAACAAGGGTTTAAAGTTACTGTTGTTTCTAATAATAATGAACAACGTGTGAAGTCTTTTTGCCAAAATTTAAAAGTGGATTATATTTTCAAAGCACAAAAACCTAGAGGAAAAGCATTACGTCGTGCGACAGAACAAATGGGCATTCAAAAAGATGAAGTTGTTGTCATTGGAGACCAAATGCTCACCGATGTATTTGGTGGTAATCGTCACGGACTTTATACGATTATGGTAGTCCCTGTGAAAAATTCAGATGGTTTTATTACAAAGTTTAATCGTTTAGTTGAACGACGCTTACTCAAGCATTTTAAAAGAAAAGGCTATATTAAATGGGAGGAATCGTAATTGACTGAAACTTTAAAATGTATAGGTTGTGGGGCAACACTACAATCTGAAGACCCCCAAAAACCAGGTTACGTTCCAAAGGCAAGTTTAGAAAAAGAAGATGTGATTTGCCGTCGTTGTTTTCGACTGAAAAACTACAATGAAGTTCAAGATGTCGGTATGGAAAGTGAAGACTTCTTAAAGTTATTGAACGGTTTATCAGACAAACCAGGTATCGTCGTTAATTTGGTAGACGTTTTTGACTTTGAAGGGTCTTTTATTCATGCAGTAAAACGAATTGTAGGCAATAAAAAGATTATTTTAGTTGCAAATAAAATTGATTTGCTTCCGAAACAGATTAACAAACGTCGTGTTACCGAATGGTTAAGACGTTTAGCTAAAGACTATGGTTTATATCCCGAAGACGTCTGCTTAATTTCTGCTTATAAAGGAATTGGGATTGATGATTTGTTACAGACGATTGAAAAACATCGCGCCGGTCAAGATGTCTATATCGTTGGTACAACCAATGTAGGTAAATCGACTTTGATTAACAAACTCATTGAACAAACAGTGGGTGAAAAGAATGTCGTGACTACTTCACGTATTCCTGGTACAACACTAGACATGATTGATATTCCAATTGATGAAGATCATTATATGTACGATACACCTGGAATTATTCAAGAACATCAAATGACGCATTACGTTTCGACAAAGGCATTAAATACGATTATGCCCAAAAAAGAAATTAAGCAACGTGTTTATCAATTAAACGAAGCACAATCTTTGTTTATTGGTGGTTTAGCGCGTGTCGACTACTTAAAGGGTGGTAAGCGCCCACTTGTATGTTATTTTTCTAATGAGTTGAATATCCATCGTACGAAATTAGAAAAAGCGGATGACTTATGGCGTAAACAAATTGGTACACTATTATCTCCGCCGTCACCGAAAGATCCATTTGATTTTGAACAGTTGAAAACAGTGCATTTATCAACACAAAATGAGAAAAAAGATATTATGATTTCTGGTTTAGGTTTTGTCACAGTGGAAGCTGGTGCAGAACTCGATGTGATTGTACCTCAAAATGTAGAAGTCACACTCAGACCTTCAATCATGTAAGGAGCGTGAGCATATATGAAATTTGCAGTGATTGGACATCCCATTGACCATTCATTATCACCACTCATGCACCATGCGAATTTCAAAAGTTTGAACTTAGATTATGGCTATGAAGCACTTAATATTCCACCTACACATTTTCGACATATTCGAGATATTATTGGTGAAAAAGGATTGGATGGCTTTAATGTGACGATTCCACATAAAGAACGCATTATCGACTATCTTGATGATATGTCGGATGAAGCCCGAGCCATTGGTGCTGTGAATACAGTTAAAGTTGAAAATGGTAAGTGGATCGGTTATAACACTGACGGGACAGGATTTGTTAAAGGATTGCAAGCGCAATATGGTGATTTAAGTCATGCACACATTCTCATTCTCGGAGCGGGGGGCGCAAGTAAAGGTATTGCGTACGCGCTATCTCAAGTGACTGAGAATACGATATCAGTAGCCAATCGCTCTATGTCTCGTTTTAATGACTGGCAACTTGAAATCCAACCATATTCCCTTACAGATGTTGCATCTATCGCACACCAATTTGATATTATCATTAACACGACACCTGTCGGCATGCATCAATCTGAAGATAGTGTCATGTCTTTCGAACAATTAAAAAAAGATGTACTTGTATGTGATATTATTTATATTCCACTACAAACGACATTTTTAAAAGAAGCTGCACAAAAACAGTGCACGACATATAATGGGTTGGATATGTTTATTTATCAAGGTGCGGAAAGTTTTAAAATTTGGACTGGCTTAGAAAGTGACATTACTACAATGCGAAATGTAGTATTAAATAAATTGAAACAAACTTCAACTTAAGGAGGCCGTTATGGCATTAACAGGTAAACAAAAAAGATTTTTAAGAAGCAAGGCACACCATGTCGATCCAACTTTCCAAATCGGTAAGTCGGGTATTAACGAAAATATGGTTGAACAATTGAAAGAGACACTCGAAAATCGTGAACTCATTAAAATTCACATTTTACAAAACAATATGGATGATAAAAGTGAATTGGCTCAAACGGTGAGTCAAGCAACAGGAAGTGAATTGGTCCAACTTATCGGTTCTATGATTGTCCTCTACAAAGAATCTCGAGAAAACAAGCAAATTGAGTTGCCATAAAATGGAAAAAATTGTTGTTTATGGTGGACAATTCAATCCGATTCATAGTGGACATGAGATGGTGGCGAGTGAAGTTAACGCCGCCATTCAACCGGATCACTTTTATTTTATGCCAAGTTTTATGTCACCATTAAAAAAACATGATCAACTTATAGATGTTAAGCATCGTATTAAGATGGTGCAGTTGGTCATTGAAAACTTAGGGTTTGGGACGCTTCGATTAGATGAAATTGAGCGTAAAGGGCAAAGTTACACTTATGATACTTTGAAAAAAATTCATCAAGAATCACCTGATGCAAAGCTTTATTTTGTTATCGGAACGGATCAATATGAACAACTTGATCGATGGTATCAAATTGACGCACTGAAATCTTTTGTCACTTTTATAGTTGTAAATCGTGGCTATATGATTCAGTCAGATGACACTTCAATATTCCCGGTCAAAATACCGAATATCGAGGTTAGTTCAACTGAAATTCGTCAAAGATGCGCACAACAACAACCTATTCATATGTGGGTACCGTTAAATGTCGAGCGCTATATATTGAAGGAGGGGTTATATGGATCGAACATTTGCGATTGAACTCGTTGAACAAAAGCTACCGAAGAAGAGATTTGAACATTCTTTACGTGTAGCTGAAACGGCTGTCAAATTGGCAGAATTGTATGAGGGAGATAAAGAAAAAGCTGAACTTGCAGGTATTTTACATGATTTTTGTAAATATGACGACTTAAGCTTTTTATACCAACAAGTCACTCGATACGATCTCGACCATGATTTGTTAAGCTATGGCTCAGAAATTTTACATGGTCCTGTATGTGCAGCATTAATGAAACACCAATACGGTATCCAAGATGACGAAATATTATTAGCGATATACAACCACACGACAGGGCGTAAACATATGACGAAAACAGAAAAATTAGTCTTTATAGCCGATTACATTGAGCCAGGTCGAACTACGCCAAAAGTGGAAGAAATTCGAAATATGGTATACAATGGCGGTGGGTTAGATAAAACAATTTATGAAATTTCAAAAAGAACTGTTTTGTATCTCGTTAAAAAAGATGTAAGTGTGTACCAATCCACTATCGATTGTCTGAATTACTACAATTTTAATGACTCTAAAATAAAGGATGATTAAATGAACGCAAAAGAACTATTAATGTTAGCAGTTGAAGCAGCCGATGCAAAAAAAGCAGAAGACATTATTTCACTTAACATGAGCGGTGTTTCTGATCTTACTGACTATTTTGTCGTATGTCATGGGAATAATGAAAGACAAGTTCAAGCGATTGCTCGTGCTGTTAAAGAAAGTGCTGAGTCACAACAAATTGAAGTGAAGCGCATGGAAGGCTTTAATGAAGCGCGATGGATATTGATTGATTTAGTAGATGTCGTTGTCCATGTTTTTCACAAAGATGAACGCAACTATTACAATATCGAAAAATTATATCAAGATGTTGAAATGCTAGGCTACAAAGAGGTTATTAATTCATAATGCAGTATGAGAATTTAAGTGCATTTTATGACCGATTAACAGATGATCAACCTTATGATCTGTGGCTCAAAATCATACAAGATACACTTCAACAACCAAAAGCCTCACGTGTACTTGACATTGGTTGTGGCACAGGGACGTTGACCCAACACTTTACGCAGTTTGCTGATGAAGTCATTGGAATGGATTTAAGTGTTGAAATGTTAGCTTTAGCCAAACAAAAATCGAGTGCGGTTCATTGGATCGAAGGAGATATGTCAGATTTTGAACTGAATGCCGCCTTTGATTTAATCACAATTCTTTGTGACAGTCTGAACTATTTACCTGATGAAATGGCAGTGATGGCTACGTTTGAACGCGTGTTTCAGCATTTGAATACAGACGGATATTTTATTTTTGATGTCCACACGACACATAAAATGACACATCAGTTTAACGGACAAGTTTATCTGGATGACCGTGAAGATTTAACATTAGTATGGCAAACGGAACCCGCTGAAGCACCATACAGTGTTTGGCATGATTTAACATTCTTTATATTAAATGAAGCACAAACTTACGTCAGACAAGATGAATCACAATATCAACGCACTTTCGAAAAGGATCAGTATATCGCCATGCTGAAACAGGTCGGCTTTACTCAAATCGAAACCTTTTATGATTTTGATAAAGCGACACAAGACCCAGAAAGTGATCGTCTATTCTTTATTGTAAAAAAATAACAAGTAAAAAACCTTCTTCATGCGTGTAACCGTATGATAGGAGGTTTTATTTATGTTTTCAGTGGAACAACTTTTAGCTTTAATCAAACAGTATAAAATACAAGTTGGAATTGTAATAGTGCTTATGATAGGATTAGCCGTTTGGTTATTACTAAATACTGCACATGAAGAACAGTCAAAAGACGCATTGGCGATTCAACCATCTGGTCCAATTGAAGCACATCAAGAAAAATCCAAAACTAAAGCGAATCATCAACAAGCTCCTCAAAAGATAGTTGTCGATATTAAAGGCGCAGTGAAGAAACCGAGTACGTATGAAATGAAATCAGATGATCGGATGAAACAGTTATTAGATAGAGCTGAACCGTTAAATACTGCAGATTTGAGTCGTATTAACTTAGCAGAGAAATTAACAGACCAAAAAATGATTTACATCCCGACTAAGAGTGAAACAGAAAAGTCTAGCACTAGTCATACATCGCAACAAAATAATACAACAACGAGTACAACGGCTTCGAATAATATTTCTGTCAATTTAAATACTGCAGATGAGAAGGAACTCACTCAAATTCCCGGCATCGGTCCTTCAAAAGCACAAACCATTATTAAATATCGTGAAGAAAACGGCCCTTTTTCGAGTGTTGAAAATTTGAAAGACGTTAAAGGGATAGGTGAAAAAACATTTGAAAAATTGAAAGTGTATTTAACGGTATAATGCATTACAGGATGTAACTAGTCGAAGCGAGGCGAATCATTTATAATAAAATAAACAACTATACGAGGTGACAGAAAAGCATGAAACGAATTCAATGGCATGATTATTTTATGGCACAGTCTCATTTATTAGCATTGAGATCCACTTGTACACGTCTATCTGTCGGTGCAACGATTACAAAAGACAATCGAATTATTGCCGGTGGTTATAACGGTTCTGTTTCGGGTGAAGTCCATTGTATTGATGAAGGTTGTTTAATGGAAGATGGACATTGTATTAGAACGATACATGCCGAAATGAATGCGATTCTTCAATGTGCTAAACAAGGTGTCTCTACCGAAAATGCAACGATTTATGTGACACATTTCCCTTGTTTAAACTGTACGAAATCTATCATTCAAGCGGGTATCAAAACCATTTATTATGCTGAAGATTACCACAACCCTGACTATGCAGTTCAGTTGCTAGAGCAATCAGGGGTTCACTATGAAAAAATCAATTTTAATCCTCAACATATTGCGGAATATTTACTCAAACCGTAATGACGTATTTACTTCTTACATATGTTATTGGTCACATTGCATATCATCATTTGTTTACTGCATGCTTCATTTATTGTGTGATAGCATGCAGTCTATGGCTAAAGAAAAAGTCAAAGTTAGTGTTTATTTCAACAGTCGGTATGGTGCTCATAGGCTATACCATTGAGACGATTGAGCATCGTAATGAGAATTTCCCCTCAACCGCTATATCAGAGACGACCACTGCTACTCCTCAAACGATCAAAGCACATTTCACAACATTCCCTATTGTTAAAGATCATCTATTATCAGTTCAAGCGACTGTAAATGGGACGCCTATTTTAATCAAAGGGCGTATCTCTCAACAACAATCCATACCAGATGCACATTTTCTACTTCATCATCAATGTCAAGTAATAGGGACATTCCAATCACCACTTTTTAAGCAACAGCGGCCGCTCTTTATTGCAAAAAGAATTGACTTTAACCAATGCGATATAAAGGTCCCTACTTTAAAAGAGCGTATTGAGTTTGTAAGGAATACGGTGACTATACGCGTGTTAAACTCACATCTTTTCGGAAAAGGGGAAATCATAGCAATCGCAACAGGTAACTCGAATTATCTTGATAGTGATATGAAGGCACTAGCCCAAAGATTAGGGATTTCACATTTATTTGCAGTGAGTGGCACACATACGAGTATATTAATATTACTGTTTTACGCTATTGGAAAGCGACTCCCTTTACCTATGTATTACACCCAAGTAGCACTGATTTTCTTTTTACCAATATTTTTAATTTTTGTTGGGGCCAGTCCAAGCGCCGGACGTGCGGTAGCAATGACGCTCGTAATGCTGCTGTTGTCACGGTATTTTCATTTGACTTCACTCCAATCACTCTTGCTCGTTTATATTGGCATGAGTTTTGTAAATAGTGACTACCATTATCATTTAGGCTTTTTATATTCTTTTTTGATTTCTGCAATATTAATTTTGATGAAAGATGTATTACAGCATCAACATTTTATAAAATCACTCTTTTTAGGCTCTTATATTGCCGTCATTGCATCTATTCCATTAAATTATACACAACTAAATGAAATCCAATGGCAAGGGTTGATTTCGAATTTCTTTTTTATTCCACTTTATAGCACAATTGTGATTCCACTTTCATTTGCTCTCGCGATTATTGCGATAGTGATTCCTTCTATTTTAAATCTTTTCACTTTCGTGACGCACTTCATTTTTGATATTCAGACACTCTTTTTGAAGATGTTAGCCGTATTAGAAAAATTTACGCTTCCTATTCCGGATTTTGGAGAATTGGGCTTCCTTTGTTGCACAATTACAACATTTACACTGCTTTATTTGTTAACGCAAAAGCGATATACCTTATCGATACTATTAATTTTATGTCTTTGTATGATACTCTGGCAGGTTCACCCTCGTTATATCAATCAAATGACAATGATAGATGTCGGTCAAGGTGATGCAATATTATTTCAATGCTTAAACGGTGAAACGCTGTTAATCGATACAGGCGGTGCATATGAAAATCATCAACAAAAGCAGTCGAATATCAATATTACAAAGAAAAGTATTTATCCATTATTTAAGAAAATGGGGATACATCAAATTGACTATCTCATTATTACACATGCGCATCAAGATCATATGGGAGAAATTGAACATCTCGCGCAATATGTAGCAATTAAAAAAATCATCATTAATCCATCACACTTTGATGCTGCTAAGTTTCAAATGATTCAACATGTTGTTGCAAACGAACATGCGGAACTATTATCCTATGAAAATATTTCCCAAATTACGTTGGGAGATTTTCAGTTTAGTTTTTTCAATACGGATATTCCGACGAGTGATGACCCTAATGAACATTCGATTGTAACTTTAGCTACGATACACGATACACATATTTTATTGATGGGTGACGCAACGACGAAAAACGAAGAGATTTTGTTAAAACAATATGTATTACCACAAATTCAAATTCTCAAAGTGGGACATCATGGCAGTCAGACGAGTTCCTCTAAATCATTTCTCGCACAACTCCATCCAGAATTGGCACTCATTTCTGCTGGGAAACAAAACATGTACCATTTACCACATCCTACAACGATTCAAAAATTACACGACATTCATGCTAAAGTGTATAATACTGCAGATAATCATCATATTCATATTCAGTTTGATACACCTAATGACGTAGGCTATACTTTGACCACTGAACAGTTGAACTGATGATGAAGTAGGTTAATCATTCGTGTTATAATACGTTTAAAGCATTGAGATAGAGAGGAAGTCACACCATGTCAAATATTCATGTGATTCACGGTGAAGTCCCGGAGTTAATTGATCGTGAAACGGAACAACTTACTAAAAAGTACTTAGAAGATGAACCTAAAGATGACTTTAATTATGTAAGATACAACTTATATGAAACAAACTTAAATGCAATTATCGAAGAGGCCATGACACTTCCATTCTTTTCTGATAAAAAGATTGTCGTTGTGCAAAATAGCTATGTTTTTACTGGTGAAAAGCCACCTAAAGAGGCTCAGGCAAACCCAGATACATTATTTGAGTTTATTGAAAAATATGATGGGACTTCTTTGATTATCTTTCAAGTTCAAGCGCCAAAACTAGATGAAAGAAAAAAGGTAGTGAAAGCACTCAAAAAAGTAGCGAACATTAAGAAAATCGAACAAATGACTGAGCAGGAGATGCAAAAGTGGATTCATCAATATTTAAATCAGTCTTTTAAAGAAATTAAACAAGATGCCTTGGAAACACTTATTCATTTAACCGGGATACATTATCGCGTGATTAAGCAAGAACTAGACAAATTGTTATTATTTGTAGGAGATCGTCCTACAATCAATAAAGACGATGTCCAAACCATTGTAAATAGGAGTTTAGAACAAAATGTGTTTCTATTAACGGATTACATTCAAAAAGGTCAAAAAGATAGCGCTATTACACTCGTAAAAGATTTAATACAATTAAAAGAAGAACCGATTAAACTTTTAGCGTTAATTACGAGTAACTATCGCTTATACTATCAAAGTAAAATTCTTAACCAAAAAGGGTATTCTGGACAACAAATTGCTAAAACGGTAGGTGTCCATCCATACCGTGTCAAACTTGCACTGAATCAAGCACGCAAATATGATTTGGAAACATTGTTAACGATTATTGATGTATGTGCCGAGACGGACTACCAACTGAAGTCATCTTATATGGATAAAGTGCTCATATTAGAATTGTTTATTATGAAATTATAAGTGAAGCGTAAAACAAGAAGGACCATAAGAGGGGCTGAATCTAAACTGCTTTGTAGAATGCATACATCCTTTTTCAGTTGAAGCACTCAAAAGACAAAGCATGTGAAAACCTAAAAAAGAGCTGTACCTAAAATGCGGCACAGCTCTTTTTCATTATTTTGCTGACATTAATTTTGATTTCATTCTATCAGCTTTGTTAGAATGAATTAAATTCTTCTGAGCAGCTTTATCAATACGTTTCACTGCTTTGCTTACTAATTCTTGTTTATTATCAGCATTAGTTTCAATTGCTTTTTTCGCGCTTTTCACTGCAGAACGCATGTCATTTTTTTGAGAAATGTTTTTGCTTTCTGCTGTATGAGTTGTTCTCACACGTTTAATTGCAGATTTGATATTTGGCATGAAAGACACCTCCTATAATCGTCTTCGTATCAAAATAATTTGATTACAACAAGATTCATTCTATCAAAACTCTATACAATGTGCAATAATTAATTGAACGGTCGAATCATTTTTTTCGACGTCATGAACGGTCATTACGGGATGATTTCAAATATGAATGATAAAAACTGACAAATGACCTCAACAAAATTATACCTGTTTTTGAATCTTTGAATTGACGCTTTGAATCGCGTGTATTGTGTATTCAGACAGTTGCAATTAATCCCTAAAAACGTTATTATAGCAAAGATGTAATCGTTAATTTACGGGTAAACTTATGAAAGTGAGTATGATGATATGGATAATCAAGAACGTTTAAATAGACGTAAAAATATCAGGAATTTTTCGATCATAGCGCATATCGACCATGGGAAATCTACTTTAGCCGATCGAATTTTAGAAAATACAAAATCTGTTGAATCTCGAGAAATGCAAGCACAACTCTTAGATTCTATGGACTTAGAGCGTGAACGTGGAATTACAATTAAATTAAATGCAGTACGTTTAAAATATGACGCGAAAGATGGTCAAACATACACATTTCATTTGATTGATACACCAGGACACGTCGACTTTACATATGAAGTGTCACGTTCATTAGCAGCTTGTGAAGGCGCAATTCTTGTTGTAGATGCAGCACAAGGTATCGAAGCGCAAACTTTAGCCAATGTATATTTAGCGCTCGACAATGATTTAGAGTTGATTCCAGTCATCAACAAAATCGATTTACCGGCTGCTGAACCTGAACGTGTTAAACAAGAAGTTGAAGATGTGATTGGTTTAGATAAAGATGACGCTGTACTTGCGAGTGCAAAAGCAAATATCGGCATTGATGAAATTTTAGAAAAGATTGTTGAAATGGTACCACCACCAGACGGAGATCCAGCTGCGCCACTGAAAGCATTAATTTTCGACTCCGAATATGACCCATATCGCGGTGTCATTTCTTCTATACGTGTGGTAGATGGTGTGGTAAAAGCGGGTGACCGTATTCAAATGATGGCGACAGGAAAAACATTCGAAGTGACTGAAGTCGGTATCAACACACCAAAAGAATTGCCAGTAGAAGAGCTAACTGTTGGTGATGTAGGTTATATCATTGCAAGTATTAAAAATGTAGATGATTCTCGTGTAGGTGATACGATTACGCATGCAGAGAGACCTGCTGACAAACCTTTAAAAGGGTATAAAAAAATGAATCCAATGGTTTATTGTGGTCTTTTCCCAATTGATAATAAAGACTACAACGATTTACGTGAAGCATTAGAAAAATTACAGTTAAACGATGCTTCATTAGAATTCGAACCAGAATCTTCAAAAGCACTCGGATTCGGTTATCGTACAGGCTTCTTAGGTATGTTGCATATGGAAATTATTCAAGAACGTATCGAACGTGAATTCGGCATTGAACTTATCGCAACTGCGCCGTCCGTTATCTACACTGTAGTATTAAGAAACGGAGAACAAATTCAAGTCGATAACCCTGCACAAATGCCTGACCGAGATCAAATTGACAAAGTGTTCGAACCTTATGTACGTGCGACAATGATGGTTCCAAATGATTATGTAGGTGCAGTCATGGAACTCTGTCAACGTAAACGTGGTCAATTCGTGAATATGGATTACTTGGATGATATTCGTGTGAGTATCGTTTATGAATTACCATTATCAGAAGTTGTTTTTGATTTCTTTGATCAATTGAAATCCAACACAAAAGGTTACGCTTCATTTGATTATGAATTTATCGAGAACAAAGAAAGTAACCTTGTTAAAATGGACATTTTACTTAATGGTGATAAAGTAGATGCATTAAGCTTTATTGTGCATCGTGACTTTGCTTATGAACGTGGTAAAACGCTCGTAGAAAAATTAAAAACGTTAATTCCGCGACAACAGTTCGAAGTGCCTGTCCAAGCTGCAGTAGGGCATAAAATTGTAGCGAGAACGAACATTAAATCAATGGGTAAAAACGTCCTTTCAAAATGTTATGGCGGTGACATTAGCCGTAAACGTAAATTATTAGAAAAACAAAAAGCCGGTAAAGCTAAAATGAAAGCTGTTGGTAGTGTTGAAATCCCACAAGATGCTTTCTTAGCCGTACTGAAGATGGACGATGAATAAAGACAAAATTACATGCTCCCGCGCATCTTGAGGTGTCGAGGGGGCATATTTTATGAGGTGAATACTAATGAAAGCAAAAAGTGCGTATATTCATATTCCTTTTTGTGTAAAAATCTGTACGTATTGTGATTTCAATAAATATTTCATCCAAAATCAACCTGTCGATCAATACTTGGAATGTTTAGTAGAAGAAATGAAGCAATCGAAAGCATCTGATTTAGAAACGTTATTTGTCGGTGGTGGTACGCCTACCGCATTATCTGAGTCACAATTAGAATATTTATTACAAGCGATTAATGACCAGTTTAATATTAAAGGTGAATATACATTTGAAGCTAATCCAGATGAGTTAACAGAAGAAAAAGTCGCCTTATTGAAAAAATATGGTGTCAATCGGCTCTCACTTGGTGTACAAACTTTTGACGATACGTTACTAAAAACATTAGGCCGAAGTCATCAAAAATCTGATATTTATCGAGCGATTGAGAACGCACGTCGTCATGGTATTCCATCGATTAGTTTAGATTTAATGTATCATTTACCAGGCCAAACGATGTCTCAATTTCAAGAGAGTTTGGAAGAAGCGCTCCGTCTTGATATTGATCATTTATCAAGTTACGGATTGATTCTAGAACCTCAAACACAATTTTATAATCAGTACCGCAAAGGGAAGCTTAAAATGCCAAATGAAGATATTGGGGCTGAGATGTATCAATATTTAATGGACCGTATCAAAGACAGTGGATTACATCAGTATGAAATTTCTAACTTTGCTAAAAAAGGGCATGAATCCGTTCATAATCAAGTGTATTGGAAAAATGAAAGTTATTACGGCTTTGGTGCAGGAGCAAGTGGGTATATCAATGGTGTTCGTTATACAAATGTCAATCCCGTTAATCATTACATTAAAAAAATTCAACAACATGAACTGCCTCGTTTGACGGAAACGACACCCACAGTCAAAGAACAAATAGAAGAAGAGATGTTTTTAGGTTTAAGAATGAATCAAGGCGTGAATAAAGCACAGTTTAAAAAGAAATTTAATCAAACGATTGAAGATGTATATGCAAATGAAATTTTGTCATTAGAAGGTCAAAATTTGATTGAACAAACAGACGAACAAATCGCTTTAACAGAACAGGGGAGAATTGTTGGAAACACTGTATTTGAGGCGTTTATCAAAGTGTAAAAAAACTTTTTCAATAAATCATGCTTTAACGTTGACTTACTTTGACCAATTTGATAAATTATAATTAGCACTTGATTAGAAAGAGTGCTAATGAGGTGAAAAACATGATTACGCCAAGGCAATTGAAGATTTTAACTGCAATTGTTGAAGATTATGTTGACTTAGGACAACCTATTGGGTCTAACACTTTAATACAAAGGCACAATGTAGATGTCAGTCCTGCTACGATTCGCAATGATATGAAAACCTTAGAAGAAAAATCACTGATCACTAAAACGCATTTTTCTTCAGGTAGAGTGCCATCAGAAGCAGGATTTAGACTGTATGCCAATCATTTGTTAGAACAACCCTATCATTTTGAAAAGCAAAGTGGTCTAGATATTCATCAGATGTTAGTCAATCATCATTATGATTTAGCATCGACGTTAGATAGCTTTGCAAAAGTGTTTTCAAATCAAGCACATTATACAACTCTTGTAATAGGACCTGATCATTCAAAGGCCTCTATATTGGATGTGCATTTGATGAAGTTAAATCCGTACCACATTATCGTAGTGATGATTGATGAAACTGGACACGTGAAGCATGTGCATGTGACGTGTGAACAACCTTTTAATGATCAATCAGTCATTAAAGTATCAAACTATCTATCCGAACATGTCAGTCACTTTTTTGACGATGACAACGAGCAATCCATAGAAATGTATCGGATGTTAGGATTTAATGATCAAGAAACTGATTTAATCATACGTATTATTCACTTGCTACATCAATATCGTAACAATCAATCTACACGTGTATATTTAGGTGGTAAACATCAACTTATCGAAGGATTAAACGAGTCAACTGTGGCGTCCATACAACCTATATTAAAATATATTGAGTCCGATCGTATTGCTGATGTGATTCATGATATGTCTGACCAATTGATTAATGTACGTATTGGGACTGAGATTGAACAAAATTTACACGGCATTGCCATACTTAGCCGTTCTTATCAAATAGACAAAGATTTAACAGGTCATATTGCTGTTATCGGTCCTACTGCTATGCATTATCATAATGTGATACAATTGTTGAGTCGGATTTCATAATAAAGTGATACGAAATGTTTAAACGTAATGGAGGTTTGAAAATGTCAGAGGAAAAAGACATGCGTAAGGACGAAGAAACAAAAGAAACTGAGTCACAAGAAACAACACAAACTTCAGAACCAGAAGTGGACACTGAAGAAGTTGCAGTAGAACAAGACTCTGAAAATAATGAAAATGACGAAGCGCAAGATCCAAAAGATGAAGAGATCGCTTCTTTAAAAGCTGAAGTTGATGCAAAAGAAGAACAATATTTGCGTTTATATGCAGAATTTGAAAATTATAAAAGACGTATTCAAAATGAAGCGCAAACTCAAAAGAAATATCAAGCACAAAAAGTACTCACTGATGTATTGCCAGCACTTGATAACTTTGAACGTGCTTTGAAAATCGAAGGCGACGATGAATCATTTAACGCACTTAAAAAAGGTGTAGAAATGGTTTATGACAGTCTTTTAAAAGCGCTTGAAGATAACGGATTAGAAAAAATCAAAACTGAAGGTGAACAGTTTGATCCGAACTTCCATCAGGCGGTCATGCAAGATGACAATCCTGACTTCGAATCTGGACAAATTACCGAAGAGTTACAAGCTGGCTATCAATTGAAAGATAGAGTCTTACGTGCTTCAATGGTAAAAGTAAATCAATAATTTTGACGAAGAAAACCATTTATGTAAAAATAACTATGTTTGAAAATTAGGAGGAATTTGACTATGAGTAAAGTAATTGGAATTGATTTAGGTACAACAAACTCTTGCGTATCAGTATTAGAAGGTGACGAACCTAAAGTTATTCAAAATCCTGAAGGCGCTAGAACAACACCATCTGTCGTTGCATTTAAAAATGGTGAAACACAAGTTGGGGAAGTCGCTAAACGTCAAGCAATCACAAACCCTAATACAATCCAATCTATTAAACGTTATATGGGTACTGACCATAAAGAAAATATCGATGGTAAATCTTACACACCACAAGAAATTTCTGCGATGATTTTACAAAACTTAAAAAGCACTGCAGAAAGCTATTTAGGTGAAAAAGTTGAAAAAGCTGTTATTACAGTTCCAGCTTACTTCAATGATGCAGAACGTCAAGCAACTAAAGATGCTGGTAAAATTGCTGGTCTTGAAGTAGAGCGTATTATTAACGAACCAACAGCTGCTGCATTAGCTTATGGTTTAGACAAAACGGATAAAGATGAAAAAGTACTTGTATTCGACCTTGGTGGTGGTACTTTCGACGTGTCTATCCTTGAATTGGGAGACGGTGTATTCGAAGTATTAGCAACAGCAGGTGACAATAAACTTGGTGGGGACGATTTTGACCAAGTGATTATTGATTACTTAGTACAACAATTCAAATCAGAAAATGGTGTGGACTTATCACAAGATAAAATGGCATTACAACGTTTAAAAGATGCTGCTGAAAAAGCGAAAAAAGACTTATCAGGTGTATCTTCAACACAAATTTCATTACCATTTATCTCAGCTGGTGAGGCAGGTCCATTACACCTTGAAACAACTTTAAGCCGTGCAAAATTTGAAGAATTAGCATATGACCTTGTACAAAAAACAATGGGACCTACACGTCAAGCAATGAAAGACGCTGGCCTTTCAAACGCTGACATTGATGAAGTTATCTTAGTAGGTGGTTCAACACGTATCCCTGCTGTACAAGAAGCTATCAAAAAAGAAATTGGTAAAGAACCAAACAAAGGTGTAAACCCTGACGAAGTTGTTGCGATGGGTGCAGCAATTCAAGGTGGCGTGATTACTGGTGATGTTAAAGATGTTGTATTATTAGATGTTACACCACTTTCATTAGGTATTGAAATCATGGGTGGTCGTATGAATACGTTAATCGAAAGAAATACGACAATTCCAACATCTAAATCTCAAGTTTACTCAACTGCAGCAGATAACCAACCAGCAGTAGATATTCACGTATTACAAGGTGAACGTCCAATGGCTTCAGACAACAAAACATTAGGTCGTTTCCAATTAACAGATATTCCACCAGCACCACGTGGCGTACCACAAATCGAAGTGACTTTCGATATCGATAAAAACGGTATTGTAAACGTAACTGCAAAAGATTTAGGTACAAATAAAGAACAAAACATTACCATCGAATCGTCTTCTGCATTATCTGACGAAGAAATCGATCGCATGGTGAAAGATGCCGAACAAAACGCTGAAGCTGACAAAAAACGTCGTGAAGAAGTAGACTTAAGAAACGACGCTGACCAACTTGTATTCCAAGTCGACAAAACATTGAAAGACTTAGGTGACAATGTAAGCGAAGACGATAAAAAAGAAGCTGAAGCGAAAAAAGATGAATTAAAAACTGCATTAGAAGGTAGCGACATTGAAGATATTAAAGCGAAAAAAGAAGCTTTAGAACAAGTCGTTCAACAATTATCAATGAAAGTTTATGAACAAGCGCAACAAGCTGCACAACAACAAGGTGGCGCGAATGCTTCTCAAAACGATGATACAGTTGAAGATGCAGAATTTAAAGAAGTTAACGATGACGACAACCAACAAAAATAGGTCTTTCGATCAAATAAATTGACTGTAAAAAGTCGCTCAAAGGGGCTAGGACAATCAATCGTCCCAGCCTCTTTTTATTCAAAAAATCAATTCAAAAGGAGAGAGAGCATTGGCAAAACGAGATTATTACGAAGTCCTTGGCGTGTCTAAAAGTGCGAGTAAAGATGAAATCAAAAAAGCCTACCGTAAATTATCGAAAAAATACCATCCAGATATTAATAAAGAAGAAGGTTCAGACGAAAAGTTTAAAGAAATCTCTGAAGCTTATGAAGTGTTAAGTGACGAAAATAAACGTGCGCAATACGATCAATTTGGTCACAGTGGTCCACAAGGTGGCTTTGGTCAAGGATTTGGAGGTCAAGACTTTTCTGGATTCGGTGGCGGTGGTTTTGAAGATATCTTTAGTCAATTTTTCGGTGGTGCACAGCGTCAACGTGACCCAAATGCGCCACGTCGAGGTGACGATCTTCAATATACAATGACTGTCACTTTTGATGAGGCTGTTTTCGGTACTAAGAAAGAAATCTCAATTCGAAAAGAAGTGACATGTCATACATGTGATGGTGAAGGTGCAAAACCTGGAACTAAGAAGAAAACATGTTCATATTGTAACGGTGCAGGTCATGTCTCTGTCGAACAAAATACGATTTTAGGCCGTGTTAGAACTGAAAAAGTCTGTCCTGAATGTAATGGTACAGGAGAAGAATTTGAAGAACCATGTCCAACATGTCACGGTAAAGGTACAGAATTGAAAAATGTTAAACTTGAAGTGACTGTGCCTGAAGGTGTCGATAATGATCAACAAATCCGCTTAGCAGGTCAAGGTGGTCCTGGTGAAAATGGTGGTCCTGCAGGTGACTTGTTCGTTATTTTCCGTGTTCAACCTTCTGATAAATTCACACGTGAAGGTGATGACATTTTATATAACCACAACATTAGTTTCGCCCAAGCTGCTTTAGGTGACGAAGTGAAAATCCCTACATTAAAAGGTCATGTCATGTTAACAGTTCCTGAGGGGACACAAACAGGTAAGCAATTTAGATTGAAAGGTAAAGGGATTAAAAACGTACATGGCTACGGCTATGGTGATTTATTTGTTAATATTCGTGTACAAACACCAACACGTTTAAATGAACGTCAACGTGAACTGCTAAAAGAATTTGCTGAAGCATCAGGAGAAACAGTAAACGAACAACCTTCAAATTTTAAAGATAAAGCACGTCGTTTTTTTAAAGGAGAATAACCCATGAATTGGATTGAACTTTCTGTAACGGTTAATCAAGAAGCGGAATCTATCGCCACTGAAATATTACAAGAAGCAGGTTCTAGTGGGGTTGCGATTGAGGACTCTCATGAACTTTCCAAGATTCGCGAAGACCGATTTGGTGAAATTTTTGAACTTAATCCAGCTGACTATCCTGAGCAACATATGATTGTTAAAGCCTATTTTAATGACTTACAATACGACGAAACTTTGAAAAATAATATATTAGCACAACTTAAAGCGTCACCTATGATAGACCGTAATGTATTGGCGATAGAAGAAAAGTTCGTCCAAGAGTCTGATTGGGAAAATGAATGGAAAAATTACTTCCATCCATTTAAAGCGTCTGAGCGTTTTTTCATAGTGCCAAGTTGGGAATCTGTCGAGCGTGACGACACACATCTTTATATTGAGTTGGATCCAGGCATGGCTTTCGGAACTGGAGACCATCCTACAACAAGTATGTGCCTTAAAGCGCTTGAGCAGATTGTCCAACCACAACACCGTGTCATTGATGTCGGCACGGGCTCGGGCATTTTGAGTATTGCTTCTTACTTATTAGGTGCACAATCAATCAAAGCGACTGATTTAGACGAAATGGCTGTCCAAGTTGCGAAAGAAAACTTTGAGAAAAATCACTGTTTAGATGCCATTGAAACAGCAACTGGTAATTTGCTTATGGAAGAAAAAGGACAATATGATGTTGTCATCGCGAACATTTTAGCGCATATTATTGAAAAAATGGTTCAAGATGCATACGATCGTTTAAATCCTGAAGGTTACTTTATCACTTCTGGTATTATTGAAGAGAAGCGTGAAGCAATTCAAACATTAATGGAAGATACAGGATTCTCAATCAAGGAAGTTAAAAATGAAGCAGGTTGGGTATGTATCATCGGTCAGAAGGTGAAATAACATGCAAAGATACTTTTTAAATGAAAACGCTGAGCAACATCAGCGTTTTTTTATCACTGATAGTAACGATATCCATCATATTAAGAGTGTGATGAGACAAATAGTTGGTGATGAACTCATTATTAACTTTATAGATGCACAAACATATCGCTGTAAGATCATTGCCATCGAGCCACAACAAATTACTGTAGAAACAGTTGAACAATTAGATATTCAAACAGAATTACCATTTAACATTACAATTTGTAGCGGCTTAATTAAAGGAGACAAATACGAATGGTTACTTCAAAAAGCAACTGAACTTGGCGCGACATCGTTTGTAACGACACAAATGGATCGTTCTGTCGTTAAACTGAATGAACAAAAAGCAGCAAAAAAAGTTGATCGTTGGCAAAAGATAGTGAAAGAAGCGGCTGAACAGAGCTACCGTCAAGTCATTCCTCAAGTGAAATTTGTCTCGAATTTACACGAAATATATGATATGATAAGTCAATATGATTGTGTACTTATGGCATATGAAGCGGCGGCTAAAGAAAATGAACGCGCTTTGTTTAAACAGCAATTACGTCAAGTCAACCGCGGATCACATGTATTATTATTGTTTGGTCCTGAAGGCGGCTTTTCAGATGACGAAATTGCACTTTTTGAAAATGTAGCAAAAAGCGTAGGGCTAGGACCTCGTATTTTACGAGCTGAAACGGCGCCTCTTTATGCATTAAGTGCCATAAGCTACGAAATAGAATTAATGGGGTGAATCTATGTCTACAGTTGCCTTTCATACATTAGGTTGTAAAGTAAACCATTATGAAACAGAAGCAATTTGGCAGTTATTTAAAGATGCAGAATATAACCGTGTAGATTTCGAACAAAATGCGGATGTATTCGTGATTAATACATGTACAGTAACCAATACAGGCGATAAAAAAAGTCGTCAAATTATTCGTCGTGCGATTCGACAAAATCCAGATGCAGTCATTTGTGTAACGGGCTGTTATGCACAAACATCTTCAGCTGAAATCATGGAAATTCCTGGTGTCGACATTGTTGTAGGTACGCAAGATCGTCATAAATTATTGGATTATATTGATACGTATCAAGACGAACGTCAGCCGATTAACGGCGTAAGTAATATTATGAAAAATCGTACATACGAAGAGTTAGATGTGCCATATTTTACAGACCGTACACGTGCATCACTTAAAATTCAAGAAGGCTGCAACAATTTTTGTACTTTTTGTATTATTCCATGGGCGCGTGGGTTAATGCGTTCAAGAGATCCACAAAAAGTTATTGAACAAGCGACACAACTTGTTAACTCAGGTTACAAAGAAATCGTGTTGACAGGTATTCATACAGGCGGGTATGGTCAAGACTTAAAAGATTACAACTTGGCGCAATTGTTAAGAGATTTAGAAACGGTTGATGGCTTAGAGCGCATTCGCATTTCTTCAATTGAAGCGAGCCAATTGACTGATGAAGTGATTGAAGTCTTACAACAATCCCAAAAAGTTGTTCGTCATTTGCACATTCCTCTTCAATCTGGTTCAGATAGTGTGTTGAAACGTATGCGCCGTAAGTATTCAATGGCCCATTTTTCTGAACGTATTCAAAAGCTACATGCTGCATTACCAGGTTTAGCAGTAACGAGTGATGTTATTGTCGGTTTTCCAGGAGAGACTGAAGCAGAATTTCAAGAAACATATGATTTTATCGTCAACCATCATTTCTCTGAATTACACGTCTTTCCATATTCACCGCGAATTGGAACACCAGCAGCACGAATGGACGATCAAATTGATGAAGAAATCAAAAACGAACGTGTTCATAAACTCATTGAACTGAGTAATCAACTTGCTAAAACTTATGCTTCAAAATTTGAAAATGATGTATTAGAGGTTATTCCTGAAGAAAAAGGCTCTCAAGATGGTGTGTTAGTTGGGTATGCCGATAACTATATGAAAGTCGAGTTTGCTGGCGATGAATCATTAATCGGACAAATTTGTAAAGTGAAAATTACACAAGCAGGTTATCCATTAAATCAAGGTTCATTGTTACGTGTTGTTGAACATGCGACAAACGCTTCGGAAAATGAAAAAGTATTAAGTTAAGCGTACTTTTATAGCAACACATTGAGTAAATTGTCTGCTTTTATTTACATTTTTTATTATCATGTGAAAAAGATTCATATTCTCTAAAAAAATGTAAATTTGAAGATTGACCGACAAAAAGATTTAATTTATACTATTCATTACATGGTTACTTACTATGTAAATGATGAATAAAAGTTTTTTTGATATTTGGAGGGAGGGAAATACAGATGTCTAAAACAGTAGTCCGCAAAAACGAATCATTAGAAGATGCTTTACGTCGTTTTAAACGCTCAGTTTCAAAAAGCGGTACAATTCAAGAAGTTCGCAAACGCGAATTCTATGAAAAACCAAGCGTAAAACGTAAAAAGAAATCTGAAGCTGCGCGTAAACGTAAGTTCAGATAATCATTCATTGTGTTGAACTCCCTCAACATTCAAATGATGATATAAAAGAACGCTTACTCGATAATGGGTAAGCGTTCTTTCTAAATCAAAAACGTTCTATAACATTTTTAATCTTTTTTAATTCTCACTATTACAACCACACTTACATCACACATTCCATTTATTATAACAATTAAAGTCCACTGTCTGATTATCTATTTTCAATTTTTGTGATTTCCTAAAAATGACTTGTACGCCTTAAATTTCGATACCTTTTGAAAACCGAGACTTGTATACGACGCATTAGTATGTCTTGACACCGCAAAACAACGAAATAACGATTTAAAATTGATAACGAATAAAGTCAAAATTATTCAATAACTTTCTTGATAACACTACATGATTCCACTTTTTTAATGTATACTACAAGGAAGAGAGTGAGGTGTGTGGCATATTAAATATCTCATACATATGAACCCAATCATTGGGGAAATTGCTAAATCAAATGTTTTCAGTCATCTTGGAGAATGGATAACTTCCCAAACGATTTCGCTAATTTTAACATGTATTGTCTTTCTTGGTTTTTTATATCAACTCTATTCTCGAAAGATTAATTTTGGCGGCATCTTGGCACTTTTCGCTTTATTAGTTGTCTTTTTAGGTTTTGTCATTCAAGGTAGTTTAACAGTAATTACAATCATGTTTTTCGTCATTGGCGTGATTTTAGTTATTATCGAATTGTTCGTATTCGGCGCAGTGTTAGGCATTATTGGTATGATTCTGATCATCCTAAGCTTTATTACACTTGGAAATAACTTACCAATGATGATATTCAATGTCGTGTTCGCGTTAATTTTGACATTAATCGAGTGGGTGATTTTAGTGAAATTCTTTAAAAAGAGTATAGCATTATTTGATAAAGTCGTATTAAAAGATTCAACTAATAAAGAGTCTGGCTATACATCACATAATGATCGCTCTCATCTCGTTGGTGAGACTGCAGTGACTTACACTGATTTACGCCCTTCAGGTATTATCATTTTAAAGAATGAGCGCATCGATGCTGTTTCTGAAGGTTCATATATTAGTAAAGATACTGAAGTCATGATTATCGAAGTTGAGGGTACACGTGTAGTCGTAAGAGAAAATTAAATATAAGGAGCGAACGCAATGTTAACAAGTGGATTAATTACATTTATCGTTATTGCAGTATTAATTATTGTTGCTTTATTGGTTTTATTTTCATTTGTACCAGTTGGTTTATGGATTTCTGCATTAGCTGCTGGCGTAAAAGTAAGCATTGGTACTTTAGTAGGGATGCGCTTACGTCGTGTTTCACCGCGTAAAGTGATTGGACCGTTAATTAAAGCACATAAAGCCGGCTTACACTTAACAACAAATCAATTGGAATCTCACTATTTAGCAGGTGGGAATGTGGATCGTGTTGTTGATGCGAATATCGCTGCGCAACGTGCGGACATTAATTTACCATTTGAACGTGGCGCTGCTATTGATTTAGCTGGTCGTGACGTATTAGAAGCCGTGCAAATGTCTGTAAACCCTAAAGTAATCGAAACGCCATTTATTGCAGGTGTTGCAATGAACGGGATTGAAGTAAAGGCGAAAGCACGAATTACTGTACGTGCGAACATTTCACGCTTAGTCGGTGGTGCGGGTGAAGATACAATTATTGCCCGTGTAGGTGAAGGGATTGTCTCAACAATCGGTTCTAGTGAACACCATACACAAGTTTTAGAAAACCCTGATAATATCTCTAAAACTGTTCTAAGTAAAGGCTTAGATTCAGGTACAGCATTCGAAATTTTATCAATTGATATTGCCGATGTGGATATTAGTAAAAACATTGGTGCCGATTTACAAACTGAACAAGCAATTGCAGACAAAAACATTGCACAAGCTAAAGCTGAAGAGCGACGTGCGATGGCCGTTGCACAAGAGCAAGAAATGAAAGCACGTGTACAAGAAATGCATGCGAAGGTTGTCGAAGCTGAAGCACAAGTTCCACTCGCTTTAGCAGAAGCATTACGTTCTGGTAATATCGGAGTGAAAGATTATTATAATTTAAAAAATATAGAAGCTGATACAGGGATGAGAGAAGCTATTAATAAAAGCACTCAAAACAACAACTCAACACCTGAACAGTAATTGAGGTGATTTGATGAGTATTGGAACTATCATATTTATTATCACCATTGCCATTTCTCTTTTTAGCGCAGTGGGTGATAAAAGTCATGAGAAACGCCAAAAACAAAAGAAGCCTCAAAATATGCCAAAGGAAATAGAACCTCAAAAAAGTGGTGGTTTCCTAGAGAAAATGCAACAAAAACTTGAAGAATTTGAAAAGGAACTTTCAGATTTTGATGAAGCGCCTGAACCTATAGAAACACAGCCAAAGCCGAAACCAAAACCTGAAAAAACAGTAAAACCTCAACCTACTCAAGTTGAAAAGCACGCGGAATCGACACAGTCAAAATCAAAAGAAAAGCAAGATGCAGCTGCAGAAATGCAACAGATGTTAGATCAACATATGCGTGAACTAGACAAACAACTTGATAAAGAAAGACAAAAGCGAATTGCACACATTGAAAGACGCGCAAGAAATATCCTTCAAGATAGCTATTTATCGAATCGTACAAAGCAATTTAAGCTTAAACAATTGGTGGAAGAAAACAACACAACCGCTATTCAACAAGGTGATTTAACATTTTCAAATAATGACGTCGTGAATGGAC
Source organism: Staphylococcus cornubiensis (assembly GCF_900183575.1). Lineage (GTDB taxonomy): Bacteria > Bacillota > Bacilli > Staphylococcales > Staphylococcaceae > Staphylococcus > Staphylococcus cornubiensis. The sequence continues at coordinate 285,528 of NZ_FXUZ01000001.1, forward strand.
TCATTTGGTCAGAAGTTTTAAAGCGTCCTAAGCAGTTATAAACACTCTCTTAATATGAGGCAAGTGATGATTTCAGGAAAGTATCTGAGATTGTCGCTTGTCTTTATTCTTTTGTAGATAAAGATGCGCCATGGTCTTTCACTTTTGAAACAATCGTAATATTGTATATTTTTGTAAGACATTTTTTAAACATGTTTGTCGCCATACACATGATGAAACAAGATAGCATTTTCGTTTTTAAAATGTTAAAATATATGTCCTATAAAAAAGCCAAAAAGTTAAATATAAACACAATATCTCAATGTTAATGATAAGTATGAAACGGCGTAAACGTGCTATAATGTGAGTATAGCAATCACAAAATATGATTGGGGTTGGGACATTGAAATTTTTAAGCCTCAATCCATACAGAGATTTATGATTCATTAATGACTTTAAAGCAGTCTGTAATTGAGGGTGAATGGTATACAAAAATATTGCATCAATAGCATCAAAAATTTTTATGTCTCACCCCCATTGATAATAAACAATATGAGCAAAGGAGTTACTTTATGCCTGAATTGATTCAGATTGACGACATCAACCAAGCACAAGCATTATTAGGAAACAATGATGAACATATTCACCTTATAGAAGAAGCGTTTGATGTTGTCATACATGCCAGAGGACAAGAAGTTGCAGTAAAGGGCGAAAAGGTCAGTGCTGTAACTGAAGCTGAGTCTGTGCTAATTAACTTATTAAAAGTAATCGAACAAGGTGCATCCATTACTGTTAAAGATGTACAAGCAGCAATTAAAATGGCGAAAAATGGTCAAATTGAGCATCTCATCGATTTATATGAAGAGGAAATTACTAAAGATGCATTCGGGAAAACAATCCGTGCTAAAACGATGGGTCAACGTATGTACATTCATGCGATGAAAAATAATGATTTAGTATTTGGCATTGGGCCTGCGGGTACAGGTAAAACATTTTTAGCAGTAGTATATGCTGCAAAAGCCTTACGTGCAGGACAAGTGAAGCGCCTCGTCTTAACACGACCAGCTGTAGAGGCAGGAGAATCACTCGGCTTTTTACCAGGTGACTTAAAAGAGAAAGTGGATCCATATTTACGCCCATTATATGATAGTTTAAATACGGTTCTAGGTGCTGAACAAACTGCACGACTCATCGAACGTGGCGTCATCGAAATTGCGCCACTTGCCTATATGCGTGGGAGAACTTTAGACGATGCATTTGTGATATTAGATGAAGCGCAAAATACAACCCACGCGCAAATGAAAATGTTTTTAACGCGACTAGGTTTCGGATCTAAAATGGTGGTCACAGGAGATAAGACACAAATCGATTTACCTCGAGGGGTTAAAAGTGGTCTGATTGAAGCTGAACAACGCTTAAAGAATATTAAAGGGCTCGCTATCCAACACTTAGACCAAGCTGATGTTGTACGTCATCCATTAGTTGGTCTTATCATCAGTAGATATGAGGAGGACTAATCTATGTTTACAATTGATTTTAGTGATCATACCGAACAAGTCAAAGATGAGTGGTACACACAGATTAGAAAGTTGTTAGAATTCGCTAAAACTGAAGAAGGCATTGAAGAAGACGCTGAACTGTCTGTCACTTTTGTAGATAAAGTTGAAATTCAAGAGATTAACCGCGATTACCGTCAAAAAGATAAAGTTACAGATGTGATTTCGTTTTCATTTGAAGAAGAGGAAGACATTTTTGAAGGTATGGATGTGCCACGTGTTTTAGGAGACATCATTATTTGTACTGATGTCGCAGTAGAACAAGCACAACAATACGCGCATTCTTTTGAACGTGAGCTTGGCTTTTTAGCACTCCATGGCTTTTTACATTTACTCGGTTATGACCATATGACGGATGAAGATGAAAAAGTTATGTTTGGGCGCCAAAAAGACATATTAAATCGATTTGGATTGACGAGAGACTCATGATAAATCGTTTTAAATATGCCTATCAAGGTTGCTGTACCATTTTAAAAAAAGACCACAACTTTTTATACCATCTCATCATAGCAGCCTTGATATTAATATTTGGATGGGCGTTTTCATTGAATGCGTTAGAATGGCTCTTCATCATTTTAGCGATATTTCTTGTGATCATTACTGAAGCGATTAATACTGCAATTGAATACGCGGTTGATTTAACGACAGAAGACTATCACATCAATGCGAAACACGCCAAAGATATTGCAGCGTTCAGTGTCTTGCTCGCATCATTCTTTGCATTTATTGTGGGATGTATCATTTTTATACCGAAATTCGTTTCATTATTTTAAGAGGAGAAGATAAACATGGGCTATACAGATAAACACTACACTGAGGTTAGAAAAGCACAACAAAAAGCTTATGCACCATACAGTCAATTTAAAGTTGGCGCATATCTTGTTACTAAAGATGGGCAAACGTTCCATGGGGCAAACGTTGAAAATGCAGCCTATCCATCATCTATTTGCGCTGAACGTTCTGCATTAGTGGCGGCGATTTCACAAGGGTATCGACCAGGTGATTTTGAATCGATCACTATTACAGTAGATAGTCCTGAGCTTGCGTCACCATGCGGTCCTTGTCGACAAGTGATTAAAGAACTTTGTGATGACGATATGCCAGTATATATGACGAATCAAACTGGTGAAATGCGTGAAGCGACAGTAGCCGAACTATTACCATATGGATTTTCAGGAAAGGATTTAAATATATGAATGAATATAAGTCAGGATTTGTGACAATTATTGGACGCCCTAATGTAGGGAAATCCACATTTGTCAATCGTGTTATCGGTCATAAAATTGCGATTATGTCTGATAAAGCGCAAACGACTCGAAATAAAATACAAGGTGTGATGACACAACAAGATGCTCAGATTGTCTTTTTAGATACACCCGGTATTCATAAACCGAAACATAAGTTAGGCGATTATATGATGAAAGTCGCTAAAAACACACTTTCTGAAATTGATGCTGTGATGTTTATGGTCAACGTCAATGAAGAAATTGGTCGTGGCGATGAATATATTATGGAAATGTTGAAAACGGTTAAAACACCTGTCTTTTTAGTATTAAACAAAATTGATTTAGTTCATCCAGATGCTTTAATGCCAAGAATCGAGCAGTACCAAAGCTATATGGATTTTGCAGAAATTGTACCGATCTCTGCATTAGAAGGCCATAACGTGGATCATTTTATTAATGTCTTAAAATCTTATTTACCTGAAGGCCCGCAATATTATCCAGATGGCCAAATTTCTGACCATCCTGAACAATTTGTAGTGAGTGAATTGATTCGTGAAAAGATTTTACAAACAACTAGCGAGGAAATTCCGCATGCCATTGGGGTAAACGTTGAACGCATGACACAAGAGTCTGAAGATCGTGTCCATATTGAAGCAGTCATATTTGTCGAACGCGATTCACAAAAAGGCATTGTGATTGGTAAAGGCGGCAAAAAACTCAAAGAAATCGGTAAGCGTGCGCGTTTAGATATTGAACATCTGTTAGGGTCCAAAGTTTACCTTGATCTATGGGTTAAAGTTCAAAAAGATTGGCGTAACAAATCAAGCTTTATCAAACAAATGGGTTATGTAGAAGATGAATAAACGATAGACAGAGGTGGTGATGAAGTGCTTGTTAAACAAAAAGGCATCATTATAAAAGCAGTTGATTATGGTGAGTCTGACAAAATCATTACCATCTTAAATGAGCACGGCGCTAAAGTACCATTAATGGTACGTCGTGCGAAAAAAGTTAAAACTGGCCTTCAAGCGACGACTCAAATATTTGTCCAAGGTTTGTTTATTTATAATCAGTGGAAAGGGATGGGGACGCTTACTTCTGTCGATGTCCTCAACCTCAATTATGAGTTACGACAAGACATTTATGCACATAGTTATGCCAGTTTGTGTTTGGAAACGATTGATCGTGCGATGGAAGCAGATGAAATCAATCCTAGTATGTATCAGTTATTGAATTTCGCTTTTGATCGTCTTCACGAGGAGGTTTCACCTCAACTTGTTGCAAATATTGTCATGTTAAAATGTATGACGCGCTTTGGGTTTGATATTGATTTATCAAAATGTGCCATTACCGGCGACACCAACCCAGCACACCTGACACATTTTAGTTTTAAATATGATGGCATTATCACATCAGAAGTGACAAATCGCGATCCTCATGCATTGCCTTTATCTAATAAAACAATTTATTTAACATATGTATTGAAAGATTTACCGCTAGAAAAAATCAAATCGTTACGAATTCAAGATGGGATTGTAGAAGAAATGTCGAAGTTCATCTTGTTGTTGTATAAAGAATATGCAGGCATGTATTTTAAAAGTCAACGTTTGATTAATCAGTTGAACCGATTGAAAGTGACTGATTCATCGGAAGATTGAAATGTTCAGTCCAAACAATTAAACATCTATCACTATGAAAACAAAACCCTCGTCCGATAATACGTTTAATATAACGGACGAGGGTTTTTTATGAAATGGATTAGAATTTAACTTTTTCAGCTAAAAACGCATTAAGTTCACTAATTGGCATGCGGACTTGTTCCATTGTGTCACGGTCACGTACAGTCACTTGTTGATCTTCTAATGAATCAAAGTCAAATGTAATACAATACGGTGTACCGATTTCATCTTGACGACGGTAACGTTTACCGATAGATTGTGATTCGTCAAAATCTACCACAAAGTCTTCACTTAATTGTTCGTATACTTTAATCGCATCAGCAGATAATTTTTTACTTAATGGTAAGACAGCTGCTTTATATGGTGCGATGGCAGGGTGGAAATGAAGTACTGTACGCGCATCTTTGCTACCTTCAACACCTTCTTCATCATAGGCATCGCATAAAAAGGCTAATGTCACACGGTCTGCACCTAATGATGGTTCAATACAATAAGGGATGTACTTTTCATTTGTTTCAGGATCGTGATAACTGAAGTCTTCTCCAGAATGTTCACTATGTTTTTTCAAGTCATAGTCTGTACGACTCGCAATACCCCATAACTCACCCCAACCGAATGGGAAACGGTATTCGATATCTGTTGTTGCATTTGAGTAGTGTGATAATTCATCTTCGTCATGGTCACGTAAACGCGTATTTTCTTTGTTAAGGCCTAAACTTTCAAGCCAATTTGCCGCAAAATCTTTCCAGTAGTTTTGCCATTCAATTTCTGTACCTGGTTTACAGAAGAATTCAAGTTCCATTTGCTCGAATTCACGCGTACGGAAAATGAAGTTACCTGGTGTAATTTCGTTACGGAATGATTTACCGATTTGCCCAATACCAAATGGTAACTTTTTACGCATTGAACGTTGCACATTTTTGTAGTTGACGAAAATACCTTGCGCCGTTTCAGGACGTAAAAAGATTTCGTTTGTTGAATCTTCAGTTACACCTTGGAATGTTTTGAACATTAAGTTGAATTGACGGATGTCTGTCCAGTTTGCAGTGCCACTGACAGGGCAAGTAATACCTTCTTCATCAATGATACGTTTCATTTCCTCAAAGCTTAAACCATCCGCGATAAAGTTTTCGTCACCTTTAACGTTCGCCATATAGTCTTCAATCAACTTGTCCGCACGATAACGGATTTTACTATCTTTGTTATCAATCATTGGGTCGTTAAAGTTACCTAAGTGACCTGAAGCTTCCCAAGTTTTAGGGTTCATTAAAATAGCAGCATCCAAACCTACATTATAAGGGGATTGTGTAATAAACTTTTTCCACCATGCTTTTTTAACGTTATTTTTAAGTTCAACACCTAGAGGACCGTAATCCCATGTGTTTGCTAAACCACCATAAATTTCACTACCAGGAAATACAAATCCTCTGTGCTTAGCCAGTTGTACAATCGTATCCATGTTTTTCTTTTCCATATTTTACACTCCTTAAAAATTAAAAAAATCCCAAGCCAAAGAATTAACTTTGCCTTGGGACGAATTATTAGGATAATCCGCGGTTCCACCCAAATTAGTGTAGCCACTCACTTTTATTGAATTTGAATTCATACGCCAAATCAAAGTGTTAAGCTTTCACCGCCCTTAACTCGCTTTATTTTTAATTCTAAATTATACGAAAAGGAAAGGCAAGGAAAAACATAATTGTCTGATATTCCATAACAAGTTATAATGGAAAATGTATTCAATAAAAAGACGCATTGATTTACGCCACTTGTCCATTGAATGTGAAAAGCAATATCTATCTTGTTCACATGGTGGATGTTGCTGTCAATCACATATAGCAGTCAGTTCGAGTTTCAAATAATGATACTAGATGTAAAAAATATAGTGCTAATATGTTAAAAAGGGGGCACTTCTGCTATTTAATTAGCATAACCGCATGTCAGTCGGTTTTAAATAGACAGAGACTCAGATAGAACTCAATCCAAGACAGGAACTTATCGTTGAAATTGTAAAATCTGATGGGCCTATTACTGGGGAAAAAATTGCTGAACAACTAAATTTAACGCGCGCAACATTGCGTCCAGACCTTGCTATTTTAACAATGGCGGGATTTTTAGAAGCAAGACCGCGTGTCGGTTATTTTTATTCAGGTAAATCAAGTTCCCAACTTTTGACCGAAAAATTTAGAAAATATATCGTCAAAGACTATCAATCCCAGCCCGTCATTTTAAAAAGTAATGTGACAGTTTATGAAGCTATTTGTTCTATTTTTATTGAAGATGTAGGAACTTTATTTATTGTAAATAAAGAAAATGAACTCGTTGGTGTATGTTCTAGAAAAGATTTGCTCCGCGCTTCCATGGCAGGGCAAGATATTCATACGATGCCGGTGAATATCATTATGACACGTATGCCTAATATTGTTTTACTCAAAGAAGATGACCTCGTGCTATATGCTGCGAGACAAATGATTCATAAGGAAATCGATTCGATACCTATTGTAAGAGAAAAAGATAACGGCAAATTCGAAGTCACTGGCCGTATCTCCAAAACGACGATTACGAAACTATTTGTATCGTTGTTCGATTATTAGGAGGATAATCTATGACGAATGTAAAGATCATTATTGCTTCAGACTCAGTAGGGGAAACCGCCGAGTTAGTTGCAAAAGCTTGTATGTCTCAATTTAAATATAGCGATTGTTCGAATCATATTCTTCGCTATCCTTATATTGAAACAAAAGAAAATATAGATGAAGTCATAGCGGTTGCTAGAGAAGTGGAATCTATTATTATTTATACACTTGTGCGACCTGATATTAGAGCTTACATCCAAGAAAATATCGATAAATATCAACTCAAATCTGTCGATGTCATGGGACCAATGCTCACTGTAATGGAAGATACTTTCCAGCAAAAACCGTTGAATGAGCCTGGTGTTGTGCATAAATTAGATGAAGACTACTTTAAAAAAATTGAAGCAATGGAATTTGCAGTAAAATATGATGACTGTAAAGATCCGAAAGGCTTACCTAAAGCTGATATTGTGCTGATAGGTATTTCGCGCACGTCAAAAACACCAATTTCGCAGTATTTAGCCCATAAACGTTATAAAGTGATGAACGTGCCGATTGTACCTGAAGTCACGCCGCCAGAGTCATTATTTGAAGTGGACCCGAAAAAATGTGTGGCACTTAAAATTAGCTCTGAAAAATTAAATGCGATTAGAAAAGAAAGATTAAAACAACTCGGATTAGCTGATTCAGCGCGTTATGCAACTGACCAACGAATTGCTGAAGAGTTAGAGTATTTCAACCAAATTGTCGAACGTATCGGTTGCCCAGTGTTAGACGTATCTAATAAAGCCATTGAAGAAACTGCCAATAACATTATCCAAATTATTGAGCATAATCATTCCTTTATGAGTGAATAAATTGTATAATATTACAACTGTTTGTAATGCAACCTATAACATAGAGATGAATGGTGATACAAGGTGATGACATGAGAATACCACAAAACACGATTGAAGAAATTAAGCAGCAGTCTGACATACTCGACATTGTGAGTGAATATGTAAAGCTTGAAAAAAGAGGGCGCAATTATATCGGTTTGTGTCCTTTTCATGATGAGAAGACACCTTCATTTACAGTTTCTGAAGACAAACAAATTTGTCATTGCTTTGGATGTAAAAAAGGAGGCAATGTCTTTCAGTTTATTCAAGAAATTGAAAATATCTCCTTTACTGAAGCTGTTCAACATCTTGGGGAACGCGTCAACATAAAGGTTGATATTGGCGAAACAAATGATGATATGCATATCGCTTCTGATGATTTAAAAATGATTCAAATGCATGAAGAGATATTGTCGTATTATCATTATTTGTTAAAAAAAACAGTTGAAGGTGAACAAGCTTTAAATTATTTATATGAACGTGGCTTTACAGATGATATGATTGATGCACGCAAAATAGGTTATGCACCGGATTCATCCCATTTTGCCACTGACTTTATGGAAAAGAAAGGCTATGATTTACAGCTTGGCTATGAAGCAGGTATTTTGTCCCGTAACGATACAGATTTCAACTATTACGACCGTTTTAGAAATCGAATCATTTTCCCGCTCGCCAATGCACAAGGGCGAATCGTAGGATATTCTGGTCGAACTTATACTGGACAAGAACCTAAATATTTGAATAGCCCTGAATCACCTATTTTCCAAAAGAGAAAATTGTTATACAACTTGTCTGAAGCACGTAAAAGTATTCGACAACAAGATGAAGTGGTACTTTTAGAAGGCTTTATGGATGTTATAAAGGCAGATGACGCAGGATTAAAAAATGTTGTAGCAAGTATGGGGACACAGTTATCCAATGAACATATGACGTTTTTAAAAAAGCTGTGTAGTAATGTGACACTGATGTTTGATGGTGACTTCGCAGGGATTGAAGCTACTATGAAAACAGGACAGCAACTTTTACAACAACAGTTTAATGTGTATGTCGTTCAGTTGCCTTCAAAAATGGACCCAGATGAATATATTATGAAATTTGGCGCTGAAAAATTTAATACATTTGTGAATACTGAGAAAAAAGCGTTTGTAAGTTTTAAATTGCAACAACATCAACATGAAATTCAAAACAATGATTTGGCTTATGAAAAGTATTATCAAATGTTTATTGAGGACGCAGCGTTAATTTCATCTCATATTTTAAAAAATAAAGTCGTCCAAAATGCTTCTGAAGTGTTTAAAGTTAGTGCTGATAGTCTAAATAAGGAAGTAGAAAGGGTTCAGCCGCAGCATCATTACGAACAAGCCGGGCCTGTACAAATACAAACGACTCAGTTAATGCAACCGAATAAATACGAAAAAGCTGAGCGTGCAATTTTAAAACATTTCATCATGGATAAGGAAGTATTTCTAAGTTTTTATCAAGATATTGATGAAACAGACTTTACAAATGAATATTTTAAACGTATATTTATTATCTTACGAGAATTTTATTCAAAATTTGATTCGTTTACGATGAGTGAATTCATCACGTATATTGATCGCGATGTATTAAAAGAAGTGTTGATATATTTATGGGATTATCCACTTAACCGGGAACCGTATGAAAACGAGATCGCTGATTACATTCAAGTGATGACTGCACATCGTTATTCTGAGTCAATTGAAGAACTCCACGAAAAATTACGTGAAGCGACACGTGTTGGAGATATTGCATCTCAAAAGTACTATTTAGAGATGATTGTAAATAAAAATAGAGCTAGATTGAAGAGTCAAGAATAATTTTGGGAGGCCTTTTTATGTCAGATAACCAGGTAAAAGTAATTAAAAAAGAAACCATCGATCCGACACTCACATTAGAAGATGTAAAAAAACAACTTATTGAAAAAGGTAAAAAAGAAGGTCATCTAAGTCATGAAGAGGTAGCAGATAAATTACAGAATTTTGATATGGATTCTGATCAAATGGATGAATTTTTCGACATGATTAACGACAATGACATTCAACTTGTTAATGAAAAAGACAGTTCCGATACTGATGATAAATTGAATCCTAATGATTTAAGTGCACCTCCAGGCGTTAAAATTAATGACCCTGTTCGTATGTATTTAAAAGAAATTGGTCGCGTAGATTTGTTAAGTGCGCAAGAAGAAATCGAACTTGCAAAACGAATTGAACAAGGTGACGAAGTAGCTAAAGCGCGATTAGCTGAAGCGAACTTACGTCTTGTTGTCAGTATTGCTAAACGTTATGTCGGTCGTGGCATGCTCTTTTTAGATTTAATTCAAGAAGGTAATATGGGCCTCATCAAAGCAGTAGAGAAATTCGACTTTAGTAAAGGGTTCAAATTTTCTACTTATGCAACATGGTGGATTCGACAAGCGATTACACGCGCGATTGCAGACCAAGCACGTACGATTCGTATCCCAGTACACATGGTTGAAACCATTAACAAACTCATCCGTGTACAACGTCAATTACTACAAGATTTAGGTCGTGATCCAGCACCTGAAGAGATCGGTGAAGAAATGGATTTACCACCAGAAAAAGTGAGAGAAATTCTTAAAATTGCTCAAGAACCTGTATCACTTGAAACACCGATTGGCGAAGAAGATGACAGCCATCTTGGAGACTTTATTGAAGATCAAGAAGCTCAAAGTCCATCTGATCATGCGGCTTATGAATTATTGAAAGAGCAGTTAGAAGATGTACTCGACACGTTAACTGACCGTGAAGAAAATGTTCTACGTTTACGTTTCGGTTTAGATGATGGTCGTACACGCACACTTGAAGAGGTAGGTAAAGTATTCGGTGTGACACGTGAACGCATTCGTCAAATCGAAGCAAAAGCATTACGTAAATTAAGACACCCAAGTCGAAGCAAACGCTTAAAAGACTTTATGGACTAATACAAAAGAAAGGGATGGCGACAGAGGATGTCCCATTCCTTTTTATTATGATTTTAATAAGTGAAGGAGAAACATCATGATCCCTATTAATAGACGACTGGATAAAGTAAGCGAGTTCGTTCAAGGTGAAGTGCTTGCGGACATCGGTTCCGACCATGCCTTTTTACCTATTTATTGCATTCAAAACGGTACGATTCAACGTGCAATTGCCGGAGAAGTGATTAAAGGACCTTACCAGTCTGCACTTACGAATGTTACGACTCATGGGTATCAACAACAAATTGATGTCCGCTTAGGCAATGGCTTGACGATATTACAACCGACAGACCATGTGGATACTGTCACAATTTGTGGTATGGGAGGTCCGCTCATTACACGTATTTTAACTGAAGGGATTTCTTATATTCCAAATCAGCCAAGACTCGTATTGCAGTCTAACATTCAAAGCGAACCCATTCGTCGTTTTTTACAACAACACGGCTATCGTATTACAACTGAAACACTGGTGAAAGAACGTGCACATATTTATGAAATCATCGTCGCTGATCCAGGGAAGATGCAATTATCAGATAAAGATTTTAAATTCGGACCTTATCTTCATCCAGAACAAAATGCATTGTTTGTAGAAAAATGGGAACGTGAATTAGAGGCATTAGCAGATATTAAACAACAACTCGATCCTGAAAAACATCATCATCGTTATCGTGAAATTGAAACTCAAGAAAACGACATTAAAGAGGTGTTATCACAGTGAAATTAAATGAATTGCTCGGTATTTTAAATCATGAAGTTCCTTTTCATACTGCCGAATCGTGGGATAATGTTGGTTTATTGATTGGAGACAAGCAGTGTGAAGTAAACGGTATTTTAACGGCATTAGACTGTACTTTAGACGTTGTAGAAGAAGCTGTTAACCAAAATATCAACACCATTATTGCACATCATCCATTAATTTTTAAAGGTGTCAAAAATATTACAAAAGATGGCGGATATGGCTCAATTTTATACCGTCTTATTCAAAATAATATTAACCTCATTGCATTACATACGAATCTAGACGTACATCCTAGAGGTGTGAATGCCATGCTCGCAGAAAAAATAGGCTTGAAAAACTATGAACTACTCGATAGACAAGAGGACGCATATTATAAAGTACAAGTGTATATTCCTGCACAAAATGCCAAATCGTTTAAAGATACATTAAACGCACATGGATTGGCCAAAGAAGGCAATTATGAATATTGTTTCTTCAACACTGAAGGTCAGGGTCAATTTAAGCCCGTCCAAGGCGCACAACCACATATCGGTCAAATCGGTGATATTGAAACGGTTGCAGAATTAAAAATTGAATTTATGATTCAAAGTACTCAAATCGCATTTGCACAAGAACTTATTCAAACACATCACCCATACGAAACGCCTGTTTATGATTTTATCCCTATGCAAAAAATGAGTCAGTATGGGCTAGGAATGATAGGTGAATTAGCTGAAGCACAATCAGTCGAAAGTTTTGTACAATCTGTGAAGCAGTCACTTCATATGCCGAGTGTACGTTTTATTGGAAATCGTAACGCCAAAATTAAACGTGTCGCAGTTGTTGGTGGTTCAGGTATTGGTTTTGAAAATCTTGCACACCAACGTGGCGCAGACCTATTTATTACTGGAGATATTAAGCATCATGAAGCGTTAGATGCGAAAACAGCAGGTATCAATCTACTCGATATCAATCATTATAGTGAGTATGTCATGAAAGAAGGGTTAGTCACATTATTAAAAGATTGGTTGGCAGATGAATCGGTCAAAATTCCAATAAAAGCTGCAACCATAAACACAGACCCTTATGATTACATGTAAGCTGTATTAACCAGACTGTACAGTCACATCTGATTTGCTTTTTAAAAATGGTGGTGAGATGTGATGAATAACAAATCCTTTTTTAAACATTCTTAAAAACACGAAAAGAGTAAGCCGCGATAACAGGGCTTACTCTTTTCGTTGATTAAGCATTCTTTATTCCATAATTTTAACAGGTTTTGCTTTTTTAATTTTAGGTAAGATTTTTTCGACTGGCACATGAGATGCTGTCACATGTGTTTCTGGATTCATTGGGTCATAATCTTTTAAGAAATTAATCACTTCTTTAACGATAGGTGTAGGTGTAGAAGCACCTGCTGTGACAGCTACCGTGTCCACATCATTTAACCAGTTCAAGTCAAGTTGTGATAAGTCAGCAATACGATAAGAATTCGTATGTGCAATATCTTTAGACACTTGAGCAAGGCGATTTGAATTATTACTTTTCGGATCACCTACAACGATGAGTAAATCTGCAGCACCTGCTTGATCTGCAACGGCTTCTTGACGTACTTGTGTCGCTTGGCAAATCTCTTTGTGCTGTTCAACATGTGGAAATCGCTCTTGTAAATCATCCATTAAATGCGCGACATCCCATTGTGACATCGTCGTTTGATTCGTCACGATTAAAGGATAGTCATTCAGTGTATCTGGCAATGCTTCAACGTCCTCTTTCGTTTCAACAAGATACACGATATCTGGTGCGACACCAACAGCTCCCTCTGGCTCAGGGTGTCCTTTTTTACCGATATAGACGACATGATAACCTTGTGCTTTTTTATCTCGAATGAGTTGATGTGTATTTTCAACATCAGGACAAGTCGCGTCGATACATGTTAAACCTTTTTCTTTGGCACGTCTTTTAACTTCGGGTGAGACACCATGCGCCGTAAAGATGACTGTCCCTTCATTAATTTGATCTAATATTTCTAAACGATTCGGTCCGTCTAATGTAATAATTCCGTCTGATTCAAAAGCATCTGTCACATGTTTATTATGCACAATCATTCCTAATATATAAATAGGACGTGGTAAGTTTGGATCAAGTGATGCATTACGTGCAATCACCATGGCATCGACCACGCCATAACAATAACCACGTGGGGTAATTTTAATGATTTCCATTCTGTACACGAACCTCCTTTAATAACTTATTATATCAATTACACAGCAGTTTTAAAATTAATACACAACAAGGTATTTGTAAAGTCAAGTACACCAAAAAAATTAAAAACATCTACTTGCTTGTTTTCATTAACCTTAATTTCATTTATAATATAGAGACGAATCTTTAAGGAGGCCAAACCATGGCAAAGCATCCATTTGACCAATTTCGTTTTGATTCAACTTTAATTGAAGCAATAACGGCATTAAATTTTAAACAACCGACAGAAATACAACAGCGTGTTATCCCTAAAATCTTGAAACAAGTCAACCTTATTGGTCAATCTCAAACGGGTACAGGAAAGTCTCATGCTTTTCTTTTACCATTATTTCAACAATTGGATCCTGCTATTCACGAGCCACAATCCATTATTGTAGCCCCAACACGTGAACTTGCAACTCAATTGTATCAAGCAGCTTTACAATTAAGTGAATATAAAACCGGGATTAAAGTCAGTTTGTTTATCGGAGGAACGGATTTTGAAAAAGATAAACAAAAAACGACTGTGCAACCCCAACTCATTATCGGTACACCAACACGTATCAATGATTTAGCTAAAATTGGTGCACTTCACGTTCATTTAGCACATTATTTAGTCATAGATGAAGCTGATTTAATGATTGATCTTGGTTTAATTGAAGAAGTTGACCAAATCGCTGCAAAATTAGACGATGACGCAAAAATGGCTGTATTTAGTGCAACGATTCCAAAATCACTGCATCCATTTTTAAATAAATATTTAGAACATCCAGAATTTGTTGAAGTAAAAAGCGAGTCAAAAAATAAAAAGAGCATCGAGTTTTATTTAATACCGACAAAAGGGACTCAGAAAATCGAAAAAGCAATTTCTTTATTCGATATGTTAAATCCGTATTTAGCGATTATTTTTTGTAATAGTAGAGAAAGTGCAAATCAGCTTGCGGATGAACTGCAACAACAAGGTATTCAAGTGGGGATGATTCACGGCGGATTAACACCTCGAGAGCGTAAACAACAAATGAAACGTATCCGTAACTTAGACTATCAATATGTCATTGCCAGTGACCTTGCTTCTCGTGGCATTGATATTGAAGGGGTCAGTCACGTCATTAACTTTGATGTTCCGAAAGATATTGATTTCTTTACGCATCGTGTCGGTCGTACGGGTAGAGGAAACTATAAAGGGGTAGCCATTACACTTTATACACCAGAAGAAGCGTATTTAATTGAAGCGATTGAAAATAAAGGCTACCATTTTGAAAATGTAGACATTAAAAATGGTGAGTTAAAACCAATTAAAGCACACAATACACGTCAATTGCGTCAAAAGCAGGATGATCACATTACGCAAAAAGTAAAACACAAAGTGAAACGCAATACGAAAAAGAAAGTGAAACCGGGCTATAAAAAGAAATACAAACAAGAGCTCGAACAACTTAAACGTCAAGAAAAGCGTCAATTTAGTCGTATGAAAAAGCGTCAATCTCGAAAAAAATAGTTCATAATAAAGGATAGGATAAATATGTTAATAGGATCACATGTCTCTATGAGCGGTAAGAAAATGTTAGAGGCTTCAGCTGAAGAAGCACATCAATATGGTGCTTCAACATTCATGATTTATACAGGTGCCCCTCAAAACACGCGTCGTAAAGCGATAGAAGACTTGAATATCGAAGCAGGCCATAAAGCGATGGAACGATACAACCTTTCAAATATCGTCGTGCATGCACCTTATATTATTAATATCGCAAATACACAAAAACCTGAAGTGTTCGAGTTAGGTGTTAACTTTTTACAAAATGAAATCGAACGTACTGAAGCGCTCGGAGCAAAAGATATTGTATTGCACCCAGGTGCTCACGTTGGTGCTGGGCCAGAAGTAGGCATAAAACGTATCATCGAGGGATTAAATGAAGTTTTAACGAATCAAAACGATGTCAGAATCGCATTAGAAACAATGGCTGGAAAAGGTTCAGAAATTGGTAGAACTTTTGAAGAAATTGCACAGATTATCGATGGCGTTACAAATAATGACCGATTATCTGTATGTCTTGATACATGCCATATTCACGATGCTGGCTATGATGTTGTAAACGATTTTGATGGCGTTTTAAACGAATTCGATCGTATCATTGGTGTGGACCGTATTAAAGTAGTGCATGTTAACGATAGTAAAAACCCAATTTCAGCACATAAAGATCGTCATGAAAATATTGGTTTCGGACATATCGGTTTTGATGCTTTAAATTATGTCGTACATCATGAACAATTTAAAGACATTCCTAAAATTTTAGAAACACCTTATGTCGGTGAAGATAAGAAAAACAAAAAACCACCTTATCGTTTTGAAATTGAAGCATTTAAAAATGAAACGTTTGATCCAGAAATGAAAAATAAAATTTTAGCACAATCATAATCACAATGAAAAGTAACCGTATCTCAATAGAGGTGCGGTCTTTTTACATTTCTGTATCACGCTCAACATGCTTGTCACTGCAAACTGCTTTTGACCTTTAAACGACCATAAATTGTGGTATAATAATATCGTTCTATCGTAAACATTACTATTTACATTTTCATTGAGTAAAGGTATAGTAATAGATTGAGGTGAAAATATGTCACAACCTGTATTTGAATTAAAAAATATAGATTTCTTTTACGAACAAAAAAAAGTACTCGAAAATATTAATATTCGAATTCATAATGGTCAATTTCTAGCCATTGTTGGACCGAATGGGGCAGGGAAGTCCACGCTGCTCAAATTAATATTAGGTATTTTGCCAATACAAAAAGGTGAGATTTTTATTGACGGTGAATCTTATAATAAAAAATTAACGACTGATAAAATTAGCTATGTATCTCAAAAAGCGTCATCTGTAACTGCGGGGTTTCCTGCGACAGTGAAAGAGGTTGTGTTAAGTGGTCTCACACGAAAGAAGAAACTTTTTAAATGGTTTAGTAAAGAAGATGATCATAAAGTTGATCAGGTGCTAAAGCGATTAAATATTTCAGCGTTAAAGCATAAAAATATTGCTCAACTTTCAGGAGGGCAACAGCAACGTGTATTGATTGCCCGTGCGTTGGTGTCTGATCCGGCTGTACTTGTTTTAGATGAACCGACCAATGGTATCGACGCCAAACATGTCGGTGAATTTTATGAAACGTTGAGCCACCTCAAACAAGAAGGTGTAACCATTATCCTCGTTACACATGATATTGGTGTAGTTGCGGATACGGCTACAGATGTAGCATGTTTAAATAAACATCTTCATTTCCATGGTGCAGTCAGTGAATTTAAATCATTGGATGAAGTTGAAATATCAAAAATTTATGGTCATCCAATTAAATTTGTAGACCATAAGCATGATAGGGATTGTTGTGTATGATTGATGCAATATTGAACTTTGAATTTATTAGATATTCATTTATTAGTGGTATTCTCATTGGATTGATTGCACCACTCATTGGAACATTTATTGTTGTGAGGCGACTCTCACTCATTGCCGATGCATTAAGCCACGTTACTTTAGGTGGTATTTCATTCGGTATGTTTTTAATCACTTTTTCACCTATATTTGCATTTGTGAATCCGATTTGGACAGGGATTTTATTTGCAATTATTGGTGCACTCTTAATTGAATATTTGAGAACGTCATATAAAAATTATCAAGAAATTGCAATACCGATTATTATGAGTACAGGGATTGGTTTAAGTGCCATCTTTATTTCATTAGCAAAAGGGTTTAATCAGGAACTTGTAGGATTATTATTTGGTTCAATTAGTGCAGTATCCATCAGTGATTTAATCACGATTGTAACCATTTCCGTTTTAGTATTACTTTTTATTATGTTGTTTTACAAAGAGTTGTTCATCCTTTCTTTCGATACAGAATATAGCCAAGTGATTGGTATTCCGAAATGGATTCAATTTTTGTTTATCGTCATTGTTGCACTCGTCATTTCTGCATCGATGCGTGTCATTGGTGTATTATTAGTCAGTGCACTCATCACATTACCTGTCGCCATTGCAATGCGTTGGACAAAAGGATTTAAACAATTTATATTAATAAGTATCATTATCGGAGAGTTTTCTGTCATAGTAGGACTTATTACAGCGTTTTATTTAAATATTTCACCTGGTGGTATTATCGTTGTCATATTAGTCATCATGCTAGGTTTGACACTTTTCTATCAGTCCTTTGTTACCGGAAAACTAAAGGGAGTGAAGCGTAATGAAAATGGAAGAAGCCATTCGTATATTGAAAAATAATGGGCATAAATATACAGATAAACGTCGAGATATGATTGAAATGTTTATCAACGAGGATAAATACATTAATGCAAAAACAGTACAGCAACAAATGAATACAAATTATCCAGGTATTTCATTTGATACGATCTATCGTAATCTTCATCTATTTAAAACTTTGGGTATTATTGAGGGAACAGAGTTGGATGGAGAAATGAAATTCCGCGCAGCATGTACATCACATCATCACCATCATTTTATTTGTACTGTTTGTGGTGATACTAAAGTTATCGATTTCTGTCCAATGCCAGAAATTAGAGAATCGTTGCCTAATGTAGATATTGAAATGCACAAGCTAGAAGTATACGGTATGTGTGAAAAATGTAAATAATCAAAAAGCACGCAATGTTCGATTTAAGTTAACATTGCGTGCTTTTTTATGTTTTAGCATAGTGGCATTCGTAACCAATACAAACGCGAGCGATAGTTCAGCAATTTGAAGAGTTACAAACACAAAAGCTCCCCACCAATGTAGGAAGCTTAGTTGTAAATAATATTGATTTAAATGGCGCGAAATGTAAATATTAATTTTGCGCTGCTTCTTGCTTCTTATTTTCTTCCCATTCAGCAGCCAATTTATCAATCTCCATCTTTAACTCATCTACCATTGTTTCTTCAGGTACTTTACGTACTGTTTTACCTTTCATAAACAGCAATCCTTCGCCACGTGCGCCCGCAATACCAATGTCCGCTTCACGTGCTTCACCTGGACCATTAACAGCACAGCCTAATACAGCAACCTTTAATGGAATTTGTAGTTTTTCGATGTATTCTTCAACTTCATTTGCAATTGAAATTAAGTCAATTTCAATACGTCCACAAGTCGGGCATGCAATCAATGTTGCCGCATTACTTGCAAGACCAAATGATTTTAATAATGATTTTGCTACTTTTACTTCCTCAACAGGGTCTGCTGATAAAGAAATACGCATTGTGTTACCAATACCTAAAGATAAAATCGCACCTAAACCTGCTGAAGATTTCACTGTACCATTAAACAATGTACCACTTTCTGTAATACCTAGATGTAATGGATAGTCGAAAGCTTTTGCTGCTTTAGTATAGGCTTCAATAGCTAAATTAACATCACTCGCTTTCATTGAGACGATAATGTCATGGAAATCGAGTTCTTCTAAAATTTTAATATGATGTAAAGCACTTTCAACCATACCATCTGCAGTAGGATAACCATATTTTTTTAAAATGTGCTTTTCAAGTGAGCCCGCGTTTACACCAATACGAATCGGAATACCTTTAGCTTTACATGCTTCTACTACCGCTTCAACTTTTTCACGTCTTCCGATGTTACCTGGATTGATACGAATCTTGTCAGCACCATTTTCAATCGCAATCAATGCGAGTTTATAATTAAAATGAATATCAACTACGAGTGGAATATTAATACGTGCTTTAATATCTTTAATTGCATGTGCGTCCTCCTCATTAGGACAAGCGACACGTACAATTTGACAACCTGCTTCTTCTAATCGCTTAATTTCAGCTACTGTTGCCTCAACATCGTGAGTTTTAGTCGTTGTCATACTTTGAATAACAACTTCATCTGCACCACCAATTGTTAAATCACCAACTTTAACTGGTCGCGTATTTTTACGATGTGTTATTTCAGCCATGTTAGGAACTCCTTTATAAATATTTTTAACTTGAAAATGTACTGCTCAGAGACCATTAATCAACGTTATTTCATATTATACAATATGCGTGCGTGTTTATTCAAAACAATATGATTCAAACACCGCAAAATTTTTCATGATATCGTCATTTTTTCTTTAGTGTTATCAACAATCAGACTAATGACCTATTTTGATTTTGTATGTTTAAAAATGCCATAACTGAGCTATAATAAATAGTGTAAGTCTTTAATTGATTACACAACAAGTACTTTTAAGCAAATTGATTGATTAAAGGTACAAAGTTGATACAATAAATATGGAATCAAATTTAGGAGGATGATTAATTATGGCTTTTGAACTACCAAAATTACCTTATTCTTATGATGCATTAGAACCACATATTGATAAAGAAACTATGGAAATCCATCACAGCAAGCATCATAACACTTACGTAACTAAATTAAATGCTGCTGTTGAAGGTACTGAATTTGAAAATAAATCATTAGAAGATTTAATTGCAAACTTAGACAGCGTACCAGAAAACTTACGTACAGCAGTTCGTAATAATGGTGGCGGTCACTTAAATCACTCTATTTTCTGGCAAATTTTATCACCTAACTCAGAAGAAAAAGGTGAAGTAGTAGATAAAATTAAAGAGCAATGGGGTTCTTTAGACGAATTCAAAAACGAATTTGCAGACAAAGCAGCTGGTCGCTTCGGTTCAGGTTGGGCTTGGCTTGTTGTAAATAACGGTAAATTAGAAATCGTTACAACAGCGAACCAAGATAGTCCTTTAACTGAAGGATTAACACCAATTTTAGCGTTAGACGTTTGGGAACATGCTTATTACCTTAAATTCCAAAACAAACGTCCAGACTACATTGGTACTTTCTGGAAAGTTGTAAACTGGGAAAAAGTTGACGAACTTTACAAAGCTGCAAAATAAATTTTAAGTTTCACCATTAAAGCGTGAAATGAATGATTGAGGCTAGGCAACGCAAAATTGCTTAGTCTCTTTTTTGTGTGATTAAAAATATGTGGTGTTTGACATATGTAATATAAGGATAAGAATTTTATGAAATATCAAAGGTACGTAAGAAATAGACGCTACTGTTCATCTTAAGCCCACTACATATCGTTGATAACCTTGTAATTTTTTTGTTTGATTCATCACAAAACATTAGCAAAAACGATGTATTTCATATATCATTTTAAAGAGAACTATGTGAATAGAGGTCGGTTGTATTGTTAAAACGATTAAAAGAAAAAACGAATGATGAAAAAATGCGTCATCATATGAATAAACGGATTAACTTTATATTTGCAATCATCATTTTTGCGTTTGTCGCGATAGTATTACGGTTAGGTTATTTACAAATCGCTCAAGGTTCACAATATAATCAAATGATTCGTGAAAGTGAAAATGTGACCGTAAATGAATCTGTGCCAAGAGGGCGTATTTTAGACAGAAACGGTAATGTCATTGTTGACAATGCATCTAAAAAATCCATTACATATACGCGTGGTAAAAAAACGACGCAAGAAGAAATTCTAACTACAGCGCAAAAACTGTCAAAATTGATTAAAATGGATACGTCTAAAATTACTGAGCGTGATAAAAAAGACTTTTGGATTCAAAAACATCCAGATGAAGCGAAAGATTTAATGAAAAAAGAACAGCAACTGTATGAAAATGGTGATATTTCACAAGAAGATTATGATCAACAGTTACTCACAAAAATTACTGATAAACAACTCGACACTTTAACCAAAAAAGACTTACAAATATTGGCTATTTATCGCGAAATGATGCAAGGTTCGACTTTAAGTCCAAGAACGATTAAAAAAGATAAAGTGACTGACGAAGAATATGCATCAGTTTCTCAAAAGTTAGCTGATTTACCAGGCATTAATACAGAAATGGACTGGGATAGAAAATATCCATATGGTAACACATTAAGAGGCATTTTAGGTAGTGTATCGACCCCAGAAGAAGGTTTACCGAAAGAACTGACAGACGATTATCTTTCAAAAGGTTATTCACGTAATGACCGGGTAGGTAAAAGTTACCTTGAATTACAATATGAAAATGTACTGCGTGGTAAGAAGAAAGAGATGCGGTATACTACTGATAAATCCGGTGCAATTATCGATTCTGAAGTTGTGAATGAAGGTTCTCGAGGCGACGATTTAGTACTGACTATTGATATTAAACTCCAACAAAAAGCTGAATCATATTTAGAATCACAAATTAAAAAGTTGCGCTCAGAAGGGGCTCAAGATATGGATTCAGCGATGATGGTTGTACAGGATCCGAAAAATGGTGATATTTTAGCCATGGTTGGTAAAAAAATTGCAAAAGATGGGTCTTTAACAGATTACGACATTGGGACATTCACCTCACAATATGCAGTAGGGTCATCTGTAAAAGGGGCCACACTACTCACTGGTTACCAAAATGATGTCATTCACGTTGGCGATCAAATGGTAGACGAACCATTGACATTTAAAGGTGGGTTAACAAAACGTTCATATTTCAACAAAAATGGTCAAAAATTGATTGACGATAAAGAAGCATTAATGCATTCTTCTAACGTATACATGTTTAAGACTGCATTGAAGTTAGCTGGACTTGAATATCAACCACACATGCCACTACCAACAGATGTCACGGTACCTGGTCAAAAATTACGTAAAGGATTGAATCAGGTAGGTCTCGGCGTCAAAACAGGGATTGACTTACCAAATGAAGTAAGTGGTCAAATTGAACCTTTAAAAGATAATCCAGGAAATTACCTTGATTTAGCAATTGGTCAATATGATACGTACTCACCATTACAGCTGTCACAATATGTTTCAACCATTGCAAATAATGGTTATCGCATTCAGCCCCATATCGGGAAAGAGATTCATAAAGCGACAAGTGATGATGAGCTAGGGCCGGTTAAGCATAAAATTAATGGTCGTGTGCTTAATCGAGTGAATAATACACCTGAAGAAATTAAAGAAGTGCAAAAAGGTTTCGACATGGCATTTAATAAGCCACAAGGTACCGGCTATGTGAGTTTTAACAAAACAAAAGTACGCTCAGCAGGTAAAACAGGGACAGCCGAAGTATTCCAAGACGGCGAACCACGTGTTAACTCGACTTATATCGGTTATGCACCTGCTGATGATCCACAATTAGCATTTTCTATCGTTTATACGAACCAACCAGTGCCAGAACCTTGGCTGAATGGTGGAGACTTAGGACGAGATGTCATTAATTATTACTTTGATAAGTAGACAACACAGTTAAGTCACAACAAATAAATATTTCTAATAACATTGAATAAACGGGACTGGGAGATTAAGTTTTCCCAGTCTTTGTTTTTATCGACTTATATCCAAGCATTTCCACACAAACCTTCTAAATACATTCTCTCACTTAAAACTATGCCATCATCATAATCATCTTTTATCAAATAGAATTTAATCCTTCAAAAGATATAGAACAATAAATTAACATAAACTTTACACATCATTCATTCCTGATTAATAAAACATTTGTATCCTTAAATTGTAATCAAATCGAAAGTTAATTCTAGGAGGATGTTTCAATGAAAAAATGGCAAACACTGGGCGGTACACTCATTGGTGCTTCAATCGTTTTAAGTGCATGTGGTGGTGCATCTCAACAAAACGGAAATCAAGGAGATACTAAAAGTTCTAATGTTGAAGGAACAGTAAAAGGGAACGGTTCTTCAACAGTAGCCCCAATCATTGAAAAATTGAACGAAGATTTCTCTTCAAGTCATGATAAAGCAACAGTTGAAAACGTTACATCAGGTACTGGTGACGGTTTCAAACAGTTTATTGCAGGTAAAACAGATTTTTCTAATGCATCACGTCCGATTAAAGATGAAGAAAAATCGCAATTAAAAGACAAAGGGATTGATTATACAGAATTTAAAGTCGCTCGAGATGGCTTAACAATTGCAGTTAATAAGGATAATGATTTCCTTAAAGAGATTACATTAGCTGATTTGAAAAAGATTTATTCAGGAGAGGCTAAAAAGTGGTCTGATGTTAATTCAGATTATCCTGATGAGCCAATTAAAGCTTTTTCACCAGACCAATCACACGGAACATATGATTTCTTTACCGAAGAGGTCATGGATGATGCCGATATTCAAGCAGAGAAAAACCAAAATACGGACGTCATTGTAAAATCTGTACAAGATAACAAAGATGGTATTGGTTTCTTCGCATACAACTTCTATAAAGAAAATGAAGATAGCTTAAAAGCCGTAAAAGTAAAAGATGAGGATGGCAAAGCGGTTGGACCAGATCAAAAAACAATTCAAGATGGCTCTTATCCATTAAGTAGACCATTATTCATCTATGCAAATAATAAAAAATTAAAAGAAAATGATGCATTTGCTGAATTTATGAAATATACATTAGAAGATAAAGGTAAAGCAGCCGAAGCAAAAGGTGTCGATTATGTCGCATTACCTGAAAAAGACTATGATGAGCAACTAAAAAAATTAGAAGAAATCACGGGTAAAGACAAATCATAAAAAATGACGTGAGCACGTTTCTAATTGAATAATGTCATTGAAGTTGAATGTCCAGGGTTGAGTATTGTCGCAATTTGATAATGCTTCAACCCTTTTTAGAAAAGGAGTCATTAAGATGAAATCACAAAATAATATTAGATCGCTTATTCAACAAAAGAGTCATGCAGGCTCATCTCTTAGCGATAAAATTATGCCAATTATTTTAGCGATTATTGCTACGATATCTATCTTAACCACGCTAGGAATTGTTATTACATTACTTACCGAAACAATTACTTTTTTCACACGTGTCCCGCTATCAAAATTTTTCCTTGAGACAGACTGGAACCCTTTTAGTGCCACACCCAAATATGGCATTTGGGCTTTAATTTTAGGAACTTTAAAAATAACGATTATTGCTACGATTTTTGCAGTACCTGTGGGCATAGGCGCAGCGATTTATCTCAGTGAATATGCTTCCAAAAAAACGCGCCAAATCATTAAACCGATTTTAGAAGTATTAGCAGGTATTCCAACGATTGTTTACGGCTTTTTTGCGCTAACGTTAGTGACTCCTGTACTTAGAACGATTTTCCCAAATATCGGAAGCTTTAACGCCATCAGCCCAGGGTTAGTCGTAGGGGTGATGATTATACCAATGATAGCCAGTATGAGTGAGGATGCAATGTCTTCTGTCCCTCAAAAAATTCGTGAGGGTGCACTTGGACTCGGTTCTACTAAGCTAGAAATGGTATTCAAAGTTGTTATTCCTGCAGCTACATCAGGCATTATGGCTTCTATTGTATTAGCCATTTCGCGTGCCATTGGTGAAACGATGATTGTGTCGCTTGCAGCAGGTTCAAGTCCGTCGTTCGACTTATCACTCACACATTCGATACAAACGATGACCGCCTATATCGTGCAAGTGTCACAAGGAGATGCAACGAACGGCTCTGATTTATATTACAGTATCTATGCAGTCGGTTTCACATTGTTTATTTTCACATTGCTTATGAATTTTATATCGCAATGGATTACGAAACGTTTCAGAGAGGAGTATTAATAATGAATTTAGTCGATCAAAAAAGCGTTGAAGCGAAACTCTCTGGTCGTATGACTAAAAATAAAGTATTTAAAACGTTTTTCTTTATTTGTACTTTGTTAGGACTCATCGTGTTGGCCATTCTGATTATTGATATTTTAAGAAAAGGGCTTCCTGTCATGAGTACTGACTTTTTTACAAACTTTTCTTCCTCGTCAGCAAATACAGCTGGCGTGAAAGGTGCATTAATCGGTACGCTTTGGTTAATGGTGACCTTAATTCCTATCGCCTTAGTGTTAGGTGTAGGTAGCGCGATTTATTTAGAAGAATACGCGAAAGATAATGCATTTACTAAATTTATACGTGTTAATATTTCAAATCTTGCTTCCGTGCCTTCAATTGTATATGGACTTTTAGGTGCGACGATTTTTGTAGCTTTACTTAAATTGGGCAATTCGGTCATTGCTGCTGCATTAACATTAGCGTTACTTATTTTACCTGTTATTATCGTTGCCAGCCAAGAAGCCATTCGCGCAGTTCCTAACTCAGTAAAAGAGGCATCATATGGATTAGGTGCTAATAAGTGGCAAACCATTCAACAAGTCGTGTTACCCGCAGCAATCCCTGGTATTGTCACTGGCGTAATCTTAGCCATTTCACGTGCCATTGGAGAAACAGCGCCTTTAGTTGCAATTGGTATACCAACGATTTTATTACGTACACCGAATAGTATTTTAGATTCGTTTCAAACGTTACCATTACAAATTTATGATTGGGCACGAAAACCTGGCATCGATTTTCAGGCATTATCATCTGCAGCCATTATTGTGTTACTTGCCATTTTACTCATATTAAACACAATTGCAGTCATTATTCGAAACAAATATTCTAAAAAGTATTAGTGAAATGAGGGTTAATTTATGACTGAAATACACACATTAGAAAAAGAAACCGCGAAAATCAATCATAAGCAAGAAAGCAATTTACAAAGCCAAACAAATTCAAATCAAGCTATCGTTTATTCAACACAAAACTTAGATTTATGGTATGGTGAACAGCATTCTTTAAAAAATATCAATTTAGACATTTACGAAAAAAATGTCACTGCGATTATCGGGCCATCTGGTTCTGGTAAATCAACATATGTCAAAGCGTTAAATCGCATGGTAGAACTCGTGCCTTCTGTTAAAACGTCCGGCAAAATTTTCTACAGAGATCAAAATATTTTCGATAAACGCTATCCAGTAGAAAAACTGCGTACGCAAGTCGGGATGGTATTCCAACAACCGAATCCATTTCCAAAGTCGATTTATGATAATATCACGTATGGACCACGTATTCATGGGATTAAAGACAAGAAAATTTTAGATGAGATTGTCGAAAAGTCTCTTAAAGGTGCCGCAATTTGGGACGAATTAAAAGATCGTTTAGACCAAAATGCATATGGTCTTTCAGGTGGGCAACAACAACGTGTTTGTATCGCGCGTTGTTTAGCGATTGAACCTGACGTCATCTTAATGGACGAACCGACATCGGCACTTGACCCAATTTCAACATTAAGAGTTGAAGAGCTAGTACAAGACTTAAAGAAAGATTATTCCATTATTATTGTGACGCATAATATGCAACAAGCCGCGCGCGTTTCTGACAAAACCGCCTTTTTCTTAAACGGCTATGTGAATGAATATGATGATACTGATAAGATTTTTTCAAACCCTTCTGACAAACAAACTGAAGACTATATTTCAGGACGTTTCGGTTAATATGACAGTCATTAGAAAGCGTTATGAAGGTCAACTGAATGATTTGCTGAAAGATTTGCGTGTATTAGGGTTACGCACCTACAGTATGATTGAAAAATCGGTACAAGTCTTATCAGATAAAGACGTCACACATGCCCGCGAAATTGTTAAAAGCGACAATAAAATCAATCAAATGGAATATGATATTAATGAAAAAGTCGTCATGCTCATTACACGCCAACAGCCGATTGCTAAAGATTTAAGAATGATGATTGCAACACTTAAAATTGCATCTGAATTTGAACGTATGGGGGATAATGCTGCTAATATCGCTAAAATTCGTACACGTGCGCAAATTACCGACCACTATATTATGACACGGCTTGAAACAATGGGAACTTTAGCGTTGTTAATGCTCAAAGATTTAAATGATGCGACACGTCACAATGATTTAGATCTTGTGAAAGAAATCATCGAAAGAGACGTCGACATTGATGATTTATATAAGCAGATTATTAATACCAGTTATTTAATTGATAACGATCCATTTGTCGCAGGTCAGGCCCATCTCGTTGCACGCTATTTAGAACGCATTGGTGACCATGTGGTGAATATCGCCGAGCATTTATACTACTTTATTACTGGCGAACGCTATGAATCTTATACGAAATAACGCTTCCCAATCCCGTTTGAAAATGGTATGATAATAAAGTCGTATTTTAATGATAGAAGAGGAGGGTTATGATGCGCGTAAACGTTACTTTAGCATGTACAGATTGTGGAGATCGTAACTATATTACGACTAAAAACAAACGTACTAATCCTGAACGTATTGAAATGAAAAAATTCTGTGCACGTGAAAACAAACAAACATTACACCGCGAAACAAAATAATTGTTTCAATCTTGGGCTAGGACATTATGTTCTAGCCATTTTTTATACCCTTTTTGTAAAATATTGTTCTTAAGCTCAAGACGAACTTTCCATGACACAACGATAAATGCACGATATAATAGGTTGAGAAGTGAGGGAGATGCAATGACTAAAAAAGCATTACGTCAAAATATATTACAAAAAATGAAGATGCTTCAAGTTGAACAAAAAGAAAAAGCAGATCATTGGTTATTCGAGCAACTTATCGCACATCCGAAGTACGAACAAGCAAATAGTATTGGCCTTGTGTTATCAATGCCGCATGAAGTTGCCACTGACCCGATTATTAAACACGCTTTAAAAGCAGAGAAAGCCGTTTATGTCCCTACAACTGATTATGAAAACAAAGTTATGGTGTTTCAACAATTCACTACATTTGACCAGTTAGCGACAGATGACAAGGGCATTCGCTATATCCAAGCAGAAAGCCCAATTAACAATGACTTAGATTTAGTCATTGTACCTGGTGTTGTATTTAATCAAGAAGGTTATCGTATCGGATATGGTGGCGGTTATTTTGATCGTTACTTGTCAGAATATCAACCTACCAATTTAAGTCTCGTCTATGATATACAACTTAATGAAATCTTAAGCATCGAACCGCATGACTATCCTGTGTCAGAACTCATTATTGCAAAAACATAAAAGATTGGAGGCAAGACATGTTTGAAGAAAAACATTTATGGCAAACAAGCTTTCTGTGGATGCGGTATTTAAAGTATGACTGTATTCATTATGAAAAAGATAAAAATGAAGTATGGCTTGCACATGCGAAACGTCAACACGTCGTTATTTTTAAGCAAGGCACCTTTACCACGCAAGAACTTGATTTTGATAAAGATCGGATTGTCGAACATCAGCAACAAATTGCAGAATACTTGGGCTATGATATTCAACGTTACGACGTCTACGTGTTAACTGATAAATCTTTTAACACAGTGAATTTTAACGTTCACGAACCGCTTCAAGTCCAATTTCATAGCATTAATCATTTTAAAGCGTTACGCAATATGACGACGCATCCAATCGTCAAAAGAAAATTAGGTCAAAAAGACTCGAAACCATTAAAAGAGTACCAAAAGCGGGTACTTAATCAAAATATCGTCGAAAAAGCAATGTATCGTTTCACACCGATTACATATGCACTCGTTGCAATCAATGTTTTAATTTGGAGCATCGTGACATGGTTTACACCCCACCATACAGATTATGAAATTATTAACTTAGGTGCATTAGCTCATTTTAATGTCGTCCATGGGGAATGGTACCGACTGATTACATCGATGTTTTTACATATCGAATTCCAACATTTGTTATTAAATATGTTATCACTCTTTATATTTGGTAAACTTCTAGAGGCGTTTATTGGGCCTTTTAAAATGTTAGGTACATATTTATTAGCAGGCATTATCGGTAACCTCATTTCACTTGCCTTTATTACGACAAGCTTTTCATTAGGGGCGAGTGGGGCTATTTTCGGCTTAATGGGTGGCTTAGTTGCACTTATGATGATTAGCCAACGCTTTGATAAAAAAGTGATATTACAAATGGTGATTGCAGTTGTCGTAATGGCAAGCTTGACACTCCTCATTCAAAACGTCAATGTTGTTGCGCATTTGGGTGGTTTACTTGGTGGCGTACTCGTTGTGTATTTAGGTTATTTTTTCGAGAAAAAGCGTCTTTATTTTTATATTCTACTTGGCATTTCAATTGTATTATTGATTTTACTATGCGTTAAAATTTTCATGACGTCAGATTCAAACATTTACAATCAAATTATTCAAAAAGAAATGCATGACGGGCAATATAGCGAAGCCAAAGATATGATTAAACAAACTTATCAAAATGGATATGCAGATGATGTGACTTATTACTTATCAGGTATTATTATTGCTACACAGGACTCTAAAGCTGAAGCAATGGCAGAATGGGAGCGAGGCTTAAAATATTTTCCAAACTCTGCAACGTTAAATTACCATATGGCCATTGCCAATCGCTCACTAGGAGATGATAAACAAGCCAAATCTTATATTCAGAAGGCGATTAAAGCAAGCCCGAGCAATCAAGATTTTCAGAATTTGAAAAAAGAACTGGATGATTAGTATGCAAACAAAACTGAATACTTTTTATGATGTACTTCAATTATTAAAAAAATTTGGCTTTATTATTTATTTCGATAACAAAGATGATATGCTAGAGATGATTGAACAAGAAATTCAAACATTATATCGGCATGAATTAATAACTAGAGACGAATTTGTCCAATCTAAATTATTAATTAATCAAAGAAGGATGAATAGAGGATGAACAAAAACTTAATTTTAGCTGCAGATATTGGTGGCACAACATGTAAACTAGGCATCTTTGATCATGCATTGACACAATTATCAAAGTGGTCAATCGAAACTGATATCTCAGATCCAACAGGTCAAGTATTACTCAAACAAATATATGATGCATTTGTCGATGAAATGGAACGTAACAGCTTTGATATGGACCAGGTCATTGGAATGGGTATTGGTGTTCCAGGTCCCGTTAAATTTGAATCTGGTGTTGTAAATGGTGCAGTCAACTTAAATTGGCCACAGCCCGTTAACGTTTCAGAAATCATGCAACAATTTGTATCATTTCCAGTGTATGTAGACAACGATGCAAATGTGGCTGCACTTGGTGAAAAACATAATGGTGCAGGTAAAGATGCAGATGACGTCGTTGCGATTACACTTGGCACTGGCTTAGGTGGAGGCATCATCGCTAATGGTGAAATTGTCCACGGTCATAATGGGTCAGGTGCTGAACTCGGACATTTTCGTGTCGATCACGATCAACGCTTTAAATGTAATTGTGGTAAATCAGGTTGTATCGAAACTGTGGCTTCTGCGACAGGTGTGATGAATTTAGTTCATTTCTACTATCCGAAGCTTACTTTCAAATCTTCAATTTTACCGCTTATTAAAGAAAATAAAGTGACAGCAAAGGCCGTGTTCGATGCAGCAAAAGCTGGCGATCAATTCTGTATTTTCATCACAGAACGTGTTGCGCAATATGTTGCTTATCTTGCAAGTATCGTTAGTGTAACGACCAACCCTAAATACATTATTTTAGGTGGCGGTATGTCTGATGCTGGTGATATTTTAATTGAAAACATTAAAACAGAATACTACCACCTTGCATTTACACCATCACAACAAGGGACTGAAATTGTACGTGCAGAACTTGGCAATGATGCAGGTATTGTAGGTGCAGCAGGACTCATCAAAACATATATTATTGAAAAGGAGCGTATTTAAATGGCTATTGTTGATGTAGTAGTGATTCCAGTTGGAACAGAAGGACCAAGTGTCAGCCAATATATTGCTGAAATTCAAACAAAATTAGAGGAATACAAGCAAGAAGGTAAAATCGACTATCAACTGACGCCGATGAATACATTAATTGAAGGTGACTTAAAAGATTTATTTGAAGTCATTCAAGCCATTCACGAATTACCGTTCAATAAAGGGCTCGATCGTGTATGTACAAACATTCGAATTGACGACCGTCGCGATAAAGAACGTAAAATGAATGATAAATTAGAATCTGTCAAAAAACATTTGAAATAATGAGGGTATCTTATGAATATTTCTTATCTTACTTTAGGATTTGTAAGCACAAACACTTACTTTGTGGAAAATGATACAGAGATGATTTTGATTGATCCTGCTGGTGGTATCGACAAAATTACGGATAAAATCAAACAATCCGGCAAGAAACTGATCGCGATTTTATTAACACATGCACATTTTGATCATATCGCTGCATTAGATGATGTACTCAAAGTATATGATGTGCCTGTTTATATGCATCATGAGGAATTCTCATTTTTAACGGACCCTCAAAAAAATGGTTCAGCAAAATTTAAAGATTACGGTCTTCCTATTATTACAAGCCAAGCAGAACCACATGCACTTGATGAAGGTGCACATCAAATCGGTCAGTTCAACATCGAAGCATTGCATACACCCGGTCATTCGCCAGGCAGTTTAACTTATGTATTTGATGCATTTGCTGTAGTAGGTGACACGTTGTTTAACAATGGTATTGGTCGAACAGATTTATATAAAGGCGACTATGAAACACTGGTCGATTCTATTAAGGATAAATTGTTTAACTTAGACGAACAGTTGCCATTATATCCAGGCCACGGTCCATCTACAACAGTTGAAGCTGAATATATGAATCCGTTTTTAGACGGGCAAGGTTAAATGATAATAGCAGAAGAAAATTATAGTTTACATTTTCTTCTGCTATTTTTACGTGTAAGCCTACAATTTCATTCAAAGACCACACATACACAAATTTTTTCAAAACATAACAAGTAATTTCCTCACCTCCTGCGTGTATATATGCAAGAGGTGATTTTTATGCAATTACTATTAGACCATGTCATACAATTTGCACTTCAAAATGAGGCGTCGGACATTCACTTTATCCCTTCACAATCACAAGTCGAAGTTAAACTTAGAGTCAAAGATCAACTTGTATTATATGACACACTCAATATAGACACATATCAGAAATTGTTAACGTTATTGAAATATCAAGCAGGATTAGATATTTCAACACGTCACAAAGCACAAAGTGGCCGCTACATTTATGAACATAAAGAGTTATATTACTTAAGAGTATCCACATTACCTTTAAATCTAGGGACTGAAAGTTGTGTTATTCGTATCACACCCCAATATTTCCAAAATGCGAAAGCACACAGTGTATTAGACATCAAATCAAATATGGAAAAAAAGCAAGGTCTGATTTTGTTTAGCGGTCCCACTGGTGCAGGGAAAAGCACTTTAATGTATCAAATGGTCGTTTACGCGAAACAGAAGTTAAACCTTAATATTATCACGATAGAAGATCCGGTCGAGCAGCTCGTCAACGGCATCACCCAAATCTCTGTTAATGAAAAGGCTGATATCACATATGGTTCTTCGTTAAAAGCAATACTCCGTTGTGACCCTGACGTTATCCTTATTGGTGAAATTAGAGACAGTCACATTGCAAGAGATGTGATTCAAGCGAGTTTAAGTGGACATTTAGTATTATCCACGATTCATGCTAATGACTGTCAAGGCGTACTCTTAAGACTCATAGAAATGGGGCTTTCACATCAAGATTTATCTCAGTCGATCAACCTCATCATTAATCAAAGACTAATTACAACAAAAACTAATCATCGACAACTCGTCTATGAAACGATGGATCAACAAGAGATTCAATACTTTCTTAACAATAACTTTCAACTCCCAACTGCTTTTACAAGTCTTTCTGATAAACTTCAACTTCTTAATAAAGAGGGCGTTATAGATGAGAAAATTTTACGAAAATATACGACTTAAACGTACGTTAAGACAATTGAATGCACAACACTTACTTATTATGGAGCGCCTCTATCAGTTATTATTACATGGCTTTACTTTTGCTGAAGCGATGCTGTTTATATATGAACAACTGAATATTCGACATCTTGCATTTGAAAATCAACTCATCGAAAAATTGAAAGGAGGCGCAAACTGTTACGATATTTTTCGTATGTTTGGTTACCCTGAAACCATTTTAATGCAGCTTTATTTTGCAGAACGCTATGGCTCACTACCTGAAACGTTGAAATTATGTCATCAATTTTATTGCAAAAACCGAAAGTTAAAACAGCAACTCATCAAAACGATTCAATATCCTATCGTTCTCATTTTAATTTTTCTAGCACTTATTGTGACTTTAAACCAAACTGTCATGCAACAATTTGACCAAATGTATGAAACGATGCAATTGAAGCAATCCACATTACAATATGTGGTGAAATTATTTATTCAAAACTTTCCAGTCGCCTTTTTAGTTACACTTCTTGTCATTATGGCAACTTTTTACATTGTCAAATTACGCTTGAAACAACTACCTATCCATCGCCAAGTCCACTTTTTAATCCATCTTCCAATATTCAAAAAGTATTATAAATTATTTACAACATACCATATGACAAATCAATTTGTATTGTTTTTTAGAAACGGCATTACTTTAAATGACGTTGTCAGAATTTATTTGACCCAGGAAGCGAATCTATTTTTACAGTATGTCGGACAGACACTGAAAGAACATCTTCAACGAGGAGAATCTTTTTCACATATACTCATTCAATTGAACTGTTTCGAACCGCAATTGATTACGTATATCAAACAAGGTGAAAAACGAGATAAATTGGATGTTGAGTTAGAAGTGTATAGCACCTTTCTGTTAGACCGTATAGAGGCATTTATTCAACAACATATTAAATGGATACAGCCAATTATGTTCGCTTTCATCGGTATTCTAGTGTTATCTGTCTATTTGATTATGATGCTACCCGTTTTTGAAATGATGCAATCCATTAAAGAATAGGAGTGTTTGATAATGATCCAATTACTTAAATCGAAATTCAACCACAAGAAAGGTTTTACATTAATAGAAATGCTACTTGTCCTTTTAATTATTAGCGTGCTACTCATCTTAATTATCCCTAATATTGCGAAACAATCTGATCATATTCAAAAAACAGGTTGTGCCGCGCAATTAAAAATGGTCGATAGTCAAATTGAAGCATATGCCTTAAAGTTTAACCATAAGCCAACTTCAATAGATGATTTAGTGCGTGAAGGTTATATTAAAGAAAGTCAAAAAACGTGTAAATCAGGTGAAGATATATCTATCAGAGATGGCGAAGCAGTTGCGTCGTGATGGCTTTACACTGATTGAAATGTTATTCGTATTGACCATTATTTCTGTATGCATTTCTTTATCAATGGCGCATCCACAATTGAACTTACTTCAAAATACAACACGTTACGAAATCAAAAAACTCACGAGTGAAATCGACTATTATCAAGCATATGCGATTAAGAGTCGTGCCCCTGTATTGCTCGTGTTTCGTCCTAACCGTAACGATATCAAAGTTGAAACCGTTCAACCACATCGAACGTCTTATATTCAACTTCATCCACTTCAATTAAAAGCAACTTCCAATCTCCATGCCATTGTATTTGATAAAGAAGGTAAAGCGAATCAATTTGGGACATTACGCTTCGAACATAAAAACCATTCTTTTTCTCTTATTTTCCATATCGAGCAAGGGAGGTACCGTATATCTTATCAAAAATAACACAACTTAAAGCAACATCAGGATTTATTTTTTTAGAAAGTCTCTTTGCGATGTTTCTTCTTAGTATTATCGTTGCACAACTCATCCCCATGACAAATCAAATGATTCAAACTTATCATGAAACGGTTGAAGATTTAAACTTAAAACGTACATTGTTTGAAGTCATTAAGCGTGACATTCCAAAGAAGAAGTTGACGGTGTCTCAATATGAAATTATTCCATCAGAACAACAACTTTGTATACAAAATCATCAAACAGAACAAAAATATTGTTACCGAAAAACAAGGCTTCACTCTGATTGAAAGCCTGGTTGCACTACTCATTCAAATGACCATTATATTACTCATACCTCTCGTTATTTTCACTTTAGGACAATTAAAAAGTACATTATTTGAAGACCGTACATATGATATTGAGCTGATGATTAAAGACATGTCCCACTCATTAAATGGAGATGATGTTAAAGACCGTATTATTAGAAGAAGAGAGCTAGAGATACAAGGCAAATATACAACGATTAATTACAAACTTTTAAACAAAAAAATCATTAAAACGGTCGGCCATAGAGGGAACATTACGATGTGCAATGATGTACTGGACGTCCATTATGAAATTCTCAATCATCATTTAATCTTAATGAAAATAAAGTA
Source organism: Staphylococcus cornubiensis (assembly GCF_900183575.1). Lineage (GTDB taxonomy): Bacteria > Bacillota > Bacilli > Staphylococcales > Staphylococcaceae > Staphylococcus > Staphylococcus cornubiensis. Next base: position 321,404 of record NZ_FXUZ01000001.1, read on the forward strand.
TCAAGAAGGAGCAACTATACATGAAAAAGAGATTGTACTGTAAAGGTGGCTTTACGTTACCACTATTATTTATCATTTTATCCGCATATTTTACATTTATCTCTTTTTATTTACTGATTTATAGTCTAAAATTACAAACTATAGATGCGCTGGCAGATGACTACGAGTATCAAATAGCGCGAATTATCGACAAAGGTGCGTAATATATGAAATCAACAATCGATACACCTCTACTCTTTATCGGATATATGGGTGCAGGGAAAACAACAATTGGTCAAGCTTTAGCGGACAAGTATCAATGTTCATTTATTGATTTAGATGAATATATCGAAACCGTAACACAAAAATCCATCCCTCAGATTTTTGAAGAAGAAGGGGAAACGGGTTTTAGACAGTATGAATACCTATGTTTACAACAAGCTTTGAAAACATATGATATGATTGCGACGGGCGGTGGTATACTCACTCACGATGAAACATATCAATTTATCAAAGACACTCAAGTTAAAGCAATATGGGTAGATGCACCTATTGAATCGCTTTATGAAAGAGTAAAAGATGATACACACCGACCTAATGCGAATAAAAAAAGCTTCGAATCTTTAAAACACTTGTATTCTAAACGTATTTCAAGATATAATGAAATCGCATTCATTAAGATTTCATCTGCAACATCATTATCAGAAACGCTTAATGAAATTAAAATTAAATTGTTTGCGAATGATCAATATTAGAGAGTATGGGTACGACTCATCACCGAAGGAGCAAGTAATTAAGAATTACGAATCTCTCAGGTAAAAGGATAATATTGTGACGCATTCCTGAAGGCAACTCAACAGGGGAGTATGAATGTACTCCTCTGTTTTTTATTACACATTAGGAGGGGACTACATGTCAGAAGAACTAAAGAAAACGCCACTCTATCAGCATTATGTTGATGCAGGGGCTAAAATTGTTGAATTTGGTGGTTGGGCTATGCCGGTTCAATTCTCAAGTATTAAAGAAGAGCACAACGCTGTACGTACGAATGTGGGCTTATTCGATGTGAGTCACATGGGTGAAATTAGTATTGAAGGTCCAGATGCAGTACAACTCGTACAATATGTACTTTCTAACGATACGAACCAACTGACATTATCAAAAGCGCAATATACAGCGTTATGTAATGAAAATGGCGGTGTTATTGATGATTTAGTGATTTATCAACTTAGCGACACGCATTATTTATTAGTCGTCAATGCGGCCAACGTCGAAAAAGATTACAAATGGATAGTTCAGCATAGTGATCGTTTTGACGTTACGGTTAACAACGTATCTGATCAATATGGTCAACTGGCATTACAAGGTCCAAATGCAAGACAAATCATTCAAGACAATGTTTCTGAAGATGTCAGTGAAATGGGTATGTTTGAATTTAAACAAAATGTCGAAATTTTCGGTAAAACAGTCATCCTCTCACAATCTGGTTATACCGGTGAAGATGGATTTGAAATTTATTGTGATAGCGAAGATGTTGTTACAATTTGGGAAGCACTCTTATCAAAAGATGTGACACCATGTGGTTTAGGTGCCCGTGACACATTACGTTTAGAAGCGGGATTACCACTTCATGGTCAAGACTTATCTGAATCAATCACACCATATGAGGGCGGCATCGCTTTTGCTGCTAAACCATTAATCGAAGAAGATTTCATCGGTAAAGCTGTACTTAAATCACAAAAAGAAAACGGCGCACCAAGACGTACAGTTGGTCTTCGCATGATTGATAAAGGCATTCCTAGAACCGGATACAAAATTTATGATTTAGATGGCCAAGAAATTGGTGAAGTCACTTCAGGTACACAATCACCATCAACTGGTTATTCAATCGGTATGGGTATCATTCAACGTGATGCATTTGAAATGGGTAAAGAAGTTGTAGTACAAGTCAGAAAACGTCAAGTTAAAGCACAAATTGTTAAGAAGAATCAAATCGAAAAATAGGGAGTGAATACAGTGAGTCATCGTTATATTCCATTAACTGAAAAAGACGAGCAAGAAATGTTAGAGACGATTGGTGTCAAGTCCATTCAAGAACTGTACAGTGATGTTCCTGAAGATGTTTTATTAAATAGAGATTTAAACATTGCAGATGCAGAACCAGAAACGCAATTATTAAAGCGTTTAAATCGTATCGCAAATAAAAATGTAACTAAAGAAACACACACATCATTTTTAGGTGCTGGAGTTTATGATCATTATGCACCTGCTGTGGTGGATGCTATGATTTCTAGATCTGAATTCTACACTGCATATACACCTTATCAACCTGAAATTTCACAAGGGGAATTACAAGCCATTTTTGAATTCCAAACGATGATTTGTGAGCTCACGGCTATGGATGTTGCTAACTCATCAATGTACGACGGTATGACAAGTTTTGCTGAGGCATGTTTATTAGCATGGGGTAAAACGAAAAAAAATAAAATTGTCGTATCAAAAGGTCTACATTACCAGGCATTACAAGTGTTAGACACATATTCAAAAATCCGCGAGCAGTATGAAGTTGTCGAAGTTGATTTAGACGGTACGGTAACAGACTTGAAAAAATTAGAAGCTGCTATTGATGATGATACAGCTGCAGTTGCAGTTCAATATCCAAACTTCTATGGTTCTATTGAAGATTTAGAAGCGATTCAAGCAATGATTGCTGACAAGAAAGCCCTCTTTATCGTTTATGCGAATCCATTATCATTAGGATTATTAACGCCACCAGGTGAATTTGGTGCAGATATTGTTGTCGGTGATACACAAGTGTTTGGTATTCCTACACAATTCGGTGGGCCACACTGTGGTTATTTTGCAACAACGAAAAAATTAATGCGTAAAATTCCTGGCCGTCTTGTAGGTCAAACAACAGATGATGAAGGTAACCGCGGCTTTGTATTAACTTTACAAGCACGTGAACAACATATTCGTCGTGAAACAGCGACGTCAAACATTTGTTCAAACCAAGCATTAAATGCGCTTGCATCATCTATTGCGATGTCTGCATTAGGTAAAGAAGGTATTCAAGAGATTGCGATTCAAAACATCGAAAATGCAAACTATGCGAAAGAACTATTTAAAAATAACGGCTTTACAGTTTTAGATGGCGTATCTTACAACGAATTTGTCGTACGTTTTGATCGTCCGATTGCTGAAGTGAACCGTCAACTTCTTGATGAAGGTTTTATTGGTGGTTTCGACTTAAGCACTGTAGATGACACATTTAACAATCATATGCTGGTCGCAGTAACGGAATTAAGAACGAAAGAAGAAATCGATACATTTGTGCAGAAAGCTGGTGAAATCAATGGTAAGTAAATCTAGTCCATTAATTTTTGAACGTTCAAGAAAAGGTCGCTTTGCTTATTCTTTACCGGAAAGAGAGATTGATAATAACGTTGCCAATCAATTACTCGATTCAAAGTTCATTCGTAAAAACAAAGCAGAATTCCCTGAAGTATCAGAACTTGATTTAATTCGTCATTATACTGAACTATCTAATAAAAACTTTGGTGTAGACTCAGGATTTTATCCGTTAGGTTCATGTACGATGAAGTATAATCCTAAAATCAATGAAAAAGTTGCACGTATTCCTGGATTTACTGAGGCACATCCTTTACAAGATGAAGATCAAGTACAAGGTGCGTTAGAAATTATTTATAGCTTACAAGAAGAATTAAAAGAAATTACAGGAATGGATGAGATTTCATTACAACCTGCAGCAGGTGCGCACGGTGAGTGGACAGCGCTCATGATTTTTAAAGCATACCACCTTCAAAATGGTGATACTGAAAGAGATGAAGTGATTGTACCCGACTCAGCACATGGTACGAACCCAGCCTCTGCAGCATTTGCAGGATTTAAAGCTGTGACAGTTAAATCTAATGATAAAGGTGAAGTCGACATCGATCACCTCAGAGAAGTTGTAAGTGATAAAACAGCTGCAATCATGCTAACGAACCCGAACACATTAGGTATTTTTGAAACGAATATTATGGAAATCCGCGATATCGTACACGAAGCGGGTGGCTTACTGTATTATGATGGGGCAAACCTTAATGCAATTATGGATAAAGTACGTCCTGGTGACATGGGATTCGATGCAGTTCACCTGAACTTACACAAAACATTTACAGGTCCTCATGGTGGTGGCGGCCCAGGTTCAGGTCCAATTGGTGTCAAAAAAGAGTTGCGTGATTACTTACCAAAACCACTCGTTGTGAAAAATGGTGATCGTTTTGAATATGATAATGACATTCAATACTCTATCGGGCGTGTAAAACCATTCTACGGTAACTTCGGTATTTATTTACGTGCTTATACGTATATCCGTACAATGGGTTATGAAGGATTAAAAGAAGTGTCTGAAGCGGCTGTATTAAATGCAAACTACATGAAAGCACGCTTAAAAGATACTTTCGTTATTCCATTCGATCAGTATTGTAAACACGAGTTCGTATTGAGTGGTACAAAACAGAAAAAACTTGGTGTCCGTACATTAGATATGGCTAAACGCTTATTAGACTTTGGGGTTCATCCACCAACAGTATACTTCCCGTTAATTGTCGATGAAGGTATGATGATTGAACCAACAGAAACAGAATCTAAAGAAACATTAGATTATTTCTGTGATGCTTTAATCCAAATTGCGAAAGAAGCAGAAGAAGATCCTGATAAAGTATTAGAAGCACCACATACAACTATTATTGATCGTTTGGATGAAACGACAGCTGCTCGTAAGCCTATTTTAAAATTTGAAAACTTAAAAGAGGAAAAATAAATTCAATTGAACAATTATAAGTGAGGTGGCATCTGTCATCTCACTTTTTATTATGTTTAGACTGTCATGTGGACTAATTTAAAAAAGTGCTAAATATAGCAAGAGGGAACATTTGTTCGTTGATAGAGGGCGAGACTGTAGTGATAAGCGCTTTAAACTGTAGTTATGCTCATAAAAAAGAGCTAGGTCGTCCATATTGACATTGGATCCACTAGCTCTTCTCACTATTTCTTAGACTTAATCTTACCAGTCCATTTTTTGTAGCCGCCTTTTAACATATATAGGTTTGTATAACCTTTTTTCTTAAGTGTCCGTGCAGCTCGATAACTCGCGATACCATTTGCATCAACAAGATATATCGGTTGATCTTTTCTTAGTCCTTGGTATCGTTGACGAAACATTGTCATAGGGATATTTCGTGCACCTATAATATGACCATAATCATAGTCTGCCTTTTCTCTAAGATCGATCACTTGTGCTTTTCTAATACCTTCTTGAAACTCTTCTTGGTTTAATTCTGTCACTGATCTTTTATTGATGATAAAGTTGGATACCATCCAAATGATGACCAAAGCTAACACAATTAAAACGATTAATGTCATGTTACTCATCTTGCATCCTCCCTAAAATACCGATATTATTATTATAAGACTGATAGACTAATTTATCAAAATTTTTATGTGTGACATATGTTGGCAATTTTATATATTTTGAAACATAACATATGCCCGATGATATTTCATAGGGAGGCTTTAAAGCAAATGACAGAAACTTGGCATTTTATAAATACAGGAAGTCATGATCCATACTACAATATGGCTTTAGATGAAGCATTATTAAACTTTGTATCAAGAGGAGAAATTGATCCCGTCGTTCGGTTTTATACTTGGGATCCACCCACATTATCGATAGGTTATTTTCAACGACTCTCCAAAGAAATTGATATTGAAAAGGTTAAAGAAAAGGGTTACGGCTTAGTGAGACGCCAAACCGGGGGACGAGGTGTCTTACATGATAAGGAATTAACTTATAGTGTCATCGTTCCAGAATCACACCCAGATATGCCTCAAACAGTAACTGAAGCTTATCGTGTAATTTCAGGCGGATTATTAGAGGGTTTTAAATCATTAGGGTTTGATGCATATTTTGCTGTTCCACGTTCAAAAGAAGAAAGAGAAAAACTTAAACAACCAAGAAGTTCTGTTTGTTTTGATGCACCGAGTTGGTATGAACTTGTAGTTGAAGGTAAAAAAATTGCTGGAAGTGCACAAACAAGACAAAAAGGCGTTATCTTACAGCACGGCTCTATTCTTCAAGACGTGGATATTGATGATTTGTTCGATATGTTTATTTTCAAAAATGACAGATTGAAAGCTAAAATGAAAGAGGCATTTGTCGAAAAGGCAGTTGCGATTAACGATTTAACGGATGAAACAGTCACATTAGAGCAAATGGAAGTCGCATTTAAAGAAGGTTTCAAAAAAGCACTGGATATTGATTTTAAACCATTAGAATTAACAGCAGCGCAACAAGAAGAAGTGAAAACATTAGAAGAAAAATATCGTTCAGAGGCATTTTTATATCGTAAATAATGTCGCGCTTTAACACGTAATTTAACAAGGAGAATGGGGCATCAAAATTTTGATGCCCCATTCTCCTCAAATTTTGCCGTTTTAATTGATATTATCTACGGCTTTTAAATTTGTTTTTCCAAACGCGCTTTTTATAATCTCTTTGATCTGGCGTTAAAAAGAAAAAGAAATAAACTAAGTAGATAATGCCAACAATAACAGCTACTGTAATGATAGATCTAAAAATGCTAAAAAGTACGACATCTAAATTAAAAATTAATCCAATCAGTGCAACGATAAGTATCACACCGAATATGATTTTTTGGAAAGTTGTCATTTAAATTACTCCTCTTTATCTTGTTCTGCTTTTGTAGTTTTGACATTGATGTTCGAAAGGCTCTGACGTCCTTTTTGAATTTCTGCTTTGTCTTTGGCTTTATATCCCTTTTGAATTTTTGTTAAAGCACTTTTAATTTCTTTTTGTAGTTTCTTAATGTCTTTATCTTGTATTTTGACATCTTTATCTTTTTTGATAATCGTTTCACCTTCAGTGGCGTCTTTATAGCTTTCTATGGCAGTTTCATGATCCGCTATAATTTGCTCTAATTGATCCGTTACTTTTTCATCTCTTTTATTCTCTAACACTTTTGAATCAATTTGTTGGTAAGCATTAATCGCTTTTGTTACAGAGGCATAGTATTGCGAAGAAAATTCAAGATAGTCCGCTTTTTTCTGATTAGATTTTGCTTGTTTTGTATTTTCTGAGTCCTTTTTCAATGCGTCCACTTGTTTTTGCTTTTTCGCGTTTTCATTTTCGAGTTGTTGGTTCTCTAATTTAATTTCATGATTTTTATCACTCAAATCCGTACTTTTCTCCTCTAAAGGCAACAGGTTTTGACTTCCACAGGCTGACAATAAAAATGCAACACTTATACTCGCGCAGATTCTCTTTTTCATAATAAACTCCTAAACACTCAATTGTTTTTCACTACATATGACTACATTTTAAGGTATCATGTAATTAAGTACAAATATAAGGAGGAAATTTTAAATGAAAAATAGACTTCATAAGATAAGAACTTTATTACAGGACAAACATCTGGACGGCTTAGTTGTATTATCTGACTTTAACCGCCGCTATTTATCAGGGTTTACTGGTACAAGTGGGGCGCTAATTTTAACAATGGATAAAGCATTACTGATCACTGATTTTCGTTATACTGACCAAGCTAAGCAACAAGCAACTGAATTTGAGGTCATTTTACAACAAGGTGATTTATATGCAACGTTAACAGAACAATTTAAAACTTTAAACTTGCAAGATATCGGTTTTGAAGGTCACCTCGTCCCTTATGATTCATTTTTAAAGCTCAACCACGGCCGTCACGATTTGATTTCTATAGGTGGCGCAATTGAAACGATTCGCCAAACGAAAGACGAAAATGAAATCAAGGCCATTCAAAAAGCCGCAGAAATCGTTGACAAAGCTTATGAATATATTTTGACTGTCGTTAAACCTGGAATGACCGAAAAAGAAGTTAAAGCGCATTTAGAGAGTAAAATGTTGCATTTAGGTGCTGATGACACGTCATTTGATACCATTGTCGCTTCTGGTGTGCGTGGTGCAATGCCACATGGTGTTGCTTCTGACAAAGTGATTCAGTCAGGAGAAATGGTAACACTAGATTTCGGTGCATACTACAATGGCTATTGTTCAGATATCACGCGTACTTTTGCTGTCGGTCAACCTTCTGAAGAAATGGTTAAAATTTATAATATCGTTTTAAAAAGTCAAGAAGCAGCGATTGCAGCCATTCGTCCAGGTATGACAGGAAAAGAAATGGATACGATTGCTCGTGATATTATTACTGAAGCAGGTTATGGTAAACATTTTGGTCATTCATTAGGTCATGGTATTGGTCTAGACATTCACGAACAACCAGCACTATCTCAAAAATCAGAGACAGTCTTAGAAAAAAATCATTGCGTCACAGTTGAACCTGGCATTTATGTTGAAGGATTGGGTGGCGTACGTATAGAAGATGACATTTTAATTACAGAAAATGGCGGCCAACGCTTTACTAATTGTTCAAAAGACCTTATTATTTTAGAAGAAGAGTGATTCTGAGGAGGAAACTGAATGATTTCTGTAAATGATTTTAAAACAGGCTTAACGATTTCTGTCGATAACGGAATCTGGAAAGTTTTAGAATTCCAACATGTTAAACCTGGTAAAGGGTCTGCATTTGTAAGATCAAAATTACGTAATTTAAGAACAGGCGCTATCCAAGAGAAAACTTTCCGTGCAGGTGAAAAAGTTGAACCTGCGATGATTGAAAATCGCCGCATGCAATATTTATATGCAGATGGTGATAATCATGTGTTCATGGATAACGAAACTTTCGAACAAACAGAACTAAGTACAGATTACTTAGAATATGAATTGAAGTTTTTAAAAGCGAACATGGATGTACATATCCAAACTTATCAAGGTGAAACAATTGGTGTAGAATTACCAAAAACAGTTGAACTTGAAGTGACTGAAACTGAACCTGGTATTAAAGGCGACACAGCAACAGGTGCTACAAAATCAGCAACAGTTGAAACAGGTTACACACTTAATGTGCCGTTATTCGTCAATGAAGGCGATGTGTTAGTCATTAATACTGCTGATGGTAGTTACGTTTCACGTGCTTAATGACAACAGTTTAAGGTACATCAGAATAACCTATGCTGTTCCATGTATGACATGAAAACAAAATTAAGGGACTAATGAGACGCAACAATGTCTTGTTAGTCCTTATTTTTTCGTTAACGCTAACAATCTAAGCCGATGTAAACCAACAAGCTTTATACAATCGATAAATTCATCAAAATGTATAAGAAAAAGCTGAAACAAAGTGATGAAAATGAAAACAAATGATAGGTGTTTAACTACATTAAAACTTACAACAATGCTTTAGATATTGTGTATTTTCTTGAATTGCCCAATACACTCAAGTAAAATAGTAAGGTAGAAATAATCAATCATAAGGGAGTAACCAAAATGAATTTTAAAGAGATTAAAGAATTAATTGATATTCTAGACAATTCTAACCTTACTGAAATCAACATTGAAGATAAAGGAACGACAATCAATTTAAAGAAAGAAAAGGAAATTGTGACGCAACAAATTTCAGCACCGCAACAAGTCGTTGCACCCACTGTAGCGGCTGAACCAACTCAAGCAACTGCTGCATCAGTAGACGCGCCACCAGTAGAGGCTGATGCATCACTTAAAACGATTACTGCGCCAATGGTAGGTACTTTTTATAAATCACCATCTCCTGAAGAAAGCGCGTATGTTCAAGTAGGCGATCAAGTGACAGCTGATACGACAGTTTGTATTTTAGAAGCAATGAAATTATTTAATGAGATTCAGGCTGAAGTTGCAGGTGAAATCGTTGAAATTTTAGTTGAAGATGGACAAATGGTTGAGTATGGCCAAGCTTTATTCAAGGTGAAATAATATGAAAAAGATATTAATTGCAAACCGTGGCGAGATTGCAGTGCGTATTATTCGCGCATGTCACGAATTAGGCATCCAAACTGTAGCGATTTATTCTGAAGGCGATAAAGATGCTTTACATACTCAATTAGCCGATGAAGCCTACTGTGTGGGACCTAAGCAATCAAAAGATTCATATTTAAATATACCGAACATTTTATCTATCGCCACTTCTACAGGTTGTGACGGTATTCACCCTGGCTATGGATTTTTAGCTGAGAATGGTGATTTTGCTGAATTGTGCGAAGCTGTTCAACTTAAATTCATTGGGCCAAGCTATGAATCTATTCAAAAAATGGGTATAAAAGATATTGCGAAAGAAGAAATGAAACGTGCAAATGTCCCAGTTGTTCCAGGTAGCGAGGGACTTGTGAACACGATTGAAGATGCCATCCAAACTGCTAACTCTATTGGTTACCCTGTTATTATAAAAGCAACTGCTGGCGGTGGCGGAAAAGGGATTCGTATTGCACGAAATGAAGAAGAGTTAATTAATGGTTATAAAATGACGCAACAAGAAGCTGAAACGGCATTCGGTAATGGGGGATTATATTTAGAAAAATTTATCGAAAACTTCCGTCATATCGAAATTCAAATTCTTGGCGACGAACACGGAAATGTTATTCATCTCGGTGAACGTGATTGTACAATTCAACGACGTATGCAAAAGCTCGTTGAAGAGTCACCTTCTCCAATCCTTACTGAAGCGAAAAGAAAAGAGATGGGCGATGCGGCAGTGAGAGCAGCTAAAGCCGTCAATTATTTCAATGCTGGAACAATCGAATTTATTTATGATTTAGATGAAGATCAATTTTACTTCATGGAAATGAATACACGAATTCAAGTGGAACATCCCGTAACTGAGATGGTGACGGGCGTCGACCTTGTGAAACAGCAAATCAAAGTGGCTATGGGCGAAAAGTTACCATATACACAAGAAGATATTCAGATTCAAGGTCATGCGATAGAGTTTCGTATCAACGCTGAAAACCCTTATAAAAACTTCATGCCTTCTCCTGGTAAAATTGACCAATATTTAACACCTGGAGGCTTTGGAGTACGTATTGATTCAGCATGTTATACGAACTATGTCATTCCACCATATTATGATTCAATGGTTGCAAAATTAATTGTTCATCAACCGACTAGGGAAGAAGCAATCATGTCCGGTTTACGTGCACTCAATGAATTTGTTGTGCTCGGTATTGACACTACAATTCCTTTCCATATTCGTTTATTACATCATCCTGTCTTCAATAAAGGTTTCTTTAGCACCAAGTTTTTAGAGATTTACGATATTATGAATGAAGAAAATTAAATTGAATGGGGGCAACTTATATGGCAAAGCCGATTGAACATTTCAACCCTAATCTCGGAACTGTGGAAATCGAACCTGAAGTCATTTCTGTTATCGCAAGCATAGCGGTATCAGAAGTGAAAGGGGTCGAAGGGGCTTTTCCAGATTTAAAAAATTCAACTTTAGAACGCTTTGGTCGTAAAAACTTGAGTAAAGGCGTTAAAATTACAACGAAAGACAACGAAATTACAATCGATGTCTATTGTTCTTTAAGCTATGGCGTTAAAGTTTCTGAAACAGCGTCAAAAGTTCAAGAATCCATTCATAGTGCATTACGTACAATGACTGCACTCACACCTCAACAAATCAATGTGCATATTACACATATAGAAATGGCAAAAAATAATCGTGATTAACATATGAACGGAGAATTAAAATGAGTAGAAAACAAGCAAGAAGTCAAGCCTTTCAAACATTATTCCAACTAGAAATGAAAAATACGGAGCTAACGATTGATGAAGCGATTAGTTTTATTAAGGAAGACTATCCTGATTTAGATTTTGACTTCATTAAATGGCTTGTTTCTGGTGTCAAGGATCATCAACAGGTATTAGACGAAAAAATTAGTCCCCATTTGAATGGCTGGACAATTGCACGTTTGTTGAAAACTGACCGTATTATTTTACGTATGGCCACTTTCGAAATCGAACATAGTGAAACACCAGAAAAGGTTATTATTAATGAGGCAGTAGAGCTAGCAAAACAATTTAGTGATGATGATCATTATAAATTCATCAACGGTGTATTAAGTCACATTAAAAGAAATTGAGTGATGGCATGGAAAAATATTTAACAATCTCTGCATTAACTAAATATATAAAATATAAATTTGATCAAGACCCACATCTTCAAAGCGTTTATATTAAGGGCGAGTTATCTAATTTTAAACGTCACAGTAGTGGTCACTTATACTTTGCTGTTAAAGATGAAAATAGTGTGATCGCAGCAATGATGTTTAAAGCTCAAGCAAACCAACTTGACTTCGATCCAAAAGAAGGCGATCAAGTTCTTATTGAAGCACGCGTGTCTGTCTATGAACGTCGTGGTAGCTATCAAATTTATGTTAACCATATGCAACTGGATGGTGTAGGGAATCTTTATCAAAAATTTGAGCAGTTAAAAATTAAATTAACAAAAGAAGGTTACTTTGACCCTGCTCATAAAAAACCTATTCCGAAGTATCCTCAAAAAATTGCGATACTCACGGCGAGCACAGGGGCAGCCATTCGAGATATTCAAAATACTTTAAACAGTCGTTATCCATTAGCTGAACAGATTAAGATGAGTACGCTCGTCCAAGGGTCACAAGCAAAAGATGACATTATCGAAAAACTAAAAGCTGCGGATCAACTCGGTGTAGATGTCATTATTCTAGGTCGTGGTGGCGGCTCTATTGAAGACTTGTGGAATTTCAATGAGGAAGATGTTGTTAAAGCTATTTTTTCTTGTCAAACACCTGTCATATCTGCAGTCGGTCACGAAACGGATACTACGTTAAGTGACTTTGTTGCTGATTTACGTGCCGCAACACCAACCCAAGCAGCGATGTTAGCGACACCAGATCAACAAGAACTTAAACAAGTGCTACATAAAACTAGAGCTTACTTGAATCGCCATATTAAACAACATTTAAGACATACTGCGCAACAATTACACCAGTTGCAGTCTTACTATAAGTTCAAACAACCTGGCTTATTATATGAACAACAAACACAAAAGCGTGATGAACTAGATCGTGCCCTTCATCAATCGATGCAATTCCGACTACAAAATGAACAACAAAGGTTAGTGTTGTTGCAGCAACGGATACGCATTAAATATTTTTATGATAATGTTCAACGTCAAAAGCAAGCGTCAATGGATTTAGCATCCCAATTAGACAAACAAATTCAGCGCATTATCAACTCGAAAAAACAATTATTCCAACATCAACTATTGTCACTTGATAATTTGAGTCCTACAAAAACAATGTTGAGAGGTTATTCGATTGTTAAAAAAGAGAATGAAGTCATTACGAGTAGTCATGATGTACATGAAGGCGATCAAATCGAAGTGACAATGAAAGATGGCGCTTTAGATGCAAGAATTGAAAAGGTGAGGTGGCAAAATGACGACCGAGAATAAATCTTTTGAAGAAATGATGAAAGAACTAGAAACCATTGTGAATCAGTTAGATAATGATACGATATCGTTAGAGAAATCTTTAGAATTGTATCAGCAAGGCATTGCACTTTCTAAATCGTGTGAAAAAACATTGAGCGATGCCGAGAAAAAAGTATCTGAATTAATGGATAAAGAGGCAGATGAAAGTGATGAATCAAAGTCTGAATAAGTTATTAGAACAGTTTAATGCGCACTTGAATGATGCAATTGAAGATACACCACTTGGCACGTCACTTGAAGAAAGCATGCGCTATTCACTTGAAGCCGGTGGAAAAAGAATCCGACCATTACTCATGTTGGCTACGATTAAAATGTTAGATCACCGCCAACTTGAGAGTGGTTTGAATGTTGCTTTAGCACTCGAAATGATTCATACATATTCATTGATTCATGACGACTTGCCAGCAATGGATGACGATGATTTACGACGAGGCAAACCAACGAATCATACAGTTTATGGTGAATGGCTTGCGATATTAGCTGGTGACGCATTGCTGACAAAAGCGTTCGAAAAGATTGCACTAACGCCAAATTTAGAGGCTGATATAAAAGTCGCACTCATCCAGAAATTAAGTCAAGCAAGTGGGCATCAAGGTATGGTGGGTGGTCAAACGTTAGATATGCAAAGTGAACATCAACAAGTACCACTTGAAAAACTGGAAAGCATTCACATGCATAAGACAGGTGCTCTGATTCAATTCGCGATTGAAGCCGCAACAATCATCACTTCAATTGAGCAGTCGACTGCACAACAATTGATTCAGTTTTCCCAACATTTAGGCGTCATTTTCCAAATCAAAGATGACTTATTAGATGTATATGGGGATGAAGAGAAACTGGGTAAACCTGTAGGCAGTGATGAATCTAACCATAAAAGCACGTACGTCACGCTTTTAGGTGAAAATGGTGCTGAACAGGAACTTCAAACGCACATCCAAAAAGCAGAAGCCATTTTAACGACTTTATCAACTGAATTTGATACAACGGATTTAAAACATTTATTAACACTTTTTTATCAACGTCAAAATTAGGTTCTGTCTATCTATGTTACGGTTGAAGTGTTATAATCAGTACGATAGAAAAAAATAAGGGTGATTTCAATGGACGTAAGAAATATACAGGATCCTTCATTCTTAAAAAGTCTTTCTGTAAACGAGCTTGAAGCATTGAGTCACGATGTCAGACAGTTCTTAATTCAAACATGTGCTGTGACGGGGGGCCATATCGGTGCTAATTTAGGGGTTGTTGAACTAACAATCGCACTACATAAGCATTTCAATAGTCCAGAAGATAAAATTATCTGGGATGTCGGTCATCAAAGTTACATTCACAAAATTTTAACAGGTCGCGGTCACCAGTTTGAAACATTAAGACAATATAGAGGGTTATGTGGATTTCCAAAATTAAAAGAGTCTGAGCATGATGTGTGGGAAGCTGGGCATAGTTCTACCTCATTATCAGCTGCTATGGGCATGGCAAAAGCACGAGATATTTTAGGCAAAAAGAATCATATCGTACCCGTCATTGGTGATGGCGCATTGACTGGTGGTATGGCACTGGAAGCTTTAAATAATATCGGTCATGACCGTACAAATATGACAATTATTTTGAACGACAACGAAATGAGTATTGCACCTAACGTTGGCGCAATGCATAATATGCTAGGTCGTATTCGAATGAATCAAGGGTATAACCGACTTAAGTTTGATGCTGAATCTATTTTGAGTCGTTTACCGGGGGGCAGTCGATTACGTGAATCTGCTGATCGTATTAAAGACAGCTTAAAATATTTAGTTGTAGATGGCGCATTTTTTGAAGAGCTTGGCATTCGCTATATCGGTCCTGTCGATGGCCATAATTTTGAAGAATTAGAAAACGCATTGACTGCTGCCGATTCAATTAATAAGCCCGTACTCATTCATGTTGTAACGAAAAAGGGTAAAGGTTACCATCCGGCTGAAAATGATAAAATTGGCACTTGGCATGGATTAGGACCTTATAAATTAGAAACAGGTGAACAGATTAAAGGTAAAGCTGTAGGACCGTCTTGGAGTCAGCTCATGAGCGACGAGATTCTTTCATATGCAAAGAAAGATCGTCGTGTTGTTGCGATTACACCAGCAATGCCTGTAGGTTCTAAACTCACAAAGTTCCAAGCTGAGTTGCCAGAACAATTTTTCGATGTCGGTATTGCTGAACAACACGCCGTAACGATGGCTGCTGGTCTAGCTCTAGAAGGTATGAAACCATATGTTGCGATTTACTCTACTTTCTTACAACGTGCATATGATCAAGTGTTACATGATGTCGATCGTCAAAACCTAAATGTTATTTTTGGTGTAGACCGCTCTGGGCTTGTCGGTGCAGATGGCGAAACGCACCAAGGTGTCTTTGATGTTGGCTTCTTAACACAATTTCCAAATATGATTGTGATGATGCCTAAAGATGAAAATGAAGCGAAAGACCTCGTTTATACCGCAATGCATCACGAACAAGGCCCAATCGCTATTCGCTATCCTCGTGGGAATGGTTTAGGCGTTGAAATTACGGAAAAACGTCAACATTTACCTATTGGCACGTGGGAAAACTTAACAGAAGGTCAAGATGTTGCGCTTATTAGTTACGGTCCAACGTTAACGACTTTAGTTGAAGTAGCCAAAACTTTAGCTAAACAAGGTATTCATGCACGTGTGATTAATGCACGGTATATCAAACCGATGGACACAGCTGTATTAGATGACTTAGGTGCGCAAAACATCGCGGTTGTTACAGTAGAGGAAAGCATGTTAAATGGTGGATTAGGTAGTCAAATTGCCAATTACTTCACTGATCATGGTTATACGAATCGCATTAAACGTCTCGGTATTGATGACGAGTATATTGAACACGGCGATGTAGATCAGATTTTAGAAGATTTAGGATTAACTCACGATCCACTCGTTCATACAATTCAACAATTTTTAAAATAACATTCAAACACGAGTAATGCATTTAGTTGCTCGTGTTTTTATTTTTGAGTCGCGTATATCGCCCAATTTTTTCAGTTCGTGACTATTTTCAATCAATGTTTATAGAAAAGTTGATGGTCATATACATTTTTCGTATATATTGACGTAAATGTATAGCAGTTTTTAAATATGACGTGTAAATCGTGATATCAATAGTTTCTAATCGTTTCTTCCATCGCTTAAGTAGGTAAATCATTACCGAGTGTGGTAAAATCATTGTATAAATATTCGTTACGAGGTGTCTATTATGCCTAAAAAATCTGTAAGACATATAAAAATTAGAGAAATCATTTCAAATGAACAAATCGAAACGCAAGACGAGCTAGTGAAACGCTTAAATGATTACGACATGAACGTCACACAAGCAACAGTGTCACGTGACATTAAAGAACTTCAATTGATTAAAGTCCCTGCGCCAAGTGGACAATACATTTATAGTTTGCCAAATGACCGTCGTTATCATCCTCTTGAAAAATTAGGACGTTATCTGATGGATTCTTTTGTAAAAATTGATAGCGCGAATAATTTACTTGTCCTTAAAACGTTACCTGGTAATGCACAATCTATCGGTGCCATACTAGATCAAATTGATTGGGAGGAAGTATTGGGTACGATTTGTGGCGATGATACGTGCTTGATTATTTGTAGAGACAACCCTTCAGCTGACGAAATTAAGGAAAGAATTTTCAATATGTTATAAGGATGATGTTAGATGTTAGAAAGCCTCTCCATTAAACAATTTGCTATTATTGACACATTAGATATTCAATTTTCTGATGGGCTTACGGTTCTCAGTGGTGAAACAGGTGCAGGTAAATCGATTATTATTGATGCCATTGGACAACTCATTGGTATGCGGGCTTCATCTGAATTTGTAAGGCACGGTGAGAAAAAAGCCATTATTGAAGGTATTTTTGATATTGATGACGCTAAAGATGCCATACAGCAACTTGAAACGCTAGGTATTGATGTTACTGAAGACTTCTTAATTGTTAAAAGAGAAATTTTCAGTACCGGTAAAAGCATTTGTCGAATTAACAATCAAACTGTAACGCTACAAGATTTGAGACAAGTGATGCAAGCGTTACTCGACATTCATGGTCAACATGAAACACAATCATTATTAAAACAAAAATATCATGTTGAACTTCTTGATCGTTACGCTGATGGTGAATATATTAAAGAACTCGAACAATATGCGCATTCTTACGAGCAGCATCAAGAAAAGATAAAAGAGCTTGAAGCATTAGAATCTGCTGATCAAGCTTTATTGCAACGTCTGGATTTAATGAAGTTTCAATTTGATGAATTAAAAGAAGCACACTTAAAAGAAGGCGAAATCGAACAATTAGAAACTGATATTAAACGCATTCAAAACTCCGAAAATTTAAGTTTAGCGCTGAATGCAGCTTACCTTACCTTAACGGATGAACATGCAATTACTGATCGTCTTTATACATTAAGTACAGAATTACAAATCGTCAATCAAATATTACCTGAAAGATTTGTAAAACTGAAAGAAGAAGTTGATCAATTTTATTACACATTAGAAGATGCCAAACATCAAATCTACGAAGAAATTAATCAAACTGAATTTGATGAACAATATTTAAATGAATTAGAATCTCGTATGAATTTGTTAAATAATTTAAAACGAAAATATGGCAAAGATATTTCAGAACTCATCACGTATCAAGAAAAGATTGCTGATGAAATAAACAAAATCGAAAACTATGAAGAAAGTACATCAAAATTAAGAGAAGAAATTCAACAATTATCGCAACAAGTCCAAGAAAGCGGGCAAAAGTTGTCGAAAGCGCGTAGAATAGTAGCTAGACAGTTACGCGATCGAATAGTGAATGAAATCCAATATCTCCAAATGAAAGATGCAAACTTAGAAATTTCGTTTAAACCTTATGATATACCTCAAAAGGACGGATTAGAACGGATTGAATTTTTAATTAGTCCTAACAAAGGAGAACCATTAAAAAGTTTAAACAAAATCGCTAGTGGTGGAGAACTTTCACGTATTATGTTAGCGCTAAAAAGTATTTTTGTACGTGCCAGAGGACAAACTGCGATTTTATTTGATGAAGTAGATTCTGGTGTTTCTGGACAAGCAGCGCAAAAAATGGCCGAGAAAATGAAAGAAATTGCTTCAGTCATTCAAGTGATATGTATTTCACATTTACCACAAGTCGCGTCGATGAGTGATCATCATTTGTACATTTCAAAGCACGAAAAGGATGACCGCACAACGACAACTGTACAGGAGTTAACAGGTGATTCTCGTATAGATGAAATTGCACGTATGATTTCGGGTGCGACCGTTACAGAATTGACGAGACAAAATGCTAAAGAAATGATTGAACAAAACCAAAAGCATAAAGGATGATGAAAGTTGAATTTTAAAGAATTGCTTAAAGAACCTCAAGCTCTAAAAGGAACCATTGCGATGATTAACGCGACGGATGAACCGTTGATTAGAGTGATTATTGAAGTTTTAAAGCAAACGGATGCTGACTTCAAACTTTATAACTACCAAGATGCTGCAGAAATGATTCGCTCATTCGATTTGTCAGCCGAGTTTTTAAAACGTATCCACATTCATACGTTTGATACGCAAGAAGCTGCAATTGAAGGCTGTTTAGATGATTTGTATCATGGCAAGGCACAAATTTTGATGAAAGGTCAAATTTCAACTGCTCAAATATTATCCGCAGTATTAAAACGAAACGCGCAAGGTGCAAAACCTTTTTTAAATCATGTTGCGTTATGTGAAATTCCGTCATATCATAAACTGCTTATGATTTCAGACGTCGCGCTCAATATTGCACCTACAGAAGAAGATATGAAGGCGATGATCCAAAATATTGTTGATTTTTCAAAGCGCCTTCAATATCAACAACTTCACATTGCGTTATTGTCATCCGTTGAAAAAGTGAGTCCAAAAATACCGTCTACAGTTCAAGCGGATCACCTAAGCCAATACTATGAAGCACATCCTATCCATTCTGATGTCCATGTCGAAGGACCGTTTGCGTTAGATAATGCGATTAATAAACAAAGTGCGATACAAAAAGGGATTCATTCAAAAGTTGCTGGTGATGCAGATGTATTAATTGTGCCAGGTTTAGATGCTGGCAATGTATTGTATAAATCACTCACATATTTTGGGCAAGCTAAAGTCGCGAGCCTCATTCTTGGTGCGCGCTTCCCAATCGTCTTAACATCAAGAGCAGATAGTATTGAAAATAAAATCAACTCTATTTTAGTGGCGTTAAAAGTTGGACACTAATGTAAACAAAATAAAGTCATTCATGATTTTAATGACCACATGGACGACTTCCATTTTTGATTTGTTTTTGAAAGAAGGGATTGTATGACAACAGCACTCGTGTTGAATTTAGGTAGTACCTCTAGTAAATATGCGATTTTTGAAGATAATCAATGCGTGGCGAATCAAAATATCAACCACACAGAGACCGTTTTAAATCAGCCTCTTTTGCAGCAAGAAACGCTGAGACAGCAAATCATTGAAGCTGAAATCGAATTACAGGGCTATCAGTTGCATCAAATTGATGTTATTGCTTGTCGTGGTGGTCTACTCAAACCTTTAGAAGGGGGTACATATTCAGTCAATGAAGTAATGTATGAAGATTTAAAAAGCTTCAAATACGGGGCACATGCATCTAATTTAAGCGCGATGATTGGTTATCAGCTTGGCCAAAAATATGCAATACCCGTATTTACTACTGATCCTGTTGTAGTAGATGAATTGTTAGACGAAGTCCGTCATACAGGCATTCCTTCAATTCAGCGTCGCAGTGTTTTTCATGCATTAAATCAAAAAGCGATGGCACGTCGATATGCAACTTCTGTCAATAAGCCTTACGAAGCACTCAATGTCATTGTAATACATATGGGCGGTGGCATTAGCATTGGTGCTCATGAAAAAGGGCGTGTCATTGATGTAAACGAAGCCTTATACGGTGAGGGACCGTTTGCAATGGATCGTTCGGGGAGCATTCCAAATGATTTACTCGTCGAATATATGGAGACGCATCAAGTATCGGCTGAAGAAATGAAAGTGCAATTGAGTCGCGAGTCAGGGCTTAAAGCTTATTTCCACACGTCAGATTTAAGGACGATTATGGCAAACTACGAACAAGATGCAAAAGTTAAGCTGATTATCGACACAATGGTCATTCAAATTGCCAAAGTGATTGGAGAACGTGCTGCCATTTTAAAAGGAAATGTTGACCAAATTATTTTTACAGGTGGCATGAGTCATAGTGACAAACTCATGGAATGCATTACAAACTACGTAGAATGGATTGCACCGATTTCCGTTTTTCCTGGAGAACACGAACTCATTACACTTGCCGAACGTGCACAGTTAGCACTGAATCAGCAAATTAAAATTCAGATATATCAATAGGAGATAGAATATGACAAAAGAAAAATACGATATCGTAATCCTTGGCGGCGGAATTGCAGGATACTCTGCTGCTATTCGCGCGAGCCAACTTGGAAAATCTGTTGCTATAGTTGAAAAATCTAAAATAGGCGGTACATGCTTACATCAAGGCTGTATCCCTACAAAATCTTTTCTTAAATCAGCTGAAGTGTTTCAATTAATTCAACATGCAGATGACTTTGGCGTAACCGCTGAACAGCCTATCCTTCAGTTTCAAAAGGTGATGGCGCGTAAAAACAATATTGTCAATGCGATGTATCAAGGTGTACAAGGATTAATGAAACGTCATAAAATTGATGTCTTTCAAGGCGTAGGTCGACTAATGGGCGCTTCTATTTTCACGCCGCAAAGTGGAACGGTTTCCGTAGAATATGAAGATGGCACTTCTGAGTTGTTACCAAATGATTATGTGTTAATCGCAACTGGATCAAAACCTATGGCACTGCCATTTTTACCTTTTGATCATCAACAAATATACAGTAGTAACGATTTGATGACACTAGAATCATTACCGCAATCTATTACAATTATTGGTGGCGGTGTGATCGGTCTAGAATTTGCTTCTTTCTTTAGCAGTGTTGGTGTAACTGTACATATTATCGAAGCTGGCCCACGCATTTTGCCAACCGAAAGTGTGCAAATCAGTCAATTAATTCAAAAACAATTGGAAGAAAAGGGTGTTCATTTCCATGTAGACACAGCACTTAAAGCAGACGATATTCAACAAGATGAAGATCAAGTTACTTTTAAACTTGATAAACCATTCTCCACTGAAAAAGTGCTTGTTGCGATTGGTCGACAAGTGAATACCGATGACCTAGGTTTAGACAATACAAAAGTCGTTTTGAACGATAAAAAAATGATTGAAACAAATGAATATATGCAAACTGCCGACACACATATTTATGCCGCTGGTGATGTGATTGGACATTTACAACTCGCGCATGTCGGTGCAAGAGAAGGTGTGATTGCAGTCGAGCATATCTTTAATGAAAATCCGCTTCCTATTGACTATGATACGATGCCGAGATGTGTATATACGTCTCCTGAAATTGCGTCTATCGGTGTCAATCAAGAAACTGCGAAACAACGTGGTCTCACATATGAAGTGATGAAAGCGCCATTTAAGGCGAACGGGAAAGCAATGATTTCTTCTTCAAAAGTACCAGAAGGCTTTGCAGAATTATTGTTTGATCAAACGTCTGGTAGTTTTATCGGTGCATCTTTAATTGGTCCTCATGTGACAGAGTTAATCAATGAATTAAGTGTTCTACAATTTATGAATGGGTCTGCACTTGAATTAGGACTTTCAACACACGCGCATCCATCCATTTCAGAATTACTCATGGAACTAGGATTAAAATCTAATCATCAATCTATTCACATATAGATAATAAGGAGGAAAATAGATATGAAAGATTATCAAAGTGTTGGCCTTGAAATTGAAGACTTGAAAAACATGTACCGTGCTATGGACTTAGGACGTAAATTAGATGAAAGAATGTGGCTGTTAAACCGTGCTGGAAAAATTCCGTTTGTCATTAGTTGTCAAGGCCAAGAAGCCACACAAATTGGTACCGCTTATGCATTACAACAAGGAGATGTTACTTCTCCTTATTACCGTGATTTAGCACTCGTTACATATTTAGGCATGACACCTTTAGAAACGATGTTATCAGCATTCGGTAAACGTGATGATATCAGTTCTGGTGGTAAACAAATGCCTTCTCACTTTAGTAAAAAAGAAGTCGGTATTATGTCACAAGGTTCTTCAGTTGCGACACAAATCCTCCATGCAGTTGGTGCAGCATTGACGTTCAAAATGGATGGCAAATCTCAAATCGCATTAACTACTTTAGGTGAAGGAAGTTCAAACCAAGGCGACTTTCACGAAGGATTAAACTTTGCAGGTGTACACAACTTGCCATTTATTTGTTTAATTGAAAATAATAAATACGCAATTTCTGTACCAAAAGAATTTCAGTATGGGGCTGAATATTTATCAGACCGTGCAAAAGGCTACGGTATGTATGGAGAAACGATTGACGGTAATGACCCGATTGCTGTTTACGGTGCTATTAAAGCAGCCCGTGAACGCGCAGTGAACGGTGAAGGTGCCTCTTTGATTGAAGCTTTATGTACAAGATTGACAGCACACTCTTCAGATGATGATGACCGCTATCGTACGAATGAAGAGAAAAACATGGATAAAGAGAATGATTGTAACCTTAAATTTAAACAGTATTTGATCGAGCAATCATTAGTTGACGAAGCATGGTTTGAATCGATTGAAAAAGAAAATCAACAATTGGTCCACCAAGCGACAAAAGAGGCTGAGGCAGCGCCATATCCAGATCCATCTGAAACATACTTACATGTCTATGAAGAAGGAGGGCTTCAACATGGCTAAAATTTCATATCTTGAAGCAATCAAACAAGCACTTGATGTCGCTTTAGAAAAAGATCCACAAACGATGATTCTTGGTGAAGACGTAGGTAAAAAAGGTGGCGTTTTCGGTGTAACAGCGGGTTTACAAGAAAAATATGGTGTCTATCGTGTTTTAGATACACCACTTGCTGAATCTAACATTGTCGGTTCTGCAATTGGTGCGGCAATGATGGGAAAACGTCCTATCGCAGAAATACAGTTTGCTGAATATATCTTACCGGCGACGAACCAAATTATGAGTGAAGCTGCAAAAATGCGTTATCGTTCTAACAACGATTGGCATGCACCATTAACGATTCGAGCACCATTCGGCGGTGGCATTCATGGCGCACTTTATCATTCACAAAGTATCGAAAGTGTATTTGCTTCAACGCCAGGTTTAACTGTAGTCATTCCATCTACACCGTATGACGCAAAAGGTTTACTTTTAGCTTCAATCGCATCAAACGACCCCGTTCTCTTTTTCGAACATAAAAAGGCGTATCGATTACTAAAAGAAGAGGTGCCAGAAGGTTATTATACGGTGCCACTTGGAAAAGCAGATGTGAAACGAGAAGGTCAAGATTTGACAGTATTCTCATATGGTCTTGCAGTGAACTATTGTCTTCAAGCAGCTGACTTGTTAAAAGGTGAAGGTATTGATGTAGAAGTTGTGGATTTACGTACGGTCTATCCACTCGATCAACAAACGATTATTGAATGTGCGAAAAAAACTGGTAAATGTTTATTGGTCACTGAAGATAATAAAGAAGGTAGTGTGATGTCGGAAGTTGCAGCCATTATTGCAGAAAATTGTTTATTTGATTTAGATGCACCCGTGATGCGACTTGCTGGCCCAGATGTACCTGCCATGCCTTTCTCACCACCGTTAGAAGACGAATTTATGATTAATCCTGATAAAATTAAAAATAAAATGCGTGAATTAGCGCAATTTTAAGGAGGTTCACTCATGGAAATCAAGATGCCTAAACTTGGGGAAAGTGTACATGAAGGGACGATTGAACAATGGCTCGTAAAAGAGGGAGACCATGTTGAAGAATATGACCCATTATGCGAAGTGATTACAGATAAAGTTACAGCTGAAGTGCCCTCATCATACACAGGAACGATTAAAAAAATTATCGCTGCTGCCGGCGAAACGATCGAAGTCGGTACAGTTATTTGTGAAATGGACGTTGAAGGAACACCAGGTGAAGCTACTGAAAATGTCGCACCAGAAGCTGACACGGAATCTCATGAACAACCAAAACAGCAAGCACCGTCAACGTCAACATCATCAAACCAACCTAAAAATAACGGTCGCTTTTCTCCAGTGGTGTTTAGACTCGCTTCCGAACACAATATCGATTTATCAACAGTGACAGGTACTGGATTTGAAGGTCGCGTGACTAAAAAAGATATCGAACGTGCTATCGAACAAGGTAGTTCTGTTATGGATAATAGCCAAAAATCTGAAGATAGCGTAGCACAAAAAGTGTCAACACCAGTAACACCGGCAACTACACAAAATGACAGTACATCTTCAGTAAGTGCGGGTGATACAGTCATACCAGTCAACGGTGTCCGTCGTCAAATCGCGAATAAAATGGTTCAAAGTGTGCATGAAATTCCACATGCTTGGATGGCAATTGAGGTAGATGCAACAGAGTTAACAAAAACACGTGCACATTATAAAAATCAATTTAAAGCGCAAGAAGGTTATAATTTAACATTCTTTGCATTTTTCATTAAAGCTGTAGCCGAAGCACTTAAAAAATATCCATTACTCAATAGCACTTGGCAAAATGATGAAATTGTACTTCATTCAGATATTAATATCTCTATTGCTGTGGCACATGAAAATAAATTATTTGTGCCAGTGATTCGTCACGCTGATGAAAAATCGATTAAAGGCATTGCTCGAGAAATTCATGAGCTCGCACAAAAAGCACGTCAAAACAAGCTTTCTTATGAAGATATGCAAGGCGGAACATTCACAGTCAACAATACCGGCACATTTGGTTCTGTGAGTTCAATGGGCATCATTAATCATCCTCAAGCAGCGATTTTACAAGTCGAATCGATTGTGAAAAGACCTGTCGTCATTGATGATATGATTGCGATTCGCTCAATGGTCAACTTATGTCTATCACTCGATCATCGTATTCTAGATGGTTTACAAGCTGGGCAATTTTTAAATGAAGTGAAACAACGTATCGAAGCTTACACGATTGAACATACACAAGTTTATTAATTTGTATGCAAAGGCTGGGAGATTAAGTTTCCTAGTCTTTTCCTAATGGTGCTGTTGATATCAAAAATTTGAAAATGAGTCATAAAATTTTAAGTCCCTACAACTGTTTTTCACATGTAAGTTGCCGAATGATTGCAGTTGTGTGTGACCTTTAGTAAAATGTAATTAATTGAAATACTGATGATGGAGGAATGTTCAAATGGATATGAACTTTGATTTATATATGAATAATATCGTAAAACAAGCGCGCTCTGAAATGGACCACGCAGGTTACGAACAGTTAGCGACTGAGGAAGATGTAGACCGTGTCTTCAAACAAGATGGAACAACTTTAGTGATGATTAATTCCGTATGTGGTTGTGCAGGGGGTATTGCACGTCCAGCTGCGACACACGCATTACACTATGATGTGTTACCAGATCGTCTCGTTACTGTATTTGCAGGACAAGATAAGGAAGCAACGCAACGCGCACGTGATTATTTTGAAGGTTATGCACCATCAAGTCCTTCATTTGCGTTAATGAAAGATGGTAAAATTACTGAAATGATTGAACGTCATCAAATTGAAGGCCACGACACAATGGACGTTATCACGCAACTACAAACCTTATTTGATCGTTACTGTGAAGCAAAGTAAGGCGGTTTCATCATGTTACGTTTAAATCCATATCGCATCGGATTTAGAACGATAAAAACTGCGGTCGGCATGGCACTAGGTGTAATCATCGCACAACTACTAGGGTTGGATAATTACGCTTCTAGTGCCATTTTAGTTGTATTATGTATTAAAGATACGAAAATACAATCCGTTCACGCTATTATTTCTCGTTTTATTTCCTGTTTAATTGCTATCGGTTTTGGTTGGGCTATTTTTCCACTGTTAGGGCAGCACGCCTGGGTACTCGGTTTAATCGTACTGTTTTTCATTCCTGTGACTGTGATGATTAATATGCAAGAGGGTGTCGTGACAAGTATCGTCATTTTGCTCCATTTCTTCAATGCTGATGTTATCGATTTTGGATTAGTTGTCAATGAAGTATTACTCATTATCGTTGGATTGGTCATCGCTTTTACAATGAATACAATTATGCCAAATTTAGACCATCAATTATCTAAATATAAAAAAGAAATTGAGTTTCAGTTCAAAAGCATTTTCCATACATTTAGTTCAGCATGTGCCATGCATAACAATCGACCTGATGTCACATTTACTTCTTTGGCACATACGATTCAAGAAGCGAAATCGATTGCGTTCAGAGATGTCAAAAATCATTTTGTGCGTAACGAAAACAGTTACTATCACTATTTTGACATGCGTGAAGATCAATTAGAAATCTTGAAGCGTATTAAAAATCATATTAAACATATTAATGCGAACGATGTGATGAGTGCACATGTTGCGCAATTATTTAATGAAATGGCTGAAAATGTGAATGAAAATAATTATACCGCCTTAAGATTGCATACGTTATACCAAATTCGACTTGAAATTGATCAACTCCCTTTACCACAAACACATGAAGAGCTGATGACACGTTCGAGTATGATTCAAATTTTGTATGATACAGAAGAATATTTAACAATTAAAGCTAAATTTGGTTCACTCAAAATGCACCACGAAATTTAATCATAGGAAAAAGGCGATATGACATATAAAATTTTGATGTCTAATTGTTCCTTATTTTTTGACGCTTTAATCATCAATAATAAATATAAGTCCATAAATAAACAGGCTAGGTAAATGCAATGGGTTCCTAGCCTGTTTATTTCCTTTTACATACTTAATAATGGTGCGATACCTGTTAAGATCAATGCAAGAACAATTGCCACAAGCATCACGATAATAAGCACTTTTCTTACTTTTTTATTTAACACGATGATTTGCCTCCAAATAACCTAAAATAATCTCATGCATAATGATTAAAATTATAACATTCATTTAAACAAAAGCCAAAATTTCTTTTAACATTATTTTTCTAGTCTGTCTGTTTTGCAATATATACAAAGTTCGATAAAATTAATGTAGAACATAAGGGAAGGTGACTGTATGCTTAACAAAGAGAGATTAATTGAAACATTTTTAGATTTAGTGCAGATTGATTCTGAAACAGGTCATGAAGAAGTCATTCAACCGAAATTGAAACAAAAGTTTGAAGCATTAGGGTTATCGGTTGTGGAAGATGATGCAAAAGCCACGACTGGCTTTGGAGCGAATAACTTAATTTGTACATTACCTGCCAATCAACAAGGCAAAGATAAAATTTATTTCACTAGTCATATGGACACGGTCGAGCCTGGTCGAAAGGTAAAACCGATCATCAAAGAAGATGGCTTCATTTATTCTGATGGAACGACAGTCCTTGGCGCTGATGATAAAGCAGGCTTAGCTGTCATTTTTGAAGTACTCCAAATCATTCATGAGCAACAGTTGCCACACGGTCAAATACAATTCGTGATTACAGTGGGCGAAGAGTCTGGCTTAGTTGGCGCAAAAGCTTTACGCAAAGAAGATTTAGATGCTGACTATGGCTATGCGATTGACTCTGCAGTGCCTGTTGGAAGTATTACGATTGGGGCGCCGTACCAAATGAAGGTGAATGCAACGATTCATGGTAAAAAGGCGCATGCGAGTACGCCGAATGAAGGGATTAGTGCGATTAATATTGCAGCAGAAGCCATTAGTCAGATGAAGCTTGGACAAATTGATCATGAAACGACTGCCAATATTGGTAAGTTCCAAGGTGGTGGGCCTACTAACGTTGTGACGGATTTAGTGAATATTTGGGCAGAAGCACGTTCACACTCAAAAGATAAACTAGACGCACAAGTCGAACATATGAAAGTAACATTTGAAAATGCCGCGAAACAACATGGCTGCCATGCTGAAGTTGAAACTGAATTATCTTATCCTGGATTTAGAGTAGCGCCAACTGATCGAGTGTACCAAGTGGCAGAACAAGCTGCAAACGCATTAGGCTTTGATATGCAAGCGGATGTCGGAGGAGGCGGTTCTGACGGCAACATCATTAATCACCTTGGTATTCCGACTGTTATTTTAGGCGTCGGTTACGAAAAAATTCATACGACGGATGAACGTATTTCTAAACAATCTCTATATGATTTAACGCATTATGTCCTAAAAATCATTGAATTGAATTCGTAAGCTAATAAAAGGCTTCATCGGCTATTATGTGATACAATGAATCCATAATTTATAATAAGAGAGGTTAAGTATAATGACACAACAAATCGGTGTAGTAGGTTTAGCCGTAATGGGTAAGAACCTAGCTTGGAATATTGAATCAAGAGGTTACAGTGTATCTGTTTACAACCGTTCTTCAGACAAAACAGATTTAATGGTTGAAGAATCTAAAGGGAAAAACATTGTACCTACTTATTCAGTAGAAGAGTTTGTAAATTCTTTAGAAAAGCCACGTAAAATTTTATTAATGGTTAAAGCAGGAGAAGCGACAGACAAAACAATCGACAGCTTATTACCATTATTAGACGATGACGATATTTTAATCGACGGCGGTAACACAAACTACTTAGATACAATTCGTCGTAATAAAGCGTTGGCTGAAAGCGGCGTCAACTTCATTGGTATGGGTGTTTCTGGCGGTGAAGTAGGTGCTTTAACAGGTCCTTCATTAATGCCTGGTGGTCAAGAAGCTGCTTATCATAAAGTGTCAGACATCTTAGAATCTATCTCAGCTAAAGCAAAAGACGGTAAACCATGTGTGACTTACATTGGGCCAAATGGTGCAGGTCACTACGTAAAAATGGTACACAATGGTATCGAATACGCCGACATGCAATTAATCGCAGAAAGCTACATCATGATGAAAGACTTATTAGGCATGTCACATGAAGAAATCTCTGAAACTTTCAAATCATGGAATGCTGGAGAATTAGAAAGTTACCTCATCGAAATTACAGGTGACATTTTCACAAAACTTGATGAAGATGGCGAACCACTTGTAGAAAAAATCATGGATAAAGCGGGGCAAAAAGGAACTGGTAAATGGACATCTATTAACGCATTAGAATTAGGTGCGCCATTAACAATTATCACTGAGTCTGTATTTGCACGTTTCATTTCTTCATTAAAAGATCAACGTGTCAACGCATCTAAAGTTTTAAACGGACCTTCTGCTGCATTTGACGGCAACAAAGAAGAGTTCCTTGAAAAAATTCGTCGTGCATTGTACATGAGTAAAATCTGTTCATATGCGCAAGGTTTTGACCAAATGAAAACAGCAAGTGAAATCAATGAGTGGAACCTTCAATTAGGTGACTTAGCGATGATTTGGAGAGAAGGTTGTATCATTCGTGCGCAATTCTTACAAAAAATTAAAGATGCATACGATAATGATAGCAACTTACAAAACCTTTTATTAGACGGTTACTTCAAAGATATCGTGACTGAATATCAATCAGCACTTCGCGATGTTGTTGCTACTGGTATCCAAAACGGTGTTGCACTTCCTGGATTCTCAGCAAGTATCAACTACTATGACAGCTACCGTACTGAAAACTTACCAGCAAACTTAATCCAAGCGCAACGTGACTACTTCGGTGCGCACACGTATCAACGTAAAGATCAAGAAGGTACTTTCCATACACAATGGACGAAATAAGAACTTCTTGATATATAAAGAGGTCAGGATTAATCCTGACCTCTTTTTCACATTTATGATTGTGCCTCTTGTTCTTGATAATTTTTAATAAAATACAACATGACAAAAATCATACATATCCCACTAATCATAAAAACCAGTCCGTAACTATACGGGATGACAAATCCAAAGAATATGAGCCCGAGTGGATTGAGTCCAGTGGCCAAACTTTGCAATAAAGCAAATACACGCGATTTGTAATCTTCATCTATCGTATTGTGTAACATAATTTGAGATGGAACACTATCAATAGGAATGGCAATGCCAATCAATACGATACCAATGATCATCACAATATATGCCCAAAACGGTATCGCTACAAAAAGGTTTGATGATGCGATAACGAAAAGTGACACAATTAAAATGAGCATGGATATGACATTCATTTTCTTCAAATTATTTTTCATGTTAAAGAAATTCAACGCAAGGAATGTTAATAACAGTGTCCCTCCTAAAATACTTTCCATCGTCCCTAAATGTGCTGACGAATAACCAAGTTTCGTCACGATAATAATTGGAAGTCCAACAGTTAAAGATTGTCCTAAAAAGTTAATAACGCTTGATGTTAAAAAGAGTGTAGACAAGTTTCGCTTTTTAACAACATACTTAAAACTTTCTGCCATGCCTTCTGTAAATTTTTTACTTTTGCTCAGTGCATTTGCAGGTTTAAAACTCAATAAGAAAATAAGAATCAAGCCCACAAACTCAGTAACACTATTCAATAGTGCTAATGTTTTAATATGGACAACAGTGACTAAAAATCCAGAAACAATAGGGACTGCTATCATCGTTGCAGACTGAATGGTTTGTCTGATGGTCACTACTCTCTCAAAATAGTCTTGTGTGATGTACTGCAAGTTTGATGAGACAATCGTTTTGACAATCATATCGATAAATACTAAAACAATCATCACGGCAAAAATACTTGCAATTTCCTCATGATACACCATTGAAAAAATGAATAGAGTAACGACGCTTAAAACTTGTCCTAAAATCAACATTTTTTTATTTGAATGGCGATCAATCATATTGCCAAATATCGGCAAAGTCAATACTTGAATAATGGCTAGAATCGATAAATAAGTCCCAAATAGACTCCCTGAACCAGTCAGTTGTAATACATAAAAACCGCATGCAAAAGTGAAGATGCCTGAAAACACAGTTGAAATGGTACTAAACAAAATAAGAATGACTGACTTCTGCATTTAAATGACCTCCTAAAAGCTTAACAATATCATACAGCAAATGAAACCCATTTTAAAGAGTGAATATTCAGAAAATAATGCAATTCAAAATGCTTATATGGCTCAGTCGATAAAAAATAAGCACAATCCGTTCTCGTACGTTATCGAAAACAACGCATCAAAACGATTGTGCTTACTCTATAGTTAATTTTCATCAATATTGACAGGGACGCATAATTGCACTTTTGTAAAAGGGTCTTCAAAAGAAATGTCGAGTGGATAAATTTCAATATAAAGTGCATCTCGTTCAAAAGGCAAGGTAAGTTGCAAGCTCGTTTCAATATAATGCCATGCCTCACTTGTAACGAAATCGATTTCACCTTGTAAATTAAACATCGCATATTGTCGGCCTGCTAAAAATCGATCTTCTAAATGACCTGGAAAACGCTCACTCGGTACACCGACAAATACTTCGAGCCCTTGTTCAAGCGGACAACTCACGACAAATAACTCATGTGGTCCAATATCGTTATATCGAATGATGTCCTTTAAAATCCCATCCATTTTTAAATCTTCAAGAAAATCCGGAATAATAAAGTGATTATCCAATTCAGCTGAAGGCACAAATCTCGAACAACCCACTAATGAAAAGTCACCTAATCTTTCTAAACGATAAGGGTAGGGCTTTTGAGAAGTGGTCGATATTTTTAAATAAAGTCGTTCTTGCATTTGTAGTTGTTCTTTTTTCAGCTTGGCTTGTAGTGGTGACACACCATGATAATCACTAAAATCATGTGCAAACGCATTCGCATCCGTATATTGATAGCGCTTAGCAAGATCAATGAGACGATTTGCACCATGAATTAAGTCTTGTGCAGCGAGTGTCAATCTTCTTGCACGACAATATTCTTGAGGTGTCTTTCCAATAATCATCGTAAAAGATTGTTCTAAATGATAAGGAGAAATTTCAACGTATTCACTTAAAGTTTGTAAATCAAATGGTTCTAATAAATGATCCTCAATATAAACCATTGCGCGTTGTAAATGTTTAATGACGTCCAAATTTTTCACTCCCTATAACTCTAAAAGTCTCTTCCTCTAATGATGTATCCAATTATTGATTATATAACAAAAATCAGCTAAGTGACACTAAAATGTGAACCACTTAGCTGATTATCATAAACCAAGATGTGTGCGCATCTCTATTGAATGTCATTCCACCATTTAAAGCCATCACGACTCAATAATAAATCACTTTCTAAAGGACCATTTGTACCTGATTCATAGTTTGGAAATTCTGGTTCAAAGTTATCCCAAGCTTCTTGAATTGAATCGACAAATTTCCAAGTTGATTTTAATTCTTCCCAATGTGTAAAGTTTGTCGCATCACCTTTTAACACATCGTAAAGTAAGTTTTCATAGGCATCCACTGTGTTCATTTTATCTTGTGCACTCATCGCATAAGATAATTGTACAGGCTCAGTTTCGATACCTTGAACATATTTTTTACCATTAAGATGGATAGACACACCCTCATTAGGTTGAATATTAATGACAAGTAAGTTAGAGTCCAAATGTTTATCTTTTTGATAGTATAAATTCATCGGCACTTCTTTAAATTCAACAACAACTTGAATGGATTTACGTTTCATACGTTTACCAGTACGAATATAGAATGGCACACCTGCCCATCTAAAGTTGTCGATTTCTACTTTACCTGATACAAAAGTAGGTGTTGTAGAATCTGAAGCGACTTTATCTTCTTCACGGTAAGCTTTCACTTCTTGACCATTGATGAAACCTTGATCATATTGACCACGTACGAACTGATTTCTCACTTCATCAGGTTGGAGCACGTGTAATGATTTTAATACTTTTACTTTTTCAGCACGGATATCATCACTGTTCAAACTAATAGGGGGTTCCATTGCTAATAATGCAACCATTTGTAACATATGGTTTTGTACCATATCTTTTAAAGCCCCGCTTGTTTCGTAATAGCCACCACGATCTTCAACACCAAGTACCTCAGAAGATGTGACTTGGATATTTGAAATATATTTGTTATTCCATAAAGGTTCGAACATCGCGTTACTAAAACGTAATACTTCAATATTTTGAACCATATCTTTACCTAAATAGTGGTCGATACGGAAAATTTCTTCTTCTTTAAATGAACGACGAATTTGTTCATTTAATTCTTCGGCTGATTTCAAGTCACTACCAAACGGTTTTTCAATGACAAGGCGTTTGAAGCCATTTGTATTCGTTAAACCTGATGACTTTAAGAAATCAGTTACGACACCGAAAAATCGAGGTGCCATTGCTAAATAAAAGACACGGTTTCCTTCTAATGAGAATTCACGGTCTAATGATTCGCTTAATTCTAGTAATTTTTGGTAACTTTCCTCATCACTCACATCATGTGGTTGATAAAATACATGTTGCATAAACTTATCTAGATGTTTTGTATCTTGTACGTGTTCTTGAATAGACGATTTCACTTGTGCTCTAAAATCATCGTTAGTTAATTCACGTCTTCCGATACCAATGATTGCAACTCTTTCATCTAAATTATCTTGTTGGTATAAGTGAAAGAGTGATGGAAATAGTTTGCGGTGACTTAAATCACCTGTGGCACCAAAAATTGTTATGAGTGCTGGAACATGATTATTTGTCTTATTCAAGATTCAAAACCCCAATTCTTAATTTTAGTTCATACATCAATTATGTGTTTATTATAGAACATATCACGGTCTCGGTCATATATTCTGCTTTACACTTAAAATTTTGCCGATTCTCAGTCGTTTTATGATAATATAACGCTAGAGGAGGTACAATGCATGGAAATTACATTTTTTGGTACAAGTGCAGGATTACCTACAAAAGAACGCCATACACAGTCTATCGCGCTCAAGCTCGAACCTTATGCGACTGATGTTTGGTTATTTGACGTGGGTGAGGCAACACAACATCAAATCTTACACCATTCTATAAAGCTCGGAAAAGTGAGCCATATTTTCATTACACATATGCATGGCGATCATGTTTTCGGTTTACCGGGTGTTTTAACGAGTCGATCATTTCAAGGTGGCGAATCAAAACCGCTGACTGTTATAGGACCTAAAGGCATCAAAGACTATGTTGAATACAATCTATCACTCACATATTCACATTTAAATTATCCTTTACATATCATTGAAATAGAAGACCAGATCGACATGATCATTAACAAATTTGAAGTCATCGCACGACCGCTTAATCATGGTATCCCGTGCTTTGGGTATCGTATTCAAGCACCGCACACGCCTGGTAAGTTAGATGTGCAAAAACTACAAGCGCTTGGCATACCTCCAGGACCTCTTTATCAAAAAGTAAAGTCACAAGATACATTTGAATTTGAAGGGCAGATTTATGATGCAAATGAATTTAAAGGTCCAGATAAAATAGGGCAAGTCGTTACTATTTTTGGCGATACAAAACCGAGTCAATATGCATTTGAATTGGCAAAAGATGCCGATGTATTAGTTCATGAATCAACCTATATTGAAGGAGACAAATCTTTAGCCAATGCTTATCATCACAGTCATGTAGATGATGTGTTGGCATTAATCGATACAGCTAAAGTCAAACATGGCCTACTTACGCATTTAAGTGGGCGTTATACAAAAGAAGATATTGAAGAGGTTGAGGCAAAGTTGAAGGAGCATTCGACATTATCTTTTCAATTTGTAGAGGATTTTGATAGCTATCATTTTTAAAGTTTTTATGGATTACGGTGAACAATGAATAGGTAGCAACTTCACATTTTGTCAAACCACTCTCCATTTCTCAGGGGTCTATGTCTCAACATACTATCATCGGATTAAAATATGATAGCGTTGAGACACGTCCTGGGAACAGTATGCGCACTTAATGACATTAATCATTGCATCACTAAGTAGAATTCAGATGAGAAAGCACCATTGAAATTCGAGCATTGCTCATATATAAAAAGCGTATTTTCTTAACTTACCTCGTCGATTGTTGCGTTTTTAATCTTCGTCTTGTGTCGACAGTTCGATACTTCTATTCACTGCTGCATTTAAACAATCTTCAAAGATACCCTCGATGTCATATTCCGATAATGCATTCAAACCTGCTTGTGTTGTACCACCTTTTGAAGTGATGTTTTTCCTTAGTTGCTCCATACTTAAATCTGAACGTTCAATCATTTTACTTGTTCCGATAATTAATTCACGAATCGATTCTTCCACTTGAGATTTTTCTAGACCTAATTTTGTACCCGCAATGACATATTTTTCGAACACATGATATAAAAATGCTGGTCCACTTCCTGTGATGGCTGTCACTTGATGTAAATGGTCTTCTTGAACTTCTAACGCCGTACCAAACGCATTAATGATTTCTAAAATTTCATCTTTCGCTTTACCACCAAAGTTTGAAGAAAAACTCACACCTGTCACAGAATGACCGACATGTGCGTTAGTATTTGGCATAATGCGGGCAATAGGATTCGTCGTGTCAATTTTTTCTTTAATATACGAAATAGGAAGACCTGCCATAATAGATATAAATCGATTGTTCGGTTGTACATGTTGCTTAATTCTGTCTGCCAATTGATCAAAATCATGCGGTTTCGAGCCTAAAAAGATATAATCCGCATCTTTTAATAACGTTTCATCATCATAACTGTATTGGACACCTAAATCTTCTTCATATTCTTTCAACATATCTTCATTTGAACGATTCGTTAAATAAATATTTTCTGCTGGGACGACTTTCGAATTCACAATACCTGTAAAAATAGCGTGCGCCATGTTGCCAGCGCCGTAAAATACGATTTTCATACGAAATATCACTTCCTAAAAGTATTTTCTTGTCTTATAGTAACATATAACAACATTATTATTGAGTTGAGAGGGGCGATATAGAATGCGACAAGGTCATTTTTTAATCACAGGGAGTACGAGTGGGTTAGGTTATGCACTCACACATGCGCTTATATCTGCCCATTATTCTATTACACTCCTTGTACGTGATATAAACAAAGCACGTACATTATTTCCAGATTCGGATGTACAAATGATTCAATGTGATTTAACAAAAGAAAGCGACATTCTTGAAATAACGCGTTATTTTAATAGCCAAACCCACTTTGATGGCATCATTCATTGTGCTGGACTCGGTTACTTCAAAGGATTAATGGAACATACGCCTACAGAAATTTTACAAACATATCAAGTGAACGTGATTCATTTTTCGATGCTCCTCAATCAGTGTGCACCCTATTTATCAACGCGTGCTTCAATTGTCGGAATCAGTAGTCAAGCCGCTTCTGCAACACAACCTTTCGCCGCTCATTACGGTGGAAGTAAAGCTGCACTCAATCATGTATTGAACGCCTTACGCATCGAACACCCACAGTGGCATGTGCTCAATGTCAATGTCGGACCTATCGCAACCCCGTTTCATGCTAAGGCAGATCCATCTGGTCAATATGCGCGTAAAATGAAAAAAATAATGTTGAACCCTGAACAACTTGCAGAAAAAATTGTTCTAGCGATTCAACATCGTAAACAAGAATTGAATGAACCTCAGTCTATTCATTTTTTACTTAAACTCTATCAACTCGCACCTCGTCTATTTGAGAAAGTGGGCCGCCGCTTTTTCTTAGGGAAGCAACGATAATCACTATTTCATTTCCCAATGTTGTGTAAAATGTAATTGTTTCACAACTGTAGACGCTTGTTCTAACTGGGCTTCACTGATTTGTCGTTGATACTGTTTTACATTTTGTTGTAACTGCTCAACCGAACTTGCGCCAACGATAATCGATCCTAACACGTCAAATGATTTTAAGTAATTGAATGCGAGTCCCGTCAATTCAGGATCAATTTGTTGTAAAGCAATTACTGTTTCCTTGAGCGCTTCATAACTATAATCAAAAATTCCGTCCTCAAACTTTGTTGTTAACACTTTTTCAGAACTTGGCGTTAATAAACCTTTAAATACAGGACCTCGTGCTAGCAATTTGACACCTTTGTCATGCACTTCATTGAGTAAGTCGACAGGTCTATTATCGATTAAGTTAAATTGAGACATTAATGTTTCAATTTGACTATGCTGTAAATAATAACGAATGACATTAGGGCGAATAGAGGACAAACCATACGCACGAATCACACCTTCTTGCTTGAGTTCATCAAACGCACGAATCGTTTCATCAAGTGGATCGTCAATTGTGCCGCCATGCAACATATATAAATCGAGTGTATCCAATCCTAAACGTTGTAGTGAATTTTTTACATTTTCCTTAATGTAACGCTTGGAAGGATCCCAAAAAGTTTCCCCGTTTTCTTTTAAATGATTGCCAACTTTAGTCCCAATAATGATATCATCACGATTTTGATACTTTTTCAGCGCTCGACCGACGATTTTCTCATTAACACCTTTATCATAAATATCTGCTGTGTCAAAATATGTAATACCTTCTGTAACTGCTGCATCGATAATTTGCTCTGCTTGCTTTTCTTCGGTACCTAAACTCATACATCCAAGGCCGAGCTCTGACAATTCAATACCACTTTTCAAAACATTTTTTTGCATGATGTGACTCCTTCCGATAGAATTTATGTATATTCATGATAGCAAACCGTATAGCCAATTGAAAAGGAGAGAACTTACAATGCATTTTGAAGAAAAAACAATCTCTAAAGAATCGATATATAAAGGGAAAATTATAGAAGTTGAAAAACATAAAGTTTCATTACCTAACGATGAAACAGCGTATCGCGAAGTCGTTAAACATAACGGGGCAGTCGCTATTTGTGCATTAACCCCCAATCAAGAAGTCATTTTAGTGAAACAATATCGTAAAGCACTAGAACAAGAACTGTTAGAAATTCCAGCTGGCAAACTTGAGCCTGGAGAAGACCGTGAATCTGCTGCAATGAGAGAACTTGAAGAAGAAACAGGTTATAAAGCCAAAAAGCTTACTTTAATCGGCGAAGTTTATGGAACACCTGGCTTTTCAAATGAGAAAATCTCAGTTTATTTTGCCGATGCGCTCGTTGAAGGTGAAGTGAACTTAGATGAAGATGAATTTGTTGAGAAAGTGCTATACTCACTTGATGATGTCAAAAAAGCTGTAGAAGACCGTACTATTGAGGATGCAAAAACTTTTATCGCTTTCCAACACCTATTATTACATTATAATCATTCTAAATAAGATGCGAAAATGGTTGCTTTTTTTCTCAATTACTGGTAATTTATAACAAGAAAACATATTTAATTGTAATAATTATAATTTTCAGTAGAGGAGTGAGGCTTCCGTGGAGGAAAGACTGAATCGCGTGAAGCAACAGTTGCAACAGTCTTCATATAAATTGACACCGCAACGTGAAGCAACCGTACGTGTGTTAATCGAAAATGAAGCTGACCATTTAAGTGCCGAGGATGTTTATTTAAAAGTGAAAGAAAAAGCACCAGAAAT
Source organism: Staphylococcus cornubiensis (assembly GCF_900183575.1). Taxonomy (GTDB): domain Bacteria; phylum Bacillota; class Bacilli; order Staphylococcales; family Staphylococcaceae; genus Staphylococcus; species Staphylococcus cornubiensis. The sequence continues at coordinate 360,377 of NZ_FXUZ01000001.1, forward strand.
AGGGCTCGCAACCGTTTACCGTACATTAGAACTATTAGCAGATTTAAAAGTTGTCGACAAGGTAAGTTTTGGCGATGGCGTTTCTCGATTTGATTTACGTAAAGAAGGCTCCAAGCATTTCCATCATCATTTAGTATGTATGGAATGTGGTCGTGTAGATGAAATCGATGAAGACTTATTACCACAAGTAGAAGATCGTGTTGAAAATGAATTTAACTTTAAAATTTTAGACCATCGTCTTACATTTCATGGAATTTGTGAAACTTGTCAAAAAGAGGGTAAAGGTTCCAAGTTATAATTGAACAAAGGACGTTGACGAGAATCGAGGTCAATCTATGGAAGAAATTCGAGATGAGTATTTAAGATTTATTCAAATTGAAAAAGGGCTATCCAACAATACGATTGCTGCTTATCGCCGTGATTTGAATCATTATTTGAACTATTTGACAGAGCATAAAGTGGCCAACTTGAACTTCGTGGATCGTCAAATGATTCAAGAATGGTTCGGTTTTTTGCATGATGAAGGCCGATCTGCAAAAACGATTGCGCGCTTTACTTCTACTATTCGCAGTTTCCATCAATTTGCTTTAAGGGAAAATTATACTTCACATGATCCAACTGTACTCATTGAAACACCAAAGTATGATCGAAAACTTCCAGATGTATTATCTATTGCAGAAGTTGATCAATTATTAATGACGCCTGACGAAACAAAAATTAACGGCTATCGTGATAAAACAATGCTCGAATTACTATATGCGACAGGTATGCGTGTTTCTGAATTGATTCATATCGAAGTAGAGGATATTAATTTAATGATGGGATTTGTGAAAGTATTTGGTAAAGGAAGTAAAGAACGTATTGTACCATTAGGGGAAACAGTGATTGATTGTTTAACACATTACATTCAAAACATTAGACCTCAACTATTGAAACACACAGTTACCCATGTTTTATTTCTTAATTTACATGGTAAGCCATTATCTAGACAAGGTGTGTGGAAAATGATTAAACAAACTGGTGTCAAAGCAGGCATTATGAAACGTTTAACACCACATACATTACGGCATTCATTCGCAACGCATTTATTAGAAAATGGTGCGGATCTACGTGCTGTACAAGATATGTTAGGGCATTCTGATATTTCAACAACACAACTCTATACACATATTACTAAAAATCAAATCCGTAAAATTTATCAAGACTATCATCCAAGAGCGTAAAATAAACAGAAACAAAATTTATAAAAAATGGATGGGTATTAAGTCGAATGATGTCGCTTAATACCCATCCGTTTTTGTATGCATTGATAAAAGTCGGCTAAATCAAAAAATATGGAATTTTATCTTCATCCCACTTTTTCATTTCAAAAACACCTTATTTTCTTTTCTCCTCTAATGCCGCTTCTCGTGCTGCGATGACGTCACTTCTGTCCCTTAATTGATGATGATGCAATATCCCCGGCGTCTCTACAACCGTATCAGTCACCTGGAAATTCGGAAACTGCACCTTAACTTTCTCAATCATCGCTTCTGTAAGTGGCAATTGAATAGGTGAAAAGGGGATCTCATGCGCAGTGTCCTGAATCAATTGTGTGAGTATATTTAAATAAGCTTGGCGTTCGAGCCCTAAAGTAATCATTGTATCTTCAGGATAATCCGCTATAATGTGATAAGCTTTGTTAAAAGTTTTATGTGCACCTTTAAAGTTACCTCTACGATAATGGTAGCTCCCAGTTGCAAGCAAAATTAAACTTACGACAGCATCTTGTTTTGAAAAGACTTGTTGCATTTTCCATGCTTCTTCCAAAATATCATGACAGAGAAAATAATGTTGTTCATGATGAAACTGATAGTAAAAATGGACTAAATCATTTTCCAACATTGCTCACTCCAAAAATTTATTGTTATACATCAAACATGTTATAATATTTTTTGTTATTATGCACATTACATGCGTTATGAAATGAGGTACAGCTATGTACGAAGTGAAATTGGATGCTTTTAACGGACCATTAGACTTGTTACTGCATCTTATTAATGAATTTGAAATTGATATTTATGATATTCCTATGCGTGAATTAACCGAACAATATATGCAGTATGTTCACGCCATGAAAAAGTTAGAAATCAATATTGCCAGTGAATATTTATTGATGGCTTCTGAGTTGCTTATGATTAAAAGTAAAATGTTGTTGCCTGATACTTCACCTGATTTAGTTGAAGAGGATGACCCTCGAGAAGCGCTTGTTGAAAAATTAATTGAATATCAAAATTACAAAGCATATTCAGAAATGTTAGAAGAGAAGCGTCAAGTGCGTGAACAATATTTTACTAAAGCCCCTACAGATCTTTCGCATTATGAATATTCAGAGCGACTTCCTGATGATACGACAATTGATTTAACAAAACTAATTGTTGCTTATCAAAAAATGAAAACACGTGTCTCTTTGAAGAAGCCGACGACTGTAGATATTCGAAAAGAAACGTATACTATTCAACAATCAACGACATATATTTATGATAAGTTGAAAAAAGTCTCTCAGATTACCTTTTTTGATTTATTTACATTTAATGAATCTATCGAACATGTTGTCACACATTTTTTAGCTTTGCTCGAAATGTCGAAAACGGGCATGATACAATTACAACAAGTGAAAGCTTTCCACAACTTTGAAATTAGAAAAGGAGTTAATTATGACGCTTAAAGTTACTGAAGCGCTGACTGCGATACTTTATACAGTTGGTGAAGATGGCATAGATGAAACACAACTGATGGCATCGCTTGACGTTGATTGCGAGACGTTAACCACCGCTATCGATGCACTTGACTTACCTGGGCTCATCGTACAAAAATTCGGTCAAACTTATGTTTTAACGACCCGAAAAGAAGCTGAACCGTATATCGAATCACTTATTATTAATAAAGCATCTGCTAAATTGTCGCAAGCTGCCATGGAAGTGTTAGCCATTATTGCTTATAATCAGCCTATGACACGTAATGACATCGAATTGATTCGCGGGATTCAATCTGACGGTCCAGTGAAAACATTGATTGCCAAAGGATTGATTGAACCTAAAACAAATCCAGAAGCACGTGGACAACAGCTTTTTACAACTGATTTATTTTTAAATGTCTTTGGTTTGGAAAGTCTTGAGGCGCTTCCGACAACAGATGAAGAAGAAGAGGAAATTGAATCGTTTTTCAGCCAATTGGTTAATCAGAAAGGAGATTCTTAAATGAGTCATGAATTAGAAAGATTACAAAAGCGTATTGCGAACAGTGGGTATACCTCTAGACGTAAAGCAGAAGCATTAATTCAAGAAGGAAAAGTGCAGGTAAATGGCAAAACTGTGACTGAATTAGGGACAAAAGTACGCCCTTCAGATGAGGTAGCAGTAGAAGGGATACCGCTCGAACAAGAAGATAAGCTTTACATTTTGTTTTATAAACCTGCGCAAGTCATTACAAGTGTTTCAGATGATCGTGGTCGAAAAGTGGTCACAGATTATTTTGACGACTTAAAAACGCGGATTTATCCGGTAGGTCGTTTAGATTATGACACGTCTGGTCTGTTATTACTTACAAACGATGGTACGTTTACAAATTTAATGACACATCCACGCTATAAAATTCCGAAAACATATGTCGCTAAAATTGAAGGCTATATCTTGCGCGAACAAGTGAAACAACTTGAAAAAGGCATTCAACTAGAAGACGGTCTTACGCAACCTGCAAAAGTGAAAGTTAAAAAACAAAATAAAGAAAAAAATACGTCACTGGTTGAAATTACGATTACTGAAGGGCGAAATCGTCAGGTACGTCGGATGTTTGAACATTTTGGTTTTAGTGTGCAAAAGCTTTCTCGTATCTCATTTGGTCCATTGACTTTGAAAGGATTAGGTGCTGGAGAAGGCCGTGTATTATCGCCGCATGAAGTGAAATCATTACGTCAACTTGCTGAAAACGGCCAACAACATCGCTAAGTCCAAACTAGATATGAAAACGCATCATTGTTTTATTATTACCCAAATAAATCATTATGGTATAATATGCTTTGAGTTAGAAATGTCACCATGTGTGGGAGGTATGTCATGATGACTAATGAAATCTTAGTCGTAGATGATGAACATCGAATTAGAAAACTATTAAAATTATATTTGGAAAGAGAAGGTTATACCATTGCTGAAGCGAGCGACGGCCGTGAAGCATTGGAAATGGCGACAAAATACGATTATTCATGTATTTTGTTGGATTTAATGTTGCCTGAAATGGATGGCCTTGAAGTCGCTGTTAAACTACGTGAATTAAAAGATACGCCTATTATTATGCTCACTGCTAAAGGTGAAGAAAACAATCGCGTAGAAGGCTTTGAATCGGGTGCCGATGATTACATTGTTAAGCCATTTTCACCACGCGAAGTTGTATTGCGTGTGAAAGCATTATTACGTCGTACAGAATCTTCAAAAGCTGAACAAAACGAGCCACATGCCCGTGATATGATTGAATTTAAACATTTAACTATTGATAATGATGCACACAAAGTATTGGCAGATGGCACACCAGTGAACCTCACGCCAAAAGAGTACGAATTACTCATTTTCTTAGCAAAAACACCGAACAAAGTATTTGATAGAGAGCAATTATTGAAAGAAGTTTGGCATTACGAATTTTATGGTGATTTACGAACTGTAGATACACATGTCAAACGCTTGCGTGAAAAATTAAATCGTGTTTCTGCAGATGCAGCAAAAATGATACAAACCGTTTGGGGTGTAGGATATAAATTCGAAGTTAGCAAGTCGGATGAAACGACTTAATAACGTTGTCGTAAAACTGTGGTTAACTATTATTTTAATAGTAACGACAGTTTTAATTTTATTAAGTGCTGCATTAATCACATTTTTCCAATATTATTTCACGCAAGAAACAGAACATGCGCTCTATCAAAGTGCTGAAAATGTGAACCGTGTGTTACTCAAAAATGATAATCGGAAGCTTGCTATTGAACATAGTGAAGCTTTATTAGAGGATAATAAAGGACTTATTATTTTGCCAGACCGTGCGAATATCAATGAAAAAGATTCCGTTAAAAAGAAAATGCTGAAAGAAATTAGTCATCATAAAAATTTCGACCGCGTATTAAAAGATAATAAATCAGAATTGCAACACGTCACATTTAAAATTGATGGTAAAACACATACATACGTATTGTTAGGCTATCCTTCTAAAGATGATAACGGGCAATCTTCAGCGATATTTATTTATCAAGATTTAAAAAGTATTGATGATACAAACAATATCATTACAATTATTATTTTAATTACCGCAGTTATTTTCTTAGCGATAACGACTGTATTTGCATTTTTCTTATCAACACGTATTACAAATCCACTGCGTCAACTTAAAACGCAAGCCAAAGAAGTCGCTCGAGGGAATTATGACAAGCGCGTGCCCATTCAGACGAGAGATGAAATTGGTGAACTCGCCATGACATTTAACAAAATGAGTCGCAGCATTCAGACACATATTGATGCATTAACGACTTCAAAAAACATTCGTGACACCCTGATTAATTCAATGGTTGAAGGGGTACTCGGTATTAATCATAAAAAACAAATTATTATATCAAACGCCTTAGCAGAACGGATGTTGTCAGAGTTAAATGAATCAGATCGCGAACTCTTTAATCAGCAAATTGAAGACACTTTTGCCAGTCAAAAAACGGAGTACCGAGAATATGAGATGAATCAACGTTTTTATGTGATTATTATGAGTCATATTAAAAAAATTCAAGCGAATGGTGAGGGTGGCCTTGTTGCTGTTGTACGTGATATGACAAATGAACATGAGCTTGAACAAGTCAAAAAAGACTTTATCGCAAGTGTGTCTCACGAATTACGTACACCCATTTCATTATTACAAGGTTATACTGAATCCATTGTTGACGGCGTAGTTACTGAGCCTGATGAAATCAATGAATTTTTAACTGTTGTGTTAGACGAATCTAAACGTTTAAGCCGTCTCGTTAATGAATTGTTGAATGTCGCGAAAATGGATGCTGAAGGGTTAAACGTGACCCAAGAACAGCAACCGATGCAAGATTTAGTTAAAAAAATGGCTATGAAGTATCGCCAACAAGCACAAGAGTTAGAATTAACTTTAGATTTCCAAACAGACGGCGAGATGGCTTCACTTTGGTATTATGACTTTGACCGAATGGAGCAAGTGTTGACGAATCTTGTCGACAATGCATCACGTTACACACAACCAGGAGATACAATTGCTATTAAAGCGACCTCTGATGAAGACAATCAAATTTTAATTGTTGAAGATACGGGTGTGGGTATCGCACCGCAACATTTAGAAAAGCTTTTCGAACGTTTTTATAAAGTAGACTCTGCTCGTAAACGCGGATCTCAAGGTACAGGTCTCGGATTATTTATTACGCGTATGATTGTCAATGCACATGGCGGTCATATTAAAGTAGAAAGCGAATTAGATAAAGGAACGAGATTTATCATTTCACTGCCGAAAAAGGCGAATGGAGAACAAGAGAATTAATTGACATACGCAGTTTATTAATAGAACGACAAGACTAGGATATTAAAAGTTCTGGTCCTGTTGTTCTTTTTCATATCACGATTCATGTTAAGTCGTTGCAAATATATTGTATTCAAAAGTTATCTCATGTAAACTGTTAACGAAAATAATAAAAAATTAATTCATCTTCGGGGTAGGGTGTAATTCCCAACCGGCAGTAAAATAAGCCTGCGACCTGCAAATGATGTTCATCATCTTTGTGGCTGATCTAGTGAGATTCTAGAGCCGACAGTTAAAGTCTGGATGGGAGAAGATGGAGGTTTATTTGTGTTGCTTTTTATTCCTCCTATTCAAGAAAGATGAATTTAATAGGAGGTCTTTTTTATGAAGCAAAAGCAAACAAAACGAATGATAACGATAGGGATGTTAAGTGCAATAGCGATTGTGCTGACATTTATTAAATTTCCGTTACCATTTTTACCACCATATTTAACGATTGATTTCAGTGATGTGCCAGCATTATTAGCGACGTTCACGCTTGGTCCAGTTGCAGGCTTGCTCGTTGAATTGATTAAAAACTTACTCAATTTCTTCTTCAACATGAGTGATCCTATAGGTCCAGTCGCTAACTTTTTAGCAGGGGCAAGTTTATTACTAGTGAGTTATGGCATCTATCGTGCAAATCAAACGACAAAACGCCTGATTTTAGGATTAATTACAGGGACAATCGTGATGACAATTGTCCTAGGGGTGATGAACTATTTCGTACTATTACCGCTGTACGGTATGATTATGAACCTTTCAGATGTTGCGAACAATCTTAAATTAATTATTGCAGCAGGGATTATTCCATTTAACATCTTAAAAGGTGCGCTTATTTCGATTATCTTTGTATTACTCTATAAACGTATTGGACATATATTAAAATAAAATCGTAGGAAGAGGTTGGGGCAATTTTACCCAGTCTCTTCTCTTTTTATAGAATTATATCGGCTAATGATGATAAAACAGTCAAACAGCAAAGAGGTATTGAACGCAAAAATGGATGCTATGGGGTTGTCTCCATTTCATAAACTTGCCCTATATATGTGTGTAATTCAACACTTTAACCGAAGTCAAACATCATTCAAAAATAAAAAAATAGATTGAGTAGCATGGCAATATATCCATTTCTCTACTCAACCCTCATCTTAGTTTACTTAGACCTTAAGTTGTTTTATATTAATATTAAAGACAAACGTCCTCAATATGAACTATTCGAATTTGAGAGCGTCACCATCAAATGACTCCTCTTCAACTTTAATAGAGTCAGTAGGGCAACCTTCAAAAGCATCTTCAAGATCCTCATACAATTCTTCTGGTACTGGAGTTGTACCTTGGTTGTCGTCTAAAATTACGTATGCAATACCTTCATCGTCGTAGTCATAAATGTCTGGAGCTGCTGCACCACACGCACCACAAGCAATACAAGTATCCATATCAACAATTGTATATTTAGCCATTTTTTCGCCTCCCTTTTCAAAGTACCATACTAACATTATAATTTTATTGTAGTTCTGTGTACCCATTTTTTCAATATATACGTTTTTAATCGAGGTCTAAACATGAAACATTTAATTCAATATATATATCATCATGCATCAGCCTACAAAACTAGAAAAAGCATCTTTAATATTATCATAGGTAAAAAGTCTCATCAAACTTTTTTTGACGCTGTTTCTTTAAATATACTATCACTTTTTGGTTGTGCACCCAAATTAAAATTTGAACAGTTCGAACAAATTATCAGTCAAGAAGAAAATGACATTAAAGAAGTTCAGACGAGTAATTCAATGACATATCAAACTTTGGACGGTACTTTTAAAGCATTTCAGTTACTCATTCAAACGGTTTCTTATATTCAAAATAATCAACGGACATTTTTGCCTATCGCATCACAAGTGGAAATTCATGATACTGTACGCCAAATTTATTATGAAATTGAGCATCAGCAGTTACAAGAAGCATTCGAACAAGAAGTGACATCATTATTTAAGTTATTGTCTGAAAAGCATGATATCATTTACGCCCATTACTTGTTGACCGGTTATGATGAGCCGATGTATACTTTTTCACAAATAAGCATGATAGAATCTATCGACATCAATGATTTATACACTGCACATTACGAAGAGTTACTTTCTATTTATCTCATCATTCAAAATGCTGACCAGTTTCCCATCCTTTCGCAATGCATGATGCCGTTAGAAGTATCTGATCGCGTGATACAAACACTGCAGTTGTTGCAAAAAGGGTATACGATAGAAAAAATAGCACAAATTGAGCAAGTACGAGAAACGACTGTAGAAGACCACATTCTCGATTTGTTTATGAAAAACATTTTAACAAACTATGATGATTTCTTACCTACACCATATAACCAGTTTCTTAAATATTATGAAGATCAACCGTATCAACGTTTAAAATTATACAAAGAACAATTTGATACACTCTCATACTTTGAACTAAAACTCGCGATTATTGGTAGCGCAAAAGGAGAATTACATGCTTAAAGATGCTTTAGAACAATATTTTGGCTTCTCAACATTTCGTCCAGGTCAAGAATGTATTATTTCAAGTGTATTAGAAGGACAACATACATTGGGTATTTTACCGACCGGAAGTGGAAAGTCTCTATGTTATCAACTACCGACCTATATAAAAAAACAGCCTACATTAGTCATTTCACCACTCATATCATTAATGGATGATCAGGTGATGCAAATGAAAATGCAAGGGGAGCATCGTGTTGTCGCCATTCATTCTGGCATGGAAAATGCAGCTAAAAAGCGCGCACTTCAACAATTATCGCAGTCACGTTTTATCTTTGTAAGTCCAGAGTTTATTTTACAACCACATCATTTTAATCTTTTTAAAAATATTCCATTTGGTATGATCGTTCTAGATGAAGTACACTGCTTGTCTGAATGGGGATTTGATTTTCGACCGCACTATGCCTTGATTGGAAAAGTGACAAGTTATTTTAATGAGGCAACTGTATTAGCACTGACAGCGACTGCAACGCGTCATTTGAAAGATGATATTCAAAGTGTCATAAAAAAATCGATCAATGTGATTGAACACTCAATGGACCGGCCGAATGTAGCTTTATCTGTAAAATTCATGTCATCTTATGAAGAGAAAGTGGACTGGCTGATTGACGCCATTGCAACATCTGGACCCACGATTATTTATGTATCGTCTAAAAAAGTCAGTTTAGACTTAGCAACAACCATCTATCAAGCAGGTTACTTAACTGGTATTTATCATGGAGATTTGTCCTATCAAGAACGCCATACTGTTCAGCAACAGTTTTTGAAAAATGACATAAGAATTATTGTTGCGACGAGTGCGTTTGGTATGGGTGTGAATAAACCCGATATTCGGACGATTATTCATTTTCATGTTTCGCCTACACCTTCAAGTTATTTACAAGAAATTGGACGCGCAGGAAGAGATGGCCTTCCTAGCCAGGCGATTGCACTATTTCAACCGGATGATCAATACCTAATGGAAACTTTGGCACTCGTAAATATTATGCGTGCCTCAGATGTGGAGCAATATGAAGCAGGACAAATGATAGATAATGAAAAACTTGCAATTTTAGATATACTCACACAAGCTTATTCTCTGCCACAACTTAAACAAATTTTCACTCAAAATGAAGAAACGAAAAGACAAGGTTATCGTCATATGTATCACTATATTTTAACAAAACAGTGTCGACGTCAACATTTACTGAATTACTTTGGTATGACAAAAGAGACAACGACACAATGTTGTGAACAGTGTGAAACGATCGCACCAGTTTATGAAAAAAATAAGAAAAAAGTTAAAAGAAAGTTAACTTACATTGAAAAGTTGGAAAATTTGTTTCATTAGTTTTCACAATGCTTTTACTTTTAATTTAAACCCGTTATAATTTAGGGTAAATGGTATTAGGCGATTTAACTACAACATAGAATTAAATGGATGAGATGAATTGATATAAAATGTATCAAGGTTTCAGTTTCGAATCGTTATTGTACAATTTAAACAGAAAGGATGAATGTTAAGTGTCAAAAGATAACTTCAAAGATGAGTTTGAACGCAGTCGTCAAGAAATTAAGTCTCATCATCACGAGACAGCTGACGCAATAAATAATGAAGAAGACGATCAACCTCAAGAAAATCACGAACAGCAATTCCCGCCACGAAACGCTTCTAGACGCCACAGAAAAAGAGATTTCGGTATCGCAAAATCAAAACCAGTTGAAAAAGATACGCATTCCAACCAACAAGAAGAAACATCAGATCAACAACATGCTGATAAAAAACCAGGTCCTGTCGGTGGTATTAAAAAAAGCGATAACGATCAATTACATAATACCCACCACAATGCTCATGAAAAAACTTCAGACGTACAAGCAGAAGATAAAACAACTGAAAAGTCAGGTCAACATGAAACAATTCAAGAACCAGTTAAAAAGGATGCTGACAGTAAAGGTGTCTCGACAAATGGTGCAGCAGCTGGAGCAGTGGGAGCTGCTGCAATCGGTAAAACTACAAACACGAAAAACCGAGATGGCGAAACGTCACATGAGAAAGACAACAAAACGCAACCAGAAGACAAAGCACATCATGGTGGTAAGGAAAGTGCTACAGCAGGTGTAGGCGTGGCAGCAGGGACAAAAGCAGCAAGTAAAGTAAATAACAACAAACACGTAAAACAAAATAAAGAAACTTCTGCACAAGAAAATCAACAGCAGTCTGACAATGGTAAAAAGGCGGCGGCTGGTGTTGCAGCAACTGGTGCTGTAGGGACAGGTGCTGCAGGCGCAAATGCTCAGACAACGTCAGAACATCAACCCAATCATGAATCATCGGAAACAACCGTTTCAAATGGTAATGGCGGCGGCTTCTTTAAAAAGCTTTTACCATTACTTGCTGCGATTATCATCTTAGGTGCGATTGCTATTTTCGGCGGGGTGTATCTCTTTAATCAAGATCAACAAAATGATCAACAACAAGAAGTGACACAAAAAGATGATGCGAAGAAAAATTCAGATGACGCTAAAGATAACGCATCTAAGGATAAAGATGGCGCACAATCCGATTCTGATAAAGCAACAACTTCAAAAGATAGTGATGAAAACAACGATGAAAATAATCAATCAAATACAAACGATAATAATACCAATGATGATAATGCCTCTGAAACAAACGAGAATTCCGATCAAAACAACAACCCAAATGACGTGAATAATGGCAATATCAATAATCAACAAAACGGTTATCAACAAGGTCAAACTGCAGGTGGTCAAACTGCAGGTGGTCAAACACATACAGTAAGTGGTAACCAAAACTTATATCGTATCGCCATTCAATATTATGGTAATGGTTCTCCTGAAAACGTTGAAAAAATCAAACGTGCAAACGGATTACAAAACAATAATATTTCGAATGGACAACAGCTCATTATTCCATAAAGTATGATTTCTTATCATAAAAACACAGCCTTATCCTTATTAGAAAGGGTAAGGTTGTTTTTTATGCCCGTTATATTATCCATTGCTTCTGTCACAAACTTTTCCATTTAGAAACATTATAAAAGTTGATATAATGTATAAGGATTATCACAGTTCTTATCATATACGATGCTAGTATGAGAATTAGGAGGCAATATGAAACATTAAATTAGCATAATAGACGTTTGCGAACTCATATTTTTAATGTTTCAGTATAAAAATGAAAACTGTAGAGAGTATTATTATTGGTGGCGGCCCATGTGGTTTAAGCGCTGCTATTGAACAAAAGAAAAAAGGAATCGACACACTTGTAATTGAAAAGGGAAATATTGTAGATGCAATTTATCATTATCCGACACATCAAACTTTCTTTTCATCAAGTGATAAATTAAGTATTGGGGACGTGCCTTTTATCGTAGAAGAGTTGAAACCGCGTCGAAATCAAGCATTAGTTTACTATCGTGAAGTTGTCAAACATCACCAACTTAAAGTGAATGCTTTTGAAGAAGTGCTAACAGTAAAGAAAATGAAAGATCATTTTACATTAACAACGACTAAAGATGTGTATCAATGTCGTTATTTAACTGTTGCTACAGGTTACTATGGTCAGCACAACACGTTGGAAGTGGAAGGTGCTGAATTATCAAAAGTCATGCATTATTTCAAAGAACCACACCCATATTTTGATCAAGATGTTGTGATTATTGGTGGAAAAAATTCTGCTGTTGATGCGGCAATTGAGTTAGAAAAAGCAGGCGCTCGTGTGACTGTTATCTATCGTGGCGAAACGTATTCTCCAGCGATTAAGCCGTGGATTTTGCCGAATTTCGAATCACTCGTTCGCCGAGAAAATGTTCAAATGCATTTCAACAGTCATGTGACTCAAATTACTGAAGATCAAGTCACTTTTGAAAAAGAAGGGGAAACTATTACTATTGATAACGATTATGTGTTTGCGATGATTGGATATCACCCAGATTACGACTTTCTACAATCCATTGGTATCGACATCAATACAAATGAATTTGGAACAGCACCAATATACAATTCCGATACGTATGAAACAAATATTGAAAATTGTTACATCGCTGGTGTTATAGCCGCTGGGAACGATGCAAATACAATTTTTATTGAAAACGGTAAATACCATGGTGAAGCCATTGCCCGTGATATATTAACGAAAAAGCAATCGCCACTCGAATCATAAATAGTTTTATTGTCCGACTTAAAACTTTATCACAAGGCCTTTTATCATATGCACAATTGATGAAAGGCTTTTAATTTTATCTTGCATGACACATTGATTGTGGTATAATCTTCTCAATGTATCGCTTAAACTTTACACATATTGAGAGAGGCAACTAACTTCAAATACGCCTTAAATTATCTAAATATTCTAAAATTAGATCTAAAAAGCGACTGATTTCAACAACTTTTCAAACAATAAAATGACTTTACTTACCAAAAATAACTGAGTGACTGGAGCTGTTACAATGACTGATTTCAACTGTTAAAAACCACTTATTTATAGAGCCTTTTGATTAACCATTCGCATGCAAAATATAATGTCTAACGGAATTGTCGCCCACATCAATGACGTAATTCACTGATATGTGTGCCATATTCGTATTCATTTTAGAAGGTGATGCGAAAAAGAAACAAACAAGGCTCATCATTTAACTGTAATTTTAAATTTATAGAAATGGTAAGTGAAACAACATGAAAAAGTCATTTAAAATATTGTTATTAGCAGAAGCATGTGCAAATATTGCTGATGTATTTTTTAAAGTCGCTATTATTTCACATATGTATCTAATTACACAATCAGTGATCTCTTCTACAATCATACCGATTATTTTTGGTAGTGCAGGTTTTATCTCGAGTTTTTTCCTACCACTTGTGACAAAAAAGTACAAACTTAATCAAGTGTTATTCTTTTCACAGTTGACGAAAACAATCGCTTTAACATGTTTGCTTTTGTTAACGGTCATATTAGACAATCAAATAACATTCTTTATATATGGACTTGTGACGATTATCGCATTCATGGACGGATTTGCTGGTCCAACGAGTTTAGCGCTTATTCCTCGTTACGCGACAGACCTAATTAAAGCCAACTCACTATTATCTGCCTTAAATGAAACCGTTGAAGTTGTAGGCTGGGCTATCGGCGGGATGCTCTTAATATCACTAGGCATCACTCAAATGATTGTGCTTACACTCGTGTTATTTTGGATAGCGAGTTTGATGGCCTTTTTGCTACCAACTGTTAATAAAGAGATGGTCAAAAATGAAACAACATTACAAAGTATTTTTAAAGGTTGGCAACGTATTTTTTCAAACACACAATTAAAAATCATTTTAGGCATCAATTTGTTTGAAATTTTAGCGAATACGATATGGGTGTCCTCCATCATCTTAGCTTTTATTACTATCGTTTTAAGGCAAGATGAAACGTATTGGGGCTATATTAATACAACACATTCCATTGGCATTATTCTTGGAGGATGGGGCATACTTAAGTTCTCAAATCATTTGAAGTATCATAAATCGTTTTGGATCTTTATGTCGCTTGTCTTAACAGCCATTGTATTTTCATTATCATTAATTTTTATTGATCCAATCATTTTCTTAATCTCATCGGTGTGTATTGGATTTTTATCACAATTAAAAGAAATTCCAGAGGCGACTATTATTCAAGAATCTGTCGAGGAAGAAGCATTAGTCAATGTCTATTCCGCAATAGATGTCGTAAGTAGTTTAGCTTTTTCAATTTGCCTTGTTTTGATGAGTAGTTTAACAGAGTGGATTCAAGTTCAAAACGTTTTTTGGGTTGCTGTCGCTTTGATTCTCATTGAAGCTATGATTGTTTTCAAAGTGAGAAAACAACTGAACTAATTTACATGTATATATGCACCGCCTATCTCTAAAAAATAGCCGTACCCTCATTCGAAAAAAGGGGCGGCTATTTACAAAATAAATACCTCTTTATATACAAAAATCATCTAAAACTTTGATCATCGTACGCTATACATTAAAGTAATTTTGAATCTGATCATGTTGAAAACCATTACTTAACGCTACGAGTAGCTTCAATCTCGCTTTCTGACCATTCAGTCCATTCGAAAAGATAACACCTTTTTCAAATAATTGATGACCACCGCCTTCATAGGCATAAACCGCACTCACAATTCCATTAAAAGATCTTGATACCAGCACGATAGGAATACCTTTATCGAGACAGTTATTGATACCCGGCATTGCTGTAGGAGGAAGATTCCCTTGTCCAAGTGCTTCGATGACGATACCATCCACATGACAATCTGCATAAAAATTTAACATTTCGCTTCCCATTCCCATATGCGCTTTAATTAGTGGAATTTGAAGTGATGCATTGATGTGCGTTAAATATTGTCGTGTATAAGGTCTATGATGGAAATAGACACCCGCTTTAGTGATGACACCTAGCGGACCATGGTTAGGACTCTGGAATGTATTCGTATTAGATGTGTGTGTTTTTGTAACATTTCGCGCTGTATGTATTTCATCATTGAATACGACCATCACACCTTTACCGGTAGATTCGTCTTCAATAGCAACACGAATCGCTGAAATAAAATTATATAAACCGTCTGAACCAATCTCATTTGAAGAACGCATCGCCCCTGTAATGACAACAGGTTTTGAAGTCGAAACCGTCAAGTCTAATAAAAAGGCAGTCTCTTCTAACGTATCTGTTCCATGTGTAATGACATAGCCATCGTATTGTGCCAATTGGTCAGGATGTTCAATGATTTCTTTTAAAATTTTGACATCCTCAATCGTCATGTGGGGAGAGGGTAAGTTAAATGGCATTTGTTCATCTATTTTAGCGTATTGTGCAATGACGTCTTGATGATGGCTGATTGGATTGTCATCATTTGTCATCACTTTATTCGATTCATCTTCTGACATACTAATCGTGCCACCTGTATGAATGACTAATAATTTTTTCATTTAGGTTCCTCCTCGTAAAATGGTCCATTATTATGATAAAATATTGTTAAACAAACGACAAGGAAGGTAACGTATGAAAGCGATTAATATTGCATTAGATGGACCGGCAGCTGCTGGTAAAAGTACGATAGCAAAAAAAGTAGCTGCTCAATTAGGCATGATATATGTTGATACAGGCGCAATGTATCGTGCCATCACTTATTATTATTTAAAAAACAAATCAAATTTCACAAACTTTACAGACTTAATTTCCGAAATTGATTTACGACTCGGCTATGATGCAGAAAAAGGTCAACGCGTCTTTTTAAATGATAATGATGTGACTGATTTTCTACGTGAAAACGACGTAACTCAAAATGTGTCCTATGTTTCGTCGATTAAAGAAGTGCGTCAATTTTTAGTGAAGGCACAGAAAAAGCTCGCTGCAGAAAAAGGCATCGTTATGGACGGTCGAGATATCGGAACAACCGTACTTCCAGATGCTGAGGTAAAGGTTTATATGATCGCATCCGTAGAAGAGCGAGCTGAGCGTCGTTTTAAAGACAACCAAGAAAGAGGTATTGCATCTTCTATTGAGCAACTTAAAAAAGATATTGCTGAACGTGATGCATACGATATGAACAGAGAGATTTCACCTTTAAGAAAAGCTGAAGACGCTGTTGAAATTGATACTACGGGCTTGAGCATTGAACAAGTCACGGAAAAGATACTGTCTTTAGTAAATGCAGTTTAATTTATTTTATTCAAACTTATCTAAATTTCTTGACAATTCAAGACTTTTATAAGAAGTTATTATTATGTAGTAGTATAAGGAGGCAATCATGATGACTGAAGAATTCAATGAATCAATGATTAATGACATTAAAGAGGGCGATAAGATTACAGGAGAAGTACAACAAATTGAAGATAAGCACGTTGTTGTTCATGTCAATGGAGGTAAATACAACGGTATTATTCCAATTAGTCAACTTTCCACTTATCATGTTGAAAATGCAAATGAAGTAGTCAAAGTTGGTGACGAAATTGGTGCTTATGTAACTAAAATCGAAGTTGATGAAGAAAATGAAACAGGTAGTTACATCCTTTCAAAACGTAAATTAGAAGAAGAGAAATCTTATGCATATTTACAAGAAAAATTAGACAACAACGAAACGATTGAGGCGAAAGTCACTGAAGTCGTTAAAGGTGGTTTAGTTGTGGATGTAGGTCAAAGAGGTTTCATTCCTGCATCACTCATTTCAACTGATTACATTGAAGATTTCTCAGATTATGAAGGACGAGTGCTTGAATTAAAAGTTGAAGAGCTTGAACCTGAAAAAAATCGCGTCATCTTAAGCCGTAAAGCTGTAGAAGCAGAAGAAAACGAAAAGAAAAAAGCTGAATTATTACAATCGATTAAAGCTGGCGACGTGATTGAAGGTAAAGTTGCGCGCTTAACAAACTTCGGTGCGTTTATCGACCTTGGTGGCGTTGATGGTTTAGTCCATGTATCAGAGCTATCTCATGAACATGTTAAATCACCAGAAGAAGTTGTTTCTATTGGCGATACAGTCAAAGTTAAAGTTCGTTCAGTTGAACAAGATTCTGAACGTGTGTCATTATCAATTAAAGATACTTTACCGAGCCCATTCGAAACTATTCAAGAAAAGTATAGTGAAGGAGACGTTGTTGAAGGTAAAGTGATGCGCTTAGCATCTTTTGGTGCATTTGTTGAAATTGGCAGCGGCTTACAAGGCCTTGTGCACATTTCAGAAATTAGCCACAAACATATCGGTACGCCTGGAGAAGTTCTTGAGCCGGGTCAAACTGTACAAGTTAAAATTTTAGGTATTAATCCTGAAGAAGAGCGTATCTCACTTTCAATCAAAGCAGCGAACCCAGAAGAAGAAACAGAAGAAGCATCTGAAGAAACAACACATCAATATACACAAGCAGCAGATGAAAACGAAAATAATCCGACATTAGGTGATGTTTTCGGTGATAAGCTTAAAGATTTAGATTTATAACCTGAATTGGGTACAATACACGAAGAACTAAGGTTAACCATATAACTTTAGTTCTTTTTTACTTTTACATATCTTGGCTGCTTATGTTACATACCTTTAAATCACTCATAAAACTTTGTTACAAAACCTTTTTACTAAACCACAACATTCTTCTCATCCACTCAACTCCATATACCACTACTAATATGTATATTCAATGATAATAGAAATGAGTAAGTCATCAATTAAAGTGAAATGAACTTTCAAGTCACCATGAAACATGAATTGACATACTTTTCACCATTTCTTTTGTCAGTAACACTTCACGTGATATAATAGCGTTGTTATGTATCGAACAATGCGAAATATACTTGCACAGACTGATATATTCAATATTTAAGTTATTCATAGAGAGGAAGAACAATCATGACGAAACCTGTAGTTGCTATCGTGGGTCGTCCTAACGTAGGAAAATCTACAATTTTTAACCGCATCGTCGGAGAACGTGTATCCATTGTTGAAGATACACCAGGTGTGACGCGTGACCGTATTTATTCAAGCGGCGAATGGCTCACACATGAATTTAATGTGATTGATACAGGTGGTATCGAAATCGGAGACGCCCCATTTCAAACACAAATTCGCGCACAAGCTGAAATTGCAATTGACGAAGCTGATGTCATTATTTTTATGGTCAATGTACGTGAAGGCGTAACACAAAATGATGAACTCGTCGCGCAAATGTTATATAAATCTAAAAAGCCTGTTGTCCTTGCAGTTAATAAAGTCGACAATCCAGAAATGCGCAACGATATTTATGACTTTTATTCACTCGGATTTGGAGAGCCATTCCCACTTTCAGGTTCACACGGCCTAGGTCTCGGCGATCTATTAGAAGAAGTCGCTAAACATTTCAAAGCGGATACAACAGAGCCTTACGATGAGGACACCATTCGCTTATCGTTAATTGGCCGACCAAACGTAGGGAAGTCTAGTTTAATTAACGCAATTCTTGGCGAAGAACGTGTTATCGTATCTAATATTGCAGGGACGACACGCGATGCCATTGATACAATGTACAGCTATGACGGACAAGATTACGTGCTCATCGATACAGCTGGGATGCGCAAAAAAGGGAAGGTTTATGAGTCTACTGAAAAGTACTCAGTTTTACGTGCATTAAAAGCCATTGAACGTTCTAATGTTGTGCTTGTTGTATTAGATGCAGAACAAGGTATTATTGAACAAGATAAACGTGTGGCTGGATATGCCCACGAAGAAGGAAAAGCGATTGTGATTGTCGTTAATAAATGGGATACTTTAGAGAAAGATAGCAATACGATGAAAAAGTTCATGGATGAAGTAAGAAAGAACTTCCAATTTTTAGATTATGCTCAAATTGCTTTCGTATCTGCTAAAGAAGGGACACGTCTACGTACACTTTTCCCATTAATTAACGAAGCAAGTGAAAATCATAAGAAACGTGTTCAAAGCTCAACACTAAATGAAGTGATTACAGATGCCATTGCAATGAATCCGACACCAACAGATAAAGGTCGTCGTCTAAATATTTTTTACGCAACACAAGTGGCTATCGAACCGCCTACTTTTGTTGTGTTTGTTAATGATGTCGAATTGATGCATTTTTCTTATAAACGTTATCTAGAAAATCAGATTAGACACGCATTCGGATTTGAAGGTACACCAGTACACATTATTGCACGTAAACGAAATTAGATGGAGGGGATAAGCATGACGAACATTACAGTGTTTGGTACAGGAAGTTTTGGTACTGCATTGGCTAATGTGCTTGCAGACAATGGCCACAACACATTAATGTGGGGCAAAACATCAACAACAATAGAAGAAATCAACAATGAACATACAAATCATAATTATTTAAAAGAGGCTAAGCTGAATTCAAATATCAAAGCGACAACAGATATTCAAGAAGCGATTAATCACGCGGACATCTTCTTAATTGCTTTGCCAACAAAAGCGATTAGAGAAGTGATGTCTGAAGTAAATCAATTATTAACTTCAAAAAAATCTTTTATTCATGTCACTAAAGGTATTGAAAATGCTACATTTAAGCGTGTCTCAGAAATGTTAGAAGATTCTATTTCACCAGAATATAACGCAGGTATTGGTGTACTTTCTGGTCCAAGTCATGCAGAAGAAGTTGTCATTAAACAACCTACAACTGTATCAGCTGCTTCAAGTAATCCAGAATTGCGTAAACTGATACAAGATTTATTTATGACAGATTATTTACGTGTTTATACAAATGATGACCTTGTCGGCGTCGAGCTCGGTGGCGCACTTAAAAACATTATTGCTATCGCGAGTGGTGTCCTTGCAGGGATGGGCTTTGGAGATAATGCAAAAGCTGCATTAATGACACGTGGTCTAGCAGAAATTACTCGTTTAGGGGTCAAACTCGGCGCCGATCCACTGACATTTCAAGGTTTGGGTGGAATAGGGGATTTAATTGTAACTTGTACCTCTACACATTCAAGAAATTATTCTCTCGGTTTCCAACTCGGAAATGGGAAAAGTTTAGACGAAATTATGAATCATATGAACATGGTCGCTGAAGGGGTGTACACAACAGAATCTGTGTACAATCTTTCTAAAAAAGAAAATGTTGAAATGCCAATAACTGAAGCGTTATATCATGTTTTATTCGAAAATCAACCTGTCGAGGAAGCAGTTAAAGCGTTGATGGGACGTACGAAAAAATCAGAATAAAGTATGAAATTGACCATTTTCATGTCAAAATTCTAAAAAAATCAACAAAAAGCGATTAAATCAACGTTTTTCTTGTATAAATCGTTGCAGTCTTGTATTCGCTTGTGTTAAAGTCATACCATAATGATAATTGAATTATCATTACATAACCTTTGAGGAGGTGAATTGACATGAACAAAACTGACTTAATTAACGCTGTTGCAGAACAAGCTGATTTAACTAAAAAAGAAGCAGGTTTAGCTGTTGATGCCACTTTTGAAGCAATTCAAAAATCATTAGCTAAAGGTGAAAAAGTACAATTAATCGGTTTCGGTAACTTTGAGGTACGTGAGCGTGCCGCGCGTAAAGGTCGCAACCCTCAAACAGGTAAAGAAATTGACATCCCTGCAAGCAAAGTTCCAGCTTTCAAAGCAGGTAAAGCATTAAAAGATGCTGTGAAATAATTCAATTATTATGAAGGGGGCTGGGACGCTGACGTTTTCCAGCCTTTCCTATCATAATGCCTCTACAATACTGTAATATAAAACAACTTCTATACATGTTCATTCATAAACTTCTTTATAATAGCACCTTCTAATCTTTTTACTTCCAGCAATGTTTGATACATACCATTTCGACAATATCCAGATAACAAATATTCTTTATGCATATTTTTGTGCGATAGTTTTCAAATCAATGATATTTACTTCACGATGACGATGTACCTTTCTTTCTAATTTGTAAAGACATTTTTTAACAATATTCAATTCAGTACCCATAAAATTTAATGGTGGCTTTTATTACAAAAAAAGCAAATCAGATTTAATTTTTTGGTTGATAGTGTTAAGATAGAGAGTGATTAAAATTAGAGGTGTGTCAGATGGAGAATACTTTTGAATGTTTAAAACAACAAATTGATAAACGGTTGAATCAACTCAATCGCCCCCAAAATATACATATTAATCAAGCTTTGAGTCAATTGTTAGATCAACTTGACGTTCCTTTAAATGCAAAACTCGCGTGTCTCTCTATTGATACATCAATGAAACATCTTGATAGAATCAGTTATTATCATTATGAACGTGACGCCATATTAATAGGTGATTTGCTTAGTGCACACTATTATCAGTTACTAGCTGATTTAAAAGATGTGGAATTACAACTTCAAATGAGTCAAGCCATTGTTAAAATTAATGAATTAAAATCATACATTCAACATAAAGATGATGTAGGCTCTGACGCAAATTTAATAGAGATGATGATTACAATCGAAACACTGTTAATTCAAGTGTTGATGAAACATTATCATATCGAACCGTCTTTTAAAGAAATACGTAACAAAATCATACAGCAACTCGACGTATCACAGCTCAGTTATTTAATTGATTGGCAGACCGATGACATTGAAAACATGATTGTCGCATTGCAAAACTATACAAAAAGTAAATGAGGTTTCAA
This sequence comes from Staphylococcus cornubiensis, assembly GCF_900183575.1. GTDB lineage: Bacteria > Bacillota > Bacilli > Staphylococcales > Staphylococcaceae > Staphylococcus > Staphylococcus cornubiensis. The sequence continues at coordinate 382,635 of NZ_FXUZ01000001.1, forward strand.
AATGACTAAAAATAAGGCAAATAAAGCACAAGTCCATGAAGTATTTCAAAATATTTCTGGCAAATATGACCGTTTAAATAATATTATTAGCTTCGAACAACATAAAGTTTGGCGTAAAAAAGTTATGAAAGAAATGAATGTCCAAACAGGGGCTAGCGCATTAGACGTATGTTGTGGGACTGCTGACTGGACGATTGCTTTAAGCCAAGCAGTAGGGCCAGACGGGGAAGTCACTGGACTTGATTTCAGTGAAAATATGTTAAAAGTCGGTGAAGAAAAAACCGCGCATATGGACAACATCCGTCTCGTTCAAGGTGACGCGATGGCATTACCATTTGATGATGATGCATTTGATTATGTAACAATTGGATTTGGTTTACGTAATATTCCAGACTATACGAAAGCATTATCAGAAATGTATCGCGTGCTTAAACCAGGGGGCATGGTCGTATGTTTAGAAACAAGTCAACCGACATTGCCTGTTTTCAAGCAAGGCTATCGCTTATATTTTAAGTTCGTGATGCCTATTTTCGGTAAAATTTTTGCGAAATCAAAAGAAGAGTACGAGTGGTTACAACAATCTGCATTCGATTTTCCAGATCGCGAAACTTTAAAAAGTATGTTTGAAGATGTCAACTTTGAAAATGTCAAAGTACGCAGTTTTACAGGTGGCGTGGCTGCCATGCACTTAGCTTATAAACCCAAAACGAACTAATTAAAAGGTGATTATGCATGTCGAAATTAAATTTGAATCAAGAAATTAAAAAAATTGAAAATGCTTTGAAACAGTTGATTCAATCAGAGGATTCAACATTACAAAGTGCTGCAGATCACCTTTTATCATCAGGAGGTAAGCGTGTTCGACCATTATTTGTGATTTTAAGCAGTCACATCGGTGAGAATCCTGCAAATGATGCGGCTTATCGTGTTGCTACAGCATTGGAACTGATTCATATGGCGACGCTTGTCCATGATGATGTGATTGATTTCAGTGATAAAAGACGTGGCAGATTAACAATTGAAAAGAAGTGGGATCAACCGACTGCTATTTTAACAGGTAACTTTTTACTCGCACGTGCACTAGAACATTTATCATCTATTCAAGACAGTCGCATTCACCAAACACTGTCTCATGCGATTATTGAAGTTTGTCGCGGAGAGCTTTTCCAATTCCAAGATCAATTTAGATCGGAACAGTCGATTACGAACTATTTACGTCGTATCAATCGTAAAACCGCACTATTGATGCAACTTGCTACTGAAGTCGGTGCCATGAGTTCGGGGACTGATGACCAAACGATTCGTAAAATGCGTGACATTGGTCATCATATCGGGATGAGCTTCCAAATTGTAGATGATGTATTAGATTTTACAAGTACAGAAAAGAAACTAGGTAAGCCTGTTGGAAGTGATTTGCGTAATGGACATATGACGTTACCAGTATTGTTAGAAATGAAGCAAAATCCACAACTCAAAGAAAAAGTTGCAACGTTAACGCCGAATTCGCCGACTGAAGATTTTGATTGGTGTATTGAGCAAATACGTCAATCAGAATCCATTACACGTTCTTTAGACATTAGTCAAAGGTATTTGGATAAAGCTTCAACGTTACTTGAAACACTACCTAAAAACGAGATTAAACCACATTTCAGAAAATTAATAAAAAGATTACAAAACAGAATGAATTAATCTACTTTCTTGTTGAAAGCGCTTTAAACTAATGATAGGATAGTCTTGTAATACATAAAAACACAGGGGGCATTTCTCATCATGGAAAAAAGTTTTGTAATGATTAAACCGGACGCGGTACAACGTAAATTAATTGGTGAAATTGTTCAACGTATCGAACAAAAGGGGTTAAAGCTTGTTGGGGCTAAATTAATGACAGTACCTCAATCTTTAGCCGAAACACATTATGGTGAACATGAAGGAAAACCATTTTATGAATCACTCATTTCTTTCATTACATCAGCACCAGTATTTGCGATGGTCGTAGAAGGTGAAAACGCTGTTGCAGTTTCACGCCATATTATCGGAAGCACAAATCCTTCTGAAGCGACACCAGGTTCAATTCGTGGAGATTTAGGCTTAACAGTAGGGCGTAATGTGATTCACGGTTCGGACTCAGTGGAATCAGCAGAACGAGAAATTGCACTTTGGTTTAAAGACGAAGAAATCAGTTCATACCATACACCAGATGAAACTTGGTTATATGAAGCATAATGAATACACTCATTTTACGGGGCTTGGACATTCAGTTGTCTGAGCCCTCCATTTGTTTTAAGACGCTATTTATCATTGTTAATAAAGCGCCAATATAGACGTTCACCTATGCAACAATAAAGTCTATTAAAGTGTATTTAAATCGTTCTGAAACTGGTTTGGGTGGTCTTTAAAACTACAAATAATTCTTTAGTGATTAAAAGCGGTGAATAATAAAAGCATTTTCTGTTAAATTCTTTTCTGTTTTATGCTATGATATGAAACATATGAACTATAAGGTAAGGGGAGTGCTAACCATGTTGAGATTTTTAACGTCTGGAGAATCACACGGTCCACAATTAACAGTAATTATTGAAGGGCTACCAGCAAATATGGCAATTGATATTGATCAAATTAATGAAGAAATGTTTAAACGTCAAGGTGGCTATGGCAGAGGACGTCGCATGCAAATTGAAAAAGATACTGTAGAAATCGTCTCAGGTGTACGTCATGGTTATACTTTAGGCAGTCCTGTCACAGTAGTCATTAAGAATGATGATTTTACACATTGGCGTAACATTATGGGGGCTGCACCTATTTCTGATGAAGAGAAAGAGAATATGAAACGTGTGATCACGAAACCAAGACCAGGTCATGCAGATTTAGTTGGTGGAATGAAATATAATCATCGTGATTTACGTAATGTGCTCGAACGTTCATCTGCTCGTGAAACAGCGGCACGTGTTGCTGTCGGTGCACTATGTAAACAATTACTAAAACAGTTAGGCATTGACGTTTATAGCCGTGTCGTTGAAATTGGTGGCATTAAAGATGAGGGCCTTTACGATATTCAAACAATTATTGAAAACGTCGATAAAAATGATGTCCGCGTGATTGACGACAGCATTGCACAAGCGATCCGTGATAAAATCGATAGCGCTAAAAAAGAAGGCGATTCTATCGGTGGCGTCGTCCAAGTGATTGTCGACCATATGCCTGTGGGGATCGGTAGCTATGTTCATTACGACAGAAAACTTGATGGTCGCATTGCACAAAGCGTTGTTGGCATTAACGCATTCAAAGGTGTGAGTTTCGGCGAAGGATTTAAAGCTGCTGAAAAATTAGGAAGCGAAATTCAAGATCCAATTTTATATTCAGAAGAACAAGGCTACTACAGAGCATCGAATCATCTCGGCGGTTTGGAAGGCGGCATGTCAAATGGTATGCCAATTATCGTTAATGGTGTGATGAAACCTATTCCAACATTATATAAACCACTTGCATCTGTAGATATCGACACGAAAGAACCATTCAAAGCAACGATTGAAAGATCTGACAGTTGTGCTGTACCTGCTGCGAGTATCGTTTGTGAACATGCTGTTTCATACGAAATTGCAAGAAGCATTTTAGAAGAATTTGGCTCACATGATTTTGCACGCCTTGCACAACAAGTTGCTGAAAGACGTGAACTGAACCAAACATTTTAATGATAGGTGATGAACTATGCAATTAACAACGACGTATCCAGATCGTAATTATCCGATTATTATTGAACATTCTGCCTTTGAAAGATTAGATACATTTGTTTCTGACTATCAACATGTATTTGTATTTGTCGATCAAAGTGTCTACTCTGTTTGGGAAAACAAAATTTCTCGTTTCGTCAATGACCATCATTATACAACTTTTCAAATTCCTTCAGGTGAACAAGTGAAATATATGGCGCAATATGAACATTATATTGAAGCACTCCTTGCTCATCAACCTACCCGTAATACATGTCTAATTGCAATAGGTGGCGGGGCAACAGGTGACTTCGTTGGCTTTTTAGCAGCGACATTATTACGTGGTGTTGATTTTATTCAAGTGCCAACAACCATTCTTGCTCACGATTCAAGCATTGGCGGAAAAGTAGGCATTAATACCACACAAGGTAAAAATTTGGTCGGCGCTTTTCACCGTCCGAAAGCTGTCATTTATGATTTAGAATTCCTTACTTCTTTACCTTTTGATGAAATATTAAGCGGTTATGGCGAAGTGTATAAACATGCGCTACTCAATGACGAAGCGTCTGTGCGCGCGCTCGAACAAGTTTATCCAAACAAGGGCGAATTAAAACAACTTCAGTCGATTGAACAATATTTAATACAAGGCATTCAAACGAAACTTCAAATTGTGCTCAATGATGAAAAAGAATGCGGACAGCGCCAGTTTTTAAACTTAGGTCATACGTTTGGACATGCAATTGAATACAAGTATCGTCTCGCTCATGGCCATGCAGTCATGATCGGGATTTTGTATCAATTCATCGTCTCAAATCTGATGTTAAACAGCCATTTTGAAATTAATCATTACATCACGTATATGAAAGCACTAGGCTATCCTTTAGAGATAATGAGTCAATTTGAGTTTGAGCCATTATTAAAACTCATGTTACATGACAAGAAAAATGATGCTAACGGCGTACGTATGGTACTGTTACAATCGATAGGCAATCCTACTGTACAGCATGTCGACATCTCTACATTACGACAAGCATTTGATACACTGATTCAACAATATCAAGAGGTGATTTAAATGGAAAAAATTGCGATTAACGGGCCGCTAAAAGGTGAAGTCACGGTACCAGGTGATAAATCTATGACGCACCGTGCGATTATGCTTGCTTCATTAGCACAAGGACGTTCTGTGATACATCGTCCTCTCTTAGGTGAAGATTGCTTAAGAACAGCGAAAATTTTTGAACTTTTAGGCGTTAAAATGGAAATTACAGATGATGCTATTGACATTGATTCACCTGGTTACGCCCATTTTCAAACACCTCATCAAACATTATATACCGGCAATTCCGGTACAACGACACGTTTAATGGCAGGATTACTCGGTGGGCTCGGCATTCAAAGTGTATTATCAGGAGATGCTTCGATTGGCAAAAGACCTATGGATCGCATTCTTCAACCGCTTCGACAAATGAACATCAATATTAATGGTGTTGACGATAATTACACACCGCTTATCATTGGTTCGAGTGAAGTAAAAGGGATTCATTATGATATGCCTGTCGCGAGTGCGCAAGTGAAAAGTGCTATTTTATTTGCGAGTCTATTCGCTAAAGAGACAACGACAATTCATGAAATAGATGTGTCCCGTAATCATACTGAAACGATGTTCGCACATTACGGTATTCCTGTTCAAACTCAAGGTTTAACAGCGACACTTCCAGGTGAAGGGATTCATCATATCAAACCACGTGATTTCGATGTGCCTGGAGATATTTCATCAGCTGCCTTTCTTATCGTTGCAGCGTTAATTACACCCGGCAGTGATATTACTATTCGTAATGTCGGAATTAATCCAACGCGTGATGGGATTATAGAAATTGTGGAACGTATGGGTGGTAACATTTCACTTTCTGACCAAACAAATGGCCCAGAGCCGACTGCAACAATTCGTGTACAATATACACCGAACTTAAAAGGCATCGAAATCGGTGGTGGACTCATTCCAAGATGTATTGATGAACTGCCGACGATTGCGTTACTCTGTACACAAGCAAATGGTTCAAGTATCATTAAAGATGCTGAAGAATTAAAAGTGAAAGAGACCAACCGTATTGACACAACTGCAAACGAACTCGACAAGTTAGGTTTGAAACTGCAACCGACTGATGATGGACTGATCATTGAACCTTCCACAATCAGTCAAATGCAACCTGTCGACAGTCATACTGATCATCGTATTGGTATGATGTTAGCAATCGCTTCACTCTTAACATCTGAACCGATTCAAATCGCTCAGTTCGAAAGTGTCAATGTGTCATTCCCAGGTTTTTTACCACTACTCAAACAATTAGTAAATGAGGGATAGTATGCAAGATATCTACAAATTAATTGACGATATCAACTTACAAAAATTAGAACAACTAGATTCTCGAGTTCAGGAGGCATTGCAATCGGATAACGACGATGCATTGTTTGTACTTGGCGAAACATTATACCAGTTTGGACTCACACCACAAGGCCTCGAAGTCTTTCGCACACTTTATATGAAGTATCCTGATGAAGATGAAATTTTAATCTATTTTATTGATGGCCTCATTTCAGAGAACCAAACGGATGAAGCATTAGAGTTTTTAAATGAAGTGCCACTCACGCCTGAACGTTTAATGTTAGAAGCTGACTTATATCAACAAATTAATATGATAGATATTGCGATTGAAAAAATTGAACAAGCCATTGAATTACAACCTGCTGATCCAATCGTACATTTCGCATTAGCAGAATTACTATATTATGATGGTCAATATTTACGTGCATCACGAGAATATGACACTGTACTTGAAAGCGGAGAGTATGAAGTGAACGGTGTCAACTTATTTTCACGTTTAGCTGACAGCAGTCTTCAAAGCGGGAACTATACCGATGCATTACGTTGGTTTGATGAAATCAATGATAATGAACTCTCATCTGAAGACTATCTTAAAAAGGCGATTGCTTATGAAAAGAATGATTTAACACATGAAGCAATTAAACTGATGAAAACATTATTACAAAAAGACCCTGATTTCATTCAAGGTTATTACTATTTACAACAGCTTTACGAAAATGAAAAAACATTTGCGGATGCCATTGAAATTGGACAAGAAGGATTGCGTCTCAACCAATTTTATAAAGAACTGATGTATAGTACAGGCGCATTGCAAATCGAACACGGGGATCAAAATGAAGGTGTCACATTGTTGAAGCAAGCACTTGAAGTAGACCCTGGTTATCAAGAGCCGTTACTTATGTTAGCTGACTTTTTACGTAACGAAGAAGATTATGAAGCATTAATTGAATTAGTGCAGTATGTGGATGAAGAAGATATGGATCCTCAGTTTATGTGGCAACTCGCTTATGCATTAGGACAAGAAGAGCGCGACAAAGAAGCACAACATTTCTATGCATTAGCTTTTGAATCTATGCGTGAAAATATCGATTTCTTGAAAGATTACTATTATTATCTCATTGAAATCGGTCAAATTGAACAAGCGAAAACGATACTTCAATTGTTATTACAAAAAGATAGTGGTAACCCAGAGTGGGATGCTGAACAAGGACGTTTACTGTAAGGTGATGACATATGCTAGACACGCGTTTAAACTTTGAAAAACGTGACTTTATCGAGTATTTACTCTTTCACTATCAATTTAAATCTCGCATCAGTGTGTGGTTATTAAATTTAATTAAAACGAACCATGCGCTTATTGAAAATATCCATTTTGTCGACCAAATCGTATCCGAACATCCTACATTAGAAATGGCTGTGGCAGATGCTTCCTCCATAGCGATTCAATATCGTGATGGCGATACATTGTTAATGAACTCTAATGAAATATTTAACCGGGTCATTCATCATTCACAGCAACTTGATATTAAAATCCATTTTAAGCGTGAAGCTGAACGTGACTTGCGTTTGGATCATTTGTTACTCAAACAACTACTAGCAAATCAAAATGGAGATGCTTATTTAAATGATATGTATGCGATAGAGTTATCACAAAGCACTGAACATCAGTTGATTCACTTGTTAAACTCACACATCGACGTCAGTTTAAGCTTAAAAGATATCCAGTCCTTTAAACATTACACAAAAATTTTAAATCTCATTAAGTTACGGCACATCACTGATGAAACTTAAACACTCATATACGAAAGGTACCCGTTATTATGTGGACATATCTACAAAATACGTTATTCTATCAACGCCCAATACTCATCTTTATCATCATGTGTAATATTCTCGGGACAATTTACGGTTATATTTGGTACGCGCCACAACTCATGAGATCACCTTGGTATTTTTGGCCATTTATCCCAGACAGCCCAACTGCGACGCTATTTTTAGTCGTCAGTTTAACCTTACTATTATTTAAGAAACATAGTGCCATTATTGATACACTTGCATTCGTTACATTATTAAAATATGGTATTTGGGCAGTCATGATGAATTTATTATTATTTATTGAGGACGATACGATTTACATCATGGGGCTTATGTTAATCATTTCTCACGGCATTATGGCAATTCAAGCATTGTTATTTTTACCACAATTCAAATTCACTTTGATGAGTTTAGGTGTTGCTATCATATGGGTTTTTCATAATGATGTGATTGATTATGTGTTTCATCAATATCCAGTATATGGGGGACTCGGACATTATGAACCACAAATTGGTTACCTCGCATTTTGGTTGTCTATTCTCCCTATTTTGTTCATCATTTATTGGCTCAGTAGGGGTAAAAAGATTGACCAAGTTTGATGAAGCCAGTACAATATGATTATAAAGGAGTGAGCATAATGTCTATCATGTCTTTAATTATTTATTTTGTTATACTTATGATCCTCCCAATGTATGCACAACACCAAGTTAAATCTAACTATGAAAAATATGCTCAAGTTAGATCAACAAGTGGCAAGACGGGACGAGAAGTAGCATTAGAAATTTTACACGCAAATGGCATTTACGATGTCGAAGTCAAAGAAGGTCAAGGGTTTTTAACGGACCATTACGATCCAAAAAATAAAGTCGTAGTGTTGTCACCTTCAAACTACAACAAACCGAGTGTTGCCGGAACTGCGATTGCCGCTCACGAAGTTGGTCACGCAATTCAGCATTACGAAGGTTATTTCTTTTTACGTTTCCGTAGTGCATTAGTACCAGTTGCGAACATTGGTAGTTCGATGTCATATATTTTCATTATGGCCGGAATTATCATGACATCATTACACATGGCAATTGGTTCAACAGCGTTATGGATTGGTATTTTCTTAATGGCATTCGCTGTATTGTTCTCCATTGTCACGTTGCCAGTCGAATTTGACGCAAGTAAACGTGCAATGAATCAAATACAAAGAATGCATATCGTGAATGAAAAAGAATATAAGCATGCTGGTCGCGTATTAAGAGCAGCAGCGATGACTTATGTTGCAGCGACAGCCGTTGCAGTTGCTGAGCTAGTCCGCTTGATTTTAATCGCACGTTCAGCAGATCAATAATAAACATTAAAAAGAGTTGGGGGACATTGGACCCAGCTCTTTTTTATTTACACATTAATTAAAAATCATCCATGATTCAAGATAGAGTTTTACTTATAAAAAAGGTGCATAGATTGCTCAACGCCACACATTTCATGTAAGATAAAGAAGAATGAAAATAGAAAGGATGTCATATCATGAATCGATCACTCTCCGATATGCAAAAAGAAGTTGATACATACATTTCACAATTTAAAACAGGTTATTTTTCTCCACTCGCAAACCTTGCACGCTTAACTGAAGAAGTTGGCGAACTCGCACGTGAAATCAACCATTATCATGGAGAGAAAAAGAAAAAAGACAGTGAAGCTGAAAATACAATCGAAGCTGAATTAGGTGACAACCTTTTCGTGCTCCTCTGTCTTGCAAATTCACTTGGTATCGATATGACAGAAAGTTTTAACCAAACAATGGAAAAATTCAACACCCGCGATAAATATCGATTTGAAAGAAAGTCATAAAGGAGTATTACATATATGAAAATTGGCATTACTTGTTATCCCTCAGTCGGTGGTTCAGGGATCATTGCAACAGAACTCGGTATTTTAATGGCTGAACGTGGGCATGAAGTGCACTTTATCACTTCAAATATGCCGTTTCGCTTAAATAAACCTGTACCCAACATTACTTTTCACCAAGTTGACGTGAATCAATATGCTGTGTTCCAATATCCACCATATGATATTTCGTTAAGTACGAAAATCGCCAATGTGATTAATGAATACGACTTGGATGTGTTACATATGCATTATGCAATTCCACATGCGATTTGTGGGATTTTGGCGAGACAAATGTCTGGAAAAGATATTAAAATTATGACGACTTTACATGGGACGGATATTACGGTACTCGGCTATGACCACTCATTAAGAAATGCCATTAAATTTGGAATAGAACAAAGCGATATTGTGACAAGTGTGAGCGAATCATTGAAAGAAGAGACAAATGAAATTATTGCACCACAAAAAGAGATTGTGCCGATTTATAATTTTGTCAGAGAGTCCGAGTTTCCGACTGGTTACAATTCAGAGTTAAAAGAAAGTTACGGGATTGAACAAGATGAAAAAGTATTGATTCACGTTTCGAATTTCCGCAAAGTGAAACGTATTGACAGCATTATCGATACGTTTTCCATCGTTCGTCAACACATTAAATCAAAATTGCTGCTCATTGGTGATGGGCCTGAATTACAAGATATGCGCATGAAAGTACGTGAAATGGATCTTTCAGAAGATGTCCTCTTTTTAGGTAAGCAAGATTGTATGAGTAACTTTTATCAAATGTCCGATATTGTATTATTAATGAGTGAAAAAGAAAGCTTCGGTCTCACGTTATTAGAAGCGATGAAAACAGGTGTCGTTCCTATTGGTACACGGGCTGGCGGCATCCAAGAAGTGATTAGACACCACGAAACAGGATTCTTAGTCGATATTGACGACAGTCAAGCAGCTGCCGACTATGCGATAAAGTTATTAACGGATGATGCATTATATCAATCTTTACGTCAAAATATGTTAACAGACATTTCACAACGGTTCCATTCACAAATTATCGCAGACCAGTACGAGCATTATTATAAAAAGATGATAGGAGATTTGTAGTTCATGAAGCAATCTCAATTTGAATTGGCGAAACCTATATTAGAACGATTGATGCAACATGGCTATGAAGCTTATTTTGTCGGTGGCTCAGTGCGAGATTTTATTATGAATCGACCTATTCACGATGTAGATATAACAACAAATGCGACACCAGATGAAATCGAATCACTTTTTGAACATACGATTCCAGTCGGCAAAGAACATGGAACAATCAATGTCGTATGGAACGGCGAAAATTATGAAGTGACGACTTTTCGTGCTGAAGCAGAATATGTCGACCATCGTCGTCCGACAGAAGTTTATTTCGTGAGAGATTTGTATCAAGATGTAGAACGTCGTGATTTTACGATGAACGCAATTGCAATGGATATCCAGTATGAACGGATTGATCATTTTGAAGGGGAACGTGATATCGAAGCGCGCATCATCCGTACGGTGGGTGATGCCAACACGCGTTTTGATGAAGATGCATTAAGAATTTTGCGCGGTTTACGTTTTAAATCACAGCTCGGATTTACCATTGAAGATGCGACTTTTGAAGCGATGGCGCACCGAATGGCCGACCTTGAATATTTATCGATTGAACGCATTATGAATGAATTAACATTATTGATCAACGGCGCATATGTTGCCGAAACATTTCCGATACTTCATTCATTGCAACTTTGGCGTTACATTCCATATTTCAAAGATGTAGATGTTGCAGCAATGAAATTGAATACGCCTTTAGAAATCGAATCGTTTCTCGCTATACTCAGCTATCGATCAAATCATCAAGCATTCAAGCCTTTAAAACTTAGTAATGCCCGAGTAAGAACAATTCAAACCTTCGTATCCGCGATTCAAAGCGTGCAAGAAATCAACACTAAAGTTCAGCTACAACAATTTGTATACGATTTTGGAATTGACGTTGCACTTCAAATCAACGAACTGCGTGAAACATTGGTAAACAATTCGATTGACATACCAACACCTGTCATCTTTAATGCCTCCTCAATTCAAGAGATATGGGCGCAATTACCAATTCAGTCACGTCAAGATTTAGCAGTGGACGGCAAATTGTTAATGCAAGCGTTCCAACTTAAAGGTGGTCCATGGATTAAAGATGTTTTACGTCAAGTCGAACGTGCTGTCATTGAACGTCAAGTCAACAACCAAACAGAAGCTATCATTGAATGGGTGAAATCAAATGTCAAAATATCGTGATCAAATATTAGAACTATTAACAGATGGCAGACCCAATTATATTTCTGGTCAGACCATTGCAGAAAAATTGAATATTTCTCGTATGACTGTCAAAAAAACAGTCGATCAGTTAAAAGCAGATGGGTTTTCAATTGATTCCATTCATAATAAAGGCCATCAATTGAACGCTTTACCAGAAGCTTGGCATACAGGTGTGTTAACATCAATTTTTAAACATCAATCGCTTATCGAGCACTTTCAGGCATATCCAACTGTGGACTCGACACAACAAGTTGCTAAGAAGGCGATTTTAAATGATGACCGTACGATGCTTATTTTAAGTGATGAACAAACAGCAGGAAAAGGCCGCTTCAAACGTGTATGGCAGTCATCAAAAGGGAAAGGTTTGTGGATGTCACTCGTATTAAGACCTGATATCCCTTTTTCAATGTTGACAACCTTTAATTTATTTATGTCATTAGCCATTAGTGAAGCGATTCAGTCATTTGTCACAGCAAAAGTTGAAATCAAGTGGCCGAACGATATTTACATAGAAGGTCAAAAAGTATGCGGTTTTCTTACGGAAATGGTTGCAAATGCAGACGGTATTGAAGCTGTTATTTGTGGTATTGGCATTAATTTAAACCATAATGTCGATGATTTTGAAGAAGCGCTACACGAAACAGCGACAAGCGTAAAAATGCATGCTGGTAAAAATGTGAACCGTTATGCATTTTTAGAACAGTTGATTCAACGTATTGAACAACGTTACACGCAATTTTTAACTGAACCTTTTACGACAATTAAAGATGAATATGTCGAACGTTCAAATATTTGGAATAAGCAATTACGTTTTACGGAAGGTCAACAGCAATTTTATGGTAAAGTTGTAGAAATTGACGACCAAGGCTTTTTACATGTCGTCGACCGCAATGGTGATTTTCACCGTTTAATGAGTGCAGATATTGAATTCTAACCCATCAAGAGAGAAAGGAGGGGGCATATGACGCATCAACCTTGTTACGCTGTTGTAGATCTTGAAACAACAGGCAACCAAGCAGATTATGATGAGATTATTCAAATTGGAATTACTTTCGTCCGGAACAATCAAATTGTAGACCATTATCACTCAATGATTAAAACCGATTTGACCATACCGACATTTATTCAAGCCTTAACTTCCATTGAAGAAGAAATGTTAAATCAAGCACCTTATTTTAAAGAAGTTGCACATGAAATCTATCATAAAATTAAAGATTGTATTTTTGTCGCACATAACGTCAATTTTGATTTGAACTTTTTAAAGCACTCTTTCAAAAAATGTCATATCCATTATCAACCCAAAAAAGTCATTGATACGTTGGAACTATTTAAAATTGCCTTTCCAACCGAAAAAAGCTATCAACTGACTGAACTTGCTGAATCATTAGGCGTTCCACTTACACAAGCACATCGAGCAGATGAGGATGCACATACGACAGCGCGTTTGATGATTTTAGCGTTTGAAAAGTTCGAAGTATTGCCGATTAATACAAAAAAACAACTGTACTATTTAAGTAAACAATTGAAATATCAACTCGATGACTATTTTTTCGAACAAGTGCGCTTACATCAACCTGCAAAAGAAATCACTGGATTAAATCAGTTTGAACAAATTTATTATCAAGCCCCACCTGATTTTGAAAAAAGCAATGTTCAGTTTGACGGTGATTTGACAGCTCTATATCAAACGATTGTTGACGCTTGTCACTACCAATATCGTGAAGAACAGCTCTATATGGCACAAATTGTGTTTGATCAATTAATGCATAATGAAAAAGCGTTGATTGAAGCAGACACAGGGAGTGGTAAATCATTAGCTTATCTTGTCGCGTCATTGATGTATTATATTGAAACAGGCGAACATGTCATGATTTCAACAAATACTAAAATGTTGCAAAATCAGTTGTTATTACAAGATATTCCAAAAATTAATCGGGCACTCAACGTATCGATCAATGCGACATTAATCAAAAGTAAACAGGACTATATTTCACTCGGCCTGATTAGCCAAGTATTAAAAGATGAAACGACAAACTACGATGTAAATTTGTTAAAAATGCAACTACTCATTTGGATTTTAGAAACACGTACGGGTGATATTCAAGAACTGAATTTACGTGGCGGTCAAAAAATGTATTTTGAACAAAAAATCGAGACGTATGTACCAGTTCGTAAAGATTTTCATTATTACAATCATATTCGTACTAACGCATCTAAAATTCAAATCGGCATTACCAATCATGCACATTTATTATATTCATCACCTGAACATACACTGTATCAAATGTTTAAGCATTGTATTATTGATGAAGCACACCGATTGCCTGATTATGCGATTGATTGTGCCATCCATGCTTTCGGGTATGCTGACATTAAGTATCAATTGGGATTAATAGGTAAGACAGAAAATGAAAAATTATTAAAACAAATTGATCAACTTGAACAACAACGTATTTTACAAAAATTGGATATTCCACCTATCGATGTTTTTAGTATTAAACAAGATATTATTGAAATTCATGACATGAACGAACACTTTTTTGATCATATTTTTAACCAAGTACATGAAGGTCAATTACATGATGATGAAGCATCGAAATTGCATTATGCGTATGATATGGAACGTGATCAATTGATTCCATTGTTACATCAATACATTTCAAAAATTAATGTCACTCTTGAACATTTTAACAATATGAAACATAAGGTCGTCAAAACGTTGCGTAAACATCTACTTTATATTGTGGATCAATTACGTGAAATCGAAACAGGACTGAAAGCAGGGCATTTGTTCTATATTACGCTAAAAAATGTTCAACAAAAGTCGACAATTAAAATTCATATTAAAGATGCATCCATTAAGCAACTGTTGACAGAGAAAATTTTAAAACAGTTTGAATCGATTTCATTCGTCTCAGGGACACTTACGTTTAATGGTTCCTTTAAAAATTATCAAAAATGGTTTGAAGAGGATGTGCAGTTCCAAACGTACAAAATTACGTCACGACATACGTTTGACTCTAATGGTCATATTTTTGTACCCAATGACATTAAACGTTACAGCTATCAAAATCAAGACGAGTATATCCAAACGATTGTTGAGTATATTGCACGTTACGTTACAACGGTTGATAGTAAGTGTCTCGTACTTTTTACAAGTTATAAAATGTTATACAACGTGATGGATTATTTAAATCAAATGGCAGAATTTGACGATTATGTGATTTTATCGCAACAACAAAATCAAAATTATAAAATCGTGCAACAGTTCAACCATTTTGATAAAGCGATTTTACTAGGTACGAGCACCTTTTTTGAAGGCTTTGATTATCAAGCGAACGGCATTAAATGTGTGATGATAGCGAAATTGCCGTTTATGAATCATCATGCAGTTAAACCGATGTTACTTGCAAATGAGTTTAATAATGTATTTAAAGATTATGTATTACCGGAAGCTGTACTGAGATTCAGACAAGGACTTGGACGTTTATTAAGAAATGAAAATGATCAAGGGATTGTCGTTTCTTTTGACAACCGTTTAGTCCATAGTCAATATCGTCACTTTTTCCAAAATACATTAACCCATTTCCAGCAACACCAAGGCAACATGCATCAATTTGAACAATTACTTCACAAGATGCAATCCAATCTAGAACACACATGATGTGGTAGAAGTTCGCCAATAGTTTTGTTAAAATAGTAACAGTATTAAAACAAATAGGAGAATGGTTATGAAAACAACGATTAAAGAAGCAAAGAATAAAATTGGCCAAGAAGTTACAATTGGCGCTTGGCTCGCGAATAAACGTTCAAGTGGTAAAATCGCGTTCTTACAATTACGTGATGGTACAGGATTTATGCAAGGTGTCGTCGTTAAAGCAGATGTAGAAGAGGACATTTTCCAACGTGCGAAATCTTTAACACAAGAAACATCTTTATACGTCACGGGCGAAATTACTGAAGACAACCGTTCAGACTTAGGTTATGAAATGCAAGTCAAAAACATCGAAATCATCCATGAAGCACATGATTATCCAATTACACCTAAAAATCATGGCACAGAATTTTTAATGGACCATCGTCATTTATGGTTACGTTCTAAAAAACAACATGCTGTGATGAAAATTCGTAATGAAATCATCCGTGCAACATATGAATTTTTTAATGAAAATGGCTTCACAAAAATTGATCCACCAATTTTAACAGCGAGTGCACCAGAAGGCACAAGCGAATTATTCCATACAAAATACTTTGACGAAGATGCATTTTTATCACAAAGTGGTCAGCTCTACATGGAAGCAGCTGCAATGGCATACGGTAAAGTATTTTCATTCGGACCTACATTCCGTGCTGAAAAATCAAAAACACGTCGTCATTTAATCGAATTTTGGATGATCGAACCTGAAATGGCATTTACAACGCATGCAGAAAGTTTAGAAGTTCAAGAAGCGTATGTTTCTTATGTCGTGCAATCTGTTCTTAAAAACTGCAAAATTGAGTTAAAATTATTAGAACGCGACACATCTAAATTAGAAAAAGTACAAGCACCGTTTCCACGCATTTCTTATGACGATGCGATAAAGTTTTTACATGAAGAAGGTTTTGATGATATCGAATGGGGTGATGACTTTGGTGCACCTCATGAAACAGCGATTGCAAACCATTACGACTTACCTGTATTTATTGTCAACTATCCAACAAAAATTAAACCATTCTACATGCAACCAAATCCAGAAAACGAAGACACAGTACTTTGTGCCGATTTAATTGCACCTGAAGGTTACGGGGAAATTATTGGTGGCTCTGAGCGTATTAACGACCTCGAATTATTAGAGCAACGTATTGATGAACATCAACTCGACACAGAAAGCTATCAATATTACTTAGACCTACGAAAATATGGTAGCGTGCCACACAGTGGTTTCGGTTTAGGTTTAGAACGTACTGTGGCATGGATTGCTGGTGTTGAACACGTGCGTGAAACATCACCATTCCCACGTTTGTTAAATCGTTTGTATCCATAATAGATACGGATGCTATGATGTAGTGCAGATGTTCGACTAACGAGACCTCGCTTCATCATATACAGGGGTGAGAGGTTGAAATTCTTTAACAACAGGGATTTCACGCTCACTCTCTTTTTATTCCGTCAATAGCGGTGAATCGAAAAAATATTGTTGTCGCAATGACTATGTGAATAGGAGGGGAAGTAATGAACGAACGAGAACTACAAACACGGCCTGTTGTCATTCGATATGAATTATTTGAGCATTATCAAGAATTAGGCCTTAACGAAAATGATTTAGTCATTTTAATCAAAATTTTATATGCTTATGAGTCTTCTAACGAGCAGCCTTCTATCGATACGTTAAAAAAGGGGACAACGATGCAATCATCAGAAGTGACCGCTATTATACAAAAACTCATTCAACTTGGTTTATTAGCGATGCGCGTCGAAAAAAATAGTGAGGGCAAATTTACGGAATACATTCATCTCGATGGGTTTTATGAACAGTTCGCTTCTATTTTCAAACAAATCGAACAATCGAATGAAACCTTGTCTGATGAAGAAGCATTTAAATTAGTATTCAAAAAAATCGAGACTGCATTTGGTCGTGCTTTATCACCATTAGAAATTGAGCATTTAAACCAATGGATTGATGTTGACCATTATGCCATTTCTCTCATTGATGCTGCGATTGATGAAGCACTCGCACACCAAAAACCGTCACTTAAATATATCGATCGAATTTTACTCAACTGGCAAAAAAATAATGTCACAACAGTTAAAGAAGCACAACCAATACGGGCAAAATTTAAAAAACAACCTCAGCAACCTTCTCAAAAAGTAGAACACATTCCAAAATTTAATTGGCTGAAAGGAGAGAATCCTTTTGATAAGTAAAAAGAAAGCACTTGAAATGATTGATGTCATTGATCAAATGTTTCCAGATGCACAATGCGAACTCGTGCATCAAAACCCTTTTGAATTAACGATAGCCGTTTTACTCTCAGCTCAATGTACAGATAATACAGTGAACCGAGTAACAAAGGATTTATTTCAAAAGTATCATACGCCTGAGGATTATTTAGCTGTAGACTTAGAAGAGTTACAACAAGATATCCGTTCAATTGGACTCTATCGTAATAAAGCAAAAAATATTCAAAAACTTTCTCAATCATTAATCGATCAATATGATGGGACAGTGCCACATACCCACGAACAACTTGAAAGTTTGGCGGGTGTAGGTCGAAAAACAGCTAACGTCGTCATGAGCGTCGCATTTGATGAACCTGCATTAGCCGTCGATACACATGTCGAACGTGTATCTAAACGTCTAGGGATTTGTCGTTGGAAAGATAGTGTCACAGAGGTAGAGCGTCGACTCACATCTATTATACCGAAAGAACGTTGGACAAAAAGCCATCACCAGCTTATCTTTTTTGGCCGTTATCACTGTTTAGCGAAAAAACCAAAATGCGGTGTCTGTCCATTATTTGATGACTGTCGTGAAGGGCAAAAACGTTATCGTGCTTCGTTGAAAAAGGCGGCTGGTGCCTCATGAGTTATCAAGAAATGATTGATACGATGACACAATTAGAAGCACAACTTGACCTTTATGCCAAAGCGCGCAAAATCGGTCGTGATGCATCTGTCTCACTTTTAGATGATTATTATGAATTGTTAATCAGTTATTTTAATACGATTAACGAGGTGGAAGATTATCGTTTAGTCGATCAAGAGACTTTACGTATTGTACCATTCAACATTGATGAGCGTTTTGCGTATATTGAGACACGAAAGCATCATTATATGGGTTATCAACAAATGAAGACGTTAAAATCAGAATTAGTGAAGATGTTTGCGGCATATCGTGCGCGTCATCGATTAACATAATGTTGCGATGGGGAATTCACACAGGGCTATATCTATATCGTAATGATGAATCAAAATTCAATATTAAATCCAAAAAGACGTATCGATTTTAACATCTTGTATACGTCTTTTTTGTATTTATGATATAGGGACTTTAGATTTTCAAGTTAAAAGATAAAAAAGGAGCCGGGATATTAAGCTTTCCCAGCTCCTTTTTCACGGAAGGATTAACGGCCAAATAAGTTACCGAAAATGCCATTACCACTATTATTGTTGTTATTTCCATTATTGCCTTGTTGTGAATTGCTATTACCATTGTTCAAATTCTGACCGTTGTTGCCATTTCTATTGTTGTTAGAAGTTGAACCACTGTTTGTACCATTACTTGATTCTGTAAAGTTACTTGTTGTGTTGCCATCTGGTGACTTAGCAACGTATAGGCTCTTACCGCTGCCTGCAACAGAGTCAGGTCGTGTAAAGTCTGAACCGTCACGTGGACTAATATCACTCATGACATCTCTAAAGAGTAATTGAGGATATTTCTGTTCGCTACTGCCGACAAATGAGTTTTCACCATACTGTTTCACTTCACTAAAGCCCATCCATACTGACATTGTATATTTAGGTGTAAAACCTGAAATCCAAACGTCTTTCGCAGCTGAGTCAGGTAAATTGTACTGTTGATATGTTTCAGCACCATACGTACCCGTACCCGTTTTAGCAGCCATGTTAACGCCATCGACTTTGTTACCATATGCAGAACCGTAAGCTTCAAATGTACCTTTTAAGATTTGAGTAATCATATAAGCAGTGTAGTCATTCATTGCTTTATGGCTCGTAAAGTCAAATTCAATCGTATTCCCATTTGCTTCTACAACTTTTTTGATTGAATGCGCTTTGTTGTACGTACCACCGTTTGCAAATGATGCATAGGCTGAAGCCAGTTGAGTAGGTGAGAATTCAGAAGATGAACCACCTAATACTTCGGAAGGTCCAATATCTGTATTTTCATATTCTAAACCAACTTTTTTCGCAAAGTCTGTTGGTGCGTTGTTACCCGCTTGAGATTTAACTTGTTGCCATGTTTTCAATGCAGGAATGTTGAAACTTTGACGTAATGCATCATAAATTGACACTGTACCATGACTTTGTTGATCGTAGTTTCTAAATGTCGCACCGTCAATGTTATAAGCTGATTCATCCTGGATAGAATGGTTTGTAGCCCATTGCATATTTTCAATCGCAGGACCATACGCTAAGAATGGTTTTAATGTCGAACCTGTCGGATGTGCGTCAGTCGCTTGGTTACGCTCAACGACATCTCTATAGTTACGACCACCTGAAATCGCAGCTAATGCACCGGTTTTACTGTCCACGATAGTCGAACCAACCATCTGATCGTCATTTTTATAGTAACCACCATTATCAATACGATTTTGTAAACTATTTTGTGCATCTTTATCCATGTAAGTGTAGATTTTAATACCACTGTTAAGCACGTCGGATAAATTTTGTCCTTTAAATTCAGGATTGTTCATCAGCTCTTGTTTAACAAAGTTCACATAAGAATTGTATTGTTCTGAGTCATCATCTGGTTTAATTTGTCTATCTTCAGCTGTACGTTGCACGAGATTTTCAGTAATTGGCGTATCTTGCGCTTCTTTTTTCTCTTTTTCAGAAATGCGGTGGTGATATGCCATTAAGTACAATACCGTATCTTTACGTTTTTCAGCTTCTTCTGGATGGTCATAAATGTTGTATGTGTTTGGTACTTGCGGTAAACCTGCGAGATAAGCAGATTCAGCTAAGTTAAGATCTTTTAAATCTTTATCGAAGTAGTATCTTGCTGCAGCCTTAATACCATATACACCATCAGAATAGTAAATTTTGTTGAGATACATTTGGAAAATTTCATCTTTAGAATATTCCTGTTCTAAACGATAAGATAAATACGCTTCTTGTGCTTTACGTTCAATTGACTTTTGATCAGTTAAAAACGTACGTTTAACGACTTGTTGTGTTAACGTAGAAGCACCTTGTGAACCAAAACCACCCGTAATATTTTTTAACACGGCACCAAATAAACGTTTATAGTCGAGTGCACCGTGATCATAGAAACGGTTGTCTTCAGTTGCAAGTACAGCCTCTTTCATCGTATCTGGAACATCTTTTAAATCCACATGCTCTCGTCTTGCACCATTATCAAGCGTCTTGACCAAGTTATCATCTTTATCATAAATTTTTGCAGGGCTTGGATCCTGGAGTTTAGACTCGTTAAATGCAGGTGCTTTCCAAGCATAATATGCGAAAAGCAATACAGATAAGAGTGCTAAGATGATAAATGCTAATACTATAAAGCTCAACACTTTAATGATCGTACGCTTGATGTTCTTATTCTTTTTTTGAGCGGACTTCTTTTTCGTTTGCTTAGAAGTCCCTTTCTTTTCCGTCATAAGCGGTCCTCACTTTCATCTAATATCAACTTATCAACTGCACTGAGGTAATCTAATCTTGGTTGATACTGATAAGGAATATAGTAACCATTTTCTTGAATTTCTTCAACCTTAATTGATTTTTTTCCATTTTTTAAATAGCGCTCCCAAAACGGAAAAAAACGCTTAAACGGTAAGAGATAAACTTCATTGATTCCTTTAAAACGAAGCAGTAAAAAGACAATACCCCCATGAGCCACCGCCTGTTTCATATGTTCAACTTGATGCGCATGGATGTTTTGTAACGGAAAGGAAGTTTTATTCTTAGTTTCCTTTGCCTCAAAATCAATGTAATAGCCCTTATAAACACCATTATAGTCAGTAGTTGAAGGCGTTCGAAAATAAGCCTCTTTAATTACAGCTTGACTGCGTTTAGGATAATCCACGTGGACAATTTGCACAGGTGTTGGTTTCTTATGAATCACAGCGCGTTCTGTCTTTAAATAATATTGGTTGGAGCTTTCAATATCATTTTCTAATGTCATTCCGCGCCCACCATATTTAATTTTACTCGATTTGTTTGTCCTAGGGCTTCCGTCTTGAGTCCGACTCGGCTTAAAAGGCTTACCATTTGGATAATTCATTTGTCTCACCTACAATCCATGTTTTTTGTCCTATAAACATGATAGGATAGGCGCTTTATAAATCGAAAGGATTCATAAACTGACATTATTGTAACATACATAGTCCTTCAACGTGACCTAAAATCATTTCCTATTAAAATATTTCAACACATTATGATAAAATTAATATAGTTTAATGAAAGGTGTTTTGATTCATGCAAATTGTCATTCAACAGTTGATTCACGATTTAACAGCTATTTACCAACGTTATGAAGAGGCTAGGGCAGGAAGACAATATGATTTCTATAACGAGGTGCAACCTTTTGTCCAGCAGATTGATGCGCATTTACAAGCATTACAACGCTATCATCACACCATTTCACAGCAAAAATATTTCAATGCACAAAAATTACAACGCATGTCCTCCTTATTGGCCGAGTTAGCTGTCGCGTGTCATCAATCAACAACGAGCAAAAAAATATTTTTAGATCGATACAAAGCCGTACAGCATGACTTACATTATTTATCGCAATTGGAGCGTGACACTCATGTTTAAAACGATGTATTTGACGGGTTATAAGTCATACGAACTCCAGATTTTTAATGATAATGCACCAGAAGTGACGTATTTAAAGAAGTTTATGACTCAAAAATTAATTCAATATATAGAGGAAGGTTTGGAATGGGTGTTAATCCAAGGCCAACTGGGTATTGAATTATGGGGTGCGGAATGTGTGATTGCATTGAAAGAAGATTATCCCGAGTTAAAACTAGGCGTGATTACACCATTTTTAGAACATACTTCTAAATGGAATGAACAAAATCAGTTCAAGTATCAACACATCATCGAACATAGCGATTATGTAAACAGTGTGCATCAGCATACATATGAAGGACCATTTCAGTTTCAACAAGCCGATCAATTTATGTTGGACCATACTGATATTACAGTATTAATCTATGATGAAGAACAACCCGCAAGCCCACAATTTTTCAAAAAGAAGTTAGTTGATTTTGTTGAAAAAACAAACTATACTTGTGATATTGTGACGTTTGACGAAATTACGAACTTTATCAATGATTTACAATGGTCAGAAGAAATTTAAATCAAATGAGGTGGAACAGATGTCAGATGTTTCGTTAAAATTATCAGCAAAAGACATTTACGAAAAAGATTTTGAAAAAACAATGGTTCGTGGCTATCGTCCTCAAGAAGTGGATGCTTTTTTAGATGATATTATCGCGGATTATCAAAAAATGTCAGACCTAAATAATGAAGTCATCAAATTATCAGAAGAAAATCACAAACTAAAAAAAGAAATTGAAGATTTACGTATTCGTGTTGCCTCTAGTCGACCACAAGATAATAAGAGTTTCGCAAATCAAAGTTCGAACCAAAATAATAATGTAGATATTTTAAAACGAATTTCTAACCTTGAAAAAGCAGTCTTTGGAAAATAGGGATTGTTTTTTAATTGAAAAATGCTATAATTTTTTGAGGATATTTCGTGTAATCGCTATATGTCATGACATATAGAGGAAAGTCCATGCTCACACAGTCTGAGATGACTGTAGTGTTCGTGCTTGATGAAACAATAAGTCAAGGCAATATTCGATATTGACGGCAACGACCTAACCTAAGTCTTTTGATAAGGTTACAATAGTTTGAAAGTGCCACAGTGACGTAGCTTTGTTAGAAATAATGAAGGTGGAACGCGG
This sequence comes from Staphylococcus cornubiensis, assembly GCF_900183575.1. Classification (GTDB taxonomy): domain Bacteria; phylum Bacillota; class Bacilli; order Staphylococcales; family Staphylococcaceae; genus Staphylococcus; species Staphylococcus cornubiensis. Next base: position 406,395 of record NZ_FXUZ01000001.1, read on the forward strand.
TAAACCCCTCGAGTGAGCAATCCAAATTTGGTAGGAGCACTTGTCTAACGGAATTCAACGTATAGACGAGGAAAAGTTCAGCATACTTTTCAGACAGATGATTACAACTGACGTACCAGTGTAGCTAGTGCACGTAACGAGTACATCAGTACAGAACATGGCTTATAGAAATATCTCAGACTAGTCACGTTAGGGCTGGAACAAGACGTTCCAGCCCTTCAATTTGTATTGACATCACATAGAATCAGTCATCGATACTTATAAATAGAAATCAACGTCATTTTATAAACGCAAGGTCAAAAATTTTGTGATTATCTTGATTGATATATTAACTTTTTGATGATAGCTCATTGTAGAAAAGAGACTAAGGTACATCAATGTGTCTGAGTTTAAGAGGTTTAATCCATTTTTAAGCTCCTTTCTTTTAGCTAACACCGATTCACTACCCCTGTGAAGTCTCAATTATGTTAAAGTTGAATAAAGAATTGCAACATTTAAATATGACACATCGATCCAGTGTTTGAATAATATGATACGGTGAATACACCTGTTTGTCATCACAGCTTTTTTGTTTACAAGAACTGCCCGACACTCCCGAGGGATCAGACGCAGCCGAAAATCCAATTCGGCTTCCATCAAATGTACCCTATCATCAAGCCGAATTTAGTTGAGGCAAGTCCCCTGGGAAATGGAGGGCAAGTTCTGTAATCAAGTACTACAGTCAATAACCACTCACATATATAATAAAAAAAGTGCAATAATATGAAAACAATGATGAAAATGAAATACATAAACTGATATTCAAAAGGAGGAATTTTCGTGTATCAACTATTAGCAGTTTGTCCTATGGGGCTCGAATCTATTGTCGCTAAAGAAGTACAAGAACTTGGCTATGACACACGCGTTGAAAATGGACGTATTTATTTTGAAGGGGACGCATCCGCCATCGTTAAAGCCAATTTATGGTTGCGCACTGCTGACCGTGTCAAACTCATCATCGGTCAATTCGAAGCTGTCACTTTTGATTCATTATTCGAACAAACGAAAAGTTTACCATGGGAGCAATATATTCCAGCAGATGGACAATTTCCAGTACAAGGACGTAGTTTAAAATCTAAATTATTTAGCGTCCCAGATGTTCAAGCAATCACTAAAAAAGCGATTGTAGAACGTTTGAAAAATGCCCATCAAGTATCAGGTTGGCTTGATGAATCCGGCGCAAAATATCCTGTCGAAGTCGTTATTTTAAAAGATAAAGTACTATTAACAATTGATACGTCTGGTTCCGGTTTGAATAAACGTGGTTATCGTCTTGCGCAAGGTGAGGCCCCAATTAAAGAGACACTCGCTGCAAGTTTAGTGAAGTTAGCAAATTGGACAGGAGATACACCACTCATCGATCCATTTTGTGGTTCTGGAACAATTGCGATTGAAGCGTGTTTAATTGCTCAAAATATTGCGCCAGGCTTTAACCGTTCATTTATTTCAGAACAATGGGACATCATACCAGAAGGGCTTTACGATCAAAAACGTGCAGAGGCAGATGAACTTGCCGATTACGATAAAGAAATAGAAATTTACGCCTCTGACATTGATCCAGAAATGGTCGAAATTGCAAAACGAAATGCTGATGAAGTCGGTGTCGGCGATATTATCCGCTTCGAAGTGAAAGATGTGAATACCCTTACAATCGAGCATGACGGTCCAATTGGCTTAATTGGTAACCCGCCATATGGTGAACGTATCGGGGATCGCGATGAAGTTGAAGCAATGTACCGTTATTTAGGTAAATTAATGCAAAATCATCCAAATTTATCTCTTTATATTATGACTAGCAACAAAGAGTTTGAATATCTTGTGAATCGCAAGGCTACAAAACGACGCAAATTATTTAATGGCTATATTGAAACGACATATTACCAATATTGGGCAAATCAAAAATCTTAACCCGTGATTAATCTATACGAAAAGAGGGAGTACTTTGTATCAAGATAAAGAATTTAAAAAAGGCATTCTTTTCGCTTTATTGGCTTATGTCATGTGGGGGACATTACCATTATATTGGGCGCTTATTCATGATGTTGATCCCATTGAAACGCTCATGTATCGTATCGTCTTATCGCTCATTTTTATGCTTATCCTTTTACCCATCATAGGGCGATGGCAGCAATTTTCTCAAGATATGGCACAACTGATGGCGAAACCATTTAAACTGTTTATTATTATATTAGCGGGTTATATCGTGACAGTGAATTGGGGAACATTTATTTTTGCGATTGATGCGGGTTTTGTTTTACAGACAAGTTTAGGTTATTATATCAACCCGCTTGTAAGCATATTATTATCCATGATATTTTTTAAAGAACGTTTCAACCGTTTAGAATGGATTGCGATATTGTTTGCGGTACTTGGTGTGCTTTATATGACATTAAAAGTAGGCGAATTTCCATACATTTCGTTAATTTTAGCTTTTTCATTTGGTATTTATGGATTATTGAAAAAGCTTGTGCCTATGCCTGCATTAAGTAGTATTACGATCGAATCCCTTGCAACTGCACCCATGGCTATCATTTATTTAGTTATTGTTGGACAAACTGCACATCTAAGTCTTGGTTGGAATATGTCAACGTTTTGGTTGCTCTTCTCAGGTGCAGTGACGGCATTACCGTTACTTGCTTTTTCGGAAGGTGCCATTCGCATTCCGCTGTCTTTAATGGGCTTTATCCAATATGTCGGACCAACACTCATCTTTTTACTCGGCATTTTTGTGTTTAAAGAACCGTTTAATGTCGATCAATTTATCACATTTTGCTTTATTTGGGTCGGAATAGTGATTTATGTTGTATCTCAAATCATTAAAATTAAAAAACGTCCTCAACCATTAAAATATCAAAATTAATCAGAATATAAAGGTGGCATAGATATAAAAATTTTTGATTGTATTAATTTGATATATTTTAGAATTGCCACGTATCAATTTGGCGAGCCTAATGCGATGAAATAATCAAAACACTGAACGCGCCATTCATCTTAATTGATTTTACATTTCCATATTTTGATTTTCACCCATCTTAGGATAGGGGGAACTTTCAATTGTGTCTCACCCCCTTTTCCTTTCAATCTCCATCTATAAAATCCCCTTATTTTTAATCACTGCAATAGCATTTATGTCAACAAACCCATATAATACATAAATATAGACGTTTAAAACAAGGGGAATCCAATTTCTATGCAAAATCAAGAACAACTGGATGTTTTATATAAACTAAAAAAAGAAGTGGAAAAGTCCGATCATTCCGCTTTCATACATACGATTAACCAAATGATTAAAAAGGTGTATTTGAACCATTACACGATGACTTTTGTTGGCCATTTTTCGGCAGGTAAATCAACAGTCATTAATCGTCTCATCGGTCAAGATATTTTGCCGAGTTCACCTGTCCCAACAACGAGTAATACCGCACTAGTGACCGTTGCTAATGAACCTGGCATTACAGCGAACATCGAAGGTCAAAAATATACACAACTGAACTCTTATGATGACGTTAAACAAATGAACCGTGAAAATTTTCAAGTCGAATCCATCGACATTCGTATTCAAAGTGATGTGTTTCATCGTGGTTTTACGTTCCAAGATACGCCTGGTGTTGATTCCAATGTACAATCACATAGTATGCAAACGGAACAATTTCTGTATACGAGTAATGTTGTTTTCTATACTGTTGATTATAACCATGTTCAATCTGCACTGAACTTTCAATTTATGAAACGATTAAATCGCGCGGGTATTCCTGTCGTTTTCATTATTAACCAAATTGATAAACATGATGATAATGAACTTGATTTCGAAACTTTTCAAGCCCGTGTTGAACAATCTATAACAGAGTGGGACATTACTTTACTCGATACTTTTTATATTACAAAGTTTGACCATCCGTATAACCAATTTGATCAGTTGCACGCCTTTATTATGGAGCAAGATCAACATCGAGAAGCAGTTGAAACTTATGTCGTGCGCATGAAACAATTTATTCATCAGCATCAATTAGATTATTTACAACATGAAATGGATGAAATTTTAGAGCAACTTAACATTGAAGCTGCGCAATTCGATCAAGCTTATCAAACACATCAACAAAATGAATCAATGAGTGAAGAGGCGCAATTATTAAATGATGCCCACGCGTTGAAGCATTATTTAAAAGATAAGCGTCGTTCTATCATAGACAATGCATACATTATGACACATGAGATGCGCGAAACGATTCGCTACTACCTTGAAAGTATGACGAAAGATTTTAAAGCGGGTGGATTGTTTAATAAAAAGAAAAAAACAGAAGAAGAACGTGAAATCCGTCTGAATACATTGATTGCAGATTTACAAAGCAAAGTGAATCACCAAATTATTAAACCGATGCAAGAGGATTTGTCATTTCTGACACGTTTTATTAATGATACGGAAATGAACCAACGTATTTTAAACCAAAAATTGACACTACCTGCATCAATTGTAACCGATCTGTATCAGACACAAATTCAAATTACGAATCAATATGTATTAACCTTTTCAAATGATTTAATGAAAGCCATTAAGCAATATATTTTAAAAGAACAAGAACCACTCGACGATGCAATTATTGAAAATGTGCATGCAGAAGAACATTTAGTTGATGAATCGAACGATAATGCACTGTATTCACGTTATATTGAATTGCGTAACTTAGCCCAATCATTGAAAACAGAAAATTATCGTCATTATTATATTCATATGGAGGATTCACTGGATCGTTTAATTGACCGTACTGAAATTCAATATCAAGTGAAAACAAATGATGAACACGTAATGACTACTGCACAAAAAAAGACCGCAATGGCGAAGGATGTATCGGCAATTGATAATGAACAAATCGACCAAGCATTAACTATCGTTAAAAATATACCGCTATTTAAATCAAGTGTGAAAAATATCGAAGCAACACGTGCAAGAATGCAAGATCAAAAAGTTAAAATCGGTGTTTTTGGAACATTCAGTGCTGGTAAAAGTAGTTTGATTAATGCTTTGCTAGGGGACAGTTATTTGACAAGTTCACCCAACCCTACAACAGCAGCAACAACTGAAATTGCGTATGGTGACACGCATCACATTACGTTTAAAACACCTGAAACGTTACTCCAAGAAATAAATGACGTGTTTGAATTAGAAGGACAACAATTTGACCGTATCGAAACCTTTTTAGAAGCGAATATAGATAAGTTAAAAGGGCGCATCGAAAAAAGTCGACTTGCATTTATTCATGCGATTGAAAAAAATTATGCACTTTATCAATCGTATATTGCGCAAGGTTTAGAGCATCCGATTAAAGCGTCAGAGGTTCAACAGTGGAGTGCTGAAGATGAATATGCGACATTCGTTCAAACGGTGCATTTAAGATTGCCGCTCGATTGGTTGAAAGACAAGATTATTGTTGACTCATTAGGTTTACATTCTAATAACCAGCGTCATACAAATGAAACTGAAAAAATACTGACAACTTCTGATTTAATTTTATATGTGAGTTATTTTAACCACGCATTTACTGATAACGACAAAGCGTTTATCGAACATATGAAGAACATGAATCAACTGAAAGCACATCAAGCTTTCAAAATGGTCATCAATGCGACAGATTTGGCTGAAAATGAGGCAGACAAACAGGCAGTTCATGATTATGTAAAGGATGCGTTATTGCAAGTTCGAATGCAACCCGAAATCTTTGCGGTATCAAGTCGCGCTGCATTAACAGAAGGTGATGTAGGTGTGCAACAGTTAAAAGCACGCATTTCCGATTTTTCAGAAGTAGAATCTAAACATATTTTAGAAGCAAAGATGTATGATCAGTTACGTGATATCCAACAATCTTATGAACAAATGATTGACGATCACACATCTAATGCAGAGCAAATGCAGCACGTTAAAACGCAATTACAACAGATGCGTCAAAAAACAATTTTCAACACACAAAGCTTAAACGCAATTCGACAAAAATTAGTGAATGAAATAGAAGATCAGATGTATCACTTAAATGAGCGTTTAAAAATTCAATTGTTGGATAATGTAAAGGCCATTTATAATACACAGATGACGAATTCAAATCATTTCAATGAAGAAAAACGTCAGTCGACTAAAGATTATTTAAACCAACTGCACCAAAAATTATATTTAGAACAAACATTAATGATTGAACGGATTAAATATTTCTTTAATCAAGCGTTACAACAAGAAATGGCGCCAAAAATCAAATCATTTCATCAGTATCACATTTTATTACCAGATATTGAAACGATTGAAGTTGCGCCTGTAGAAGATTCATTTTTAACGATTTCATTAGATGCGATGGTCAGTGCGCTACCTAAACAATTAACTAAGAAAAACATTTTACAACCACAAGTGCAAAAACAAATACAAGCTGACATTAAAGACGAAACAATCACACTATTACAACCGAGATTAGGCGATTTACGACAGGCGCTTGAAGCAATGCTAATGACATTAATAGCAAAAGCACAACAAGCACTTGAACAAATTGAGTCGCAAGCACAAGAAGAAATCGACACAGTGTTAGCTGTCGAAGTTGATGATGCATTGATTGCACAATTACAAACGGAATCACCAAAATTATTCGCAATACTTAATTCAAAGGACTGAAAACATGAGACACAAACTTTTACTCATTGATGGTATGGCACTGCTATTTCGCCATTTTTATGCAACAAGTGTACACAAAAATTTTATGCGCAATACAAACGGAACACCGACGAATGGAACTCAAGGCTTTGTCAGACATGTCTATAGTGCCATTCGAGAAATTGAACCAACACACGTCGCAGTTTGTTGGGATATGGGAAAGGCAACATTTCGTAATGACATGTTTGACGGCTATAAGCAAAATCGGCCGGAACCTCCTGAAGAACTAATGCCACAATTTGATCATGTACAGCATATTTCTGAATCACTTGGCTTTTTAAATATCGGCGTAGAAAATTATGAAGCTGATGATGTCATTGGTACGTTGACACATGCTTTCTCGGAGTCACCTGACCATGAAGTATATGTCATTACAGGAGACCGTGATTTATTACAATGTGTGAGTGATAATGTTTTTGTTTGGCTCATTAAAAAGGGCTTTACGGAATATAGTAAGTATGACAGAGCACGATTTGAATTAGAATACGATTTACAACCGCCACAGTTGATTGATGTTAAAGCATTCATGGGTGATACAGCGGATGGTTATCCAGGTGTCAAAGGGATTGGTGAGAAAACAGCAATTAAACTGATTCAACAATATGGTTCAGTAGAAGAAGTCATCACAAACATTTCACAATTAACGCCTGCACAACAGAAAAAGATTCAACAAGATATGAACAATTTACGTTTATCCAAACAACTTGCTACTATCGAATTGAATGTGCCATTATCCGTTGAGACATTATTCGAACAAATGGCCCACCATGTTGAATTGAATCACGTGCTTGCCGTATTAGATCAACACGAATTATTTGTTTCTAAACGCTTTGTGCAGAATTTGTAATTCATTATAGTGATGTCATCTCACTGTGAACACCTATAAATTAAATCATCAGTAAAAAAGATAACAACAAAAAATGTCGAAGTGAAATGTACATGCCTTACACATGTCATCCACTTCGACATTTTTCATTTAATATTAAAGCACTACGAACGATGTAAAGCTTGATACAATGCATCTTGCGCTAATTGATTTGCCGCTTTATTTTGCGCTCTCGGAACCCATTTGACAAACGCCAATTCAAAGCGTGCCGCTGACTGTAAATAAGCTGATAAATAAGGCTTAAAACGCGTATTCTTCACAAACTCACGATTCACTGCATCTTCAATTAATTGGGAATCTGTAAAAACTAAGGCATTTTCAACTGTTAACGCTTCGGCTTGTTCTAACGCAAAAAGGAGCGCTTCCCATTCAGCGCTGTGATTATCCATTTCACCGAGCACTTTTGTGAAAGTATGACGCGCATCTTCTGTTACGATAACAACACCACATGCACTGACTCCAGGATTGCCTTTTGTTGCTGCATCAAAATAAATTTTTGCCAAATTCAATACACCACACTTGAATGTTTTTTACATCCTTAAGCTTAACATATCACTCGTTATAGCGTGTCATCTTTAATTTTATTGCGACGATATAGTGATTTCGCCCAATAACCAAATGGAACGTTTAATACGGTAGATAACAGTTTTAATAAATAAGTCGTAATGAAAATTTCGAATACGACGTCGTTAGGTAAACTGCCATAAAAAGCAATCGCTACAAAGAGGGCCGTATCAACAATAGAACTCAATGTTGTACTCCCATAGGCACGAAGGATAAACGTGCGATCTGAACGAAATACTTTTTTAATCAAGTTAAAGACTAAGACATCAATATGTTGCCCGATAATATAAGCGATGATGGATGCAAAGGCAATTCGAGGGACAACATCAAAAATAGCCTTCATTGCGCCTTGTGCCATATCCGCTTCACTCGGTTGAAACGCGAGCGAAATCTGCATAATAATAATCATAATAAACGTAGATGAGAAGCCGAGCCATACTGCTTTTTTCGCAACTTTTCTCCCATAAATATCATTGAGAATGTCTGTTGCAAGATAAATTGACGCGAACATCACATTTCCTAACGTAGCAGAAATCGTAAAGATATCCACTGTTTTGAGCACTTGGATGTTGGCGATAATCGTACCTATCGCAACCCAAGCATACAGACCTGATTTACCAAAAAATCGAAACATCGCAACCATTAAAACAAAAGTAACGATAAACGATCCTAAACCTAACCATTCATTATACAATTGCATAACCTCCTAAATTTTGTTGACGCGGGTGTTTAGAAACCGCTCTTCACAGTAACTTATCCATTATAATCAACAGACTTACGATTTTCAATAGTATTTGAATAACTTTTACGAGCGATGCGTTGTTAGCAATGATGATGAAGTTAAAACGCTTCAATGTCCATTTAAATCATGTTACGATAGTGAATATTGTACGCACTATATTTAAAAGAGGTGACATTCGTGCTAACTGACTCTGAGAAGAAGGCTATTGCTTCAATCGATCAATTGTCTCAACAATATTGTGAACACTGCTTGGTTAAAGCACACCTTCGAAAAACAAAGGGGAGAACACAAGCACATCACTTCTGTATCAATGAATGTTCAATCGGCAAACAAATTCAACAATTAGGCAATGAGCTACAATAATGACTGTAGTAAATTGACGAGGAGGTTTAACATGGAAATTATTAAGGTCGAACCTACACCTAGTCCGAATACCATGAAAATTATTTTATCTGAAAAAAGGCAAGACAATCATTCCAATACTTATACGCAAGTTACAGATGGTCAGCCTCACTTTATCAACGCCATTTTACAAGTAGAAGGTGTGAAATCTGTTTTTTATGTATTAGATTTTATTGCCGTCGATAAAACACCAAAAGCAGACTGGGAAACTGTGTTACCTCTAGTCACGGCGACACTCAATCATGATCACCAAGAAGACGATACACGAAATCCTGAACCAGATACACATTTTGGCGAGGTAAAAGCAGAGGTGCTCAAATTTAAAAATATTCCTTATCAAGTAAAGCTCACAACAGCTCAGGAAGAAAAACGGCAACAATTGAGCGACATTTTTGTCAATGCTATGCTTGAAACTCAAGCGCCTGAGGATAATGTTGTATTTTTACGAAAATGGGAAACGTTGGGAATTCGCTATGGTGATTTGGACGAAGTCATGCAAAGTGTCGTTGAAGAAGTTTATGCACTTTACCCTGAACACGTGCTTCATCAACTTGTAGAAGAGGCGAAAAACACTGACGTTACTGTACCACAAAAACAATATGAGCATGTCACATTAGAAACCTATCAACAAGAACCGGATTGGAAAGCACGTCTTCGTATGTTGAAATCATTTCCAACACCTACGCACGAAGATTATCCACTACTTGATTATGCGTTAAATGAAGATAAAGTGCCATTACGCCGTGAAGCAGTCGTGTTGCTCAGCATGATTGAAGATCAAGCGACTTTGCCGTACCTATTTAAAGGGCTGCACGATAAAAGTCCTGCAGTGAGACGAACAGCTGGTGATAGTTTAAGTGATTTAGGCTTTAAAGAAGCTTTACCTGAAATGGAAAAAGCATTAGATGATCCACAAAAGATTGTTCGATGGCGTGCAGCCATGTTCCTTTTTGACGAAGGAGGACTAGAACAACTTCCAGCTTTGAAAGCACATCAAAATGATCCGGCTTATGAAGTGAAGTTGCAAATTGAAATGGCCATTACACGTATCGAAAACGGGGAAGAAGCACTTGGATCAGTGTGGAAACAGATCGCAAATCGTAATCAATAAATTAATACAAGGGAGCGCTATAATATGAACGCATATGATGCATATATGAAAGAACTCGCTGCTCAAATGAGAGGCGAATTGACACAAAATGGTTTTGAAAGTTTAGAAAGTGAAGATTCAGTAACACAATATATGGACAATGTGAGCGATGAAGATACGACATTCGTTGTTATTAATTCAACATGTGGTTGTGCAGCTGGATTAGCACGTCCTGCAGCTGTGGCCGTTGCTGAACAAAATGAATATAAACCGACGAATAAAGTGACTGTTTTTGCAGGTCAAGATAAAGAAGCCACGGCAAAAATGCGTGAATACATTCAACAAGTGCCTTCTAGTCCATCATTCGCATTATTTAAAGGGGCTGAGCTCGTGCACTTTATGCCACGCGAACACATTGAAGGCCGTGATATTAATGATATAGCAATGGACATCAAAGACGCATTTGACACACATTGCCGCGCATAAAAGAAATCAACTTAACCTTAATTCATTTTACATTTCCATATTTTGATTTTTGCTCATCATAGAGAGTGGGGCTTGGGAAACTCAATTGTGTCCCAAGCCCCTTTTTACGTTTTTAACACAAGAGATGATGATGCGCACACATTATTTTTCTCGATGCTTGAGTCTATCCGATGATGTGAAGATACACGGAAAGGTACTGAATACATTCCGTTTGCTTGGTGATGCTTTTACGTTACTTAAAACGTTGATATTGTTTCCCAAATGACACAAAATCCTCTATTATAGATACTAAGAGAAAGAGGTGAATGTCATGAATCCGTTTGATGCAGCTTATCATGATTTATGTAAAGAAGTGTTAGAAATTGGCAATCAACGTGATGATCGAACAGCTACAGGAACAATTTCAAAATTTGGACATCAGTTGCGTTTTGACCTTTCAAAAGGCTTCCCTTTGTTAACAACGAAAAAAGTCTCTTTTAAACTGGTTGCAACTGAATTGATTTGGTTTATCCGTGGTGATACCAATTTAAGATATTTATTACAATATAATAACAACATTTGGAACGAGTGGGCCTTTGAAAAGTATGTACAAAGTGAAGATTATACAGGTCCGGATATGACTGACTTTGGCCACAGAGCACAAAGTGATGCCACATTTGCTGAAGTTTACCAAGAAGAAATGGCAAAGTTTAAACAACAAATTTTAAACGATGATGCCTTTATGAAAAAACACGGTGATTTAGGTAATGTTTATGGTAAGCAATGGCGTGACTGGGTCGGTGCAGATGGTCAACATTATGATCAATTAAAAACGTTAATCGAACAAATTAAAACGAATCCAAACTCACGTCGTCATATCATCAGCGCTTGGAATCCTGCCGAAATTGAGACGATGGCTTTACCTCCTTGTCATACACTCTTTCAATTTTATGTGCAAGACAATAAGCTCAGTTGTCAACTCTATCAACGTAGCGCTGACATTTTCTTAGGCGTACCGTTTAATATTGCGAGTTATAGCTTATTAACACATTTAATCGCGAAAGAATGTGGTTTAGAAGTAGGTGAGTTCGTACACACATTTGGCGATGCACATATTTACAGCAACCATTTGGACGCTGTTGAAACACAACTTGCACGTTCAAGTTACGCGCCGCCACAATTAAAAATCAATACAGACCGTTCAATTTTTGACATTGAATATGAAGATTTAGAGATTGTAAATTATGAATCCCATCCAGCGATTAAAGCACCAATCGCGGTATAAATAAAAAGGAGTAATCATATGACGCTATCTATTTTAGTCGCACATGATCAACATCGTGGTATTGGTTTTGAAGGCCAGTTGCCATGGTATTTACCCAATGACCTAAAACATGTAAAAAAACTAACAACTGGACATACACTCGTAATGGGACGTGCAACATACGAATCTATTGGCAAACCGCTACCGAACCGTAGAAATGTCGTTATTACACGTAACCCTGATTTCAAACCAGAGGGCGTTGAAGTCATTCACAGTATCGATGGCATTGATGCCATCGACGACGATCACATCTTTATTTTTGGTGGCCAAACTTTATTCGAAAGATTTATTGATCGCGTAGATGATATGTATATCACTGTAATTGAAGACCAATTCCAAGCAGATACATTTTTCCCACCTTACACTTTTGAAGAATGGGAAGTGACATCTGCTATAGAAGGTGTTGTGGATGACAAGAATAAATATCCGCACACTTTCTTGCATCTCACTCGAAAGTAATTATTGGAGGTTAGCATTATGCAACAACGTATTATTGTTACAGATTCTACATCTGACCTAGATCATGCTTTTCTGAAGCAACACAATGTCCATATTGTTCCGTTGAGTGTTACAATTAACGGAGAATCATACGAAGACCAAAAGGACATTACATCTGAGTCATTTTCACAATATTTAGGAGACAACAGCTACGATTTTAAAACGAGCCAACCTCCAATTGGAAGATTTGTAGAAACTTATGAACAACTTGGTGAAACAGGGGCTGAAATCATCAGTATTCATCTTTCATCTGGTTTAAGCGGCACATATCAAACTGCTGTACAAGCGAGTGAAATGGTTGATGCTAAAGTGACAGTCATTGATTCTCAATCTATTTCTTTTGGATTAGGTTATCAGCTTCAAAACTTAATTCGTTGGGTTGAAGAAGGGATTCCAACAGAAGAAATTGTCGAGAAAATTGAAAGCTTACAAAAAAACATTAAGCTTTACGTCATTATCGGCCAATTAGATCAACTCATTAAAGGCGGTCGTATTAGTAAAGCTAAAGGTTTGATAGGGAACTTAATGAAAATCAAGCCAATCGGTGCATTGATTGACGGTAAGTTAGAAATGATTCATAATGCACGTACACAAAATGCTTGTATTAAGTATGTACTCAAAGATTTAAAGCCATTTATCGGTGATGCAACAGTTAAATCGATAGGTATATCACATGCGAAAGCAAAAGATTTCATGGATAAATTTAAAGAAAAATTAGATGAAACTTTTACTGTTCAAAATTTTGACTTTGGACATACTACTCCAGTGATTTCGACGCATACTGGTGCCGGTGCCATTGGTTTAGTTGTGCTTAAAGATTCATCTAATTCATAACAATGGAGGTGTCAGACATGGCTACAGCGACATTAGCAGGAGGATGTTTTTGGTGTCTCGTTAAACCTTTTGATACTTTTGACGGTGTTGAAAGTGTTACATCAGGTTATAGCGGTGGGACAGTAGAAAATCCAACTTATGAACAAGTTTGTACGAATACAACAGGCCATGTAGAGGCTGTACAAATTGAATATGATGACAATATTATCAGTTATGATGATATTTTAGATATATATTTTAAAACGTTTGATCCGACAGATAAAAACGGTCAATTTTTCGATAGAGGTGACAGTTACAGACCTGTTATTTTCTATCACAACGAAGCGCAACAACAAGCCGCGCTCAAGAAAATTGATGCATTAAATCAAGCTCAAATTTTTAGCGATCCCGTTGTTACACCTGTTGAAGCGTATCGCAATTTTTACCCAGCAGAAGAAGCGCATCAAAATTATTACAAAAAACACCCGATACATTATGCGCAATATCAACGCGGTTCAGGTCGTAAAGCATTTATTAAAAAACATTGGGGGGATCAAGCATGATTAAAAAAGACAAAAAAGATTTAACAGACTTAGAGTATCTCGTAACCCAACAAGATGGAACAGAGCCACCATTTCAAAATGAATATTGGAATCACTTTGAAAAGGGTGTATATGTCGACAAACTTTCAGGCAAACCTTTATTTACATCAGATGACAAATTTGAATCTGACTGTGGTTGGCCAAGTTTTTCAAAAGCTATCGATGACCAAGAAATCATCGAATTAGTCGATAAATCATTTGGAATGCTTAGAACAGAAGTCCGTTCTGAAGGCAGTAATAGTCATTTAGGACACGTTTTCAATGACGGACCGAAAGAACGTGGTGGCTTACGCTATTGTATCAACTCTGCTGCCATCCAATTCATACCGTATGAAAAGCTCGAATCGTTAGGCTATGGTGATTTAGTCAAGCTGTTCGACCAATAAAGGAGCGAGTTTTATGTTTAAGAAATTATTTGGTAAAAGTGAAGAAGCAAAGAAGGATGTTAAAGTTTATGCACCGATGAGTGGAGAATATGTCAACATTGAAGACATTCCAGATCCAGTCTTTGCGCAAAAAATGATGGGTGACGGTTTTGGTATTCGTCCAACTGATGGTAAAGTAGTCTCTCCAATCAATGGTGTAGTCGATAACGTTTTCCCAACCAAACATGCCATTGGTTTAAAAGCTGACAATGGTTTAGAGGTCCTTGTTCATATCGGTTTAGACACTGTGCAACTCAATGGTGAAGGTTTTGAAACATTGGTTAATAGCGGGGATACAGTTAAAGTCGGCGATGAACTAGTTACATTCGACGTTGATTATATTAACCAACACGCGAAATCTATCGTATCACCTGTCATTATTACAAATACTGATCAGACAGAAGCAATTGATATTCAACAAGCAACGCAACTGATTAAAGGCGAAACACAAGTCATTGATGTGACAATGAAATAATGAAAGATGTCTCATTCTATCAATTCGCATTAACTGTTCGTGGTCGTAAGGATGATTCAGGACAACTTGCAGAGCAAATATTCCAAGATTTATCTTTTCCAAAGTACGATAAAGATTTCGATGCGTTGTCTGATTACATTGAAACAGAAGGTAATTACACATTACCGATGTCTGTTTTTGATGACTTGTATGAAGAATATCAGGAATGGCTTCAATTTTAAGTGATTGCTGAAAGTTTTTACATGCATAAATTTTTGAGGGTGCTGGCAGAAGATGTCTCACCCTTTTTCTTTATGGATTATCGTTAATACATCCATTGTATATCCCACGATACCATCACGCATATTTGGATTAAACTAGAAGGGCGGAAAAGGGATTGAAGGATTCACCAAATCAAAGAAAAACACGTAAATATGTCTCATTAAAAACTTTTATCTTGGGTATCATCATTACTGTATTGATTACTGGCCTCGTTGCTTTCGGTATCAATTATTATTTACATCATACTGTCAAAGACCAAAAAGTGAATGAGAATGCTGAAAAATTAAGTGAAGTTTATGAAATACTCGCTTCTGATTTTTATCAAAAGCAAGATAAAGATAAATTGTTAGACGAGGCCATTCATGGTATGACAAAAAGCTTGAAAGATCCATATACGGAATACTTATCAAAAGAAGAAACAGCATCTTTTCATGAAGATGTCTCAGGCGATTTCGTCGGTATCGGTGCCGAACTACAACAAAAAGGAAAACAGATTATCATCACGAGCCCAATGCAAGATTCACCTGCTGAAAAAGCGGGATTAAAACCTCGCGATGAACTGATTGCAATCGACGGCAAATCAGTGAAAGGTCAAGCCCTTGATGCCATTATTCCAAAAGTTCGTGGTAAGAAAGGCACTGACGTGAAATTAACTGTGAAACGTAACGGAGAAGAAAAAGAGTTAACTGTCACACGGGATAAAATTCATGTCAAAAGTGTAAAGTATGAAAAACACGGTAACATCGGTGTGTTTAAAATCAACAAATTCCAAGAAGGCACTGCCGGAGAATTAAAGTCAGCGATTCAGCAAGCACAAAAATCCGGTATCAAAAATATCGTACTGGATTTACGTAATAACCCAGGTGGCCTTCTCGATGAAGCAGTGAAAATGGCAAATATTTTCCTTGATAAAGATGAGACAGTCGTGAAGTTAGAAAAAGGCGATCAAAAAGAATCGATTAAAACGACGAATGATCCTTTAGAAGGTGTGAAAGATTTAAAAGTATCCATTTTACTTAATGAAGGTTCTGCGAGTGCTTCTGAAGTATTTTCTGGCGCATTGCACGATCATAAAGTGGCTCAAATATATGGTGAAAAGTCATTCGGTAAAGGCATTGTACAAACGACGCGTGAATTTGAAGACGGTTCACTCTTAAAATTCACTGAAATGAAATGGCTCACACCAAATGACCATTACATTCACGGTAAAGGCATTCAACCTGACGTGCTTGTAAAAGGCGCAGATTACGAAAACATCACGATGATTCCTTCTAAAGCAACTTATGAAGAAGGACAACAAGATGAACATATTAAATCGATTAAAATCGGTCTAAAAGCACTCGGATATGACGTCGGTACCATCGATGAACATTATGACGTACAATTAACTACTGCAGTGAAGAAATTCCAACAAAAAAATGATTTAACTGCAAATGGCATGTTTAACAAGGACACAAATCGTGTATTTACAGAAAGACTTGTCGAAAAAGCATCGTCAGAAGATCCGATGTTAGAAAAAACATTGAAAAAAGTAGAGGAGTGATTGCCTTGTTAAGAAAAGCAACATTACAAGATCTCGATACGATTGAACAATTGACTGAAGAGGCAAAAGCGCTCATGGTAAAAGATGATAATCCACAATGGGACCATCGTTATCCATTGAAAGCACATTTTAAAACAGATATTGAATCAGGGAGTCTCTTTGTCTATGATGAAGATGATATCATTCAAGGATTTATCGTGATTGATCAGCAAGCGCCGGATTGGTACGATACACTTGAATGGCCAGTTGATAAGTCGAATGCATACGTCATTCACCGGCTTGTCGCTTCACCACAATATCGCGGAACGGCTCAAGCGTTGATGACCTTTGCGATCGCATTAGCAAAAGAACATGATATCGATATTGTATTAACGGATACTTTTTCACAAAATGAACGTGCGCAACGTTTATTTGATAAATATGGGTTCATTAAAATTGGTGAAATGACGAGTACAGAATTTCCTTTTGATAAAGGCAAACCATTTTACGCATACTATAAAAAATTAACAGAATAGAGGGTTATTATGGTAAAAATTGCATTTACAGGTGGCGGTACAGTCGGGCATGTGTCCGTTAATTTAAGCTTGATTCCTGCTGCACTTGAAAAGGGACATGAGGCGTTTTATATTGGTTCAAAGAAGGGGATCGAACGTGAAATGATTACATCCCAACTACCTGAAACGACTTACTATCCAATCTCAAGTGGTAAATTACGTCGTTACTTATCTTTTGAAAATTTAAAAGATGTCTTTAAAGTAGTCAAAGGTATTGGAGATGCACGTAAAGTATTAAAACGCGAAAAACCTGACATCGTATTTTCAAAAGGGGGCTTCGTATCTGTCCCTGTTATACTTGCAGCGAAGTCACTCAACATCCCAACTATCGTTCATGAGTCTGACTTAACACCAGGACTTGCGAACAAAATTGCGATTAAATTTGCGAAACGGTTGTATACCACTTTTGAAGATACGTTGAAATATGTTCCTCGCGAAAAATCAGATTTTGTCGGTGCTACAATTCGCGAAGATTTAAAACACTGCGATCGTCAAAAAGGGTACGCCCTGACAGGCTTTACACCTGATAAAAAGACGTTACTTGTCATGGGTGGCAGTATGGGGAGCTTGAAAATTAACGAAACGATTCGCCGCCATTTAAATGAATTACTTCAAAATTACCAGGTGATTCATCTTACAGGCAAGGGGCTTGTCGCTTCAAATATCCAACAAGAAGGCTATGTGCAATATGAGTTTGTTAAGGAAGAATTGACAGATTTATTAGCGATTACCGATACTGTCGTGTCAAGAGCAGGCGCAAATGCAATATATGAGTTTTTAACGCTACGTCTTCCGATGTTACTCATTCCACTTGGGCTCGATCAATCTCGTGGTGACCAAATTGACAATGCGAAATACTTTGAAAAACAAGGGTATGCTACGATGTTAGACGAATCGGAATTATCGAGTGACACATTATTGCCCGCATTAGCAGAACTCGAAAAAAATAGACATCAATATATTCAAAATATGGAAAGTTTTACGGAAAGCTACACGCGTCATGATTTACTCGAAAAAATCATTCAAGACGCACTTCAATAGGAGGTTGACGCATGACACATTGGAAAAAGATTTCTTTGTTAATCGTTTTCACATTAATATTTTCAATGATTGCGATGTTTCATGAATCGCGTCTCGGTAAGTGGATTGATAATGAAGTATATAATTTAATTTATGCGTCAGAGAGCTTTATTTCAACTGCTATCTTTTTTGGAGCGACCCAAATTGGTGAAGTATGGGCTATGATTGCATTATCGCTTGTTATGGTCGCCTTGTTAATGTTGTATCGCTACAAAATTGAAGCACTATTCTTTGCATTAACGATGTTGCTATCAGGTGTGTCGAATCCTATTTTGAAAAATATTTTTGACCGAGAACGTCCAACCTTATTACGCTTAATTGACATTTCAGGCTTTAGCTTTCCAAGTGGTCATGCGATGGGTTCAACAGCCTTTTTCGGTAGTGTGATTTACGTTGCACATCGCATCCTTAAAGGTAAAGCAAAAGGAGCCGCTATGACATTAAGTGTATTGATGATTGTGCTTATCTCAAGCTCACGTGTCTATCTGGGCGTGCATTACCCAACAGATATTATGGCCGGTATTGTAGGAGGCCTTTTCTGCATCGTTTTAACACAACTTATTTTGCGACACCAATTAGAGCAATCTAAAGTTTAATTTAAACAAGGAGAACTGTCTTTCATTAAAGTGAGCAGTTCTCCTTTTAATTTTAGTAGTGAAATTGTGTTCCTATACGTATCCTTATCTATTTTATTAAATCAATTGAATATCAGCTTTAAAAACAAAGTTAACAAGGTTTTTCATAACAATGGTTGATATGATCATACAATTTTGTTCATTTGCATTATCTTAGTAACGAGCAGTCGCGCACTGTCGCTAAAAAATACCTTATGACAATACGGTTCATTTTTAAAATGATAAACTGTGGCCTGTTTCATTTATTTCAATCGCACACAATAAAAGCCGCCGCATAAACTGCGACGGCTTTTATTTAACGTTTAATATCAACGAATTTTATACGGGCATATAAAAGGGGATATTATTGAAAATGACTCAATCATAAGAACGAATTGTAGTGGGGGGTCGTTGGGATTGATAATCATTTTCAATTACATTATAACGCATTGAGAATCATTGTCAATTAAAAATGCAAAAATTTTTAAAAAAACTTTCGTCATCTTTATTTTTAGCATATCATTAGGGGGAGAGGTGGCTAATATGAAAAAAGTACTTATTATTGAAGACGAGCAAAATTTAGCACGTTTTATTGAACTTGAATTCAAACATGAAAAATATGAAGTTGAAGTAAAATATGATGGCGTATCTGGCTTGAACCGTGCATTGCAACATGACTTTGATTTAATACTATTAGATTTGATGTTACCTGAAATGGATGGATTAGAAGTTTGTAAAAGGTTAAGAACCCAAAAAGATACGCCTATTATTATGATTACAGCAAAAGGTGAAATATACGATAAAGTCACGGGATTAGATATTGGTGCGGATGATTATATTGTTAAACCTTTTGAAATTGAAGAACTTTTAGCGAGAAGTCGTGCATTGATTCGTCGTTATTCGGACGAAAATGTGACAGATACAAATGTTGTCGATATTGATGGCATTAAAATTGATAAAAGTGCTTTTCACGTCACATATCAAAGCGAAAAGCTCGAATTAACGAAAACAGAATTCGATTTATTATTGTTACTCGCTGAAAATAAAAACCGTGTCCTTCATCGTGAACAAATTTTAGATCATGTTTGGGGATATGAATCAGAAGTAGAGACGAACGTCGTTGATGTGTATATTCGATATTTGAGAAATAAGCTGAAGCGCATTGATAAACAAAAGTTAATTGAAACTGTGCGCGGTGTCGGCTATGTGATTCGACAATGAAGCAGTCAACGCTGAAAACAAAATGGACTTTTGTAACGACACTCATTACATTTCTTATCATTTTTATCTTTTGTTTATTAATTATTTATGCGATTAGTAGTTTGTTGAAACAAAACGAATTTGATAAAGCGGAAAGAAGTGCGGATGATTTATACAATTTACTTGAAACGAAGCCCGTAAAAAATATTACTGCATTGGAATTTAGTTCAGTTCTTGATAACTATCAAAAAGTGATTTTATATGACAAACAAGGCAGAAAAATATTTGAGAATGTCAGCACTACAAATGTGAAATTTACGCCTCCGTTTCAAGCTTACGATACACGTAACATTAAAATACTACGCACAGATAAAGGGTCGTTCATCATTGTGTCGACACCTATCAATACGCCTTATTTTAAAGGGCATGCAACGATTGTCCACTCATTAGAAGAATACGATGATTTATTGAACTTCATTACGTATCTCGCCCTAACATTTGGTTTAATTGCGCTATTCGTTACTGCGTCGCTCAGTTATTTCTTCTCATCACAAATTACACAACCTATCAATATTATTACTGAAAAGATGACACAAATTCGCCGGAATGGTTTCCAAGAAAAATTGGAAGTACCAACGAATTATGAAGAAACAGATGCGCTGATTGACACTTTTAATAGTATGATGATGAAACTTGAGAGCTCATTTAATCAACAACGTCAATTTGTCGAAGATGCATCACATGAGTTACGTACACCACTTCAAATTATCCAAGGTCATTTGAATTTAATTCAACGCTGGGGCAAAAAAGATCCTGACATTTTAGAAGAGTCTTTGAATATCTCGATAGAAGAAATGAATCGGATTACGAAACTCGTTGAAGAATTATTGCTACTTACAAAAGATGATTCAAGATCAATTGAAAATCAAACTGAAAAAGTTGACGTCAATAATGAAATTAGAAGTCGACTTCATGCATTACAACAGATTCATCCAGATTATCAACTCGACTTTCATACAAGCCAAGATTTTATATACTTAGATATTAATTCGTTCCATTTAGAACAAATTTTACTTATTTTTCTTGATAACGCTATTAAATACGACACACAAAATAAACATATTTCTATTAAAACGAAACTCATTAGTAATCAAGTTGTGATTAAAATTACAGACCGCGGCTTAGGTATCCCTCAAGCTGACCAAGAACACATCTTTGACCGCTTCTATCGCGTAGACAAATCTCGTTCACGACAACAAGGCGGTAATGGTTTAGGTCTCTCAATTGCCCATAAAATGGTAAAGCTCTATAATGGTCGAATTTCAGTTGAAAGTGAAGTGGGTCATTTTACAACTTTTACAATTAGTTTTGATTCAGGTTGTTAACTATAATTATCTGGCTTTTTGCCTTTAAATGTTCACATTTTAATGCTATTATTGACCTGTAAGCGTTTTTATTTTTTTCTGTGGAGGGTGGATTATGAAGAACGATAAACAGGTGACAGAGGCACCTGTAAACTTCGGAACAAATTTAGGACTCATTCTAGAGTTATATGATCAATATTTAGAAGATCCTACTTCTGTTACTGAAGATTTACAAGTTCTCTTTAGTACAATTAAAGATGGTGAAGCGACTACATCATCAACAACCGAATCAAGCTCAGGGGATAGTACCATTAAACGTGTGATGCGATTAATCGACAATATTAGACAATATGGTCATTTAAAAGCTGATATTTATCCAGTGAACACACCAGAGCGTACAAATATTCCTAAATTAAATCCAGAAGACTTTAATCTCGATCAAGCAACATTAGAAGGCATCTCAGCCGAAATTGTTTCTGATCATTTTAAAGATATTTACGATAATGCCTATGAAGCTATTGAGCGTATGGAAGAACGTTATAAGGGGCCAATTGCTTTTGAATACACACATATCAACAATAATAAAGAGCGTGTATGGCTAAAACGTCGTATTGAAACACCATATAAAGCAAGCCTTAATAAAGAAGAAAAAATCAATCTTTTCAAACTTCTGGCACACGTTGAAGGCTTTGAGAAATACCTTCACAAGAACTTTGTAGGTGCAAAAAGATTTTCAATCCAAGGCGTCAATACCCTCGTACCTATGATTACTCAAACAATTAAACGTGCTGCTGAAGAGGAAATTGCAAACATTCAAATTGGTATGGCACACCGTGGACGTTTAAATGTTTTAACACATGTTCTGCAAAAGCCGTATGAAATGATGCTTTCAGAATTTATGCATACAGATCCAATGAAATTTTTACCTGAAGACGGTAGCTTAAAAATCACTTCAGGTTGGACTGGTGATGTAAAATACCACTTAGGTGGCGTTAAAACGATTAATGACCATGGTATTGAACAAAAAATCACATTAGCTAACAACCCTAGTCATCTCGAAGTTGTTGCACCTGTTGTGACTGGCCGTACAAGAGCTGCACAAGACCAAACAGATTATGCTGGTAAAGTTCAAACCGACTTTACAAATGCTATGCCAATCATCGTTCATGGTGATGCCGCATATCCAGGTCAAGGTGTGAACTTTGAAACGATGAACCTCGGTAGTTTAGATGGGTTCACAACTGGCGGTACATTACACATTATTACGAACAACCGTATCGGATTCACAACAGACCCAGAAGACGCCCGTTCAACAACGTATGCAACAGATGTGGCAAAAGGTTATGATGTACCAATTATGCACGTCAATGCAGACAATGTTGAGGCGACAATTGAAGCAATCGATATCGCAATGGAATTCAGAAAAGCATTCAATAAAGATGTCGTGATTGACTTAGTGGGTTACCGTCGTTTTGGTCATAACGAAATGGACGAGCCAACGTTAACGAATCCACTACCATATAAAGAAATTAAAAAGCATGATACTTCTGAAGTGATTTATGGTAAGCAACTTGTAGAAGAAGGTATCATTAGCCAAGATGAAATGGACGAAGTAATGGAAAACGTTCAAAAAGAAATGCGTACCGCTCATGACAAAATCGATAAAAACGACAAAAATGATAATACAGATATGAGCATTCCAGAAAGCATTTCTAAACCTTTAGCAAGTAATGAGTCCGAACTTTCATATGATCGCTTAAAAGAAATTAACGATGCGATGTTTAACTATCCAGAAGGTTTCAACATTTTCAAAAAGTTAAATCGTATTCTCGAACAACGTAAGCAACCATTTGAAAGCGAAGAAGGTTTAGTGGACTGGGCACATGCGGAACAACTTGCGTTTGCGACAGTAATGCAAGAGGGTACACCAATTCGTATGACAGGTCAAGATTCTGAACGTGGTACATTTAGCCATCGTCATGCGGTGTTACACGACCAAGAAAATGGCGACAAATTCGTACCGTTACAACACGTGCCAGATCAAAAAGCGACGTTCGATATTCACAACTCTCCATTATCAGAAGCAGCAGTTGTGGGCTTTGAATATGGCTACAATGTTCAAAATCCGTCATCATTTAACATTTGGGAAGCGCAATTTGGTGACTTCGCAAACATGGCACAAATGTATTTCGACAACTTCATTTTCTCTGGTAATGCAAAATGGGGTGAATCTTCAGGTTTAACATTCTTATTACCACATTCGTTTGAAGGACAAGGACCTGAACACTCATCTGCCCGTTTAGAGCGTTTCTTACAATTGGCAGCTGAAAATAATATGACAATTTGTAACTTATCAAGCTCAGCTAACTACTTCCATTTATTACGTGCCCAAGCAGCGAGCCTAGGTACTGACGCAATGCGACCATTAGTCGTTATGTCTCCAAAAGGTTTATTACGTAATAAAACAGTAGCGCAACCTATAAGCGCGTTCACATCTGGTGGTTTTGAACCCATTCTTCCAGAAGAACACGAAGCTAAAAAAGTTAAAAAAGTCATTCTTGCTTCAGGCAAAATGTTTATCGACTTAAAAGAACAATTAGCTGAATCACCAAATGAAGCGATTTTACTTATAGCTGTTGAACGACTCTATCCTTTCCCAGAAGAAGAAATTCGAGCAATTCTCGAAACACTTCCAAACCTTAAAACAGTCGCATGGGTTCAAGAAGAGCCGCAAAACCAAGGGGCATGGCATTATGCTTATCCAATGTTGCGAGACATCGTTGGAGATCAATACGAATTGACTTATCACGGTAGAAAACATAGAGCTGCACCTGCCGAGGGTGATGGTGAAATTCATAAACTTGTTCAAAATAAAATTATTGAAAATAGTTTAAATATTTAGGGGGCATATTAAAAATGGCAGAGGTAAAAGTTCCAGAATTAGCAGAATCGATTACGGAAGGTACCATTGCAGAATGGTTAAAACAAGTAGGTGACACTGTAGAAAAAGGTGAAGCTATTCTTGAATTAGAAACAGACAAAGTCAATGTAGAAGTTGTTTCTGAAGAAGAAGGCACAATTCAAGAATTACTTGCTGAAGAAGGCGACACTGTAGAAGTAGGCCAAGCGATTGCCGTAGTGGGCGAAGGTGGCGCTTCTAAACCTTCTAGTGATGATTCAAAAGCTGACTCAAAAGATGCTTCAGACAAAGCAGATAACAAAGCGTCAGATCAACAAGAAAGCAAAAAAGAAGAAAAATCATCTTCTGACAAAGAGAGCCAAAGCAGTTCATCAAATGAGCGTATCAATGCAACACCTTCAGCACGTCGCGCGGCACGTGAAAAAGGCATTAGCTTAAGCGAATTAAGTGGTAAAGCAAATGACGTCGTACGTAAAGAAGACGTTGAACGTGGCTCACAACAAAAATCATCTGGTGCTTCTCAATCAAAAGAAAAAGAATCAGCAGCGCCACAAGCACCTAAAACACCATCAAAACCAGTCATTCGCGAAAAAATGAGTCGTAGAAAACAAACTGCAGCTAAAAAGTTATTAGAAGTAAGTAATAACACTGCAATGTTAACGACATTCAACGAAGTAGATATGACGAATGTCATGGCATTACGTAAACGCAAAAAAGAAAAGTTTATGGAAGACCATGATGGTACTAAACTTGGTTTCATGTCATTCTTCACAAAAGCAGCCGTTGCAGCATTGAAACGTTACCCTGAAGTGAACGCTGAAATCGATGGCGATTACATGGTGACGAAACAATACTACGATATCGGCATTGCTGTCTCTACACCAGGTGGTTTATTAGTACCGAACGTCAGAGACTGTGATAAGAAAAACTTCGCTGAAATCGAGCAAGAGATTGCAAACTTAGCGACAAAAGCGCGCGATAATAAATTGACGCTTGATGACATGATGAACGGTTCATTCACAATTACAAATGGTGGTATTTTCGGTTCAATGATGTCAACACCGATTATTAATGGTAGTCAAGCTGCAATTTTAGGTATGCACTCTATCATCACGAGACCGATTGCGATTGATAAAGATACAATTGAAAACCGTCCAATGATGTATATCGCATTAAGTTACGATCACAGAATTATCGATGGTAAAGAAGCCGTAAGTTTCTTGAAGATGATTAAAGAGTTAATTGAAAACCCAGAAGATTTATTATTAGAGTCTTAATTGATTTGGGTTGTTGATTATAGAAGAGAGGAATCTGTAATGGATTTCTCTCTTTTTTACTTCTGTTTTGGTAATGCTTAGCCGATTGCTTGAACTGGGCTATGCTTTCCGAGGCGCTGAAACTTCAACTAATTTTTGCTTTAATCAAATAATAATATGAAGCAAAAATGGATTTTCAGTTTCAGCTGATGCCTCAGGAGTCAAGCCCAGTTTTTGCAATCTTGAGTTTTGTGCACTTACCGGAAAAAGTGAAACAGACTTTTCTTCATTTACAAATACTTAATCTTCTTCGCTTTGCATGGCGCTTGCATAGATGTGCGTCTTCAGTATGAGGGGATAATACAGATAATAAGTAGCATGTAAGAAAGCTCATGTCATTTGAGGATAATTTGTATTACAATAAATAGAAAATAATAATCCGTCGAAAGGGGTGACATGGATGAGTCGTCATTTTATTTACATATTGATTGTGATAGCGATTGCCAATATTATTGCACAACTCGGCTTCATTATTGCAAGTTTATTCGGTTTCATTCACTATTATCCGATTTTCCAATTGATTGGCAGCTGTTTATTAGTTCTTTTTGCTGTAGATACATTGAAGTTCAATCGTTCTAAAACGGTATATTTGATTGCTGGTTTGGCATTTATTGTTGCGGGTATTCTGTTGAAATTATAAAGGCATCAACTCTGATTGAATCCTACATTTACGTTATAATAAATGTGAAGAGGAGTGAGATGAAATGGCGCAATTTCGCAGTGTGACATTAGGCACTAAAAGTATAGACAAAATGATTGATTTATTCCATAATATGTTAGGTATGGCCTACGAAAAAAAGGGTAATCGTGTTCAATTTGGAGATGCTGAACGAGCTCCTGGCACACGCCTCCAATTTGTTGAAATAGCAGAAACGATAGAACCAACACATCAACATTTTGAGAGTATTGGTTTACGTACACCAAGCAATGACGGTGTTGAGGAATACATGTCTATTTTGCAAGAATACCAACATGCATTTGAAGGACCGACACATATGAATGGTCATCAATATATTCAGTTTTCCAACGACGATGCACAACGATTTGATATTTTTTCAGACGAAGCAAACGTTGGTATCGGATTGGGAATGCCTAATGAAGACAGTTCTGTTAGTCCGCTTCATCAAGTTCAGGGTCTCGGCCCTGTCATGTTGAGAACACATGAACCAGCAGTGACAATGATGTTACTGAATGATTTGTTTGGTTTTGAAGCCATTGCTGAATACACTTCACCCAAGACAGAAAAGCGTGTGATCGTCATGGAAGGTGAAGGTGGTGGATTAGGTGCTGAAGTTCATATTTACGAAACTGACGCCATGCAACTTCCACCTTATGGCATTGTTGAGCAACTTGAATTTACAGCCCATGATGAAAATGAATTTAATTATGCCTTTAATCAACTGAATCATCACGACATCCCTTTTCAGCAACTTCAAAATGAGCAACAAGGGACCCGTGCTATTCGTGTCAATGATATTAGTGGGTTAGCATTCATTTTAACATTAGCGCATGCAACGAAAGGAAGTTAAATTATGTTACATGAAACTTGGAAAGCGCGTACACCGATTAAAAAGGTGAAAGTGATTCATACTGACGCAAAGAAATTTACAGTGAGCGATATGTTAACTGTAGGGGAGACTTATGCTGTTGTTAACGAGACTGAAGAATATTATCAAATTATTGATAACTCAGGTCACGTTGGCGGCTATTACAAAACTTATTTTGAAGAAGTTTAAACACTTCATTCTTTATAGCGATCAAAAACTTCAAAAAAGCGGGGGTATCTCGGTACTCACGTCTTTTTTCATGCACTTAAAAAGAAAGGGAAATGACAATGGTTAAGGAATTTACTGGTTATATTAACTCCGATGAAACGATTCTTGGAGATGCAACAAAATTGTTCGAGCTCAATAAAAATATTTTGCTTAAAGGGCCAACTGGTTCAGGGAAAACAAGATTAGCCGAAACTTTAAGTGAAATCACACAGTTACCGATGCATCAAATTAACTGTTCTGTAGATTTAGATGCTGAAAGTTTGCTTGGCTTTAAAACGATTAAAACATCAGAAGAAGGCCATCAAGAAATTGTATTTATCGACGGTCCGGTCATTCGTGCAATGCGTGAAGGCCATATTTTATATATTGATGAGATTAATATGGCAAAACCCGAAACTTTACCGATTTTAAATGGTGTGTTGGACTACCGTCGACAATTGACAAATCCGTTTACAGGTGAAGTGATTAAAGCGGCACCTGGCTTTAAAGTCATTGCAGCGATTAATGAAGGCTATGTCGGAACACTACCGATGAATGAGGCACTGAAAAACCGTTTTGTGGTTATCAATGTGGATTATATTGATGGCCAAACATTGCATGATGTCATTAAAGCACAAAGTTTATTACAAGACGACCAACTTATCGATCAAATTATTAAATTTAATGCAGATTTACGTACAATGACACAACAAGGTCAACTGTCAGAAGAGGCGGCAAGTATTCGTGCGCTCATTGATATGAGTGATTTAGCGACAGTCATGCCGATAGAACGCGCGATTCAACGTAGTATCATTGATAAATTAGAAGATGAACGTGAACAACAAGCGATAATAAATGCGGTAGAACTTAACTTTTAGAAGGTGATATTATGAGCGATCGCTTTATCATGTTTAACGACGAACAACTCGACGCAATGAAAATGATGATGTTACAGGATCTTGCGCGACTGTTATTGAAAAATCCAAATACACAAGTAAAAGTTCATAAATTTCCATATTATGATGCGGTAAACGATGAGCTGATTTGTAGTTCTTTTTGGGCCCATCGACCTGAAAACATTGAACATACAGGTCTTAAGACAGACGTTTTACTTGCGACGTATAGTTATTTTCATATGGATCCACAAATTGTGAATGCAGTGTTGGCGAATGAAGAAGATTTCAAGCATCCAAAACTTTATCGTCAACTCTTTAAAATGATGGAAGAAATGCGTATTTTAAGTTTAATCGAACAAAAACGACCTCGAACACATGCAATGATTCAACTTCGTAAACGCATTCGTCAACAGTATAGTCAGTCTCAAATTAATGTTTATCGAACAAAAACGTTATTTACTGATTTGTTCTTTTTAAATTTAGAATATTCATTTTTACGAGACGATTTTTATACGATTCCAAATATTCATCCTGATCTTCAATCAACACTCGAATTTATTTATCAATATTTGCCAGATGCCTTTCAGCTTCAGTCGAGTGAAGAAACGATGTACCTCACTCAGCGTATTATGTTTCAAGTAGATGATTTGTTAGACGAAGACATGTTGAATGAGTATTATCATATCCCACGCCATGTCTATGAAGCATTGTGCCAATATACGTTAGAAGATTTAAAGCGTGTCGATGCTGCAAATACAGATCAGCATAATGGCAATGAAGAGGATGACGTTGAAACTGAAAACATAGAATCTAAAAATATCGATAGTGAATCTGCGGGTGGCGCTTATTTAGAAATGGAACTTCATGAAGGCGAAAATAGCGATGTGCTCGGTGACGACAGTGCGCGTGAAGGCGACAGCACCGATGATATGACGGACATGATGAGTAAAAAGGGCAAAGGCTCAAATGATACTATTGACGATCAAGAAGGTGGCGAACAAGGACCATCCCATACAATGCTCGGCCTCAAAGGCATCAATCAGTATGTCGATATCAAATGGAATGTACCCGATATATTGCCTGAATACATTGAAAGTTACCGTCAAGTCCAAACTGCTGTCCAATATGAGACAAAAGACTTGATTCAAATTATTAAAAAGACGATTGATCGCGAATATCAAGATGTACGTATGAATTTGACGAAAGGCCGATTACAACGCAATTTGGTCAATTGGTTTATAGATGATCAATATAAATTGTTTTACAAAAAAGCCGATCAAAGCCGTACATTTGATGCAACTTTTACATTGTTAATTGATGCTTCAGCAAGTATGCATGACAAAATGGATGAAACGATTAAAGGGGTTGTCTTATTCCACGAAACTTTAAAGGCACTCAATGTCAAACATGAAATTCTTGCCTTTAATGAAGATGCGTTTGATACAGATGCACAATATCAACCCAACATTATTGATGAGATTATCAATTATCATCAGTCAACATTCAATTCGGAAGCACCGAGAATTATGTCACTGACTCCGCAAGACGATAACCGTGATGGCGTCGCAATTCGCATCGCAAGTGACCGATTATTGTCGCGTTCAGAACAGCAACGCTTCCTTATCGTCTTTTCTGATGGAGAACCTTCTGCGTTTAATTACAGCCAAGATGGTATTTTAGATACGTATGAAGCCGTTGAGAACTCACGTAAACTTGGCATCGAAGTGTTCAACGTCTTTTTAAGTCAAGAACCTATCACTGAATCTATCGAACAGACCATTCATAATATTTATGGGCAATATGCTATTTTTGTGGAAGGGGTACAACATTTGCCAAGCTTACTTTCACCATTACTGAAAAAATTGTTATTGAAGTCATTTTAGCCATTATTTCATATTTTGTAACAACAATTTTCAAATTTTCAGAAATTTTATAGACGGCTACATTTTCTTGTGTTAGAATGAAGCATATTTATTTAGGAATTTTAAGGAGTCACATTATGAATAAAAACACTTTATTTATTGGGTTTATGTTATTTGCCATCTTTTTTGGCGCTGGGAACTTGATTTTCCCACCAAGTTTAGGGCTAGAAAGTGGGCAATTCTTTTGGCCGTCAATTTTAGCTTTTGTCATTACTGGCATTGGCTTACCATTAATGGGAGTTATGGTAGGTGCCCTAGATAAACAAGGTTACATTGGATCGATTAACAAAATACACCCTGTTTTCTCAATTGTATTTTTAGTTTCGATTTATTTAACAATTGGACCATTATTTGCCATTCCACGTACAGCATCAACGTCTTTTGAAATGACAGTAACGCCGATTATCCATTCAAGTAGTCCGGTTTGGTTATTCGTCTTCTCCGTTGTCTATTTCTTAATCGTGTTGTACTTATGTTTGAACCCTGGTAAAATTGTTGACCGTATCGGTGCCATTTTAACACCACTTCTTTTAATCACGATTATTGCGATGATTATCAAAGGTTTCGTAGATTTCGGGGGTAGCGCACAAAACGCTGCAAATCCTGAAGCATATACCTCTGCGTTAGGTGGTTTTTCAAAAGGTTTCACTGAAGGCTACTTAACCATGGATGCGATTGCGGCCATTGCGTTTTCAATGATTGTTGTGAATGCAATTAAAGCGACTGGTATTAAACATGCGAATGATATTTTCAAACAAACAGCAATGGCGGGGATTATCGCTGCCATCGCTTTAGCAGTCATTTACATTTCTTTAGGATTCATCGGTAACCACATGATTATTCCTGAAGAAACAATGAAAAAATTAGTCGAAAATAACCAAAACATTGGCGCTTATTTACTCATTACAATGGCAGATACAGGTTTTGGTTCACTAGGTAAATATTTACTCGGTATTATCGTGGCACTTGCTTGTTTAACAACAGCTTGTGGTTTAATTGTATCGGTAAGTGAATATTTCAATAGCATTTTACCTAAAATTTCATATAAAGTTTATGTATTCATCTTTACAATCATCAGCTTTATATTATCGAACTTAGGTTTAAATGCAGTGATTAAACTTTCAATTCCTGTATTATTAATCGTTTATCCGATTGCCATTACAACAGTACTCTTAATTTTAATCGCACGTCTTGTACCGACACGTCCGATTACACAACAAATTACAGTTGCAGTGGTCACAATTGAATCGATTTTGAGTGTCATCAATGCGAATAAATGGGTGAAAATCGATTTTATTAATCAATTACCATTACATGAGTATTCATTAGAGTGGTTCCCAATCGCTGTCATTGCGATGATTATTGGTTACGTTGTCGGTGCATTTAT
The DNA here is from genome assembly GCF_900183575.1 of Staphylococcus cornubiensis. Taxonomy (GTDB): domain Bacteria; phylum Bacillota; class Bacilli; order Staphylococcales; family Staphylococcaceae; genus Staphylococcus; species Staphylococcus cornubiensis. Next base: position 438,216 of record NZ_FXUZ01000001.1, read on the forward strand.
GAAAAACGCCGACATCATCGTTTACGAAAAAGAATAATTTAGTATCATTCAAAAGACAAGTCGCATTTTGTGGCTTGTCTTTTTTGCATGAAAACAACTATCAAATTCATCATCTATAGTTATGAATGAAATGTGATCGATAGAGCATAGATTATTTCATTAAGTAGAATCATTTGTAATTCGACGTTTATTTGATAAATAGTGTGGTAAATAAAGAACGTTGAGCAATAAAGTTTTTTATTAACTTTATTTCAACACTTACTTTTTCATTGCCACTTTTCAAAATTTTGCAATCGTACTTTAAATCAACATGGTCTATAATCATTTCATCATACATGATTAGTGTGAAGTAAACTGCTTCAAAAAATAATATAGATGTTCATTTAAAGCACTGTTGCAAGGTTGAAATTGGCAAATACCTATTTTACTAGAGGGGAATGTCATTTTTTATGAAAGAAAACCAAAAATTATCAAAAGTTTTTCTTTATTCTGCTATTCTTGTTTTCCTGATGGTGTTGCTAGGCGTATTCTTCCCGAAGCAATTTGGCGAAGTATCAGGACAAATCGGCAGTTGGATTATTAACACATTTGGTTGGTACTACATGATAACGATGACTTTCATAGTTTTCTTTAGCCTATTTCTTATTTTTAGTCCGATAGGCAAGTTACGTTTAGGAAAACCAGATGATGAGCCAGAATTTAAAACTATTTCTTGGCTTGCGATGTTGTTTAGCGCAGGAATGGGGATCGGTCTTGTATTTTACGGTGCAACAGAGCCAATGACGCACTATTTAACACCGCCCAATGCTAAACCTGAAACGAATGCTGCCATAATGGATGCCATGCGTTCGGCCTTTTTCCATTATGGGATTCATCCATGGGCTATGTATGGAATCGTTGCGTTAGCACTCGCATATTTCCAATTTAGAAAGAATGAAGACGGGCTCATTTCAAAAACACTTCGACCTTTATTTGGAGATAAAGTAGATGGCGCGTTAGGTATCGTCATTGATGTCCTTGCTGTCTTTGCTACAGTCATTGGTGTCGCTGTTTCACTCGGTGTAGGCACGCTACAAATCAACGGTGGGCTTAACTATTTATTTGTCATCCCTCAAAATATTTGGGTACAGTCAATAATCATTATAATCGTTACCGTGCTCTTTTTAATCTCGGCTTGGAGTGGCCTCAGTAAAGGGATTCAATATTTGAGCAATTTAAATATGGGGCTTGCTGGCATTTTACTTTTAATCACATTAATTGTTGGACCGACTATCTTAATTTTTAAAATTATGACATCGGCGACAGGACTTTATTTTGATGAATTTATTTTCAATAGTCTCGATGTCGCGCCACTCAATGCAACGAAAGCGAAATGGCTTGAAAGTTGGTCGATTTACTACTGGGGTTGGTGGATCAGTTGGAGTCCATTTGTTGGTATTTTTATCGCACGTGTTTCAAAAGGGCGTTCAGTAAGAGAATTCGTCATTGCGGTGATATTAGTGCCGACACTCGTGAGTATTTTATGGTTCAGCGTATTTGGTGTTACAGGTATTGAAATCGGAAAAGCATCACCAGAATTGTTTAATATGACGCCAGAAACGCAGCTTTTCGGTATTTTTAACGAATTGCCACTCGGACCGATATTATCCATCATTGCGATGTTGTTAGTGGGCTCATTTTTCATTACATCTGCCGATTCAGCTACTTTCGTACTCGGAATGCAAACATCACATGGCTCCTTAACGCCAACTGGACGCGTCAAAGTGGTTTGGGGTTTATTGCTCTCACTCATTGCATTTGTGTTATTACTTTCAAGCGGTGGGGAAGGACTCGGTGCATTACAATCAGCTGCCATTATTTCTGCGCTTCCATTCAGTGTCATCATTTTACTCATGCTTATCTCATTCTATAAAGATGCCAATTTAGAACGCCGTCATCTTGGTTTGACACTCACACCAGATAAAGAAAGAATGCGTGAATATGTGACCGAGTCGAGAAAAGATGAAAACTATGAACTCGAGAGAAAAGAGACAGATGATCACGTCTATTAGCACAAAAAGCAGGCTTGGCAACTAAATGTCCGAGCCTGCTTTTTGTTAATTCATTACTGACTGTCACGCTGATCTTTAGCCGTTGCTAATCGTGCTTTCAAGTCTGATTCTAACGCGAGTAAGTCTTTCTCAGCTTGTTGACGTTTTTGACGACCATCTTGCTGAATTTGTAATGTTTCCTCAATCGTTTGAATGATATTGTCTTGTGTCTTTTTCAATGTTTCAATATCAACAATGCCACGTTCATTTTCTTCTGCAGTGACACGCGCATTTTGACGTAACATTTCTGAATTACGCAATAAAATTTCATTCGTCGTATCCGTCACTTGTTTTTGTGCAGTTGCTGCTTTTTGTTGGCGTTGTAAAGTTAACGCAATCGCCATTTGATTTTTCCATAGCGGAATACTCGTCAAAATAGAACTTTGAATCTTTTCCGCTAATGCTTGGTTAACATTTTGAATCATACGTATTTGCGGTGCAGATTGTAAGGAGATTTGGCGTGATAATTTTAAGTCATAAATACGTTTTTCAAGACGATCTACAAACTGCTCCATATCGGCCACATCTTGAGCTGCCATTTGATTATCTGCATCCTTCACTTTTTGACGCATATCTGGCAACACATGTTGTTCAATCTCATCTTTCTTTTGTTCTGCCGCTGCTATATAGAGATTCAGGACATCAAAATAGTCTTTATTTTGTTGATAGAGGCCATCTAACAGTTGAATATCTTTCACGAGCAATGACTTATTCTTATCGAGCTCTATTGAAATACGATCCACTTGTGAGCTGACAGACTGCATGCGTGAAAAGAGTTGCTGCATCGAATTTTTTGAGCGCTTGAACAATTTTTTGAGGAAATTGTCATTTTGCTGTGATAACTCATCCGGATTGACTTCTTTTAACTTTTTCATCAACTGTTCTAATGTCTCCCCAATCGGTCCCACATCTTTCGACTGAATTTCGTCTAACATTTGATGTGAAAAGTGAGAAAGGTGCGTTTGTGCATTTGAACCAAATTTCAATAAGCTATCATGATTCAACGGTTCAATTTGTTCTGCCAAACTTTGAATTTTTTGGCGGTCTTGGTCGTTAAAATGTTGATTTAATTTTTTTGTCTCGACTTCCGTCACTTCTGCCGTCTTTGGATGATCAAAATCATTAAAATAAGCATCTAATGGATGAGTACTTGTTTCATTCGTTAGCTCATTTGACTTCATGAATCATTCTCCATTTCTTTAACATTTCTTTTTTGGTACATTTCATTGAGTCTCATTTCAGTATCCAACTGCTCATAATCTTGTGCATTAACTTGTTTTAAGTCTGCAATGAGTGTACGCTTTACTTCTTCTAAAGTAATTCGAGTCTGTTGTAGCATTTGTCGCTCGTTTGCTGATTTGAGTGGCATTTTAGCGAGCCTCGTATAGCCTTCAATTAAGTTCAACGCATTATCAATATGTGAATAATAAAAGCTTTCAATATTAAAAAACTGAAAAGGTCGTTGCTTAATGGCTGAATTAATTGTTCGTGATAATCGGTAAATATCATTCACTAACTTAAAATCTTGTATCGATCTAACTTTAATAAACGACTTTAAAATACGCTTGTTTTTATTTTGAACTAAGTTAATTTGATGCATAATATAGTGATAATCTTTACGTGTCAAATTCATTTCTTTCAAATAGGCACGTGACGTCAAACGCTGTGTAGGTACATATCCGACTACAAAAGCAGCGATACCGATAACATAATCTATTAAAAAGTTAATATCTAGAAGGACACTTGTAAAAAATGCAATCACTCCGATAGGCACCCCAACAACTACGCCCCAAATCCGTGATAATGTATATCTCATATTCATCTTCCTTTATGAAATTGCTCTAAAGTTTTGATATTGGTCATCAATCTCTAGTTCATCTATCGTATAAGTTTCAACACGAGAAGCAGGGGATGCGCCTTTAATCACTGCTTGTGTAAAGGTTTCAAGTGGCGCTTCTTCACCTTGTGCGTGCACTTCTACATAATCTTCTATATTTCTTACTGTTCCTTTTATTTTGTACTTCAAGGCTAACCGTTCTGTAAAATAGCGAAATCCAACCCCTTGGACACGTCCGTATACTCGGATTAAATAATGTTTCATACATTTCACCCCTCCACTTAATTATAAGTATTTTCAGTGCAAAAGACTAATATTTAAGTTTCATATCACTTATTTTTAGGTCGTTTAGCTTGCTTTTTAAATTTAAAAATACTATCGTTTTGAGTAAGATTTTTTTACCTGGGGGGCATTACATTATGTGGGAAGTTGCTAAGATTCGTGCAGACTATGAAGGTTGGTGGTTATTCGATGATTGGCCAGAACACATCATTGATTTACAAAAATTCGAGACATACGAAGCATTTGAACAAGCGTATCAGCATATGATTCAACAAGCTAAAACCGATTATGATAATTTTATTGTCGGAAAACATAACATTTATGCATTTTATAATAATTGCGATTTAAACTTTTGTGAGGATTGTGATGAAGATTTACAAATTTTTTATAGCTTCATTACTTTAAAAAACGAAAAAATTTATTTGAATTTGCCAATTATAGACTAAACAATAAATTTTAAATTCTATATTGCAAATATTGTCAGATTACCTTATAATAGGGGTAAGCAATGGCATTATTCCATATTGCAAAGAATATTTTTCAGTTTTTATTTATCGATTTTATAAAGAATGAATCAGTATTTTTTGTAATATGCGAATAGCGCATATTGAATTTTAGTCTTGGAGGTTTCACAGATTATGAAACAAGGTACAGTAAAATGGTTTAACGCTGAAAAAGGTTTTGGTTTTATCGAAGTAGAAGGAGAAAACGACGTATTCGTACACTTCTCTGCAATCAACCAAGAAGGTTACAAATCATTAGATGAAGGTCAATCAGTTGAATTTGAAGTAGTTGAAGGCGACCGCGGTCCTCAAGCTGCAAACGTTGTAAAACTATAATAAATAGATGCAATATTGACTTACAAAAAAACAGTGAAGTTCGCTTCGCTGTTTTTTTGTTATTTATCAATATACAACACAATGAAGACACCACGTTTTTCCTTAAATTTACGTACTGCATTTAGAACCACTCACGCTACTGATCCTCACTGATGTATACAATTATCTATTAATCCGTATTGTTCAGATCTTGAGGCAACATGTTAAAAATAAATAGTTAGAGGCTGTAATAGCTAATGGTGTTGAAAAGTTTTTGAAGGTTTCGTATATTGGAAACAAGCATAACCATGATAAAGTGAGATGATAAAGTTGGATTTTTCGACAACGTTAGACGCCTACATGTCACCTGAAGACGCAGCTAAAGCGTTTCTTGAAATAGCTGAAAAAGCACAAAAGCATCAACAAGCAGAAATAGAAAAACAAAACAAACCCTATACACAAAAAAGAGCACCTGATGGAACAGTATAGCATTCAATCAGGTGCTCTTTGTGAATCATTGCATTTTTATTGAATCTTGTGTGTCATCACATTTGTAAGGAGGAAGTGATTTTTTATAATGACTACACAGGTTGCAAAAATTAAAGTCGAAAATCACTTCCTAGAAAACGTCAGTCCTAAAGAAGCAATCATATTCACCTCAAATGATTAACGGTGTTTACTTCACATCATTAATAATCAATTGACGCAATGATTGACGTTTCACCACTTCTCTCGCTTTCCCATTTTTTACAAAGAAAACGCTAGGCTTCTGCATTTGATTATAATTTGAAGCCATACTATAGTGATACGCACCCGTCGTCAATATCGCTAAATAATCCCCGCGTTTTACACTAGAAGGTAACTGTGCTTCATGAATGATGATATCACCTGATTCACACAATTTTCCTGCAATTGTCACAGTCTCATCATCTGGCGTTTCATTACGATTAATCAATAAGGCTTGATATTTCGCGTCATATAAAGCTGTACGAATATGATCACTCATCCCACCATCAATCGACACGTATTTGTTCACACCAGGAATATCTTTAATTGTGCCGACTTCATAAAGGGTCACACCTGCTTCAGCAACGATAGAACGCCCCGGCTCAATACTTAATGTCGGAATAGGGTATTTTAATTGCTGACATTCTGCTTTAATCGCTTGAACGATTTCTGTAATACCTGATTCAATGTCGAACGATTGATCACCTTCAACGTATTTTGCGCTAAATCCACCGCCTAGGTTGAGTAAATCAATCGCAATCGCATGTTCATCCAACCAGTTCAACACCATTTTAGCTGTTTCAATCATGCCTGTAGTTTCTTCAATTTGCGAACCAATATGGAAATGGATGCCCTTTAACACTAAGTTATTCGTATTACGGATTTTTTCCACAGCCTCTAATGCTAATCCATGTTTTAAAGAAAGTCCAAATTTACTCTTTTCTTGGCCAGTTTGAATGAATTCGTGTGTATGCGCTTCAACACCTGGATTCACACGTAGCAGTACATCTACAGGTTTTGTGGCATACTGTTCGATGAGGTCAATTTCATCTAATGCATCAACGACGAAATAGCCGATACCACTGTCAAGTGCATAACGAATTTCATGTTTTGTTTTATTGTTGCCATGAAAATGAATACGTTGTGGATCAAAACCCGCTTCTAATGCAGTGTATAGTTCACCCTCTGACACCACATCTAATTCAAAGTCTTCCTCAGCCGCAAGTTTAACCATTTGAAGACACGTAAATGCTTTTGAGGCATAAGATAACACGTAGCCAATATCGTTTTGTTGAAAAGCACTGTGATAGCGTCTCATTTGTTGACGAATTTGGTCTTCATCATACACAATCGTCGGCGTACCAAAACTTTGCGCTAACGTTTTTAAACTTGTTCCTCCCAATGTTAATTCACCGTTTTGATTATAACTGACTGTCATTTAAACATACTCCTTTATTAACGAATTCAAATTTAATGCACTTAATTGTTCAGAATTGGCACCGACCCCTTTAAATGTGTAATCATCAATGCGCAAATCTGAATTATATAAAATGACGCTATCTTTTGCTGATACTGTGTCATCTACTTCCACAAACATATGACTCATCATGAGCGCACGAATTGGAAAACGTTTGCCATTAATTGAGACATCATGTTGCGCTCTAGTCCGTAAAATGCCATCCCCATATCCCACATCTACAACAGCCAATCGTGTATGCGGTTGATCTACTGTATAAGCAAAACTGTAACCACAATGATCGCCTTGTTGGACTTCGCGCACTTGAATGACATTTGCTTTTACTGTCAAAGCTTGTGTGATGCTATTAGATGATAGGCTAGAGTAGGGGCGTGAACCATATAGCGCAATACCGATACGTGCATGTGTATGAGCATCAAAGACACGTTGACCTTCTCTATAATAACTGGCACTGTTTTGGGCATGAACGAGATCAAAATGATATCCTTTTTGATGCACAAGTGTTTCCACAATATCTAGCCATGCTTCGCGTTCTTGCTCATACATATCAACGTCAAATTCATCTGCATAGCCAAAATGAGTCCATAACCCAGTAATTATCATCTTATGTGCTGTATTGCGCTCATGATCCTCTAATAACGCTAACAATTCATCTTTTGTTTTAAAGCCAGAACGATGGAGTAGGTTTTCATATTCCAAATGCACTTTGACACCCGCTAAAGCCGCTTTATGTTCATGATAAAAGGCTAAAGAAGGTAACGTCATATGGATGTCATATGTTCGCAAATGGTCAAATTCATCAGTCGCATTCATTAAAAATATCGTTACGTCTGGTGCCATTTCTCGGATACGTATCGCTTCAACTAAAGAGGTTGTGCTAAACGTATGAATGCCTGCTTGTTGAAATGTATGTACAGCAAAATCTAAGCCGTAATTGTACGCATTATTTTTCACAACTGCCATGATCTGTTGTTGTTGAGCGACTTGTTTTGCATTTTGAAGAAATTTCGCCGAATCGACTTGCCATAATGCCGTCATGCTTCCACCTCATTGTAATTTTGTAACAATCGCTCATAATAATCCGCAATACGAATCAATACTTGCTCATCAAAGTTTAAATGTGGCGTATGCAAACCACTTACATATTGCTTTTCTTCATTACGTGTACCGACAAAGACGAAATAGGCTGGTGCGATTTGGCCATAAAAACTGAAATCTTCGCCAAACAAGTAAGGCAATTCATTTTCAATCACATTCAGTTGGTTATACTCCAAACTTTCGACAACATATTTTTTCAATTCTGGATGATTCATTGTCGGTGGATAACCTTCAGCAAAGCGCACTTCACATTTCACACCGAATAATAATTCTGCACTGTCAACGATTTTTTGCATTTGACCTTGAATTACACTCAAATCATCTAAATCATACGTACGGATTGTGCCTTCTAAATAACCATTACTCGGAACTGTATTAATCGCTTCTCCCGCATGAAAATGACCGATATGCACAATATTTCGTTGTAAACCATTCAAATGATACTGCTGAATTTGAGATAACTGCATCAGAATATGTTGCAATGCTTCTCCAGCAGATTTACCTTGTTCTTTATTCGCGACATGACTCGATTCACCTTCAATAAAAAAGCGGAATTCAGTCGCACTCGCTGTAATTTCTTGATCACGAATAACGACGGAGCCTTCATCGACAAAAGGCATTACATGGACACCGTACACAGCTTTAATATCATATTGCGCAAATGCATTCGCTTTAATTAAAAGATTTGCGCCGCCACCTGATTCTTCAGCTGGTTGAAAAATCAATAAAACATTGTGAGGCAACTCACCTTTGTCGTACAACGCTTTACAACGTTTCGCAAAAAGCATGAGTGCCGTCGTATGGCCGTCATGTCCACATGCATGCATCCGTTCATCAACATGACTACGATAGTCGACATCGTTTTGTTCATGAATCGGTAAAGCATCAATATCTGCTCTAAAGGCAATCGTTTCATCACTTTGGCCTTTTAAAAATCCAATAATACCTGTTTCAATAGGGCGTTCGTAAGGAATCTCTAATGCTTCTAAAAAGTTTTGTAAGTATTGTGTCGTTTCATGTTCTTGAAGACTCAGCTCGGGATGTTGATGTAAATATCGACGATGCTGAGTGACAAATTCTAATTCATTCATATGCTTTCACTCCCATCATTTATGTATAAAAAGAGAAGTAGGGATATCAAAATTTTAGCTCCATTGATCTCAATTGCTTTTATATTTTAATATAATGATTTTCGCTCATTGTAGGAAACAGGCTGAGATACACAAACGTGTCTCAGCCAGTCAAAAAAGTAGCATTATGTTAATCATTGGCAGAAGATACATAAACTGAATTGCTCTGTTATGAAACGTCTTCTGTATGAGTTATCATTGTCGAAGTAGGGTGTTGAAAATAATCACCATTTAAGCATTACTGATCTAACTGACGTAACGCCGCTACAATTTCACGTTTTGAATCTTCTACTTCATGTGCTTGTTTAATCACTTTCGCTGGTGTACCTGCCACAACAGCACCTGCTGGCACGTCTTGTGTCACAATCGCACCTGCTGCAACGATAGCACCTTCACCGACACGCACGCCTTCAAGGATGACCGCATTTGCACCGATTAATACGTTGTCCTCAATGACTACAGGAGAAGCACTTGGCGGTTCGATTACACCTGCTAAAACAGCACCTGCACCAACGTGAACATTTTTACCTGTTGTTGCGCGACCACCGAGTGTTGCGTTCATATCAATCATTGTGCCTTCACCAACAATCGCACCGATATTAATCGTTGCACCCATCATGACAACAGCACCATCACCAATCACCGCATGCTCTCTAATAAATGCACCCGGTTCAATACGTGCATTTGTATTAATCAAATCTTTCAACGGAATTGCTGAATTACGACGATCCATTTCAATTTCCAAGTCTTCAATTAGCATTTGATTTTCTTCATAAAATGCTTGCCAATCTGATGCTTCACAGAAAATGACTTTTGAGTGGTCTGAACCAAATACCTTAAATTGATCTGGAAATTGGACGTCACTGAATTCACCATTGATGTATACTTTAATGGGTGTAGATTTTTTTGCATCACTAATATATTGGATGATTTCCTCAGCTGTAAAATTTTTAACCATAACGTTTTATACGCTCCTTTTATAAGTTATCAAAAGTATAATACCCTGGATCCCGCTGAATTAACTTTTCCGCTGCACCTAATGCACCATTTGCGAAAATATCTTTCGACTGCGCACGGTGAGAAAGGGTAATTGTTTCATCTGTACCAGCAAATAAGACATCGTGCTCACCAACAATCGTGCCACCACGTACAGTATGAATACCAATTTCATTTTTCGTACGTTTCGCATCATGTTGACTTCTGTCGTATACCGGTGTGACATCTTGACGTAAAGATTCAATGACATCATAAAGTTTCACGAGCGTGCCACTTGGTGCATCTACCTTTTGATTATGATGGGCTTCAGTGAGTTCAATATCAAAATCTTGGAGTAATGGCACGGCCGCTTCCAAAATTTTAGTAAGCACATGAACACCATAGCTCATATTTGCACTGAAAAATACTGGCATTTTATCGCTTAAAGATTGCAGTTTCTCAGTAATTTTTGCTTTTTCACCCGTTGTGGCAATCACGAGTGGGAGATTGAAATCTTCTTCTAACAGCGGAAGTAACAATTGCGGATTTGAAAAGTCAATTGCGACATCCGCTTCAGTTGCTTCACTTATTTTTTGATAAATTGGGTAGGGGATATGGTCCGTTGAACGACCTGCAATGACACCTACAATGTTGTGCCCATTCGCTTCAGCCAAACGTGCAACACGTTGATTCATTGCGCCGTAACCAATCAATAAAATTTTCATGCACGAACACCTGCTTTGAATTGTTGATAAACTACTTTTAATTGTTGTTGTTCTTCTTCGTTGAGCGGCACTAACGGGAGTCGCACCTCATATTGACCAAATCCTTCTAATGCAGCCAAATATTTGATAGGAATCGGGTTAATGTCGACACTCATCGCATCAAGAAGTGTGGCAATCGGTTCAAATCGTGTTTCTCGATCTTCTGAATTTGTATAAACTTGTTGGAACTCATTTGGAATGACATTCGCAACGACGGAAATGACACCGTGACCACCTTGTTCATAATATGACACAATATTATCATCATTTCCACTATACAGTGCAAAGTTAGCTGTATCTACACGCTTTTGAATCTCTGCTAAATAATCAAAATCATTCGTCGCATCTTTTAATGCTACGATATACGGATTTTGACTTAAACGTACGACTGTGTCCGCTTCAATCGTTGAATTAGTTCGTGATGGTACATTATAAAGGACGACAGGGAGTTCAGTCGCATTCGCAATCGCTTCAAAATGTGCAATTAAGCCACGTTGACTTGTTTTTAAATAGTAAGGTGTAATCAGCATAATCGCATCTGCACCTAATGCTTTAGCGCGTAATGAAGCTTCAATTGATTTTTGCGTATTATTGGTCCCAGTGCCCACAATAATAGGGACACGTTGCGCATTTTCTTCAATTACCGTTGTTAAAATGCGGTCTTTTTCTTCATCTGTTAAAGTTGGATTTTCAGCAGTCGTACCATTGACAACGATAGATTGAATGCCGTTTTCAATTAAAAATTGCACTTGTCTTTTAATCGCCTCATAATCGACTTCACCATTTGAAAAAGGGGTAATTAAAGCAACACCTGTTCCCTCAAAAATATGTGACATCATTTATGCTCCTTTCAATTTAAGTACTTGTTCTAAAACTTGAACTGCATTGAGTGCAGCACCTTTTAATAAATTGTCTGAAGTCACCCAAATATGGAAAGTATTGTCTAACGAATCGTCTTTACGAATACGTCCAACAAACACTTCATCACGACCCGTTGAATGAATTGCCATTGGATATTCATTTTTCTCTGGATTATCCACGAGGACAACACGGTCATCTTGTTCGAAAAGTGATTGAATCTCTTCAACTGTCGCCGGCTGATCCAATGTGACATTCATATGTACACTGTGGCTATCTTGCACCGGCACACGTACACATGTTGCTGTCACATTTAATGTCGGTTCATTTAAAATCTTTCTTGTTTCATCAATCATTTTTTGTTCTTCTTTTGTATAACCATCTTCTAAAAAGACATCAATATGAGGTAACACATTATTATAAATTGGATGCGGATAGGCTTGCGGTGCTACACCTTTTGGCCCATCTTCTAAATCTTTTTTACCTTTCATGCCTGAACCTGATACTGCTTGATAAGTCGTGTACGCCACACGTTTTAACCCATATTTTTCTTGTAATGGTTTGAGTGGTACGACAGATTGAATGGTTGAACAGTTTGGGTTAGCAATAATACCTCTTTTAAAAGTAGGGGCGTTGACTTCTGGAACAATCAAATCAACATCTTCTGTCATACGCCATTGACTCGAATTATCAATAATAATCGCACCGTGTGATTCAAATAGCGGGGCGAAGTGCGCACTCGTACCGCCACCTGCACTCATTAATACATAATCAAAACCGCCATCTGTCGCTTCATCAGTCAGTTCTTGTACGATATACGTTTGATTTTGAAATTCTACTTCTTGACCTGCTGAACGCGCAGAAGAAAAGAGGACGAGTTCATCAAATGCGATTCCTTTACGATCAAGTGTTTCTAAAATTTTTGTACCTACTAAACCTGTTGCACCTACAACTGCTAATTTTGTCATTCCACTTCACTCCATTTTTCAATTCATAAAAATTTTAATATTCTTACTTTTTAGATAATAATTGGCCTATGTGCAGTATGGATAGGCATCATATGTTGTTCAATAGAGGCTACATCGGCAAGAGAAAGGGGATACCATGCCTCTTGATAGATGATATAAAAAAAACAAGCCCGGCGTGCGAACTTGTTGACTCTATATACAAGTGATGCACTCCATTATTTAAACAATAATGACAGATTCTTAGCTCTTAACCAGAGAATCCAACAAACGAGCAACTGCAATACTGTTCGTTTCGGCATCTCACCCTTTCGATATACAATGCTTGCAGACATGACTTCAATATATCTACTTATGATCGATGCGCCTCATCAATAACTATTCAATTATTATGGATACCATTATACATAGAAAGACCTTATCTGTAAACAGAAAAATCTAATCATTTTAAAACAGTTAAAAATTTCTACGTTGATCTCATTCGAATTTATTTAACGATGTCCCCAAAAAGAAAAAAAACAGAGAGGAGACATAATCATTTTTGATGCTGTGGATGCAGTATTTTGTTTAACTTGCCCTCCATGTGATTTGTGGCTTCTGATTGCCCTTATGGCTTCGCGTTTCCTAGGGGCTGGTCCTTCAACTAACTAACGCTTGATTAAACAGTTACATTTGTTGAAGCGTTAGTGGATTTTCCGGACCAGCTGATCCCTCAGGAGTCTCAGCCTTCTTGGCAATCTTACACCAAATACAGTCACTGAGGGCAAGTTTATGAAATGGAGACCCCCATAACATCCAATGATGACGTCCCATTCACTCTCATTTTTGCCTGTTTTATCATTATTAATCGATATATGTCCATAAAAAGGAGAGGGACTGGGAAAACTTAATGTCCCAGTCCCGCTAAAAGGTGTTACGCTTTAGATTTCAAAATTCCTTTTTCTTCTAAATACGCTTCATAAGTAATCTCTTTTGATAAACCACCAGGTACATCTAAATCGATCACACGGTTTGCAATCGTATTAATAAACTCAAAGTCATGAGAAGTGAAAATCATAGACCCTTTAAATGATTTTAAACCTTCATTGACTGATGTGATACTTTCCAAATCTAAGTGGTTCGTCGGCTCATCTAATAGCAAGACATTGGCACTAGAAAGCATCATTTTACTTAACATACAGCGTACTTTTTCACCACCAGAAAGCACACTTGCTTTTTTCTTCACTTCTTCACCACTGAACAACATACGGCCTAAGAAACCGCGTAAAAATGTTTCAGTCTGTTCATCTTCTGGCGCATATTGTCTTAGCCATTCTACTAAGTTCATATCAACACCTTCAAAATACGCCGAGTTGTCTTTAGGGAAGTAACTTTGTGAAGTTGTCACACCCCATTTAAAGCTACCTTCATCAGGTTCCATTTCACCTGCTAAAATTTTAAGTAAAGTCGTTTTTGCAATTTCACTTTCACCAATCAACACAGCTTTGTCATTTGGGTTCATCGTGAATGTTAATGAATCTAACACTTTTTCACCGTCAATTGTTTTAGAAAGGTTTTCAACAAATAATAAATCATTACCAATTTCACGTTCTGGTGTAAACTTCACGAAAGGATAACGACGTGAAGAAGGTTGAATATCATCCAATTCGATTTTCTCAAGTTGTTTTTTACGACTTGTCGCTTGTTTTGATTTAGACGCATTGGCAGAGAAACGTGCAATAAAGTCTTGTAGCTCTTTCATTTTCTCTTCTTTTTTCTTATTTTGTTCTTGTGCCATTTTTTGCGCTAATTGACTTGATTGATACCAGAAATCATAGTTTCCGACATAAATTTTAATTTTACCGAAATCTAAGTCAGCGATATGCGTACATACATTATTTAAGAAGTGACGGTCATGCGAAACTACGATAACTGTATTTTCAAAGTTGATTAAGAAGTCTTCTAACCAACTAATCGCTTGAATGTCCAAACCGTTTGTCGGCTCATCCAGTAATAACACGTCAGGCTCACCGAATAAACTTTGTGCGAGTAATACTTTCACTTTTTGATTATTTTCAAGCTCTGACATTGTTTTATCATGTAAGTCCGTACCAATACCTAATCCTGATAACAATGTCGCAGCGTCAGATTCAGCATTCCAACCATTCATTTCAGCAAATTCGCCTTCAAGTTCAGCAGCACGAAGTCCATCTTCATCACTAAAATCAGGTTTCATATATATGGCATCTTTTTCTTGCATCACCTCAAATAAGCGCTCATGACCTTTGATAACGACATCTAATACACGCTCATCTTCATACGCAAAGTGATCCTGTTTTAACACTGCTAATCGTTCATCTTTACCGAGTGAAACGTGACCTGTTTGTGAATCAATTTCACCTGACAAAATTTTTAAGAAAGTAGATTTCCCGGCACCATTCGCACCAATTAAACCGTAACAATTACCTGGTGTGAACTTAATATTCACATCTTCAAATAATTTACGGTCACCAAAACGTAAACTTACATCCGTTACTTGTAAAATGCATTTTCTCCTTTAATTCATTTATTCTAATGGATGCATTATATCATGAGAATGCCCTATAAATCTAATTTCTATTGTATTTTATCTTGTGATATCAACTAAATGCTTATACCATTTTCAAAACGGAAGTTAAGAGATTCAAATATTTCACTGCTTATCACACATCGACATGCTATAATAGAAGTAACTTTATTAAAGAGGAGTACGTTATGTCATTTAAAGAAAATGAAATTGTAGGGACGATAGAATTTTTAGAAGTCAAAGCACTTGAAGGTTCTACGTATCACTTAGAAGGTCCAAATCACGAAAAAATTAAATTAAATGCATCTGAAGTCAATGAAGATGATGATTTAGAAATAGGGGAGTCGTATAGCTTTTTCGTCTACCCTAACCGTTCTGGCGATTTGTTTGCGACTCAAAATATGCCAGATATTACAGTTGGACGTTATGATTTTGTACGCGTGTTAAACACCGATCGCGATGGGGCACGTGTAGACGTTGGTTTACCTCGTGAAGTATTGATACCATGGGAAGATTTACCTAAACTGAAGTCATTATGGCCAGAAAAAGGCGACGAAGTGTTATGTACATTGCGTATTGATCGTGACAGACAAATGTTTGCGCGTTTAGCTTCTGAAACGACAGTACATCAAATGTTCACACCTGTTGCTGCTGAAAAAATTGAGGAAATGCGCAATCAAATCATCAAAGCACGTCCATATCGCTTATTACGTGTCGGAACATTTTTACTCTCAGAAGACGGTTATAAAATTTTCGTTCATGAGTCGGAACGTAAAGAAGAACCGCGTTTAGGACAAGAATTAGAAGTTCGCATTATCGGTGTCAATGATAAAGGTGAATTGAACGGCTCATTTTTACCACTTGCACATGAACGTTTAGATGACGATGGCGAAAAGATATTTAACTTATTGGTAGAATACGAAGGTGAATTGCCATTTTGGGATAAATCAAGCCCTGAAGCAATTAAAGAAGTGTTCAACATGAGCAAAGGTGCATTCAAACGTGCAATTGGTCATTTATACAAACAACGCCTGATCAATATCGAAACAGGTAAAATCAGTCTCACACGTAAAGGTTGGTCGCGTGTGGAAGACAAATAGTCGACGTTTGACTTATTATTTTTTAATTTTCTCAAGAGGCTTGCCCAAGAGGTGAGTCTCTTTTTTTGGTTTAAATATGAGTGAATGATGAATATGTCACCAAATGGCACTGAAAACATTTTATTCTTACACTAAAGTTTACTTGATTCATTTTCATCAAATCATATTTCGAAATCCTTAAATATTTATTAACTCAGAGTTTTTATATTGTCGTTTAAAACAGAACCGTATATAATAGCGATTAATGTGTTTATAAATGTTGTATAAAACATGAGATTAAGATATAAAAGAGGGAAATAAATTGATGACAAATAAAAACAAAAATATATATGGTATACGCAAACATAAAATCGGGGTCGCATCTTTTCTATTAGGAACATTATTCATCGTAGGGCAAGCACATGACGCCGACGCTTCAGAGTTAAGTGAAACTGCACAAGAGCAAAATGTTGAAAAAGAAAAAGCGACAGCATCCGAAGCCGATTCAACATCAAACGCACCACAACAAGAAGTCGCTTCACCAACACCTGTAGCTAAAGAAACAGACTCAGCTACAGCACCAAACACACAAGAAGTTAAAGAAGCAAAAGTAACAGAACCAACTGCAACAGTAGCTCCAGCTGAAACAGAAGATACAACTACAGCGAAGGAGCGTCAAAACGTACAACCAGTTGCACAACCTGTATCAAACATTGAGAAACCAGTTACACAGACAGCACCAGTGGAACAACCAGCAACATCAATTGAGCAACCATCAGCAGCAAATGCAAAAAACGTCACTGCACCTATTAATATGGAAGAAGTTAATGTAGAAACTGGTAAAGACGTGACGAGTAAAGTGAAAGTAACATCATCTTCAATTACTGCACATCAGAATAATAGTAATAATAAGACAAGTCACCGTCAACCTAATGACGTCAACCCCCACAATGCTGAACGTGTAACATTAAAATACGATTGGTCATTTGAAGATGGTATTAAAGAAGGCGATTATTTTGACTTTCAATTAAGTGACAATGTTGACACAAATGGGATATCAGCAACAAAGAAAGTACCACATATCATGGATAACCAAAGTGGTGAAAGAGTTATCGCTTATGGTGAAATTGATTCAAACAATCGTGTCCGCTATCGCTTTACGAATTATGTGAATGAAAAAGATAATTTAAAAGGACAACTATCATTAAACTTATTCATTAACCCGGCAAACGTACTCAACAAAGGGGACATCACTGTTTCATCTACATTAGATAAAAATATAACTAAAGAAACATTTAAAGTTCAATATGAAGAAGGCGTCAAAAATAACGTAGGTGTCACATTAAATGGTCGTCTCGATCATTTATCGAAAGCTGATCAATCATTTACACATTATGCAACTTTTAAACCTAATAAGAACCAATTAACTAATGTAAAGTTAACAGGCACAGTTACTAAAGGTACGAAACAAATTGGAGAAGCTGGAGAAGTCAAAGTTTATGAATTCATTGGCAAAGGGGATCTCCCACAAAGTGTCTATGCTGATGTAAGTAATACCAAAGACTATAAAGAAATCACAAATAGCCTGATGAGTGCAATCAAAAACACTAGTACTGGATATGAAATCACTTTTGATCAGATGAATCAAAATCCTTATGTTATTGTTTATAAAGGTCATTATAAGAACGATACTAAAGACTTTGACTTTACAACAAATGCGACAGGGAATCAAAATTTAAACCAATCTCAAGACTATTTATATTTAGGATATAATAATTATTTCAACTTAAAATGGGAGAATGGCGTTGTTTTCTACTCGAATAATGCGACTGGAGAAGGGAAAGATAAGCCCGTCCCACCAACTTTTGGATTTAGTCCAACTGTTAATACAATTCAAGATACCCATGCTAATTATGGTGAAATGACTTTCCAAGCTACGGGATCTTTAGAAGAGATTGAAGATAATGTAGTAATAAACACACTTTCCCAATCTGGTGAAGATTATTTCGAAAGTACTTACCCAGTCCTCGAAACTTCAGAGGATACAAAAAATGTAGAGTTTGAAGAAGAGACAAATCACGGTATTCAAGACGTAACACTTCACGCTGATGCAATTGATTTTGAAGAAGAAACGAACCATGGTGAACAAGACACAGTACACCACTCTGATGTAGTTGAATACGACGAAGATACGACAACTGGCGTGTTAACAGGTGCAATTTCTGATCATACAACTACTGAGGATACGATGGAATACACGACTGATGGCTTACTCATTGAATTTGACGATGAAATGAATCCTAATGTGAGCGGTCAATATGGCGATGTAACGATGGAAACGATAGACGAATCATCTCAAGTAGATACGTTAACTGGACTTGAAACGTTATCAGGTGAATATGACGGTACAATGCAATTTGAAGAGGATACTATCAATCAACAACCTCCATCAGAAAAAGGTCATCGTGTACCGCCTGTAATTGATTTAACAACACCAAATACAAACAATAAATTCAACATTCAACCTATCGCTCCAAATACAGATGCATCTGCTACGTATCAAATTGGTGACTTTGTATGGCGTGATGAAGACCATAATGGCGTTCAAAATGATGGTGAACGTGGACTTGAAGGGGTGTTCGTAACACTTAAAACACCTGAAGGCAAGATTTTACGTATTACGACAACTGATGAAACTGGACATTACCGTTTCTCTAATGTAGAAAAAGGAAAATACGTAGTTGAATTTAAAACACCTGAAGGCTATGAAGCGACAAGTCAACATACGACTGCAGATACTTCAAAAGACTCTGATGGTTTAATTGCAAATATTGATGTCACTCAAGATGATATGACAATTGATGCTGGGTTCTTCCCATTAGAAAACTGGAATCCGAAACAAGAAGAAACATATACAATTGGTGACTTCGTATGGCGTGATGAAGATCATAATGGTGTTCAAAACGATGGTGAACGTGGTCTTGAAGGTGTGCTTGTGACACTTAAAACACCTGAAGGCGCTGTAGTAAGCACGACTACAAGTGACGCAAATGGACACTATCATTTCACTAATGTACAAAAAGGGAAGTACATTGTTGAATTTACTACACCTGAAGGTTATGAAGCGACAAGCAAGCATACAACGGCAAATACTGCCAAAGACTCTGATGGTCTAATCGCAAATATCGATGTGACACAAGATGATATGACGATTGATGCTGGATTCTTCCCATTAGAAAACTGGAATCCAAAACAAGAAGAAGAAACATACACAATTGGTGACTTCGTATGGCGTGATGAAGATCATAATGGTGTTCAAAACGATGGTGAACGTGGTCTTGAAGGTGTGCTTGTGACACTTAAAACACCTGAAGGTACGGTTGTAGCTACTACTACAAGTGACGCAAATGGACACTATCATTTCACTAATGTACAAAAAGGGAAGTACATTGTTGAATTTACTACACCTGAAGGTTATGAAGCGACAAGCAAGCATACAACGGCAAATACTGCCAAAGACTCTGATGGTTTAATCGCAAATATCGATGTGACGCAAGATGATATGACGATTGACGCCGGTTTCTTCCCATTAGAAAACTGGAATCCACAACCAGAGCCTAAACAGCCTGAAGAAAAAGAAATGCCGGAACCTAAACAACCAGATACACCACAACCAGAACCGATGAATCCAGGTGAAAAAGAAAAACCAGAACCTAAGCAACCGGACACACCGCAACCAGAACCGATGAACCCAGGTGAAAAAGAAAAGCCAGAACCTAAACAACCGGATGTACCGCAACCTGAACCGATGAACCCAGGTGAAAGCGAAAAGCCGGAACCTAAACAACCAGATACACCACAACCAGAACCGATGAATCCAGGTGAAAAAGAAAAACCAGAACCTAAGCAACCGGATACACCACAACAACCTGGTATGAATGAACAAACTGAGCCAACAATGATGCCAGAACATCAACCGATGAAAGAAGCGCAAAACAAGATGACACAATCTCCTAAGTCATCGTCTCAAACAAATGAAGCACTTCCTGAAACAGGTGAGTCAACTTCACAACAATCCGCTTTATTATTTGGTGGTTTACTCAGCCTATTAGGATTCGGTTTACTACGCAGACAATCTAAACAAAAACGTTCGTAAAGGAAATATTCCTCACATCATTAAAAACCCCCTCATTGCAAACAAACACGCAATGAGGGGTTCTTTTTAATTTATATGACTTATTCAATTTCTGTCGTTAATGACTCTAATTCATCCACCAATTGGCCAATGTAAGCAATAGTATCTTTCAATGGTTGATCCGTTGTGACATCAATACCTGCAAGTTGTGCTAATTCAACAGGGGATTTACTACCACCTGCACTTAATGTATTCAACCAATCTTGAACTGCAGGCTCACCTTCATTTTTAATACGTTGCGCCATGATCGTACCAATTGTTAAACCGGCAGAATATGTGTAAGAGTATAAGCCCATATAGTAATGTGGTTGACGCATCCAAGTTAATTCTGCACCTTCTGTTAATGTCACTGTGTCACCCCAGAATTGCGCGATGACATCACGTTTAATCGCATTTAAAGTAGGGGCACTTAATGATTCGCCTTGATCGACACGTTGATACACTTCACGTTGGTAAGCTGCTTCAAGTAAGTGTGTGACCATATTGTGATAGTACGTACGTGAAATAATAGATGCGATGGCCCAACGTTTGAATCGTGCATCATTACTGTTTTTAAATAAGTAATTGAGCATTAACATTTCATTCATTGTTGATGGGGCTTCGACAAAATACATTGACGCCTCAGATTGTAAGTAATTTTGATGTTTTTGAGCAAATGTAAAGTGTCCAGCATGTCCAAGTTCATGGGCTAATACGAACGCTTCAGTCATTTTACCTGTCCACGAAATAAAGATGTAGCTATGTGATGCGTACGGACTTGCGCAATAAGCACCTGTTTCTTTTCCTTTATTTTGAGGGAAGTCAATCCAACGTTCTTCATAAGCTTGTTTCAACATTTCAACATAATCTGGACCTAATACGTCTAACGCACCAAAAATGTACTTTTTAGACTCTTCAATCGTGATTTCTGGTTCAAAAGTAGGGTCGATTGATATTTTTAAGTCTTCAAATCTCATTTCATCTAAATTGTTTGCTTGTTGAATGAGTTTCGCATATCGACGCATAATTGGCGCTAAATCAGACATAATGAGATCAATTTGACGGTGATACATCTCTAAAGTCACATCTTGTTCTTCTAGTAAATATTCAATGACAGAATCATAGCCACGCAAATCCGCCTCAAGCTTTTCACGCTGAACTTGTGCATTATACACTGCCGCAGTCGTATGTTCGTACTTTTTAATCGTATCACTAAAATGACGGAAACTTGCACGACGAAGCGCTGTATCGTCATGATCTTCGTAATAGCCTTCAAACGTTGTATAATCCATGTCATGTGTTTTGCCGTTGACTTCAAATGTACCAAAATCAATATCTAACATCTTAGTGACACCATAAATATCGTACGGTACATCTAAAGCTGTCGCCATACTTGCGAGTGCTTCTTCAGCTTTAGGATGGAGTTGATGTGGCTTTTTCTTTTGTAATTGTGTTAAATAATAGCCGTAATTCAACTCTGAAATCGCTTGTTGCATGATAGCGTCGTCTAGACTTAATAATTCTGATTCAACAAACGTCAATTGGCTTAAAACTTTGCCGTATTGTGTTGAAAATAGGGCGTTTAAACGTTGTCTTTCAGAGTCTGATGTATCTACGCTATGCAATAATTCCGCATAATTCCCGGCACGCTCTAATTCAATAAGCAAATGAGAATATGTATTTAATGCTTTTTCGATATTCGCTACAGTATTCAGTTGATTTTCGTATTGCGCTTTAAATGCTTGTGCTTCTTGTGGTAATGATTTTAATGCTTGCTCATAACTTTCCGAATTAGGATATAAATCAGTCAAATCCCAAGTCTCTGCTGTAGCAACCTCTGAACGATGTGGTAGTTTTTGTGACATAATAAACCCTCCTTAGAAATTATATAATCCCATTATAACGTTTTTTAACATATTTTCGCATTTAAAATCATTACCAGACCAATCAAAAATCTAGTATAATGAATGCTAAATACAAGAAGGAGGTTCATACATGGCCATTTTAGACATGCCAAATTATCTATGGATAACACTTCTCATTATGGTTGTTTTAACATTGTTTTGTACACTTGTCCTTAATAGATGGTTTATTACAGCAATCATTATGTTCATTGTACTAGGCGCTTTAGCATTTATTTTGCCGAACTTTAAACCGATTCGTTATGAACCTTTATTGGGCTATGCAGCATTCGTCGCAATATTGAGCTTAATGTTAAGTCTCATATTATGGTTTATTACACGTGACTGGCGTAAAAAACGTCAACAGAAAAAATACGAAAAAGAACGCGCACGCTTTGAACAACAACATCGTCCATATTGATGAATTATTTCAACCCAGTGATACTTAAATCATTGGGTTTTTATTGATATAGTGATGTAAGAGGTTCTGAATCGTTAAGTATACGCAACTTCCTATAATATATATTATGTAAACTAAAAACCGCATTTAAAAATAAGCAGCTCAATCATCTATATTTAACCTTTAACTATAGATATGTACATAAGTATCAACAACTGCGTGATCTGTATGATATATGTACGTCATTTTGCTCATACTTATTGGCTACTCATCAATTTACGACTTACAAACGTTCCATAGCGCATTGCCGGTTAATGATAAAAAATGTATATAAAACAGTTTACATTGTATCTATATGAAGTTAGATGTCAGTAACGAAATCATTCATATGAGCTCAAAAATTTAAAGCCATACTATCAAATGATGATTTAATATCTTGTTATATACCATTACAGGTGCACGTAAAGGAATCCAAACCATTAAAAACACTTCGAAATGTTTGCTCAAGCGACCCCCTTAAATAACTGGTTTTTAACCTTCAATTATCTATTAGGTTTACATAACATAAATATAGTTAAATAATATTTTCACCACTTTTCACTTAAAATGTCTTTAAAAGCATCAAATCGAGCAATATGTAGCCAAAATAAAAAGCCGGTAGCTTTGCATTTCACAAAGTACTGGCTTTTTGTCGTTATTTTATCGTTTAATTTTTGTGCGTAGTCGGTTTAACAAATCAAATACGAAATACTTCACCTTATGGATTGGTTTGTAAAAATCACCGATGAGTTCTTCAATTTGCACACCAAATCCACGTTTAAAGCGATAAACTCCATAATCTTCACTGTTCTCTGTAAAATCACCTGATAAACCGTAAAAGTTATAACGCTCGTAACCATGATCAAAACAGTAATTAATCATGAACCAATGCATGGCATATGGTCCCATAAAATGATTGTATTTCTCACTTGAGCCACCAGAGAAGTAATTAATTTCATAAGCATTTGCAAAATAAACGCCTGACGCCAAATTTAAAACAGAACCATCTGTTTTTCGCAATTCGCTCGCTTTCAACATCTCTTTTTGATCATGATCAATTTGTTTATCTAGCTCTGCAATTTTCTTAATTTGCTTATCTGATTTATTTTCATTCGCCATCATCTGGTCACGGCGCGTTTCTTTATCATTTAAACTTTCTTGTAATGATGTAATATACTCATCAAGGTCGATATATGCTAACGGCACTAATGCTTTATGGCCGTATGTGTCTATAAAGTTTTTGAAATATTCATCTGTTTTAGACACAAATCCTGTTCGTTCTTCAGTTTCACGATACAATTCTAAAAATTGATCGAATTCATCCGCTTCAAGAAATCTCACTTTTACACCAAAATTCGCCGCTTTATTAATATTTCGTTTACGCTGGCTGTCGAATTGTTTCTTCAGCGTTTGTGGCGTTTGGTCTTTTAAATTCAGCACACCCATCCATCTTACTTGGCTAGACGTATCATATGACGTCGTAAAGCCATGATGACGGTAACCATGTGATTTAAACAATTGTACAAGTTTGTCGTTCGGCGCTTGATCACCAATCGGATTAATATCTTTGTCATATACTTGATAAATCCAATACGGGTCCATTTTAACGTACAAACATTTATTTCTATTTAAATATTGGTCTAGCTCTTTTAAATAAAAGTCCGCTAATCCTAAATCACTATAATCCATAACCGGACCGCGATTCGAATAATACACATAACTTCCTGCTGTTGGAATTTTGGAAAATAAGCTCGCTGCTAAAACTTGATTGTTGTCATCTTTCACACCTAACAGTACTACTTGAAAATCATCTGCTTCTCGTGTTGCAATATTTTCCTTTACTTGAAAATAATGACTTTCTAAAGCAGGATTTTGAACAAATTGGTCGTATTCTTCAACTGTCAATTCTGTAAATTTCATACCAATAAATCCCCTTCTCTTCACTCTATCTTATCTTTTAATCTTCTCTTTAAGTTGTTTCAATGTCGTATAAATCTTATAGACCGGTTTTTGAATTGGTTTAATAAAATCACCTACGTACTCAATGACATCTGCGTTATAACCTTTTTTGAACTTGACCACACCTGCATCTTCTGCATCTTCAGTAAAGTGACCACTAATACCATAAAAGTTGTAGCGCGGAATATTATGTTCAATCGCATAGTTAATCATTTCCCACTGAACGGCATAACTTCCTGCAAAATGACGAAATTCATTTGCTGTACCGCCTGCATAATATACGACTTCAAATGGATTAATAATAAAGAAACCTGCTGATATCGGTAACGTGTCACCATGTTCTGCTTGTAATTTTTCCGCTTCTTGAATTTTAGCTTGATTCGCTTCTAACTGTTGTGTTAAATTTTTCTTTTTATTGATGGCTTTTTGATTATCCGGACGTTTTTCAAGTTCTTTTTCAGTTTTAGCAATTTGTTTGTGGAAATCTTGTGCTTCAGATTTAAGTTCTGGTATATACGTTGTAAAATCAATGTAAGCTAAAGGCACAAGAACACGGTCTTTATAGTGTTTCAGACGGTGATAGTAAAAGTCATCTTCGCGATCCACAAAGTCTTTTGTTTCTGATGTATCTTCCATGAACGAACGGAAAATATGTAAGTCACTCTCATCTAAAAAGCGCACCTTCACACCATTTTTCTGCACTTTTTTCGTATTACGCTTCCTCAAACTATCCATATTGTTCAGTATATCTTTCGCTGTTTTATTTTCCACATCTAATACAGAATGGAAACGAATTTGTCTCACGGTGTCAAAGCCTGTCGTAAACCCTTCATGTTCAAAACCGAGTTGTGCCATCTTTTCAAAGAACCAATCATTTTGAAAACGTTCAATCACTTCGCCATCATGATTACGTTTTAACATCGGCAAGTAAGGATCAACTCTTAAATATAACGCATTGTATTTTTTAACATATTGAGCTAACTCGTTAAAGAAGAAATGAACGAGTTCTTGGTTATCATAATCAATGACTGGTCCGCGATTCGTATAAAAATATTTAAAAACTTTCATGACTGGTACTGCAGTTAATAAACACGCGGCTAATACATGGTTTTGATTATCTTTAATACCGACAAGATGTGTCTCTACACCTTCTGCCACTTTTAGCTCGTAGTTCCCTACCATTTGCGTAAAATGGCTATATGGCATGTTATCAGTGAACGCACCGAATTCTGCCGTCGTTAAATTTGTAAACTTCATTTTTAATACTCCTATTTCTCTTTATATCTTTTAGCGATATTACCTTTTCTGATATACCCTTATTTCTTTATCTTTAAAAGACATACGATCTTTATTCATTTCCGTCATATGCACCCTTATAGTCTTTCTACATTTTAACGTATTGCGTTATAATTCGCCAACATGTTAACGTATTGCGTTACAATTACCCGACACGATGTGATGAGATTACACTAATTTTGAAAAGCAGTATACTTCTAATAAGGCTTGTGCTGCTTTAATTGAGTCTAAATGTGTCCGTTCCATTGCATGAGAAGACTCAATACCTGCTCCGAATAGACCGTGCTTTACATCTGCACCTGCTTTTAACGCCGCTGAAGCATCTGAAGCATAAAATGGATAAATGTCCACTTTATATGGGATGTTGTGTTCTTGACATAACGATACGAGGTGATGACGTAACTGTTTATGATAAGGCCCTGAAGCGTCTTGTGCACAAATCGACACTGTATATTCATCAGACGATTGACCATCTCCTAGCGCACCCATATCAAATGCAATGAACTCGACTACTTTCGGATCGATGCTTGAGTTTGCCCCGTAGCCGATTTCTTCATTATTCGAAATATAAAATTGAATCGTATGCGGTAAACGTTCCTCACGCTGACGATACTGCTTTAAAAATTCTATAATGACCGCAACACTTACTTTATCATCTAAATGACGCGATTTAATAAAACCCGATGACGTAACTTCTGTACGCGGATCAAAACTGACAAAATCGCCAACTTCAATACCTAAAGCACGTGTTTCAGCTGCTGTTGTCACTTTTTCATCAATACGCACTTCAATATGCGCTTGATCACGAGGAATTTCGTGATTGTTAGCATAGACGTGTGGCGAAGTTTCATGTAAAAGTATAGTCCCTCGGTACGTCTGACCTGTTGCGGTTTCAATCGTACAATATTCACCTTCAATTGTGTTATATCGAAAGCCCCCAATTAACGCTAAACGAAGCCGTCCATCCTCTAAAATTTCTTTCACCATAGCGCCTAACGTATCGACATGCGCTGTAATACATTTTTTCTGCGCATCATCGTCGCCCTTCACTTCGATTAATAAACCGCCTTTTCGCGTCAACTGTGTTTCATAACCATATGCTTCCACAGTTTCTTTCACATAGGATATCGCACGGTCCGCATTCCCAGATGGGCTATCGATTGCAGTGAGTGCTGTTAATGTTTCAATCACAGGTTCATTCATTGTAACGTCCTCCCTTTTATCTTTATCTCTATTGTACCGATGATTCTGTAAAATCTCACGTATTCATATAATCACTATTGCAATTAAACGCGTTAAAATGTTAAACTATGCCATATTTATAAAAATAGAGGCGGTGTTATCATGACCCACGTATTTTTTGTCGGCTTAGGCTTAATAGGGGGGAGTTTAGCAAGCAATATTAAATATTTTCATCCAAACATCACGATTTCTGCTTATGATGCACATGAAGTACAACTTGAGCGTGCATTGTCCATTGGAATTATTGACCATGCGACTACAGATTACACAAGGACTTTACAAGAGGCAGATATCGTTATTTTTGCTACACCAGTACAAACGACTGTGCAATATTTAAGTCAACTCACGCAGTTAAAGACGAAACCCGGTTTAATTGTGACGGATACAGGGAGTACAAAATCTACAATCCAAGCATTTGAAAAAGAATTACTCCAGGCAGATATTCATCTCGTCGGTGGACATCCCATGGCAGGCAGTCATAAATCAGGCGTGCTCAATGCGAAAAAGCACCTCTTTGAAAATGCTTACTACATCCTCGTCCATCACTTAAATGAAAACCAAGCTGCCGCACAACATATCGAACAACTGCTTACACCGACGCGCGCACGCTTTATTCATTTAACCGCGGACGAACATGATCAAATTACAGGGGTCGTAAGTCATGTGCCTCACCTTATTGCTTCGAGTCTCGTTCATTTGAATGCCTTTTACGCAACAGACGCACCGTTAATTCAAGATTTAGCTGCAGGTGGCTTTAGAGATATTACACGTGTCGCTAGCAGTAATCCTGAGATGTGGCGCGACATTTCAATTGAAAATAAAGCGCATATCGTTTCATCGCTTAAGCAACTTCAACAACAGCTCACGCAAACTGTGGCGATGCTTGAACAAGGTCATGAGGATGCGTTATATCAATTTTTCGATCAAGCTAAAACATACCGAGATGCCCTTCCTGTTCGAGGTAAAGGTGCGATGCAAAGTACGTATGATCTTTATGTTGATATTCCTGATAAGCCGGGGATGATTTCGAAAGTGACAGAAATACTCAGTCATCATCAAATTTCTATACGTAACCTTCGTATTTTAGAAGTGCGTGAAGATATTTATGGTGCTTTACGCATTAGTTTTAAAAAAGCTGAAGATCGTGACGCTGCGATAACAGCACTCGCTGATTTTGATACGTATTTAAGTTGATTTTTTGTGTTTCATCATTATATAAGCAATGGAATAGGAACTTAAAAATAGCTGTGAAGAAGTCTATCGTCATAAATTTCTTCACAGCTCATCTTAGTATGTTCTATATCGCACTATGACAATGTCAAAATCACTTTTACATTTGATGACCTGCCATTAATCCTAAACGGCCATATTTCGTACCTGCATCAGTAAGGGAAATCGCCCTTGATACGACACCTCTCCCATATTTCACTTGTAACGCATCGATTGTTTTCGCTAATTTCTCTTGACGCAACCGTTGAAATTCATCTGTAAACAAATCTAAATTCCGTTCATTTTCATTCATCAATTGTGTGAGTGATACACTGAGTGTCCGGTACAACGCCCCCTGGTCACAATGCATATCCGCTAGCCGCTTCACCTCTCGATAAATATCTTGATCTAAATTCGTCCCAGCATGTAACGTATACTGCTTCGTCACATGACCGCCTTCTTTATAGCCCATAGAAAAATGAATCGTCCGCGCAATTTGCTGACGCGCTCTCAGACGTTGCGCCACATCTTCAATCAGCTCTTGCATCACAACATGCGCTTCACGGTACGTATAATCACGCAACAAAATTTGACTTTTACATATCGAAGGATTAATAATTTGATACGTCTCATTCATACGACTTTGATCAATCCCATGTGCATGGAGATGCCAATCCACACCAAGAACACCAAAGTCCCTCTTCAAATATTCATAAGGATACTGTGCCAGCTGACCGATTTTAAATATCCCTCTTTTATTTAATTTCTTCTCGGTCTTTTTGCCAATCCCCCAAAATGAACTGAGCGGCGTAATTTCCCATACTTTGTCAGGTACATCTTGATAACGCCACTCTGCAACGTAGCCCGGAATCTTTTTCGCCTCGTGATCTAACGCTAATTTACTTAACAACATATTTGAGCCAATCCCTATCGCACAATGCACTTTAGTCTCATCATAAATTTCTTTAATCAGTCGCTCACAAAACGTCTGTAACGTCGTATTGAAGCGGTAATAACTTTTCGTCACATCCATAAAAAACTCATCAATACTATATTGATGTAAATCTTCAGGTGGCACGTACCGGAGTGCAATTTCAGAAATTTTAAGCGATACTTCTAAATAGCGACGCATACTTGGATTAATAATATAAATGTCACTATGATGCGGAATCTCAAACAAGCGCGAACCTGTCTGAATCCCCATCGCTTTTAAAGGCGGTGTCGCAGCAAGTACAACAGAACCTTGTCTTTTTGTATCTGCAACGACTGCGAGTTTCGTCGTCAATGGATCGAGCCCTTTCTCAATACATGATACACTCGCAAAAAAACTTTTCTGATCAATACATAAAATGTCCCTATCTTCTAATAAATGATAATCATACATCACATTTCACCCTTACTTATCAAGCTCATGTTTTTAGTATACACGAACACACGTTCTATAATCAAGATAAAAAGAATGTACGTTCCCTTTTTAGACTAAAATAGGCACTGTCATTGCACATTAAAAAAGGTAGATACGTCAATATACGACCGCACCTACCTTATGATGATTCATTTAACGACGATATGGAATGACTGCTTCAGTTTCCTCGTCAACACCATAACCAATATAGACATGTGTATTGAGATAAACATGACTTTTATCAGATTTAAAATTTAATGTATCTGGGTGGAATTTAAAGGGGATTTCTTTTTCTTCACCGACATCAATTGTGAAAGCTTCATCAATCTCAAAACGATTCAATTCATGTGAAATCACCGAAAAATCACTCGTTTCGTCATCGTTCTCGTATTTTTCAAGCATTGTTAAAACGATGTAATTGACTTTTTGATCACTTTGATCCGCTTTTAAATGGATTGTTCCGGCAATCGCATCGGACACATCAAACGTCTGTTGCTCTAATCGGATAAAAACTTTCATACCATTGATGCCTAAAGATGTTAATACGTTGTCAAAACCCATAATAACCCTCCATCTTTATTTTCGTTACCCTTATCATACCGGGTAAGGATTCTATCGTGCAACTATGAACAAAAATGTTATAATAAAAAGACAACTGGTGAGGGAGGTTAGAACTATGCCAATAGTAACAGTTCAATTATTAGAAGGTCGTAGTGACGAACAATTAAAAAACTTAGTTAAAGAAGTAACAGATGCCGTAGAAAGCACAACAAACGCAGACCGTAGTGCCATTTCTGTAGTCATCCAAGAAATGAAAAAAGAACATTACGGTGTCGCTGGCGTACGTAAATCTGACCAATAAAAATGAATACAACTTCATTTTTAAAGATTGTGAGGGGCAATCGGTTCAACAATCTATAAAGTGATGCTAACAAGTACGTCCTACAACGTAAAAAGCGAGCCTGAGGTGTTTGTCTCAGACTCGCTTTTTATTATGCTTTAATCTTCCAAAAAGGCTTGAATTCTCTTTTTATTTTCAGCTTTATCAATGCCTAAAGCTGAACCCCCATCATTGGTCGTAATATTTTCATAGCTGCCTTTTACGGGTACACTGAGGGTTTTAATATCTTTATCTCCTCGTACGATAAAGCTGAATCCTGTTTGATATATTGCTGAATCCGGCATATCGGTACTCACATAACCTCGCATAATCCCTGCAAGTTTCGGTGCTTTGAAAATAGATGAAGGCTGAACCAGTTGTTGCTTTAATGCAGTCATGACTTGTTGTTGTCTTCGTACACGTCCAAAATCACCTTCTGGGTCATTACGGAAACGCGCATAACCGAGTAACTCTTTACCATTTAAGCGATGATACCCTTTTTTCAAAGATACTCCAATTTTTTCGGACATATCTTTTTCTACATCAATCGGTACACCTTTTGGCGCGAGTTCATCAATCATTGCTTCAAAGCCTTTAAAATCTAAAGTGGCATAATACTCTGGATCAATTCCTAAATTCGACTTTAACGTTTTTCGCAGTAACTCAGGGCCACCTAACGAATAAGCCGCATTAATTTTATAACTATTGTATCCAGGAATATCCGCATAAATATCACGCATGACAGAGACGATTTTCATGTCTTTCTTAATATAGTCATATTGCGCGACCATAATAGAGTCCGTACGTGATACACCACCATCTTCACGGTCAGCACCTAAAATAAGTACTGTTGCTTTACCATCATTTTTAGATGCGCCATTGAATTTGTGTAACTTTGGAGCTTGATGCTTGTCCTTAGCTACTTCAAGTCCGGATTTGTAACTTGAAATAGAATACATGACAAAAACAAGAATGATAAGGATCAACGCCAAAATAATAAAAGGTAACTTTCGTATCTTTCTCTTTTTTCTACGTTTCAATGTTTTCTCAGAAGAGTTTGAGGCGCTACGATTAAAATTGTTTTCTCTCATCTTATCAACCTTATATCTTCAAAATTAGGTATTTATGTATTATAATAAATACACACTAACGTTATATAAATTTATTTTAAAAATCAAGTAAAAACAATAAAAATGGTACCAAGGTCTCATATAGGGAAGGATGTTTAGATGAATATCAACACAGCATATTTCGCAGGCGGTTGTTTTTGGTGTATGACTCAGCCTTTCGATCAAAACGAAGGCATTGAAAAGGTGCGGTCCGGTTATATGGGGGGCCACGTGGATCATCCCACATATGAGCAAGTGAAATCAGGCGAAACAGGTCACTATGAAACTGTAAAAATTGAATACGATGTCGCCCTTTTTTCTTACCAAAAATTGCTAGAAATCTTCTTCTCAGTCATCGATCCGACAGATGACGGGGGTCAATTCCAAGACCGCGGTTCACAATATCGTACTGCAATTTTTTACACTAATGAAGATCAACGTCAAGTAGCTGAATCTTATGTTGCTTCATTAGAGGGCACGCTCAATCACGATAAAGCGATTGTGACAAAGATTTTACCAGCTTCAGAATTTTACGAAGCAGAGGCATACCACCAAGACTTTTATAAAAAACAACCTGAACGTTTCGCGCAACAAGAAGCAGAACGTGAAGCATACGCTAAAGAACACGACATTCAATAGGGTAATCATAAATAGACTGGAAGCTTACCAAAGTTTCCAGTCTTTTTATAAATTTTTATCTCCCCTATTAAAAAGTATCTTGCCCTTCAATATTTGAAAGCGGAAAAGATGCATTTTGATGTATTCTCTTGTCCCTTCCTCATATGTTTCAATGCATATGACATCTACTGCTGAAGCCCACTATGGATACACCATTATTGAACGTTCCTTTTACCCTTTATCCTTTTACTTGTTTCAATAAATTCATCTTTATCATATAACTTTGTACATTCACTTTCAATATGCGCGCCATCTTGCTTAAAACGATTTTCCCCCTATCAAATGAACAAACTCATACTATCACTACAAGAATTTTGATGAAAGGGAGGGACATCATCATTTTTGATGCTATGGATGCAGTATTTTGTTTAACTTGCCCTCCCTAAGATTTGTGATATTTGATTGCCCTTATGGCTTCGCGTTCCCAGGGGACTTGTCTCAACTAGCCAACGCTTGGTTAAATGATGACATACATGTAGCGTTGGCGGATTTTCGACTGCGTCTGATCCCTCGGGAGTCTCAGCCTTCTGGGCAATCTTACATCAAATACAGTCACTTAGGGCAAGTTTATGCAATGAAGACAACCCATAGCATCCAATTTTTACGTCCCAGTCATCCGCATTTTTCGACGATCTTATCATTAATAATGGATATAAGTCCATCAATAGGATATGGGGCCGGGATACAATGAGTTTCCCAGCCCTTCTGCTATGATGAACGAAAATTAAAATATGGAAATGTAAAATGAATTAAGGTGAATGGGAATTAAAATTTTTGATTTTTCATCTTATCAACTTGTCTCATTGATTCGTAGCATTTAAATTCAAATTGCTATAATAGACGAAACTCCTGAGGGATGAAGTTGAAAACAAAACGTCGTCTTTTAACTTTGATAGGGGCTATTGTGTAACGCAGTAGCTGTCTGACTTCTCAATGCGTTCACTTTTGAGAAGTCGAGTCAGCCTTGCGAGGAAAGTACTACGAAATCTTTGTTGCACATCAGATTTCTGTACTGCTCACAAAATCCAATTCGGCTTCATTCCAGATGTACACTTTAATCAAGACGAATTGAGTTGAGGCAAGTCCCCTAAGAACACGAGTCCATGACGGCAATTGTGGAATTTTAAAAAGTTATCAATCAGAACGATTTGATTAAAATATATCAGGATAAGACAATCAAAAATTTTATCTCCCTATCCCCCAATCATATATTTCTTTATTTTTTACGAATGACACGCGTTACTTTCAACAAACTTTCCCATGCGCTTTGACCTCGATGATAAATTAAAAAGCGTGATTCCCATTCCGGATGAAACTTACTTTTATATTGACGTAAGCCTTGGAAGCTATACAAACCATTAAAATGTTCGTAAAAGCGCCCAGCAAACTTTTCTCTCAAATGACCATATGGCACTTGACCGACATTTGACAGTGTGGCCATTCCCATATTAAAGCGTTCGTAACCTTCTGCTTGTGCCCATAAAATCATGTGCAAATAAAGTGCATCCATAAATGGTAATCCTAACGACTTATCCCAACGAATTAAGTCAACAGAAATCGTGGTCGAACCTTCAACCGGCATCAATGTACAAAACGCATCAATACGACCGTCTTCATTTTTCAACACTGCAACCGGTGCAGCATTGACATAAGAAGGGGTAAAGCGACCGACTGAGAAATAAAACTCTTGCTGTTTACCTAACCACTCACGGCTAATTTCATGTAAGCGTTCGTATGTCGCTTCATCTAACGGTGTATCAAGTATTTCAAATTGATAACCTAACGACTCCAATTTATTCAATGTGGCACGAAAACCTCGACGCTTCTTCCCGGCAACAGTAAAGTCAGATACTGGAATGAGCGCTTCTTCACCCAATTTAAAGAACTGGTTACCGAAGTCATGATATAACGTCAAATAATCTTTCGAAACTTGATAAAATATGACGTCGCCACCTAAATAAGTCGCATACTCATAAAACTCGGTCAACAATGAATAGAAATCTGAAGTTTCGCCGACCGGATCACCAAGGACAATAAATGAACTTCGATCGTGACGATACATCACAAAAGCTGTTTTTTGTTGGTTCACAAATACGAGCTTGTCATCACTATACAGCAAGTGACTAAGGAGATGTCCCCCATGCTGCTTTAAAATATCACTTGCGATTTGTCTGTCGTGCAACTCTCTAGGACGACGATAATTCCATTCAAAGATATAGATGAGCACAACAACTAAAATTGTCATACCGATAATGGATAACCAAAATGTCGAACGTAACAAGAAGAAATCCACTTTAGGCGGTAAAACATCGAGCGCCAATAAAAACTCACGAACGAGTATTTGGTTGAAATACAGTAAAATGACGCTAATGACGACCATGGCTAACATACTTTTCATCCGTATCGGTCGTTTCAATACACGTGATTTACGATAAGCAAAAATCAATGCAGCTAAAATCAACACGATGATAACGACTAACAATGACAGACCGTAAACGTAGAAATTAGACAGTAACAAGATCACCATGGCAACAATCGCAAATAAAATCGCGCGTTTACTTCGTGCCACAATACCACGTAAATTCAGTAATAAAATCAAGCTTGCACTGACGTTAAATATATACAACAACGTAAACAATAAATGATGCTTCTTGTTGGCTGCATCAAATATAATTGAAAAATTGTTGAGCAATAAAATCAGGCTCATCATAAAGACCAATATACTTAAAGCGATAGATGGCACTAATCCGACCAAATCTTTTTGGAACGACTTTATGAAACCAGATAATTCTTTAGCAGGTAAAAAGTATTTGGATTCGAGCATATATTTACGTGCCACAGTACCAAATTCGAATACCGTTAACACAAGCGCAATGAGTAGCGGGAAGAAATAATAAGCAAAACGATAAAGTAACAAGCCTAAAACCACTTTTTCTTCTGCCACACCGAGCTGTTGTAACCCAAGTAATACAATGAGGTCAAATGCCCCAAAGCCTCCAGGAATAAACGATAACAGCCCTGAAATCGCTGCAACGATGAAAATACTTAACACGATTGGAAAAGATACATTCACCCCTACAAGTGTAAATGCACAGTACAGTACGATACTCGCAAGCAACCATTCCATACTCGATACGATGGTAAAGACTGAACCTAGCCAACGCGCCGAACGATCAACTGGTGATACCCATGAAATAATAATAAAAACAGGTAATAAAAATGCCACAATATAAAGAAAAACAGTAAACCATACCGATGTGCGATTTAAAAAGCTAACATCTAACACGTGCGTCACAATCAGTAACGATAAAAAACTCAAACCTGTTAACATCGATGTCAACATGTACGAAATAAATTTTACGAGTTTTTTACGTTCTGTCGTATAACTCCCATAAAACCACATTCTGACGCTCGCACCAATAAAACCGCCAAAACCGATAATATTGTTGAACGAATTGATAATATAACCGACACGTAATGCTTTAAACTTTGATAATGCTAATTTAAAGCGTGCCGTTAAAATGACATCGTAGAGTGATAATAAAATCACTGAACTCCCCCCGAGTAAAAAGAGGCTGAACGTTTCCATTCGACTAATTTGATTAAATAAAAGGAAAACACGTTTAAAATCAATATGCGCTAATTCTCGTCCTAATACGATAGAAATCGTTACAATCAAAAACAGAATGAACGCGACTTTGAAGTATTTTAACAAATGCTGTTTTGTCATGAATAGAGTTCCTTTCTGTAGTGTAATCTCTGCGCATCCCTATAAAAAGAGATTGAGCTCACAAAATCGCCCAATCTCGTAATGCCACTCTCAATTAATCTTTACTGTATTCTTCTTTAGGCATCTCATAAGGGCCTGCATCATCAGCATAATATTTATTATAACGACGTTTGAACAGAAGGAAGATATGCGACACGAGTACTTTTAAAATCGCATAACTTGGAATCCCAAGAATAACGCCGACAACACCTAATAAGTTTCCAGCACTTAAGAGGACAAAGATAATCGTTAACGGATGAATCTTAAGTGTTTTACCCATAATATTAGGCGATATAAAATGCCCTTCAATAAACTGAACGGCCGTCCACACAACAATCAATTTAATCAACATAAACGGCGATGTAATAATAGAAATAATAATCGCTGGCGAAATGGCAATTGTAGGTCCTAAATAAGGTACAACGCTCGTCACAGCCGCAATACTCGCTAAAATTAATGCATAGTCTAAACCAATAATCGAATAACCGATAAAGAGTAAAATACCGATACAAAACGATACAATAATTTGGCCTTGAATATATGAGCCTACTTGTTCGCTCATCTTATCCAACAAATCATGGACATCTTTACGAAACTTTGGTGGTACAATTTTGTTTGAGAACTCTTTAAAACGGTGACCATCTTTTAGCATGAAGAATAACACGAACGGTACAGTAACAATAACAACCGTAATATTCACGACAGCTTCAGCGAAAACACGTATTTTAGAACTTAAACCGTCCGCAAAAGTAGGAATCTTTTCCTGTAAACCTGTCACGGCTTTCTCAATTTGTGAATAGTAATCAGATAAAAATGGAATATGCATCATATTATTGGCGAATGATGTAATTTTGTTTAAATAATTCGGGAAGTTGTCCATCAAGCGCTCAAATTGAAAAGATACAATCGGAATCAGCAAATTCACTGCAATCGTGATGATACCAATGATTCCTAGAAATAAAATCGTAATGCCCCAAACACGGTTAATATTATACCGTTCCATCAAATTAATCACAGGATTGAATAAGTAATACAGAATGAGCGCAATAATAATAGGCGCTGCAATCGTATTAAAAATGATGATAAAGGGCTGAAAAATATATGAAACGCGATCAAAAATAAAAATCACAATTCCAACTAAAATAAAAATGAGTAATGCAAAAATGAGATCTTTGCCACCGAAAAATTTCATGAAGCGGCTTTCTCGGATATCAATGTTTTTAGAAACTCCATTTTGCTTATGTTGCTTTTCAGACATATCATTCACCAAGCCTTTTAGAAATTACTTATAGTTTATCGTTTTTCACGTAAGATTGAAACTTAAAACCTATTATACCAAAGTATTTTTATAGATGAGAATTTTAATAACATTCCCTGTTCATTTCAATCCTTTTTTAGTCATTCTTATCGCTCAAGCAACAGGACGAACGCTTCCTCATTTTCAAAGCCATTCCATCCAAGCTAATAAGATACCTCACTTCACGCTCTTGAAAAACGCATTAAAAAAGAGGCTAGGAGAGAAATTAAGTTCTCCTAGCCTTCATATGAT
Source organism: Staphylococcus cornubiensis (assembly GCF_900183575.1). Classification (GTDB taxonomy): domain Bacteria; phylum Bacillota; class Bacilli; order Staphylococcales; family Staphylococcaceae; genus Staphylococcus; species Staphylococcus cornubiensis. The sequence continues at coordinate 476,251 of NZ_FXUZ01000001.1, forward strand.
TGAAGAAAATCATAATGATGAAATATAAAAATCACTTTAGATGATATATGAGGTCAAAAACTTTGATATGATTCACTTTAAAAGATTGCCTTCATTAATTTTAAATCTTTTTTATTTAGATTGCTGAAATGAGCGAGACTCCTGAGGGATTGGCTGACCCGGAAAATCCACAAATGCTTCCTCTACAAATGTAACAGTAGAACCAAAGCGTTTGTTAGTTGTAGGGTCAGCCCCTAGGAACGTGAGCCCAGAAAAGCAATCATCAAAATTAATTATGATGATTAATGAGAGCAACTTTATTAAAATATATCATTTGAAACTATCAAAATGTTTATGCCCCTAATTTTTTAATTAAACTTAAACTTCAAATAATTTTTCACCATGTTTGACTTCAGTAGCCTCTGTATATTTCAACGTTGTCACTTCTGATTGCGTCACAATAATTGGCGTAATATCACTTTTCGCTGATGCACGAATGACGTCTAAATCTACAGTCATTAAATGATCGCCAGCTTTAACTGTTTGACCTTCTTCAACGTGAACTGTAAAACCTTCACCATTCAATTTCACAGTATCCAAGCCAACATGAATCAATAATTCTAAACCATTGTCAGACACTAAACCAAATGCGTGTTTCGTTGGGAAAATCATTTGAATTTTACCGTCAAATGGTGCATAAACTTCACCACTTGTTGGACGAATTGCAATACCTTCACCCATCATTTTTTCGCTAAACACCTGGTCAGGTACTTCAGATAATGGCACAACTTCACCATCCATTGGCGCAACAACTTGTCCTGTTTTCGTAACAGAAGTCGTGTCCGCAGCCTCATCAATCACGACAGCTTCATCCTTATCTTCATCTAAATCTACAGGATGTTGCACGGCTTGACCTGACATAATTTGTTGCATTTCGTGTTTGATTTGGTCTGATTTCGGTCCAAAAATCGCTTGCATGTTGTTACCGACTTCTAACACACCCGAAGCTCCTAAATCTTTCAAACGCGCGACATCGACTTTGGATTTGTCATTCACTTCTACACGTAATCTTGTAATACATGCATCTAAATGTTTAATGTTATCTTTGTCACCCATCGCTTGTAATACGGCATAAGGCAACTCGCTTGCAGATGTCTTAGGCGCTTCTGTTTGCTTATCTTCACGACCTGGTGTTTTGTAGTTCATTTTCGTAATTAAGAAACGGAAGATCGTGTAGTAAATGACTGCGTACACAAGGCCGACTGGGATAACGAGCCACCAATGTGTTTTGTTTGGTAAGATACCGAGTAATAAAAAGTCGATAAATCCACCAGAGAATGTATAACCTAAGTGTAAATCAAGTAAGTATAAAATTAAGAAACTTAAACCGTCTAATACAGCATGAATAAAGAATAATAATGGTGCTACAAATAAAAATGAAAATTCTAATGGTTCTGTAATACCTGTTAAGAATGATGTTAATGCTGCTGAACCCATCAAACCTGCAACCACTTTTTTATGTTCAGGTTTTGCAGTATGATAAATCGCTAATGCTGCAGCTGGCAAACCGAACATCATGACTGGGAATTCACCTTGCATGAATTTACCCGCTGTTAAATTTGTACCTTCACGAATTTGTTCGATAAAGATACGTTGGTCACCACGGATAATTTCACCCGCCATATTTGTATATGAACCGAATTCAAACCAGAATGGCGCATGGAAAATATGGTGTAAACCGAATGGAATTAATAAACGCTTAATAAAACCAAATAAAAAGACTGCTAAACCTGTGTTGGAATCTAATAATCCTTCACTGAATGCGTTCAAACCATTTTGAATGAATGGCCAAATGAGTGCCATTGGGAATGCAAGTAAAAATGACGTCGTCGCCATCACAATCGGTACGAAACGTTTCCCTGCAAAGAAACCAAGATATGACGGTAAAGAAATGTTATAAAACTTGTTATAACACCATGCTGCTAAAGCACCGATAATAATACCGCCGAAGACCCCTGTTTGTAATGTCGGGATACCTAAGACACTCGCATAACCTTTCGCTGCATCGCCTACATTTTCAGGTGTTACCCCTAAAAACTGACCCATTGTTTTGTTCATAATAATAAAACCAACGAAAGCTGCAATAGCCGCAACCCCGTCACCGCCAGCTAAACCGATTGCTACACCCATTGCGAAAATAATCGGTAAGTTCTCAAAAATGATACTGCCGGCTGCTGCCATCATGTTTGCGACGTTTTGTACACCATCCGCTTGAATAAATGGTAAGTACGATTGTAATTGCTCCCCTTGTAATGCTGCACCGAATGCAAGTAATAAACCGGCAGCAGGTAAAATTGCAACAGGTAACATTAATGCCTTACCGATACGTTGCAATTGTCCAAATAGTTTTTTCCTCACTGTAAGCCCTCCTATTTTGTTGATACAACACAAAAAAGGCATGAGTAAAAAAGCTGTGAACGTTTGGTCCACAAATTTAAACTCATGCCTAATCTCACTTAGTAACACGTTTTATGATTGATTATGAGATGCAAGTGAGAGCTGCTGAATGTGCATCGTTAAATATGCAACTTCTGCTTCATCCACACGTACATCGATTTGTGATTGTATCATTTTAACTATTTTAACAGCTACATTATAGCACAATGGATATTGCGCCTTCAATAGGTTTTCAAAACTCAGTTCGATTGTTGTACGTTCACCCTTTTTCAAGCGTTGTAATAGAAAATGAATATGTCTGACAAACCGTTGATATTGAATGGACGACACTGGAATTTGAATAGCCATATCGTGCTCAATCATTCGAATCGCATTGTTGATCAACTTAGGTACATTTTGCATTTCACTCAAATCAATATCATCCGTTTGAGACGCAATATGCAACGCAATAAATCCAACCTCATCTTCAGGAAAGTCTGTATTCAACTGTAAATTAATACGCGCCACTACTTTTTTAGCGATTTTGTATGCTTCCGGATAGCTGTATTTTGTCTCGCTTAAAAATGGATTTTTGATCAGCTGACCTTTCTCTAAACGTTTCAACGCAAAAATTAAATGATCCGTTAACGAGACAATAAATGACTCTTCATGGTGCAGTTCAAAATACGTCATAATCATCTGCACAGAATCAATCACAGCACGTAAAACGCGTTCATCCGTATGCTCGACTAACATTTTATAATGGTCTTGTTCGTATTTATTTTCCAGCTTAAACACTTTTTCTATCGTATCAGGGTCATTAATTTTCATCCCTGGCTTTTTGTTAAATCCGAGACCCTTCCCAATAATAATGACTTCTGATTGTTGGTATTCACAAATGAGCACGTTGTTGTTGAGGACTTTTTTTATCGTATATTGATTCACTTTTATGTCACCTCTTCAAAGTACAATTCAAATCATATAACGAAATTACTAGAATTGAAAGTACTAATTTTCGAAGTTGAAATTCATATGCCACTTTTTAATAACAAGCCTATATGATAACTGTAACAGCGCCAATCATTTCGCGTCTCTATAAATAAGGGGCTGTAGACAAATGCTGCCTCAGCCCTCTTTCAAATTAATCATCTTTTTTATTTTTATGGATTGCGTTGCCCCAAGATTCGATACCAAATAAATTGATTTCTAAATCTTCTGGTCTGAAAATCGGACGCTTACCTTCTTTTCGTTGACGTTGATAGTCACGCATGACCGCTAATGCAATATTGGACAAGCCGATAATGGCGATAATGTTGACGATAGCCATCAAGCCCATAAACACGTCAGCTGTACTCCAAACTGTTTCAGTCTTTACAACTGCACCAACGAATACAAGGATCACAACAAGACAACGGAAAATGAATAACACAACTTTATTAGTCGATAAAAATTCAATGTTAGATTGTCCATAGTAATAGTTACCTACAACAGATGAAAACGCAAACAATGCAACGGCGATGGATAAGAAAATACCGCCTGCACTACCTAAATGTTCATTTAACGCTGATTGTGTTACAGCAACACCTTGCGCTTCACCTTCACCAAATCTCAAGCCTGAATATAATAAAATCATAATCGCTGTCGCTGTACAAACTAAAATCGTATCAAAAAATACACCTAATGATTGAATTAAACCTTGCTTAACAGGGTGTGATACTGCGGCAGTTGCAGCTGCGTTAGGTGCAGAACCCATCCCTGCTTCGTTTGAGAATAGACCACGTTTAACACCTTGTAACACAGCAAAACCAACTGCGCCACCTGTTGCTTGGTCGATACCGAAAGCACTTTTAATGATTGTAGAAATCATCGGGAAAATTTGATCGATGTTCATCACTAAAATGACTAAAACGATTAAAATATAAATAATCGCCATCACCGGTACAATCACTGATGATAATGTTGCAATACTACGCACACCACCGAAAATAACGATGGCTGTAATCACTGCTAAAATAATACCAGTGACCACCGGACTAATGTGATATTGCGTATTTAATGACTCCGCAATCGTATTAGATTGTACTGTATTAAATACAAACGCAAACGTCACAGTAATCAATACCGCGAATAACACACCTAACCAACGTTGATTCAGCCCTTTTGTGATGTAGTAAGCTGGACCCCCGCGGAAGCCCCCTTCTTTGTCAGGCACTTTATAAACTTGCGCAAGTGTGGCTTCGATAAATGCACTTGCTGCACCAATAATTGCAATAATCCACATCCAAAATACCGCACCAGGACCACCAAGTACAATTGCAGTTGCAACACCGGCAATGTTTCCTGTCCCTACACGTGAACCTGCACTAATGGCGAAAGCTTGGAATGATGAAATCCCCTTTTTACCACTTTCTAAAGTTTCGGATTTGTCGGTTAATGCGCGGAACATCTCAGGGAGCCATCTAATTTGGACAAACTTTGAACTAATCGAGAAAAATAAACCCACTGTCAACAGTAACCCGATCAAGTATTGTGACCAAATCAAATCGTTACCTATTTGAATAAATGCTTTAAACCAATCCGGAATTAAACTATCAAAATCTCTCACTCGAACCCCTCTTTACTCTTCAGTTTAAATGTCAGTGTCATATTAAAATAACTAGTCTCATTTTATCATCATTGTGCAAAAGTGACTATCTATTTTTTAATACTAGTCAACATACAAGTCTTCAATTTCACCGAACGTACTCGTATCTACCACAAAACTACCATTTGTGTACTGCTCTGACAAGTGGATGTCTTTAATCAATCCTGTTAGCTCATCTTGTTGAGAGACAAGTCGATATTGTGACTGTTCAGGACGACATACACGTGCTGCCACGACACGATGAGGTTGCTTTTTCAACTCTTTTAATAACGTAATACCGCGTTGTGCACGTTTCGCTTGTTGTAGCACTTTAAAATCAATACGTTTCAAGGCACCACGCTGCGTCGCAATTAAAATTGTATCCTCAGCTTGTACATGATCAACCATAACGACATGATCTTCATCCTTTAAGTTAATGGCTTTAATACCTGCTGCACGTAGACCTGTATCTGGTAGTTCTGACAATGGATACGTGAGTGACATACCTCGGTGTGTTAAAAGTGTAATGAGTTGTGATGACGCATCAGCTGGTAAATGCATCACTGAAATCAACGCATCGCCTTCTTTCACTTTCATCGCAACAAGTGGCTTCGTTGTACGTGAAGACTTAAAGCCAGACAATAAGCTTTTCTTAATCATACCTTGGCGTGTCGCCGTAATAATCGCAGTATCATCATTAAAATCAGACACCGTATAACAATTTACTACACGCTCGTCTTCTTCAATTGGCACGATTTGTGACACATGTTGACCTAAATCTTTCCATTTCACATCAGGCAATTTATGTACTGGTATGAGAAGGTATCGGCCTTTGTTCGTGAAGACCATCGCATAATCTTGCGTGTTTGTTTCAATGATCTTCAACACGCCGTCACGTTCTTTTAACCCGATTTCTTCTTTGCCACTCGCATTGAAGCTTCTTAACGACGTACGTTTAATATACCCTTCTTGCGTCAGACTTAACATCACTGTTTCACTTGGCACGATGACTTCTTTATCGATTTTGATCTCAGAAATCTTCTCTTCAATGACCGATAGACGTGGTTGTTTAAATTGCTTTTTAATCGCAGTCAACTCTTCTTTAATCACATCGAGTAAAGCGTCATGATTTTCTAAAATATGTTTCAGTGCTGCAATTTTTTGTTTTAACGCATCATACTCTTCTTGCAATGCCACAATATCAGTATTCGTTAAACGATATAGCTGTAACATCACAATCGCTTCTGCTTGTGCTTCTGTAAAATCGTATGTTTCAACTAAATTATCTTTCGCATCACGTTTATTTTTTGAGTTTCGAATTAACGCGATGACTTCATCGAGAATTGAGAGGGCCTTCATCAACCCTTCTACAATGTGCATACGCTCTTCAGTATGTTTTAAATCAAAGCTTGTACGACGTGTAACAACCTCAATTTGATGGTTCAGATAACTGCTAATAATCGGTTTAATGCCCATTAATTTTGGGCGTCCTTCTGTGATTGCAACCATATTGAAGTTATATGCGACTTGCAAATCTGTATTTTTATATAAAAAGTTTAAAATCGATGTCGCATTTACATCTTTTTTCAATTCTACAGCGACACGTAAACCACTTCGATCGGTTTCATCACGCACTTCTACAATACCTTCTACTTTTTTGTCTGCACGTAATTCATCAATCTTTTTCACGAGACTACTTTTATTCACTTCATAAGGAATTTCTGTCACAACAATTTGACTACGACCATTACGCAACGTTTCAATGTCAGCTTTTGCACGTACGATGACCTTCCCTTTACCTGTCTCATAAGCCTTTTTAATGCCATCGACACCTTGGACAATTCCACCTGTAGGAAAATCTGGACCTTTCATATATTTCATGAGCTGTTTCACTGTAATTTCAGGATTGTCGATATATTTTAACGTCGCTGTAATCACTTCAGCTAAATTGTGTGGTGGAATATCAGTTGCATAACCTGCTGAAATCCCAGTAGAACCATTCACCAATAAATTTGGAAAACGTGCCGGTAAAACCATGGGCTCCATTTCAGTGTCATCATAGTTCGGTACAAAATCGACAGTATCTTTATTAATATCACGTAAAATTTGCTCAGATAACTGACTTAATTTCGCTTCAGTATAACGCATCGCAGCAGGAGGATCATTGTCAATACTCCCGTTGTTCCCATGCATTTCAACGAGCACGTGACGCAGTTTCCAATCTTGACTCAAACGTACCATCGCATCGTACACCGAAATATCACCATGCGGATGGAGCTGCCCAATAACGTCCCCGACTGTCTTTGCACTTTTACGAAAATGTTTATCGTACGTATTACCATTCGAATACATAGAATAGAGAATACGACGCTGCACCGGCTTCAAACCATCGCGTACATCCGGCAATGCACGCTCTTGAATGATGTATTTACTATAGCGACCAAAACGATCACCAATGACATCGACTAAAGGTAAATTTTGGATGATTTCAGTCATTATGCGTCCTCCTCTTCTATATCCTCATCTGATAAAATTTGGATTTCCTCATTTTCTAAAATACTTGAATCTTCTTGCATGCCAAATTGAACATGACGCTCAATCCATTCTCTTCTTGGTGCAACTTTATCACCCATCAATGTAGAAACACGCTGAGATGAACGGACTTCATCATCAATTTGCACACGAATCAATGTACGTGTTTCTGGATTCATCGTTGTCTCCCATAACTGATCTGGGTTCATTTCACCTAAACCTTTGTAACGTTGAAGAATAAAGCCTTTGCCCATCTCACGTTGCAACTTTTCTAACTCTTCATCTGTCCAAGCGTATACAATTTTTTTATTTTTTCCTTTACCTTTTTCTAATTTATAGAGTGGTGGTAAGGCAATGTACACACGTCCTGCAGTAACGAGGGGTCTCATATATTTGAAGAAGAACGTCAATAACAACACTTGAATGTGTGCACCATCTGTATCTGCATCGGTCATAATAATGACGCGGTTGTAGTTGCTATCTTCTAGATTAAAGTCATTACCCACACCTGCACCAATCGTATGAATAATCGTATTGATTTCTTCATTTTTAAAGATATCTTCTAAACGTGCTTTTTCTGTATTAATGACTTTACCGCGCAATGGTAAAATCGCTTGGAACTTGCGATCACGACCTAATTTAGCAGAACCCCCTGCTGAATCCCCTTCGACTAAATATAACTCGTTTTTCTCTGTATTTTTACTTTGTGCTGGTGTTAACTTACCAGATAATAATGTATCTTTACGTTTATTCTTTTTACCAGAACGCGCATCTTCTCTTGCTTTTCGAGCTGCTTCACGCGCTTGTTGGGCTTTAATGGCCTTTTTAACGAGCGATTTAGACAGTTGCCCTTTTTCTTCTAAATAAAATGGTAACTTTTCAGCGACAATTGCATCGACTGCACTTCTTGCTTCTGGCGTACCGAGTTTAGATTTTGTTTGACCTTCGAATTGTAATAAATGCTCAGGGATTCGCACTGAAATAATGGCAGTTAATCCTTCACGAATATCATTACCTTCTAGATTTTTATCTTTCGCTTTTAAATCACCGATACGACGTGCATATTCATTAAACACACGTGTCATCGCAGTTTTAAAGCCAACTTCATGTGTGCCGCCATCTTTCGTACGCACATTGTTAACAAAGCTCATAATACTTTCAGAATATTGATCATTATATTGGAAAGAGACGTCAACCTCGATTTCGTTCGCTGTACCTTGGAATAGCGCGACATCGTGAAGGACTTCTTTACCTTCATTGACATAGCTCACAAAAGCTTTAATCCCTTCTTCATAATGATATACTTCGCTACGTTCTTTACCTGCACGACGATCTTCCAATGTAATCTTTAAGTTTTGTAATAAAAATGCTGACTCTTGAAGACGCTCGCTTAAAGTTTCAAAATTAAAACTCGTTGCAGACTTGAAGATTTCAGGGTCTGGCTTAAACGTGACAGTCGTCCCTGTTTTTTTCGTCTTACCTTTTTTGATGAGTTTCGTCTGAGGAACACCCCCATGTGCGAACTGTTGCTCAAAAATTTGGCCGTCGCGATGAATCTCTACGGTAAGTGATTCACTTAAAGCATTCACAACAGAAGCCCCTACACCATGCAGACCACCTGAAGTTTTGTAACCGCCTTGACCAAACTTACCACCAGCGTGTAATACAGTAAAAATCACTTCGACAGTCGGTTTACCAGAACGATGTGTTCCTGTTGGCATACCACGACCATTATCTGCTACAGTGATGCTCTCATCTTCATTGATTGTTACGTTAATTTCGTTACCGTAACCATTTAAAATTTCATCTACAGAGTTATCCACGACTTCATATACTAAATGGTGCAAACCGCGCTTATCTGTAGAGCCTATGTACATGCCTGGTCTTTTACGTACGGCTTCAAGTCCTTCTAAAACTTGAATCGCATCATCAGAGTAATTATTAACCTTTTTTGCAGACACTCAATTCCCCTCCTACAAACATACGTTCGTTTATCAAACTATACAATAGCTATTCTTATATAAATTAAAGTAAAATGCAAGCCTGAATCAAAATAGCGGCAAAAATTAATATTATTTTTATGCGTACAGCCTATTGATTACAAACTGTTATCTATGTAAAATCATAATCAATCAAAGATACATTTTTAAATTCATTAATAGCATAAAGCAATACAATGAAACATAAAAAATACATCATTCTTTCTTAAATTATGTTAAAATAGGAGTAGGTACTAAAAGGATGTGAATACTCATGGTGTTAATCCTACTATTCATCGTTAGCTATTTAATTGGTTCCATACCAAGTGGCTATTTAATTGGTAAGATTTTCTTCAAAAAAGATATTAGAAATTATGGTAGTGGTAATATGGGAGCCACAAATAGTTTTCGTGTACTTGGGAAGCCGGCTGGATTTGCGGTCACTTTTTTCGATATATTTAAAGGGTTTATCGTTGTATTTTTACCGATTATATTCAACGTAGAAATACACGGTTTACTTGTAGGAATTTTTGCAATTATAGGACATGTTTACCCTATTTATTTAAAATTCCAAGGCGGAAAAGCGGTAGCAACAAGTGCTGGCGTGATGCTTGCAGTCAACCCCATTTTGTTATTAATTCTTGCAGCGATTTTCTTTATAATTTTGAAATTAACAAAATACGTTTCTCTATCAAGTATCATTGCGGCGATTTGCTGTGTCATCGGAGCGTTTTTTGTGAGTGACTATATTATGCTCATCACAAGTTTTGTCGTTGCGATATTGTTAATTTATCGACATATGAGCAATATTAAACGAATTATTAAAGGAACAGAACCGAAAATTAAATGGATGTAATCATAAAGTTTTAAATTTCATTGAAAACCCCTTACAATAAGGTTGAATAATTATCACCTTAATATTGAAAGGGGTTTTTTGACGTGAAAATCGAACTTACAGATGACGCTGTCCAATGGTTCAAAGACGAGTTAGACTTGCCTGAAGAAGGTAAAGTCTTACAATTTTATGTACGATATGGCGGCGAATTCCAATTAAAACAAGGCTTCAGTCCTGCCTTCAATGTAGAATTTGAAAGTGATATTGATGAAATTGGTTTTGAAGAAACATTTAACGATATTCGTATTGTGATTGCTGAAAAAGATGTATGGTATTATGAAGATCACAAACTAAACATCGACATTAACGACGATGAAGTCATATATCAAGCTGAGTCTATCGAAGCATAATATGAATCAATCACATATGAAAAGGTGTCGAACAAGAAATCTGATTTTGATAACGAGATTTCTAGTCGACACCTTTTTGTATTTCAATATCTTTATTAAAACGAGCCTCATCATAGCGCTGATTTGATTTGTTTTCGGAACATGCGCTCTATCATTTAACTTCTAAATCTTCTCCAGCTTGATTACGTTGGTCAACATCTTGATACACCGCATACCAATTTGGAAATGCTTTATCTAAACGTACTGGTTTCCCAGCGTCTTTTGTAATGATAACATTATCTGTATAACCTGTTGTGACTAACTCACCTTTGGCATTATAAATTTCATATTGATAACGAGAACGTAAACGCGAAAATCGAGATACCCACGTTTTAATCGTCACTTTTTCAGGATAGGTCACACTCTTTTTATAATTGATATTCAGCTCAGTCACTGGCGAAACAATACCCGCCTGCTCCATTTCTGCATAATCTAATCCAAGCTTACGTATGTAATCCGTGCGCGCGACCTCAAACCATGTTGCATAATTTCCGTGGTAAATCACACCCATTTGATCCGTTTCTTGATATCTCGCTTCTATTTCAGTCAATGCATAAATCATTCTTTAACCTTCTTTCTATTGATCAATGAGGCAAACAACGGTCCCCATATATGATGATGCATCTTTTGCTTACTACCTCATCAAATAGTAACCGTGTCGTTGTTTAACTAAATTCTATTATCTCATATTCATCCACTTTTAATACAGCGTGGACCCCTTATCCTTTATTAAAAGTTTTTACAGAACCACTTCACTTTATAAGTTTACATAATATAATTATATTAAATTCTTTGGCACGATCACTTTTTAACCCCTTTTCTAAACTCATTAAATTCAACGAGAGCGTGACTTCATGTATGAGAGGCTAAAAAAGGATTAGCACCTCATATGGGCACTAATCCTTTATTAAAATCATAGGTTATATTAGTTAGAAGCTAATTTCTTACGTAATACAAGTTGTAAAATACCGCCATGACGATAGTAATCAATTTCGACATTTGAATCGAAACGTGCAGTCGCATCAAATTCGACTGTTGTACCATCTTCTTTAGTCGCTGTTACTTTAACAGTTTGACCTGGTTGAACATTTTCATCAATATTCACAGCAATTGTTTCTTTACCGTCTAAACCTAATGTATCTGCAGATTCGCCTTCTTTAAATTGTAAAGGCAACACACCCATCATCACTAAGTTAGAGCGGTGAATACGTTCGTAGCTTTGTGCAATAACTGTTTTAACACCTAAAAGATTGGTACCTTTTGCTGCCCAGTCACGTGAAGATCCCATACCGTAGTCGTTACCTGCTAACACAACTAAACCAGTACCGTCTTCTTTATATTTCATTGCTGCATCGAAAATTGGCATCACTTCACCCGTTGGCCAGTAAGTTGTGAATCCACCTTCTGTACCTGGCGCAAGTTGGTTTTTAATACGGATGTTCGCAAATGTACCACGTACCATCACTTCATGATTACCACGACGAGAACCATAAGAGTTGAAATCACGTGGAGATACACCATTTGCTGTTAAATATTGACCTGCTGGCGTATCTTTACCAATCGCACCTGCTGGAGAAATGTGGTCCGTTGTCACTGAATCGCCGAATTTACCCATTACACGTAAGTTTGATAATGGTTGAATAGCGCTAGGTTCTTTTGATAAACCTTGGAAGAACGTTGGATTTTGAATGTATGTTGATTGTGGATCAAAGTCATACAATGGTTGATCTGTCGTATCGATTTGGTTCCATAATTCGTTGTTGTCATACACGCTCTTATATTCTTCTTTAAATAATTCAGGTGTTACAACGCTTTCAACTGCGTCAGCCACTTCTTGAATTGATGGCCAAATATCTTTCAAGAATACATCATTACCTTGTTGGTCTTGACCTAATGCTTCGTTATGAAGATCGATGTCCACCGTACCTGCTAATGCATACGCAACAACAAGTGGTGGTGAAGCAAGATAGTTCGCTTTCACTAATGGATGGATACGACCTTCGAAGTTACGGTTACCTGATAACACAGAAGTTACAAGTAAATCTTCGTCAGCAATCGCTTTTTCAATTTCTTCTAGTAATGGACCTGAGTTACCGATACAAGTTGTACAACCGTAACCTACTAAGTTAAAGCCCAATTGATCTAAGTAACTTTGTAAACCTGAATCACGTAAGTAACCTGTAACGACTTTTGAACCTGGTGCTAAAGATGTCTTCACATAAGATGGCACCGCTAAACCTTTTTCAACTGCTTTTTTCGCTAATAAACCTGCACCTAACATCACGTATGGGTTAGATGTGTTCGTACAAGATGTAATCGCAGCAATCGCAATATCCCCTGTTGTCATTTCAGTTGTTGAGCCGTCTTTAAAGTTGACTGTCGCTGTTTTATCGAATTCTGCTTTATCTAAACCATGACCTTGGTTACCTGCTGGTGCTGTAACAGATTTTTCGAATTCTTTTTTCATGTCGCTTAAGAAAATTAAATCTTGCGGACGTTTAGGACCTGATAAAGAAGCCTCAACTGTTGATAAATCTAAATCTACCACATCTGTATAGTTTGGCTCTTCATTGACATCAAAGAATAAGTGGTTTTGTTTTAAATATTTCTCAACTGTTTCAATATGCTCTTCTGTACGACCTGTTAAACGTAAGTATTTTAAAGTTTCGTCGTCAACTGGGAAGAAACCACAAGTCGCACCATATTCAGGCGCCATATTCGCAATTGTCGCACGGTCTGCAAGTGGTAATTTGTCTACACCAGGACCAAAGAACTCAACGAATTTTCCAACAACACCTTTTTTACGCAATAATTCAGTTACGCGTAAGGCTAAGTCTGTCGCGTTTGCACCTTGAGGTAATTCATTTGTTAAACGTACACCAATCACTTCTGGAATTGGGAAGTATGAAGGTTGACCGAGCATACCCGCTTCAGCTTCAATACCACCAACGCCCCAGCCAAGTACACCGAGACCGTTAATCATTGTTGTATGAGAGTCTGTACCCACTAATGTATCAGGGAATGCAACTTGTTCGCCATTTTCTTCACGAACATGTACCACATTGGCTAAATACTCTAAGTTAACTTGGTGAACGATACCTGTTGCTGGTGGTACAGCGTTATAATTATCAAACGCTTTTGTCGCCCAGTTTAAAAATTGGTAACGCTCATAGTTACGTTCAAACTCTAATTTCATGTTGCGATCTAACGCTTCAGGATTTGCATAGCTATCAACTTGTACTGAGTGGTCGATAACTAAGTCCACTGGTACTTCTGGATTGATTTTAGATAAGTCCCCACCGACATCATCCATTGCTTTACGTAATGATGCCAAGTCCACTACTGCTGGCACACCTGTAAAGTCTTGTAAAATAACACGTGATGGCTTGAATGGCACTTCACCTTTTTCATTTTCTTTACCAAAAGTTGAAAGTGCTTTAATGTGCTCGTCAGTAATGACAAACCCATCTTCTTGACGTAATACAGATTCAAGTAATACACGAATTGAGTATGGCAAACGACTAATTTGTGTGTAACCTTGCTCTTCTAAAGTGTTTAAATCGTAATACGTTAAATGCTTACCATTTAACTGGAATGACTTTTTTGCTTGTTCTTTTAAATTTGAAGCCATTGAATATCCCCCCTGATATTTTTATATGCCGTTTATTTAATTGTATAATTAACGCTTTATGAAAACAACTAAATGGAGAGCAAAAGTAACCATTTGGAGTTTTGACTTTCTAATCAGTTGCTATAAGTAAAAGTTATAATATTGATATAGCGTTATAAGTATATGTTATTAATTGAGAATGATTTTCAATAACATAGTTGAATAGAGGTAGCTAGATGGACTTCAGCGTAATAAGCGCATTAAAAAACGGCTGATGATATGCAATCACCAACCGTAAAAAGTCATTTTTATTTTTCTTGTTCGCGTAAGCTTTTACGTTTTGAAATTAATTCATCTTCATAATCTTGTTGTGAATTTGCAACGTATTCTTTCAAACGATGCTTATTCGGCGTTAATGTAAGGCCTAAGAATTTACGCTCTTTATTGGCATCTTTATAGAAACTAATCATCATCAATATCACAATAAAGGAGAATGGCAATGCACTAATAATCGCCGCACTTTGCAATGCATTTAAACCTGCTTCGCCGTCACCACCACCTGAAAGTAACAGAACAAATGCGATTAGTGATTGTGCAATCCCCCAAGTCACTTTAATGAATGAGCTTGGGTTAAGGGAACCATTCGTTGTTTGCATACCTAAAACGAATGTCGCTGAATCTGCTGAAGTAATAAAGAATGATGCGATTAATAATAAAGCAATCATAGACAGTACCATACCAAGTGGCACATGGTTGAATACACCGAACAGTTGTGTTTCTGCTGACATATCAAAAATTTCTTTATGTTTTTTAGCAGTTTCAATACCTAATACGCCAAATACACTAAACCAAATGAAACTTACGATAACAGGTACAAGTAAGACCCCAGAAATAAATTCTCGAATTGAACGTCCTTTAGATACACGCGCGATGAACACGCCGACGAATGGGCTCCAACTTAACCACCAACCCCAATAGTAAAGTGTCCAGTCAGACATCCATTCACGCTTTTGTGGGTTCGTAGCAGCTGCATCAAAGCTGTTGAATAAGAAACTATTTAAAAGGCTACCTGTTGAACTTGTAAACATATTTAAAATTAACACTGTCGGTCCAACAATTAAACCGGCAACTAACAATAATGTACCAAGTCCAATGTTTAAATTACTTAAATATTGAATACCTTTGCTTAAACCTGACCAAGCACTCATGATAAATAAAATCGTAACGACTACAATAATGATAGATTGCGTCACAATTGTATTAGGTAAACCGAATAAGTAATTCAAACCACCTGAGATTTGTAATGCCCCCATACCAAGTGAAACTGCAACACCAATCACTGTTGCAAACACTGCTAACACATCGATAATTGTTCCGACAATACCATCGACATGATCTCCCAAGATTGGGCGTAACGTTTTAGAGAGTAATCCCGGTTCTCCCTTTCTAAATTGTGCATACGCTAACGCTAACGCAACGACACCATAAACTGCCCATGCATGAAAGCCCCAGTGGAAGAAAGTCGCACGCAATGATTCAGTAAATGCTTCCGTAGACTGTGGGTCTGCATTTGGGGGTGACGCAAAGTGTGAAATCGGTTCAGCTGCACCATAGAATACAAGACCGATACCCATACCAGCACTAAACAACATCGCAAACCAAGAAATTGTGTTGAATTCTGGTTTATCGTTAGGGCGTCCCAATTTCAATTTCCCAATTGGGCTAAAAATTAAAAAGATACAGAAGAACACGATAATCGTAGTTAAAATAAGATAATACCAACCCAGTTTATCTGTAATCCAAAGTTTTATCGTATTCGTAAATTCACCAAATTGCGTTGGAATGAATACACCAATTAGTACAATCGCAAAGACAATAATCGCACTAATTAAGAATACAGGAGAAAACTTCTTACCATTTGGTTCTGGAGTTGAAGAATTCATAAAATAACATACTCCCTTTCCTAATATTAAATTTTAAGTACTAGACACTAATAATTAAAAAAACTCAATAATTAAATTAAAAGTGCAATCGACATATATACCATAACAAAACATTATCATATAATCAATGTACTGAAAAATGTAAGGATTTTTACGAAAATTTCGTATTGCAATAATTTTTCTTTAGTGTATAATCATTTTTGTTATTCAAATATATACAATTAGAGGTGAATTGGACATGCTACAAGAATTTAAAGACTTTGCCTTAAAAGGTAACGTACTTGATTTAGCTATCGCTGTCGTTATGGGGGCCGCTTTTAATAAAATCGTTACATCTTTAGTTGAAAATATCATCATGCCATTAATCGGTTTATTATTCGGCGAAGTAGACTTTGCGAAAAACTGGTCAATGTATGGTATTAAATATGGTATTTTCATTCAATCTATTATCGACTTTATTATTATCGCATTTGCATTATTCATTTTTGTTAAAATTGCAAATACTGTAGTGAAACCAAAAGAAGAAGAAGTTGTCGTAGAAGAAAATATTGTATTATTAACTGAAATTCGTGACTTATTACGTAAAGGCAGTAAATAATAAGGACTAAGTGATAGGGCTAGGACATTAAGTTGTTCTAGCCCTTCTCTTATTGATCGGACGCCCTTTATAACATTCAAACAAGCCATCAACAAGGTTGAATTTGTCACTAAAATACGGATACTCTGATTTGCTTATATTCAAAAACTGACGAATCGCTTCACTGTTTTAGATGTTGAATTAATACAAGAGTAGCAAAAAGACAGCTACACTTATTCATTGCTTCGTAAATACGTTGTACTTTGATAGTTTTTCGAAACAACTTCTAAAATAATAGGAATACGATTCTTTAATTCTGAAACGTGCGAAATGATACCGACTAAACGACCACTAGATTGTAATTGAATTAAAGTATCTAAAGCAGTTTCTAATGTTTCTTGGTCGAGCGTCCCAAATCCTTCATCAATAAACATCGCATCTAACGCGATACCCCCTTGCTCACTTTGAACGACTTCACTTAAACCTAATGCCAACGCAAGTGAAGCTTGAAAAGTCTCGCCACCAGATAATGACGTTATGTGACGGGCTTGGTTAGAATAGTAATCAAACACCTCAATCTCTAAACCACTAAAGCCTCTTCCTTTTTTCTCATTTCTCACTAATTCATAGCGCTGTCCCGTCATACTCAGTAGCCTTTGATTCGCTTTCAACAAAATCTGTTCTAAATAATGCATCAAAACATAATTTTCTAGCGTCAGATTATGTGCATTTTTACCACTTAAAATTTCAGCAAGTTGGAATAACTCAATTTGTTCATTTAAAGTGTTCTTCAGGTAAGCCACTTCATCTTTAATTTTTTGAGCGGTTTTTTTGTTTTGCGTCGCCTGAAATGCATATTCATTGAAACGTCGTTGAACATCTTCAAAAGTTTCACGTTGCTGTTGTTGCTGCATTTTTAAAGCATCTAAATCCTCAACCTTAATTGATGAAAGTTGCTGAGAAACATCTTGTATTTTAAATTGTACAGCTTGCTTTTCTTGATAGTACGTCGTCACTTCTTGTTCATATTCATCTTTATGGACACTTTCTTGTAAAATATCAAATAATACTTCGCGGTTTTGAATATTTAATGCCGTGAGTGCCTCATCAATATCAGTATTTAACGTTTGTACTTGTTTGGTACGCTCATTGATTTGACGTTTTAACGATTGAATTTCATATTGTTGCTCTTTTAACGTCGCTTTGATTTGGTCACACTGTTCAGTAAGTTTTACTTTTTGTTGATTAAACTGATCAACAGCTGATTTCATACTGATAAACAATGCTTTAAAGGCGTCAATATCCTCGTATTCTGTTTCCGCCATAAAACTATCCATACGCTCTTGAATATATTGTTGCTCTTTCTTTAACAACTCGATTTGTTGCTCATTGTCATGCATCGATTTACGAATACGTCCTACTTCTTCTTGTATTGCTATAATTCGTGCATTTTCTGTATTGATATTTTCAATTTTTTTCTTAATTTCGCGTTGATCAGTTTGTGCTTTCGTGAGGTCTACTTCATTAAAGTCTACATCACCGATTTCAGCAAGACGTGCTTTTGTATGGGCTATATTCGCATCGCATTTGATTTTTTGTTCTTTAAGTGTTTCAAGTGCTTGCTCAATTGTATGATTCTCTTGTTGAATCCGCTTAATTTCCTCTAGTTGGGCATCTTCTTCCATTTGATGTACAGTTTGTCCACATACAGGACATGGCTCGTTTTCACTTAAAACTGCGCGTAACGTCATCACAGCCTGTTCATGATTCAACAACTGTTGTTCAGAGTCTGAGATGTCTTGAATATTGGCTTGCTGTTCAGCGATTTCTTGATGGATTCGATGCATTTCTTCAGTGAAGACTTGAAGTTGGTGTTGTTGACGTGTTTGCATATCAGCATTTTTTTGTGCAGCTTGTAACGTCGCTATCGTTTCGACTAATGAAGCTTGCTGTGCTTGCAATTGCGATTTTTGTTCATAATCAGGTTGACGTTCCAAATCGTCTTTGTCAATTGCTTCAAGTTTTCGTAATTCTGCCTCGTTTTGTTGCGTTAAGGTTTGAATCGTTTGCTCAATTTTCGTAAGACGCTCATGTTTTTCCTTCAGTTGATCACTTTCTTGATAAAAATGCCGCGTCCGTTCAAGGTATTGCGTTTTATTGTTCATGTCCGCTTCTTGCAACAAATGGGTTTCAAGTGCTTGTTGTTGTTCCACTTGCTGCGTTTCTAATTTTTCTCTCTCGCTTTGAAGTTCTACATACTCATTTTGTTGCGCTTTGAGTGCCGTTTCAACTTCTTGAAGATTTTGATACATTTTAAGCGCTACTTTACTTTCATTCATTAACTTTAATTGCTGTTCAAGTTGCTGGATATGAGTTTGACGTGTTTCAAATTGACCTAATTCTACTTTAAACTGTTCCTGCTGTTCAGTTAATTGTTGACGCAAGATTTGTCGGTTCACTGCTTCATTCACAGTATTTAATGCTTGTTCCACCTTAAACTTCTCTTTTTCCACTTCTGAGACACGTTGTTCGGCAGTAGATTCAAATTGAGGTAACGCCGCAATCATTAAATCATATTGTTCACTTTTCAATCCTTTTTCCACCACTAAATCCGAATCATCAAGTGTGTATAATTCATCCCAAGCACTTTGTATCTTTGTATAAATCTTGTCGATCTCAATTTTCATATTTTTAGTTTTATCTGTGAGGCGATTTTTTAACACATCGTATAATTGTGTATTAAATAAAGTTCGTAAAATGGTTTGTTTATCTGTACTATTTGAAACTAAAAACTCCTTAAATTCACCTTGAGGCAATACGAAAAGTTGTCTAAATTGATCTTGCTTCAATTTAAGGAGTTCTAGAATAAAACGTTCTCCTGCTTGTATCGTACTTTCTATAAGCGCATAGCTTCCTTCCTCATGACGGTACACTTCAAGTTTAGGTTTGGTTTCATTTTTGTTGCCAGGTTTTAAAAATGAAGCTTCTCGAACAACCTTATATGCACGTCCCGCAATTTCAAACTCAAATGTAACGGTTAAAGGCTTTGTCGAATCTGCAAAATGACTTCTCAAATGTTTGACTTCTCGTTTTTCAGTAGAAGCACGTCCATACAACGCATACACAATTCCGTCGAAAATCATCGTTTTACCTGATCCTGTCTTACCACTAATAAGAAACAGTTGATTAGACTGTATACGGGAAAAATCAATCGTTTCATCTAAGAACGGTCCAAAATTTTGAAGATGTAATTTTAATGGTTTCACGATTACTCCTCCTCATCCATTGTTTCTAACAACTGTACAACATTATTTTTTTGTGTTTCTGATAGCGCGTCACTGGTCATTTCATGATAAAATCGACCCACAATGTCTAATGGCGATAACTTTTTAACATCTGTAAGCACGCTAGACTGATACGATGAGGGGTGTATTTGTTGCGTTAAAGAAAGTGTATTCGGATAAATTTGTTTGAGCTTTTGCATCGGATCTTTGACATGCGTTAATTGCTCAACATTAAAATGAAAATAACTATCATCACTTTTACGTTTAAATCGACCATTCATGATATCATCAAAAGTAGCTTCAACGACTTCTAACTCTCGCATTGGTTTTAATGGAATGAAAACTTGTCGCATCGCTTGCTCTGATTCAATTTGAAACAAACGGACCCCTTTAGCTTGTTGCGTTTCAGAAAAAGAGTATTGTAATAACGAACCACTATAAACGACATTTTGATAATGGCTCGCAAAAGGATGATGAATATGACCAAGCATGACCGCATCAAAATCCAATAAAAACTGTGGCGAAACGGCTTCGATAGTCCCTATTGTTATATCACGTTCTGAGTCACTTTTCGGCGCACCTGTCAATGTAAAATGGCCTACTAATATATTTGTCATCTCAGGATTTAGCTGTGGACGCACCATATCGACTAATTTCTTTACGGCCTCTTCGTAGTATTCCACAGAGACTTCTAAAAACTCACGCGCTTCTGATAAAGTAAAAAATGGAAGTGTATAAATGGCTACATTCCCCAAAACGACAGGCTCAAAAAACTGTTCGATTTCCGTTGTAATATAAAGCTGATTATGTCGAAACCAGGACGCACCATAGCGTAAACGTTCTTTGCCGTCGTGGTTTCCATTAATCATAATAATTGGAATTTGCATCTCTAAATTTATTTTCGCAATCGTTGCTTCCATCACTTTAATCACATATTTACTCGGATAAGCCGTATCATAAATATCACCCGCAATAATCAATGCATCCGGCTGTTCACGTTCAAGCACTTCAATTAATTGTTGTAGTACATATTGTTGATCTTCTAAAAACGAATGACCGTTTAAAACTTTGCCTAAATGCCAATCGGCTGTATGTATTAATTTCAATTCCATCACCTCAGAACAAATGTTCGATTTTATTTTATAGCAAGCTTATGATCATTTCAAGTGACACATACATTTTTTATCCTAATAAAAAGATCCATAACTTGACTGCACTTCGCCTATAGAAAAAGACCTCGCAGCACTATCACTGCTAAGGTCCATAAAAATGCACTATGCCACAATCTGATTTTTAATTTTTTTATATCGATAAAGCATTGCAAGGCGCCAAGGTACAAGCATACTAAACGCAAGCAAGAAGAACATGCCTGCTAACTCCCCAGGGTCTACAGAATTTCCTAAAAAGACTTTAAGTACTGTACGAATTAATAACAACGTCACAAGTACAAATGGGAATGCTTTTGATTTTTTTAAATAGATTTGGCTACCTTTAACTTCAAAATGCGATGTCATGATGAGTACACTTGAAAAAACAACCCCTAAGACGATGGACTCAATGATTTCAAATCCAGTTAACCTAAAATAAGGGACGACATACATCAGTGCACCAGTAGCCATGAAGAAAGGAGGCAAAATAATTTTCTTTGTATTTACTGGATATTTTTGCGCCTTCATTCTAATGACAATGACGCCTGCACCCATCACAAAAGCAATGAGTATGGATATAACTAAATATGTCAACGCTGCTCCTCCTAACGTAATCCAACGATACCAATAAGTATATCATATGACATGTGAATTGAGTAATACTGTTCACTTGTCATTTTGATTGAGAACGGAATGATATTTTTAAGACTGCTTGCGACACGCCATAACAAAAAACCGTTCAAATATCTTTCGATTTATTTCATAGCACACACAACTCATGGGAATAGGTATTTGTGTGAAATGATTATTAAATATTATTTTGTCGCAAATTCATTCCAAAAGAAAAAATAGCAAGGCTGAGCCATTTTTCTTTACAGGCTCAAATCCTTGCTATCATTAACTTTAAAGAACATTACATTTTTTTATCCATGTTTTTGTTCATCATTGTCATCATTTGATTAATTTTCTTTTGAGATGGTTTTTGTCCCATCTGCATCATCATCATGCGTAACATTTCTTCATTGATTGGTGGGTTTTTCTTTAAATAATCCATCATATATTTACGTGCTAAGAAAAAGCCCCCAACTAATCCACCGATAAGTGCAATAACAATTAATAAAATTGCTAACCATGTAGCCATAGTTTCACCCACTTTCTTTATCCTTTTGCATTTTACTAAAATTATGTATGCTTTTCAAGATATGGAAGAGAAATTTATTCCAAATCAAAAAAGAAAAGCCGAGCTCAAAATCGACTGATTGAGCTCGACTGTATATTTGACACTATTTTAGACGAAATTATAATTTTTCAATTTCTGCTAAAACATTTTCTTTAGTGAAGCCGTATTTTTCAACAACTAAGTCGCCAGGCGCACTTGCACCGTAACGGTCAATACCTACAACTACACCGTTCATACCAACATATTTATGCCAACCTAATGAAGCTGCCATTTCCACAGCTGCACGTTTTTCAACATGTGGTAATAAAATTTCATCTTGGTATTCTTTTGATTGATTTTCAAATGCATTCCAGTTTGGCATTGAAACAACACGTACGCCTTTACCTTGTTCTTCAAGCGCTTTAGCTACGTCTACAGTTAAGCTTACTTCAGAGCCAGATGCTAATAATACATATTCAGGAGATTTTTCAGTTTCATATACTACGTAAGCACCTTTTCTTACGCCTTCTTCAACTGTTGACTCTTCAACATCCAATACTGGCAAACCTTGACGAGTTAATACTAATGCAGTTGGTGTGCCATTTGATTCAACAGCAACTTTCCAAGCTACACGTGTTTCATTACCATCAGCTGGACGAATCACGTTTAAGTTAGGGATTGCTCTTAAACCAGCTAATTGTTCGATTGGTTCGTGAGTTGGACCGTCTTCACCTACAGCGATTGAATCATGTGTGAATACGAATGTTGAACGTAATCCCATGATTGCTGCTAAACGTAATGCTGGTTTTAAATAGTCACTGAATACGAAGAATGTCGCACCATATGGGTGTAAACCACCGTGTGCTGCCATACCGTTAACAGCTGCTGCCATTGCAAATTCACGTACACCGAACCAAACGTTTTTACCCACTCCGTTTTCAGCAGAGAAGTCTGTTTCTTCTTTAACGTTTGATTTATTTGATGAAGCTAAGTCAGCTGAACCACCAAACAATGTTGGTACTGCTTTGCTTAATGCTTGAATCACTTCACCTGAGTCTGCACGAGACGCACCTTTATGGCCAAGTTCAAATTTAGGAAGATCTTTTTCATAGCCTTCAGGTAATTTGCCTGCCATTGCATCTTGGAACTCTTTATATAATTCAGGGTATTTTTCAGCATATTTTTCAACTTTTTCTTTCCATGCTTTTTCATTTTCATCAGCACGTTTAATCATTGTTGATTTGAAAATGTCATAAACTTCTTCTTCAACATGGAAGTGTTTAGAAGGATCAAGTTGATAGTTTTCGAAAGTTAAGTTACGTTCTTCTTCACCAAGTGGTGCACCGTGTGAAGCATTGCTATTAGATTTATTAGGTGAACCGAAACCAATAATTGTTTTTACTTCAATGATTGTTGGCCCTTTTTGACCTTTAGCTTCTTCAATGGCTTTATCAATTGCTTCGATATCATTACCATCTTTAACAAGAATGTGATTCCAACCATAACCTTCGAAACGTTTTTTAATATCTTCAGAGAATGCTTTTGAAGCTTCACCATCTAAAGAAATATCGTTTGAATCATAAAGTGTAATCAATTTGTCCAATTTTAAGTGACCTGCAAGTGAAGCTGCTTCATGTGAGATTCCTTCCATTAAGTCACCATCAGATGCCAATACATAAGTGTAGTGATCGACAACATCGATATCTTTATTGAATTTAGCAGCTAAATGTTTTTCTGCCATTGCCATACCGACAGACATTGCAAAACCTTGTCCAAGTGGTCCAGTTGTGATTTCTACACCTTGAGTATGATGGTATTCAGGATGTCCAGGTGTTTTAGAACCCCATTGTCTAAATTGTTTTAACTCATCAAGCTCTAGTGAACCAGACACGTGTAATAAACTATAAAGTAATGCTGAACCGTGACCTGCTGATAAAATAAAGCGGTCTCTGTTGAAGTATTCATTTGAATTTGGGTTAAAGTTTAAGTGGCGTGTCCATAAAGTATACGCCATTGGTGCTGCACCCATTGGTAAACCAGGGTGACCTGAGTTTGCTTTCTCAATAGCGTCAATACTTAATCCACGTAGTGTGTTTATAGCTAAGCTATCATTTTGTTGAGTCATTTGAAAATCCTTCCTTTCTCATTCCATATCATAATTTCATTATAACCGAAACAGTGTCTTAAACCTAATAAATGGCACCGCGGTATCCATTATATTCAAAAATACTAACTACGCAATTGATTTTGCTTCTGAACTTCTTTAAGCTTCTCTGGTGTCACATCATTACCGTCCGGATCAATCACTTTTGTATTTTCGATTTGACTTTTAAAACTGCTTCTAAAAACTTCTAAATATTCACTTCTTAGTTTAGATTGCTCTTTTGCTTCCGTCTCAGTAAGCCCTTCGCTTTTTTTCTTATTTGCTAGTTCATTAATACGGTTTAACTTTTCTTTACTAAGCATATTTGCTCCCCTCCGTAGTTTTCTTTACAAAAATATAACAGAAAAATGTCATAAAACCAAATGCTTGAACTCGGCATAAAAGTAAGCGTTATCATAGTTTGAGCGTTTTTTAACCGCATGATTTTACATCACTTGCTACCATATTTTTCCCTATTAAAAAATACACTTTCACATCATTGAATGAAACATATATTTATAAAGAAGGAATAGAAAAAAGACCATAAAGAAGGTAGATAACATGATACCTTTTCTCTCTATGGTCTTTCCAATGCTATTTAATAACTTAGAGTCACTGCTACAACGGACTGTTCGTTAGTATGATTGCGTTTCTGTTCGTATGTTTGTTGTTGTTCTGTTTGCGTCTCTTTTAATTGATGATCCGTCATTTCGTACGTTTGTTCTGTTTTACTTGCCTCAGTTGCTAATAAGAAGAAAGATAGGAATAAGATTAATGATATGATAAACACTGATAAAAACAGGTAAATTTCAGAATTTTTAATGTGAAGCATCTTCGTCACTCCTCGAACGTTTGTTTGTATTAATAATTTAACAGAACGAATGTTCTATGTCAACACCAAAACGAACAAACGTTTGTTAATGTTCGTGTAGTATGATATAATATCAACAAATAGTACTGAGAAGGAGTGTGGAAAATGAGAGAATTAACTAAAAGACAAAGTGAAATATTCGAATTTATTAAACATGTCGTTCAATCAAAAGGGTATCCACCGAGTGTTCGTGAAATTGGTGAAGCTGTGGGATTAGCTTCAAGTTCAACTGTACATGGACATTTATCAAGATTAGAAGAAAAGGGTTATATTCGACGTGACCCGACAAAACCTCGCGCTATAGAAATTGTGAATGAATTGATGGGCGAACCTGTTAATATGGAAGAAACGATATATGTCCCTGTTATCGGTAAAGTTACTGCCGGGACACCTATCTCTGCAATTGAGAATGTTGAAGAATATTATCCGTTGCCCGAACACTTCACTTCAACGCACAATGGCCAAATTTTTATACTTAACGTTGTAGGAGACAGTATGATTGAAGCCGGTATTTTAGACGGAGATAAAGTCATTGTAAGAAGTCAATCAATCGCCGAAAATGGTGACATTATAGTTGCAATGACAGAGGAAGATGAAGCCACTGTTAAACGTTTCTACAAAGAGAAAAATCGTTATCGTTTACAACCAGAGAATAGTAGTTTAGAGCCTATCTACCTTGAGCAAGTCACAGTATTAGGTAAAGTCATTGGCTTGTTTAGAGAAATGTAATCGTGTGACGACCACTCCTTCAAAAAATGGACCTTACGTTAAATTGTAAGGTCCATTTCTCTCTACTTTTTATGCAGAATTTTTTTCACTTGTATTAAAATATCATCTGGCTTTTTCTTTTTGTTTATTATATTTTGTTTTGAATCATTCTGTTTTGCTTTCATTTGAATCACTTCCGTTAGTGATATTCCCAAAAATCATCATCCAAAAACATTATCCAATATAATTTTCAGTCCAATACGGCTGTCGTTGGTCGTTAAAATCTACACCAATACCGATTGTTTGTACATTTTTATTCAAAATGTTTTTACGATGGCCACTCGAATTCATTAAACCGTGATGTGCAAAAATCGCGCTCGTTTGACCATATGCGAGATTCTCAGCTGCTGTTCGATACTGATGACCATCTTTTTCCATACGATCAAATGGTGACTCACCTTTAAGGTTTGTATGATCGAAAAATTGATGCTCTGCCATATCCGTGCTATGTTTTCGTGCCGTTTGAGCTAATGCATTTGAATACTCAAGGGGTTTTAATCCTTTTTGAACTCTCTCTGCATTTAATAAATAATAATCTTCTTTCTCAAAGCTTTCTTTTAAATAATCAGAAGGCGCCGCATATTGACTGTTCAATCTATTTTCCATTTGATGACTGATTTGCATCATTCCTGTTAATTGATTGTTTTCGTGTTGATCATAAAATACAGTTGTGTAAATACCATCTTTATCAAAAATATCGTACTCATCATTATCATTTTCATAAATCGTACGCCCTTTTTGAATACCTTTGATTGGCTGACCTAATTCTTTACGCACAGTTTTTTGAGGTGTCCCGTATTTCACACCACTTTTAGATGTAATCATATTTTGATTTGTATATAAACCATGCACTTTATTATCAATATAGCTGACCATCACAAAATTATTAAAATTTTGATGATAGACTTCCCATTTTGTACCATATTCATTACCAATTTCTGACTCTGGTTGGCCTAGTTTTTGTTCTACTTCATTACGATTCATGTTCATCTGAATATTTCTAATTGCAAAATTTTGTGATTTCGGTGTTTTTAACGTTGTTTCGTTTGTTTTACCTTCTACAAGTTGATCGATTTGTTGTGTAATCGGTGCTGCAATTTTAGAAAGCGTTTCATTAGGCTGAATAGGTATGAGTAACAAAAATATAATACCGACAAGAATAAATGAGAGAAATTTTTTGATAACGAACAGCTCCTTTTAATCACGATCTCCGTTAAAGATAGAATTGCGTACTATGACATAATCCACTTTTCTCAATGCATCGACGTCTTTACCACCTGCGTATGAAATCGCACTTTGCAAATCTTCTTGCATTTCCACAAGTGTATCTTGAAGGGATCCTTTATGTTCTACAAACATTTTTTTACCTTCAACATTTTTACGTTCACCTTTTTGATATTCCGAAGCACTTCCAAAATATTCTTTGTATTTTTTACCTTCTATTTCAACTGTTTCACCTGGTGACTCTTCGTGAGCGGCAAATAGTGACCCAATCATGACCATTGATGCACCAAAACGCACTGATTTTGCAATGTCACCATGTGTACGAATACCACCGTCAGCAATGATAGGTTTGCGCGCAGCTTTACTACAATGATTGACTGCTGCTAATTGCCAACCTCCTGTACCAAATCCTGTTTTAATTTTCGTTATACAAACACGACCTGGACCAATACCTACTTTTGTTGCATCGGCGCCAGCATTTTCAAGCTCTCTCACGCCTTCTGGTGTACCAACATTTCCTGCAATAACGAATGCTTTAGGTAAATGTTGCTTAATATATTGAATCATTTCAATGACTTGATCTGAATGACCATGTGCAATATCAATTGTAATATATTCTGGTGTTAAATTTTCAGCTTTCAATGAATCAATAAATTCAAATTCACCTGGTTTGACACCTACAGAAATTGAAGCATATAGTCCTTTACTTTGCATTTTTTTAACGAATGGTAAACGTGCCGCTTCATCAAAACGATGCATAATATAGAAGTAATCATTTTGTGCAAACCATTCAGCTAAAGTTTCATTCATCACGGTTTGCATATTCGCTGGGACAACTGGCAACTTAAAGCGTCTCGGTCCAAACTGTACGGATGTATCAATTTCTGAGCGACTTTTCACAATGCTTTTATTTGGGATAAGTTGAATGTCTTCGTAATCAAAAATTTTCATAAAAAAAGCCCCTTTATCTATTTATTCCTTTGATAATATACTACCTTTAAGGAACAAAGTAAAATAAAGAGGAAATCTTTTTACCAACTCGATTTTTTAACGCCAGGGATTTGACCTTTGTGTGCATGTTCTCTAAATGCAATACGTGACATTTCAAATTTACGCATTACACCACGAGGTCGACCTGTCACTTTACATCTACGTGTTAAACGCGTTGGCGAAGAATCTCTTGGTAATTTTCTTAAAGCTTCGTAGTCACCTTTTGCTTTTAATTCTCTACGTAGTTCAGCATATTTTGCGACTAATGCTTCTCTTTTTTGCTCTTTCGCAATTTTTGACTTTTTAGCCATATATATGAACACTCCTCGTAAATCGTAATTATTACGTTTTACATATTAGCACACGCCTCTCCTACTTGGCAAGACTTTAATGAAGGAAAATAAAAAAGAGTTGGCAAATCGCCTAGCACGTGCTAAAATAATAAATCATAATAGTTTCAATTTGAAAAGGAGGGACTACTCATGCGCGTAAATGTAACATTAGCATGTACTGAATGTGGTGATCGTAATTACATCACAACTAAAAACAAACGAACTAATCCTGAGCGTATTGAAATGATGAAGTATTGCCCAAGATTAAACAAACACACTCTACACAGAGAAACAAAATAATCATAGTGAATGATTCACTTTAATTGATTGTCAAACACTTATTTTGTGCAACAATCAATGAACGAACGCGTCACCTTGCTTATAATTAAAATACGACGACATAAGTCAAATGATTTTGAACATTACCTTCAATCATTTGACTTTTTATTTACCTACAATCACCCAATTCACTTGTTTTTATACTACACCTTTTAGACGTATTTACCACCAAATTGCTTACACTTTATATTACGAACAGAAAACATCCCCTACTGTTTAAAAACTATCTTGGTCGTTTTAACATTCCTTTTAAACACCTATTAATATTTTATCGCTTTAAAGTCGCAAATTTTTATTGAAACTCTACTCCTTTACAAGTAAAATATATAGAAAGCTAATTGTTTAGGAGAAGATATGTATGGAAGAAAAAAAATTAAGTAGAGGCCTCCAATCAAGGCATATTACAATGATTGCCATAGGAGGCGCGATTGGTACAGGGCTCTTTGTAGCGACTGGTGGCGTTATTGCTCAAGCTGGGCCAGGCGGTGCGATTCTTGCCTATTTAGTAATCGGGGTGATGTTATACTTTTTAATGTCATCAATAGGAGAAATGGCAACTTTTTACCCTGTATCTGGAGCATTTAGTAGTTACGCGAATCGTTTTGTAGACCCTTCTTTAGGCTTTACAATGGGTTGGTTGTACTGGACAATTTGGTCTTTAGTGACAAGTGTTGATATTATCGTAGCATCAAGTGTGATTAACTATTGGGATGCATTCCATTTCTTCTCACCGCTTGTATGGAGTTTAATCTTTTTAGTGTTATTATTTTTAGTCAACATTTTTACAGTCAAAGCGTTTGGTGAAGCTGAATTCTGGCTTTCTTTAGTCAAAGTCGTGACGATTATTATTTTCATTGTATTAGGTATTTTAATGATTTTCGGTATTTTAGGGGGTCATTATTACGGTTTCAAACATTTTACTTCTGGTGAAGCGCCATTTGTAGGTGGCATTTCAGGATTTTTAAGTGTTCTATTAGTAGCCGGATTTTCAGTAGGTGGTACAGAAGTCGTGGCAGTGACAGCGGGTGAATCAGACAATCCTAGAACGTCTATGCCACGTGCAATCAAACAAGTTTTTTGGCGTATTTTACTATTTTATGTGTTGTCTATCGCAGTCATTTCTGCAATTTTAGCATACACAGATCCAACATTACTTAATCAAAGTGGATCAATCGCACAAAGTCCATTTACGATTGTATTCGACAGAGTAGGAATCGCTTTTGCAGCTTCTGTCATTAACGCGGTGATTTTAACGTCATTGCTTTCAGCTGCAAACTCAGGTGTGTTCACAACAAGTCGTATGTTATTCTCATTAAGCCAAGACGGACAAGCACCGAAATTCTTAGGTAAAATTAATTCACGTTCGCAATTGCCGTTACGTGCTTTGTACACGACATTTGTTTTTATTGCAGCAGTCACTATTTATGCAAACTTTAATCCACAAAGTGTCATGGGCTTACTCAATATTATCGGTGCACTCGTTACATTTGTATGGGGTTCAAGTATTGTTGCACAAATACGATTACGACGTGCCATTAAAAAACAAAATAAAGATATCAATCAATTGTTACCTTATCAAGCACCATTTTTCCCAGTAGGTCCAATTATCGTTATTGCTACTTTACTATTCTTAATTTTCGGTAGTTCAGCAGAAGCATTTATTCATTTTGATTTGGCGAAATTGGCACAAAACTTTTTACCTATTTTCATTTTATTAATCGTTTATATCGTACATAAAATGATCCATAAAACACGCATCATTCCACTTGAAGAAATTGATTTAAGTGAACATGAATCTTATCGTGAATAAATTTGATGTAAAGAGCCTTGTATTCAGGGCTCTTTATTTTTAGTTACTGATTTTTGCGATTTTTATAACAATAAAGTGAGATTTGATAATTTACATTTCATACAAAAAACCTTGCATATTCCATTTCCTACCTATTGTCATTTCATGTATAATTAAGTTAATAAATTGTAAAGGTGGGCACGTTATGGTAGGACAAACAAACCTTTTCGATGATGTTTTAAAGACGGAAGAACGCTTTGTAATTGTGGTACAAGTTTTAGAAGAAAAAAATGGAAAGTTGTTGAAACGAACGTTAAGAGAGTATAGCAGTTTAACACATGAACAAATGGAAAGCTTGTTTCAACATTTAAAAGAGTTGTATTTGGAGACCGATTTTGAAGCGTCTCAATCTGCTTTTGCAATTACAGTGTATACAAATTTGGATTACGCAGCAGACCAAGTTTATGCACATATTAAGCGTCATCGTGGAAAACATGAGTGGACGCATACCGCAAAATAGTTGTACATTTAAATTGAGCCATGCCATCATTGTTTAATACTGCAAATAGGTTCTAAATCAATACAAACAGGCTAGGAGCATTCGACTTCCTAACCTGTTTTTTCTATAAGGCGCTTATCTGCTTTCTGTATCAAAAAATCAAAAAGCAAGATAGAAACCGTCATGTTATAGTCCGTTCCCTCTTGCTTGAATCGTGTTGTTTATGACAAGATTTGATCTAACGCGTAAGGAATGCCCTCTTCGTCATTGCTTTTCGTCACCATATGCGCATAAGATTTCACTTCATCAGATGCATTATCCATCGCAACGGCTTTTCCTACAACTTTAAACATTTCGATGTCGTTCGCGCTATCACCGAATGCAACCATTTTGTTAACATCTAAATCTAAACGTTCAGCTAATTTTTTAATCGCTTCCCCTTTAGATACACCTTTACTCATAAACTCAAGGAAAAATGGCTTACTCGTTGTCATATCAACTTCATCATCAAATTTGTTGTTCATTGATTGAATCAATTCTGAAATGTGTTCTTCATAATCTACACCCATCACTTTTGGTACTGCATCTTGAATATAATCTTTAATATCGTCGACTTTTTTCATGGGCAGTCCTGTCAACTCAGATTCAATATTCATATACTCATGTTCGCCTTCATAAATAATCGTATCATCGTGATAAGTTAATACAAAAAGTTCATGTTGACGGCAAAAGTCTACAATTTTATCGAACTCTTCTTTTTCAATCACTTTTTTCGATACTACCTCATCACTTGAAAGTTCAAGTGTTTGTGCACCGTTATAACTCATAATGTAACTACCAAACGTATCCATTTTTAATGCTTTTGCAGTCGGTAACATCCCAGCAGTTGGACGACCTGAGGCAAGTGCGATTTTCACGCCGTTTTTTTGTAATTGTAATAAATAAGCTTTTGTTTTATCAGAGACACGGTTTTCGGAAGTCATTAACGTGTCATCCATGTCCATTACGACTAAATCTGGTTTCATCTCGAAAACTCCTTTCAATTTGATTTTATCTTACACTAAACCGAAGTAAATTCAAAATTATAGAAATTTCAATAAAAGGTGAATCATCAAGGCTTCTAACATATTTTTAAGTTATATACCTATCGAGAAACAAATAAAAAAGGTTGGGCTTATCAAATTTCCCAACCTCTTCATTATAACTTCAAAGTAT
Organism: Staphylococcus cornubiensis; assembly: GCF_900183575.1. GTDB lineage: Bacteria > Bacillota > Bacilli > Staphylococcales > Staphylococcaceae > Staphylococcus > Staphylococcus cornubiensis. Next base: position 508,975 of record NZ_FXUZ01000001.1, read on the forward strand.
GATTTAAAAATGGTGTGTCACTTTCGAAACAACACCTGATGTATTCACCGTGACGAGTTCTGAATGGCAGCGTTCGACATGTTGACGCAGTGCACGTACAAGCGGCCCACTGTTTTCTTTTTTAATCATCGTTAAAATCGTTGGACCTGCTCCAGAAATCACTGTAGCATATGCATCGTGTTCATGCGCAATCCTTTTAACCGCTTCAAAGTCTCGAATTAAATGCTGACGATACGGTTCATGTAGGCCATCTTGTTCCATCATTTGACCAGCAAGTTCATAATGATGTTGAATAAAGGCACTGATCATCGTATTGCTAATTGCACTGAATTTAACCGCTTCTTGGTGCGTGATGCTCTCAGGAAGAACTTTACGTGCTTCAACAGTTTCAAGCTCATACTCTGGAATTGAAATGATAAAGTCCACATCAGGCACTTCAATATGTGCAATACTTGTCACTTTCGTCTCAGCATGATGATAGCCAACAACTAAACCACCGTATATCGTAGGCGCAACATTATCTGGATGCCCTTCTATTTGCGTGGCCAATTGTAATAATTCATATTGTGATAACTCAATATCTCCAAAATAATTAGCGATAAATAAAGCGCCGACTAATGCTGAAGCGGATGAACCTAAACCACGTGCTAATGGAATATCACTATACATTTTAATTTCAAGTGCAGGTAAAGCGACTTCATATTGTGCAGCGACTTGTTGCGCAATTTTATAAATATAATGACTCTCATCTTCAGGTAGGCCAACAAGGTGTGGTCCATTGTGTATAAAACACCATTTTTCCCCTTCAATCGCGCGGGCATCAATACGTAAAAATTTGTTGAGCGCCATGCCAATGGAATCAAACCCACAACCTAAGTTCGCCGTAGAAGCCGGAATCTCTAAATGTAATTGTCTTTTTATCATTTTAACGCGTCCTTAATGTATTGAACGATACTTTCTTTATGATTTGGTAATGCTTGAATTGGATTTTCTAATAACCCGATTGCTGTATCTGGATCTTTCAAACCATTCCCCGTTAACACTGCGACCACTTTTTTACCTTGAGGCAATTTTCCTTGTCGGTGTAACTTAATCAGTCCAGCTATCGATGCGTTACTTGCAGGTTCGCTAAAAATCCCTTCTTTAGATGTCATTAATTGATAGGCTTCTAAAATTTCTTCATCTGTGACCGCTTCAATCAGACCCTCTGACGCTTCAATCGCTTGCACTGCTTGCTTCCAACTTGCCGGATTACCGATACGAATCGCTGTTGCAATCGTTTCAGGATTTTTGACGACTTGATTGTGTACGATAGGTGCTGCACCAGCTGCTTGGAATCCAAACATATGCGGTAAACCGGTTTGATATTTTTCCTCATATGTTTTAAAACCTTTCCAATAAGCTGTAATATTTCCTGCGTTACCGACTGGAATTGCCAAAATATCTGGCGCATGGTCTTCTAACTGTTCTACAATTTCAAAAGCACTCGTTTTTTGACCTTCAATACGATACGGATTCACTGAGTTGACTAATTCAATTTCACCATCTTCAGCAACTTCTTTAACGATTTCTAATGCTTCGTCAAAGTTTCCTTCAATCGAAACAATTTCAGCACCGTACATCACAGCTTGCGATAACTTTCCTAAAGCAATCTTACCTTCAGGAATCACGACAATGGCTTTTAAACCTGCACGAGCCGCATACGCAGCAGCAGAAGCAGATGTATTCCCAGTTGAGGCACAGATGACCATTTTTTTGCCTTGTTCTTTCGCTTTCGTTACCGCCATCACCATACCACGATCTTTAAATGAACCAGTTGGATTGGCACCTTCATATTTGACATAGAGCTCGATGCCTAACATTTCAGAAATCGTATCACAATAAATGAGTGGCGTATGTCCTTCATTTAATGTCACTTTTGGTGTGTTTTCATCTACTGGTAAAAATGCTTTATACTCTTCAACGAGACCTTTCCATAACTTCATACGTATCAAACTCCTTCAACTGGATAAATTTTTTCAACTCGATAATTCGCTTCTTGTTCAACATAAGACGTCGGATCATCATCAATACCTACAACAATCACCGCAAATGTTGTCGGTGTTAGTTCAACAATTTGAAGGGATTTATGGAAAGGTAGATGACTTTTAATAGTGGTTTCCACTTGTTTTTGTGAAACTTCTGGTGTATTCACAACAAAATAGTAACTTTCTTTTTCTTTTAATGTCACAGTCTCACCGTCATCCATCATCTCTTTCGTTTTTTCAGTTTTTAATTCAAAATGTGGTGGCAATGTATGCAAATTAGATTCGAATTGTAATGCAACATTCAATAAATCACTGACCACTGCTGAACCTGTAGCAAGACTTCCAGCACCTTTACCGTAAAACATCGTCTCACCCACTGCATCTCCAATGACATAAATAGCGTTGTATTCATTCTCTACAGCAGCAAGTTGATGTGAGTGCGCAATGAGTGTAGGACGTACCGAAGCATTAATTTTGCCTTGTGTGTATGATCCTTTACCAATCAGTTTAATTTTGTATCCTAACGCCTTTGCTGCATCAATATCTTGAGGTGTGACGCCGCTAATCCCTTCTGTTTTGACGTCATTTAAAGTGATGACTTGATTAAATGATAAATAAGACGTGATGACTACTTTACGTGCTGCATCGATACCTTCTACATCATCAGTCGGGTCTGCTTCAGCAAAACCAAGTGCTTGTGCTTCTTGTAATGCCGCTTCATAAGGCGCACCTTCTTCAGTCATCTTTGTCAAAATAAAGTTAGAAGTTCCGTTAAATATACCCATGAACTTACTAATATTATTTGCATTTAATCCGTTGTTTATGGCATTGACGATAGGAATTCCGCCAGCGACACTCGCTTCATATTTGAGAGCGACACCATTTGCTTCAGCTAAATCTTCTAAGACACGAAGGTGCACCGCTAATAAATCTTTATTGGCAGTAATCACATGCTTCTTTTGACTTAATGCTGCTTTTAACCAGTCAACAGTCGGTTCAATACCACCCATTACCTCAATGATAATATCGACTTCGTTATCATTTAAAATATCATTCACGTCTTCTGTTAAATGATAACGTGAAATATTCAGCGGCCGCTTTTTTGATTTATCTCGAACCAAAATATGCTTAATGTGAATATCTTTTTGAATCGTTTCTTTAATTTGCTGATGGTTCTCTTCAATAATCTTAACGACACCTGAACCGACAGTCCCTAAACCTAATAATGCAACATTAAGTTGTTTCATTAATCATCCCTCCGAATTAAATCTCATGAAATTAATCATGTTGTCCTATTGAAATATATGTAAATATGGTTTAGTATAAATTCATTCATAAAGTTTGTAAAGTTCTAAAAATTTAGAAAAGACAGTTCTATTTTACCATTAGTTCTGGCTAAATTGAATAGGTATCTCATATTACAGAAAGGTTGTCTAAGGTTATGAAAGTATCAAAATTTGGAGGCAGTTCAGTCGCGTCAGCTGAACAAATTAAAAAAGTATTAAACATTGTTAATAGTGATTCTGAAAGACGTATTATCATCGTATCTGCGCCTGGTAAGCGATTTAGCGATGATGTGAAGACAACCGATCTACTTATTAGGTTGTACGAAAAAGTAATTAATCAACTCGATTACACACATAAAAAACAAGAGATCCTCAATCGCTTCAAAGATATTATCGACGAATTACCGTTGCAAACAGACATCTTGAGTGAGATTGATCGTACACTCGAAGCGCATATTGCCACTTTAAAAGATTCACCTGAACGTTTACTCGATGCGTTAAAATCATCAGGTGAAAATTTCAATGCACAAATCATTGCTGCTTATAATAATGAACAAGGTGTTCCTACTATTTATTTATCACCACAAGAAGCAGGCATTATTGTGACTGATGATCCAGGTAACGCCCAAATTTTAGAATCCAGTTACGATAAAATAAAAGAAATTAAAAATACCGATAAGAAAATTATTATTCCAGGCTTTTTCGGTTACTCAGAAAGTGAGCACATTGTGACATTTCCACGTGGAGGCTCTGATATTACTGGTGCCATCGTCGCTAGAGGTGTAAAAGCAGATTTATATGAAAACTTTACGGATGTGTCGGGTATTTTCCGTGCCAACCCTACTGTCATTAAACATCCTGAAGTGATTCCTGAAATTACATATCGTGAAATGCGTGAGCTTTCGTACGCTGGTTTTGGCGTATTTCACGACGAAGCATTACAACCGCTTTATCGCTACCGCATTCCAGTCGTTATTAAAAATACAAATCGTCCGACTGATATGGGCACTTATATTGTCCATGACCGTCAAATCAATCATGACAAAGTTGTATCCGGTATTAGTTGCGACAAAGGATTCACAAGTATTAACATCAAAAAATATTTAATGAATAGACAAGTCGGTTTTACGGTTAAAATTTTAAGAATACTGGAAAAACATCAGATTTCATTTGATCATATGCCTTCTGGAATCGACAATATCAGTATTATCATGCGTTCAAGTCAACTGGCCGGCAAAGAGCAAAAAGTTTTAGAGGAAATTCGTCATTATTGTGAAATTGACGAACTTAATGTTGAACATGACTTGGCGATATTAATGATTGTTGGTGAAGGTATGAGTGCGACAGTCGGTACAGCGAATAAAATTACTGACGCCTTAGCACAATCTAATATTAACTTAAAAATGATAAACCAAGGCTCTTCCGAAATTTCAATGATGTTTGGAATTTCAACTAAAGATGCAGATGAGGCCGTTAAAGCCTGTTACGAACACTGTTATCATCGTTAAAAACAAAGAAGTACTTAGCGTGGAATCAAGCTTACATTCACGTTAAGTACTTCTTTCAGTTATCACTCTTTTTAATAAATCCTCACCGACTGCAACTTTCAGCGTTACAAATTGAAAGTAACTCATTTTATCTATTAAATGGCGATAAAACGGCACTTTTTTATCATTAAATGGTTCGTGTAATAAATACATCAACACAATTTCAGGTTTAATATAGTCTACTTTCCATTTAAGCGAATGATAGTAAATGTACTTTTCAGGAATTCTGACATTGTGGTTAAGTCGAAACAGCCAATGTTCATCGTCCACATCATAAATAATAATATTCATTAACAACACATCTTCATCATAAACTTCTACTGACGACATTTGGTGCAATTGCACATCATTACATGAAAGTGGCTCTCCCTCTTTATTCAAACCATAAATTGTAAAAGTCTTCGGTATGACCCGCAGAACTTTCGACAACTCATTTCGATTCACACAAATGTCGACCTTTTCATCAAAGTAAAGTTGATCATTTAAAAATAAATGCGTGGCCATCTCTCCATGAAATTTAAACGCATGCGGCACTTTATCTATAAGTGTACGTACCAGGTGTTCCATTCTTTCTTTTTTTGATACATCCAACATTTTCACCTCCTCAGAAAACGCTTACAATTGTATTTTATTATACAAGATTAATTGTGTTTTATCAATGAATAAGCAAAAATGATCACAAACGTTATTGAGTATAAATAAAATACCTAGCGATTTTAATAAACTATTGTATTAATAATTATTAAAAAGTCTATTTTAACAACATCTTTATCGTCTATTTGACAAAAAGGTTTTTAGTTTCGACAAATTTAATAAAAAAAATCATTAATATTCTCACTTTTGCGTTGAATTATATCTAATTTCATTGTAAGCTATTAAAAATATCACTCCTACATTCGAATTATAACTATTTTACTTTAAAAATAATTGAATTTCTATTTAATAACAGTTAAAATTTTACATGTGTGGATGTGATATTTTATGCACTTTTAAATGCCATATACTGTTTTTTTGAATTACTTTAAGAATATTCTTTTAAAAGTATAAATTTTTTAATATAATATAACTTAGGGTAATAGGAAAGTTGGAAAAGGAGTGAAATTATGAACAACCATTTTGAGATGGAGACAGAAGCTATCTTCTTTTATGAATCAAATAGAAAGAAAATTATCAGTGAGCTTAAGAAACAACATGGCCTAAAACTGAATGACATTTTGTTTTTATATCACCTGAAAACGACAAATAGTCGTCGTATTTCATTACACAAAGTCAAACAATCAATTGATTTTAGTTTAATGGAGATACATAAATCGTTAACGGCCTTAACAGAAAAAAATATCATTGGTAAAGAACGTTCGACAGAGGATGAAAGAAAAGTGTTCATTACAATTGATGATGCACAAGCAGAAAATATGCAACAACTGCTAGATAATTTCAATCAAATTCAAAAAGACATTTTACAATAATTGGCGCCCCTTTGAATTGATATAATCGACATTACAGATATCATCCCCATGGTATCTGTCTTTTTATAGCGCATTGTTATTTTTTGCGTCTATGTGGTATACAGTGATATAACCACTATCATTTGAACGTGGTTGTGACAATGAACTATAGCAAAAATGAATCAGTCTAGTCTGTAATTAAAGGGCGAACTTTAATTACAGACTGACTTGAAATGCCATCTTAGATTCCTGCGACATTTGTTTTGAGTCAGCTTTCCTATGTCTTCAGGCAACCTACTTGCGATATCCTACACCAAGAATCCCTTCATAATGCACAAAATTAGACATTCATGAATAATTAACATATGATAAAGACTAACTATATCCTTTCGTCTGTTAACCGCATATGCGATTGGCATGGGACGCGTTTTAAACTATAGGAAGGAGGATACATATATGTCATTATTATTATGGTTTTTGATTTGCGTACTTTTTATTTTAGTTTTATTAGCATTACTGCGTTTAAAGTTTTACCAACATAAACTTGATGTAGAAGCTTATACAAAAACGCAATTGCTTAATAAAATTTCAATTTTAAAACAAGAAAGATATCAATCTAAAGACAATCGTGCAGTAACAACGACGTATCATCTTAATTTGAGAAATACGAGACAACTGTTAAATCAATTGTTGGAAGATTTTAAAAGTGAAGATAAGATAAAGGATTTTCGTATCATTACAACGAGTCAGATTGCACCTAAAAATCCATTATTCCCACTCATCTCAGAATTTGATTTTATTATTGTTACAAACGTCGGAATGATTTTAATGAACATTAAATCATTAAAATCAAAAACATTTTATCATTTTAAAGGGCAATTGCCTGCATCAGATGAACATGATTTGAATCGTATTGTAGGTCATTACATTGCGCACCAATATCATACTCAATTTCAATCTGACTTAAAAACGTCGTATACTTTTAATGAAATTATTTCAGAAAACAAAATTACGTATGAATTTCATGAGTATGATCCGTATCAAATTGCTGAAAAGTCGACGCAAAATATTCAGGAAGTTGTTGAATCTTTCATACAAGTCCCTGTATCGACTATTGGTGTCATCTATTGCGTTGATCAACGTGGCGAACGAATTGATGGAGATGCTCAACCGTTTAGTAATATCTATACAACTGAAAATGAAAAGGATATTCGATTTGCGATTCAAGAACTTGTTGATACGTCTCATACACAACTAGAAAGCGATACAATGCAACAACTGGTTACGGCGTTCGAAAATCATCATGAACCGAAAAAACATCATTAAATAGTCATTACTAAAGCAAAGACACTTTGAGATTGATATTCGTCTCAAAGTGTCTTTTTTTATCGTTCCCAAATGTTCAATTGTTTCTTTTGTGCTTCTTTTTGTGCTTGTTCGATTAAAATACGATATTTATCATTAGGTGGGTAAAACTTAGCTCGTGCTAAACCTTCTTCTGCCAATTTGACATTAAACATTTCATCACCTAACCAAACGTAAGCTAACGTTCGACCATATTTATCTTTTGGTTCACGATCATACTCGAGTCTTACACGTTGATGCGTGAGATGTTTCTTTGTAAAATTCGACGCAGCTTTTCCGTATGGTTGTACTGGCGTATTCGGTTTAACTGTCTCTGGGGTATCCACTCCGATTAAGCGAACACGTTCTTCTTCTCCATCTTTATCAATAATAATCGTATCACCGTCAATAACACGTTTAACGACGTAAGATTCGCCTCTTACATCAGCCGTAGATTTTTTAAATGGCCCATCATTATTGATATATTGAAATGCTAAAACAAAGATTGCAACAATGAGGATCAAAACGCCTGTTGTAAATTTTTTCATAGCTTCTCCTTTTTTTGCATTGATAACACCATCATATCATATGCTATGCTTTCTATAAGCGTCAATTTTACACATCTCTGTCACTGTTCTTTTCAGCCAAAAATGTTATAATCAAAACCATTAGGAGTGAATCATCATGAAGTCTTTTAGCGAAAATCGTCTATCTATGATTATCATTATTATTGCAATTTTAATCGGTTTTGGCTTGCAATACGCATTCAACTTACCTCTGATTGCGGGTGCATTTATCGGGGTGTTACTTGGTGTACTTGTTGGGTTTATCATTCAAATGATTAAATCAAAAACAGGACATCGTGACTCCGACAAATCGTAGTCATACAACAAGGTGAATCGTAACAAATTGAGCCAAAAATACAGGGAGTGACGGTAATCGTCCACTCCCTTTTTGTTAGCAAATATGATGTTCTTAAATCAAGTCTTCAAAAAACAAAGGTTAGGATAACCTCCGAGCCCCATGAGCTACTTCAATAAAATATATGCCGCAAAAATTAATGCTGCCACACCTATTACATAATTCAATACTGTTCTTATACGCATTTTTGTCAAATTTGTCATAAACTTATTCTCCTTTTCCATCAAATCTTTACAAGTTATTTATTTCTTTTTCTTAAATAGGCTACTACTAAAAAGATGATACTCCAAATTGCGATGTCTTTTACCCTTTCTTTGAGAGCCTTTGTAGTTAGTTTTATCTTTATGTTCAGTGGACCAATCTTATATTGAAACATCGCGCTCCCCCTCCTTCATACGTTAATTGTTAAATATAATATAGCACTTTTCTATTTAAAGCGCGATTTAATGTACGTTAAATATCTTGTTGTATATAGCTGTTCTGTTTTTTCGCACAATCTTTTTTGTATTACAATTTTTTGTCTTTTTCGAAAATACACTTGATATAAACTGTAAAAACAATTTATAATTAAAATATTAAATTGGGGATTTGTTGATTAAGATTTAGTGGATTTTAGCGAAACAAAATGAAAATTTTTAGGAGGCTAAAATGCATGAATAAACAAACAAAGTGGAATCAAAATTGGAAAAATGGGTTAACAATTGTATTTGTTTTAACGCTTGTAGCTCTTGCAGTTACAATTTTTACGAAGCCAGAAAATGTTAGCGCAACTACGGAAAAGCCAACAGAACCATCATCTAAAGTCGCTAAACCAGGTACAACAGCAAAATTTCCTGTAGAACTTGTTAAAGCAGTCGATGGTGACACGGCAAAATTGAAATATGAAGGCAAGACTGAAACATTTCGCTTTTTATTAATCGATACGCCTGAAACAAAACATCCACGTGTTGGCAAGCAACCATTCGGTCAAGAAGCGTCAGACAGAACGGCTGAATTACTTAAAAATGCAAATAAAATAGAAGTTGAATTTGATGTAGGTCAAAAGCAAGACAAATATCATCGTTATTTAGCTTATATTTATGTCGATGGGAAAATGGTTAATGACATTTTAGTGAAGGAAGGCCTCGCTAAAGTCGGTTATGTTTATCCACCGAATACGAGATATTTAGCGAAATTAGAGAAATCACAGAAAGCAGCACAAAAAGCGAAATTAGGTATATGGAGCTTGAATTCTGCTTTTGAAGATGAATCAGAAAGTGTGCAAAAACTCGCATCATAATATGTTACAGAATAAAGTGAGTCGGTAAACATAACATCAATATTTTTGATAAGGTGTATCAGATAATCACCGTGCACTTAGTAACGAACATAACTGTAACAAAAATCATTTTACTGATGAAGTGAATCTATAAGTAAGTTAGTGATAAGGCTGGAACGTTAAATTGTTCCAGCCTATTTTTTACGCATAATCATATTCTTTAATGTCAATTCCCTCATCGCCATACCCATTTTTTATCATTCTCCATGTAACCACACCTTATTCCTGTTTAAATGAATCATCAGAAAAGCTTTCAGTCCCTTTCTTACTTGCGATTAACTTTTTCAGTAATTGTTCAATGTCGCCTTTAAAAATTTGTAATTGCTGATTATCCGAATACTGTTTATTTTCATGTGGCGGATTGAACCATATTGCAGACATGCCTACATTTAATCCTCCTTGTACATCATTTGTCCATGAATCCCCTACCATGAGTGTTTCTTCTGGTCGAATATTTAAAATATCAATCACCTTTAAAAATGCTTGAGGTGCTGGTTTTTCAACTCCTAATGCTTCAGAGATAAAAATATTGTCTTTAAATATCTCATTAAGTTGTAAGTTATTTATTTTTGTCTTTTGTTCAATTAACTTACCGTTTGTGAGAAGCGCAATTTCAACATGTGCTTTTAATTCGTTGAGCAATGTGTTCATCTTTTCATTCACCGTGATTTTGGATAATAGTAAACTGAAAAAACGCTCAAAATAGGCCTGTGCTTCTTCATGCGTGACGTCTATATCATAATGCTTTAATGTTTTAATCAATCTTAGTCGTCTTAATTCATCTAAACTGATATGCCCAGAATCATGTTGTTTCCAAAAATGTTGATCATATTTTTGATATAGTGGCAAAAATTGATCATAATCAATATCTTTAAAGCGTTCATCAGTTTCGAAAGTGGCTCGATTTGCTTCTTGCCATAATGCATCAAATGGGTACAATGTGTTATCTAAATCAAAAATAACAAGCTTAAATGATTGTGACATCGTTCGACTCCTTAATTTCATCGTATTTTTAATACATTATAAACAAACAATTTCGAAAACAGCAAATCACATTTTCGCCTAATATCATGCGATAAGTTCTGATTCTGAAAAACAATTTTCTTTAATGTTTTGTCTCACTCTTTAAAAGGCTATACTGATATTTTCAAAAATATGATTGCATGATATATCAAATTTCGAATGGACATAGGATATTCTGAGATTTGTAAAATAAAAAACGAGTCAGAATCACTCCAACCCGTTTTTTGAATTTCATATTCTCTTATTCTGCAACTTTACTTTTTGATTTGCGATTCAAAATAAGTAAAATCAATGTACAAAGACTTCCAAGAAAAGCAACGACAATACCAATTCCAAAAATCATACGATACGCTTCAACAACGTTATCTTGATGTGCATCAAGTAACTTTCCGTTCATTGTATAGACCCAAAATATTGGTGCATAGGCTGCAAATGAACCGACACTCATTGCAGAGCCAGCGTATTTTTTAGGAATATCAAACTCTGCAATTGGCGCAAGAATAACACTTTTCGCTAAGAATGTCGTAACTGAAAAAGCGATGAGTAGTGCCATACTCACAATAAGACTACCTTTAATCAATACCACGCCAAGTAAAATCAATGACGATAATAATAACGCTGCGAAAATCATTTTAGAAGATGATTTAAACACATAGTCAGAGATGATACCCGCAGATATACCCATCAACACACCCATTAAACCTGTGTTAAAAATACCAAAAAGTGCTGTTTGTGTTGTTGATAAGTCAAACGTTTTTTGTAAATATGGAACACTGTAAATCAAAATAATATAGCCCCAATAAATAGACATCGCACTTATTGACGCAAGCCATACTTTTGGTTTCAATAATACATAAAATAATCCTTTTAATGCCTCTAAAGATTTATTACCACTCATTTCAGTTTTTTCTTCTTCATCCATTGCGGCAATACCATTTTTAGGAACATATTTGATAATGAGTAAAATCAATGGAATAATAAGCAAGTTATATGCGAACATACCACCTTTAAATACAACAATACCACTGACTAATGACATGATACCGACAATCAGTAAGTTCATGAGCATCTCTTCTGCACGGCGAACTGATTCTAATAGACCAAATCCCATACCACGCTTGCTTTGGTCTGTGAAAAAGATGACACCGTTCAATACAGCCGGCCAGAAAAACGAGTCCACAATCCCCCAAATAATTGCGATAATTTTCAGTACTTGGAATGTTGGACTAAAGAAGATGATCACTGAAATTGTTAAAAAACGAATCAATAAACCAACAATTAAGATTGATTTGATGGAAAAACGGTTATTAATCCATCCACCTGGAATATAAAAGAATATCGAAATACCAATTAAACCGAAAATAGCACCTAACTCTGCATTACTCACATTCAATACTTCTAATAATAAGTTGTAGAATGTCCCTTTAAAAGCTTCAAAGCTGGAATAGATTAATTGTCCTGCCGTCACAACTGATAAAAATCCAATCAATGTTTTACGGTCTTTAAAATTTAATTTATCAAGTATTTTTTGCATACCGATGATGTTCCTTTCTTTAAGTTGTAAATCCTATGCTTTTTGTAAATGTATTAAATCGTCAGCACAGTCTGTAAATATGCCATCTACGCCCCAATTGAAAAGCGTATTTGCACGATCTTTATCGTTGACCGTCCACACGTTTAATGTATAGCCAGATGATTTAATTTCTTGTACGACATCGCGTGTTAAATTAATGTCCTCTAAATGAACGATGGATGAGCCACAAAAATCGACAATTGTTCGCCAATCTGGATAAAAGGCACAACGTTCAAATAATACAGCTCTTGTATACTGTGGCACATGTTGTTCTGCCAATTTAAGCAGTGCAAAGTTGAAACTTGAAATGAGCACTTCGATGTTAGAATCCAATTGCTTAATCTGCGCTTTAAACAATTGAATCATGCGTTCACTCAAATATGTGCCATTTGGACCAGTTACCCCTTTAAGTTCAATGTTTAGATTCATTTGATAGCGATTCGCAAAGTCAATCAGTTGTTCAAACGTCATGACACGTTCATTTTCAAACTCTGGACCGAACCAAGCGCCTGAAGTGGCATGTTCAATCTTTTCATACAATGTTTCACTTACTTCCCCTGTCGTATCTGTTGTGCGATCTAAGTCATCATCGTGAAAAATAATTAACTTTTCATCTTTTGTAATCGCAACATCGAGTTCGAGCCATTTCACGCCTTCCACTTTTCGAGCTAAATCAAATGCAGCAAATGTATTTTCTGGTGCCTTACTCGACAAACCTCTGTGTGCAAAAATTGTTGTCATAATGGTGCCTGACTACTCAAATGATTATTTTTGTCTGTTTAAACGATGAATTTTCTAACAATTCACGTTTAACATGTACCTCGTGCAACTCTATTGAGGATATGTTTTTGTAACAACAGACTTTTATATTGATTGATATGTCGTTTGAGTAGTTTTCCTTTCTTAGTTTTTACGTCAATGAATTATTCTAATAAGAAACATGCTTCCCTACTTTTTCTCATTATGCTTATTTAATGGCTACTGTGTGGATACGTTATTTGTATGAATGATCGATATCTGCTTAATTTTCCAGCAGCAACTGGAGCTTATTATCAAAGCGATACATCATTTATTTTATTCAAATAGTGACACAATAGAAAATTCATATATTAACAGCATGCATACAACATGATGAGAACGCGTATGAAAAGGTTTCCATTAGACATTTTCAATATTATAATGCGTTAATATAATTATGACAATAGTTTGTCGAAAAATTTTAATGTAAGTGCATCATATTTTTACATAAAGTTAGCTTTTTGTCATTTTTGCAACATAGTAATTAAAATGTAGCGAACAAAAAACACCCGATGACTTTTGAACTTAAAAATCATGAGTGTTAGTCTATCAGTTGATTTAATTTTGTATATGCATGCTGATCAAACGCAGCAAAATGGTGTGTACGTTGAATTATCTTAACCATTCATACCACTTGTACTTTTTATCCCCAATTTTCTCATATTGATCGTGACCGATATATTTATAGCCTAAGTGTTTCAAATGTAAAATACGCGCTACTCTAATTATTTGTGGTAGCAGCCATATTAATACGATTAAACATATTTTGAATATCATCACACATTCCCCTATTCATATATTAATTACGATAAATACAATTGATATTCTTGTTTACTATATCATAAAATCAACACAGTTTAATGACCTAATGTATCTTCTTCAATAATTTAAACTATTCTTCATTTGTGTTAAAATCATATCAATAAGTAATATATAATAAAAATAATTAAAGTGATGTGTTGCATGATGTTCAAAAAAATCATTCCAAATCTTGCTTTCGTTTTTATCCTTCTGGCTCTAGTCGTCAACTTACTTGTCGCTTTCCACTTCATAGAATTTGAGGGGCGCGGTTATGGTCTTTTCGCAATCATCAATATTATCATCGTTTATTTCTATTTTCGGTCCAAAAATAAAGAGATTGAAAAGTAAGGTCGTTAAGTCAAGTCAAAAGCTGAACAGAGTAGAATCATAATTTATGCTTCAATTTATCAAAATACTTTAGGTAATAATCATTTAATCTCCTTTTGTTAACTCAACACATACGACTACATTTTTAGAGGTAAATTGCTGCATAATTAATTATGGATTCAAATATTAAATACTGCTCTTAAGCGTTCTCTTATAAAAATTTTGAAAACACGTGATCCTAAATTATCATCCGAGCCTTCCAATAACTACACTATTTTACCCTTTCTTAATTCCCTCAGTTATATTTCTTTTCAAACAGTTAAAAATTGAAACATGAATTTATTAGCACATTCTCTCCACATAGCTTGTCATGACATCCAAATTGTTATTCTCTCACCTTTACGATGACACATTATCATTATTTTAATTCTTATATTGTACAAAAATTTACAAAAAGTATTGTAGGGCAATGTATATTGTTGTAAATTATTATTAAAGAATCAAAAAGTTGCATTCTCTAAAAATTCATATTTTAAGTTGCCAATTTAAAAATAAAGGCATAGAAGAATAAATACAACACAAGTATATTTTTAAACAATAAGTGTGATCTAATCCGTAATTTCGAGTTGTGTAAAAGTTGTAAAAGATGTGATTTATTTAGAATACTTTAATATTGAAGATTTAGCAGTAATTAAGTTGAGATGGATTACTAAAAAATGCGACTTTGCGACTCGATATTTCGAGCATATCATCAGCTTTAATCCATGTTACATAATGTTTAAAGCACTGATTAAACCGCTTTATGCGTTTAATATCACAATTATTTTAAGGGGGCTTAAAAATGTCAGAAAAGAAAGAACTCAGTAATGAAGAATTGCTAGTAAGGCAACAGCAACAATTTGAAGATTACAAAAAAGAGCAGGCTTCTAAAGCTAAAAAGCGTTGGTTATGGGGCTGCGGAGGTTGTTTAGGTATATTTATCATTTTAGCTATTTTATTCTCTGCCTGTACCGGAGCGTTCGTGAATGAAGTGGATAAAAACTTAAATAATGGTGATTCTGAAATTAAGAAGGATTCAGATGCAACTAATGATCAGACGGCTGCTTTAAATTCCGCTAAAGTTTATGCTGATACAATGCATATGTCTAAACAAGGTATTTTTGATCAATTAACATCTGATGCTGGTGATAAATTTTCAGAAGAAGATGCACAATATGCTATCGATCACTTAAAAGCCGATTATAAAGAAAATGCTTTAAAAGCTGCTAAATCTTATCAAAAAGACCAAAATATGTCCAAAGATGCTATCTATGATCAGTTAATTTCAAATTATGGTGATAAATTTACAGAAGAAGAAGCAAAGTATGCAGTCGATAATTTATAATTTCAGGGGTACTCTTACGTACCCTTAATTATTTGTACGGTATTGAAATGTTTTTATTGTAGTCAATGAAGAAATGTAATACGTATAGAAAATAATCTTCATATGACATACGAGAAAAACGATTTAATAATTAAACACAGTCTTAAACATATAATTAAAATACAGTCTAATTAAAGACAGATAATATGCCCATGTGATGCTTTGAATAAAAATTATTTAAGGAGTTTGAAATATGAAAAAAAGTTTATTTTTATTGATTTCCAGTTTATTACTTTTAGGTGCCTGTGGTAATGATGAGAGTAAAAAGGAAACGACAAAAAAAGAAATTAAATCACCAGAAAAAACAAAAGACGAACTTAAGGAAGAAAAAAACACTAAAGAAAATGAACCTCCCTCAACAGAAGGTCCTGTAACTTCTGAATATAATCAACAGTCTGATAATGTAGCTGTATCTGAACAATCACAGCTGGAATATATTCAACAAACCCCACAATATGATAGTCAACAAATGCCTAAAGAATATACATCACAACAAAATCATCCTGTTCAAGAAAATAAAAAAGCAAAAATCGATTTAAATAGTTTACCTCCAACAGACTTTAGTACAGAAGGAATGTCTGAACAAGCGAAAAAGCAAATTGAAGAACTTACAATACAAAAAGATTTTCAAGGTTTACCACAAGAAGAATATAATGATAGAGTTTCTGAAATCATCAACAACGAGAACCAATGACTTTGGGTAATTCACCGTAACTATATTATTTTACTTTTTTACGAATACAGAATGATTACATTACAAATTTATACACTTGCTAAAGTTCCTTAATTATATACTCTCAAATTAAATAATTAATTTATCTATTACTTTTTAGAGCAGTTACATTTTTACTGTATCCTCATTTAACTGACCTTTATCATTATAATACACCGGTCAGATATAATATAAAAGATATAATAAAAAGTATTGTTCGCCATAAAATATTGTTGTAAATTAGTATTATTGATGAAAAACATTCAGAAATAAGTAGATGAGTGTTTTAAAATTTATAACTTTTAATCACATTGTAAGGGTTAATAGATACTTTCACTAAAGGCATCTCATTTAACCACGAGATGCCGTTTTTAGACGTAGAATTAAGTTTTATAATATATAGTAATGTGATCGAAAAACAAAAGACTTATATACTAACTTTACGATTATATTATTAAATTAAACCCTTTACTTATAAACGATAAGAAGATTAAAAGCTTTATCTATTTAATCTAGAAATTATAAAGGAGGATATGCACATGTTAACAAAGGAAAACGAAAAGAAGTCTGGATGCTCAGGGTGTTTTGGCTGTTTAGGTATAGTGCTGTTAATAATCTTATTATTTAGTGGATGTAGCGCTTTTTTTGGAGACTCTCATAAGGATAAAGACCATGAAAGCCCAAAAACTGAAGAAAAATCAAAAAAAGAGGAAAAGTCACCAAGCAAAGAAGAAAAAGAAAATACTGAAATTGATAATTCAAAAGCTGATTTAACTGTTGAAAAAGTTAATATAGCACCTGAAGATGATACAGTTTACGGAAAATTATCTCAGCCACATAATAATAATAATAGCGTTGTCGTAGTCGATGATGTGACTTATGTCTTAGTCGTAGTCGATGATGTGACTTATGTCTTAGGTGAAAATGATGAAATTTTACAAGCTGAAAAAAGTTTCTCAAAACTACCACTCGATAAAAATTTAGACAAAAACTTTTTGAATGAGCATGCAAAAGATTATATGGCGAAAGACGCTGAGTTTGTGTCTAATATAACAGATACAGAGCAAAAGTATCATTCAAAGTCGTTAAATAAAGACTACTTTGTGACACTAGTTCTTAATGAACATGGCAATGTCAATCAACTAATAGTTTCAAGTCGTCCTTAAAGTAAACACAATTATAAATTTTTACTTTTAAAACCGAATAAAATCATTTATAAGTTTTTTGTTCAATATCAAGTTTAAAATAAGTATATTCAACTGGAATTTTTAAAACCTATTTATATGGCAATTTTTAGACAAACAACAATTGAAACTTAGAGGTTTACTGAAAACATTAGATAATTATGTGACAATTATTTAATAAGATGATAGCTTCTGAAAAAGTATAAAGAACTGTTAATAAAATAATATTATATACACATCGAAGACAAAAACAATCTCCCCATAAAATTTCTTCTTGCAACATCCTAGATCAGTCGAACATACTTAATCATAAACTTGAATTAGAAGCAAGATTCTTTGCAAAAGAGACTATTATTTCATTGTAGGGTTTAATTAACGCATACCATTAAAGTGCGCAAAATGTTTTAGAATCGACTTTATATTTTGAAGTCACAAAAACATTTGTATTAGGTACACTGCAAACTAAATTACGGATGATCTGTAAGTTACGGTGGATACATTTTAAGGTTTGAGCCGTTATCTATATATAAAAACATTTAAGGAGTGGAGATAGTATTATGGCTAATAAAAAGAAAAACTTAGAATTGATTACAGATTCTTTTTTACACAAAAACGAAGAAATAGTTTATTCTATTTTTGGCGCTTATGAAACTAAAACCTTAGGAAACGATACGGTTAAAAACGGTGTTTTAGCAGCAACTGAGGAAAGAATAATATTTTGCGCTAAAAGATTAAGTGGCTATGATTCAGAAATTTTTCATTACAATAAAATAAGTACGTTTGAACTAAGTAAAAAATTAATGGGTAACATAATTACTTTTTATTCAAGTGGTAATAAAGTCTCTATAAAGTGGATTAATGATGACGAGTTAGATGATTTTATTGAATTTGTAAACGAAAAGATAAATGGTAAAGTAACAGGTTCTCAAAATGTATTAGAAACTGAACCCGATAATTCTAGTTTGGATAACGAATTAGAGGCTTTTAAAAAAATCAAAATGTTAAAAGAGTTATTAGATATGGATGCTATAACTCAAGAAGAGTTTGAGGCTAAAAAGAAACAACTATTAAATTTATAATTTTATGGGTAGCATGCCTACCCATTTTTTACGTAATGAATAGAATTTTTTTATCAAAGAGAATATTTCAAATTATAAAAGCGTGGAGTGTCAGCTGAGAGATTTGTGCAGCATGAAATAAGTTATCCTTCCATAAGTTGCCGGTTAAGACCGTATTCTGTACGTCGTAAATCTATAACCTCCAATCTTTACTTGGTATTGAATATTGTTCAGTCCTTCGGTACATTTTCCCTACTATGACTTCTGCTGACTTCTCATCATTCGTTGTTACTACGGTAGAGATACCACTGATGAGACCTCCCGGGGTACGGTGTAACCCCTTTCCACTCATGTCACCGCATCATTTACTATATAGAACTCGGGTAGTATCGGACTTCATCTTGTTTAGCAGATTCATCCATTCCACATAGCCTTAATATGATGTTTCTGTTTGTCAGTGCGAGTGTTTGCGTCCGACTTCCTTCAGATTCCACTTCACAATGGACAACCTAGTCTTTCGCTAACAGTTCCTATTACCAAGCCTATAACGGACTTTCACCGTCAAGATGTTACCCATACCGGGCGCACCAAGCAAAAACCCTCAAAGCGCATTGCTTCAATGGTTCCACGTATTAATATTGCTTCATATACAGTTCAACTTCCAGACACTTTTGTTCTATAGTTGAGGAATAAATATATTACTTTGTATATGCTCTTAAATCTCATCATTTAGAGCATCACTTCTTTTTATTATTGCCAGAAGAAAATAAAAAGGCTCCAAAGAACAGTAAGGGAAAAATAACAAATAATCGAGCATCAAATGTATTTTTTCCAAGAATAACAGGTAAAGATACATAAATAATAAAGGTTATTACCAGAAACACCAAATAAACTATTTTATTAGTACTCATAGCAAATAAACCTACAATACTATAGCGATGAAAGCTCTAGCAACAATATACGCAAACTGTTTGTTAAAACCAAAATTATTAGTCAATCCTGCAGCCATAGCATCCGCTAAATTACCTTCAAAACCTGTTAAAACATCGCAAAATTTATTGATACTTTGATAGTGAAACATAACTAATTTTGTTCCGCTTGTTTTTTCTACCTTAGCAATTAATTTATTCCACGCCTTTTCGCCAAATTTATTTACAGTTGCCTTAATCGCCTTAGCACCTGCTTTAGCAGTTAAAGTAGCTTTCCCTCTTTCAGCAACACCATCTCTATAATTTTTAACTTGAATTTTTAATTTTTCAGCTATACTTGGATCTTTGAAGTCCTTTTTACTATTGTCTATCTCTTTCAATAAAGCATTTGCAATTTCTTTTTTTTGCTTCATTTCTTCATCAATCGCCTTAGTCGTTTCAGCATTAACTTTATTAGAATCCAATATGAGATACACAGGACCTGTCAAAAGCGAAGTAAGAACTGTAGCAGTAACAATTTTACTGATTTTCTTGTTCATTACAAAAACCCCTTAAAAGTTTAAACAATCCCTTAATAAACATCCCATTATAAATATAACACATTAGTACTTTATTCCAATTACTTTAATATGTATAAGTATTAAGGATTTAATACGACATTTACTTTCTTAACACAAAAACAGGAAAGTCGAAATGCCCCCTCAAATATAATACAGTATGACCTTTTTAACGTGTTACTTAACTTCTAACTTACTCCACAAAGCTTTTTTTCTTTCAACAAATTCCCATCTTTATCAGCAATTTTACCAATCTGAAAATTTTCTTCTTGATGAATAACGGGTAGAATACAATTTGAAAACCTTGTGACCGAAAAAATGAATCATAAGGCAAAAGAGAAGTTTGAAAAATTTATTAATGACAGCAACCTTTTCGGATAAGCCTGCACCCATTTTGCACCCAATTCATATAAAAAGTAAAAACTGGGTGCAAAGACAAAAACTTTCAAAGCTTATTGTTTCAATGATTCGAATATTTTTAAGCACCTAATTGAGACCAAATAGAGACCAAAACACTAATTTTATCATACTGGTCTCAATTTGATTTCAAAACAAAAACCCTCAAAGCGCATTGCTTCAAGGGTTCCACTTATTAATATTGCTTCATATACTGTTCAACTTCCCACTCAGACACTTGTGTGCGGTAGTAGTCCCATTCGATTGATTTAGAGTTGATGAATTGGTGATAGATGTGTTCACCTAATGCATCTTTTACGATAGGGTTTTCACGCATTGCTTTTAATGCTGTGTAAAGTGTTGATGGTAAGTCTTCAATACCAACCGCTTCACGTTCTTCACGGTTCATTTCATAGATATTTTGGTTCACTGGTTCTGGTACTTCTAATTTATTTTTAATGCCGTCTAGACCTGCTTGTAAAATTGTTGCTAATGCCATGTATGGGTTCGCTGCTGGGTCTACTGAACGGATTTCTACACGTGTTGATAAGCCACGAGAGCTTGGTACACGAACAAGTGGTGAACGGTTTTTACCACTCCAAGCGATATAACTTGGCGCTTCATAACCTGGTACTAAACGTTTGTATGAGTTCACAAGTGGGTTACATACAGCCGTGTAGCCACGTGCATGTTTCATAATACCTGCGATGAAGTGACAAGCATCTGCTGTTAATTGCATATCGCCATTTTCATCATAGAAGGCATTTTCCTTACCTTTGAATAATGATACGTTAAAGTGCATACCGCTACCGTTCACACCGAATAATGGTTTTGGCATAAATGTTGCGTGTAAATTATGTTTACGTGCAATTGTTTTTACGACTAATTTGAAAGTCTGAATGTTGTCACATGCAGTAACGGCATCTGCATATTTAAAGTCAATTTCGTGTTGGCCTGGCGCTACTTCGTGATGTGATGCTTCGATGTCAAAGCCCATATCTTCTAGTTCTAAAACGATGTCACGACGACAGTTTTCACCTAAGTCTGTTGGAGCTAAGTCAAAATAACCACCGTGATCGTTTAATTCCATTGTTGGTTCGCCTTTTTCATCTAACTTAAATAAGAAAAATTCTGGTTCTGGTCCTAAATTGAAATCTGTATAGCCTAATGATTCCATCTCTTTTAACACACGTTTTAAGTTGCTACGTGGGTCACCTGAGAATGGTTCGTGATCTGTCGTATAGACGTCACAAATTAAGCGTGCAACTTTACCTTGTCCTGCTGTCCATGGGAAAATCACCCAAGTGTCAAGGTCTGGATATAAGTACATGTCTGATTCTTCGATACGTACGAATCCTTCAATTGAAGAACCGTCAAACATCATTTCATTGTCTAAAACTTTTTCTAATTGGCTTACTGGTACTTCCACGTTTTTAATTGTTCCTAAAATATCAGTAAATTGTAGACGTAAGTAGCGTACATTTTCTTCTTTGGCAAAGCGTCTGATATCATCTTTAGTAAAGTGTTGTTTTGGCATTGAAAAATGTCCTCCAGTATAAGTTATTTAAAAAAGCGCGATAAATCTCCACGATTCAATGGTATCGAATCACGTTGCGGTTTTTGCGTCGTATCTACGAGCATTTGTTTTCTTAACCGCTCTTCTTCATCGTTTAGGGAACTCTGGCCGTCCGCTAGCATAATTTGTTTAATCCCTTTCATATTAAAACCTTTTTCTAATAAATGTTTTATCGAAAGTAATGTTTCTAAATCATTGAGCGAAAAGAGCCGTTTGTTCCCTTCTGTGCGCGAAGGTGTTACAAGTTCATGTGTTTCATAATAACGAATTTGCCTCGCGGACAGTTCCGTTAATCGACTGACAACACTCATCGGAAATACAGGCATGTTGCGGCGAATCTTATCGTTATCCATCTCCTACATCTCCTTGACTTTTTGAACTTGACTTAACAATAGCATACCCAAATGGACATTTCAAAAATATGTCAGAAAACCTGACATGAGCCATTACACCCTTGATATAACAACATTTCTGACAATTCAGACCTTTAATTTAACGTGCGACATGGCGTGAAAGTGTAAAATTTATCTATTTTAATGTGATGAGTCCGTCTTCAACTAATTTTTCAACTGCCCGTGTCACTGCAATTTTCACATGTTCATACGTTAAACCGCCTTGAACATACGCTTCATATGGGGGGCGAATCGGTCCATCAGCAGATAATTCAATAGATGATCCTTGTACAAATGTGCCAGCTGCCATAATGACATCGTCTTCATAACCCGGCATATAGCTCGGTTCAGGGCTAAAATGGGCATTAATCGGCGACGCATGTTGGATACTTTGACAAAATTGAATCATTTGTTCTTTCGTGTCAAAAGAAACTGTTTGAATTAAATCCGTACGCTTCACATCATAACGCGGTGAAGTACGCATGTTTACACGTTCTAACAACAGACTCGTAAAAAGTGCCCCTTTTAAACTTTGACTGACAACGTGTGGACTTAAGAAAAAGCCTTGGTACATTTCTTGTAAAGCATAGAGTGACGCACCTGCTTCTTTACCGATACCTGGTGCCGTTAAACGATAGCCACAACGTTCTACTAAATCACGACGTCCGACGATATATCCCCCAATTTTGGCAAGTCCGCCGCCTGGATTTTTAATGAGTGATCCTGCCATCAAATCTGCGCCGACTTCTATAGGTTCTTTTGTCTCAACAAATTCACCGTAACAGTTGTCGACAAATACAATGATTTCAGGATGCTTGGCCTTAATTTGTTGAAGCGCATCCCCGATTTCATCAACGTTAATAGACGGGCGCTGATCATACCCTTTTGAACGTTGTATCGCAATCACTTTTGTCGTATGATCGATCGTTTCTAATACACGTGCGACATCGATTTGACCCGATTTCAATGGAACTTCTTGGTAGTGAATGCCATACTCTTTCAAACTTTCTACACCATTACCGTTAATGCCGATGACTTCTAATAATGTATCGTAAGGACTACCTGTAATGTACATCAAACTGTCACCTGGTTTAAGCGTACTTTGTAAAGCGACTGTAATCGCATGTGTGCCAGAAATGAGCTGTGGTCGTACGAGGGCATCTTCGGCTTTAAATGTCTCAGCATAAACCGCTTCTAAATGATCTCGACCGTAATCGTCATAGCCGTATCCTGTAGAGCCGACAAGATCTGCCTCTGTAATTTTGACTTTATGAAACGCATCGAGGACCCGTGCTTGATTTTCAAATGCACGCGCTTCAATGTCTTTAAAATATGGTGCTAAAGTTGTTTCTACTTCTTCAATAAGTTCGGTTAATTGTGTCATGTTTCCGCTTCTTTCTATTATTTTTGATAACCTTCAATGTGATATTGGTCTGTTGCTTCATCATATTCTAATTTTGTCACTAACGTATGTTGTTTAAGATAATACAATTGTTCAGCATCAGCGCTCGGAATTGCCACTGCATAAAACTCAAATTGCTTTTGAATCACTTGAAACAGTAAATCTTTCACTTTCGAAATATCCGCTTTATTTTTTGAGGATACGAACACAGATGGCGCATCAGCTACAGGTGTTGATGTCCCTTCGTATAAGTCTTTTTTATTAAAGATAACGACTTGTGGAATGTCTTGCATTTCAAGCTCTTGAATAATGTCATTGACTGTATCGTATTGAATTTTATATTCTGCATGGCTCGCATCAACGACATGTATGAGTAAATCAGCTTGGCGTGCTTCTTCTAACGTCGATTTGAAAGCTTCAATCAGCGTTGTCGGTAATTTTTGAATAAAACCAACCGTATCTGAAATGACCATCTCAAACCCATCGTTTATTTTAAGTTGACGCGACTTCGGATCGAGTGTTGCAAAAAGCAAATCTTGTTCATACGTATCAGCTGCAGTTAATGTATTGAACCACGATGATTTACCCGCGTTGGTATAACCAATTAAAGCAACTTGAAATACACGATTTTGTTCCCTTTGATTACGATAACGTTCTCGGTGCGCTTCAACTTCTACTAATTTACGTTTGATTTCATGCATCCGTGTACGAATATGGCGGCGATCTGTCTCAAGCTTCGTTTCACCTGGGCCACGCGTACCGATACCCCCACCGAGACGTGATAAGCTTTTACCATGTCCCATCAAACGAGGTAATAAATAATCTAATTGTGCATATTCAACTTGGAGCTTCCCTTCTTTACTTTTCGCTCTTAACGCAAAGATTTCAAGTATGAGTTGCGTTCGATCAATCACTTTAATACCTAACCGTGCATTTAAGTTTTTAGATTGTGCTGTCGTTAACTCATCATTTGTGACGACGACGTCTATATCATGAAACTCAATAAAATCTTTAATATCTGTTAACTTACCGCTACCGACATAATATTTATGGTCCACTTGATTTTTCTGTTGTGTCCATTGCCCTTTAACATCTAAATCACACGTATAAGCTAACGCGTTTAATTCATTCATCGTACTTTCAAAATCATAATCCGACTGATACAAATCTACCCCAATCAGTACCGCTGTTTCTTTCACTTTTTCAGTAGAGTGAAGTTCTGTTTTACGCATATTATCACCGTTTTCTATTTGACATATCATCACGTATTCTATCATAGTGTGCGAATTAAGACTATACGTGCCGATTGTGCTATATTAGATTTAGAGGTGAAGACGATGCATTTATATGATATAGAAGTCCCAAAAATTGATGGTACAACCTATTCCCTATCACAATATAAAGGTGATGTCTTACTGATTGTGAATACAGCGAGTGAATGTGGTTTAACGCCGCAATTTGAAGGTCTACAAAAACTTTATGACACTTATCGCGACAAAGGATTTACGATTTTAGGTTTTCCAAGCAATCAATTCGGCAAGCAAGAACCTGGTAGTGGTAAAGAAGCAGCGACGAATTGTCAGTTGAATTATGGCGTGACATTCCCGATGCATGAAAAAATCGAAGTGAATGGTGACAATGCTCATCCACTCTATAACTATCTTAAATCACAAAAATCAGGTATCTTCGGCGATAAAATCAAATGGAATTTCACTAAGTTTTTAATCGATCGTGACGGTCAAGTGGTTAAACGCTTTTCACCACAAAAAACACCCGAAAATTTAAAGCAAGATATTGAAAGTTTATTATAGATTTACAAAGTTAAACATCACCCTTTCACGTTAACCACGTTGAAATAGGTGATGTTTTTCAATGTTTAGCGAACTCACTTTTCCTAAAGCTTGCTCAATATTGGAAAAGCGATAAATAGGTCATTCGTTTTGTTCTCTTATCGCGCGCTCATGTTGTTGCCAAAAGGATGTTCTTGACTGATTTCCACAAGTTTAAAAGGATCAACCTGTATTAAAACATCTATGATTGAATTGATTTTGGCAGTATTAAGTTCTTCACATACCTCTCCTTCATCTGTCATAACGTTTTTAGGCCAAACTTGATACTGTATATAGATACTTGGCATGACAGGACCATATAGCCACCCTTGTATTTCATCTTTTTCAAATAAATGTCAGACAAGTGTTCGATGTTGTTCTAGCATAAATCCTATTGTAAAATATAATACCTTTTGAAAATGTATATTCGTCACTGGACATCCAATGACGACCACACTTCTCTATTTGCCGCTTTCTTTATATGCTTGATGATTCATTCCAATTTTTACAACCTTCCATTATATTGTATATCATTATTTTATATATGAAGTTATGTATTGCAAGTGTGTTTTAATGTGTTTCAATCTGCTGGATGTGGTAAAGTTGAAGTAAGTGATCTGAACTTGAGAGGTGAATAAAATGGTAAAATCAGAAGCCATGAAAATTGCAGTGACTGATGGGACGATGATTGAGGCGAGAGTCGATCGTGCTGATTTTGAAGCGGTTGGCATTGTTCATATCTTTCACGGCATGGCAGAACATATGGACCGTTATGTACATTTAGTTGAAAAACTGAATCAACAAGGCTATCACGTGATTCGACATAATCATCGTGGTCATGGTCATGATGTTGACGGGGTTCGTGGTCATTTTGATTCCGTGCAGCAAGTGGTCCAAGACGCTTTTGAAATTCAAAGTACACTGAAGGCTCAATTTGATTCACATTTGCCTCTGATACTCATTGGACATTCGATGGGCTCTATCATTGCACGTCAATTTGTCCAAACTTTTCCACAAGCAACACAAGGATTAGTGTTGAGCGGGACAGGATACTTTTCAACATGGTATTATAGCCTCGTTTTACCTATACTTAAAATTGTTACCCTCATTTGTGGTAAGAAACGTCGAATGCAATGGCTTAACCATATGACGACTGGACGCTTTAACAAAAATTTTAAACCTGCACGTACGACGAGTGATTGGTTAAGTTCTGATAAAGCAGAGGTCGATCAATTTATTCAAGACCCTCACACTGGTTTTCTCGTATCTAACCAGCTCATTTACAGTGTTCTTCATACAATGATGCGTACGTCACGCCTTAAAAATATTGCTAAAATGAATCTCGATTTGCCAATCTTACTCGTTTCAGGAAAAGATGATCCGTTTGGAGGTAATGGGAAAGGCATTCGACGTCTAGGTAAAATTTTAAAAAAGGGCGGAGTCCATCATATTACAGTCCAACTTTATAAAAATAAAAGACATGAAGTTTTATTTGAAAAAGATAAAGAAACCGTATGGCGACATATGTTAGACTGGATGAGTCGACAAATTATTAAAAAGCAAAAAGTAGGTGAATGGGGTGTCAAAAAATAAACCCTTTATCGTAGCAATTGTTGGCCCAACCGCAAGTGGTAAAACGGAACTCGGTGTCGCGCTAGCTAAAGCAATTAATGGAGAAGTCATAAGTGGGGATTCTATGCAAGTTTATCAAGGGATGGACATTGGTACTGCCAAAGTAAGCACAGCTGAAATGGACGGCATCCCCCACCATCTCATTGACATATTAAAACCGGATCAAACATATTCTGCATATGATTTTCAACAACAAGCACAAGATTTAATTACGGATATCACTGCACGTGGTAAAGTACCGATTATTGTTGGAGGAACAGGATTGTATATTCAATCTGTCATATATGATTATCAATTTGATGATGAAACGATCTCACCCGAAACTGAAAAACGGGTTGCACAACAATTGGAAGAACTGAAGTCGTACTCGAATGAAGCATTACATGACTATCTCGGTACATTTGACCCTGATTCACAGCGAGAAATTCATCCAAACAATCGTAAAAGGGTCGAACGTGCCATTACATATTACTTAAGTACAAAAAAAGTTTTAAGTAATCGCAAGAAAAGTACCCAATTGACTGAAAATTATGATACATTATTAATAGGGATAAAAATGTCGCGTGACACCTTATATTCTAGAATAAATAATCGCGTCGACATCATGTTGTCTCATGGTTTATTGGATGAAGTGCAAGAACTTATTGAATTAGGTTATGAATCGTGTCAAAGTATGCAAGCTATCGGTTATAAAGAAATGATACCGGTAATTAAAAATGAAATGCCGTTAGATGAGGCTGTGAGATTATTGAAACAGCATTCACGAAATTATGCAAAAAGACAAATGACTTGGTTTAAAAATAAACTTAATGTTCATTGGTTAGATAGAGAGAAGATGTCACTTACTTCAATGTTATCTGAGCTTAAACCCCTAATAAATAAAAGGAGAAATGAACATGATTGAGAAACGTAACATTCAAGATGAGTACCTAGAAAAATTTAAAAGTGAGGGTAAAGAACTGACGGTATTTTTAACGAATGGTTTCCAATTACGCGGTACAATTGTTGATTTTGACCAATATGTAATTGATATACTCTCTCAGGGGCGTCATCATTTAATTTACAAACATGCAATTAGTACATTTTTAGAAGGTACAAACTAGAAACATGTTAACTGAAGTGGATAAGTCTTGTGTCACTACAATGTCGTTATTGTGAGGGCATTATTCGGCATTATTTGGTGCACAACAAGCACAAATAAGGGAGAAGTGATTCAGATTTTTCCACTTCAATTCTTCATTCATTTCTTCGCGCATATAGGGAAGTCATTACCATTTTAAGAGTATGAATATATGGTGAACGGTTGGTGAGTCCTCTCATCGACCGTTTTCTTTTTATTTTTGGACGAAAAAACGCCTGAGATGATGTCCACCTCAGACGTTTTGTTTCAATTATTTTTCAGCTGGTTGATGTTGACCGTGTCTTGCTTCTTGAATCGCTTCATCTAATTCTTGTTTGTAGACAGCTTTCACGTTAGCATCGTAACCAAGTAAATCAGCTAATACGTCTACAACAGTATCTTTATGACGAAGTACGGTATCAATATCGAAGTATAAAGCACCCGTACGACGCACTAAGAAGTCAGTTGGTTTAACAACTAATTCGTTTTGGATACCATAAACTAATTCAACATAAAGTTCTAATGGTAGACCTGTATTTTGATGTTGTGCTGCTTGTGCAATGGCAAATAGGTCGTCTACGTTTGAGCCATATTTTGTAGCAAGACGACGTGCTAAATCAGTATCTAGGTTCATTGCTTTTGCAGTTGCAACTTTATCTTCAACGAATTGTTCGAAGTTTGCACTACCACCTACATCACCACCAGAAATTGGGATGTGTTTTGTATCTACTTCTTTAAATTTCAGTTTGTACTCTTGTTTAAGTCGTTTTTCTACTAAGTCCACAATTTCTAAAGCCATGTGACGGTAACCTGTTAACTTACCACCTGCAATTGTAAGCAAGCCTGATTTACCTTCCCATACTTCATCTTTACGAGAAATTTCTGAAGGATCTTTACCTTCTTCTAAAATTAATGGACGTACACCTGCCCAAGTTGATTCAATATCTGCATCTGTTACGTTAACAGTTGGGAACATGTAGTTAATCGCATCCACTAAATAATCACGGTCTTCTTGGTTTACAAGTGGTTTTGTTTTGTCGTTGTTGTAGAACGTATCTGTTGTACCAACATACGCTTTACCTTCACGTGGAATCGCAAAGATCATACGACCGTCTTTTTCTGTATCAAAGTACACAGCTTGACGTAATGGGAATTTAGATTGGTCGATAACAACGTGTACCCCTTTAGTTAAACGTAATTGTTTGTTGTTTTTAGAGTAGTCTGCACTACGCACTTCGTCTACCCAAGGACCTGTAGCATTAACAACTTTTTTACCTCTAATTTCGAATGTTTCATTACCTAAACGATCAACGACAGAAACACCATTCACTTTTTCTTTATTGTCGTATAAGAAATTTGTCACTTTCGCATAGTTCATAATATCTGCGCCTTGTTCAGCCGCTTTTTTCATAACTTCAATTGTTAAGCGTGCGTCGTCAGTACGATATTCAACGTAGTAACCGCCACCTTTTAAACCGTCTTGTTTCACAAGTGGTTCTTTAGCAGAAGTTTCTTTTTTGCTCAACATTTTTTTGCGTTCAGATTTTTTAACACCTGCTAAACGGTCGTACATGGCTAAACCGATAGATGTAGAGAATTTACCGAATGTACCACCTTTGTGCATTGGTAATAACATCCATTCAGGTGTTGTCACGTGTGGGCCATTTTCATAAACGATTGCACGTTCTCTTCCTGTTTCAGCAACAACGCCAACTTGGAATTGTTTTAAATAACGAAGACCACCGTGTACTAATTTAGTTGAACGTGAACTTGTACCTTGCGCAAAGTCTTGCATTTCAACTAAAGCGACTTTCATACCTCTAGCAGTCGCATCTAAAGCGATACCTGCACCAGTGATGCCGCCCCCGACAACAATCAGGTCATACGCTTCGTTTTGCATACGTTTTTTAACCGAATCTCGTTTTAAAGTTGATAATCTCATATACTTTCGCCTCCTAATTTCATAAAAAAGAGAGACTCCGCCTACATACTTTCATCAAGTTGTACGAACAAAGTCTCTTACTATCTCGCGTGAAGCTATTAACTTAACTCAAGTATATCACACGGCTTATTCTTCGTCTAATTTAAAAACTTGCGTTGCTTCAACCGCTTTTTTCCATCCTTTGTACAGACGGTTGCTTTCTTTTTGATCCATTTCAGGTTCAAATGATTGCTCTAATTTCCAACGTCTTTGAATTTCAGACTTATCTTTCCAGAAGCCTGTCGCAATACCTGCTAAATATGCTGCACCAAGCGCTGTCGTTTCGTTGATTTCAGGACGTTCAACGTTAATGTTCAACAAGTCTGCTTGGAATTGCATTAAGAAGTTATTTTTCACTGCGCCGCCATCAACACGTAAACTGTTCACATCGATACCTGAATCTTGTGCCATTGCTTCGATAACGTCACGTGTTTGATAACATAATGATTCTAATGTCGCGCGGATGAAATGTTCTTTTTCTGTACCACGTGTAATACCGAAAATCGCGCCACGTGCATCAGAATCCCAGTATGGTGTACCTAAACCAACGAATGCTGGTACAACATAGACACCTTCAGTTGAGTCAACACGTTTAGCATAGTCTTCTGATTGTGGTGCTGAGTTAATCATACGGAGACCGTCTCTTAACCATTGAATTGCAGAACCTGATACGAAGATTGAACCTTCAAGTGCATAGTTCACTTTACCATCGATACCGTAAGCAATTGTTGTTAATAAACCATTACCAGATTTAACTGCTTCTTCACCTGTGTTCATTAACATGAAGCCACCTGTGCCGTAAGTATTCTTCACATCACCGCGTTCGAAACACGCTTGACCAAATAATGCTGCTTGTTGGTCACCCGCGATACCAGCGATTGGTACATTTTGACCAAAGAAGTGATAATCAATCGTTTCACAATAAATTTCACTTGATGGTTTTACTTCAGGTAACATCGCTTTAGGAACATCAAGTAATTCAAGTAATTCGTCATCCCATTTTAATTCATGGATGTTGTACATTAACGTACGACTTGCATTGGAATAATCTGTCACGTGCGCACGGCCACCTGATAACTTCCAAACGAGCCAAGTATCGATTGTACCGAATAAGATGTCGCCTTTTTCTGCTTTTTCGCGTGCGCCGTCAACTTTATCAAGAATCCATTTTACTTTTGTACCTGAGAAATACGGATCTAATAATAAACCTGTTTTGTCTCTGAATGTTTGTTCATGGCCTTCTTGTTTTAATGCATCACAAATCGGTTGTGTTTGACGTGATTGCCATACGATTGCGTTATAAATTGGACGACCTGTTTCTTTATCCCAAACGACTGTTGTTTCACGTTGGTTTGTAATACCGATACCTTTAATTTCACTCGCTGATACGTTGTTTTCAGTCATCACTGATGCCATTACTGATAATACAGACGACCAAATTTCATTCGCATCATGTTCGACCCATCCTGATTTAGGAAAATGCTGTTTAAATTCACGTTGCGCTACGCCTACAATTTCCCCTTCCTCATTAAATAGAATTGCTCTTGAACTTGTTGTTCCTTGGTCAATAGATAAGATGTAGTTTCCCATAATATTGTCTCCTCTCAACTCTTCATCTCTAAGTCATTATTAACTTGTTATATGTCATTCATGTTGTGCTTTCCAATTAAAGTTCTCTATACTTTTAGCCGTTTTTATGTCTGATTTAAACATATGGCTTCATTCAAATTGATCAGTTCATCGCTCACTTCGTTTTTAACATCTCATAAAGCGCTACGATTTCTTTTCAATTTCATAAGAATGACCAGGCCTCTATCCATTGTGTAGCAAAACGATAGCGACCTCGTCATCCATGTACTTTCTATATCATTTTGAAATATTGAAATTCAATTAAATTTTAGCAATTTCATCTTTAGGCGCTTTTTTGTTCATTGCCATACCTAATAATAATGTTAATACTAAAACAATGATAGTAACAATAGTCCATACATCAAAAATGCCATTAAAGAAAAGACGGTATAGTACCGCACCGACCATACCACCGACCATTGGCCCTAAAACCGGTACAATCGCGTAACCCCAACCACTACCACCTTTTCCAGTGATAGGGAAAATCGCATGTGCAATACGCGGACCTAAGTCACGGGCAGGATTAATCGCATAACCTGTTGTACCACCTAAACTTAATCCAATTGCGACAATTAATGCACCAACGATTAAAGGATTTAAACCGTCAGTAAATTTGTTTGCACCAATATATAATAAACCAGAAGTTAATACAGCTGTACCCATAATCTCAGAAATGAAGTTAGCCGTATAGTTTTTTAATGCTGGCGCAGTAGCGAATACACCCAGTTTTGTCGCTTGATCTTCAGTAGCACGCCAATGCGGTAAATACATTAACCAAGTGAGCATGCCCCCGAACACCCCACCGATTAATTGCGCGATGATATATCCTGGTACTTGTGTCCAAGGAAAATCACCGTTCATGGCTAACGCTAATGTTACAGCAGGGTTTAAGTGGGCGCCAGAAATTTGCCCAACAGCATAGACACCTAACGTTACACCGAGGCCCCAACCTACTGCAATCACGATCCAATCGGCGCCATTAGCATTTGTTTTTTTCAAATTTACGTTCGCAACAACACCCCCACCCATAAGTAAGAGCAATGCTGTTCCGAAAAATTCGGCTAAATAGACGTTCATTCTTTTTTTCCTCCCTTTAAATAGAAAGAGACTCCAATCCGCATTAAAAAACAATCAAACGCGAGCAGAAGTCTCCTAGTCTCTAGCTAAATATCAACTTGAGATAATAGTACACTGACGTGAAAGCGTTGTCAATACTTTGACCTTATTTCTTAAAATAGAGCAATAATTTTTATACTGCTACAATACATTTTATTATTTCTTAACAATCGTCATTAATATGTACTATAAACTTTTTGAAAATGAATCTATGACAGCAGCTTCGTCGATACTAAAAGTTAACGTATCTGCTGATAATGTTGCTTGAACGCCATAAGGGAGCGTACATTTCGGTTCGTTATGACCAAAACTTGCATTACCTACCACAGGCAACGCTTCTTGATGAAACTCCTTCATCATAAGGCGAAGTTTGTCATGATACGCATCTTGATGGACACCATTTTGAGGGCGCCCAAAAAGAATGCCCGCAACGACATCGTAAATACCCATTAAGCCAAACGCACGTAAAGTTTCTTCAAAGCTCATAGGATCAACCTGTACTTCCGATGTTTCCAAAAACAAAATTTTATCTTTGAAATGTGCTAAGTCCGGAAAATACGGTGTACCTCTTAATTTATCTAATGATTCGAAACAACCGCCGATGAGCTCACCTTCAACTGTACCTTGTCCGCTAATGTGCATGTAGTCACCATTCGGAATCTTTTCACGCGCTATATGACGCTTGTCTTCATCCCAACGCAAACCAAATACACGCACCTCGTCTGATGTCGAAATAGCGCCGACTGGTTGTGCCTCGCCTATCGCTGAAAATAGATGATCTACAGTATATGCATCCAGTGCGACATTTTCAGCAAAATCAGTTAATAATGCTGGTCCATAAAAAGATGTGATGCCCAACTTGTACATGTGTAAATGAAGTGGTGTAATGTCTGAATAACCGATAAAAATTTTAGGGTGTTGTCGTATCACTTCATCATCTAAAAAAGGTATGATTCGAACAGATTCATAGCCCCCAATCGTACATAAAATGGCTTGTACGTCTGGATCTGCAAAAGCTGCTGTAAGAATTTCAGCCCGTTCTTTTGGGTGTTCGAAGTTCCATGAGATACCATTTAAGCTATTGTCCATCACTTTGACACGATAGCCAAGTGCTTCAATACGATCGATACCTTGTTGTGTCCGCCAACGAATATGAGGCTCACCTGCTAATCCAGATGACGGTGAAACAATCGCAATTGTGTCGCCTTGTTTCAATTTTTGTGGTTTAATCATCAAATCTCCCCCTTGTTAATATGAATATTACCATAAAGATTTATCGCTCGTTGTAATGTATGCTGCACCACTGTTAATAGCACGATTAACTTCTTCAAGTGTGTTAATTAAGCCACCTGCAATGACAGGCGTTCCTGTTTTTTGATGAATTTCTTGAATCACTTTATCCGCAATACCAGGTAACACTTCAACATAATCCGGTTCTATCCGTTGAATGAGTTCAATACTGCGCTCTAATGCGTGACTATCAATAATAAACACGCGGAAAATCGTCACGACACCTAATGCTTTAGCCTTTTTAATGACTTTCGTTTTCGTCGACACAATGCCGCGAGGACGATATGTTTGGATAATATATTCACAAGCAAACTCGTCATGACTCATCCCTTTAATTAAATCAATATGCATAAATGGCTTGAGCTGATATTGGCTAATTAATTTCATAATGCCATTCAAATGACCGATATGCGTATCAAGTAATACACACGTTTCATAATCTGTTTTCAAAAGCTTCTCTAAATCTTTCGTCGATCGTATCGCTGGTAAAATATGGGGCTTCATCCTATTTTCCTCCAATTAACAACTTATTGAATACGTTTAAATAATCGTTCTAACTCGTAATTCGAAAAATTAATAATGACCGGTCTCCCATGTGGACAAGTAAACGGATCTTCCATTTCACCTAATTGATTAATTAAATCGGCCATTTCATTCGGTTTAAGGTAGTGATTGGCTTTAATTGATCTTTTACAACTCATCATAATCGCTGCTTCTTCTCTAAACTTCGCAATATCTACCTTTTTGTGACGAATGACATACTCAATCATATCTTTAATCATTTCTTCTACATCTTCTTGAGGAAACCACACGGGATAACTATCGACAATATAATCATGACCTCCGAACGGCTCTAAAAAGATACCCGCTTCCCGTAACTGTTCAAGGTGTTGTTCGATAATCAGTTGCTCATCTTTTGAGAAGTTAAAGGTTAACGGAATGAGTAAGCTTTGATTTTCATTATTCACTTCACCAATTTTGTCACGATAATATTCATACTTAATCCGCTCTTGTGCCGCATGTTGATCAATCAAAAACATACCTTCATCATTTTGCGCAATGATATATGTACCATGAACTTGACCAACGACCTCCATGTATGGCACACGGCGCTGTGGTTTTTGAGTCTGCTGTGAAGACATATGTGATTGTGTACGAGTAGCTTCTGTGACTTCATCATTACTATCAGTCGTCTCTTCTTTATGGTCTTCAGATGTGGTATCCAACATATCATTTAACAATGCACGTTGGCGCATCACATAATCATCGCTCTGGTCTGTGTAGGTTGGTGCCGCTGTTTGAGATGTTTCATGAGTATCTGTCGTTTCACTGTATGGCGCTGAAGGTTCCTCAATTGTCATATCCGTATGCGATGACGTCTCTGATGAATGATTTTGTTGTTGGTCGAATGCCATTTTTTGTTGTTCAAACTGTTCCAGAACTTTTTTCGGTTCATATTTTGACTTCAAATCATTTTTCGGAATGAGTAATTGGTCTTTAAAAGCTTCTCGAATTTTTTCGACAATCAAATCAAACAATTGATCTTCTTTTGACAAGCGTACTTCTAATTTCGTCGGATGCACATTCACATCTACTAATATCGGATCCATTTCAATATTTAAATAGACAATCGGATAACGTCCTATCATCATGAGCGTATGATATCCTTCTTGAACTGCCTTATTTAATAAGAAGTTTTTAATATAACGACCGTTAATAAACAATGAAATATAATGACGATTACTTCTTGAATGTTCTGGTTTCGCGACATAACCTGTTAGATGATAGTCACTCGTGTCCCCTTCAATACGAATTAAATCCCGTGCAACTTTCATGCCATATATTTCAGCCATCACTTCATTTGTTCGTCCAGAACCATTCGTCTGTAAAATTTTCTTGCCATCGTTCGACAAGGAGATACGAATGTGCGGATGACTCATTGCCATACGGTTTACAATATCTGTAATTTTCCCTAGTTCTGTATATAAACTTTTAATATATTTCAAACGTGCCGGTGTATTATAAAATAATGCATCAACGCGAATATCTGTCCCTTTACGTGCTTTCGCAGGCTTTTCTGAAACGATTTCGCCTTCTTCCGCATACACTTCGTAACCTGCCACACCGTCCGTAGAAGTTTGTAACGTCACTTTTGCGACAGAAGCAATACTTGCCAGTGCCTCACCACGAAAGCCTAACGTACGGATATGGAAAAGGTCGTCATCTTCTACTAATTTACTTGTCGCATGTCGATGGAAGACGAGTCCTAAATCATCTTGTAAAATACCCGAACCATTATCGACAACACGTATAGATGAAACACCGGATTCTAACACTTCAATGTTAATTTCAGTCGCACCTGCATCAATACTGTTTTCTAACAACTCTTTTACGACCGAACTTGGCCGTTCTACGACTTCACCGGCTGCAATTTTATTCGCTAAAGAGGTGTGTAATGTTTTAATTTTACCCATAAGCTCTTCACCTTCTATTGTAGTCTATTTTGGAGCTCGCTTAATTTCAATAATGCTTCTATCGGTGTCATTTGAGAAATATTCATTTGTTTAATCTCAAGTTCGATTTCACTCGCTTCCGCTTCAGATGTAAACAAATCAAACGTCGGCTGTTCGAATTGAGGCTTATCCTCAGCAACTGTCGACGCTTTCACATTAGTTGGATTGTCTGAATTTTGGTCCACAGTCGATGTGTGCGTCACTTGCGCTTTTTCATTTGCTTCAAAAGTCTCTAAAATCACTTGTGCACGTGCAATGACTTGTTCTGGAAGGTCTGCCAATTGTGCCACTTGGATACCGTAACTATTCGCCACCGCACCATCTTTGACTTTATGCAAGAAAATGAGCTCGCCTTGATATTCATCCGCTGCCACATGTACATTTTTCAAGCTTGGCAAATGTTGTTCGAGTTCTGTCAATTCATGATAATGCGTTGAGAACAATGTCTTCGCTTGTGAAGTTTCTGCAACATACTCAATCATTGCCTGTGCTAATGCTAAGCCATCATACGTCGAAGTGCCTCGACCAATTTCATCAAATATAATTAAACTGTCAGCAGTTGCGTATTTTAAAGCTTTTTGCGCTTCTAACATTTCGACCATAAACGTACTTTTTCCTGAAACTAAATCATCCGCTGCACCAATACGCGTGAAAATTTGATCAAAAATCGGCAAAGTCGCTGATTGACACGGAACGAAAGCGCCCATTTGCGCCATAATACTAATGATCGCGACTTGACGCATATACGTTGATTTCCCTGACATATTAGGTCCAGTAATTAAATAAATGAACTGTTCTTGATTTAAAACACAATCATTTGGCACATAATCGTTATAATCCATCACACGTTCTACAACGGGATGACGTGAATCGACTAAATTTAATGTTTGATCTTCACTAAATTGTGGGCGCACATAATTATATTGTTGTGCAATTTCTGCAAAACTTTGTAAACAGTCAATTTCTGAAATAATTTTCGCTTGTTGTTGCAAACGTTCAGTGTAGGTTTTCACCTGTTCACGTAACGCGACAAACAATTGATATTCTAATTCGATTGCCTTATCTTGTGCTCCGAGAATAATGGCTTCTTTTTCTTTTAATTCATCTGTAATGAAACGTTCTGCATTCGATAATGTCTGTTTACGTTCATAACCAAATGCACTCGGGTCAAATTGTGCTAAATTGGCTCGTGTAATTTCGATATAATAGCCAAATACTTTATTAAAACTAATTTTTAATGACTTAATGCCTGTGCGTTCGCGTTCTTGTGCTTGTAATTGTGCCAACCACTGTTTCCCATTTTTGGAAGCATCTAAATACTGATCTAACTCCTCGTTAAACCCAGACTTAAACAAACCGCCTTCTTTCACTGAGAGTGGTGGTTCATCCACAAGACTGTCCGACAACACTTGCAATAAATCATCGAGTGGTTCTAACGCATTAAAATGTGCTATCGCTTCATGTTCAATAGACTGTAATAGTGCTTTGATCGCTGGAATTTGCGCAATAGAATGTTTGAGTTGCACTAAATCTTTCGCATTGACGTTTCCAAAACTGACACGGCCAACGAGTCTTTCAATGTCATAAACTTCAGTTAAATAGTCACGCAACGTATCACGCTCAATGAAATATTGTAAAAATTGATCCACTGCATCATGACGTTTTGCAATTTCAGCTTGTTGAATTAATGGCCGATCAATCCACTGTTTCAATCTTCTTGCGCCCATTGGTGTTTTCGTCTTATCCATTAACCATAATAATGTCCCTTTTTTAGACTTGAGACGAATACTTTCTGTCAATTCAAGATTACGTTTGGCATAGTAATCCATTTTCATATAATCAAGCGCTTGATATTGAATGGCAGCTTCAATGTGTGACATATCTCTTTTTTGCGTATCATAAATATAATCTAACACAATTTGAACAGCTTGATGCATTAACGGATGAGATAAACCATTCGCTGCATAACTTTGATCCGACACTTTTTCAACGACCGTAATCGTTTCTGTAATCATATTCAATTGGCGTTGTAAAGCTTCTGATAAAGGTTCGGTTACGACAATTTCGTTTGGACGAATCGTCGTAATTTCATTAATTAATGTACTCTCATCTTCAAAATGTGTCACTTTTAATTCACCAGTTGAAACGTCGCAATAACTTAACGCATATGCATCTGCTTTCACAAAACTTAAAATGTAGTTGTTTTGTGTATCATCAACGCCACCTTTTTCCATGACTGTACCTGGCGTAATGACACGCACGACCTCACGCTTGACCATACCTTTCACTTGCCGCGGATCTTCCATCTGTTCACAAATCGCGACTTTATAGCCGTTCTGGATTAACGTTTCAATATAACTATCTGCAGAATGATAAGGTACGCCCGCCATTGGAATCGGATTCGCTTTTTTAGCATCACGTTTCGTCAACGTAATTTCAAGCACACGCGACGCCGTAATCGCATCATCATAAAACATCTCATAAAAATCTCCAAGTCTAAAAAACAGTAAAGCATCTTGATGTTGTGCTTTAATACTCAAGTATTGCTTCATCATTGGCGTGACATTTGACATATATTTCTCACAATCCTTTTATTTGAGTTTATGTATAACCAATAGTGCTCCACAAGCACCTCATCTATGTATTCATTCAAAACTATGATTTAAAACCTCGCATTTCATCAAATGACAATTGCTGGTCTAATATGTAACTCTTAAAACTGAAGGAACAATTCTCAATTCCTCTCTACGTCCCCTTCAAAAACACTTTCAGCCTTTGCTTTTCATGCATTGTTAGTTTGCAAGAACTTTCCGAGACTCCTAAGGGATGCATTTGAAAACAAAGTGAAGTTTTTTTATTTTGTGTGTGGTTCCTGTTTAACGCAGTAGCTGTCTGACTTCTCAATGTTGTACTTTTGAGAAGTCTAGTCAGCCTTGCGGGGGCAGTACGACGAAATCTTTGTTGCACATAAGATTTCTGTACTGCTCCCGAAAATCCAATTTGGCTTCTTTCAAATACCTACCTCAAATCAAGCCAAATTTAGTTAAGGAGCCACCCCCTAGGAAAGCGATGGAAAGTTCAGCACCTCATTTTCTTCATCCCATTCAAAAATACTCTCAGCCTTCAACTTTCCATTGGAGTGGTGAAATCATCTCAGTTTGCAACAACTTTCCGAGACTCCTAAGGGATCAGCTGACCCGGAAAATCCACCAACGCTTCAACTATCCATGTAACAGTTCAATCAAAGCGTTGGTTAGTTGTAGTGGTCAGCCCCTAGGAAAGCGATGGAAAGTTTAGCAAACTGAATGATTAGTAGACTGCATGATTACAAACCAAAATGCAACCATCAAGACATTTAAGCATGAAAGGCTGAGAGTATAAACGCGTTTGTTTAAGCCCCCAGCCCCTCATCAATGTCTTGTTATGTTTCTTGTTTCAACGACGACAAAGTCTAAAAATCACTGCCATCATCGTTCAAACATTACTTTTTGTACTTTCGTTTTAAATCTAAATGTTTTAATACGCCACGACGTTTCAATAAAATCAACAGGGCATAACTCACTGTTGCACCAATCAAACTTGAAACGATAAACGCTGCCATTAAAGGTTTGATTAAAAAGTGATCGATGTTTAATAGCCAAGCAAGTGGAATACAAACCAAACTACCGATAATACCTGTTCCAATCACTTCGCCTATTGCAGCGACAAATAAGTGACGATTCACATAATAAAATAAACTTGCGAGTAATACACCGATCATACTTCCTGGAAAGGCAAACGGTGTCCCCGTTCCAAACATCACGCGTAAGCTAGATGACAGGAAAGCTTGTGCGAGCGCATACCACGGTCCAAGAATAACGACGCTGAGTACATTTACAAAATGTTGTACAGGTGCTGCTTTAATCGGCCCTAATGGTATGACAATCACTGTACTTAATACAACATTGACTGCAATAAAGAGAGCGGTCAGTGTTAATTTACGTGTGTTCAAACTTATCACTCTCCGACAGAGCTGAGGTCCATTGTATCACTGCGCTATCCACTTTATCTACAACAAGTAATTAATGTGTGTGATCGTCCTCAGCCTCGATGTTTTCTTGTTCAATTCTAGTCGACAATGTCCCAATCACAACATGCAATAAATCGTTTGCTTCTTGTTGTGCAACTTTAAATTCATTGACAATTGGGATTTCGTCAATTTTCGTTTGTATTTCATCAATTTTTGCTTCAGAGCGTTCAAATGCGACAGGTTTATCATAATTTTGTAGATTGACTGATTGCTTTTGATTTTGCTTTAACTCTGACATATATTGTGAAATCTGTTCATTTTGATGAATTTGTGTTTCGATACGTTGATAATCTTGTATCGTTTTTAATGATTGAATGGAGGCCCCTAACTTTTGAGCCGCTTCCAAAATCATTTCACGTGAATACATCTAAACTGTCACCATCACAGGTTCGCTAACACCTACAAATTCACCATTTAATGAATATTGTTTTGCTTCAACAATTTTCACATCTACAATTTTACCAATAACAGATTTCGGCGCACGGAAGTTAACTAATTTGTTCTTTTCAGTGTAACCCGCTAAAACTTCTTCATCTTTCTTACTTGCACCTTCACATAATACGCGTACTGTTTCACCTTCATACGCTTTTAAGGCACGTGAAGAATATTCACCTACAAGACGATTCAAACGCTGTAAACGCTCCTTCTTCACTTCAGTTGGCACATTGTCTTTCATTTTAGCAGCAGGTGTGCCGTCACGTTGAGAATAAAGATACGTGTAGGCATGTTCGAAACCAACTTCTTCATATAAAGATAATGTTTCTTCAAATTGTTCTTCCGTTTCATTTGGGTAACCTACAATAATATCTGTCGTTAAAGCAACATCAGGCATTGCTGCTTTAATACGTGACACTAAATCAAGATAGCTTTCACGTGTGTATTTACGTCCCATAATTTTCAATACTTGATCATTACCGGACTGAACTGGTAAATGAATATGCGGCACGATGTTTCCACCTTCAGCAATCACTTCAATCATACGGTCTGTAAAGTCCCATGGATGGCTTGTTGTGAAACGAACACGTGGAATATCAATTTTTGAAATGTCCGCCATTAAATCGCCTAAACCATACTCGATGTCTTCTAAATCTTTACCGTACGCATTCACATTTTGACCGAGTAACGTAATTTCTTGATAACCTTGGCGCGCTAAATCTCGCACTTCTTCAATGATATCTTGTGGGCGACGACTACGCTCTTTACCACGTGTAAACGGCACAATACAATATGTACAAAACTTGTCGCAACCATACATAATATTCACCCATGCTTTAATACGGCCTTGGCGCACTTTAGGCAAGTTCTCGATGACATCGCCTTCTTTAGACCATACTTC
Organism: Staphylococcus cornubiensis; assembly: GCF_900183575.1. Classification (GTDB taxonomy): domain Bacteria; phylum Bacillota; class Bacilli; order Staphylococcales; family Staphylococcaceae; genus Staphylococcus; species Staphylococcus cornubiensis. The sequence goes on from NZ_FXUZ01000001.1 coordinate 551,529, forward strand.
CACTACCATCGCTTTAGATAAATAAGCCTCTTCTAAAATTTGTGGTAAACGGTGAATGTTATGCGTACCAAAAATCATATCGACATTTTGGTAGGATTTTAAAATTTTATTCACTACTGATTCTTCTTGAGACATACATCCACAAACGCCAATTAAGCAATCTGGGCGCTCTTGCTTAATATGCTTTAAGTTCCCAATCTCACCGAACACTTTGTTTTCAGCATTTTCGCGAATCGCACATGTATTTAATAAAATGACATCTGCTGTATTCACATCTTCAGTTGGTGTGTAACCTAAAGCTGTTAAAATCCCTGCCATCACTTCTGTATCATGTGCGTTCATTTGACAACCATAAGTTTTAATTAAAAATGTACGACCTTTCCCCATGCCGCGATACTTTTCATCAATTTGGAAATCACGGTTATATTGAACAGCTTCTTTCCCACGTTTTTTTGCATCTTTTAAACTTGGTGGTTGATAAACGTGTTCAAAATTAAAATATTTACTGTAATCTTTTTCTTCTTTATTATTACGATGTGCTAAAACGTCAATTGTCCCAGCTTTTCTTTGTTCTTCATTCACATGCAAAACCCTTTCTGCCCATATATCATTAGTTCATTATATTAAAAATCTAGCGAAAGTGCAAAATGATATCTTCTGAATTCAATTGAAGTTGTGCAAATGATTAGGCCATTTCATCATACTTGCCAGTCAATGTTTCAATACTGATGCCTTCAGTCACATGATAAAATTTTACTTGGCTAATAATACTTGGTGATTCCAGCTCGACCATGCGTTCATTCATTTTTTGAATTAAGATGAGCAGACTACTCATATCCCCTTCGATTGTTGTCTCTAAAGGCCCCACACGGTAGTTCAAACCTGATTCGTCTATCACTTTGATGGCTTCATCTACAAAAGGAATGACATCTTCTCCATTCGGTGTTTGCGGAATAATTTGAATACTCATTAACGTATCGATCATATGAAAAACCTCCTTAATACATTTTATTATGACTTTGTTATGATAGCGTTGCAAAAATTACGACTTTTTAGTGATACGCTTGATTTTTCTAACATTAAAATTGACTTGTGAGCTCTTATTGTACAATTTATGTAACTATCTTTGTCGGTTTGCTTGACGCTCACTTCAATAAACCGATTATTTGTTTGTAAGATGATAAAAAATGGGATTGAAGCTTTATCTCGACTTCAATCCCATTTCTAAATATGCATTAAACAAATTGTTTTGTGAATGACTCAAATTGTTCTTCACTTAAATTCAGGTCTTGATGTGCTAACGGTGTTTCTGCTAATCCGTCAATTTGTGACTCATACGAAGGTGTTGTTGTATCTTGATACACAATCCCTTTCACTAATGAATCGTGTTCAAGCACAGTTTGTAATGCCGCTTGTTTATTGCTGACGTCATAATTTTCAATATCATCAATCGCTGTTAAGTTTTCTTTGAACCAGTCATACGTATTGATTTTATTGTATGTGACACAAGGTGAAAAGACGTTTACGAATGAAAAACCATCGTGATTAATCGCATCTTCAATCATTTTTGTTAATGCTTTAATGTCGCTAGAGAAACCTTGTGCAACAAAAGTGGCACCAGAGGATAACGCAAGTTCTAACGGCGCTACGTTTTGTTCGATGTTGCCTTTAGGTGTTGTTTTTGTCACAAATCCAGGTGCTGAAGAAGGTGATGTTTGTCCTTTCGTCAGTCCGTAAATTTGGTTATCCATCACGATGTAAGTGATGTTCATATTGCGACGTAACGCATGAATTGTATGACCCATACCGATTGCATAACCGTCCCCGTCACCCCCAGAAGCGATGACTGTAAGATCACGGTTTGCCATTTTCACACCTTGTGCAAGCGGTAATGCACGACCGTGAATGGAATGGACACCGTAAGAATTCACGTAACCTGATAGACGTCCTGAACAACCAATCCCTGTAATTAACGCCACTTCATCTGGTTCTAATCCAACGTTTGCGGCTGCTTTTTGGATGGCAGCTTGTACTGAGAAGTCACCACAGCCTGGACACCAATTGGGTTTGACATTATTTCTAAAATCTTTAAATGTAGCCAATTACACTCTCTCCTTTAATGTATTCAAAATTTCTAAACCTTTATTTTCAATTTCGTGTGGTAAAAACGGTGTACCATCGTACTTCGTCTGTTTAATCAGTTTGTCACCTAAGTTCACGTTCATTTTGATAATATTGGCAAGTTGACCTTGATAGTTGTGTTCAACAACGACAACTTTTTGCGCTTTATCGACAGCGTCTTGAATGACTTTTGTCGGGAATGGATGTAATTGTCGGATTTGTAAATGGTTGATTTGATGACCTTGTTGTTCTAAGCGAGATGTCCCTTCTTGGATAGCACCTTTTGTCGAAATAAATCCAAGGTATAAAATATCCGCATCATCATGTGTCACAGTACCTTCTACTGGTTCTGGAATGATTAAATTTTCTATTTTGCGCATACGTTTGTCCATTTGATTTTGACGGTTTTCTGCCGCTTCACTTGGTTTACCTTCTTCGTTATGTTCGACACCCGTCACGTGATGAATCCCACCTTTGACACCTGGAATTGGACGTGGTGATACACCTGATTCTGTAACGGCATAACGTTTGAAGTAGTCTTTATCTTCTTCGTCTCTTTCAATATCTTCAGTAATTGTGGCACCACGACGGATTTCAATTTTCGAATGATCAAGTGCTTTCACTGTTTGCTTACCTAATGATAATTGTAAGTCACTTAATAAAATCACTGGACATTGATATTCTTCAGCTAAGTTAAACGCTTCTACTGTTAAGTAAAATGCATCTTCTGCATCTGTTGGCGCAAGGACAATTTTAGGAATATCCCCGTGTGTGCCGTAAATCATTTGCATTAAGTCTGACTGTTCTTGTTTCGTCGGCAAACCTGTTGATGGGCCTCCGCGTTGTGTATTAATGACTACAAATGGTGTTTCAGTCATACCTGATAATCCGATCGCTTCCATCATCAGTGATAAACCTGGACCTGCTGACGCTGTAAACGCACGTACACCCCCGTAGTTTGCGCCAATCGCCATCGTTGCAGCAGCAATTTCATCTTCAGTTTGAATGACAGAACCGCCAACTTTTGGTAAATTGTCAATCATATATTCCATAATTTCTGAAGCTGGTGTAATAGGATAAGCCGCCATAAATCTTGAGCCCCCAGAAATGGCACCTAAACCAATGGCATCGTTCCCAATCATGTATAAATGAGGAACGCCACTACTTTCTTCAAGTTCGAAATCACCATTCACTTCAGTCAATTGTTCTTGCATTAAACGATAGCCTTCCTTCAATGCTTGAATGTTTAAATCAACAACTTTCTCCCCTTTTTTCTCGAACATATTCGTAATTAATGATTCGAAAGTTTCTGTATTCAAGTGCATTAATGCTGATGTCGCACCAATCGCTACCATGTTTTTCATCAATGTCGTACCTAATTCTTTCGCTACTTCTGTAAATGGTAGGACAATGAGTTGCGCCTTACAATCTTCTGGCTTCTCTGGTTTAGCTTTACTATCTGCTAAAATGACGCTATCTTCACGCATTTCGTGATGGTTCAACACAATGGTTTCTTGGTCGAACGCTACCAGAATATCTAAATCATCACTAATGGCATGCACAGGTGTTGTCGAAACACGGATTTTATTATTTGTATGACCACCTTTAATACGGCTTGAGAAATGACGATAACCGTATAAATAATAGCCTTTGCGGTTCATAGCAGTAGCGAAAATTTCACCCGTCGATTCGATACCTTCGCCTTGCTGACCTCCCACTTTCCATGATAATTGAGATTTCATAGATTTAGCCTCCTACACGTTTGAATTCACTCAATATTTTATCAAAATAACCCACTATTTGCTCTACAAAATAGTGGGTTTGAAAAAAATCATACTAATGGCGGATAGTGATACATCACAATTTAGCCATTTTTTGAATGCAGCTATTTAATTATACTTCAAATGGATGATCTTCATTAATTAAAATACGTTCAATCTTTTTTGCAGTACCATCTTCTTTCAAATCAATAACGACACCTGATAACACACTGCGTCCTTCATCCGGTACAACATGACGTTGCGGTAGGCTCGTAATAAATCGTTTAATGACTTCATCACGGTTAATGCCTAATACACCGTCATAATAACCTGTCATCCCAACATCAGTAATATATGCTGTACCATTTGGCAAAATACGATTATCTGATGTTTGGATATGCGTATGTGTGCCAACAATAGCACTGACACGGCCATCTAAATACCATGCCATCGCATTTTTTTCAGAAGTCGTTTCGGCATGAAAATCGACAAAAATATAATCTGCTTCTTTTTCCGCTTCTGCAATCAATTCATCTGCTTTTTTAAATGGATCATCAATCACAGGCATAAAACTACGTCCTTGTAAATTGATGACTGCCAATTTTTTTGCATTCAGTTGAAGCATACGCATGCCAACACCTGGCGCTTCATCTGGAAAATTCGCAGGTCTCACTAAACGTGTCGCTTCGTCGATAAAATCATAAATTTCGCGTTGTCCATACGTATGGTTACCCATCGTCATAAAATCGACACCTTCACGTAACAACTGCTTATATATTTTTTCAGTTAACCCTTTGCCATGTGCTGCGTTTTCAGCATTCACAATCGTTAACGTAGGACGATAATGTTGTTTCAGTTTCGGTAACAGCTCTGAAATCGTTTGGCGACCGACCTTTCCAACAATATCACCTATAAATAAAATTCTCATATATTTCGTCCTCTCTAAATAACCCTCATTTCTATTTCGATGATTTTCGAATAGAAATATATCAAATGGGTAAATGAAAACGGACGTGTCACCAACATTTACGTGATGACACGTCCTAAGTGAATCGTCATATCTTAATGTACATTACGATATCACAATTGCTGTTGATACGTTTTATTGTACCGTTCTCTCAAACGATGTCAACGCATGCGTGAAAAATTCTAATCAACTACTGATTCAAATCAATCCAATCCTTACTTTTTACGAAATCAATTCTAAATAGAAGAGATGATTTGCTTATACACATTTATCTTCACAAATAAACGTGTATGTGAATGACACAGGCTAACGCGTATACTTGATTAATCTGCCACCACTTCCGGATCATCTGCTTTCACATAAAGTAATCGAATCGCATTCAACGCGACGATCAAAGTTGCACCCATGTCAGAAAATACAGCTATCCATAACGTTAACCAACCTGGAACAACGAGTAACAAAGCAAACAGTTTAATGGCAATCGCAAAAGTAATATTTGCTTTAATAATGCGCATCGTTTTCTTACTGAGTCGATATGTAAACGGCAATTTCGACATATCATCACTGAGCAATGCTATATCCGCTGTCTCAAGTGCTGTATCTGTACTTGCACCACCCATCGCAATCCCTACTGACGCGCTTGCAAGGGCTGGGGCATCGTTCACACCGTCACCTACCATTGCAACAGCACCATATTGGCGTTTGAGTTGTTCGATTTGATTTAATTTATCAACAGGCATTAAATCGGCTTTCACATCTGTCAATTCAAGTTTTTGAGCCATAGCTTGTGCAGTTTTCCGATTATCCCCTGTTAACATTACAGTATGTTGGATTCCGAGTCGTCGCAATGCTTGTATTGCTTTTTGTGACTGTTCGCGGACTTCATCACGCATCGCTATTAACAAACGTAACTGATCGTCTACTGATACGAGAATCACAGTATGACCATGTTCTTGTAATTGTTGTACCTGTTTTGCTGTGGATGAAGATTGTGCAGCCTTAAACAGTTGGGGCTGTCCAATAACAAATTGCTGACCTTCTATATTTGCAGTAACACCTTGACCCGTTTGCGAACGAAAGTCTGTTACATCATATTGTTCAAAATGGTGATGTTGTGTTTGGGCATAACGCACAATTGCACGCGCAAGTGGATGATCTGAACGATTTTCAATTGCTGCCACTTGCCCTATCCATTTATCTGCTAAATCATGAGTTTCAGTTAACGATATGACAGTGGTCACTTCAGGTTGTCCTACAGTCAGTGTCCCTGTTTTATCAAAGGCAAGTGCGCGAATACGACTCATTTGTTCAAGATGAATCCCACCTTTAATGAGCACACCGTTTTTCGCTGCATTGCCGATACTTGAAACGATTGAAATCGGTGTAGCAATCACTAACGCACAAGGACAACCAACGACAAGAACAGCCAATCCTTGATAAAGCCAAGTTAAAAATGACTGATGTAATACGATAGGCGGAATGATTGCAACGAGTAACGCAATAATCATAATTGCAGGTGTATAATACCGCGCGAACTTTTCAATAAACGCTTGTGCTGGTGTTTGATTGACTTGTGCTTCTTCTACGAGCTGAATCATTTTCGCCAATGTCGTATGTGCAGTTGTTTTCGTTACACGTACTTCAAGTACACCATCTTCATTCAATGTACCTGCAAACACTTCAGCACCTTCCACTTTTTCTACCAGCATCGATTCACCTGTAATAGCGGCTTGATTGACTGCAGCACGTCCTGTAATCACAATGCCGTCTAACGCAATTTTTTGTCCTGGTTTAATATACAACGTCTCATTAAGTTCAATATCTTCAACAGGGACATTCACCCATTGACCGTTACGTAAAACTGTCGCTTCGTCCGGGGCAATATCCATCAAAGATTGCATCGACTGACGTGCTTTATCCATAGAAAATGTCTCGAGTGCTTCACTTATTGCAAACAAAATCACCACCGCGGCAACTTCTCCCCATTGGCCAATAATCGCGCCACCAACGACCGCAATTGTCATCAGTGTGTGCATATCAAACTCGAGATGTACTAAATTTTTCACACCTCGAATCAATAATTCACTGCCACTAAGTAAAATCGAACAAGCGAATAATAAAATCGTCATCATATGATTTTCGCCGCTCATTAAGTGAGAAATATAGCCGAGAAACATAAATAATGTTGCCACACATATCGATTGATGTGTTTCATAAAAATTTTTAGCTCTGCCAAGCCATGACGTTGCTTGAACCGTTGCTGCTTTATCTGATGAAACAGCCGTTTTTTTACGATCATCCAACGTCAATTTTAAATTTTCAAATGCACCCGCACCTTCTAATTCTTCTACAGTTGGGTCACCCGTCACATAAATTTTTGAAGCGCCAAAATTCACTTGTGCATCTTCAACAGACGCAAGTCCTCGAACGTTTCTTTCAAATTTACCTGCACAATTGGCACACGACAAACCTTCTATTTTGTATGTTTTACGACTTTGAATCATCTTCATCCACTTCTTTCTTATGTTCAATAGAAATCATCATCAATTGTCGAATATGTTCATCATACAAACGATAAAATGCACGTTTACCAGATTTTCGATAGGTTACAACACCATTTTTATATAGAGATCTCAAATGATGAGACGCATTTGCTACGGTCACATTTAAAATTTCCGCAATATCACAAACACACAACTCATCATGGTGACAAAGCGCGAGTACTATTTTAGAGCGATTGATATCGGCAATACTTTTAAACATTTGACTGACTTGTTCAATATTAGAAGCTGCAAGTTCTTCTTTTGACTGCTGGACAGCTTCAACATCAATACTAAACGTATCACAAGTTGCAATTTTTTGAGTCCTCATGTCTTCATATCCTTTTTATATAATATTTTTATAACAAAATTATAACTTCTTTTAGGAAAACATTCAAGCGTTCGTTTGAATGAAAATAGATGATTAATGATTGAAAAAAAGGGTAATGCATTTTTAGACATACTTATTGCTTTAACATAGAATAAGTCATGTATAAGACAAAAAACTAGGAGATGTTTTTTAATTTATGTCGATTCATATTGATCCTGAAAAATTTGCAGAACTTGTAGTAACCGCTAATCCATCACAACAGTCAGAACCTGAAGAAATTGCAAAAGAAAGTATCGAATTATATATTCATGCTTATCGTATGGCAGAACGCTACACAAGCATATCTTCAAATTGCTATGATACCGCAAGTGCATTGGAAGAATTGAAAGAGACAGAATTAAATCTTTGTAAATAAGACATCTTGTTTATATTGAAATAGTAAATGAAATTAAACGATTAAGGAGAAGTGTCAGCCTTTCGGGGGCAGTACAGAAATCGATGTTGCACATGAGATTTCTGTACTGCCCCCGAAAATCCAATTCGGCTTCCATCAAGTAGGTGCTTTAATCAAGCCGAATTGAGTTGAGGCAAGTCCTAGGAAACACGAGTCCATGACAGCAATTGTGAAATTTTAAAAAGGTTATCAATGAGAACAATTGGATTAAAATATATCAAGGTAAGACGATTAAAAATTTTATATCTTCTTTTTCTTAATGGTTGTGCAGTTAGAATAAAGTTAGCGAATGACATTTTTTAGTTTCTATTTTAAAAACCAACATCAATGGTAAAAGTTTTCATTATGTCATTGATTGTACTCTCATCAATTGAAGCATATAAAAAAGCAAGTTTCTTTACACACCTTCAATAAAGAAACTTGCTTTTCATTTTCATACGCTTTTATTTCGCATATTCAATTGCTCTCGTCTCACGAACGACTGTCACTTTGATATGACCCGGATATTGAAGTTCACCCTCGATTTGATTTTTAATATCTCGCGCTAAACGGTGAGATTTTAAGTCGTCAATCGTTTCAGGTTCTACAATAACACGAATTTCTCGACCTGCTTGAATAGCAAAGGCCTTTTCAACACCTTCATAATTCTCAGAGATTTCTTCTAAACGCTCTAAACGCTTAATGTAGTTCTCTAATGTTTCTTTTCTTGCCCCTGGTCTTGCAGCAGATAATGCATCAGCTGCAGCAACTAAAATTGAGATGATAGAAGTTGGTTCCACATCACCATGGTGGGAATGAATCGCATTAATTACTGTTTCAGGTTCGCCATATTTTTTAGCTAACTCAACACCAATTTCTACGTGACTTCCTTCTACTTCATGGTCAATGGCCTTACCAATATCATGTAATAAACCTGCACGTTTCGCTAATGTCACATCTTCATTCAGTTCTGCAGCGAGCATACCAGAAAGATGTGCAACTTCAATAGAATGTTTTAATACGTTTTGTCCGTAACTTGTACGATAATGCATGCGACCCAAAATTTTAATTAAATCTGGATGCATATTATGAACATTTAATTCGAATGTTGCATGTTCACCAGCGTCACGAATAATTTCGTCTACTTCACGTCTTGATTTTTCAACCATATCTTCTATACGTCCAGGATGAATACGCCCATCTGACACAAGATTAATTAATGCTGTTTTTGCAATTTCTCGACGAATTGGATCAAAACCTGACAAAATAACAGCTTCTGGCGTATCATCAATAATTAAATCAATACCTGTAAGTGTTTCTAAAGTACGAATATTTCGACCTTCACGACCGATAATCCGACCTTTCATTTCATCATTAGGCAAGTTTACAACTGAAACTGTCGATTCAGAAGTATGATCTGCAGCAAAACGTTGCACTACTGTAGCGAGCAACTCTTTAGCATTTTGGTTTACTTTTTCTTTTGCTTCATTTTCTTTTTCTTTAACAAGTACTGCAATATCTTGTGACAACTCATCTTCTACACGTGCTAATTGTTCTTTACGTGCTTCTTCTTGTGTGAGACCGGAGATGCGTTCTAGTTCTTGTTCGTGCTTCATTATTATCGATTGAACACTACTCTCTTTTGCATCTACTTGTTGTTGTCTTTCTTCAAGTTTAGATTCTTTTTGCTCTAAAATCTCATCTTTTTTATCGAGTAGATCAGATTTTCGCTCCAAGTTTTCCTCTTTTTGAAGAAGTCGGGATTCTTGCCTTTGAAGCTCAGTACGTCGTTCTCTAAGTTCGTTTTCAGCACGTTCTCGGAGAATTTGGTTTTCTTCTTTCGCTTCAATTAACTTCTCTTTTTTAAGGTTTTCTGCTTCTTTGTTTGCTTGTTCAAGAATATCTTTCGCAGTTTGCTTTGCTTGCATCTGCTTTTGGTAAATCAAGTTTTGGGCGATAAAATACCCTACAACAACTCCTAGAATGATACCCAGCAAAATGAGTAAGAGGCTTAATAAATTCACACAAACACCTCCTTTTTCTAGGATTTCGTTCTGTATGTTAATAAATCTATATGATTATATGGATAAAAATAAGAATCATACAAGTTCAATTGTACGTTTTGAACAACGAAAAATCAAGGTTTCTGTCGTGATTGCAAATAAAAAGCGATGGACACAGAACATAGTTATCCTGTCCACATCGCTTTTTCATTGAATGCGCTACTTCTAAATAAAAACTATACGATATTATTCATCAAAAAGTGTCTGCGTTTCTTCTTGCTCAGGCTCTTCGACATCACCATCAAAAATACCGAGTTTTTCTCGTAATTTACGGTCAATTTCATCTTCGAGTTTAGGGTTTTCAAGTAGGAATTGTTTTACATTCTCTTTACCTTGACCCATACGCTCACCGTTGTATGAATACCAAGCACCTGATTTGTCTACAATGTCGTATTGCACACCTAAATCAATCAGTTCGCCTTCACGTGAAATACCTTTACCATACATAATGTCTACTTCAGCAACTTTGAATGGTGGTGCTACTTTGTTTTTAACGACTTTAATTTTAGTACGGTTACCTACAATATCTTGTCCTTGCTTCAATTGTTCAGCTCGACGCACTTCTAAACGAACTGAACTATAGAATTTCAGTGCACGTCCACCTGGTGTTGTTTCAGGGTTACCGAACATCACACCTACTTTTTCACGGATTTGGTTAATGAAGATAGCTGTCGTTTTTGATTTAGAAATCGCTGCTGATAGTTTACGCAATGCTTGAGACATTAAACGCGCTTGTAAACCAACGTGCGTATCACCCATTTCGCCTTCAATTTCAGCTTTAGGTGTCAATGCTGCAACTGAGTCGACAATGATAATGTCTACTGCGCCACTTCTAACAAATGCTTCTGCAATTTCAAGACCTTGCTCACCGTGATCTGGTTGTGAAAGGTATAAGTTATCGATATCTACACCTAGTGCTTCAGCGTAAACAGGGTCTAGTGCATGCTCAGCATCAATAAATGCAGCAATACCCCCATTTTTTTGTACTTCAGCAATAGCGTGTAAAGCGACTGTTGTCTTACCTGAACTTTCGGGGCCATAAACTTCGATGATACGACCTTTAGGATAGCCGCCAACCCCTAATGCATGGTCTAGTGTTACCGAACCACTTGAAACACTTGAAACACGGCGATCTTTATTCTCACCAAGTTTCATTACGGCACCTTTACCAAATGACTTTTCCATGTTTTTAATTACTGTATCTAGCGCTTTTTGACGTTCATTATCCAATTTAGGACCCCCTACTTGATCGAAATTTCCTTTTAATTTAATTCTACTATACATGGTATTAAATCAAATTACAAGTGTTTTGCGAATGTTTGTTCGTTATTTTTGAAGTTCATTTTCTTCAAAACAGAACGCATGTGCTTATATTTTATCAATAATAGACGGATTCTCTAGATGTTTTAACCAATTTAACCACGTTATTAAAATATAATTTTGACTTCTATCGCGCTGTAAATATCTCATTTGACCCATTTTAAACGTTTTCATGTTGAACGTATCTCCATTCAACAATCCTATATAAACCGTGTTATTTTGAGCGAGTAAACTGATGGCTTGTTCGCTATCGTAAAGCGCTTGAACAAAATGCGCTGCTGCATAAAGCTGATCTTCTATAGAAAGAGATGTATCTATAAATTGAGGATGATGCAACATGTACCCTTTTAGTAAATGTTCTGTATCTTCTTGCTTCAAACGTGCATGTAATAAGCCTTCAGTCACTTGATCATAAACTGCAAAAGTTTGTTGTTGCAGTGCTAACACGACACGTTCTGGTGTCATGTTGTCTGAACCGTAGTAATACAAACCGATTCGTTTCAGTATCTCTTCTTTAATCGGTGCAATCAACTGTTTTGTCATTTCTGTATTTTCACCGCTAGCTGTCAGTCGAATGGTCACTTCATGCGTCCCTGCTAACGGGGCAATCGTTGGGTTTGACTGTGCATCAATCAAATCCATCAGCTCCGTTTCAACTTGTGATTCACCAATACCACAAAAACGCAATACTTCTGACTCAATCGTTTGACCCCCTTGAGAGAAGTGTGGCATCAATTCATTCACGACCATAGGCTGAAGTTCTTTCGGTGGTCCCGGTAACATCACAACATGTTTATTGTCGTGTTGGACATAGATGCCAGGTGCCATACCGACTTTATTCGCTAAAACTTCTGCCCCTTCAATCACTAGCGCTTGTTGTTTATTGTTCGGTGTCATCACTTTGCCATGCTGTTTAAAATAGTCTTCAATATAATCCATCGCTTCTTGATTCATAACTAGCGTTTTATTTAAAACTTGTGCTACAGTTTGCTTCGTTAAATCGTCTTTTGTTGGGCCAAGTCCCCCTGTAAAAACGAGGACGTCATATTGTTGTAAAGCACGTTTTGTCACATTTTCAAGTCGTTCTGCATTGTCTCCAACAACGATATGTTCTAACACATGGTGACCCGCTTCATTAAATTTTTGCGATACAAACTGTGCATTCGTATTTACAATTTGTCCTAATAGCAGTTCTGATCCCACTGCGATAATACATACTTTCATGTTTTCGTCCCCCATTTATCGTTCACGGTGATTAAAGTGTTCATTACGTTTTATTTTAGCTTACGTCACTATTTTATAAAAAGAAAAAAGGCTGGAAAAGGTAACATTCCAGCCCCTATAAGTGTATTTTGAATATGTAAATCTATGCTTTTTTGTCTTGTAAGAATACGTCACGGCCTTTGTAAAAGTACTCAATACCAGAAAGCACTGTGAAAAATACACCGATATATAATAAAATCTGTCCTAAACTGAAACCAATCCACTGACTGAATGGTTCACCTAATAAAATTAAAATTAATGCTACCATCGTAACGGCAGTTTTAATTTTTCCTAATTGACCCGCAGCGCTGACAAAGCCTTGTTCAATTTGCAATAAGCGTAATCCTGTTACTGCAAATTCACGCGCAATAATAATGACTGCCACGACTGAATTCGTTAAACCAAGTTCGACTAAAACAATCAGTGCAGCAGAGACAAGTAATTTGTCAGCAAGGGGATCTAAGAATTTACCCATATTCGTAACAATTTGCCATTTACGTGCCAAATATCCATCTAAAAAGTCACTTAACGACGCCAAAATAAATATAATGCCGCTGATTAAAAATTCAATACGAATCGGCTGTCCTCCCAAAAATGTCACTTGACCCATTCCAAAATCGACAAGTGCAAATAACATAAAAATAGGGATTAAAATGACACGAAACACGGTAATCTGATTCGGTATATTCATTAATTGTTCCTCATTTCACTAATCTATATCTGATGTTCTTATTATAACATAAGGGTCATAAGCGCCCAAAGTACAGCTGTCACACACGTCAATAAGCCGATTAAAATGGCTACTTTTTTAGGCTGTTCATCCGATTGTGTAAAAGTCAGGACGTCTTTATGTTCAGCAATTTCTTGTAAAATAACATGTGCTTGACGTCGTGCTTCTGGTAACTCTTCATGATGTTTTTCCATAAGCAAACGACCATCAATATTGACAGATTGGGCATATTTTTGAATAAAACCTCGAATATGATTCGGATGTTTAAATTGATCAAAACGATTTTGTTCAATATCCACAAGCGTCTCTCGTTGAATCTGTGTTCTTTTTTCTAGTTCAGTTAACGTCATGCCTAAACGTTCTCTTTTGCTTTGTAATACTTCACCAATAGTCCGCAAATGTTATCCCCCCAATCATTACAATGAACCGAATCCATCACCGAAACCGTCACCAAAGCCACCAAAAGTATCACCAAAATCTAAGTTATTTTTACTTCTGACTGTTTTCTTTTTCATTTCTTCATACTCTATTTCTTGATTTTCTTCGGCACGCAATTCGATAATGTAATCAAAGTCATCCATGATATAGTCACTCGCTTCTACAAATAAATCAGGATGTTCAACCACTTTAACAGATGGCAAGGTCATGACTTCTTTCACGAGTTCCTGATGTTTCGGATTCGTTTCTCTCGCTGTCACTGCACCATCAATAATGTACACATGGTCCTTATCATATTCTCCTTTAATTAACGAGCTTCTCACAGTTTGTTTAATGAGCGTCGAACTGATAAACAGCCATTTTTTGTGTGCAGAAACACTTCCTGCGACAATGGATTCTGTTTTACCGACACGCGGCATCCCTCGTATACCGATTAACTTGTGCCCTTCTTCTTTAAAAAGCTCTGCCATAAAGTCAACGAGTAATCCTAAATCATCTCTTTCAAAACGGAATATTTTTTTGTCATGTTCATCTTGTTTCACATATCGCCCATGTCTTACAGCAAGTCTATCTTTCAGTTCAGGCTCGCGTAAAACTCTTAATGAAATGTCATCAATTTCCTTCAATAACGTTTCAAAGCGCTTAATTTTTTCTTCACTATCTGATTTGATAATAAAGGCACGAATAGACTTATCAATACCATTAATCGTTCCAATATTAATACCCATCATCCCTAATAAACTCGAAACATCACCTAATAACCCTGCACGGTTCACATTAATTTGATATTCTAAATACCATTCGCGTTTTTCTCGTGTAATCATCAAAATCCCCCTTAATGTCGACAGTGGCTTTATCTTTAATCACTATTATATCAAACTAACAATACCAACCACCATTAATACGTTGAACTGTGCCGGTGATACTTTGTGAGAAGGGCGATAACAAAAAGCGTGTCGCATGTGCAATTTCATTTGGCGCTACCCAACGATTTTGTGGCAATTCTTCTAATAATGCTTCACGTGCTTCATTGTCAAGCGCATCCGTCATCGTTCCTGCTACAACACCAGGTGTAATGGCATTGACCGTTACTGATGTACGCGCTAATTCTTTGGCGAGTGATTTCACAAAACCAATTTGCGCTGCTTTCATACTAGAATAAATCGATTCAAAACTTGCACCTGTCTCACCCCAAATGGACGAAATGACAACAATTCTTCCATGTGGACTTTGAATCAATTGATTAACAAAAAATTGTGTGATTTTAATCAAATGAAAAACGTGAACTTGATAAGCTTGATGAATGTCAGAATCCGTCATATCTTGTAACATACCAAACAAACTATGACCACTGGCATAAATGATGGCATCTAGATTGCTTACGAAACCTAACTTTTCCTCGAGACTCACTGGCTGGGATAAGTCGAGTTGTACAAATTGTACCGGCTGATCTCGAAAGGTCTCCATTAAAGTATCTAGAGGGGTTTGATGATATGTCACAATCACTTCATAACCATTTGAAAGAAGGTCATGCGTAATTGCACGACCTATCGTTCCAGAACCACCTATAACGATTGCTTTCATGACGTTTTAATCTCCAAACGGCTATCGACTAATGCATTCAAATCCATACGACGACGGACGGTATCATTCATTGTTTCTAATGTAATGCTGTCGATCACGTTCAATAATTCAAATAAGCTCACGCCATCAAAATAAAACTTCGTGGATTGATTCGCAATATATTCAGGTGCATTTAAACTTGATATATATTCACCGATAAATTGGCGCTTTAATAAATCGAATGCATGTTGATCGTCCAAAGTACCGATACGCGCACGCAATTCATCTAACAATAAAGTTTTTAACTGTTCAGGTTCCGTTGTTGCTGAAGTAATTAACGAAAAACTATAACTCGGCTCAATCACCGTTTGGTAACTAAATGTATCATCAATTAAATCTTGACTTAGTAACGATTGATAAAAATTCGTTTCCTCACCATAAATCATCTCAAAGAAGAATGACATTTCAATATCTTCTTTCACGCCTTGTTGCAACGAAGTATCATAGACAGGATGCTTTAATCCGAGCATGATTCTTGGAGATTGAATGGCCATCGTTTCAGTCACTTGTGTCTCAACGACTTCCGGTGCTTCACTAAGTGGATCACGTTCAATCTCTGGTTGTGCAACAATGCCACGAGCATCTTCATGTGTACGCACTAAATCTTCAATATGTTCTGGGTCCACATCTCCAACGACAAACAGCACCATATTAGAAGGATGATAAAATGTTTCATAGCATAAATACAAATCTTCTTTTGTAATTTCATAAATGCTCTCAACCGAACCAGCAATGTCCACACGCACAGGATGTTCTTGATACATTGCTCGTAACGTATTAAACATCAATCGGTAACCCGGTTGCTCTTGATACATTTTTATCTCTTCAGCAATAATGCCCTTTTCTTTTTCTACAGATGCTTCAGAAAAGTATGGTGTTTCTACCATTTTTAATAAACGCAAAATATTTTCATCAATGTGATTCGTTGCGCTAAATAAATAACTCGTACGGTCAAAACTTGTAAATGCATTGACTTGTGCATCATGCTCTGCAAATTCAGTAAATAAGTCGCCTTCTTCTTTTTCAAACAACTTATGCTCCAAGAAATGGGCAACGCCATCTGGTACTGAAACGAATTCATCAGAGCCGTGCGGTTTAAAACGATGGTCTAATGAGCCAAACTGTGTAGTATAAGTCACAAATGTTTTTTGAAAATCTTTTTTAGGAATAATGAAAAGATTTAATCCATTCGCCAAAGTAGAATGATAGACCGTTTCATCAATTTGTTGGTAGTACGTTTGCTTCATCTGTGTCATCCTCCTTTGTCAAAATATAAATTGTATCTAAATGCGCATTTTGACAGAGGCGTTGAATGTCTTCGTGTTTGACCGCATGTATACGCGCTTCATATTGTTCATCTGTTTCAGGTACATCAAGTAATAATTGATTGTGCATCATTTCAATCATATTTTTAGGACGGTCTTTCGATTCTTTACGTCCTGATAAAATGACCTTTTTCGCGAGTTCCATTTTCTCATCTGTAAATTCACCTGATTTAAAACGGTTAAATGCTTCGATAATGGTTTCTTTAGCCAATTGATAGTCTTTAGCAGATACCCCGCTGATGACGAACAGAAAACCATTTTTACCATCAATTTGTGAATGAATCGAATAAGCAAGACTCTTTTGTTCACGGACTTCATTGAATAAAACAGATGACGGATCACCGCCAAACATCGTATTAAATACTAAAAATGCATAGAAATCTTCTTCGCCATAATGTGTTGGAAAACGAAAACCCATATTCAATTTCGCTTGATCGACATCGTCCTGTTCAATCACTTCTTTGACAGGCGCGTCGTGTTGGATATGTTGACCGAATTGTGTCGCTTGATATGTAAAAGGTTGAATATTAAATTCCGCTTGTATGTGTCGAATTGTTGCTTCTTCCTCAACATTGCCTACAACGTATACTGAACAGTAGTCATTGTCTATCATCGAACGGTATGTATGATATAAATCTGTTGCTGTAATGGCGTCAATTTCTTCTAGGTCACCCGCTGCCATATAACGGTAAGGATGTTCACCAAACATATGTTTAAGTAATCGTAAATACGCAATTTGTGATTTATTATCTTCAATTGCTGAAAGTTTCTTCTTCAATAAACTTTTCTCTTGTGCAACAAACGTTTCATTAAAGGCACCATCAGTAATCAGTGGATTGAGTATAACCTCTTTTAATAAGGCAATCCCTTTTTCAAATAAAGGTTCGTCATCTAATAAATAACGTTCATTCACAATTTCAAGTGTAACAGTAATGACGTGTCGGTCTTTATATTTTGACACGTAACTATTCACATATGCCCCATATAATTCTGAGAGATATTGATTGAACGCTTTATCTGTCGGATATTTTTGTGTAGCGCGGACAAGTAATTTACTCAATAGCGAACGTTGTGTCATGGTCTTTTTATCTAATGGGGCCATGAATTTAAATGTCATCGTTGTCGTTTTAAATTTATTCGTGGATAAAACAGATATGCGTTGATCCGGGTATTCTTGAAGTTGTTTCATGCAACTCCTCCTTTAACAATAGTTTTTACATAGTTATAGACGTTTTCGAATTGTCCGAAACTTCACTAAGCTACTTTTAAAATAATTTAAAGAATAAAGTATCGGTGTACCGTCTTCTGTATAATGCACTTGTTTCAATAACATAAGACCATCTTGCGGGTCTGCTTCTAATGCCTCAGAAATATAAGGTTCATAACTAATGGCTTCCATCTCAGTTTCAGCGTAAGCAATCGTTTGATGACTTTCTGCTTCAATGGCTTTTAAAATAGAGGTTTGTTGGTTGTGTGTACCAAAATGTGACAATACATTCGTTGTAACTTTATCCAAACAATAAACGACTGGTTCACTATCTGCAGTACGAATACGTTCAATTACAGTAATAGGTGAATTGGGTTCTAATTGCATGATTTTACAATCGTCGAGAGAAGCAATTTCTTCATCAAGACTTAAAAATACAGTGCCACTTTCATACCCTTTTTCAGAAATCATGCGACCAATGCTCATCAACTCATCTAGAGGATAAAAGAAAGGTTGCGGGATTTTTACACGGGCCCCTTCTTCAAAATTTTGCGTAATAATTTGCTCTGTCACAAGTTCATGAATTGCAACTTGAACATGGTCTGTTGCAACATCGAGTTTTCTGGCAATGGACAATAAACCTGGCAATGATTCACCAGGTTTAATGTTTTCTGCTTCAATTTCTTTTAGAATCCATTCTTTTACAATATTTACATCAGGATTTACAGACATATGAGTTACACCTCTCCATCATTTAAATCAACTAAAATCTGTCTCGGTTTACTACCTTTTTGCGGGCCAATCACTTGATTACGTTCTAAATCATCCATAATTCTTGATGCCCGATTATAACCAATTCTAAACTGGCGTTGAAGCAGTGACGTACTTGCCTTTTGTTGTTCAATGACAAATAAATATGCCTCTTTGTACAGCGGATCATCGCTTTCGCTTTCTGAACTCCCCTCTGTTACAGCATCAGGTTCCATCTCTTTCACGTAATTCGCCTTTTGTTGTGCAACAACGTAATCCACAATTTTTTGCACTTCATTATCGCTTAAAAAGGCACCTTGTACACGCGTTCTTGTTGAGCCACCATTTTTAATAAAGAGCATATCCCCTTTACCGAGTAGCTTCTCAGCACCGCCACTATCAATAATCGTACGAGAGTCTGTTTGTGAGCTCACCGCAAATGCGATTCGGGACGGGATATTATTTTTGATCAAGCCTGTAATGACATCCACAGAAGGACGTTGTGTTGCAATAATCAAATGAATTCCTGCAGCACGTGCCATTTGTGTAATACGCGTAATAGCTGTTTCGACATCTTTACCCGCGACCATCATTAAATCGGCTAACTCATCGACAATGACAACAATATACGGTAATAACGCTTCTTTTTCTTCTAACTCTTTATTTTTACGAGTAATAAAGTCGTTGTATCCTTCAATGTTACGTGTTCCAGAATGTTGGAATAAATCGTAACGTCTTTCCATTTCTGACACAACTTTTTCAAGTGCTTGTGCAGCTTTATGAGGATTCGTCACAACTGGTGTTAATAAATGTGGAATGCCATTGTACACATTTAATTCAACCATTTTCGGGTCAATCATCATGAGTTTCACTTCATGCGGTTTCGCGTTCAATAAAATACTCGTAATGATACCGTTAATACAAACAGATTTACCACTACCAGTAGAACCTGCAACGAGTAAGTGAGGCATTTTATTCAGTTCCGCCGTAATCGGTTCACCTGAAATATCTCGACCTAAAGCAACTTCTAATTTATTTTTGGCTGGAAACTTTTCATCCAACACTTCTTTTAACGTCACAAGCGCAACTTTTTGATTAGGAACCTCAATCCCAACAGCTGACTTTCCAGGTATCGGTGCTTCAATACGGATATCTTTAGCTGCAAGTGCAAGCGCAATGTCATTATGCAAGTTGACGATACGACTCACTTTAACCCCTTGCGCTGGTTGAACTTCATATTGTGTAACAGCGGGACCAATTTTGATTTGTGTCACTTTCGCATCGACACCAAAATTTTTCAATGTCGTTTCGAGTAACTTCCCTTTACGTTGAACCTCTGCCTTAGAAGTCGTTTGTTGACGTTTTGGCTCATTTAATAGCGTCAATGGCGGGATTTCATATTGATGGTTTTCCGCAGCACCTGCTTCAGCAATACTACCTTCAGATGAGCCAGTATCTAGATCATCATTTGTTCGTGAAGCTGTTGTATGACTAGCTTGTGTATATGATTTTGCCGTTTCTACAGGCTGCTTTTGTGGCGCGCTGCTGTCTGTCTCTGCATCAACTGTTTTATGACTAAATATTGGAATAGACGGATAATCACTCGGCTCGTCTTGTTCAATATTGACTTCCGGAAAATCTGAAACATCTTTCGGTTCTGCTGCACGCTGTTGTTCACGTTCAATTCGCTTTTGTTCTTTTTTCTCTTTTCTTGTCAAACGTCTTTCAGATTGATGTGCCTTCACCTTTTCATATGAAGATGCCGTTGATTGTTTAAACTGCTCTAACCATATTTTAGCAACATCACGATGACGTTTTTTCAGTAATAAAATACCACTTGAAACGAGTAAGACAAGTGTCAATATCACAACACCAACGAGAGAAATGAGTGGTAATAACAGATGAATAAGATAAAAACCGAACAAGCCACCACCAAATTGCATATGTTCGGCTGCATCATAACTTTGAAATACGTATGATAAGACTGGTTCACGTTTCGCTCTCATGCCGCCTGTTGCCATAAAATATAATTGGGCAACAAACAACAGCGCAACTTGTAAAACGATAGAACCTGTTAATCGACGCGTTTTAGGTAATTTGCCATTATAAGCGATGAAACCAATCGCTAATAAGAGTAAAAAGTATGTAAGATAACGTGTTAAACCAAATAAGTAATTAAAAAAGCTATCAATGGCAATTCCAACGAGGCCAAGTTGAAACACGCCTAACATAATGACAACAACCATCACTATCGCGAGTATGAATCGAATAGGCGTATCATTCTGCTTCTTTTTCGAAGTACGCTTTCTTTTGCGCGTCGTTTGGGATTTCCGTTTCTTGGTTTGCGCCATGCTTCGTCACCTTCTACTTTCTAAAAATGATATCATCAACCTGTATGATGAAAAAAGCGAATCTCCTCTTCAAATTGGCGTGGCTTTCAAAGAGTAAGATTCGTTTTCTTGTTTGAACTTCACACTGATTTTAAAAACTATATTTCTGAAATCACAGGAATAATCATTGGTCGTCTACGTGTACTTTCAAAGAGCAACTTACTCACTTGATCACGCATATTTTGCTTCATTTCAGACCATTCAATACGCTTTTCTTGTAAACCAGCTTCTACAATTTCACGTACTTTTTCCTCTGCTTCTTTAAGTAATGCTTCACTTTCACGTACGTAAACAAAACCTCTAGATTGAATTTCAGGTCCAGCCGCAATTCTTCTATTCTTAGGATCAAGCGTGACGACAGCGATAAAAATACCATCTTCTGCGAGTAAATGACGATCACGTAACACAATATTACCGACATCGCCGACACCAATACCATCGATGAGCACATTGCCTGCATTGACTTTTTCATTCAGGCTCATATCTTGGCCATCATAATGAATCACGTCACCTGCTTCAGCTAAGAAGATTTTCTCTGGGTTCACACCCGCTTCACTCGCCAACTTCGCATGCGCAATTTGCATTTTAAACTCACCTTGAATTGGAATGAAATACTCAGGTTTCATCATATTGAGCATTAATTTCAACTCTTCCATACAACCATGACTCGATGCATGAATTTTTTTGTTGTTTGGAATAATATACGCACCTGCACGTACAAGTTCATTTAACGTATTACCGATAATGACTTCCATATTCGCTGAAGCTGTAATCGCAAGGAATACAGAGTCACCTTTTTGGATATTCATAATTTTATGCTTTTGACGTGCCATTTGACTCAAAGCTTCCACAGGTTCACCTTGCATGCCTGTCGCAATAATAATCACTTCGTTTTTTGGATAATTGTCAACTTCGCTCATAGGGATTAATAGATCTTTTGGAATGTTGAAATAGCCCATTTTACGTGCAATACTAAATGAACTTTCTAATGAACGGCCTAAAAATGATACTTTTCTATTTAATCTACTTGCGATATTTAGTACTTGTTGGATGCGAATAAAATTAGATGCATAACATGACACAATTAAACGGCCCGTCACTTTCGCAAACGCATCGAACATATGACTTTCAATGACGTTTTCAGGTGTATTATAACCCGGTTTTTCAGCTTCAGTTGAATCACTTAATAAAGCGAAAACCCCTTCTTCACCTAACTCAGCCATTTTTTTCATGTCTGGCGCATAATGGCCGTGTAAACTTTGGTCAAATTTAAACTCACCTGTATACACAATTGCACCATAAGACGTATGAATACATACACCTAAACTATCCGGAATACTATGTGTCGTATTAAAGAATGTAATATTCACGCCTTTAAAACGCATTACGGATTCATTATTGACCACATAATAACGGATTTTTTTATTAATTTGACGCGCTTTTAAGTTTTCTTTCACTAAGCCAATCGTTAATTTAGAACCATAAACCGGTGCTTCGACTTGTTCTAAAATGTATGAAACTGCACCAATCGCGTGTTCGTGTCCATGTGTTAAGAAAATACCTTTTAATTTATGTTTGTTTTCTAAAACGTATTGGATGTCAGGAATGACGATATCAATCCCTAACATTTCATCTTCAGGGAACTTCAGCCCTGCATCAAGCATAAACATTTCATCATCAACTTCGACGATATACATGTTTTTGGCGATTTCTCCTACGCCACCGAGGGGGATAATGCGTATGTCTTTATTTTTCTTCTTTACTAAATTCAAAATTTTACCTCCTAATAAATATAGCCCGTCCATTTTACATTCATATTTTATTATAGTGGATTATGGAAACTCTGTACACTATTAAAGTGATTTGTGGAGGATGGTTTTTCGTAGTTGTAACACGACTTACATTGACGGGAATGAGAAATTAAAATTTTTGATGCTATTGATACAGTATTTTGTTTAACTTGCCCTCGCTAAAATTTGTGGTATTTGATTGCCCTTATGGCTTTGCGTTCTATGAGGGACTGGCCCTTCAACTCAATTCGGCTTGGATAAAACAGTCACTATAATAACTACAACAAAAAACATCAATGACGAGAAGTGATCCAGAAAAGCAATATGATGATCATCCCACCGATGTTATAAATCACCAAAATTGAATCAGAAATATGTACTAAACTTAACAAAATCCCACCTAATAGCAACATCAAAATAAGATAACCAAAAAACATGTTATATTTCCTCACTATTATCCACCTCTTCATTGATGTCATTCAGCTAAAACCCATGCATTAAACAAAAAACAGAAGTCAATGTCAACACGCCACATCTACTTCTGTTTTTGAGTTCATCTATTTAAATGTCATACTTGTTTTTAAAGTAAAACTTTGTGAGATGCATTCACACGACCTTGTTTATCGATCTCAGTCACTTTTACTTTCAATGTGTCGCCAATGTTCAACACATCTTCCACTTTGTTAATGCGTTCGTTTGCAATTTGTGAAATGTGAACTAATGCATCTTTACCAGGGAATAACTCAACAAAAGCACCGAATTTTTCAATACGTTTGACTTTCGCATCATACACTTGACCGACTTCCGCTTCACGTACGATACTTTCAATCCACGCACGCGCTTGGTTAATCATGTCTTGTTCAGTTGAACCGATGTAAACTGTACCATCTTGTTCAATATCCAGTTTAACACCTGTCGCATCGATAATTTCATTGATTTGTTTACCACCTGGTCCAATTACGTCGCGGATTTTTTCAGGTTTAATTTGCATGATTTCTACTTTCGGCGCATAAGCACTTAATTCTTTTCTTGGTTGATCGATTGTTTGCATCATATGTTCTAAAATGGCTAAACGACCTTTACGTGCTTGTTCTAACGCTTCTTCAATGACTTCTTTTGTTAAGCCATCGATTTTAATGTCCATTTGAATCGCAGTAATCCCTTCAGTTGTACCTGCAACTTTAAAGTCCATATCGCCAAGCGCATCTTCCATACCCTGAATATCCGTTAAAATGGTATAACTTTCTTCACGTGTAACAAGCCCCATCGCAATACCAGCAACCGGTGCTTTAATCGGTACACCCGCATCCATTAACGCAAGTGTTGAACCACAAATAGAAGCCTGTGATGAAGAACCATTAGACTCTAACACTTCACTCACGATACGAACTGTGTAAGGGAATGTTTTTTCATCTGGAATAATGTATTTCAATGCACGCTCACCTAATGCCCCGTGACCGATTTCACGACGACCTGGTGCACGAACTGGACCTGTCTCACCTACTGAGAAGTTCGGGAAGTTGTAGTGGTGCATAAAACGTTTGTGTTCTTCTTCGCCTAAACCATCAATAATTTGATATTCAGAAATTGAGCCCAATGTTAATACTGATAAGGCTTGTGTTTGACCACGTGTGAAAAGACCTGAGCCATGCGCACGAGGTAATAAACCCACTTCTGATGATAATGGACGGATTTCGTCTGGTTTACGGCCGTCTGGACGAATTTTTTCATCCGCAATGAGACGACGTACTTCTTCTTTAATTAATGTATTAATAATTTGGCCAACTTCTTTTAATAGTGCTTCATTTTCAGGATCTTCTTCATCCTCAAAGTTTGCTAAAATACGCGCTTTAATCTCATCAAGGTTCGCATCACGCTCTTGTTTGTCAAACGTTTGAATTGCGCCGTTTAAGTTCTCATCTTTCGTCATTTGAGTGACTGAATCAATGAGTGTTTGATTTTTTTCTTCAGGAATAAATTCTTGCTTTTCAGGCTGTAAATGCGCAATGATTTCTTCTTGGAATGCACATAAACGTTTGATTTCTTCATGTCCAAATAAAATCGCTTCTAACATTTCAGCTTCAGTAATTTCACTGGCACCCGCTTCAACCATGTTGACCGCATCTTTATGACCAGCAACTTCTAAATCAAGACGTGACTTTTCTTGTTGTTCTAAGTTCGGGTTAATCACATATTCCCCATCAACATAACCGACATTCACACCCGCAATCGGACCTTGGAACGGAATATCAGATACGCTTAATGCCATCGATGAACCAATCATGGCTGCCATTTCTGGTGAACAGTTTGGATCAGCACTTAATACTGTATTAATAATTTGGACATCATGACGATAGCCATCTGGGAATAATGGACGGATTGGACGGTCAATTAAACGTGCAGTTAATGTCGCTTCATCACCTGGACGTCCTTCACGTTTTTTAAAGCCACCCGGAATTTTACCCGCAGCATACATTTTTTCCTCATAGTTGACTGTTAATGGGAAAAAGTCGCCATCACGTGGTTCTTTTGATGCAGTCGCTGTAGATAAGACAACAGTGTCCCCGTAGCGTACGAGTACAGCACCATTCGCTTGTTTAGCGAGTTGCCCTGTTTCTATCGTTAACGGTTGGTTCGCCCATTCCGTCTTAAATACCTTTTTTTCTTGAGACATTATAGATCTCCTCTCCTACCTCTTTAAACATTTCGTAGCCTTTTACATTTCAATTATATCTTACATGATAATCTTTTAATAGTTAAAAAAGGAGCCGGATACGATAAATGTCCCAGCTCCTTCCTGTAATGCCACTAGCTCGTGCGCAATAATTAAAATTAACGACGGATGCCTAATGACTTAATTAATTCACGGTAACGTTGGATGTCTTTGTCACGTAAGTAGTTTAATAAGTGACGACGACGTCCTACCATTTTTAATAAACCACGACGTGAATGGTGGTCTTTTTTGTGAATACGTAAGTGATCGTTTAATGCAGTGATTTCTGCAGTTAACACAGCGATTTGAACTTCTGGTGAACCAGTGTCAGTTTCGTGTGTACGGTATTCTTTAATTAATTCGTTTTTACGTTCTTGTGAAATTGCCATTTGTCAATTTCCTCCTTTAAATTTTTCGTTCCCTTATCTGAGTCAGGCGTCGGAGTTTCAACCTACCAAGATAAAGGTCGTGTGCTAATCTTTATTAGACTTATACATTATATGATACATTGTCACCAAAATCAACCGCTAATAAATGTTTTGCGCGCGCTTTGTCATCGTTCATTTGCGCAACAAGCGGATCAATACCATCAAATTTCAATTCAGGTCGAATGTAGTGATGCCAATAAATCGTTACACGTTCGCCATAAATATTTTCAGCAAAATCAAAAATATTCACTTCTATTACCGCTTGTGGTAAATCATCATGGAACGTTGGCTTCACACCTATGTTAGCGACACCGCGATAAATTTGATCACTTGAACCAATCGTCATACTTACCGCATATACACCTAGCGTTGGCCAAACATAATCATCACTTGGCTCAATATTCGCAGTCGGGAAACCAATCGTACGGCCACGTTTTTCACCTTGTACCACTGTTCCTTTCATACGGTAACGGTGACCTAATTGTTCGTTTGCTTTTGCAAGGTTGCCAGACTTCAGCGCTTCACGGATTGCTGTCGTTGAAATTTTTTCGTGATTTAAATCTTGTTTACTGATTATGATGCTTTCAAATTGATCTTGATATTCTTGAAGCATCGCCATATTCCCTTTGCCGTATTTGCCAAATGTAAAATCAAATCCAGCTATAATGACACGTGCATGGTTTTTCACTAAATAATCTTGGATAAATTCATCAGGTGTCACTTCCGCAAAACGTGAAGAAAAATTTACCACAAGGCAGTAATCAATATTTTGTTCGCCTAATAATTCGATTTTATCATCTAGTGGCGTAATATAAGTTGTGCGTTTTTGTTTAGGATTTAAGACGACTGACGGATGTGGATCAAAAGTCATGACCGCTTTCTTCAAACCCTTTTCCTTTGCAACGCGATCTAATTCATCAAATAATGCTTGATGCCCTTTATGCAGCCCATCGAAAAAGCCAAGAGCCATCGCAACATCCTCTTGAATATATTGTTCAGGTTGAATCGGATGTGTAATTTCGATAACTTCCATAACCAAGTCTCCTTTTAATTAAATACCTTTTTCGGTTTGATTTCATCTTGTCGTGTCGGATGCACCTCATAAATCGCAAGTACATCATCATTTTCACTATCAAGCATGACGAGTTGATGCTCAAATGGAACATTAAAATAACCTTTAGCAAATTTTTGTCCATTCTTTATCTTCATTTTATCACTTTCATTTTGAACATGAAAAGATGGGAGTCCTTTCAAGCCATATGCTAGTGGTAACAATTGATTTTTGAGCGTTTCGTCATGGTGGGCTTGTTCAATCATTGCTAAACTGAGTGCCTGTTCTATACTGAAACCGCCACTCATCGTACGTGTCAGTAATGACATATGTGCGGGTAAACTTAAAGCTCGACCAATATCCGTCGCGAGTGTTCGAATGTATGTTCCTTTGCCACAAGTCACTTCTATCGAAAAGCGTGCAATGTCATTTTCAAAAATCACTTCCGAAATACGTGCAATATGTGAAATGTGGATTCGACGTTCCGGGCGTTCTACCGTCTCACCATTTCGTGCGTATTCATACAATTTTTTACCGTTCACTTTCACAGACGAATACATCGGGGGAATTTGTGTTGTCCATCCTTTAAATGTTTCTAACACGTTGTCTACTTGCGCTACGTCTATTTGATCAGCTGTAACAATGTGTCGTTCAAGGATGTCACCTGTTTGATCTTCCGTCGTCGTCGATACGCCTAAAGTCACTTCAGCACGGTACGTTTTTCCCATTTCCATCACATAGTCGCTCACTTTCGTCGCTTGACCAATGCAAATGGGTAATACGCCATCTACTTCAGGATCCAACGTTCCGGTATGTCCGACTTTTTTCGTCTTTAAAATTTTACGTAATTTAAAAACGACATCATGACTCGTCAATCCTCGTTCTTTATAAACAGGTAAAATACCATGATACATTCACTATCGCTCCTTTTCATAAAAAAGCTAGACTACGTGGACTCTACAATTGCAGATCATCTCACGCACTCTAGCGCACATTGTTAGTCGTTATGATTTAAATCTTGAATCAATCGCTCGATACGGTTACCATATTCAATCGATTCATCATATTCAAATTGCAAATCAGGGACGATTCTGAGTCGCATACGCTGACCAATTTCAGATTTAATGAACCCTTTTGCTTTTTCAAGACCTTTGAATGTATTTTCGCGTTCTTTATCACTACCAAGTACTGTTAAATAAACCTTTGCTAATGATAAATCGTTCGTTGGCTGTACATCTGTAATCGTTAGAAAACCGACTCTTGGATCTTTTAATTTGTTATTAATAATATCCATCAATTCTTTTTTCATTTGTTCGCCAACACGTTCTGCACGCATATTCATAAAGAGTGCCTCCTTTCAAAATAATGTCGTAGCGTTATCCTCAATACACCATTATAAAGGAGAGTATGAAGAGGCGTCAATGAAACAGAGTGGGAAAGATGATTTGTTTTCATTCGTTTTCAAAAGGCACTGTGGAAATTATTTTTGATTGTTGTCTACGGTAATTTTACACTTGCGATGCTTGTATTGATTTTAAGCACATACTATGATTAAAAAAAAGAAAAAACGCCTAACCAACTTTCTCAGGAGTGATCAGGCGCTAAAAACATAGCACATATCAGTGAGTCGTAGCTCGACATATGTTTTACAATTACAACTTATGATTAGGCACCCTCGTTACTGCAAATAACGGGGGTTATTTTTTTGTCTTTTTATGATGCTATTGATGCATTATTTTTGTTAAACTTGCCCTTCCTAAGGTTTATGTTTTAGATTGCCCTTATGGCTTCGCTTTCGAGGGGCTGATTTTTCAGGAGTCTCAGCCTTCTGGGCAATCTTGGACCCAGCACAGCGAAACAGAGGGCAAGTTTATGAAATCAAGAAAACAATAGCATCAATTTTTTGTATATCATCCACCCCCATTTCCCGACTGCATTAAAGTCATTAATGAATCATAAATCTCTGAATGGATTGAGGCTTAAAATTTACAATGTACCATCCTCTTTTTCTTTAATCAATCTAATTTATCATATAAAGTGACAATTTCTTTTGCTAACTCAATGAAATTCATAGCGGTCATCAAATGGTCTTGACTATGAACCACAAGGAGTGAGAGTTCTGTTTTTTCACCACCCGCTTCTTTCGTCAACATTTCCGTTTGATAGCGATGTGCATCAACAATCGTTTTCTCCGCTTCTTTTAATTTTTCAAAAGCTAAATCACGCTTACCTTCTTTAACGACATGAATGGCTTCCATCGCATAGGATTTCGCATTACCACTATGAATGATGAGCTGCATGACTGTTTCTAGATTTTTCTCATCCATAGTCATCACCCAATAATATCTAATGCCTTTTCTAATACTACTTGACCATTCATCATGCCATAATCAGCCATATCAATCACACGGAGCGGAATGTTTTTAGGATCTAATTTTTCTTTTAGTTTCCTTTCTTCGTATCTGACTTGTGGCCCTAAAAGTACGATATCAATGTCATTTTGTTCCACTTCTTTATCGACCTCTGGCACAGAAACAGCATAGATTTTATATTCACCTTCAATGTCTTGAGAAGCTTTTTCCATACGTTGAACAAGCATACTTGTACTCATTCCTGCTGCACATGCTAAAAGAATTGTTTTCATGATGTTTCCTCCTTAATTCAAATGCTTATCTTAAAATCGAACGTGTCATCTTTGAAACAGTATGACGTAAACCTCTGATCGCGACACCGAGTTCATAAATGTTTTCAACTGGCGCTAATCCACCGTACCCTGCATCACCAATATGTTGAATGTCTACACCTGCAATTTTATTTTGAATGCCGAAATATCTGATGGTCTCTTTCGTAGCGCTCTCTTGACTTGTCCCAATTGCACTCATCACAAGGACATCATGTGCATGACATAATTGAACGACTTCATTAACCATTTCTAATGTAATACCAGGAACAGACCCAATAGAAGGCACTAAAACAACATCTACACCCGCTTCAATTAATCGTCGAACAAGTTCTAAGTTAACAACTGGTTCATCTACACCGGCACTATGCATTTTTCCTGCAAACACCAAACCACCAAATAAATTTTTCGCGCGTTTAACACTTTCTACGATGGCATCATTGGATACACCTGTACCAGGATTACCTGTAAGACACACGAAGTCCATACCGAGCGCATTTAATTTTTCAAACGTTTCTACTCGAGCAGTACGCCCAATTTCTAATTCAAAGCGTTCTTCCATCATTTCAGCAGTTTGATCGACTGGCTCTAAATTTACGCCAATAGGACGACCACACAATCGCTTTAAAGACTGAACAGGATTGCTTTCAATATCGAGCAGACCTGCAATCTTTACGTCTAGCACATCGACACCATTAAGCAAAATTAAATCCGCACCAAACGCTGCCGCCATTTCTGCATTCGTTACTTCATGTAACCAAGGATTTCTTGTGGCCACATTTTCTGATAACACCACACGGCCTTCTGAAGCTTTAATACTAAGTTTAAGTTCTTCCGCTGACATTTGTGCGACTTCTGAGGTATCTGCACTAATTAATCTTTTTACCATTTTATCCACCTCTACATCTAACAAAATTTATCTTACTTCCATTTAATGCTTTGATTTATTTGTCTTTTTCTTCTTTTAAATACGATTTTTCAATAGCTGCATAGAAACCGATATATATCAATATATCGAGCACAATTAAAACAGCTTGAAGAATAGATGCACTAATGCTGCCAGTTGTTAGGAAACCAGAAATAATTGGTGGCATCGTCC
Organism: Staphylococcus cornubiensis; assembly: GCF_900183575.1. Taxonomy (GTDB): domain Bacteria; phylum Bacillota; class Bacilli; order Staphylococcales; family Staphylococcaceae; genus Staphylococcus; species Staphylococcus cornubiensis. Next base: position 582,551 of record NZ_FXUZ01000001.1, read on the forward strand.
AAGTGGCTGTCGCTCTTGTATAAGGTACTAAACCAGCCAGTGTCGCAAAATAAGCAATAAAGAGATTGACAACTGGTGTCAATACAAACGGAATTAATAAAAACACATTCAACACAATAGGTAAACCAAACATTGCAGGTTCATTAATATTAAACAAACCTGGTACTAACGTGATTGGCGCAAGGGCTTTCGTACGTTTACTTGCTTTTCTTCGGCGTGCAATAATCGTGATTGCAATCACAAGACCTAATGTAGCGCCACCGCCACCCATGTAAACATAGTTATCCATAAACGGCTGTGTGAAAATATACTGCATCGGTTCGTTCGCTTTGTACGCTTCCATATTCGCTTGTAAGTTACCTAACCAAACAGGTGCCATAATCGAGTTGACTGCACTACCACCATTGATACCAACAAACCAAAACAAACTATTTAACGCAACGATAATCGCCGTACCAAATACGGAACCACCTAGGAAACCAATTGGTCCACCCAATGCAGTTGTAATCAAGTCATGAGCGTTTGGTAAATGAAAGGCATCTAAAACTGCATAAATACTGAGCCAAAGAGTAAAAATCACAATACCAGGAATAATGGCTACGAAAGAGCGTGAAACTGCTGGCGGCACACTATCAGGCAATTTGATTTTAATATCTCGATCAATAAAGAATTTATAAATGTGTACGCTCACTAATGCGATAATGATAGCCGTAAACATCCCTTTAGCACCTAAATACCCTAACGTAATACCAGAAGCAGTATCTGTTTTAATAAATGGCGTCACTGTCAAGAATGAACAAAGTGCAATAATACCAATCGCTACACCATCTTGTTGATACTGCTTTGCATAACTCCATGCAACAGAAAAACTCGCGATTAACCCAACCAAACTAAACGTGCTGTCTACACCTTTCCACAAATATTGACTGATACCGATTTTGTCTAAGTATTCAGGCCAACCTGGTATCGGCAAACTCGCAATTAACATAAAAATGGAACCTACAATGGCAAGAATCATCGTTAGAGAAAGACCATCACGAATAGCAACTAACACTTTATTTGTAGAAAATTTTACTGCAACAGGCATGATTTTTTCATCAATAAATTTATTCATAAGCTTCTCCCTTTCATCAAATCTAAAAATTCATTATTGAAGAACGATCTTTTAGGTTAAGACTATAGTTGTTTTAAACATAGCGTATGCATACATTTATATCCGAAAGCGCTTTCTATACCTTTATTTTAGGAGTTCTAATATAGAATGCATATGTTATAATGTTTGAAAAATATGTCGAAAAATGTAATGAGGTGAGGGAATGAGAGAGGTTTGGAAACATTTTGATATATCTTTTGACAATATCGTCATCTCTGAATGTGGGATTCAACAATTTTTGCCCGATCAAACGTATAGTTATACGGTAACTGAAAATTTTGTATTACATTTTGTAGAAGTAGGAAAAGGACTTTTAAAAATCAATCATAAAACTTTTTATTCGAAAGATTTTAATGGTTTCATTTTAAAAAGAGGGCAAAAGGTAACATATAAAGGCGACAAAAATGTACCTTGGAAGACGTTTTGGGTAGGTTTAAAAGGCTCAAACTTACAAAACTTTTTAAAGACGAATCAACTGAATAATCAAGATATACTTAAATTTCATGATGAGAGCAATGCAGTTAAAATCATTAAAGAAATTTGTTATACAACGAAGCAAAACACGAGCCTTTCTGATTATTGGTACAAGTTTAAAACATATGAGCTACTCTTTTGTTTAGAAGATGAATTTAAGCAAACTGATATGATTATTTTGAATAACAATCAAGATATTATTCATCATATTTACGAATACATATGTAATAATTATACGAACCCGATGAAAATTCATGAAATCGCACTTCAATTTGGCATTAGCAATAGTCAGTTATTTACCAAATTTAAAAAGAAGTACGGTAAAACACCAAAACAATTTATTTTAGAGGCTAGAATTGATAAAGCAACACAACTATTAAGGGAGACAGATTATCCTATCAACATCATCAGTCAACTCGTTGGATTTAGTGATTATTTTGTATTCGAAAAAGCATTTAAAAAAATTGTACATCGCTCTCCTAAAGATTACAGAACTGAGAAAAGAAAACACAAAATGGTTCATTAGGCTTTATATGTTCTTCGGATTTTTGTATCACACTTAAACGTTCATTGTTGAATGAGTATCTGAGGTTTATTGAATGCGATGCTTGTATTTATTTCAAGCGCATGCTATGATTAAAAAAAGAAAAAACTCCTAACCGTCTTTGATAGGGAAGATTAGGAGCTAAAAACATAGCAACATATAAGTGAGTCCAAACTCGACATATGTTTTACTATTACAGCCTATTTTTAGGTACCCTCGTTATTTTGCGGATAACGGGGGTTATTTTTTTGTCTTTTTATTATGATATCTTATCAAAAAATAGACAATGATACTTAAACAAATAGATATATCTAAGTGTATAATGATCGTCACCATATGTATCACCCCCTACTATTACAAATTTAACAAGCTGTAGGTGAAAACATATGACTCATAGGCTCCTATGTTTTTATAGATGTATTATACGCGCATTGTATTTATTTTAAAAGTATATTGAGGGCAATAATGTAATTTCACTTACCCTTTCGTCATTAAACGCCGCGCCATGCTACATATCATTTCTAAATATAACCTGATATATGTATCTATGTGTTAAACAAATTTTTAGACCTAGAAAAATATAAAGACTCGGATACCTCAATATCCAAGCCTCGAATCCTTGTCAGTTTTGCAGCATAACTAACATAACAGCCATATTTCTATACTTTCTACCTTAGTCTGCATATGTAAATTCATTATCGAAATCCAACTCTTTACTTATCCTCTTTCTTTGAACTCCCTACATCAAACACAGTGACTACAATCGCAAATAAAAATGCAATCATCAACCAATTGTCATAAATGCGATTCTCAAAGAAATGCGTCACAGTAATCTTATCTACAGCATTGAATATTCGCGGATTCGGTGGTACGTAGCCGATCCAATACACCGATAATACGACGGCAACACCAATAGCAAATGTAATAACAAAATCCTTAATCAACTTTCCCATAAATTTCCTCCTTTGTTTGTCTTTATTATACAAAAGTTTAAAATTGATAGGAATAATATTAGAGATTTTTGCCATTTTAAAAAGATTCAAATATCAATACTTTATTAACGACAAAAAGCAAGTGAAAATCGTTAATGATAGTTCTTTCACTTGCTCTTAATTTTAATCTTTCATATCAAGTTTTTCTTTTGAAGCCTTTTTATCGTCTCTATACAAATAGACAAGATAGATGACTGTAGCAAAGATAAATAAATCCACTAAATCATCAATTAAAAAGTTGATGACTAAAACAATGCCAATCAGTACTAACACGCCATTAATTGTCCATCTTTGATTCAAAAAGTACTCCCACATGTCTTTAATCGTCATAAAAATCATCCCCTTATCAGTTTTGATTCTATCGTTGTCGTTTGGTAAATAGGAATCGATTTTACTCTCTATCATATACCTCATGTAACCCATTGCACGCTTCAGAATTAATATGTTATACAATACAATATTTCATTATCAATATTATACCAAATTTAAACTTTATAAGTAAATACTCACTGTGCTTTCCAATTGAAAAAAACCTCCTTCAATCCATAAAATAGACTCAAGGAGGTTTCATTCAGTTTATTATCTTTCTACTTCTACCATCACAAATGCTTCAATAATATCGCCTTCTTTAATATCATTGAATTTTGCGATTGTGATACCACATTCGTAACCTTGTGCGACTTCTTTGGCATCGTCTTTGAAACGTTTCAATGTATCTAATTCACCTTCAAATAATACGACACCGTCACGAATGACACGGACACCCGCATCACGTGTGATTTTACCTTCAGTCACATAACTACCCGCAATTGTACCGACTTTCGATACTTTGAATGTTTGACGTACTTCAGCTTGACCAATCACTTTTTCTTCAAATTCAGGATCAAGCATCCCTTTCATCGCGGATTCGATTTCTTCAATCACATTGTAGATAACACGGTGTAAACGCATATCGACATTTTCAGCGTCTGCTGCACGTTTCGCACCTGCATCAGGACGTACGTTAAAACCGATAATGATACCGTTTGACGCATGTGCTAATGTTACGTCAGATTCGTTGATGGCACCCGTTGCTGTATGAATAATACGCACGTTGACACCTTCAACATCGATTTTCATTAATGATGCAGCTAATGCTTCCACTGAACCTTGTACGTCACCTTTAATGATGACATTCAAGTCTTTCATTTCACCTTGTTTCATTTGTTCGAACAAGTTATCTAATGTCACGTTTTTGCTTTCTTGACGTTGTTGTAAAATGTTTTCTTGTTCACGTGCTTCACCGATACGACGTGCTTTTTTCTCATCTTTGAATACAACGAAGCGGTCACCTGCTTGTGGTACATCGCTTAAACCAGTAATTTCAACCGGTGTCGATGGACCTGCAGTTTTAATACGTTTACCGAGGTCATTCACCATTGCACGCACTTTACCATGTGTGTTACCTACTACAAGTGCATCACCGACATTTAATGTACCGTTTTGGACAAGTAATGACGCAGCAGGACCACGTGATTTGTCTAATTCAGCTTCGATAACTGTACCGACAGCTGCTTTATTCGGGTTCGCTTTTAATTCTTGTACTTCAGAAACTAAGATGAGCATTTCAAGTAAATCGTCAATACCTTCACCGCTTAATGCTGATAGTGGTACGAAAATTGTGTCGCCACCCCAGTCTTCAGGGATGAGGTTGTATTCAGCTAATTCTTGCATCACACGGTCAGGATTGGCTGTTGGTTTATCAATTTTGTTGACTGCAACGATAATCGGCACGTCTGCTTCTTTCGCATGGTTAATCGCTTCAATCGTTTGAGGCATAACACCATCATCAGCTGCTACAACTAAAATTGTAATATCCGTTACTTGAGCACCACGCGCACGCATTGTTGTAAATGCCGCGTGTCCTGGTGTATCCAAGAACGTGATTTTTTTGCCGTTGTTCGTAATTTGGTAAGCACCGATATGTTGTGTGATACCACCTGCTTCTCCTTCAGTCACACGTGTATTACGGATTGAGTCAAGTAGCGTCGTTTTACCGTGGTCAACGTGTCCCATAATTGTCACAACAGCTGGACGTACGATCGCGTCTTCATCTTCTTCTACATTATCAAAATAAATCGATAAGTCGTTATCATCAATCACGACTTCTTCTTCAAGTTCAACACCGTAATCTGATGCGACTAATTCAAGTGCTTCAATATCTAAAGATTGGTTGATGTTCGCCATAATCCCAAGTAAGAAGAGCTTTTTAATAATTTCTGATGAATCTACACCGAGCTTGTCTGATAATTCGCCTACTGTAATCCCTTCAGTGTAAGTGATTTTTGAAGGCAATTCTTTAGGTTCACTTGGTTGTTGTGGTGCATTTTTCTTGTTTTGTTTTTTATTGCCTTTGTTGTTTTTCTTGTTTTGTTTAGAGGCGTTGTTTTTACCCTTTTGTTGCTGGTTGTTGCCTTGCTTTTGGTTATTGCTTTGTTTTTGGTTTTTACCTTGATTTTGGTTTTTGTGATTTGATTGAGTATTTTTTTGCTCTTTTTGTTGTTTCGGAGCTTGGTCTTTTTTGAAAACTTTATCCAATGCTTTCACTTGATCGTCTTCTAAAGTTTGCATGTGGTTGGACACTTCAATCCCCGTTTTCTTTAACTCATCAATTACATCTTTACTTTTAATATTTAAATCTTTGGCATACTCATAAATTCTTTGTTTACTCATTAAACCACTCCTAACATTATTCATCTATCATTGACATCAACTTTTTTGCAAACCCTTGATCCGTAATACCGACATTGACCCGTGTACCTTTACCTAACGCATCTCCTAAATCGTTACGGTTGCTGACAATACGATAGGGTGTTTGATAACTGTTACATTTATTGATGATATTATTTTTCGTACTATCCGATGCATCACTTGCAATCAATACAAGCTTCAAACGATGCTTTTTGAGCTCGGCAATAATGACAGATTCGCCCGTTTTCACTTTGCCAGCACGCATCGCCAAACCTAAAAAATTTAAAAATTGTTGTTGATTCATTTTGTTGGAATCTCTTCTCTATAAATGAGACGAATAATTTCTTTATAAACAGGCTCTAATGTTTCTTCTGACGCTTTAAAATATGCCTCTAATTTGTGCGCCTGTTGTGCTTTCTCAATTAAAGCAATGTCCTTAGACACGTAAGCCCCACGTCCTGGCATTTTACCAGTAACGTCAGCTGAAATTTCGCCTTCTTTATTTTTCACGACACGAATCATATCTTTTTTAGGTTTCATCTCATTAGATAAAATACATTTTCTCATAGGAATTTTTCTTTTTTTCATAAAAATCCCTCCTAGTTCTCTTTACTTTCATCCTCTAAGCTTACATTTTCTTCAATTGCTTCATCAGACACTGTTGCTAAATCCATATCTTCAGCTGTCATCGCTTCAGGTTCCGTTTCAACAGTTGTTGTAGCCGCTTCTTCTTCACCAATACCTAACGCTTTTGCATCAGTTTCTGATTTAATATCAATTTTCCAGCCTGTTAATTTCGCAGCAAGACGCGCATTTTGTCCACGTTTACCAATCGCTAATGATAATTGATAATCTGGAACGATCACTGTTGTTGATTGATTTTCCTCATCTACAATGACATCAATCACTTGTGAAGGGCTCAAAGCATTACGTACGAATACTTTTGGATCTTCACTCCATTGAACGATATCAATTTTTTCACCGCCCAATTCTTCAACAACTGCCTCAACACGCGCACCTTTCGCACCCACACATGCGCCGACTGCATCGATATCCGGGTTTTCTGAATACACACTAATTTTTGAACGGTCTCCCGCTTCACGTGCCACAGACTTCACTTCAACTGTACCTTCGAAAATTTCAGGTACTTCTTGTTCAAAAAGACGTTTCAATAAGCCTGGATGACTACGTGATACGAAAATTTGTGGTCCTTTTGTTGTTTGTTCCACTTTGTTCACATACACTTTGATGCGTTCATTTGGAAGATACGTTTCATTCGGGCTACGTTCTGCTTCAGACAATACTGCTTCCGTACGTCCTAAATTCACGTATACATAACGATGGTCCACACGGTCAATGACACCAGTCATAATGTCATCTTCCTTATCAATGAACTCTTCATATAAAATTTCACGTTCAGCATCACGTAAACGTTGCATGACAGCTTGTTTTGCCGCTTGTGCACCGACACGTCCAAAGTCTTTTGGTGTCACATCTTCTTCGTAAATATCACCAATTTCGTACGCTGGGTTTTTCACTAATGCTGTTGATAAATCGATTTCTTCACGGTGATCAAATACTTCTTCTACGACCTCTTTACGAGAAATCACTCGGAATGTACCACTGTCTAAATTCAATTCAACACGGACATTACGTGCGCTGTCGTAGTTTTTCTTATATGCCGTAATTAAAGCTGCTTCAATTGCGTCTACTAAAACTTCTCTAGGAATTTTCTTCTCTTTTTCTAAATATTCCGTTGCTAATAATAATTCGTTACTTTCCACTCAATTTCCTCCTTACGTCTTTAAAGCATAACTGCGTGACGTGCTTTCGCAATTTTATCACGTGGGATGGTGATGGTTTTCGTCTTCGCTTTGACCTTCACTTCCATTGTAATCGTGTCTTCAGTGACTGCTTTCAAATGACCTAACCATTCTTTGTCACCTTCGATTGGCGCATATAATGATACAAATATTGGCTGTTCAATTGCGTTTTGAAAGCCTTTTTCATTTTTAATTGGACGTTCTGCACCTGGTGATGAGACATCTAAATAATACGCTTGTGGAATCGGGTCATGCGCATCCATCACTTCGCTAATACGTTCTGATGCGAGTGTGCAATCGTTTAAATCGACGCCGCCTGGTTTGTCAATGGCAATACGTAAATAATGATCACGACCTTCTTTAGCAAACTCAACATCTACTAATTCAAAGTTCAATTCATCAAGGACAGGTTGTATTATGGTTTCAACTTGCTCTGTAACTTTACTCATACGAGCCCCCTTATGACTGACAAACAAATAGAAAAGAGCGGGTAACACCCACTCTTCCTACTTGAGTCTAATTTTATAAGCAATTTTATTATACCATAGATTGCATTTTGCGACAAATTTATCTCTACATATCAAAGATTGACAACTGCGCTTTGTCTGGCATATCTGGTAATGAACCTAAATCATCCAGGTATTCAATGATTTTTTGAGAGACGCCAGCCTTTTTGTTCAAATCTTCTTTCGATAAGAACGGGCCTTCTTGACGCGCTTCAACAATACGTTTCGCTACGTTTTCACCGAGGCCAGGCACTGCAACAAATGGCGGAATTAATGTGTCGCCTTCTATAATGAACTCATACGCCTGACTCTTCTCTAAGTTAACTGGTTGCATACGATAACCACGATGCGCCATTTCATTCATAATTTCTAATACGGTCAACACGTCTTTTTCTTTTTTACCTAAATCCATATAGCGCGCATACATATCTTTCACAGTTTGGCGGATACTATCTTTATCTTTAACCATCGTAATTAAATCAAAGTCTGATGCACGCACAGTAAAGTAACTCGCATAATAATAGAGCGGGTGATGCACTTTGAAATAAGCAATACGCACCGCCATTAATACATAAGCTGCGGCGTGGGCTTTCGGGAACATGTATTTAATTTTTTTACATGAATCCATATACCAATCTGGCACATTATTTTCTCTCATCACTTGCTCAAATTCTTCAGTCAAGCCTTTACCTTTACGCACTGCTTCCATAATTTTAAAAGCAAGTGACGGTTCTAAACCAGCATACATCAAGTACACCATAATATCATCACGACAACCGATACAACTTGATAACGTACATGTCCCACTACGAATCAGTTCTTGTGCATTACCGAGCCATACATCTGTTCCGTGTGAAAGCCCTGAAATTTGTACGAGCTCTGAGAATGTTGTTGGTTTCGTATCTTCTAACATTTGACGTACGAAGCCTGTCCCAAATTCAGGCACACCGAATGTTCCGGTTTTCGCTAGAATTTCCTCTTCTGTCACACCGAGCGCTTCTGGAGAACTGAAAATCCCCATCGTTTGTTGATCATCTACTGGAATTGTTTTCGGATCGATACCTGACAAGTCTTGCAACATCCGGATCATGGTTGGATCATCGTGCCCGAGAATATCAAGTTTCAACACGTTATCATGAATCGAATGGAAGTCAAAGTGCGTCGTCATCCAACTTGAACTTTGATCGTCTGCCGGATATTGAATCGGTGTAAAGTCAAAAATGTCCATATAGTCTGGCACAACGATAATACCACCTGGATGTTGACCTGTTGTCCGTTTCACGCCTGTACAGCCTTTCACGAGACGGTCGACTTCCGCACCACGCTTATGAATACCTTGATCATTTAAATAGCCTTTCACGAAACCAAATGCCGTTTTCTCAGCGACTGTACCAATCGTTCCGGCACGGTATACATAGTCTTCACCGAACAATACTTTCGTGTAGTTATGCGCTTGAGGTTGGTATTCACCACTGAAGTTCAAGTCGATATCGGGTACTTTATCCCCTTTAAAACCTAAGAACGTTTCGAATGGAATATCTTGTCCTTCTTTAATCATTTCTGTGCCGCATTCACACGTTTTATCTGGCAAGTCAAAGCCAGAGCCAACTGAACCATCATCGAAAAACTCACTCTTTTTACAACTTGGACAAATGTAATGCGGTGGTAGTGGATTCACTTCTGTAATTTCAGTCATCGTCGCCACAAAGCTTGAACCGACCGAACCACGAGAACCTACTAAATAGCCATCTTCTAACGATTTTTTAACGAGTCGTTGCGAAATCAAATAAATAACCGCAAATCCATTACCGATAATACTTTCTAACTCTTTTTCTAAACGATCGATAACAATCTGTGGCAAATCTTCACCATACAGTTGTTTCGCATTACGATAACTCATTTCACGAATTTCTTCATTGGCCCCGTCCATATTAGGTGTATACAGTTTATCTTTAATTGGGACTACTTTGTCAATACGATCCGCTAACGCACGTGTATTTTCAACGACGATTTGATGCGCACGTTCCTCTCCTAAGAAATGGAATGCATCTAACATTTCATCTGTCGTTCTAAAATGCGCTTCAGGTAAAGTTGAACGGTTCAACGGATTACCCGGCTGTGCAGCAATTAAAATACGACGTGCAATCGCATCATGTTCGTGTAAGTAGTGGGCATTTCCCGTCGCAATGACAGGAATTTGATTCGTCTCTCCCACTTTTAAAATACGTTCATAAATCTCAACAAGCGTTTCGTTATCACGAATCAAGTCACGATCGAGTAAATCTTGATATAACGCAGGGGGTTGTACTTCAATATAGTCATAGTATTTCGCAATTCGTTCTACTTCTGACTGATCACGTTGCATCACCGCAGTAAATACTTCACCTTCATCACATGCAGTCCCGACGAGCAAACCTTCACGATGCTCATCTAATAATGAACGCGGAATACGTGGTGTTCGATAATAGTATTTTACAAGCGATGCACTGACAATTTTGAACAAGTTTTTAAGACCTGTTTGATTTTGCACGATTAATGTGACGTGTTGTGGACGCGCACGCTTATATGCATCTTCGTTAGATAACTTTTTGTTAATGTCTTGATGGTTATGCACATCTAACGCTTTCAATTGAGCTAACATTTTCACAAATATATATGCCGTTGCTTCAGTATCATAAATCGCACGGTGGTGTTGTGTGAGCTCTACGCCATATTTTTTAGCTAAAAAGTTCAAGCCATGTTTACCATAACTCGTATTAATCGTACGAGAGAGCTCAAGCGTATCAATAACGGCATTTGTTGACGGACCGAAGCCGAGACGTTCATATCCAGTATCAATAAAGCCCATGTCGAATGACGCGTTATGTGCAACGAAAATTGCATCGCCCACCCAATCTTTAAATTCAGTGAGCACTTCTTCAATTTCAGGTGCACCTTTTAACATATCATCTGAAATATGCGTCAAGTTTTTAATCGTTTCTGTTAACTTTTCATGCGGATTGCTAAAACGTTCGAATTTATCAATAATTTCGCCATTTTTCACTTTGACCGCTGCTAACTCAATAATTTTATCGTATTGATTGGATAACCCCGTTGTCTCGACGTCAAATACAACATATGTCGCATCTTGAAGCATGATGTCAGTAGGCTTATAAGCAATTGGCACACCGTCATCAACGAGCATCCCTTCCATACCATAAATCATTTTAATGCCATGTTTTTCTGCTGCAGCATGCGCATCAGGATAAGCCTGTACAACGTTATGGTCCGTCACAGCAATCGCATCATGACCCCATTGTGCAGCTTGCGCGACATAGTCACCAATGTGCGTCACACCATCCATTTGGCTCATAGACGTATGCAAATGGAATTCCACACGTTTTTCCGCAGCTTTATCAGTTTTGGGTGTACGCTTAATCGCTTCAATATCAGACATCATCATGACAAGGTCACGAATGAACATGTCCTCTTCAATACGACCTTGTGCACGAATCCATTGCCCTTCTTTTAATGATTTAAAATGCTCTAAATCATCTTTGTTTTTGCGCGTAAACATTTTAAGCACCAATGAATCGGTATAGTCTGTCACTTTTAATTCGACAATGTGACGACCACTTTTCAGTTCTTTTAAATTAATATCGAAAATGACACCTTCAATGGCCACTTTGAACTCTTCTTCGATAATAGATTCGATCGGTCGAACATTCTCAACTTGAATCGGCTTACCAATTTGACAACGTTCGACAGTGACCTCATCATCTTGTTGCGCACGTTGTTCTTTCATTTTTTCAATTTTTGCCGTGGCTTCACGTGCACTTTGTTCATCCTCTTCTTGAATGTGCGCTTCTAATGACGCTAAATCTTCATCGTGGCCACTTTCATCCGTCTCAAACACCACTTGTTGAACATTAAAACCGCAACGTTGCATCGCGCGTACTAAACTACCGTTGCATACTTTATTGAAATGGTTCCCTTCAATATCATTTTGGACCAATATTTTTACAACATCGCCCGAAATAATCATACGTTTTTGTTTTAATTGACCTTTAACTTTAGGCGACAATTGCGTTTGTTCAATACAGTCACCAAAATATTTCAGTAAATATTCATCTTGTTGTGTCGCATCATTGACGGTAATTTTCCAATCCACATCTGCAATATGTTGAAAACTTTCTTTCATCGCATGTGTAAAAACAGCATAGTCTTCATATTTTAACAATCGTGGTAATTGGATATGAAACGTCCACTTCCGAGATTTTTCTGATACATCTACACGTGTCAATTGGCCTTGATCAACGAATTCTTGCTCAAAATGGTCTAACATATTCATTTGTTTAAGAAGAATCTTAAATTTTTCTTGATTCTGTAATGTCACTTTCCTAACCACCTTATTTGAATTGCCGTGTATGCATGATATACGTTAATGTTGAACAATTTTCGTGAGTACTATCGGTGCAATATTTTTATAACTTTTCCTATTCCTAAGATTGATGTTTTTTGATTGCCCTCATGGATTCGCTTTCCCAGGGGCTGAACCTCTAACTAACCAACGCTATGGTTTAATCTGACATAAAGTGAAGCGTTGGTGGATTTTCCGGTTCAGCTGATTCCTCGGGAGTCTCATCCATTTTAGCAATCTTTCTTCAAAAACAAAAAAATAACATCATACTTTGGAAATTGATGTTGACTCAAATATCCAAAAATAGCTAGCTTGATGTCTCATCTGATATTTAAGTACACATGATACCAATAGAAAAGGCTGGGAAAACTTAATGTCCCAGCCTCTATCAATTTGAGTCTTAACTACTACACTAGGGCTGTTCGAGGTATTAACAATGCATCCATTCACCCTATCAACTTTTAACTTTCAATGACAACTTTCTATGTTTGCAAGAACTGCCCGAGACTCCTGAGGGAACAGCTGGAGCCGAAAATCCAATTTGGCATTAATATAATGGTTTCACTTAACAAGCCAAATTGAGTTGAGGCGCCAACCTCTAGGAAAGCGAGGACATGTTTAGCAATCAGACAAACTGATATTAATCTTTAAAGTGAACAAACAATCAAATTAAAACATCAAATGTTCATCCATCACTTTGTTCAACGATTAATCGTATTATAACAAATTCAGCATGCGTTGTTACTAAATTTGTTCGTATAATTTTTCAAGGTGTACCACTAAATCATCGACATGCACATCTTCGCTATCGCCTGTGTCACGACGCTTCACTTCTACGATACCTTCTGCTGCATTTTTACCGACTACAACACGAACTGGAATACCAATCAAGTCGGCATCGTTGAATTTCACACCTGCACGTTCATTTCGATCATCATAAAGCACATCATATTTTGATAACAATGTGTCATATAATTGATCGCCACATTCACGTTGTTCGTCTTTTTTCGGATTGACAGTAATCAAATGCACATCAAATGGTGTGACTGATTTCGGCCAAATAATGCCGTTCTCATCATGGTGCTGTTCAATAATCGCACTTAACGTTCTTGAAACACCAATACCGTAACAACCCATTGTTAAGTTTTGTTCGCGACCTTGTTGATTTAAGACTGTTGCTTTCATTGCTTCAGAATATTTTTCACCTAATACGAAAACTTGCCCCACTTCAATACCTTCAGCAAATTGCGCTGGACCAGAACCATCTGCAAGTGGCTCACCTTCAAGAATAAAGCGGAAATCGCCATAGCCTTCAATTTGGAAGTCACGCTCAACATTCGCATTAATGTAGTGGAACCCATCTTCATTTGCACCAATCGCTAAATTACGCAATGATTGAACGAATTGATCCGCATATACTTTGACATCTCTATCAGTAATCGGACCTAAAGAACCTGGTGATGCGCCTAACAAATTACGAATTTCATCATCCGTTGCCATTGTAACATCATCTGTTTTGAAGTAATCTTTAATTTTTACGTCATTCACTTCATGGTGACCACGAACGAGTAATAAAATAAATTCTCCATTTACTTTAAAGACCATTGTTTTAACAATATGATCTAAAGGTTGCCCTAAAAATTCAGCAAGTTCTTGTGCAGTTTTAACATTAGGCGTTGCTACTTTTTCTAATTCTTGTAACGCTTCATCAATGTTAGCTGTTTCATAATATGGCACTTCAGCTTTCTCAATATTCGCCGCATAGTCACTATTGTCGCTATACACAATTGTATCTTCACCAATCGCACTTAATGCATGGAATTCATGTGTATGATTTCCGCCAATCGCACCTGAATCGGCAACGACTGGTCTCACATTTAAGCCGACACGTTTGAAAATCGTACTGTATGCATTGTACATATTTTGATACGTTTCCATCAACGAATCTTCATCAGTATGGAATGAGTATGCATCTTTCATAATGAATTCTCGGCCACGTAATAAGCCAAAACGTGGACGCTTTTCATCCCGGAATTTGGTTTGAATTTGGAACAACGTAAGCGGAAGCTGTTTGTATGAACGTAATTCGTCTCGTACAAGAGATGTCACCACTTCTTCATGTGTTGGTCCTAATGCAAATTCACGTTGGTTGCGATCACGTAAACGCATGAGCTCCATACCGTATGCATCCCAACGTCCTGATTCTTTCCACAGTTCAGATTGTTGTAATACTGGCATTACCACTTCAACTGCATCAATACGTTCCATTTCTTGACGAATAATATCTGAAATTTTGTGGATTACGCGAGTTGCTACTGGTAAATAACTGTATACCCCCGCAGCATTTTGCTTAATTAAGCCTGCTTTTAATAACAGTTGATGGCTAATGGCCTCAGCTTCAGCAGGCACTTCTCTCAATGTTGGAATAAAAACTTTTGATTGCTTCATCCTAGATTGTTCCTCCTTGTCCTATCATAAGAAATAACGTTGTATATCATTCCAAGTGACGAGCACCATGATGATTAATACAAAAATTGCTCCCGCAGCAATAATCACTGTTTCTGCTTTTTTATTGGCAGGTTTTCTAAATATCGCTTCATAAATCACGAATAAAATACGTCCGCCATCCAGTGCAGGAATCGGTAATAAATTCATAATACCTAAGTTGACACTCAATACAGCTGTCCAACTAATTAAATTAATAATCCCCGTTTTGACTACCGTATCGACATTTTTATAAATACCGACTGGACCGTTTAACATATCAAAACTAAAGTCACCCGTGAAAATACTCGCAATCATACTTGCGACTGCAACGAAAATAATTTTACCGAACTCTATTGTCTGTTGAATACCGAATAATAACGGTTCAAATAGTGAACGTTCTTTTTCGGGTATAAAACCGAGTCGATAATCTGTTTGTTTACTCGTTTTTGTCGTTTGAATTTCTACTTTTTTCGGCGAGAATTCCTTTTCAATCGTCTTACCTTCACGTTCAATGACAATCGTTGTAGGTTTTCCTTCTGTTGCTTCAAGTTGTTTTTTTATATCATTATATCGGTGAATGTCATGATTACCGATTTTTTTAATTTCGTCACCTTTTTGTAACCCAATTTGTTGTGCTGGTGAATTTTCAGCGACTTGCGCAATTTTAGGTACCGGGGCACCTTGATAATACGCCAAACCGATTAATAAGACTAAAGCTAAAATAAAATTGAATAATGGACCTGCAAAAAGCGTTAAAAACTTTTGATAAGGCTTTTTATGTGTGAATTGACGATGGCGTGGTGCAATTTGAATTAAACTTCCATTTTGTACAAAGTAAGCTTTTTCGGCGATGTTAAAACGATGACGTGTTTCATCATCAGCAGTTACACCTTCGATAAACAAGTCTTCAGTTAAATCGACTTGTTTCACTTCTAACGCTTCAATTTGTTGGAATTTATGTTGATCATCTAAAATGATGTGTGTCACTTCATTCGCGTCATTCGTTTTAATTCTAACGTGCATCCCAGGTTGAACAGGGGACTCTTCCATCCCGTCACCCGCCATACGTACATAACCACCCACTGGTAACAAGCGGATTGTGTAGAGTGTTTCATTTTTACGAAAACTAAAAATCTTTGGTCCCATACCAATCGCAAACTCCGGACACATAATACCAGCACGTTTTGCAAAATACATATGACCAAATTCGTGTACAAATACGAGGACACCAAAGACAATAATAAATGCAATAAGGGTTATGAGCACAGTTTCTTACACCTCATATTCTTTTGTTTTATAGTAATGATCTAATTCTAAAATTTGTTCAAGTGTTGGATTTTGAATGACTTCGTGTGCTGTCATTTCACGTTCAATCATTTTCTCAATATCCAAAAATGCAATTTCACGGTTTAAAAACTTAGCGACAGCCACTTCATTCACCGCATTTAATACAACCGGCATCGTGCCACCGATACGTAATGCATCGTACGCATATTGTAAACAGCGATAACGATCAAAGTCCATAGGTTTAAAGTTTAACTGCGCAACTTCAGCAAGGTTTAATGATGGTGCTTGATGCTCAATACGCTCAGGATAAGTGAAAGCGTACTGAATCGGCATGCGCATATCCGGTGTCCCTAATTGCGCCATCACGCTTGTATCAACAAATTCGACCATTGAATGAATGATACTTTCTTTATGCAAAATGGTTTGAATTTGGTCGATATCTAAATCGAATAACCACTTTGCTTCAATGACTTCAAATCCTTTATTCATCATCGTTGCAGAATCAATCGTAATTTTATGACCCATTGACCAGTTCGGGTGATTCAGTGCATCCTCTACCGTTACGGAAGCCAATTGATCACGTGTTAAGTCACGGAATGAGCCGCCACTTGCCGTAATGACGACATTTTTCACTTTGCGCATATCTTCGCCATTTAAACATTGAAAAATCGCTGCATGTTCAGAGTCAACTGGCAAAATATTGACACCATGTTGACGTGCATGTGCCATGACCAATTCACCTGCAACAACTAACGTTTCTTTGTTGGCTAAAGCGATATCCTTACCTGCTTCAATCGCTTTCATCGTCGGTTCGAGCCCAACACTACCGAGCAATGAATTCAATACTAAGTCATTTTTTTCATAAGTTGCGACCTCGATTAAGCCTTCGCGACCACTGACGATATGACTGTGATAAGGTTTTAATTGTTCTACTGCACTTACTTCTTGAACTGCGACGATGTCAGGATTAAATTTTTGAATCACTTCAATCGCAAAATCAACATTTTTTCCTACAGTAAACGCAATTAAATTAAAGTTTTCAGGATGGCGTTCAATGACATCAATAGCCTGTTGACCTATTGAACCCGACGCTCCTAAAATAGCGATATTTTTCATCATTTCTCACTTCTCTTTACATTTGAATTAAGAAAATATTCATTAATGGTAATACGAACATAAAGCTGTCAAAGCGGTCTAAAATGCCACCATGTCCTGGCAATAAACGACCCGAATCTTTAACACCAAAATGACGTTTAAATCCTGATTCTACAAGATCACCGAGTTGACCAAACATACTCAATACAACTGTAATGAGTAAAAGGCCAACTATTGGGTAGTCAAAGTCAACGAAAAACATAAAAACAATCGGCACAATCAAACTACAAATTAACCCGCCGATAAATCCTTCAATCGTTTTATTGGGACTAATCGTCGGCCATAATTTACGCTTTCCTAAAAGGCGCCCAAATATGTAAGCACCTGTGTCTGTCAACCATACAATCAGTAAACCAAATAAAATAAACTGTAGGCCTGCTTCACGTGTGACATAAAAATACATAAAACCAATACCGACATAAGCGACAGACATCAGACAAAAAGCTGAATCCATAAAACTAAATCTATTTTTTGACATCACCGTATAACTTAAAATAATAAAACTCATTGCAATCAATGACTTTTGTTGTAACACGATGACCCAGCTTCCAAAATCTTGCGGGAGCATCATAATGATTAATGCAAGTGCACTTAGAAGACCAGGTATTGACAAAAATTGGATTCTATTCATGTTTAAAAGTTCTTTTAACGCAATTAATGCAAGTAAAAAAGTAAAATACATCCATGTTGATCCACCAATGAGCAAAATAGGTAAAAAAACAATGAGTGCCACTATCGTTGTGATTGTTCTAACCTTCATCCCACTACTCCTATCTACAATCCTCCAAATCGTCTTTGTCGTGATTGATATGTTTTAATACATGCTTTTAACTCTGCCTCATCAAAATCCGGCCACATTTTAGAATTAAAAATAAATTCACTATACGACAGTTGCCAAATCAAGAAATTACTAATTCGCTGTTCCCCAGACGTACGAATCAACAATTCTGGATCAGGATAGTCACGTGTCATTAAATACTTTTGAAAATGTTGTTCCGTTAACGCATCAATATCCTGATCAGACGCATGACGCATATCTTTCATCAATGTTTGAATACCATGAACAATTTCGGCACGTCCACCATAATTAATCGCAAATATTAAAGTCAACCCCGTATTATCAGATGTTTTAATTTTGGCTTCTTCAATTGCCTGAATCGTTTTTTCTGGCAAATCATTAATAAAGCCAACTGTCTCAACTCTGACATTTTTTTCGATTAATTCAGGTAGAAACGTATTTAAAAAGTTAACAGGTAAGCCCATGATGTAATTCACTTCTTCATCAGGTCGCGACCAGTTCTCTGTTGAAAAAGCGTAAAGGGTCAAATATTTGATACCTAAGTCACTTGCCGCACGCGTAATTGTTTTAATTGTTTGCATGCCTTGATAATGCCCTTTAATTCTAGGCATTTTACGCTGTTTGGCCCAACGACCATTGCCATCCATAATAATTGCAATGTGTTCAGGTATATTATGTAAATCGAGCGCTTCGATATGGTTTTGAGTGTCATTTTTTTTCTTAAATTTCTTAAACATGCGCGTTCCTCCGAGCCTATTTCGTCTCTTAAAATATTATAATCTCATAAGCGTACAATTATCTACCATTTTATCACACTCAATACCTGCATTGAATAAACAAAGAAAAAAACTGTACCAAAGTCGTATTCGGTACAGCTTAAAAGTAGACAAACATTTTCTACAGTCTTCTTATTAAATTGGACTGAGTTAACGCACCTTACTCAAATCAAACCTCATCATAAGGCGGATGACTGTTTGATTTAGACTGACATAATGTCTTTTTCTTTGTCTGCCACTAACTGATCGATTTCTTTGATAGAGCTATCAGTAATTTTTTGCACTTCATCAGATCCGTTACGTAACTCATCTTCAGAAATTTCGCCATCTTTTTCTTGTCTTTTTAATGTATCGTTCGCATCACGACGAATATTACGGATAGAAACTTTCGCATTTTCACCTGTTTTCTTCACATCTTTAACGATTTCTTTACGACGCTCTTCAGTTAAAGCAGGCACCATAATACGAATGACATCACCGTCACTAGTCGGATTAACCCCTAAATTTGCTGCGATAATCGCTTTTTCAATGTCAGCTAGAGACGTCTTATCGTATGGAGATACAACAAGTAAACGCGCTTCAGGCACATTAATACTTGCAAGTTGTTGTACAGGCGTTGGCGCACCATAGTAATCGACTTGAACGCCAGCAAGTAAGTTAGAGTTTGCGCGTCCAGCATTGATTTGAGCTAATTCACGAGTTAAATTCTCAGTTGACTTTTTCATACGACTTTTCGCATCTTGAATAATTTCTTTCATTGTTTTGCACCTCTATATTATTTTGTAATGATTGTACCGATATCTTCACCTTGAACAGCACGTTTAATATTGCCTTCTTCCATAATAGAGAAGACTTTTAACGGTATATTGTTGTCCATACAGAATGAAGAGGCTGTTGAATCCATTACTTGTAAACCTTCTTGTAATAATTGAATGTAAGTTAAGCGATCATATTTTTTAGCATTCGGGTCAACTTTAGGATCCGCTGAATACACACCATCCACATTGTTTTTACCCATTAAAATTACATCTGCTTCCACTTCGGCAGCACGTAATGCCGCAGTCGTGTCTGTTGAGAAATAAGGGTTACCAATACCTGCTGCAAAAATAACGACACGGTGTTTTTCAAGGTGACGGATAGCACGACGTCGAATGTATGGCTCTGCAACTTGTTTCATTTCGATAGACGTTAATACACGTGTATCACAGTCGAGTTGCTCGAGACTATCTTGTAGTGCTAAAGCGTTCATGACAGTTGCTAACATACCCATATAGTCAGCAGTCCCACGATCCATACCTAAATCACTACCTGTTTTTCCGCGCCAAATATTACCACCACCCACGATTACAGCAATCTCAGTATCCATTTTAGCAACTTCTGCTACTTGTTCTGCGATGCTCTTAATAATCATTGGATTGATACCAAAACCTTTGTCACCTGCTAATGCTTCTCCGCTTAATTTCAAAACTACTCGCTTATATTTTGAAGTTTCAGTCATTATTTTAACCTCTCTATTCGTAATATGTAAAACAATACAAGTAAAGAAGACACAATAAGTATCTTCCTTGCACACGGCTTCAATCATGCATTGAAGTCATGCAAAGGAGGACACGAAAGGTGTCTTCTTTCTTATACAAAACCGTGTTAATTATTTCATTTGTCCTTTAACTTCATCAGCAAAGTTTTCTTGGCGTTTTTCAATGCCTTCACCTACTTCGTAACGTACGAAGTCAACAAGTTTTCCACCTTTAGATTTAAGGAATTCTTCAACTGTTTGGTCAGGGTTTTTAACGAAGTTTTGATCAACTGCACAAATTTCTTGTAAATATTTACGTAAACGACCTTCAACCATTTTTTCAACGATGTTTTCTGGTTTGCCTTCATTTAAAGCTTGTTGTTTTAAAACTTCTCTTTCGTGGTTAAGTTCTTCTTCACTTACTTGCTCAGAAGATACATATTTAGGGTTGATTGCAGCGATGTGCATTGCAACGTCTTTAGCTGCTTCTTCATCCGTTGTACCTTCAACAACAGAAAGTACTGCAATACGTCCACCCATGTGTAAATATGCACCGAACGCATCGTTATCAGTTTTAGTTCTGATTTCGAAACGACGTAAGCTTAATTTTTCACCGATTGTTGAAATTGCTTCTGTCATATGTTCAGAAACTTTTTTACCATTTGGTAATGTTGTTTCATTTAATTCTTCTACAGTTGCTGCTTTTGTATCAAGAATTTGGTTAGCAATTTCTTTTACAAGTTGTTGGAAACCTTCGTTACGAGCTACGAAGTCCGTTTCAGAGTTGATTTCAACGATAACTGCCTCATTACCTTTTACTTCAACATGTGTAATACCTTCAGCTGCAATACGGTCAGCTTTTTTAGCTGCTTTTGCAATACCTTTTTCACGAAGGTAGTCAATCGCTTTATCAATATCTCCGTCAGTTGCTTCTAAAGCTTTTTTACAGTCCATCATACCCGCGCCAGTTTTTTCGCGTAATTCTTTAACAAGTTTAGCTGAAATTGCCATTCATAATTCCTCCAATTTTAAAAAGTACTTAATTTATTTTAAAAAAAGGTGATAAGCATATTTATCTTATCACCCATTTCAAGATGCGTCTTAGTTAGATTCAACAGTTGCTTCAGTGTTTTCTGTCGCTTCAGTTGATTCGCTTTCTGCTGTTTCATCTTCTGTTAAGTCGATGTCTTGTTCAGCAGCCACTTCTTCGTTTGATACACCTTGTTGACCTTCTAAGATTGCGTCCGCCATTTTACCAGTTAATAATTTAACCGCACGAATCGCGTCATCGTTCGCTGGGATAACGTAGTCAATTTCATCTGGATCACAGTTTGTATCAACAATACCTACGATAGGGATGTTTAATTTACGCGCTTCTGCAATTGCATTACGCTCTTTACGTGGGTCAACTACGAATAATGCTTGTGGCATTGATTTCATTTCACGAATACCGCCTAAGAATTTAATTAAACGGTCATATTCTTTTTTAAGTTCTACAACTTCTTTTTTAGGAAGTACGTCGAAAGTACCGTCTTCTTCCATTTTTTCGATTTCAGAAATACGTTGAACACGTTTAGAAATTGTTTTGTAGTTTGTTAAGATTCCGCCTAACCATCTTTGGTTAACGTAGTAGTGGCCAGCACGTTCTGCTTCAGCTTTCACTGATTCTTGTGCTTGTTTTTTCGTACCTACGAATAAAACTTTACCGCCTTCTTCAGAAACTTGCTTAACAAAGTTATAAGCTTCTTCAACTTTTTTCACTGTTTTTTGTAAGTCGATGATATAAATACCATTTCTCTCAGTGAAAATGTACTTTTTCATTTTTGGGTTCCAACGGCGTGTTTGGTGACCGAAGTGAACACCAGCTTCTAATAATTGTTTCATTGAAATAACTGCCATAATATAAATTCCTCCTATTGGTTTACATCCGCCACGTCCACTCATATAAAAACGATAATTTGAATTACCGCACCCTTTTATACTTTGATGCACGTGTGTGTTTTGACTTTTTCAGCCGCATATTAATATATCACAACATGTGACAAATTGCAACAAGTCAAGCCATTTATTCTGTGCGTGAAAGCTCGTCTAAAAATGCTTCTTTTTTAACTTTAATGAATGTCCCTTTCATACCAAGTGAACGAGATTCAATAACGCCCGCACTTTCTAACTTTCTTAATGCGTTTACGATCACTGAACGCGTAATTCCGACACGGTCAGCCACTTTAGAAGCAATTAATAATCCTTCTTTGCCACCGAGTTCTTCAAAAATATGATCAATCGCTTCTTTTTCTGAATATGACAATGAATTGATTGCCATAGAAATTGCAGCTTTGTCACGTGCTTCAGATTCAATTTCAGAATGTTTCTCACGCAAGATTTCCATACCAATCACTGTTGCTGCATATTCACCAAGCACGAGGTCATTATCTTCAAATTCATCAGATACACGTCCTAAAACTAATGTACCTAAACGCTCACCGCCACCAATAATTGGGAAGACTGTCGTTTTTGAGTTTTTAAACACGTCTTCATTTTCTGGTGGGAATACTGATAATTCATTATCAATTGAAATATTAGATAACGTTTCATAGACATGCATTAACTTTTCTGTATATTCTTCTGGGATATGTCGGTCTTCCAACATTTTAATAATACGTTCATTCTTAAGTAATTCATTTAAACTAGAACCTAATATTTTACCGCGGCGAGAAACAATGAACACATTAGTTACAGTCACTTTACTTATCGTTTGTGCAACATCTTTAAAATCTACTGAGATGCCCTTATGTTTTTGTAACAAACTACTCAATTCTCTTGTTTTCGATAATAAGCTCATGTCATTACTCCTTTTTTTCTTATAAAATAAATTCGCTTAAATCTTTGTTTGTCGAAATCGTTTTTAATTTATCATCAACATATTGTGGTGTGATGTCCACTTGTGCATGCGGCATATTGGGTGCTTCGAAAGATAAATCTTCTAACATTTTTTCTAAGATGGTATGCAAACGACGCGCACCGATATTATCCGTTTCTTGGTTAACATGATGTGCCATTTCCGCAAGTCGATAAATGGCTTCATCTGTGAAATTCACAATAACCTCTTCAGTTTTGAGTAACATTTCGTATTGTTTAATTAAGGAAAGCTTCGGTTCTTTAAGAATTCGTACAAAATCATCAACAGATAAATCTTGTAACTCTACACGAATCGGAAAACGTCCTTGTAGCTCTGGAATTAAATCACTTGGTTTTGATACATGAAATGCTCCAGCGCCGATAAAAAGCATATGCTCCGTACTAACAGTACCATATTTCGTCTTGACTACGCTACCCTCAAGGATAGGCAGAATATCACGTTGTACACCTTGTCTCGAAACATCTTGACCACTGTTTTGATTCGACGTTGCAACTTTGTCAATTTCATCGATAAAAATGATACCCATTTGCTCTGCTAAATCAAGCGCTTCTTGATTCGCAGTTTCATGGTCAATCATTTCATCAGCAAATTGATCCACCAAAATTTTACGTGCCGTTTTCACTGGCACTTCTTTTTGGACCTTTTTCTTCGGCATCAATTGGTTCATCATTTCTTGCATTTGCTCATTTTGATTTGTCCCAAGCATTCCTAAAGCACCTGGATCTTGTTCAACCTTCACTTTAACTTTCTCTTCTTCAAGTTGGCCATTCAACAACTGTGTACGAATTTCAGAGCGCTTCGTTTTAATTTCTTCAGTTGGTGGTTCTTCTTCATCTTCATCGTTTTGCTGTCCAAAGTTTGGAATCGCGCCACCAAATAAAGATTCTAATGGATTGTTGGTATTTTGACTTGCTTTTTTCTTCAGACTCGGTACAAGTAATTTCACTAATTTATCATTTGCTTTTTGTGTCGCCGCTTCAACAACATTCGCTTTTTTCTGATCTTTAACTAATCGTACGGCAACATCCACAAGGTCTCGTACCATACTTTCAACATCACGACCAACGTAACCGACTTCAGTAAATTTCGTTGCTTCTACTTTTAAAAATGGTGCACCGACAATTTTAGCCATACGACGTGCGATTTCAGTTTTCCCTACACCTGTCGGCCCCATCATCAAAATATTTTTTGGCGCAATTTCTTGTTTCACTTCATCATCAATTAAACTACGGCGATATCTATTTCTCAACGCGACAGCAACTTTTTTCTTAGCTTCTTCTTGGCCTACAATATATTCATTTAATCGATCTACAATATCTTTTGGTGTATA
This sequence comes from Staphylococcus cornubiensis, assembly GCF_900183575.1. Lineage (GTDB taxonomy): Bacteria > Bacillota > Bacilli > Staphylococcales > Staphylococcaceae > Staphylococcus > Staphylococcus cornubiensis. The sequence goes on from NZ_FXUZ01000001.1 coordinate 607,439, forward strand.
TTTAATCGCATTACGATCCATGCTCGATACCTCCATTATAGTTCTTCCACTGTGATATGATCATTCGTGAATACGCATATTTCTGAAGCGACTTTCAAACTTTCATATGCCATTTCACGTGCACTTAAGTGTGACGCATGTCTTTTAAACGCTCGACCCGCACTTAACGCAAAATTGCCGCCTGAACCGATTGCAATTAAATCATCATCTGGCGCAATCACTTCACCTGTACCACTCACGACGAGGATATGATCTTTATCCATAACAATGAGCATCGCTTCCAGTTGACGTAATTGTTTGTCGCCTCGCCACTCTTTTGCAAGTTCTACAGCAGCTCTTTCAAGATTGCCACTGTATTGCTGTAATTTTGCTTCAAATTTTTCAAAAAGTGTAAAAGCATCAGCAACACTACCTGCAAAACCTGCAATGACTTTGCCATTATACAGCTTTCTTACTTTTTTAGCAGTTTGTTTCATGATCACTTTTTCACCTAAAGTGACCTGACCATCACCAGCCATTGCTGCGCCACCATTATGTCTCACTGCATAAATCGTTGTTGCATGTATTGATGAACTCATGTATGATTACTCTCCTTTTTTCGCACGTGGATGTGCCTTTAAATAAACATTTCTTAATTGTTGATTCGTCACATGGGTGTAACGACCTGTTGTAGATAAATTAACATGCCCAAGTAAGCTTTGAACAGTTCTAAGGTCTGCACCTTCATTTAGCATATGTGTCGCAAACGTATGTCTTAATTTATGTGGATGAATCGATGTCACACCAGCAGTTCGTTTGACAATGTCATTTAACACATAGCGTACACCCCGCTCAGTAATCGGCTGACCTTTTAAATTTGTAATTAAATAAGGATGTTGAACATTTTGAATCGGCGCAAACTCTACCAAATACTGTTCAATACTTTGCCTACAAAACTCTCCAAAAGGCACGATACGTTCTTTACCACCCTTACCTAACACTTTAATCCAACACATTTCGAGGTCAACGTCTTCTACTTTTAAAGACACTAATTCAGAAACACGGATGCCTGTTGCATAAAACAACTCTAAAATCACTCTGTCTCTCAACCCTTTGTGAGGATCGTGCATGACAGTTTGAAATAACGCTTCCATCTCTTCTGTGTAAAAAAACGTCGGTAAGTAACGTTCCTTTTTCGGATGGACTAACTGAACAAACGGATTCACAATCCCCTCTTCTTGCGTCATCCAAAAAGCATAAAAGCTTCGTAATGTAGATATTTTTCGCGATACTGTAGTTCGTTGGAGTCCCATATCATAAAGTGTCTGCAAATAATTTCTTGCGTCCAAATATTTAAATGCCGTAAGCGCTAATTGTTCTTGCCCAAGGAATCGATTAAATTGAACAAGATCATCATGATAGGCTTTCAACGTGTGGTCTGAGAAAAAACGTTCCCTTTTTAACATATCTAAAAATTGTTCTTGGATTTGTTTCAATTCAAAAACCCCTCCATCATTAGCATTGTAGCATAATGATGAGGGGAACTGCATTGATTATACATTGAATTTTTCTATTTATCAAAATTTTGCTTATTTTGCCATTAATTACAGTTTTGTTACAACGTTTGTTTAAAATGATCAAGTTGTTCTAACGCACGATTCGCTAAAGTTTCGTAACGTTCTTTTTTATCTTTAATACGTTGCTCAAGCGGTGGCACTAGACCAAAGTTAGCATTCATCGGTTGGAAGTTTTTGTTATTCGAAGCATGCGAAATATAGTAAGCCATACTACCGAGCATTGTTTCACGCGGGAAAACCACATCTGCTTTACCTAACAAACGATGTGCTAAGTTAATCCCTGCAATCATACCACTCGCTGCACTTTCAACGTAACCTTCCACACCAGTCATTTGACCTGCAAAGAATAAGTTTTTGCGATTTTTAAACTCATAAATCTCACTCAACACTTCTGGAGAGTTGATAAACGTATTACGATGCATCACACCATATCTTACAATATCTACGTTTTCAAGACCAGGAATGAGACGAATCACTTCTTTTTGTGCGCCCCATTTCAAGCGCGTTTGGAACCCTACAATATTGTAAAGCGTGCCTGCAGCGTCATCTTGTCTTAATTGAACGACAGCATACGGGCGTTTTCCAGTTTTTGGATCTTCTAAACCGACTGGCTTCATTGGGCCAAACAATAACGTCTTCTCGCCTCTACCCGCCATGACTTCAAAAGGCATACACCCTTCAAAATACTTTTCTTTTTCGAAATCATTCATCGGTGCAACTTCAGCGGCAAGTGCGGCTTCATAAAAACGATCAAATTCCTCTTTCGTCATCGGACAGTTTAAATATGCGGCTTCACCTTTGTCATAACGCGATTTTAAATAAACTTTATCCATATCGATAGAGTCTTTTTCAATAATTGGTGCAGCTGCATCATAGAAGTAAAGTTGATCTTCACCCGTTAATGCAACAATTTCTTTCGCAAGTGGCTCAGTAGTTAATGGCCCTGTCGCAATAATGGTTGGCCCTTCAGGAATAGACGTTACCTCTTCATTGCTCACAGTCACATTTGGATGATTTCTTAACTTTTCAGTGATGTAGCCTGCAAAATCATGTCTATCTACTGCTAAAGCCCCACCAGCAGGAACACGTGCATGATCAGCAGCTGCGATAATCAATGAATCTAAACGGCGCATTTCTTCTTTTAACACACCTACTGCATTCGTTAACGCATTTCCTCTTAATGAATTCGAACATACGAGCTCAGCAAATTGATTCGTATGGTGCGCAGGTGTTTGTTTCACTGGTCGCATTTCAAAAAGATTCACATGGATGCCACGTTCCGCAAGTTGAAATGCTGCTTCAGACCCTGCTAAACCAGCGCCGACAATATTAACAGATGTCATGGTTCTTACCTCTCTTTAATACTCATATTATTTTTGAACTTCTTCTTTATAATCACAATTCGAACAAACAACTTGTGTCGAACGTCCTTTTTTATGCTCAGCAAGATAGTGTTGACATTTCGGACAATCACGACCAATCGGCTTATCCCATGTGACAAAATCACACTCTGGATAATTCGAACAACCATAGAAAATACGATTTTTCTTAGATTTACGTTCAACGACATCGCCTTTTTTACATTTTGGACATGTCACACCAATCGGCTTCGTAATCGCTTTCGTGTTTCGACAGTCAGGGAAGTTAGAACATGCCATAAACTTACCATAGCGTCCCATTTTAATGACCATTGGATTGCCACATACTTCACAATCTTCGCCAGCAGGTTCGTCTTTAATTTCAACTTTTTCCATTTCTTCTTCAGCACGTTCAACGTCTTGTTTGAAACTGTTGAAAAAGTCACCTACTACTTTTTTCCACGCTACGTCACCATCTGCAATTTTATCGAGTAACGTTTCCATGTTAACAGTAAAGTCGACATCGATAATCTCAGGGAAATATTCTTTCACTTGTTCATGCACAATTTCACCTAATTCAGTAGGGACGAAACGCTTGCTTTCATTCTTCACATAATTACGCTTTTGAATCGTATCAATCGTCGGTGCATACGTTGAAGGACGACCAATTTTAAGTTCTTCTAGCGTTTTCACAAGACGTGCTTCTGTATAGCGCGGTGGTGGTTGCGTAAAGTGTTGTGCAGGTTCAACCTTTGTCGCCAACACTTCATTACCTACTTCAAGCTTCGGTAAACGATTTTCTTTTTCTTTACCTTTATCATCATCCGTTTCAACATAAAGTGTCATAAAACCTTTGAACTTAATCGTTTGACCATTTGCTCTAAACTTCACATCGTTTTGCGTTAAATCTACAGCAACTGTATCTAAAATTGCCGGTGCCATTTGACTCGCTACAAAACGTTCCCAAATCAATTTGTATAAACGATATTGATCACGTGTCAAATAGTCTTTCATTTCAGCAGGCGTTCTTAACGTACTTGTTGGACGAATCGCTTCATGGGCATCTTGGTCACCTTGTTTACCCTTTTTCGTCACTTTAGATAAATATTCACTACCGTATTCTGATTCAATATATTGTTTCGCTTCATTTTGCGCATCTTTAGAAATGCGTGTCGAATCCGTTCTCATATATGTGATGAGCCCAATCGTACCTTTACGCTTCAAGTCAATACCTTCATAAAGTTGTTGTGCCACCATCATTGTTTTACGCGCCTTGAAATTAAGTTTTCGAGCCGCTTCTTGTTGTAAAGTGGAGGTCGTAAATGGGTTGGCAGGTTTACGTGTTTTTTCTTTTTTAGTCACATTGGAAACCGTGAATTGATTACCATCTAATGCTTTCGTTATGACCGCTACATCATCTTTTGTCGATAATTTAAAAGGCTTATCTTTATAATGAAGAAACTTGGCATTAAACTTTGATTTTCCATAACGAAATTCACCTTCAATTGACCAATACTCTTCAGGTTTAAAGTTACGAATTTCATTTTCACGGTCAATCACTAGACGAAGCGCTACTGATTGTACACGTCCGGCTGACAAACCTTTTTTTACTTTTTTCCATAATACTGGTGAAATATTATAACCTACTAATCGGTCTAATACACGTCGCGCTTGTTGTGCGTCAACTAAATCCATTTCAATACCGCGTGGATTTTTGAAGCTTTCTTTTACAGCATCTTTTGTAATTTCATTAAAAACCACACGATTTTCTTTACTATCTTCTAGTTCTAAAATGTTTGCCAAGTGCCATGCAATTGCTTCACCTTCACGATCGGGGTCACTCGCGAGAAAAACTTTTTTCGCTTTTTTCGCATGTCTTTTCAAGTCTTTAACGACTGGCCCCTTACCTCGGATAGTAATATATTTAGGTTCATAATCATGTTCCACATCCACGCCCATTTGACTGCGTGGTAAATCTCTCACATGACCCATTGATGCGATCACTTTGTATTTCTTACCTAAATATTTTTCTATAGTTTTCGCTTTTGCAGGCGATTCAACAATGACAAGATTATCTGCCAAAGTAGTTACCCCCTTGCTTTTTCTGTTTACAAAGATAAATGATAAACGGTTATTTTTATATTTGTCAATCTTTTGTATTTATTTCACAAAGCGTTAACATTTAAATCATCATAATCTTTCAAAATATCTTGTGCACATAAAACAATTTCTGCGCCTTCTTTTACGCGCAACATATTACCTTTTGTGTGCATATTGAACATGTCCCCCGGCAATACATAGACATTGCGATTTTGTTCTAATGCCTGATCCAACGTAATGAGGGCACCACTTCTTTCTTTCGCTTCAGTAATCAATATCCCTTTCGACAATCCACTAATAATACGATTACGTTCAGGAAATCTAAATTTTGCGATAGGCGTGTGCGGGGGATACTCGCTTATTGTTAAATGGTATTGTTCCATTGTTTGGCGTAATTGGCGAGTCTCTTTCGGATAATGTTGAAAATGGCCAAAACCGAGCACACCAATCGTGGACATGTGCTGTTGGATTGCATAATGATGTGCGAGTGCGTCTGTGCCATGTGCTAATCCAGAAACAATCGTAAGTGGAAAATGCTGAAATTCATTAAAAAGGATATGCAGCGCTTGTAGGGTATATGGTGTATGTTGTCTCGCTCCAACAATACCAAGACTATGCGTTGAACCTTGGAGTAATTCAAGCCGACCTCTACAAAATAAAATCAATGGCGGATCGTAAATTTCTTTTAATAACGAGGGATAAAGCGGATCATTAATCGCAACAGCCGTGATTTGATATTCTTGCAATGACGCTTCAATAGTGTGGATATTTAATGTTTCAAGTCGTTCTAACTTTTGTTGGAAATGAGATTGTGGCATGTGTGAAAGTATCTTTTTGAGAGATTGAATCATTTGGGGAATCGCTCCTGTAGATTGCAAAAGTTTTGGATAAATGTGGTGGATATGTTGTGTTGAAAATCCTGCATACAATAATAATAGTAGAAATTGTTTCATAAATTCATGTTCACCTCTTGATGTAGAATAAGCGTAGTAAATGGATAAAAGAAGAATTGTTAAAAAGTAGAATAAAAACATAAAGTGGATGAAAAATCATATGCATATAGATTGATACAGATTCATAAAAAAGAGAATCAATGAAACCAAAACCAAGCTATCCAAACACGGACTGATAGCACCTCATTGCTCTACCAGTCCATACTTGTATAGCTTCAAATAGCGATGTGCAGAATTATACCTACACATCGCTTATGAATGTACTTACATTCTATTATTTCACTGTAAGTAATGATTCGTAAATGCCTGCTTCTTTGGCCGCTTCGATTAAAGTCGAACCAATTTCAGAAGGTGTTGCTGCTGTTTTAACGCCACATTCATTTAATGTTTTGATTTTTTCTGCAGCCGTTCCTTTACCACCTGAAATAATCGCACCCGCGTGACCCATACGTTTTCCTGGAGGCGCTGTTTGACCACCAATGAAACCAACAACAGGTTTTTTCATATTTGCTTTAATCCATTCTGCAGCTTCTTCTTCTGCTGTACCACCAATTTCACCGATCATCACAACTGCTTTCGTGTCATCGTCATTGTTAAATGCTTCTAACACGTCGATAAAGTTAGTTCCGTTAACTGGGTCCCCACCGATACCTACAGCTGTAGATTGACCGATACCTTCTTCAGTTAATTGATGTACCGCTTCATATGTTAAAGTACCAGAGCGTGAAACAACGCCGACATGGCCTTTTTTGTGGATGTATCCTGGCATAATACCAATTTTCGTTTCATCTGAAGTGATGACACCTGGGCAGTTTGGTCCAATTAAGCGTGTCTTTTTACCTTCAAGATAACGTTTAACCTTAATCATATCGATAACAGGAATATGTTCAGTAATACAAATCGCTAAATCTAATTCTGCGTCGATACATTCTAAAATTGCATCTGCCGCAAACGGAGCTGGCACGTAAATCACAGAAACGTTACCGCCAGTTTCTTTTTTCGCTTCTTCAACTGTATTGAAAACAGGTACGCCTTCAACCACTTGTCCACCTTTACCTGGTGTTACCCCTGCAACAATTTGCGTACCATATTCTAACATTTGTTTAGTATGGAAAAGGGCAGTTGACCCTGTAATACCTTGTACGATTACTTTTGAATTTTTATCTACAAATACACTCATTGTAGTTGTCCCATCCTTTCCTTACGCTTCGTTTACAAGTTTAACAATTTTTTGTGCACCTTCAGCCATTGTATTTGCTGGTTCAATTGCTAAACCTGAGTCTTTTAAGATTTGTTTACCTTCTTTAACATTTGTACCTTCAAGACGTACAACTAATGGTAAAGTTAATTCCACTTCTTTTACTGCCGCTACGATACCTTCAGCGATAATATCACAACGCATGATACCACCAAAGATATTAACGAAAATACCTTTAACGTTTTCATCGCCTAAAATGATTTTGAACGCTTCAGTAACTTTTTCTTTAGTTGCACCGCCACCTACGTCAAGGAAGTTGGCTGGGTTACCATTAAAGTGATTGATTGTATCCATTGTTGCCATTGCTAAACCGGCACCGTTTACCATACAACCGATATTACCGTCTAATGCGATGTATGATAAATCGTATTTAGAAGCTTCGATTTCTTTTGGATCTTCTTCTTCTAAATCACGTAACTCAACGATATCTTTATGACGGAATAACGCGTTGTCATCAAAGTTGATTTTAGAGTCAAGTGCTAAAACATCACCTTCACCTGTTAACACAAGTGGGTTGATTTCAACGATTGAACAATCTTTTTCAATGAATACATTATATAAAGCAATTAAGAATTTAACCGCTTTGTTAATTGATTCTTTAGGAATATTGATGTTAAATGCGATACGACGTGCTTGGTATGGCGCTAAACCGACAACTGGGTCGATTGTTTCTTTGAAGATTTTTTCAGGGTTTTTCGCTGCAACTTCCTCAATTTCAGTTCCACCCTCTTCAGAAGCCATTAAAGTGACACGGTCTGTCGCACGGTCAATGACAAATCCAACATAATATTCTTTTTGGATGTTGGCACCTTCTTCAATGTAAAGACGCTTCACTTCTTTACCTTCAGGACCTGTTTGGTGTGTTACGAGAACTTTTCCAAGCAACTCATTTGCATACGTTTCAACTTCTGATAAAGACTTAGCGATTTTAACACCACCCGCTTTACCACGTCCCCCCGCATGGATTTGCGCTTTGACGACATATACATCTGTGTCTAACTCTTTTGCTTTCTCAACAGCTTCTTCAGCAGAAAAAGCCACACGCCCTTCTGGTACTGCTACGCCCATTGAGCGAAAAATTTCTTTTCCTTGATACTCATGGATATTCATACTCCATCCTCCTGTTTCTTAAGGTTAAGTTCAAGTACAATTATAGGAAATGTAAGCGCTATTGTAAACAGATTCCCTCTAGACGAATGAGGATTTATACAGCACAACACCCTTACAACACATGCAATACATTGTTTCAGCTATTATCAAATTACAAAAATTATTTTTTACATCTCATTGATTACAAATCGCACACTACCATGGACCTCTCTTCTCTAATAAGAAAAAAGTGTTGTGGGAAAGATTTTGTGTTAACACATCTCGGATTCCCCTCACCTCAATTTGAAGAAAGAATCACATCATCATGCACCTCTCCCTCTCCTCTATATAAAGAAGAATGTTGTGAAGAAGGTTTTGTTTTAACACATCTCGGACTCCCCCTCATCTCGGTTTAACGACCACACTCAGATTGCAAAAATCGCGCAAGACTCCTGAGGGATGAAGTTGAAATCAAAATGACATCTTCTAACTTTAATAGTGGCTATTGTTTAACGCAGTAGCTGTCTGACTTCTCAATGCTTTCGCTTTTGAGAAATCTAGTCAGCCTTGCGGGGATAGTACTACGAAATCTTTGTTGCTTATAAGATTTCTGTACTGCTCCCGAAAATCCAATTTGGCTTCAAACAACTGTCTATTTCAATCAAGCCGAATTGAGTTGAAGGGCCAGCCCATAGGAAAGCGTAGCGCGATTTAAGTAATCTAACAAAACGCACTCAATCCAACCTGTGAATGTCTCATCATGTGCCTTAAAGCAAAATGTATCCCAAAACAAAACATGTCCCACAAACAAAAAACTAGGACAAAACGGAATCACTCCCGCCTCATCCTAGCGCAACCATACACACATCAAACTAATTCTCTTCATTCACTTGAAACGAAATCTGCGTATCATCATCCATTGGCACTTGCACAATCTTCTGCTCATCCTCAGTTGACTCCACAACAAATTGATGCTCTTTCAACAAACGAATCAAATCTGCTTGTTGTTCTTCTTCAATTGAAATATTTAGATTTTCTTCAATTTCTTGCTTAATTTTCTTAAGTTTCTCTTCATCTTCTGTAATTTCCACTTCTTTTTCTTCAAAGTGTACTAATACCTTATATAATTTTTGTAAAGTTTCATCCATGATTTTCATGTTCCTTTCTTTATAGAAATTACTACTAGTAAAACACAATTTCAACTTTTTGAAAACTTTTTAAATGCATACTCACTTTAATTAAATTGTCGAAACCATTGATTTAATAGGCTCAAATGACTTTCTATGAATAGGTGTGACCCCGTATTGTTTCAAACCTTCTAAATGTTTTTGCGTGCCATATCCAGCATTTTGCGCAAAATCATATCCAGGATATTGTTGTGCATATTCTGCCATAAGGTCATCTCGATACACTTTAGCAATAATACTGGCTGCAGCGATGGAAACACTTTTCGCATCCCCTTTAATGATTGCTTGTTGTGGCTCAGTCAGTTGATCCAGTTTCATCGCATCAATTAAAAAGTGCGTCGGTGTAACGGACAAGTTTTGAATGGCACGGTACATTGCAATTTGTGTCGCTACATAAATATTATGTTGATCGATTTCTTCGGGTGTGGCGATGCCGATTGCCCATGCACGGACTTGAGCTTTTAACGACGTATTTAACAAAGTTCGCTTTGCTGCGGACAGTTGTTTTGAATCATTAATCCCTACAAAATCATGTCCAGGTTGTAACACCACTGCACTTGCGACAACTGGTCCTGCAAGTGGTCCACGTCCGACCTCATCTACACCACAAATCAACGCATCTGGTTGCACATTTAAAATGTCTGTCTCATATTGACACATTTCAACATATTTTTGATACTGTAATTGGCTTTTCTCAAGTTGACGTCGTCGTTGTTGGAAAGCTTGTTGCACACCTTTACGTTCGTCTTGAAAATCAGGATGCTGGGCTAAATCTTCCAACGTTGTCACGAATTGTAACTCCGCTTTAATCGTTTTAATGGTTTTACTTTTACTCATCGGACTCGGCCTGCCATTCGGAATATAAGTCAAAGCAATATGTTCCGATTTTCGCATTTCTAATATCATAGATGAGTGCTTCAATGACCGCTTCATAATCCACTTCATTGCCACGTTGTAACATACCACGTTTACGGCCTATCGCGTCAAACCAATCCAACATTTCTGCATCACGCGGCACGTCAATTTTAAAATGTGCTAACAACGCTTCATAGTCATGTTCAATAAGAAACTCTAATCCATAAATCGCCACTTCATCTAAATGCACAATGCTATCTTTAATTGCACCTGTTAAGCTCAACTTTTTACCAATCAGTTGGTCTTCAAACTTCGGCCATAATATCCCTGGTGTATCCAATAACTGTAATGATTTACCGACTTTAATCCATTGCTGTTGCTTCGTCACACCCGGTTTGTTACCAGTTTGTGCAATGGAACGGTTCGCGAGTTTGTTGATTAAAGTTGATTTACCTACATTCGGAATGCCGACAATCATTGCACGAATCGCTCTTGGCTTTAAACCTTTTGCCTTTTCACGCTCAAACTTTTCACGTGTCGCTTCAATTGCAGCTGCTTCCACTTGCTTTAAGCCTTTACCATGTTTTGCATCAACGGCTACAGGATAAGCCCCTTTTTCTCTAAAGAATGCATACCATTTTTCCATTTCTTTTAAATTGGCCATATCCTTCTTATTAAAGATGACAACGCGAGGTTTTTGTTGAATCACCTCATCAATCATCGGGTTTCTTGAACTAAAAGGAATGCGTGCGTCTACCAATTCAAAGACCACATCTACCTTCTTCAGTTGTTCCGTCACTTCTCGTTTTGCTTTGGCCATATGACCTGGATACCATTGAATCACCATAGTTTTAACTCCTCTTAATTATTCTTACAAATCGTTTTTTTAAATGATATATGTTATATTAATTGTTAGTTTTAAAGATAAATACGTATGAAATTGAATGACGAAATAAAGCCATCCGCATCATGTATTGTATAACATAATTTGATATACACCACTTTAAGTATAATCAACTTTATCGTCAATAGCTATTCACAATCACATATCGTTGAACAAAGGTAGGTATATTGAATGGTGAACTCAGCCCGTTTTTTTGAAATTTTACGTTTTATTATAGTAGGTGGCGTCAATACACTCAATTATTACATCGTCTACTTAATATTATTACGTTTATTTGATGTTCATTACCTGATTAGTCATACTATAGGATTTATATTTTCGTTCGTCGTCTCTTTTTATTTAAATTGTTATTTTGTATATAAAGTACGACCGACTTTGAAGAAATTTTTAGCGTTTCCATTCACACAAGTAATCAATATGGGGACACAAACTTTACTCATCTATATATTTGTAGACTTCATGCATTTTAACGCAACTTTTGCACCATTTGTAGGACTCATCATTACGATACCCATTACTTATATTTTATCTAAATTCATCCTTAAAGATCGATAAGTTAAAAGTGAGGTTCGCATTATGAGACGTTTCATTCAAACCTTGAGCTTTATTGCTTTATTTTTATGCATGTCACTCATTGGACATGCTTACATATTGTATCGTTTTTTCGCAGATGGTCTGTTATTCACAGGACCAAATGACGGTATGGAACAAATGGTACCCATTCAGATGTTTTTATACGAAAAATGGTCTGAAGGTACCTTTTTCTATGCCACCGACTTTGGACTTGGTGGTGACTTTTTTACTGATTTATCCTATTATTTTTCGACCAATTTCATTTTCATCTTGACGGCAGTGGTCACTCGAGCTTTATCGCTTGCACACCTTGTTGACCCAAAAGATATGATGTATTGGTTTACACAAGCATGGGTCGTTTCAATTTTTAAATGTACCGTTATTATGTTAGCCACATACGCCTATGCACGTCAGCTCAAACTCCACCACGTCGCATCAATTGTTTTCGCTGTATTATTCGCGATGTCGCCACTTTACTTCCGATTTACAGTGTACTGGCCATTTTTTAGTGATGTGTTCATTTTATTACCGCTTCTATTGTTAAGTATCGAACGATTTTTGAAATCAGGGAAATTAGGTCTGTTCATTGTCATCACGGCATTATCTTTTGCGAATAATTTTTACTTTGCATATTATCAAGTGTTAATGGGGCTGATTTATTACATTTTAAGAGTGTTGCATGTCCATCCCAATGACCAAAAAAGAGGTGTTATGACAGTCCCACCTTTAATTGTGGCAGCGGTTTTAGGTGTAGGCTCAAGTTTGTTCTTTTTCTTTCATGGGGCACGCAGTTTTTTCAATAATCAACGTATTGCATTTGATGGTGACATTCCGTTAATCGCGCCTTTTGATCAAAATACGAACATTTTCTATGACAACTATTTAATTGTCATATCCTTTGTCGTGGTACAAGCGTTACTTACATTTAAACTGTATCGTCATTTTTATTTTAGAGTGTTCGCCCTGCTCAGTATTTTTACGATGATTGTAGCATTTATTCCTTATGTTGATAGTATTTTCAATGGTTTTTCAGCCCCTCAAAAACGTTGGCACTATTTATTAGCTTTTGTGACAAGTGGTTTGATTGCAACTTATGTTCAGCATTTCAAATCATTATCACGCCATACATATATCGCGACTGCAATACCTGCTGTAGCTATCGTTGTTATTAGTGCATTCGTTTATGATCGTATCGTGGAGTGGCTCTATCTCATACCGGTTGTCGTTCTGGTAGGTTGGATTGTATTGACCATCCATCGTCACCGTACCACATTTCGTTTTCAAACTACTATCAGCTTTGCATTAGCACTCATTATCTTGCAATTTGCGATTTCTTCAGTCTTTATTAAAAATCAAATTTTCCATAGAGATCATGAGACGCGTGCAAATACATTTTATGCGAATGCGAGTTTGTACAATACACCTTTACAGCAATCGTTAGTCAATCAAATGAAAAAAGATAAACTTGAAGACGAACGTATAGATTGGCGTGTTAATGAGCAGGATAATACCCCGATGTATCAACATTTTAAAGGACTCAGTTTGTATTCGAGTATTTTCGATCAACAGCTCATCGAATTTTACTATCGTTATTTGATGATTAATTTAAAAGAAGAATCTGTCAGTCGCTATCAATCAACAGGTGGTCGATCAAACATTGCGAGTCTGTTGTCTGTGCGCTATCAAATGGAGAAAAATTACCAACATCAACTCCCAACCCATTTTGAAAAAGTTGATCATAATGGGCAGTACAACATGTATGAAAATCAGTACCCTTTACCAGCTGTACGTGTCACAAATCATTATTATCGTGAAGAAGATTTAAAGACGCCGATTGATCGAGAACATGCGATGTTGGATGGGGTCATTATCGACCACCAAGGAGAAAACTATCCTGAAAAAGCACAAAACCTTGTTGATGAAGTCCGAATGACGAAACACAATGCTCAAAGTGAAGGTTCCGGTGAGCTCAAGGTCATTCAACCTCATGGCGGTGTGACCATCCAAGTACCCGAAAAGTTGCGCAAACAATATGAAGATTTTTATGTTACCGTCTATTTTAAACGTGGTGTGCCCGATAGTAATAGCACACTTGATGTCAATGGCTATAAAAATCATCGTTTGTTCAATGCTTCCAAATATCGCACTGGACAATATACATTACTCTATCGGGTACAACCTGACAAAAACGGGCAAATTCATCTTCGTATTTCACCTACTGGGTCTTATCAATTTAAAATACAAAGTTTGTACGGTGAAGATTACAACACTTTAAAACGGGCATATAACAACAAAGGGGAGCATCATTATCAAGAACATCATGGTACGCTTCAGGTCAATTTAGCCCAGCATTCAGGAGGGATGGCAGTCATTAACATCCCTTATCGTAACGGGATGGAAGCGAGCGTTGACGGACAGCGCGTAACAGCTCAAAAGGTCAATGGCATGATGATTGGTATTCCAATTGGATCTCATGCGAAACAGATCGAAATTCACTATCGTCCGCCTTATTTCATTACGATGGTCTTCCTATCCATCATCAGTATTGTCATAAGCATCATTTACAGTCGTTGGTATCAACATAAATCATTGAGAAAGAGTGAAAAACATTGAAAAAACATAAACAAAAAAGTACTTTATCTCGCTTTTTAACCGTCTTCATCGTGGCGTGTCTCGTCGGATGTGTCGTTTATTTACCTGTCGTTTTCCGTTTCATTCAAGACGGCATCATTTATAGCGGAAACGGCGATGGTTTTAAACAGATGATGCCTTTTCAACTCTTTTTATATGAACATTTTTCTCAATTCCACTCATTTTATGACAGTGGTTTTGGGCTCGGTGGCGATTATTTTACAGACCTCGCCTATTATTACACGACCTCACCGATGATGTATTTGAACTTCATCTTTGTCGGCATCGGGCAATGGCTCTTACATTTCAATCCGAGTGACATTGAATTTTGGCCAAGTAATCAAATTTTTACTGCTTATTTGCGTTGCATTTTTACCTTTCTTGCCGCATATGGCATGTTTCGTAATTTTAAACTCGAACGTTTTTATAGTCACTTAGGCGCATTCCTTTATGCAACATCATCTGTAGTCTATTATTTCAATTTTACTTGGTCCTTTTTCGGCGATATTTTAATTTACTTGCCTCTTTCTATTTGGGGCATTGAACGATTTTTTAGAAGTCGTCGTATCGGATTATTTATAGTTGCGATTGCATTAACGCTTTTTTCTAACTTTTATTTTAGTTATTATGAAGCCATTATTTTAACTGTGTATTTAGTTTATCGGATGATTTGGCAACACCCTGATGATCAAGTCAAACGTTGGCAAAAATTGTATTTACTCATTCCAGCCGTGCTATGTAGTTTATGTATAGCATCATTCGGCTTTTTCACTGGTGTGCGGTCATTTTTGAATAACGATCGTCAAACGAATGATGTGTTCATTTCGCCGATTATCGATTTTTCACAAAAGTACCATATCTTTACAAATGGTTTTTACATTACAGTCACTTTTATTGCAGTTGTCGCGCTCTGTTCTTTCCAACTGTATCGTCATTATCATTACAAAATGGTGGCAATTTTAACTTGGTTGCTCATTATCGGTTCGTTTTCGCCTTATTTTGACAGTGCATTTAATGGCTTTTCTTTTCCACAGCGTCGTTGGGTATACATCCTCGCATTAACGACGAGTGCATTAATCACGCTATGGATTAAACATTTTACCGAACTCACTGTTAAAGGATTTTTACAGTCGCTCATACCTGTTGGGATTCTTGGGATTGCGACATTATTCTTTTCACGCGGGGCAATGTGGTGGATGCTTGTCAGTGTCGTCATTTTAGTATTGATTGCCTATCACATTTACAAACGTCGACCACTAACAAGTAGGATGCGCGGAGTGATTTTAATACTCTTTGTCCTACAACAATTTGTCTTATTGATTAATTATCATCACAACAATATCGCGCCATATCAATCTACCATGCAAGATATGAAAGCATCGAAATATCATAGTGCCGCTTTACAACAACAGATTGATACGATAAAGAAACATCAATCACCGTTACAGCGCATCGATTATATGAGCACTTACGCTGTGAATTCTAGTATGATTTATCACTTTAATGGTGTCGCACTGTATTCGAGTATTTTCGACGGCGATATTTATGATTATTATGACCGTCAAATGCAAATCAATATGGAATACGATAGCAATAGTACATATCGTTTATTAGGTGATCGTGAAAATTTATATGCATTATGGGGCGTTACAGATCGCATTAAAAAAGCACCGGATCATGCTTTACCATATGGAATGAAAAAAGTCGAAACGATTCAAGATCTACATCAAAATTGGACACATTCACATCAAACAATTGATTATCCGAGTGCACATTTAACCCCTCGTGTTTATGATGCGAAAGACTTAAAATCACCGTTAGATCGCGAACAAGCGATGTTGCAAGGTGTAGTGCTCGATAACCAAAAAGCCAATCAAACGTTTCATGCAAATCCGAACTTGTTATCAAAAGCTAAAGTGACGCCACGAGATGCATCGATGAAAGGAAAAATGTTAAAAGTGCGCCAACAAGATGGCGGTGTGGATATTCAATTGCCTAAAGATGTACAGCAACGTTATCACGATTATTACGTTGAAATGGATATTGAATTGTTGTCACCGAATCAACCGCACTATTTAAAGCTAGATGACTTTTATCAAAGACGTACGAAACTTGACTATGCCTATCGTCGTTACGTCACACCGATTACAGTACGTGTTCCCGTTCGTGATACAGTAAAACTGAAGTTAAAACAAGGCGATTACCGCTTTCAACTTAAAGGCATTTATGGTGAAGACTACAGTACATTAAAACGTGCAGCTTCAGAAGTGGCACCAGTTAAGGTTGAAACAGACCATCACCATTTGACTGCACATTTTAAATCAGCAAAAGATCAATATCTCGTGTTACCGACGCCTTACAGAAAAGGGTTGAATGCTGAAGTCAATGGAGAAACACGTCCTGTATTACAAGGAAACGGGTTAATGACTGTCGTACCAGTCGAAAAAGGCGACAGTGAAGTGACCCTCACATATGAACTTCCTTATTGGCGGTTACTCACAATATTAACCGTGTTCGGACTTATAGGGACAGTGGTTTATCGTTGGTGGCTACGTCGTCAAACAAAAGCAAATTAATTACAGTATTAAAACATGAGCGATTTTTCGCCTACTCAGTATGGATGGCGCTTGGATATGTAGTAGGTCCGGCCATTACTTACTTAGGCGAGAAATCGCTTTTTCTTGAATGTTTTAGAATTCTCTCATTTCACAAAACGGATAATTTTTTTATCGAATCAATGTGGAATTTTATATTTCAAAAGGTTAAAATGACGTTATATCAAAAATTCGTAAAGGCGGTGATTTTTTGAACCACACTGAAAATGTTTTTCTAGATTTTTTGCTTCAAAGTTTAAGTGGTGTCGCCCATTTTTTTACATCCTTGTACGAACATTTTAATTTTCCTTGGCTCATTTTAATCATCATCGTTATTTTTAGGAAAGATATTTCAAAAATGTTGACGCGGGTCAGTGGTGTTGATTATGAAAGTAGTGCCGGCAAAGTGAGTGTTTTATTTTCGAATATGAAACATTTAGAATCGCAAATGGAAGGATCCGAACACCAACAGATTCGTGAATACGGCGAAGATTTAAGAGATCGCATGCACCTCGACCATCGACCTATGTCAGAAGATGAAATGACGCCTTATGATTATTATTTTAACCTCGTTCATATGCCAGAGTTTACCTGTAAATCCATCGCAAAACACGGCTATTTCAAAACGATTGCAGATTTATATAACGCTTATCTTTTCCTCACGAAAGATTATGCAAAGGAAAACCATCGACCAACCGAAATTATAGAAAACATCTATGACACTGCTATGGATATTAAAAGAAATAGTGGCCTTTTGTTTGACGAACAATTTATCGCGAAATATAGAAGGTTTATCGAATTATCATACATGGGACTTGTTGAAAGTCATAAAGAAAGTCAATAAGAGGGTGTTTGAATTATAATTAATAATGAGGCATGTGCATACTTCCCTTTTGACTCAATGACATGTCAAAAAAGAGACGCTATGTCGAGATGGTGAAATTTGGACTCCTAACTCAAAATAAAACAGGGTTGAGACATTGATATGTCCAACCCTGTTTAATAAGTGTATTTGGTATCCTCAAATTAACGAATTTCTTGGATACGTGCAGCTTTACCACGAAGGCTACGTAAATAGTAAAGTTTCGCACGACGTACTTTACCACGACGTTTCACTTCGATTTTCTCGATTTTTGGTGTGTGTAATGGGAACGTACGTTCAACACCTACACCTGATGAGATTTTACGAACAGTGAAAGTTTCAGAAACACCGCCACCGCGACGTTTGATCACAACACCTTCGAATACTTGGATACGCTCACGGCTACCCTCGATAATACGTACGTGTACACGTAAAGTGTCACCTGGACGGAATGATGGGATATCGTCACGTAATTGTGATTTTGTTACTGCTTCAATTAATTTGTGATTTGTCATTATTTATTCTCTCCTTCAACCTATGTTCTTGCCTCGACAAAATATAGCAGCGGATCATAGTGATTTTCGTGTCTCCACACTCAGATTATACTAGCACAAATTCAGTCTTATTTCAATGTTCTTTTTAACGATTGAATGAATTTCTGATCTTGATCTGTCAGTGAATAATGTTCTAATAAATCCGGGCGCTTCATAAAAGTTCTTGTCAATGACTGCTCATGACGCCATTGTGCAATTTTCGCATGATCACCAGACAACAGCACATCAGGTACCGTCATCCCTTTATAATCACTTGGACGCGTGTATTGTGGATATTCTAATAAGCCACTAGAAAATGAATCATCTTCATGCGACACTTGATTGCCTAATACACCTGGAATGAGGCGCACAATCGCATCTGTCATGACCATCGCAGGCAACTCGCCCCCTGTCAGTACATAATCCCCGACAGAAATTTCATCAGTGACTAAATGTTCGCGAATACGTTCATCATAGCCTTCATAATGGCCACAAATAAAGACGAGATGTTCCGCTTCAGCAAGAGATTCCGCCAACTTTTGATTGAACGGCTGCCCTTGTGGCGTCATTAAAATTACACGTGTCGTTTCTGAAACTTCCAAATCCGCCATCGCATTAAAAATCGGTTCAGGCTTCAGTACCATCCCTTGACCGCCACCGTACGGATAATCATCAACTTGATTGTGTTTATTGTTGGCATAATCGCGAAAATTAATCGTCCGTGTCTCTAACACATCGTTTTCTCTTGCACGCTTTAAAATAGACTGATTGAGCACGCCTTCAAACATTTCTGGAAAGAGCGTTAAATAGTCGATTTTCATTCGTTTAACAACCCTTCTAATGGCGTAATAACGATACGACGGCCTTCAATGTCCACTTCTTTCACAACATCTGCAATATATGGAATGAGATGTTCTTTATCGCCTTTAACAACCCAGACATCATTCGCACCTGTTTCAAAAATTTCAGTGACGCGACCAATTGGACGATCGCCGTCAAATACCGTGCAACCGATAATGTCTGAATAGTAAAATTCATGTTCATCTAATTCAATCGCTTCATGATCACGTTCTTGATAGAGATGTGTCCCTTTCAAATATTCGATGTCATTAATATTCGTATAGCCTTCAAACGTCAACATATGTAAGCCTTTATGCATACGGTGTGACTTCACAGTTAACGAAAGCGTTTGATTTTGATATTCAGCTTGTAACACTTCACCAGGTTGAAAGCGAATATCTGTAAAATCCGAATGAGATTGAACTTTGACTTCACCTTTAATACCGTGTGTGTTCACAATTTTACCCACTTCTACTTTCATGTCGTGAGCCTCCTATTATCGCAATTTATACAAAAAAAGATGAGACATTGAAGCGTCTCTCATCAAGTCACTTCTCGTCTCACCTCGTCATTGGTGATGCCATGAATATAGAGGTTCAAATGAGATATCAACTTGAACGCCGCAAAGTTGACTCGATTTTTAAAACTTGAAAAATACTGTTTAAAAGTCAGTCACTTATCACATGGCGAGTGTTCCTCTTATCGACCATGCTATTCGCTATTAGGCTTGAATCACCACATTGTAAACATACTTTATCGCTTAAAATCAAATAGGAAAGGTGTCTCTCCCTTCCCCGTTGATATGCTTACATTATTTTGCTTTTTTCTGTTCGTCAAAAGTTTTTAAAATACCTTCACGTGATAAAAGGTTGTGAACTGTATCTGTTGGTTTCGCACCGTCTTTTAACCATTTAAGTGCTAATTCTGCATCGATTTTAACTTCCGGTGCATTCACCGCTGCTGGGTTGTAAGTACCGATTTGTTCGATGATACGACCGTCACGTGGTGAACGTGCGTCTGCTACTACAATACGATAGAATGGGTTTCTTTTTGAACCTAAACGTGTTAAACGAATTTTAACTGCCATTTATAATTCTCTCCTTTAATTTCATAAGTTTTGTTATCTACAAGAAATTATAATAACAGGAACTCATGATTTTGTAAAGAGAAAATACTTTACCAATTAAAATTTCTGTCATGCTGTGCACATTTGGGGATGGGATACAAAAATTTTGAAGGCTATTGACAGGGGATTTTGCTTAACTTGCCCTCAATGATTTTTTGCTTTGATTGCCATCTAGGCTTCCCTTTCTTACTGTTTTGCAAGTGTTTTTTTAAGTATTTTGGCATCACTGAACTACACCTAGCTAATTTTAAAAATTTTTTCTAGGTGTTATACTAAATATGTAGGAAAATGATGAGTTGTTTAGTCATTATGAGTATGACTAATGCATAATTCTCCTGTATGCACAATTCAAGATGTGTTTAGTGCTTAGCTAATGGATGCGGTTATCCTAGTTTGAAGGCTTTGTTGAGTTAGTCTTTAAATGGCTTGTCGCACGTTCATAGTCATATCTTGAGTTTGTTGCGTTTAAGTAATGAATAACTTTAATGAGCTTGTTCACACAAGCAATCATGGCCACTTTATGATGTTTATTGTAAGGTGGCTTTTTTAATTTATAGTAATAATCGCAAATATGATTTTGCTGACGGT
>NZ_FXUZ01000017.1 GCF_900183575.1 Staphylococcus cornubiensis
TCAGTTTCCTGACGAATTTTAAAATCCAAGGGAAGTTCGATTTAGCTTCTCTCAACTACCTATTATAAAAAATAAGTAGTGAAGAAACTATCGTCATAATTTCTTCACTACTATCTTAATATGTTTCTTAGGGGCTGGCCCTTCAACTAACTAACGCTTGATTAAACTATTACATTTGTTGAAGCGTTAGTGGATTTTCCGGACCAGCTGATCCCTCAAGAGTCTCAGCCTTCTGGCAATCATACTCCAAATACTGGAACAGAGGGCAAGTTTCTAATATGAAGACAATCCAAAGCATTTAATGATGACGATCAGTTCATCCTCAATTCCGGATGTTTTACCATCATAGATACATGTAAGTCCCTAAAAATATAGGGACTAGGAAAACTTAATCTCCTAGTCCCTTTATATTTAGTCAGCTTTAATTGCTTTATGTGCGATATCTTGACGATAGAATAAGCCGTCACTTTCAATTTTTGCTACACGTGCATAGGCAGCTTGTTGTGCCGCTTCAATTGTTGCACCTTCGCCAATTGCAAGGATGACACGTCCACCTGATGTGACATAATTTTCACCGTCATGCGTTAAGCCGCTCACAAAGTAAGCACCTGGTTCATCTTCAAATCCTGTTACTGTTGCACCTTTTTCGTATGCACCCGGATAGCCTTTTGAAGCAAGCATGACACCAACAACTGCATCATCTTTCCACTTCATGTTGATTGGTGCTTTGTTTTCCAATTCAATAATATGTGCCATTAAATCACTTTCTAAGCGAGTGAGTAATACTTGTGCTTCAGGATCGCCAAAACGTGCATTAAATTCAATCACTTTCGGGCCTTCCTTCGTTAAAATGGCACCGATATATAATAAACCGAAGAAGTCATGTCCTTCTGCTTTCATCGCTTTGGCAATCGGTTGCGCAATTTTGTCGTTGGCTTCTTTTAAGACACTTTGACTCATATGTGGCACTGGACAGTACGCCCCCATGCCCCCCGTGTTCGGTCCTTTATCTTGATCGTACGCGCGTTTATGATCTTGCGCAATCGTATCGAACGGGACTGCATAATCGCCATTCACAAACGTCATAAGCGAAAATTCTTCCCCTTCTAAAAATTGTTCGAATACGACTTTACTATTCGCTTCAGGATATAACGTTTCTACAGCTTCACGTGCTTGATCACGTGTTTCAGCAATGATAACGCCTTTACCAGCCGCGAGTCCATCTTTTTTAAGTACAATCGGCAAGTCACATGTTTCAATATATGCGAGCGCCTCATCTTTTTGATCGATTTCACGGTATGCGGCAGTTGGAATGTCATATTTCGCCATGAGACGTTTAGCAAATGATTTTGAGCCTTCGATTTGAGCGGCATCTTGGTTTGGACCAAATACTTTAATTTGTTCAGCTCTTAATGCATCAGCAAGCCCTTCTGTCAATGGTTGTTCCGGTCCAATAACGACCCATTTCACCTCATGTGCTTTTGCAAATGCAACAATCGCTTCATGATCAGATTCTGCAATCTCGTGATGTACTTCTGCGACATTTGTCATTGCAGCATTGCCTGGAATCGCATAAACTTGTGAAACCAATGGCGATTGATTTAATTTGTGTGCGAGTACGTGTTCACGTCCTCCGCCACCGACGACTAATACATGCATATTTGACATCCTCCTCATTAATGTTTAAAGTGACGCATACCTGTTGTCACCATAGCAATACCATAGCGATTCGCCATATCAATAGAATCTTGGTCTTTAATCGAGCCACCTGGTTGAATGATTGCTTTAATGCCTGCTTTTGCTGCTGTTTCTACAGTATCCCCCATTGGGAAGAAACCATCTGATGCGAGTACAACATGATCATTCATTTCAATCGCACGTTCAATTGCAATTTTAGCTGAGCCGACACGATTCATTTGACCTGCACCGATTCCCACTGTTTGCTTCTCATTCGCAAGGACAATCGCATTACTTTTTACAGATTTAACAACTTTCCAACCAAGTAACAATGCTTCCCATTGTGCTTTCGTTGGCTCAACATCAGTGACTACTTTCATGTCTGCTGGATCAACATCAAAATGGTCTTTATCTTGAACTAAGTAACCTCCTGATACAGAGACAAATTCAGTTGTATCTGCTTCTTCTGTCATTTCAATTTCAAGTAAACGGATATTTTTCTTCTGTTGTAAAATATCTAATGCTGCTTGTTCGAATTGAGGTGCAATGACGACTTCTAAGAAAATTGCATGTAAGTCTTCAGCAAGTTCAGCAGTGACTGGACGGTTTAATGCGACAATACCACCAAAGATAGATTGACTGTCCGCCTCATACGCATGTGCATAGGCTTCATGAATGTTTTCGCCTGTCCCCACACCACATGGGTTCATGTGTTTCACTGCCACAGCTGCAGGTTGCTCAAATTGTTTCACTAAACTTAATGCGGCATCTGCATCTTTTATGTTGTTGTAGCTTAATTGTTTGCCATGTAATTGTGTCGCACCTGCAATGGTATTTTTCGCTGTAGACGTACGTACAAATTGCGCAGATTGTTGTGGATTTTCACCGTAACGTAATTGCTCTTGTTGATGACCGAAAAATTGTGTAATGGCTTGATCGTATTCAAATGTATGTTGAAACACTTTAATCATTAATGACTTACGGTACGCTTCATCTAAAGTACCGTTTTGAATGCGTTCAATGACTTCATCATAGTCTGTTGGATCAACAATCGTTGTCACATGTTTGAAGTTTTTCGCTGCTGCACGTAACATCGTTGGTCCACCGATATCAATGTTTTCAATGGCGTCCATTTCTGTCACATCTGGATTTTTCACTGTTTCTTTAAATGGGTATAAATTCACAACGACCATATCGATTAAATCAATATTTTGACCTTTTAATTGCTCAAGATGTTCTGGTTTGTCACGATCTGCTAAAATACCGCCATGGACAGCTGGATGTAATGTTTTCACTCGACCGTCCATAATTTCTTCAAATTGTGTCAGTTCAGAAACCGATGTCACTTTCACACCTGCTTCGTCAATCGCACGGAAAGTACCACCTGTTGAATACAGTTCATAACCTGCTTCAACGAGTGATTGCGCGAATTGAACAATACCAGTTTTGTCTGAAACACTTAAAATCGCTTTTTTCATAATTGATGATATCTCCTTATCGAATAATCTTCTTAATGACTGCTGGGTATAGCTGATACTCTAATGATTTAATACGTTCTTCTAATGATTGTTGTGTATCGTCTTCGTAAATGGGGCATGTACGCTGCTCAATGATTTGGCCGGTATCCATCCCTGCATCTACGTAATGTACTGTTGAACCTGTTTCTTTATCCCCGCTGTTTAACGCTTGTCCTACTGCATTTTTACCTTTATATTTAGGCAATAATGAAGGATGAATATTTAAAATGCGTCCTTCATAGGCTGATAACAATGTTTCCCCGATTAAGCGCATATAGCCTGCTAATACAATCCATTCGACTGCTTCATGTTTTAACCAGTTCAATACCGCTGTTTCATAAGCGGCTTTATCATCAAAAGTTCGTGGTTCGAAAGCATGTACAGGAATGCCGTGTTGTTGTGCCAATTGAATACATGCTGCTTCCGGTTGGTCTGTGTACAATGCTGTGACTTCAATATGCGCGAGCTCACCTGATTCGACACGCTTCATAATGTTATCGAAGTTCGTGCCAGAGCCAGATGCAAAGATTGCAATTTTAACCACTATTTTGCCTCCGTTAAGCGAATGGCATGATCTTCTTCAGCAATATGACCGATTGTATAAGCATCCACATTCGCATTTTTTAAGATTTCATGAACTGTTGCTTCATCTTCAGGTGCAACGACAAGTGTAAAGCCGATACCCATGTTAAAGATGTGATACATTTCATCTGTGTCAATGTTGCCTTGTTGTTGTAACCAGTTGAAAATAGACGGTGTTGGGAATGAGGCTGTATTCACGACTGCAGTTTTGCCTTCTGGTAACGCTCTTGGAATATTTTCGTAAAAACCACCACCCGTAATATGTGTCATCGCTTTAATTCGTACATCTTTTTTCACCGCAAGTACTGGTGACACATATAAAGCAGTTGGTGTGAGTAATACATCTAAGAAACTTTGCCCCCCTTCAAATGTATCATTCACATCGATGCCTGACTCTGTAACAAGACGGCGGACTAAGCTGTAACCATTCGAATGGATCCCCTTTGAAGCAAGTCCGATGATGACGTCGCCTTTTTCTACTTTTGAACCGTCGATATAGTCATCTTTTTCAACTGCACCCACAGCAAAACCAGCGACATCGTATTCACCTTCATGATACATTTCGCCCATTTCAGCTGTTTCGCCACCGATTAATGCCGTGTTTGTTTCGACACAACCATCACTAATGCCTTTAACGATTTGTTCGATAATTTCTGGTACGACTTTATGTGTCGCAATATAGTCTAAAAAGTATAACGGTTCTGCCCCAGTCGTTAAAATATCATTTACACACATCGCAACCGCATCAATACCAATTGTGTCATGCTTGTCATAGTCAATCGCAAGTTTTAATTTTGTACCGACACCATCTGTTCCTGATACGAGTACTGGTGCTTTCATATTGAGTTGTGATAAATCAAATGTTGCACCAAATCCTCCTAAGCCGCCAAGTACTTCTTTACGCATCGTACGTTCAACGTGACTTGACATTCGTTTTACCGCTTCATAGCCAGCTTCGATATCGACACCAGCTTTTTTATATGATTCAGCCATTGATTACACTCCTCTTCTTTTCATTTCCTTAACTTCTGGTAATTCATGATCCACAATTTCAATCGGATATTCGCCAGTAAAACAAGCGTTACACTCTCCCTTTGAATCGTGTGCTTTAAATACTTCGTGCATGCCCTCTACAGATAAATACGTCAATGTATCCGCACCAATCATGTCTCGAATTTCTTCAACGGTATGTTGGGCTGCCATCAATTCAGCGTGTGTAGAGACATCAATACCGTAATAACATGGATCTTGCAACGGTGGAGAAGAAATACCCATATGCACTTCTTTGGCACCTGCAGATTTCAATGCTTTGACGATATATTTACTTGTCGTTCCGCGCACAATCGAGTCATCTATTACGACAACACGTTTGCCTTCAATGACGTCGCGAATCGGTGAATGCTTCATGCGAACTTGTCTTTCTCTGACGGACTGATCCGGTGTAATAAACGTACGTCCGATGTAGCGGTTTTTTAATAAACCTTGTTCATTCGGAATGCCTGTTTGTTCGGAAAAGCCTTTTGCTGCCTGTAATGAAGAATCTGGGACACCGATGACGATATCCGCCTCAATGCCCATTTCTTCTGCTAATTTACGACCGAGCGCTTTACGTACATTGTATATAGAGTGTCTATGAAATTCTGAATCTGGACGTGCAAAATAGACATATTCCATTGAACACATTTTATGACCGATATCTTGCGTATACATGTCATAATCCACTTCATTCTCACCAGAAAAGGTAATCAATTCACCCGGTTCGATGTCACGGATGTATTCTGCACCAATTGCTGTAAAGGCACACGTTTCACTTGCGACACAATACGCGCCGTCAACTTGACCTAACATCAACGGGCGGACACCACGATTGTCACGTGTTGCTGTCAATTGGCCTTCATTTAAAATGACACAACTGAATGCCCCTTTGACTTGATTCAATGCTGCTTTTTGATTCGTTTTAATATTTTCTGATTTTCCTTTGATCAACAGATGTGCGAGTACTTCAGAGTCACTCGTTGTTTGGAAAATGCCGCCTGTTGATTCAATGGCTAAACGAATTTGATGCGCGTTCGTTAAGTTCCCGTTATGCGCTAAGCCTAAGTCCCCTTTAGAATGTTTGAATAAGAACGGTTGAACGTTGGAAATCTCGCTCGCACCTGTTGTCGCATAACGCACATGACCGATTGCGTTCGGATAACCTTGTAATGAGTTCAACTGTTGTTCTGAGATTGCTTCAGTGAGCAACCCCATACCACGTGCACCAAAAAGTTGTTCTCCGTTCGAACAAACAATCCCTGCACCTTCTTGACCACGATGTTGTAGACTGTGTAATGCCATGTAAGTTAAATAGGCTGCATGAGGATGGTTCCATATGCCGAAAACACCGCATTCTTCATTTAGTCCACGGATGTCATACATGACTCAATTGCTCCTTCCCATTCACGTTTAAGTTCTGATGTACGACGTTCAATGACACTGTCTTGAGCTGCTACTTTGAAATCATCTGTATCCGTCAATGTACCAATACGTGTAGCGCCTTCGATGTTGAGTGTTTGACCTGCTTTTACTGCAACGATATAGCGTCCTTGTGTTTCACTGAATAATTGTGCATTTGTTAAGTTCACTTCTGCATCAATACCTAAGCTGTAGTGCGCACTAATTTTAGCAAGTGTAATCGCGAGACCACCTTTACCCACTGTTTGTGTATGTGAAATGACGCCTTCACGAATCGCACCACGAATGGCTTCACCTTTCGCCGCTTCTTGTGATAAATCCATTTGTTCTACTTCGTGGTTCACATCGCTGTATAGTAATTTTTCGATTTGGCTACCACCATAACTGTCTGTCGTTTCACCAATGACATAAAGTGTGTCCCCTACAGATGGCTGATATGTTTTTAAGAAATCAATATCTTCAATTAAGCCCACCATACCGACAACTGGTGTTGGGAAAATAGAAGATGTACGTGTTTCATTGTAAAGTGATACATTACCTGATACGACAGGTGTTGCAAGTGCTTCACATGCTTCAGCCATACCACGTGTTGAATCAGTCAATTGTTGATAAATATGTTTTTTCTCTGGAGAACCGTAGTTTAAGCAGTCCGTCATCGCTAATGGTTTTGCACCGACTGCAATTAAGTTACGGTACGCTTCAGCTACGACCATTTTGCCACCTTCATATGGATCGTTAAATACGTAACGCGCTTCACCGTCAATCGTTGATGCGATGGCTTTATTTGTACCTTCTACACGCACAACTGAAGCTTGTAAACCAGGCTTCACAATCGTGTTTGCACCGACTTGTTGATCGTATTGGTCATATAAATAATGTTTTGATGCAATGGTTGGATGTGTTAATAAACGGTCGAAAACGTCATTGACATCAATATCGTCATAGCGGTTTGGTGCTGCATTATGCTGTAACGGTTCACCTTCAAGGATATAAACAGGTGCTTCATCTGCTAAAGGTTCTACAGGAATATCCGCAAATACTTCACCTTCGTAAGTGAGGACGAAGCGGTTCGTATCTGTCACTTCACCGATGACTGCACTATCTAATTCATGATAATCAAATAAGTCTAAAAACTTTTGTTCTGTACCTTTTTTAACGACAAGTAACATACGTTCTTGTGTTTCTGATAACATCATTTCGTACGGAGAAATCCCTTCTTCACGAACAGGCACTTTTTCAAGTTCAAGGTGAATTCCGCTGCCACCTTTAGCCGCCATTTCAGATGATGAAGAAGTTAAACCAGCTGCACCCATATCTTGAATCCCAACAAGTTCTTCATAAGTAATCGCTTCTAAAGTGGCTTCCATTAATTTTTTCCCTACAAATGGGTCACCAATTTGAACAGAAGGACGTTTACTTTCACTTTCTTCAGTTAACTCTTCTGACGCAAATGTCGCACCGTGAATACCGTCACGTCCTGTTTTTAAACCAACGTAAATGACAGAGTTGCCGACACCTTTAGCTGTACCTTTTTGAATCATGTCGTGATCAATGACACCGACACACATCGCATTAACAAGTGGATTACCATCATAGCGTTCGTCAAATTCAATCTCACCTGCTGTCGTCGGAATACCGATACAGTTACCGTAGCCGCCGATACCCGCTACAACACCACGTAATAAACGGCGATTTGTTTTTTCAGTCAGCTCACCAAAACGTAAACTGTTCAATAAGTTAATTGGACGCGCACCGATTGATACGATGTCACGAATAATGCCACCGACACCTGTCGCAGCACCTTGGTATGGTTCAATGGCTGATGGGTGATTGTGTGATTCTACTTTAAATACCACCGCTTGGTTATCACCAATGTCCACAACACCTGCACCTTCACCAGGTCCCATTAAGACATGTTCACCTGTTGTCGGGAATTGCTTCAAAAATGGTTTAGAATGTTTATATGAACAGTGCTCACTCCACATGACAGAAAAAATACCTGTTTCCGTAAAATTAGGTGTACGTCCTAAAATTTCAGTTACTTTTTCAAATTCTGCATCGCTTAACCCCATGTCACGATATAATTTTTCAACTTTGACTTCTTCTGCAGTTGGCTCTAAAAATTTAGGCATTTTGTTCCCTCCAGCTATTCACCATTGATTCGAATAATTTCACGCCACTGTCTGTACCAAGAATCGCTTCTAATGCACGCTCTGGATGTGGCATCATTCCACAAACATTCCCTGCTTTGTTCACAATACCAGCAATATCATCATGTGAACCGTTTGGATTATCCATATATTTTAAGATGATTTGATTATTGTCGATAAGTTCTTGATAAATCTCATCTGTACAATAATAATGACCTTCGCCATGTGCCACTGGGTACACGACTTCTTCGCCTTCACTGTAACCTTGTGTAAATGGCGTTTGATTGTTCACAATTTTAAGATGTTCATTACGGCTAACAAATAAATGTGAATCGTTGTGTAATAATGCGCCTGGTAATAAGCCGATTTCTGTTAAGATTTGGAAACCATTACATACACCGAGTACAGGCTTTCCTTCATCAGCAAGTCTTTTCACTTCTGTAATAATCGGAGCAACACTTGCAACCGCACCTGAACGTAAGTAATCTCCAAATGAAAAACCACCCGGAATTAACACGCCATCGTACCCTTTTAATGACGTCTCACGGTAATCAACATAGTCCGCATCGACACCTGATTTAAGTGCTGCGTTGTACATGTCACGGTCGCAGTTAGAACCTGGGAATCTAAGGACAGCGAATTTCATATTATTGATTCTCCTTTTCATCCAAAACTTTATAACTGTATTCTTCAATCACTGTATTCGCAAATAACTTTTCACTTAATGTTGTCACGACATTGTGTACCGCTTCATCTGTTGCTTCATCTACAGTCATATATAAAACTTTACCTACACGGATATCGTTGACTTGTTCATACCCTAAGTCGTGTACAGCGCGAGTTAACGCTTGACCTTGTGTATCTAAAACTTGTGGTTGTAAAGTGATGTGTAATTCGATTGTTTTCATGATTAAAGTGCCTCCAATTTATTTAAGAAAGTTTGGTAAGTATCAATTAAAGATCCTGTATCTTCTCTATAAACATCTTTGTCAAAGTTTTCTTGTGTTGCTTTATCCCAAATACGACATGTATCTGGAGAAATTTCGTCAGCGAGTAGCAATTGACCTTCACGATCCACGCCAAATTCAATTTTAAAATCAACTAATGCTAAGCCCATCTCATCCATTAACTTAATCAGTGCTTGGTTCACGCGTAAAGCTTGTTCTTTCAACTTCTCAATCGTTGCATCGTTTGCAATACCCAATAATTTAACGTGATCATCTGTAATCAGTGGGTCATTGAGATCATCATTTTTATAGAAAAACTCTACAAACGGATAATCAAAGACATGACCTTTGTCAAATCCTAAACGCTTCGTAATTGAACCTGCTGCAATGTTACGTACAACAACTTCTAATGGAATAATGTCTACTGCTTTAACAAGTTGTTCCGTATCTGATAGTTGCTCGATAAAATGACTTTCAACACCCTCTTTTTGGATGTAGTCAAAGATGCGTGATGTAATTTGATTGTTTAAGCGTCCTTTACCCGCCATTGCATCCTTTTTCGCACCATTGCCTGCTGTCACTTCATCTTTATATTCAATTCTTAGTACGTCAGGTTGTTCCGTTTGAAATACACGTTTCGCTTTGCCTTCATATAAAAGACTCATTTGCATTAGTCTCTCCCTTCAAATTTTCCGACCATTTGTTGCTCAGTCGTTGCAATATCATCTGTTAAAATTGTTAAATGCCCCATCTTACGTTCAGGTTTTCGTGATGCTTTGCCGTAGAGATGGACGTGCCATTCAGGATGTTCAAAAAGCTCATCTTCCAACAAATCTAAATCTTTACCTAGCAAATTCATCATAATTGCAGGTTTAAGCAATTCAATTTGTTGCGGCAAACGATGTCCTGTTACAGCTAAAATATGTGTGTCAAATTGCGAATAATCACACGCTTCAATCGAATAATGTCCTGAGTTGTGCGGGCGTGGTGCAATTTCATTCACATACAATTCATTGTGTTGATCAATAAAAAATTCAACTGTAAACGTCCCTACAAAGTGAACGGCTTCCCTAATTTTTTCTACTTCTCGACGTGCCTCTTGTTCATGATTCGCACGTGCAGGTACAACCGTTTTAAATAACACTTGGTCTCGGTGTTCATTTTCTTGTAATGGGAAATACACTATTTGACCTTCATTACCAATAGTGACAGTTAAAGATACTTCTTTTGCTAAGTCTAAAAATTGTTCGGCAACACATTCTTGGTTAGCAATCAGTTCACGCGCTTCATCTAATTGTGCTTCAGAAGTGAGGCGAATTTGGCCTTTGCCATCATAGCCACCGAAACGGGTTTTCAACATCAATGGAAAGCCTAATGTCTGCACCGCTTCATCTAAATCTGCTTCAGAAGTCACTTGCACAAATGGCACCACTTTTGTCCCAGCTTTGGCAAGCGTTTGTTTTTCAGTCAAACGGTCTTGCAACAATTGGATAGCTTGGTAACTTTGTGGCACATTGTATATTGAAACCAATGTTTGCAGTTGCTCCGCTGCAATGTTTTCAAATTCGTACGTAATGACATCCGACATCTCACCAAGTCGCTCTAACGCTGGCATGTCATCGTACTTAGCGTGAATAAATTCATGTGCGACGTAACGACATGGACACGTCTCATCAGGATCTAATACCACAACTCTAAATCCCATTTTTTGTGCAGACTGTGCCATCATCTTTCCCAATTGTCCGCCGCCGATAATGCCGACAGTTTGACCTATCTTCAACTTATCGAAGGTCATCTTGCATCTCCTCCACTTTCTTAACAAGCGATTGTTCGTATGCTTCAAGTCTGCTTTGTACTTCTTGATCTGTCATCCCTATCATTCTTGCAGCTAAAATACCGGCGTTTTTAGCACCTGCTTGACCAATAGCTGTCGTCGCTACCGGTATACCACCTGGCATTTGTACGATTGAAAGTAAAGAATCTAGCCCTTTTAAACTTTTTGACTCGATCGGCACACCTATGACCGGTAAACTTGTCATCGACGCGACCATACCTGGTAAATGCGCGGCACCCCCTGCACCAGCAATAATGGCACTATAGCCATTGCTTCTCGCATTTGTTGCAAAATCGACCATCATATGTGGCGTACGATGTGCAGATACGACTTTTTGATCATACGGAATTTTAAATTCTTCTAACATGGCACATGCTTCTTTCATGACATTCCAGTCTGAAGAACTCCCCATAATGACTGCTACTTTCACAATGAACACCCTTTCAAAAATTTGAAATACTATTCTTAATAGTTGTATATTACAGGTATAGCATAACAAGCTTAAATTGTTTTTTCAACGCAAAAATCGAACTTTAATACTTTTTTAACATCTATATTTCGTATTTCGGTTCATTTTTGTTATAATTAAATTGCAATCATTCGTTAACGTTCGAATTATTACGAGGAGGCTAATATTTTATGAGTGCAAAGATTTTAGATGGCAAGCAAATTGCGAAAGATTATCGTCAAGGTTTACAAAATGAAGTAGAAAAATTGAAAGCGCAGGGCTATACACCGAAACTTTCGGTTATTTTAGTAGGAAATGACGGGGCTAGCCAAAGCTATGTACGTTCTAAAAAGAAAGCAGCTGAAAAAATTGGTATGATTTCAGAAGTGATTCATTTAGAGGAAAGTACTTCAGAAGAAGATGTATTAAAAGAATTAGATCGTTTGAACCAAGACGATTCAGTCAGTGGCATTTTAGTTCAAGTTCCACTTCCTAAACATGTAGATGAACAAAAAGTGCTTGATGCGATTGATCCAGATAAAGATGTGGATGGTTTTCATCCTATCAATATCGGTCGCTTATACTTAGACAATGCGCAATTGATTCCTTGTACACCGCTTGGCGTGATGGAATTATTAAAACATGCCGATATCGATCTTGAAGGAAAAAATGCAGTTGTAATCGGTCGCAGTCATATTGTAGGCCAACCTGTTGCGAAACTATTGCTTCAACAAAATGCAACAGTGACAATTTTACACTCTCGCAGCCAAAATATTAGCGCACATTTAAAACACGCTGATGTCATTGTCAGCGCTGTGGGTCGTCCAGGTATGGTCACTAAAGATGACGTGAAACCGGGTGCTGTTGTTATTGATGTTGGTAATACACCAGATGAAAATGGTAAGCTTAAAGGCGATGTAGAGTATGATGAAGTGAAAGAAGTCGCGGGTGCGATTACGCCTGTACCTGGTGGCGTCGGTCCAATGACGATTACGATGGTATTGAATAATACGTTAATTGCTGAAAAAATGCGTCGTGGCATTGAATAATGAAGAAGTGTGTGATGGTTGAAGCCATTGCACACTTCTTTGTTTGTAACAAGTTTAATTATAGAGCTCTTTTTCTGTTTTCTTATTCATTCCAGAAATCACATCTTGCAAAAAAAGGGTGGGACATAATCATTTTTGATGCTATAGATGCATTTTTTAGTTTAACTATCCCTCCCAATGATTTGTGGTGTTTGTTTGCCCTTATGGCTTCGCTTTCCCAGGGGACTTGTCTCAACTAGCCAACGCTTGATTGAACGATGACATACATGTGGCGTTGGCGGATTTTCGACTGCGTCTGATCCCTCGGGAGTCTCAGCATTTTGGGCAATCTTACATCAAATGCATTCACTTAAGGAAAGTTTATGAAATGGAGACACCCCCTTAGCATCCAAATATTACGGTCTATTCATCCTCATTTTTGGCTGTTTTACCATCATTAATCGATATATGTCCATAAAAAGAAAAATAAAATTGGACGGTCTAGTTCAGTAATGCCAATTTTAATTATTGAACCCTTGACAAATCGTAGGAAAAAGGAGCTAGGACACATATTGTGCCTAGCTCCTCGACATTTATTCTATACAGGTACACTTAAACGTGGTACGAACGTTTCGAAATGGATGCGATCTTGTTCAACTCCTAATACTTGTAGTGATTTTAGAATAGATTGTAAGAATGCTGTGCCACCACAAACATATACTTCAGTATCTTCTGAAAGGTATGGTTTTAATTCTTCTGCTTCTAAATATCCTTCTCTATCTCTTAAATGAATGTGTAAATGATTGTTTTTACCTGATGCAGTGATTTTTTCAAGTTCAGGAACAAATGCTGCTTCTGATTCAGTGGATGCAACATGGATCATTTGTGCAGCGACGTCATTCCCCGCAACTTGGCGATACATTGAAATCAGCGGTGTGATACCAACACCAGAACCTAGGAACAATTGAGGTCGCTCTGCATTATGAATTTGGAAACCACCAACTGGCGCAGATAAATATAATGTATCTCCTTCATGAAATTCATCGTGTAAAGCTGTAGACACTTCTCCTTCATGCGCATCATTTACGTCACGTTTAACACCAAATGTTAAGAAGTCTTTACCCCCATCAATAATAGAATAATGACGTTTCGCTTTATATGGCAACTTTTCACTTTCGATATCTACTGTAATATATTGCCCTGGTGTAAATTGACTTAAATCTTGTGATTCTGACGTTACTGTAAAAGCTTTAATGTCAGATGTCACTGTTTCGATTTTTGATATTTTGAATGGTTTGAAACCTTCCCAAGCCATACTGTCATAGATTTCTTTTTCAACCATAATAAATGCATCCGCAATCATACCATACGCTTTTGCCCAAGTTTGAATAATAGGATGGTTCTCGTCAATACCCACAACTTCTTGAATTGCTGCAAGTAAATTTTCTCCTACGATTGGATAATGCTCTGGTAACACTTGTAACGCACAATGTTTATAACCAATTTCTCTCACTACTGGCAAAATAGGTGTCAAATCTTCAATATTCATCGCAGCAGCAAGTACAGATTGTGCTAATGCTGTTGATTGAAACCCTTTTTTCTGGTTCGTTTGATTGAACATGTTGCGTAATTCAGGATGCTGATTAAACATACGGTTGTAGAAATTAGATGTGATTTCTGTCCCTTTTTCTTTTAATACCGGTACTGTTTCTAAAATAATCCCTTTTTCTTCCTGTGTTAACATTGACAATCACTCCTGTATAAAGTTTACATTCTATAGTTTATATGAATTGATGTATCGTATGCTATTTATACACGTTCTTTACATCAACATTATAAAATATTAAATGAACTTACATATTTTTAATCATAATTAGGTCCATAGTAGGATAGCTTATTTTGCTCAAAAATGTATAATACTAATTAATCATACTATATCGTAATCGTTGAGTTGAACGGAGGCCTCATTTTATGAACAAATTACTTCAATCTTTATCTGCACTTGGTGTATCAGCTACACTCGTTTCACCTAATCTTAATGTAGAAGCAACAACGAATACTGTTCCCTCTATTAAAGGTGTAGAGGATTCAGTCATCAAAGTTGGCGAGGACTACAATCCTTATGATGGTGTCATAGCGTACGATAAAGAAGATGGTGACTTAACTGATAAAATCAAGGTCAATGGTCATCTCGATACAACTAAACAAGGCATTTATACATTACAATATGAAGTCACAGATTCTGATGGTGCAATCGAAACATCGTCACGTACCATTAAAGTTGTAGATGCACCATCCAATGAATAGCTAGCTGACAACACAATTACTATGAAAGCATAACGTTTCTTCTTTTTTAGTAGTGTGCTCAACGATTACATTATCTTGAGTCTCACATTGCTGATTTGAATCATCCTATATAGTATATAGAGCACGCCATATCATTTCACAATCAAGCTCTATATACTATCGTACCCCACACCTCTATTTTACACTTTTTTTCACAAACTTTTATTAGTCAATTCCCTACATTTTAATTAAGAATCCCCTGTGCAAAAGCCGTAAGAATTTTCTGTCAATACATGTGAATTTAAACATTTTTTCCCATTTTCTTCATTAATAAGTAATCACTATGACATTTCACAAAATGTACACATAATTTTAATAAACCTCAGAAACGGCGCCATGCCTAGAGAAACAAGGGTTTATGGAATTTAAGTTAATTGTTTTTTCAAAAAGCCACTTGTAAATATCACATATTATTTTAAAATTAGTATAAGCCCTACAATTGTAGTATTAGGAGGTCAAAAAAAGTGTCAAAATTAAAGTCTTTGCTTCTTGCATTTGGAACATTGTTTTTGCTTGCGGGCTGTTCTGATGTAGAAGTTTTAAACGCAAAAGGGCCAATGGCCAGCGACCAAAGATTTTTGATTATCTATTCAATCATCTTCATGGTTGCCATTGTTGTTGTCGTACTTATTTTATTCGCGATATTCACTTATAAATACCGCTATAATAATACGCGCGAATCTGGTAAGATGCACCACAACGCACTTCTTGAAACAGTATGGTTTATTATCCCTGTAATTATCTTAATTGCATTGATGATTCCGACTGTTAAAGCCTTATATCAATATGAGGAGCCACCTAAATCTGAAGATGACCCTATCGTCATTTATGCAGTAAGTGGTGGATACAAATGGTTCTTCGCTTATCCAGATGAAAAAATTGAGACGGTTAACCATCTTAAAATTCCAACTAATCGTCCAGTAACTTTCAAACTTCAAGCGATGGACACAATGACGAGTTTCTGGGTTCCACAACTTGGTGGTCAAAAATACGCAATGACTGCGATGACTATGGAGTGGACTTATGAAGCGCATGAAGAAGGTACATATCGTGGCCGTAACTCAAACTTCAACGGTGAAGGTTTCTCACGTCACACATTTAACGTTGAAGCTGTGAGTCAAAAAGAGTATGATGCTTGGGTTAAAGATGCACAATCTAAGAAACAACTCGACCAGGATACATTTGATAAGCAACTTCTTCCTATCACTCAGAACAAAGAATTAACATTCAGTGGAACACACATGGCATTTGTTGATCCAGCAGCTGATCCAGAATACATCTTCTACGCTTATGATCGATTTAACTATGCGCCAAAAGACCACAACTTCTATGATGATAAAGAAGGTGTCTTAAGCGAACCGAATAAGCCAGCGCGTAAAATACAAATTACGAATGCCAACTACGAACGTCATGGTATGAAAGCAGCAATTCTCAAGAACGATCAACCGTTTGATAACGAGTTCAAAAAGCAGCAAAAACATACTATGGACGAAATGGAATCAATGCATGAAGGTGCCAAAGACGCTGAGGCACACAAAGATCATAAAAGTGGAGGTGGACATTAATGATGGACTTTCCATGGAATGAGCTTATCGTAAAAGGTAACTGGATGATTACATTGGCTCAAATCAGTGCACCTTTCCTAGTTATCGGTGTCATTGCTGCCATTACTTACTTTAAGCTCTGGGGATATTTATATAAGGAATGGTTCATGTCAGTCGACCACAAAAAAATCGGTTTGATGTACTTAATCTGTGCTGTATTAATGTTCGTACGTGGTGGTATTGATGCAATTCTATTACGTATTCAATTAACTGTACCAGATAACCCATTCTTAGAGTCAAATCACTATAATGAAATTTTCTCAACGCACGGTGTCATCATGATCATCTTCATGGCAATGCCACTTGTAATTGGTTTAATGAACATCATTATCCCATTACAAATCGGTGCACGTGACGTTGCTTTCCCAGTATTGAACAACATTAGCTTTTGGTTGTTCGTAGCGGGTATGCTTTTATTTAACCTTTCATTTATTGTCGGTGGTTCACCAGCAGCAGGTTGGACAAACTATGCGCCACTTGCCGGTGAATTCAGTCCTGGACCTGGTGTCAACTACTACTTAATTGCCATCCAGATTTCAGGTATTGGTACTTTAGCAACGGGTGTGAACTTCTTCGTTACTATCATCCGTCTAAAATCACCAAGTATGACATTTATGCAAATGCCAATGTTCGTTGTCACAACATTTATTACAATGTTAATCATCATCTTGGCATTCCCAGTGTTAACTGTAGCACTTGCATTAATGACTGTTGACAGAGTGTTTGATACTGCATTCTTCACAGTAGCTAATGGCGGTATGCCGATGTTATGGGCAAACTTCTTCTGGGTATGGGGGCACCCTGAAGTATACATCCTTGTCCTTCCAGCATTCGGTATTTATTCAGAAATTATTCCAACATTTGCACGCAAACGTTTATTTGGACACCAAAGCATGGTGTGGGCAACAGCAGGTATCGCATTCTTGAGTTTCTTAGTTTGGGTTCACCATTTCTATACAATGGGTAATGGTGCTTTAGTTAACTCATTCTTCTCGATCACAACAATGTTAATCTCTGTGCCAACGGGTGTAAAAATCTTTAACTGGTTATTTACACTTCACAAAGGACGTATTTCGTTCGAATCGCCAATGTTATTTGCATTAGCGTTTATTCCTAACTTTACAATTGGTGGGGTTACTGGGGTTATGCTTGCGATGGCATCAGCAGACTTCCAATACCACAACACTTATTTCTTAGTGGCACACTTCCACTATACAATTGTTGCCGGTGTTGTATTTGCATGTTTCGCAGCTATGATTTTCTGGTATCCAAAAGCTATGGGTTACAAATTATTCGAAAAACCAAACAAATGGTTCTTCTGGATTTTCATGATTGGTTTCAACGTGACATTCTTACCACAATTCATTCTAGGTCTTGATGGTATGCCACGTCGTTTATACACTTACATGCCAGAAGACGGTTGGTTCGTATTGAACGTTATTTCTTCAATCGGTGCTGCAATGATGTCGATTGCGTTCTTAATCTTTGTAGGTAACATTGTTTACAGTCACCTCAAAGCACCACGTGAAGCAACTGGTGATAACTGGAACGGCTTAGGTCGTGGTTTAGAGTGGTCTACTGCATCTGCAATTCCACCTAAATACAACTTTGCGATTACACCGGATTGGGATGACATTGATACATTTGTTGAAATGAAAAAACAAGGTAGACACTATCTTGACAATCATAATTACAGCGACATTCACATGCCGAACGATACACACATCGGTTTCTGGATGGGTATCTTCTTCTTTATCGGTGGTTTCTTCTTAGTATTCGAAACATTATTACCTGCGATTCTTGCATTAGCTGGTATCTTCGGTTTAATGATTTGGAGAAGTTTCCAACAAGATCATGGTTACCACATTCCTGCAAGTGAAGTAGCTGAAACTGAAGCGCGCTTAAGAAAAGCTCGCCAAAAAGAAAGGGAGGCTATGAATCATGAGTCATAAAAATGTGAATACTATTGATGCTCGTACACATGAAGGCGATTTAAACAAACTCGGTTTCTGGATCTTCCTTACAGCTGAATTCGCACTTTTTGGTACACTTTTCGCAACACTGTTAACGCTCCAACATGGTGGTAGTTATGGTGGTATGTTAACAACAGATTTGTTTGAATTACCACTCGTATTAATCATGACATTCCTACTTTTAGCAAGTTCTTATACTTGTGGTATTGCGATTTACTACATGCGTAAAGAGAACAAACAATTGTTATTAGTTTGGATGATTATTACAATCCTTTTGGGTATTGGATTCGTTGGCTTTGAAATTTTCGAATTTAGTCACTATGTGCATGAAGGTGCTACACCACAACTTGCATCTTATTGGTCAAGTTTCTTCATCCTTTTAGGAACGCACGGTGCCCACGTAACAGTTGGTATTTTCTGGATTATTTGTTTATTAATCCAAGTTGCCACTCGGGGACTTACAAAATATAATGCACCAAAATTATTTATTGTAAGTTTATACTGGCACTTCTTAGACGTTGTGTGGATTTTCATCTTCACTGCAGTGTATATGATAGGGATGGTGTATAGCGGATGAATACAATTGTAAAACATACAATAGGCTTTATCGCCTCAATCATTTTAACTTTACTCGCTGTTTTCGTGACTCTATATACATCATTGTCATTCCAAGCAAAAGTAACAATTATTTTCGGTTTTGCATTCATCCAAGCGTTTTTACAACTCTTAATGTTCATGCACTTAACTGAAGGTAAAGATGGTCGTGTTCAACTTGCGAAAGTTATCTTCGCGATTATCATTACATTGATCACAGTTATCGGAACATACTGGGTAATGCAAGGCGGACATGGTTCACATATTTAATCCATGACGCAAAAAGCACTAACACATCGCGTGTTAGTGCTTTTTTCATCTTCAAGATTGTTATTGCTGAATCCCCTCTCCCTTTTCAATCACACTTTTAAATAAGTTGAAGTATACGACACAAACGATTACTATAAATGAAAAAGGAGATTTTGATATGCCTATTCCAATCATTATTGATACAGATCCTGGCATTGATGATGCAGCCGCAATCAGTCTGGCACTTCATCATCCACAACTTGACGTACAACTGATATCAACAGTACACGGCAATGTCCCCCTTCAATTAACAACGAGGAATGCCCAACAATTAATTGAATATTTTCATGCACGTGTACCCGTTGCATCCGGAGCAGCCGCGCCACTTGTTCAAAAACCAGTCCATGCACCTCATGTTCATGGTGAAAGCGGTATGGCAGGTTACACATTTGAT
Source organism: Staphylococcus cornubiensis (assembly GCF_900183575.1). Lineage (GTDB taxonomy): Bacteria > Bacillota > Bacilli > Staphylococcales > Staphylococcaceae > Staphylococcus > Staphylococcus cornubiensis. The sequence goes on from NZ_FXUZ01000017.1 coordinate 19,858, forward strand.
GAACCTACGACACCACTTATTTCAAACAATAGTGTGGAGACGATGAAAGACCTACTCCTCCAATCGACGACACCGATGACATTAGTGCCGATTGGACCGCTGACAAATATCGCATTACTATTAAAAATGTATCCAGAAGTTCATACATATATTCACCAAATCGTGTTAATGGGTGGCAGTGCTGGACCTGGTAATATTACGCCTGCCGCAGAATTTAACGTCTATGCAGATCCAGAATCCGCACATATCGTCTTTCAATCCGGTTTACCTATTGTCATGGCAGGACTCGATATTGCACGTGCATCCAACTTACCTCATGCATTATTACCAGAGATTAAAGACATGAATCAAACTGGTCATATGTTGTATCATCTGTTCCAACATTATCGAGGTGAATCATTTTTAGATGGCTTGAATGTGTATGATGCCTATACAATCATGTATTTATGTCATCCTGAGTTGTTTACAGTCCACCCTGCTCAAGTAGACGTGGAGTTAAGTGGCAACCATGCACGTGGCGCAACATTTGTTGATTTTAATGTAACAGACAGTTCAACACACATACTCATGGATATTCAAGCAGAAGACTTTCAAACTGCTTTTCTCGAAATGTTGCAATATTGTCCATAGCAATCATTATAGGGCTGAGAAACCACATATCTCAGCCCTTCCATACTATGTGCTCACTTCTAATAAATACAATTGTGAAATAGCACGTGAAGCAATAATGTATTGAATATTTGTACTTTCATATTCATTATGCCGCCAAGAAATGACTGTATGGTATTCAAATCCTTTAACGAGATCATAAGGAATGACAATATGTCCTACTGCTACAAAAGAATCGTCTTCTTCAATTAATTTTAACTGAATGTCATTACGTAGTGCATGGTAAAGTATCTCCCCTTCAGTTTGAGACGGTACTACAATCGCGACATCATGTTTCGCTTGTTTTAAAATATCTCGTATATGTTGTATCGTCGCATTTGAAACCTCTATAATCGGATTGCCCTCTACGCTCACGACTTTTGTATGAGTACTTTTTAATTGTTCAAGATAACGGTTAATTGCTTTTGTCGAGCGATATGAAGTCGTCAACTGCTTTATCTGCACGTTGAAGTTTTCAAAATCGATAAAGGACTTTGATAAGAAATTCTGATTCAAGTCTCCTAAAAACGTAAAATGTGCTTCAGGATAACATTGACGCAAAATATCTAATTGAAATATGCTATAATCTTGAACTTCATCAACCAGAATATATTTGAAATGATTGTCTGGTCGTCGCACTATTTTCGTATATAGCCATACAAGAGCCCAAAAATCCTCATAATGCATACTTTCTTTTTTCAATCGCTGGTTTAAATGATAGTCTCGACATAAACGTTGATACAATTTCTCGATATGAATAAAACGATACGATTGCAACATCCGTTTCGTACGTTTTAATGTTCGCACTGTTTGAGCCTTCGATTGCGCTACAATATCCACCTTTTCTCCAATGTAAGTATTTTGGTTTTCTAATTCTGCATAGTTTTGTGCAAATAAACGTTTGTATTCTGTTTGATATAATGCAATTAAGTCATTTTTTAACTTTTGAATAGCAATCGATAAATCATGATGCGCACGATAATTTTTATATAATGTTGAAATGTCTTCTTTTGATATCACAATACGTCCCGTTTGATCTGTCACATCTTTAAAATACAAAGGATATGTGGAAGACACTAATTGCTTTGACATAAATTGAAAAAAATCTACACTCGACTTGTGATAAAATTGTTGCTCTGCTGTTTTATCACGATATACCCTTGTAATCATTGCCGACTTTCTTTCAACGGTTATCGACTTGAAATAAGTGATTTTATTAACGATATTCATCAAACTTTTCACTTCAATATGACGTTCTCCAAGTTCAGGTAGAACATCTGATACATAATCATTAAAAATACGATTAGGTGCCAAAAACATTAAATTTTCATGTGTGATCTTTTTCTTATATTTAAATAACAAATACGCAATACGTTGCATAGCGATGGCTGTTTTGCCGCTACCCGGAGGACCAAGAACTACAACATCTTCATTCATTGGCAAACGAATAATTTCATTTTGATCGCTTTGAATGGTACTGACAATATTCCCTAATTTATGACGAGACATATTCATTTGATAATCCATCAACTCCGTATCACCAATAAACATGTCACTATCAACATAATCAATTAGCTGTCCTTTAACAATTTTAAATTGGCGTCTCCCTTTTACTTCTTCAAATACAGTCCGACCCGTTTCAGTTTCATACGACAGTTTTCCTAATTCATTTTCATAAAATAAACTTGCAATCGGCGCTCTCCAATCACAAACTAATACACGATAGTTGCTATCCATTAACGTTTGCGTACCTATATACAGCGCTCCATCTTCCAGTACTACTTTGCCGAAGTAAGGCCTATCAAGCAAGCGCTGATAAGCATTGAGTTTGTCATGATATTGGTTATATGTACGCTCATCCATACGTAATGAGTTTAAATCTTGTGCATGATCACTCCCATTAGCATCATCTACATTAAGCATCCAAGCTTCGTGAGCATTCATCTCTTTACGTCTATCGATAATTTTATTTTTAACGGCCTCTTGGGATTGGGATAAATCTTCCAATGCTTTCTCAATGAAATGTTGTGTCTCAATTAAATATACTTGTTCTTCTTCAAAACTCATTGACATATGGCATCCTCCCTTAACGTCAAACTAACTGATTGAAACGATTTTTCACACGTTGATCAAATATTAAAGTCATGACGATAATCAACTGAATCATACCCGCAATTAAATATACAAAATTCGCTCCTAAATATTCAGTAATAAATGCTGAAAAATAATATGCTATTGGGATGAAAAGTGTACTCACTGATTGAATTGTACCTGATATACGTCCCCTATATTCATCCTCAATAATTAATAGTTTATACGTGTTGAATAAAATATTCGGTAATGTGAGACATACACCTATCATCAAACCTAAAAGAATGGCGATTTCAGATGAATGATTCATAAACATGTAAATAAAAGTCATCGCCATCAACAACCAAAAAGTAACTAAAATATTATAAGCAGACATCTTATGCCTTAATTTTAATCCGATTGAAGCTGCAAGAATACTTCCCAAAGCGATGAAAAATTGGAACATACCATAATCCTTTGGTTGCGCATTCAAATATTGATTAAAATAAACCACAAATGTGGGTGCAACCATACTAATGATATTGAGCATCATTGCCGTGATCATCACGCGTTTTAAATAATAATCTCGTAAAATCATTTTGAACACCGCTTTGAATTCGTCCAAAGATTTATGCGTTTTTAGTTTGTGTAAGGGCTGATGCATTTCGTTTGTGGTTTTTATAGAACTGATAGCACTGGAACCGATGATAAATAGCATCATAATCAATAGAATTAACATAAAAAAAGGAATAGCAGAAAATAAAAATCCCGCTATTGCAAAACCTAGCATCATGGATCCGTTCTTCGTTAGACTTCTATAACTCAAAACACTTTTAACCTCTTCCTGATTTTGTACTAATCGAGGAATTAATATATTTTGATTTGGTAACTGAAAAACCATCGTTAATTCTCTCAAGAAAAGTAAAACAATGATTAAATATAAATTAAAGTCAAACATCAATACTACAAAACACATGATTAAAAGAAATATGCCATTGAAACGCAAACTGTAAACCATCATTTTTATAGGTTGATTCCATTGATCTGCTTTAATTCCAGCATATGATCCCACTAATATTTGAGCAATATGTGATAATGAACCAATAGTCACTGTGAAATATGCTGAACCTGTTTGATCTAAGACATACCACATCAAAGCCAAGTTAAAAATACTGTTTCCTAATCCTACGACAAAATCATTCGAAATGAATTTAAATATTTGAGATGTCATCACAGTTGTACATTACCTCGTTTTCATTGTTGTTACATCGCTATACATGTTAATTCAATGTCATTGGCTTTATTTTTTTATCATGACATTCTAAGATAGTATTTTATTCAATACGCTCATATGCAAACTTATTGAGAAAAGATAGAGGGGTTAATTGGGGTAAATTTCATTATATTCTGTATTTTTAGAAAAGTAAATATAGAAGATGGAATATCTCGGAAAATGGGTAAACGAATAACGAAGGGGGAGCACATCATTAATTTTTCAGTCTTTTCTATCTTGTACCTTTGAAATAAATAATCAAAGTTGACAGCTGATTCTCTTTAATACTTCTATCAACAATTAAATCGTAGGAAAAGAATGGGACATTAAGTTTTCCCAGCCTCATTTCTACGATTTATAGATTTATTATTCATTAATGATTTTAAAACTGTCGGAAAACGAGAGTGAATGGGATACAAAAAATGATGCTATTGTTTTCTTGATTTCATAAACTTGTCCTCAGTTTCGTTGTATTAGATGTAAGATTGCCCAGAAGGCTGACACTCCTGAGGGAATACGTGCATACTGCTAACAGTCCCCTCTTTACTTTAATGGTGGTTGCTGTTTATCGCAGTGGCTGTCTGACTTCTCAATACGCTCGCTTTGAGAAGTCTAGTCAGCCTTGCCGGGGGTCAGTACTACGAAATCTTTGTTGAACATGAGATTTCTGTACTGCTCCCATCCAATTCGGCTTCCATCAAATGTACACTTTAATTAAGCCGAATTGAGTTGAAGGGCCAACCCCTAAGAACGTGAAGCCATGAAAGCAATCAAAAACATAAGTCGAATGAAGAGGGCAAGTTATACAAAAATACTGCATCAATAGCAACAAAAATTTTTGTGTCCCAGACCCTTCCTTTTTTATAACAGATTAGTCATTTTCTTGTTGTAATACTTTACCAGATTTGGCATCGAGTACTAATTCTTGTTCGCCGTTATCCGTCATTAATTCGATGTTGTAAACAAATTGACCATCATCGCTATCTAATGACCATTTTTTCAAGTCACCTTTTTGTTGATCTTGAGCTTTTTTCACAGCTTCTTTAAAATCAATGGCATCTCCGTAATTAATCGTTTTGTCGTTATCGTTGTCCATCTCTTTTTCTTTTTTCGTATTTAACACTTTATTATCTTTATCAGATACTTTGACTTCTGCTTCTTCATTGTTGTTTCTTAAATCAATGTCATATACCCATTGACCATTTTCTTTTTTGTATTCTACTTGTTTCACGTCACCATCAAATGACGATTTCGCTGTTTTAATAGCGTCTTCAGGTGTTGTTTTTACATCTTTGACATCAATCGTTTGTGTTTTAACGTTTTGATTTGTGTTTTGATCATCGCTGTCATCACGATTATTGTCATCGCTATTTTGATTGTTATCAGTCGTTTGTTCCGTTTTTGTGTCGTTATCTGTGTTGTTCGTATTTTTTTGGTCATCATCATCGTTTCCGCAAGCTGCTAAGACGATACCTGATGCTAATAATAAAGATATCATTTTAAATTTCATAATTTAAAAACCTCCGATATTGTTATTTACAATTGATATACCCAATTGAATGGATTTTAAGACATATTCATATCAAATAAATTTCAATATCGGTCAAAAGTTTGAGTCAATTATTTCATTTGAGGCTGTATCTTCCCTATATGTGAAACTTTATCACCGAGTGTATTGTACACGTTTAATAATTTTTGTTTCTCATTTTGCCAATTATAAATCATTTTCGTACGACGCGTATTCGCACGATAACGTTCATAATCTTCAGGATGACGCAGCAAATGGTTCACCGCTTGCGCAATGTTTTCACTTACATGGGTATCAGTCGCAATCCCTACTTGATTTTCTTCTACGACACGTTGAATCTCTGGGAAGTCACATGAGATAACAGGCACGTGCGCCATAATATATTCGAACAGTTTATTCGAGCTTGCAGAATAATGGTTGAAACAAATATTTTGCAACACTTGAAAGCCGACGAACGCCTCTCGCGTAATACTTGGCAATTGTTCATACGGGACTTTGTCTAAAAAGTAGATGCGATCACTTGCAGGTGAGACCTGTGCTTGTACTTTCAATGCATCCGTGAGTTTACCGCCCCCGACAAAAACAAGCACCCCTTCATCAATCATCGGCATCGCTTCAATCAATTTTTCTAAGCCTCGTCCTTCTTGCAATCCACCTTGATAGAGTAAAATTTTTTCATCCTCTGGTATGCCTAATTTAGCATGCAAATTCATGCGCGGCTGTTTTTCAATATCATACAATGCGGAATAATTGTATAAAGGTTGCGGATAAAAGCCATACAATTGTTCGTTATGCTTTGCGCGTGTATGATTTTCAACCATCATTGTATCGACAAAGCGTAACAAAAAGCGTTCTATTTTCTTAATACGCTCTGAATTGTAGCCAGTACGATCGGATTGTACTTCATGACTATCATAGACGAGCGGTTTTGATTTGAGACGCAGCTTTGAACATACAATCCCTTGAGGTAATGTATTCAAGTCATTCGCATGATAAATATCTGCTTTCATCCTATAGCCTTTCACAATCATACGCGCAATAATGGCACTATTAACGACCCATTTACGAATCTTTTTTACTTTAATCATCGTGAATGCAATCACTAACAACATAGCATAGCCTAACATCAGCTTTAAATTGAGATAAAATAGCCCTGCTGCAATCGTAAAAGAGATACCACCGATGACGATGACAAATTTCTTCCCATAATCGGCATACGCTTGAATGAATATAGGATATCGTCTTACACGATGAACACGAAAATGATCTTGTCGTTGTTCAAATGCTTGTATATCTTTATTTTTAGGGTCATTAATCGCAATTAAATCGACATCATATCCCGCTTCAGCGAGTGCCGTACATTCTCGATTGACCCGAGCATCGTTGGTGAAATGATTCCACACGAACATCGCTACTTTTTTCATATAAGGAGCCTCCTCATTCTTAATACTATTTCCATACCTTGCAGTTTAAAAGACACCAATTTGTGATAATAATGCCACTATGAATAATAAGAAGCTTCCCGCAAGTGAAATCAATGTTCGGCCTTCAACTGGATTCATTTCCGATTGTTCGATTGTATCACTTCTCTGTTGTTGAAGTGCTAACATTTTTTTCTTATAAGCAAGTTGTCCTGCTTTATTACGTGCTTTAAATCCACGAATAAGCGTATTATAACGCTTTACTACATGATCGACGTCTCCATATTCAATCATCTCACCGTAATGAATCCAAATCGCCTTGTCACACATATTTTTAATTTGTGCTGCTGAGTGAGACACAAAAAATATGGTTTTGCCTTCTTGTTGGAGTGCTTTCATTTTAGCGATACACTTATTTGCAAATGTTTCATCACCTACAGATAGCGCTTCATCGACAATCAGTACATCTGGGTTCGTGTGTATCGCAATAGAAAAACCAAGTCGTGCTTTCATCCCACTCGAATAGCTTTTGATGGGTTGGTAAATAAACTCATCCAATTCGGAAAAAGCGACGATATCATCAAACACCGCATTAATTTCTTTTGTCGTCATACCGTGCATTAAACATTTATAGCGAATATTTTCTTCACCCGTAAAGTCATTTTTCAAACCTGCCGAAATCGCAATTAACGAAGATTGACCATTAATATCCACAGTTCCTTTAGAGGGTTTTAAAACTTCAGCTAAAATATTTGATAATGTCGATTTGCCTGAGCCATTTAAACCAATCAAACCTACTGAGGTCCCAGGCTCCACTTCAAATGAAATATTGTAGAGTGCGTAATAAGGTTTAGGTTTATAAAAATAGCCAAAAGAAAGTAGCGCGAGTATTTTGCTAATTTTACTTTTATTTAAGTCATAAATTTTAGAAACGTTATCTACTTTGACTTTGTATGTCATCCAATCACCTGGTTCTTTCGTTTAATCGGTTTTCAATCTCGTTACTGCATCTTTAATTTGTCGAAAGCCATCAATATAATGTTCAAAATCAGTCATCGGTGTGTTAATGATATCCTCATCTTGTGACATGACACTGCCTTTTTCAGTGAAAGCCCACACATGTTTACCACTACCCTTGTAGTCACTTAATTTAGATGGGACATAAGGATTAAGTGTTTTAATGCCTATCGTATGTGCATCAAATAACAGTAAACCATCGAGTAATTGCGTGATATTTAAGAATTCAAAATAGCCCACAAGCGGGTGTAAGACAATGTAATCTTTAAAGTCACTGTTTCGATGCATGATTTTTACATTACCTCTAATGTTCGTGAAACAATGAATTTTAAAGTCAGTTTCTCCTTTTGATTCTAAATATTTACAGACAAGTTCAATTTCATTAAAACCTCTTGTCGCATAAAAATTACCAAAATATCCTAAATTAATGACATTCGGGTCGACCTGATAGTTAGAAATGACCTTTTTGTAGTCACTCGGAATCGGAATGGGGTGACGTGAAATGACTGCGCGTTGTTGAATGGATTGTTGAATGTGCTTATCAAAACGCTCAATCATGTACTGTAACTGATGCGCGTTCGTAAAAATCAGTTCATCCGCATGGCTTAACGCTAACAATTCACAGACATTAAACACATTATCATCAACCAAATGTGCCAGTTCTGGACGAATCAACTGTCGAATACGTGTCATATAATCTTCATCTTGAATGGGTGCATAACGTAAATCGCTCGTCACTGTAGTATGTAACGGATCAGAAAACTCAGCGCGCCAATGAATGTCAGGTTGCTGAACTTTAATTTCGAACCCTAAAAAATGAGACTGTGGAAACATCGCTCGCGTATACAAATGACGATAAGTTTTAGGATGCGCCGCTAATACTTCTAAACCTTGTTCAGTAAATCCAGAAATACTCTCCCAACTCGAAAACGCTTGTTTCGCATCAAGTAAATAATGTGTGTCAACTAAATGTTCAGATAAAGTATTTAATTTCATATCTTTTTGACGAATGCGTGACATGTTGTTGGAAATAATGTCGACAATTTCCCCTTTATCTCTAACACGTTTCGCCATAACATTCCCGCTTGTATCAATATAAGGAGGAAAGCAATAGGCAATCACAAGTGTTTCAGCGCGACCAGCATTGAGTAAATGATAATGAAATGTTGACATCTTTTCACGTATATCCGTCTTCACTTGAATCATCACTTCATCTGGCTGAGTTTCTAAATAGGTACCGATTTGTATAATTAAGTCATTCGCTTCGTGATGTATACTCACGTCTGACAACCCTGTCTCAGTATAAATCGCTTCAATCATTTCTAGAGCATCGTATACATCTTGCAGTTGTTGAATACGTGGTTTTGAAGTTGGAATCTGTTTTTCTTCTAATTGTACCTCTGAGACACCTGACGTTTGATAGCACATTTCATTGATATAATATTTCATATAGCGATTCAATCGATAGTGTAAGTTCAAACGATAAATGAGATACGTCGGATACATTTTTTCAATGCCAATTCGATAAAGCACATCTGGCATTAAATCTCTAGCTTCAGTGGCCAATGTCGTCACAGGTTCTTCATCTTCTAATGTGATGACGACATGTGAAACTTCAATTTGTTGTATAGCAAATGCAAATGACGTATTAAAATCACGATCATCAAAATAGTAGAACGTATGCTGCTCATGAATTAAAGGTGAATGCATCAATTGCGACAGCCCTTTTTTAGAGCGGAATACGAGAATAAGTTGGTGATAGTGTTGCTGTAAGGTTGCAATCGTTTCTAATTCAAATTGATGGGGTACAAACCAAATACATGCGACCCCCTTTTTCAAATGATGAGGTAAGGATGCACCTTGCGTATTTAACAATTCATTGACGAAAGGATGCTCTTTTTTGCTCATCGGTTGTTGCATTGCTTCCAACTGTTCTGGGGTGTATTGTATCTCAGCATTTGTCATGATTTCACCTTCTTCCATATCAATTTCAAACCTTTTTTCACGTTTTTCTTAGTTAATCGCTTTTGATAATATGTCACACGATCGAGTTGACGAATGAACACTTCATATTCCAAATATTTCTTCTTATATTTCCACGCGCTACGTTTAAATTGATGTAACGTACGAAAAGCATATTGCATGCGTTGATGTGTATATAAATATTTGTCATAGAGTGCTTCATAATCCCGATTTAACTTTATTAATTCTTGTTTTAAGCGCTTTTCGTTGACGACAGGCTTTGCTTTTTCATCTATCCAATTTTGCTTTAATTGAGACATTAAGCGTTGATTATGCGCTTTATCGAAAGGTATGATGTCCAAACCGAAATATTCAATTGTACATGTGCCACTTTTGAAATGATATAGATTCATTGTAAAACGGTTTTCTAAAGGTGTTAAAATCGCTAAAAATGTATCTTCTTTCATGTGAATGGTATGGAGCTTCACTTTAATCGTCACACTGTTAGAAACTTTCGCAAGTACTTTTTCGTACAATATGATTTGTTGTTGATTCACATATTCATAAAAATGAAGTTCTAATGTATTCATTTGATGTATCATTTTTTCAAATTCATCTGCATAAAGCAACTCAGACGTGCGTCCTTTAAAATCAATATGCAATGTCGTTTCGTCGTTATTAAGGTGACGGGTCAAAAAATATTCATTTTGCATCCTACCATGCCTCCCTTAATAAACTTTGATTTGTTTTGTTTCTGAAACTTTTTGTTCATTGTTTTGCTGTACAAAAGCTTTTATTCGATATTTTCCAGGGTCTAATTGAACTCGAAATACATTTTGATATTGGTACATCAATTTTTCAGTTGCCACTGCTTCACCCTTTTTGTAAATGTACAGTGCATATTTCATGTGCTCGCCTGAACTACAAATAATAATGTCGATTTTCCCTTCCTCTTCTTGATGTGTCAAAATCTCATCAATTCTTAAAGTTGTAGGATTATGATCTAACAATTCTGCAGTTTCTAACATAATATCTTCTAATTGTGACTCTAAATACTCATACGCACGTTTATAGTTCACGCTTTCCATCACGCATCACCTCTATTTCTTTTTGTATCACAACATCCGCCCCAGTTTTTTGTTGAATCATTGTCGCAGTATTTTCACTCATTTTTAAAAATATGTCAGGGTGTTGAATCAAATTATCAATATAGGCTGCCATCGTTTCAACATCATTGCGAGGGGCTAAAAACCCTGAAACCCCGTGTTCGATAAAGTCAGGTATGCCACCAATCGCATTTGAAACTGGGACTAATCCTGAACTCATCGCTTCATTTAATGACACACCTTGAGAATCATGGCGAGTTGGCCCTAAATAAATGCCGTGTTGCTGATGTATGTCAGTAATTTCATGTTGTGGCACAAATTGACGATGAAGATGGACATTCGCATACTTTTGTAGCGGTGCGGTTAATTCTTCAAACAACGGGCCATCTCCATAAATTGAAAATGTAAGTTGCTTAAAGTATCGCTGTTTCGCCAATAACTGAATCACTTTAACGGTTAAGTCATTCGCATAGTTTTTTGCAGTGAACGGTCGAATCGTTAAAATATGGAATCGATCCTCTCGCTGTTTGGCATGGTATGGAAAAATATCTGCGTCAACAATATTCGGAATAATGATGTAACGTTCAGGCTCTACACCTACAAATGGATCTACATACAAAGCTTTAAAGCGTTCCGATACATACACGAACTGAATATCGAGATCTCGTCGTGTCATTAAATTTTTCAAAAATGATTGTTGGTAGGTATAATGTTCATCCTTTTTACGTAATTGGTTCTTTAACGCTGTCGCTGAAGACAAAAAGTTATAATAGCGTGTATACCATGCTTCAGCTTCAAAACCATGTAACCACACAACAATGGGCGGTTTTGTGGTTAAACGTTCTACAGCGCGAAACATTTTATAATTGATAAAGTGAAACAATAACTTGTCATATTGATGAAATTGAAGGTGATTATAAAGTTGTGCTTCGTCCATATACATCACTTTAACACCGTCATAATACGTATCGCGTTTAATTTTCGTGGTAAACACCACAACCGTCACGTCTAATTGATATTGTTGATAGCCTTTTACCCGACGATGTAAAAAGCCATTAGCATAGATTTTATCTTTGCTCGGATAGGTGTTCGTAATCAATAGGTAACTCATGATTTCACCTTTCTTTTTAATTGATCTATTTCTTGTAACAGTGCCGCATCATGGGGGCGTTCATATGGTTCATAACTTTCAACAATTTTTAAAAACGCACGAATTGTGTCATCATCTTGCATTGTTGAACGTTTGAGTCTTGCCATATACCAGTGACGCATATAATAATTGAAGCGATATGTCATATAAGTCGATAAATAACCATATCGTTTTAAAAAACGTATTTTTTCAGTCTCTAAACGTGCATATTTTTCAAAAAAACTTGCTGTAATATGATTAGTCATAGAATTTGTGATTGCAGCGTAATAGACATGCACATTATGATTGACTACTTTTACCGCGCGTGCATGGTGTATTAAAGTTAAAAAGAATAAGGAGTCTTGACCTAATGCACCCGGCACCATCGTAATATTGTGCTTTTGTAGTAACGCTTTTCTCGTAATTAAAGCTTGAATACTTGCTGTTTTTAACTTCATCTGATGTAAGAGTTGTCGTGTATCTGTCGTTACGTCTCCATGTACTGTCGCAACAAAAGCATCATAATAACGATGGACTTGTGTTTTTTCATGATCAGCTTTAATCATATTACCGACAGCCACATCAATTTCAGGATGTGTCAACATTTCAGAGAGAAGCACCTCTATCCCCCGGCCGACCCATTCATTATCAGGATCTAAAAATGTCACTAATGCTGCCTTTGCGTGTTCAATACCAACATTACGAGGTGTAGAAGCACTACCTGAAGCTTCAGGTAAGCGAATCGACTGAATATTGTCGTACCATTGACTGTACATCTTAATCATATGGCGCGTGTAATCATCCGTTGAACCATCATCGACAAGAATGACGTCCAGTTTTGGAAATAAAGCATTACTGATAATAGAGCGCAAACATTTATGTTCTAAATGCGTGCCATTATTGTGTACAGGTACAATGACACTCAATTGTGGCGACGCTTCAATCGGAACTATGTGATGAGGTCTATCATTCACAAATGTTAAATCTAACGCAAAACCTTTTTGTTTGTCAGATGCGTCACGACGAAATACTGTTAATTCACGTGCTTCAAAATTTTCCACATAGCGATAACCTTCTGCCATTTTAGTGATAAAGTCACAATTCGTGTACATTGTTGCCGCTAACATATCATCCAAATATTCAGGTGCATAATCATACGTCGATGAAAAGTACGTATAATAATGTGTGTCGACTTTATCTAATTGCGTCACAACTTTTTTATGCGCATACGTTTGCGATTCGAACATCTCACGCGCGCGTGCATCATCAGAGGCAATGATAACACTCACACTTGGCGGGGTTATTTCTGCTATTGACTTTCCGATAAATTGCGCGATTTCATTGAGCCATTGCACATGTGTCGCAGAAAACATCATCTGATGAATGCCTATCGAACGCGCACGATTGATGATTGTCATATCTAGATTTTTCATTTTAGCCATATCATCAGGTTCAAAAATGATTTGCACTTGAGGGAAAATCGTATTAACAAACGTGTTATAGTTCGAAATTAACATACTCCCCATCGCTTGTTGTTCGAAAATGCGATTGGCACACATGCTACGTGAATATTTAATCGTGTTGACATTCACCACAAAAGCATAGGTACGATACATTGTCATTGTATGCGGATGTGTCAATGGTGCTGCGATATAGGGTAAATAACGTGACGGATATTGATATTTTGTTTTTTCTAGCCACAAATTGCGATCATAAATCGTCAAGTCCCACCCGTTTTCTAAAGCTCCGTCAAACATATGCATCATGTCCTTCGATCGCTCTGAATATTTATTAAGCCATGAACCTGCAAAGACGACATGACGATCATCCATTTTTCTGTCAGTGCCTATCGGATGATGGAATATGGGATTAATAGGAAAAGATGTAGAGGTAACACGTTGATGTCCTAGCAGCGCGCTATATTTCTCGACATAGTCTACCTCTGTCGTCATCACATAGTCCGCAAGTTGTGCATGTGTTTTGAAAACATCAAAGTTCACAGGGTCTTCTTTGTTAAAAAATACGACCGGAATCTGTCGACTACGCAAGTCTGTAATCAACGCTTTTAACTCAAGAAATTTTGAACTGTGTGGATTCGTATTGCCTTCCCAATAGCCATCAATACCACGCCAAGTTGATGCAATAATAACAAAATCATAATCTAAGTTACGATGCTGCTCATTGATATAATAAAGATGACACGACCCTTTTAACGCATCATATAAAAACGTATCTGCGACAAGCCCCACTGTGAAATCCAACCGTTTCGTTGTTTCAGCTACATCCACTTGTTGTTGAAGTGCTTCAAAATCGTCATTGTGGTCACCACGCCCAACTTGATGATAGGCTTTCAAATAATCGACAAACGGTTTTAAATATGATGTTTGACTTATTTCGAAATACGCTTTGCTCGGTTCCGTATCTAGCATTTCTGCTAACCGTTCTAAAGGTGCCGTTTCTGAAGCTTCATCCGGAATCTCCTCTCTCGTCATTTGAAATGGCTTAGGAGTTCCAAATAATAAATATTTGATTGCTTTGAAATTCATTAACGTCGCTCCCATAACTTAATTTGAATCTTGCCTAATTTAGATTGTCGCAGCTTTAAATAACGTGTTTTTAAAGTATCTCGCTGTTCGACAAGTCGTGCAATAAAATGACGTTTTTCTATCGTATCGCCGAGTACTTTTTGTAGGATCAATCGTTGCGCTCTTTGATGACGTGAATCTAACACTTTTAAATGTTGTGCAATAAGTGCCCAACTCTTTTGACATGGGCTCTCTCGTTGATGACCATCACTCAAGTTTATGATGTTCCACTTGCTATCAAAATAAGCGAGTTCTACCAAATGACGTTCTTCAACAAATTGCACAAATAGGAGGAGTTGCACTTCTTTCTTATAAACAAAATAAAGCTTGTCCTTGATTTGAATCGCTAATTGACCTCCGTGCGATAATTCATATTTTACTTCGCATATTTGAAGATGACTTGTATCCAACTGAATGCTGTTTTCACATGCTTCATCTTCATAAACTCGAGTTGTTTTGAGCACTTGCACATATGCGCCAGTGTAGGATGTCTCAAATAAAAAGTGCATCATCTCTGTATCCATCTATTCACCCCTTAATCGTTCAATCAATCGTACTATGTTTTTCTCCCACATAAATGCTTCATCTCTTAATTGCTCAGTGTGCTTTATTGTTTGAGCATATGCTGTAGTGTCAAGTTTAAGTTGTTTAATATAGTCAATCATCTCATCAGTTGATGCGTTTTCTTTTGAATAACCGACTTGATATTGTTCAATCATCTGACTCACTGTAGCACCTAAATTGCTTACAACCGGCGTCCCTGAACAAATACTATCAATGACTTTACCCGGCATCACATTCATAAAAGTAGTCGCTGGTTTCAAAATAGATAATGAGACATGATGCTCCGATACAGTTTGTAAACATCGGGTGCGTTTCATCGGTGGTACGAGATGAACAAAATGCAGTGCCTCACTTTTCACGGCCCTTCGAAATTCATCCGCATGTACACCGTAAATCATTACCGTAAAATGAATATGCGCTTCATTAAGTCTCCTCGCAATTTCAATGAGTTGCTTTACATTTTGCGCATAACCTAAGTTGCCACTATAAATGACAGAAAAAGTATCCCGTTTAGCTAACTGCTGAATTTCATCTTCTGTAAATGCATTGGGTAAATAAAGAAATGGTTTGTCCTCACCAATCATCGCCTGAATATGCTTTTCAAAATACGGATTATTTACGATAATTTCATCAGCATTTTGATACATTTTCTTTTCTAACAACTTCAAAATAGGTAATGAAAATTTCAGTTTTATTTTACCTATATCTAAAAAACTATCTGGCCATAGATCTCTAATTTCTAAAAAATACTTTGCTTTATGCGTGCTTTTAAAAAACAATGTCGACCATGCTAAAAAGATGTTCGGACTGGTGACTAAAATATTGTCGAACACCTTCATATGTTTTAAATAAAATTTCACCTTAATCATCAGTTCTATATAGTACAGCAAACGATACAATAAATTTGGATGCTGCTTATCAAACTTCATTTGAATACGATGAATTTGTGTCCCTTCCAATGCATTTAATGTATCGCTATCAAAATAACTTCGGTCCTTAAATAGCGCCTTGTTAGGATAGGAAGGCTCAGTTGTTAACATGACAGGCGCATAGCCTTGTTGATGAAGTTGTTCAAAAAGCTTTTTCATCCGATTAGCAGCTGAGCCTAATTCAGGGTAAAAATTTTGACTGATAATTAATATTTTCCTTTTCATACAAACCCCTCTTCTGTCATTTATAGAAAATCAAGTAAACGGTCCTTAAATCTTTGGTGAACCAATGCGCCTAAAATAAGGACGAAAAGTGTAAACATCCAATAATAGAAATGATCTGTCCATGCTCCGTAAATGACTGGATATTGATGCACAAAAGCACTACGATACACTTCTACTAAATAAGTAAAGGGATTCAGTCGGGTGATGGTTTGTAGAATCGGTTGTGCTGAATTCAATCCCCAAAAAATGGGTGTCATAAAAAAACCGAGACGTAATACATTTTGTAGAATATTTTTCGTATCTCTTACAACAATGACGAGTGAACTCATGAGTAAAGAGATACCGAAAATTGCTGGAAAAGCTGCTACAATAAAGTAAATAAAGATAAAGTATTTCCAAAGCATGACTTCTCCATTGATAAGTGAAACAACAAATAAAATACTCGTCATAAATATTAAGTTAAACAATGTGTTTGTAAATGAAATCGAGAGCAATACAGATGACGGGAATTTCATCTTCGTGACTAACCCTAAGTTCGCTTGAATTGCATTGGCTCCTGAATTAATACTTTGTGAAATGAAAAGCCACGGGAATAGCCCAGAAATTAAATGTATGATGAAGGGGACACCATCTACTAAACGGTCGCCCCCTCCTCTTAGACCTAAGCCAAATATTAAATAGTAGACCCCGACTTGCATCATTGGTTGCAAAATATTCCAAAAGACTCCGAGATAATGATTGGAATATTGACTTTTCATATTGTATATTGCAAGTTGTAAAATTTTAGACCAGTTATCAGACTGTTCTTTCAAAAGCAGATATAAAATTTTCACGCTTAAAACCTACTATCTTTATAGAGTATTTACCGGTGTGTGATACGTATACAGATTGCCGTAATTGTAATAATCTACCTCCTCAAACGTGTCTGTCATGACATTTTTAGTGTCAAAAATAATCCGATGTTTCATATTTTTGAAATGTTGGTCTCTTAATGTTTTAAATTCAGAGTGATCACTTAACACTAATACGAGCGAAGACCCTTCAACTGCTTTTTCCATATCTTTTTCAACAAAATCTAATTTCACATGTGGATCATATGCAACGACATCGACATGAAGCTTTTCACGTAATAACTCATAAATATCGAATGCAGGTGATTCACGAATATCATCAACGTCACCTTTATAAGTTAAGCCAAACACAGTGACCTTTTCTGCAGTCAATTCACTTAAAATTTGTTTCACCTTTTCTACTACAAACATTGGCATAGAACGATTAATTTTCCGTCCTGTTTGAATGAGAGGCGAATGTTCAGGATCTTTCGCAATAATGAAATAAGGATCTACCGCAAGACAGTGGCCTCCAACACCAGGTCCTGGATGGTGAATATTCACACGTGGATGTTTATTCGCCATTTCAATCACATCTAATACGTTAATGTTCAAATGATCACTAATTTTCGCAATTTCATTAGCCAGTGCGATATTTAAATCACGATACGTATTTTCCATTAATTTACTCATTTCAGCGGTACGCGCATTCGTCTCAATCATTTCACCTTTGACGAAGGTGCTATAAACTTTTTTGCCCGCTTCCACACATGCAGGCGTCACCCCACCGATAATACGGTTGTTGTACACAAGCTCTTCTAAAATTTTTCCAGGTAGCACACGTTCAGGACAGTGCACTAAATATAAATCTTCACCAATCATATAGCCCTGACTTTCAAGATAAGGCTTCACATGGTCGTCAATCGTACGAGGTGCAATAGTCGACTCAACGATGACAGTGTTGCCTTTCTTTAAATAAGGTACAATGCTTTCAGTCGCTTGCATCACAATAGAAATATCACAAGATTCGTATTGATCATCATTATTCGGTGTCGGCACTGCAATAATAAATGCATCTGCCTCTCTCGGCGTTAACGATGCTTTAAAGTTCCCTGACTCAAGCACTTCTTCAAATGCTTCTTGCAATCCTGGCTCTTCAATATGAATTTGGCCATGATTCAAACTTTCTACGGCTTCAATGTTTACATCCACGCCTAAAACATCGACACCGTGTTTTGCAAACATAATCGATGTGGGTAATCCGATATAACCTAATCCAACAGTTGTGAGTTTCACTTTCATACACCTTTCTTCCATAGAAATTTTTGGAGCGCTTCACTAATTAACTCAATTCAAAATGATCTTTCTATTTGTTAAACATGATTTCTATATCAATTTTTAAGTATATGAAGTGCGATTTCAATTAAAAATAGAAAATAATCAATTATTTTACTATATTTTATAACTGCGTAAACATTAGATAAACAAACTTTGCATTAAATTTACAATACGTGCTAAAAAGAGACTGAAATGTAAATTTTCTATTTAAAAAATGTCGTCTAATTTACCTTTTTTAGCGTGTATTGATATTAGGGTAATTGCCAGGTGAGTTGATACTTTTGATTGCCTTAAAATGAGTGAATTGATGTAACAACTTACTTTCATTCATCTCATACAAACATAATCAATGCATTGTCAATTCAAATGAAACAAAAATATTTTTAACATAAAAGCGGTACATTAATGAAATTATTATAAGTTTTTAAAGTTTTATAATTTAATTTTAATAGTCGTTTGATATAAATAGAGTAGAATGATGAAACTATCGAGGAGGAAAATGGATGAAACGTCGCTCAAAAGCATTCAAACTCAATGTAAAAGTAAGTATGACGACAGCCCTGATTTTAGGAGGATTATCTTTTACAAATGCTTACAACTCGGAAGATGACGATTTTAAAAATTTCTTATCAAAACATAACAAAATCGTTGCACCATTCAATTTAATCAACGTATTTAACAGTCAAAATGTTTATGCTGAAACGACGAGTACGCCTGATTGGTCACAAAAAAATGCAGCACAATACATACAAAATCATATCGGTGTCGGCGTTGATTTTGATGGTTATTATGGCTATCAATGCATGGATTTAGCTGTGGATTATATGTATCAATTATCAAATGGCAACGTTCGCTTGGATGGGAATGCCTATCAAGCCAAAAATAATCATTTAGGCAACTATGCAAAAGTGTATTCGAAAAAATCTGGTTTTGTACCAAAGACTGGGGACATTGTCGTTTGGTCTCCAAAATCATGGAATGGCCATTATGGTCACATTGGTATTGTTAAAAAAGCAGATTCAAAGCACTTCACTTCTTTAGAACAAAATATTAGAGGAAACTTTTCATTTGGAGAAGCTGGAAGGTTGGCTGAGCATCAATATAAAGATGTCGCTTATTTTATCAGGCCTCACTTCTCAAATAAAAATCATCCACCACAATCTTCCTATTCGGATACACCTATCAATTCAAAAGTCGTTGTCAGTGAATGGATGAAAACGAGAAGTGGCATCACATATAGAAGAGAAAACGGACAATATACCGTAACGAGAAATAATGGATTAGCCGTATTCAGTGCACCGAGCAACACCGGAAAACAAGTCACGAATTTAAAGGCTGCTACAACACTCAATTATGATTATAAATATGTGAACGATGGATACGTATGGGTTAGTTTTATGAAAAATCATCAACGATATTATATTCAAACCGGCTACAGCGATGGGAACAGAGGGTATAAAATCGACAGCGAGCCATTCGGTGCCTTTACTAAAGTGAACTTTTCAGAGCCTAGTTATTCAGACGTCCTTTATAATAGTAATGCAATCACAAGCAGATGGCAGAAAACAAAATCAGGGAGCACCATGCGTTACGAAAATGGCAGATTCAAAGTAACTAAAGATAAGGGTGTGGCAATTTACAAACAACCTAACAATGATGGTAAACAGTTCGATACGTTGAAAAAACATCAACGTCTTATCTATGACTATCAATATATCAACGACGGCTATGTATGGCTTGGTTTCGAAAAAAATGGCAAAAGATATTATGCACAAGTTGGTTATAGTGATGGCAAATATGGCTTCAAATCCAACACAAAACCATTCGGCCAATTCGATTAGGTTGAATTAAAATTAAGACATTCCCCATATTCACGACTAAAGCCAAATTTTCAGATTAATGATGATAAAACACAAAAAGAAATTGCCTTTCCAGGTATGAGACCAAGATTAAAAATCGAAATATAAAACTTTGACGCACAAGCATTTAATCAACCATTCCATGAAAAATAGGATGGGACATAAAAATTTTTGACGTTATTAATACATTATTTTGTTTAACTTGCCCTTTCACTATGAATTATGTTTTTGATTGCCCTCATGGCTTCGCGTTTCTTACTGTTTTGCAAGTGTTTTTTTAGTATTTTGGCATCGCTGAACTACACCTAGCTGATTTTAAAATTTTTTTCTAGGTGTTATACTGAATATGTAGGAAAAATTTGAGTTGTTTAGTCATAAC
>NZ_FXUZ01000028.1 GCF_900183575.1 Staphylococcus cornubiensis
TTGAATGTTATACATTCAAAACTAGATAGTAAGTATATATCACAAGCATTACCTTATGAACAATTATTTTGATTAAGTCTTCGATCTATTAGTATTCGTCAGCTCCACGTATCGCTACGCTTCCACCTCGAACCTATCTACCTCATCATCTCTGAGGGATCTTATAACCGAAGTTGGGAAATCTCATCTCGAGGGGGGCTTCATGCTTAGATGCTTTCAGCACTTATCCCGTCCATACATAGCTACCCAGCTATGCCGTTGGCACGACAACTGGTACACCAGAGGTATGTCCATCCCGGTCCTCTCGTACTAAGGACAGCTCCTCTCAAATTTCCTACGCCCACGACGGATAGGGACCGAACTGTCTCACGACGTTCTGAACCCAGCTCGCGTACCGCTTTAATGGGCGAACAGCCCAACCCTTGGGACCGACTACAGCCCCAGGATGCGATGAGCCGACATCGAGGTGCCAAACCTCCCCGTCGATGTGAACTCTTGGGGGAGATAAGCCTGTTATCCCCGGGGTAGCTTTTATCCGTTGAGCGATGGCCCTTCCATGCGGAACCACCGGATCACTAAGTCCGTCTTTCGACCCTGCTCGACTTGTAGGTCTCGCAGTCAAGCTCCCTTATGCCTTTACACTCTATGAATGATTTCCAACCATTCTGAGGGAACCTTTGAGCGCCTCCGTTACTCTTTAGGAGGCGACCGCCCCAGTCAAACTGCCCGCCTGACACTGTCTCCCAGCACGATAAGTGCTGCGGGTTAGAAATCCAATACAATTAGGGTAGTATCCCACCAATGCCTCCACGTAAGCTAGCGCTCACGCTTCTAAGGCTCCTACCTATCCTGTACAAACTGTACCGAATTTCAATATCAGGCTACAGTAAAGCTCCACGGGGTCTTTCCGTCCTGTCGCGGGTAACCGGCATCTTCACCGGTACTATGATTTCACCGAGTCTCTCGTTGAGACAGTGCCCAAATCGTTACGCCTTTCGTGCGGGTCGGAACTTACCCGACAAGGAATTTCGCTACCTTAGGACCGTTATAGTTACGGCCGCCGTTTACTGGGGCTTCGATTCGTAGCTTCGCATACGCTAACCACTCCTCTTAACCTTCCAGCACCGGGCAGGCGTCAGCCCCTATACGTCACCTTACGGTTTAGCAGAGACCTGTGTTTTTGATAAACAGTCGCTTGGGCCTATTCACTGCGGCTCTTCAGAGCGTGAACCCCAAAGAGCACCCCTTCTCCCGAAGTTACGGGGTCATTTTGCCGAGTTCCTTAACGAGAGTTCGCTCGCTCACCTTAGAATTCTCATCTTGACTACCTGTGTCGGTTTGCGGTACGGGCACCGTTATTCTAGCTAGAGGCTTTTCTCGGCAGTGTGAAATCAACGACTCGAGGAACAAGTTCCTCTCCCCATCACAGCTCAATCTTAAGAGTGCCGGATTTGCCTAACACTCAATCTCACTGCTTGGACGTGCACTCCAACAGCACGCTTCGCCTATCCTACTGCGTCCCCCCATCGCTTAAAACGAATAATGGTGGTACAGGAATATCAACCTGTTATCCATCGCCTACGCCTGTCGGCCTCAGCTTAGGACCCGACTAACCCAGAGCGGACGAGCCTTCCTCTGGAAACCTTAGTCAATCGGTGGACGGGATTCTCACCCGTCTTTCGCTACTCACACCGGCATTCTCACTTCTAAGCGCTCCACATGTCCTTGCGATCATGCTTCAACGCCCTTAGAACGCTCTCCTACCATTGTCCAAAGGACAATCCACAGCTTCGGTAATATGTTTAGCCCCGGTACATTTTCGGCGCAGTGTCACTCGACTAGTGAGCTATTACGCACTCTTTAAATGATGGCTGCTTCTAAGCCAACATCCTAGTTGTCTGGGCAACGCCACATCCTTTTCCACTTAACATATATTTTGGGACCTTAGCTGGTGGTCTGGGCTGTTTCCCTTTCGAATATGGACCTTATCACCCACATTCTGACTCCCAAGTTAAATTATTTGGCATTCGGAGTTTGTCTGAATTCGGTAACCCGAGAGGGGCCCCTCGTCCAAACAGTGCTCTACCTCCAATAATCATCACTTGAGGCTAGCCCTAAAGCTATTTCGGAGAGAACCAGCTATCTCCAAGTTCGATTGGAATTTCTCCGCTACCCTCAGTTCATCCGCTCACTTTTCAACGTAAGTCGGTTCGGTCCTCCATTCAGTGTTACCTGAACTTCAACCTGACCAAGGGTAGATCACCTGGTTTCGGGTCTACGACCAAATACTCATTCGCCCTATTCAGACTCGCTTTCGCTACGGCTCCACATTTTCTGCTTAACCTTGCATCAGATCGTAACTCGCCGGTTCATTCTACAAAAGGCACGCCATCACCCATTAACGGGCTCTGACTACTTGTAAGCACACGGTTTCAAGTTCTCTTTCACTCCCCTTCCGGGGTACTTTTCACCTTTCCCTCACGGTACTGGTTCACTATCGGTCACTAGAGAGTATTTAGCCTTAGGAGATGGTCCTCCCAGATTCCGACGGAATTTCACGTGCTCCGTCGTACTCAGGATCCACTCAAGAGAGAATTCGTTTTCGACTACAGGATTATTACCTTCTCTGATTAACCTTTCCAGGTTATTCGTCTAACAAATTCTTTTGTAACTCCGTATAGAGTGTCCTACAACCCCAATAAGCAAGCTTATTGGTTTGGGCTCTTCCCGTTTCGCTCGCCGCTACTCAGGGAATCGATTTTTCTTTCTCTTCCTCCGGGTACTAAGATGTTTCAGTTCTCCGGGTCTGCCTTCTTACATGCTATGAATTCACATGCAGATAACACGACATAACTCGTGCTGGGTTTCCCCATTCGGAAATCTCTGGATCAACGCTTACTTACAGCTCCCCAAAGCATATCGTCGTTAGTAACGTCCTTCATCGGCTTCTAGTGCCAAGGCATCCACCGTGCGCCCTTAATAACTTAATCTATATGATATTTTGGCAATCGTTTGCATTCGGCTTCATCACTTCGTATTCACTCAGTT
>NZ_FXUZ01000084.1 GCF_900183575.1 Staphylococcus cornubiensis
TCGCAATACTGCCCGCACTGTAATAGATCCCTGTAGCTTTACCTTTAGCGTAAGGGAAACGTTCAGCCATTAACGTCAGGCCAATTTGCACAACACCTCCAGCAGAGGTAAAACCAATGACAAAAGCAAATATTATCACCACATAAAATGTGGGATGCAGGCAGACGGTAAACAGAGCAATAAATGAGATAAAGGTGTACAGCATCAGTAATGTTGTTGGGCGAACGGTATTACGAATGAGTGGAGCGGTAATAAATACACAAAGCAGCGAACCCACGGTGTAGATACTGAGTAGTTTGATCGACATAGTGTATGACATGCCTGCAACAAATTGTCCGTACTGTGCCAGCCACTGGCTAACCAGATAAAACGTTGCCATTGAGATATAGCCATATAAGGTATAAC
>NZ_FXUZ01000022.1 GCF_900183575.1 Staphylococcus cornubiensis
GTTATGACTAAACAACTCAAATTTTTCCTACATATTCAGTATAACACCTAGAAAAAAATTTTAAAATCAGCTAGGTGTAGTTCAGCGATGCCAAAATACTAAAAAAACACTTGCAAAACAGTAAGAACGCGAAGCCATGAGGGCAATCAAAAACTAAAATCTTTGGAATAGGGCAAGTGAAACAAACGACGGTATCAATAGCATCAAAAATTTTTATACCTTTTCCTCGTTTCCTTATTGATACATCTATTTTTCGTTCACTTTCATAATGACAGGTAAAATCATTGGTTTACGTGCTGTTTTCTCAAATAAGTACGGTTGTAATGTTTCGATAATAGATGATTTCACTTGATGCCATTGAATATTTTCGTTGTTATTCAATTTATAGATGACATCTTGTTTAATTTTCTTTTGTGCATCGTAAATGAGTTGACCAGATTCACGCATGTAGACAAAGCCACGTGAAATAATGTCTGGTCCTGATAGCAATTGGTTTTTGTTGAAGTCGATGCTGACTACGACAATCACTAAACCTTCTTCAGACAATAATTTACGGTCGCGAATCACGACATTACCGATATCACCAATACCGCTACCATCGACTAACACATTACCTGATGGGATACGACCCGCCATACGTGCACTGTCTCGTGTCAATGCTAAAACGTCACCAATATCATGAATGAAGACATTTTCCTCTGGCACGCCACAATCGACACCCGTTTGACCATGTGCCACGAGCATACGATACTCACCGTGAATAGGTAAGAAGTATTTCGGTCTAATTAAGCGTAACATCAGCTGTTGATCCCCTTGAGAACCGTGACCTGACGTATGAATATTTGAAATTTTACTATGAATGACTTCGGCACCAGCTTGATACAATGCGTTAATCGTACGGTTAATGCTTTTCGTATTACCTGGAATGGGTGAAGAACTGAATACAACAGTATCTTCAGGAATGATTTTGATTTGTTTATGTGTGCCATTTGCGATACGAGATAACGCCGCCATTGGTTCACCTTGCGAGCCTGTACATAAAATTAATAATTCGTGTTTTGGAATACTATTAATTTTGTTTGGCTCAACGAATGTTTCAGGGGGTGCTTTAATGTACCCTAACTCTGTTCCAATTTTGATATTGTTTTCCATCGAGCGACCAAACGTCACAATTTTACGGTTGTATTTCACTGCGGCTTCGACAGCTTGTTGAACACGATAAATGTTTGACGCGAAAGTCGCAAAAATAATACGGCCTGTACAATTACGGAAAATCTTATCTACGTTTTGACCAACTTCACGTTCACTCAGTGTGAAGTCTGGTACGAGTGAATTGGTAGAATCAGAGAGCAAACAGAGCACGCCTTCATCACCAATTTTAGCCATTTTACCGATATTCGCTGGTGCGCCAACAGGTGTGAAGTCAAATTTGAAGTCACCTGTATGCACGATTTTACCTTCAGGCGTATCAACAATAACACCGTATGTTTCAGGAATACTGTGTGTTGTAAGGTAAAAGCTGGCTTTAAAATGTTTCGATTCAATCACTGTGTCCTCGTTAATTTCAATCAGTTCAGCTTGACGTAATAAATGATGTTCTTCTAATTTATTGCGAATTAAACCGAGCGCTAAAGGACCACTGTAAATCGGTACATTAATCTTTTTGAGCAGGTAGGGCACACCACCGATATGATCTTCGTGACCATGTGTGATAATTAAACCTACAATTTTATCTTGGTTTTGTTCAAGATAAGTGTAGTCCGGTATCACGTAATCAATACCGAGTAAATTATCATCGGGGAATTTGATCCCTGCATCAATGATTACAATTTCATCTTTATACTCGATGGCATAAGTGTTTTTACCGACTTCACCTAAACCACCTAACGCATATACGCCAACTTCATTTTTTTGAAGTTGTTTCATTATTGTGCGCGCTCCACATTAAAATGATCGGATTGTTGTTCATATTCTAAATGTGCGCCCTCTAATTTAGTTATGAATTCAATATTATAGTTGCGTTCTTTCAAATAACGACGAACTTGTTCTTCAGATTGTGCTTCAACATAAATCGATTGTGTATTTTCACGTACGATGACTTCATCGCGATTATGTTGATAAAAAACTTTAAAAATTGACATATATTTTCCTCCTAAGTTGAATCACTTATCATTAATTGATTGATATGCATGAACAATTGAAACGATGGAGTGAAAATAAAAAACATGAATCGAATATGTAACTCAAAGAATGTCTACATCATTCAATTCACAAGTCATTCACTTCTCATTTTCAATATGTATAGCAGTCATTTAATTTCCGTTCTTGATTGAGTGTATGGCAATACGCGCATACAAGCCCAGTTGGTTATATTTTACATGATGTCATCGAATAAATAAAGCGGAATGTGATAAACTAAAAAGTATCTCATAATTAAATGAATGCAACCTCATTTAAAAATTCCGCAAATAGGTGATGAAGATGAAAAGTGCGAGTCAATTGCTAGAAGAAGTTAAAAATGAACGTAACCGGGAAGATAAGTTTTTATCCGAAATTCAATTTGAAGTGAGACGTAATGAAGTGACGATGTTTTTTGAATATGAAGAAGTTCAAGCTACAACTCAAGAAACGCATTATTTTAGAAAGCACAATCATGACCCTGAAATTTTGGACATTGAAACATTTGAGACACTCAAGAAAGCACTAGATGAAGAGGGCATTCGTTATAAACAGCGAAGAGATATATTTATGTAGCAATGTAGGATAGTTTGAAATCGTATCAGAGTAATAAAAATGGCGGCAAAGGATGTACTTTACCGCCATTTTTTATGCCTTAAAATTGTGCAAATGAAAAAAGAGGGGAGCTGAGACACAATGAAATGCGCTTCCGCTCTCCCTACGATAAGAAAAAATATAGAAATGTAAAACTAATTAAGTTCAATGGCGCTCAAAATTTTTGATTTTTTCATCTTAAAAAAGCTTGCTACATTGATTCGCAATTATGAAAATCTAAAAGGGTTATCAATGCGGACAATTGGATTAAAATGTATCAAGGTAAGACAATCAAAAATTTTATATCCTAGTCTCAACTTTTTCTTAATCATTTGCTTAATACATTTTGTAAATCTTAAACTTCCATCGCACCATTTTTAGGCTGTAACGGATGGTCTTGATCGATATGATCGTAAAACAGTACGCCATTAAGATGATCAAGTTCATGCTGTACAACAATTGCTGCATAGCCTTTCAAACGTAAGCTCATCTCATTGCCGTCAATATCATATCCTTTAAGTTTGACACGGTAATGACGATGCACAAGACCAGGAACATCTTCGTCAACACTCAAACAACCTTCACCCGTTGGCAAGTAAGCGTCTTGTACACTATGACTTACGATTTTTGGGTTTACAATGGCAAAATCATATGAATGGCCTTCACCGTCATCTGGTAAATAAACCGCAAACATGCGTTTTGGCACATTAATTTGAGGTGCAGCTAATCCAACGCCGCTACGTAATTGATATTTTTCAGCAATTTCTGGGTCTTGACTATTTTTTAAAAAAGTTTGCATATCTAATAAAGTTTGTCGTTCTTCTTCAGTTAATGGGAACTCCACTTCTTTTGATCTTTGTCGAAGTGTAGGATGTCCATCTCTAATAATATCTTTCATTGTTAACATTTTTGACACCTTCCTTATTAAATAATATATCAAAAAAATTCCATAAAGTGATAGTCGAAAACTTTTGTAATTAAAAAAGAATGTAGATGCATTTTCAACCTTGTATTTAATATCATCAACAATGCGCTTTTTGGAGACATACACTTCGAGGGTGTGTAAAATGACATTAAATGTGCGGATGAATATTTGAATTATAGCGTTATTTTCATTAATATTACGAGTGACGGATAAGGAGGTCTCCAGAATGAAATTTCATAAAACAGTTGGAGTAGCAGTTGCAGCAACATTTTTATTAGCAGCTTGTAGTAAAGATAGTGAACATATTGAAAAGTACAATGACGGACTTGAAAAAATGCAAAAGGCTGAAGCACCTATTCAAGATGTCAATAAAGAAATGAATAAGCTTGAAAAAGAAAAAGAAAAATTATCAAAAGAAATCAGTGGTAAAAACATTGCCGAAGTTCAAGATAAAGTAGATCAGGTACTCGACAATGCCAACGAACGTGAAAAGCAATTGAAAAAAGAAATCGAAGCGATGGATAATTCTAAAAAAGCTTTTGAAAAGGTTAAAGCAGAGTCGAATCAAATTGAAGATAAAGATGATAAAAAAGAGTTTGATGATTTGAACAAAGCCATTGAAGACAAAAATAAAAAACATGATGCTTTCGTAAAAGGATACCAAGATGTGATTAACAAAGAAAAAGACTTGTTCAGTTACTTTAAAGAAGATTCAGGTTCACAAGAAGAAGTCGACAAACGTTCAAAAGCATTATCTGATGTTCAAAAAAATATGCAGAAAAAGGTTGAGGACTACACAAAAGCGATTCGTAAAGTTCAAACAGAAAAGCAAGATGTTGATGAAATCGCTAACAAATAACTGTAACAGTTTGAAAGAAAAGGTATAACAGTTAGCTCTACTGTTGTTGTAGCAAGTGTTACAGAACTTTAGGAAAACTGTTTAACAGTTCTTATATTTTGTGTTACACTAGAGTAAGTCGAATGTTATTTATTTTATAAACGGGAAAGGTATGGTGAATTGCATGGTTACTAAGTTAAACAACCAGTTCGATGCTGAAAAAGTATTGAAAGATACTGAGTCAAAATTTGAAATGGTTCAAATCTTAGATGCAGATGGAAATGTAACAAATGAAGATTTACTTCCGGACTTATCGGATGAGCAGTTAGTAGAATTAATGAGAAGAATGGTTTGGACACGTATTTTAGACCAACGTTCAATTTCATTAAACAGACAAGGACGTTTAGGTTTCTATGCGCCAACTGCTGGTCAAGAAGCTTCACAACTTGCTTCACAATTCGCATTAGAGAAAGAAGACTTTATTCTTCCTGGTTACCGTGATGTACCACAATTAATTTGGCACGGCTTACCATTAACGAAAGCTTTCTTATTCTCACGTGGTCACTTCGTAGGTAACCAAATGCCTGAAGGTGTGAATGCATTAAGTCCACAAATCATTATCGGTGCACAATACATTCAAACAGCTGGTGTTGCATTAGGGCTTAAAAAACGTGGTAAAAAAGCAGTAGCGATTACGTATACAGGAGACGGTGGTTCTTCACAAGGTGATTTCTATGAAGGTATCAACTTTGCTTCAGCATACAAAGTGCCTGCAATTTTCGTAATTCAAAATAACAATTACGCAATTTCAACACCACGTGACAAACAAACTGCAGCGAAAACATTAGCTCAAAAAGCGGTTGCAGTAGGTATCCCAGGTATTCAAGTTGACGGTATGGATGCATTAGCAGTATACCAAGCAACTAAAGAAGCGCGTGATCGTGCAATCAATGGTGAAGGTCCAACATTAATCGAGACGATGACTTATCGTTACGGTCCACATACAATGGCTGGGGACGATCCAACAAAATACAGAACATCTGATGAAGATTCAGAGTGGGAGAAAAAAGATCCACTTGTTCGCTTCAGAAAATTCTTGGAAAACAAAGGCTTATGGTCTGAAGAAAAAGAAAATGAAGTCATCGAACAAGCTAAAAATGAAATCAAAGCAGCGATTAAAGAGGCTGACAGCACTGAAAAACAAACAGTGACTTCATTAATGGAAATCATGTATGAAGAAATGCCTGCAAACTTAAAAGAACAATATGAAATCTACAAAGAGAAGGAGTCGAAATAGGCCATGGCACAAATGACAATGGTTCAAGCGATTAACAACGCGTTAGCAACTGAACTTAAAAATGACGAAAACACTTTGTTATTTGGTGAAGACGTTGGTGTTAACGGTGGTGTATTCCGTGTAACTGAGGGATTACAAAAAGAATTCGGTGAAGACCGTGTATTTGACACACCTTTAGCTGAATCAGGTATCGGTGGTTTAGCGTTAGGTCTTTCAACTCAAGGATACCGTCCAATTATGGAAGTCCAATTCTTAGGTTTCGTATTTGAAGTATTCGATTCTGTTGCAGGACAAATCGCACGTCATCGTTTCCGTTCAGGTAACTCAAAAGTAGCACCAGTTACAGTGCGCGCGCCATTCGGTGGTGGTGTACATACACCAGAATTGCACGCAGATAACTTAGAAGGTATTTTAGCACAATCACCAGGTTTAAAAGTGGTGATTCCATCTGGTCCATACGATGCAAAAGGTTTATTAATCGAAAGTATCCGTAGCAATGACCCTGTTGTATATTTAGAACACATGAAATTATACCGTTCATTCCGTGAAGAAGTACCTGAAGAAGAATACACAATTGAAATCGGTAAAGCTAACGTTAAACGTGAAGGTACTGACTTAACAATCATCACTTACGGCGCGATGGTTCAAGAGTCAATGAAAGCTGCTGAAGAACTTGAAAAAGACGGCTACTCTGTTGAAGTGATTGACTTACGTACAGTTCAACCATTAGATGTTGACACACTTGTAAAATCAACTGAAAAAACAGGCCGTGTGGTTGTTGTTCAAGAAGCACAAAAACAAGCTGGTGTAGGTGCAAATGTTGTCGCTGAATTATCAGAACGTGCTATTCTTTCATTAGAAGCACCAATCGGACGTGTTGCAGCGCCAGATACAATTTATCCATTTACACAAGCTGAAAATGTTTGGTTACCAAACAAAACGGACATCGTAGAACAAGCTAAGAAAACTTTAGAATTTTAATCAGTAATTTTTGAGAAGCGTGGAGAAAAGAGATTTGTGACATCGGATTTCTGATCTACACTAGAGTATATGGAGAATGAAATGATTTTTCGTTTCTTCTCCTATATGTGTGTAAACAAAGTATTGTTTATAATTTAATTATTTAGGAGGAAAGAACGTGGCATTTGAATTTAGATTACCCGATATTGGTGAAGGTATCCACGAAGGTGAAATCGTAAAGTGGTTTGTTAAAGCTGGAGACACTATTGAAGAAGATGACGTACTATGTGAAGTACAAAATGATAAATCAGTTGTAGAAATCCCATCTCCTGTAAGTGGTACAGTACTTGAAGTATTAGTCGAAGAAGGTACAGTTGCAGTCGTAGGTGACACAATTGTTAAAATCGATGCACCAGACGCTGAAGAAATGGAATTCAAAGGCGGACACAGCAACGATGCTCCGGCAAAAGCTGAAGAAGCTAAAGAAGAAGCCCCTAAAGAAGAAGCGGCTCCTGCTGCTCAAGAAGCGGTAGAAGTTGATGAAAACAGACAAGTGAAAGCAATGCCATCAGTGCGTAAATATGCACGTGACAATCATGTGAACATTAAAGCTGTTAATGGTACAGGTAAAAATGGTAGAATTACTAAAGAAGATGTAGATGCATACTTAAATGGTGGCGGACAAGCTGCACCTGCTCAAGATACTGCATCGGCTGAGTCTTCACAAGAATCAACTGCACCAGCAGCATCAACACCAGCAGTTTCAACTGAAGGTGAATTCCCTGAAACAACTGAAAAAATCTCTGCAATGCGTAAAGCAATCGCAAAAGCAATGGTGAACTCTAAACATACTGCGCCACACGTAACATTAATGGACGAAATCGATGTTCAAGAGTTATGGGATCACCGTAAGAAATTTAAAGAAATTGCTGCTGAACAAGGTACAAAATTAACATTCTTACCTTATGTTGTTAAAGCATTAGTGTCAGCATTGAAAAAATACCCAGCACTTAATACTTCATTTAACGAAGAAGCTGGCGAAGTTGTACAAAAACATTACTGGAACATTGGTATCGCAGCAGATACAGACAGAGGTCTTTTAGTACCTGTTGTTAAACATGCTGACCGTAAATCAATCTTCCAAATCTCAGATGAAATCAACGAACTTGCTGTTAAAGCACGTGACGGTAAATTAACATCTGATGAAATGAAAGGTGCAACATGTACAATTTCTAACATCGGTTCTGCAGGTGGACAATGGTTCACACCAGTCATCAACCACCCAGAAGTTGCAATTTTAGGTATTGGTCGTATCGCACAAAAACCAATCGTTAAAGATGGCGAAATCGTTGCAGCACCTGTGTTAGCATTATCACTAAGCTTTGACCACAGACAAATTGATGGTGCAACTGGTCAAAACGCTATGAACCACATCAAACGTTTATTAAACAATCCAGAACTATTATTAATGGAGGGGTAAAATATGGTAGTCGGAGATTTTCCAATTGAAACAGATACTATTGTCATTGGGGCTGGCCCTGGTGGCTATGTTGCAGCAATTCGTGCAGCACAATTAGGTCAAAAAGTAACGATCGTTGAAAAAGGTAATTTAGGTGGCGTATGCTTAAACGTGGGTTGTATTCCTTCAAAAGCATTATTAAACGTATCTCACCGTTTCGAACAAGCGCAACACGGTGCTGACCTAGGTATCACTGCAGAAAACGTATCTTTAGATTTCGATAAAGTTCAATCTTTTAAAGGTTCAGTCGTTAACAAATTAACTGGCGGTGTTGAATCATTATTAAAAGGTAACAAAGTTGAAATCGTTCGCGGTGAAGCTTATTTCGTTGATGAACACAGCTTACGTGTAATGGATGATAAAAGCGCGCAAACTTACAACTTCAAAAATGCTATCGTAGCAACAGGTTCACGTCCAATTCAAATTCCTAACTTCGAATTTGGTGGCCGCATCCTTGACTCTACGGGTGCACTAAACTTACAAGAAGTACCTAAAAAATTAGTTGTCGTTGGTGGCGGCTACATCGGTTCAGAATTAGGTACTGCCTATGCAAACTTCGGTACTGAAGTGACAATTCTTGAAGGTGCAAAAGAAATCCTTGGTGGTTTTGAAAAACAAATGGTTGCACCAGTTAAAAAAGAAATGAAAGCAAAAGGCATGATCATCGAAACAGAAGCTTTAGCGAAATCAGCTGAAGAAACTGATAACGGTGTTAAAGTGACTTACGAAGTTAAAGGCGAAGAAAAAACAATCGAAGCGGACTACGTATTAGTGACTGTAGGTCGTCGTCCAAACACAGACGAACTAGGCTTAGAAGAAGTTGGCGTTAAATTAACTGACCGCGGTTTAGTTGAAGTTGACAAACAAAGCCGTACATCTGTAGACAGTATCTATGCAATTGGTGATATCGTTCCAGGTCTACCACTTGCACACAAAGCAAGCTACGAAGCTAAAATCGCAGCTGAAGCCATTGCAGGACAAAATTCAGAAGTAGATTACATCGGTATGCCTGCAGTATGTTTCACTGAGCCTGAGTTAGCACAAGTAGGTTACACTGAAGCGCAAGCGAAAGAAGAAGGTTTAGAAATCAAAGCTTCTAAATTCCCTTACCAAGCAAACGGCCGTGCATTATCATTAAATGATACAAACGGTTTCGTTAAACTTGTGACACTTAAAGAAGATGATACACTTATCGGTGCACAAGTTGTGGGTACAAACGCTTCAGACGTTATCGCTGAACTTGGTTTAGCAATTGAAGCAGGTATGAATGCTGAAGATATCGCTTTAACAGTTCACGCTCACCCAACATTAGGTGAAATGAGCATGGAAGCAGCTGAAAAAGCTTTAGGTTTACCAATTCACACAATGTAATAATAGTTGAATAGATAAGGGACTGTGCATGAATTTGCGCAGTCTCTTTTTTATTTGAGCAGCAATTGTCCTGTTATCAAAGAGAGATACAAAAATATGGCGATCTCATTGAATATGATGTACGGTAAGGCTTATGCCACCTCATTTTTTAAATCAGTTTATATGCATGAGGCTGGGACATTAATGATAGCCAAGACTCATCATGTCGCAGCACTTTAAAAATGAAGGAAAATGATTTATAGTCAACATGAACGTCCGATTAAAAGGAGTGAAATAATGGAATACACATACCCAATAGATGTCGACTGGTCACAAGAAGAAATGGTCGCAGTTATCTCATTTTTCAACGCTATTGAAGCATATTATGAAAGCCAAATTGAACGTGAAGAATTGATGACACGATACCGCGAATTCAAACAGGTGGTACCAGGGAAAGCAGATGAAAAAAACCTCTTTAACGACTTTAAGCAACAAAGTGGTTATGACAGTTATCAAGTGGTGAAACAAGCAAAACTACATCCCAATCAAAAAACTTTAAAGAACAGCTAAAAAGGTATTGTAATTTAGCGTGCGATTTGTTATTTTTATTAAGCGTTAAACAAAATGTTTAGTAAAAGTAAACAAGTCGCTTTTTTTGAGTGGAGGGACTCTATGGAGATTGGACAAAAGATAAAAAATTTAAGACGTTTAAAAAACTTGACACAAGAGGAACTAGGGGAACGGACGGATTTGTCTAAAGGTTACATTTCTCAAATAGAAAGTAATAAAACGTCACCCAATATGGAAACTTTTTTAAATATTTTAGAGGTGCTCGGCACGTCACCACGCGATTTTTTTGATGACAAACAAGTAGCAAAAGTACATTATCCTAAAAGTGAACAGTTGAGTTACTGTGAAGATGAAAAAGGCTATTATTTGCAATGGCCAGTGAAGCGTTCAAATGAGTTTGATATGGAGCCGTTGCTCTTAACATTAGAGCCACACGCTTCTTATAAAGATTTTCAGCCTTCTACATCCGATACGTTCGTCTACTGTTTAGAAGGAGCAGTGACTTTAACTTTAGGGGACCAACAATATACTGCACAAGAGGGGGATGCATTATATTTTAAAGCGATTGCTACTCATCGTTTATCTAACTCAGGTCAAGTGAGTGCGAAATTGATGATTGTTGCAACGTCATCGTATTTATAGGAGGTTTTAAAGAATTGAGTGAATTACTAAAGTTTAAAAATGTTACGAAAAAATATGATACAACGACCATTTTGAATGATATTGATTTAGAGATCGAATCAGGACATTTTTATACCATTCTAGGGCCATCAGGTTGTGGTAAAACGACAATGCTGAAATTAATTGCAGGCTTTGAAACCCCCGATGCCGGTGAAGTGATTTATTTAGGGAAAAATATTAATCAACTCCCTGCCAATCAACGTCAAGTGAACACGGTATTCCAAGACTATGCATTGTTTCCACATTTGAACGTCTATGATAACGTTGCATTTGGTTTGAAGTTAAAAAAGATGAAAAAAGATCAAATTGAGAAAAAAGTGACAGAAGCGTTAAAACTCGTTAAATTAGAAGATTATATGTACAGCGAGATTCATGCGTTAAGCGGAGGACAAAAACAACGTATTGCGATGGCACGCGCCATTGTGAATGAGCCTGAAATATTGTTATTGGATGAATCTTTGTCAGCGTTGGATTTAAAGTTACGTACAGAGATGCAATATGAGTTGCGCGAATTACAATCACGTTTAGGTATTACCTTCGTATTCGTGACACATGACCAAGAAGAAGCACTGGCATTAAGCGACTTTATTTTTGTCATGCGTGCAGGTAAAATCGAACAATTTGGAACGCCATTAGACATTTATGATGAGCCAGTCAATCGCTTTGTAGCAGACTTTATTGGCGAATCGAACATTGTTGAGGGAACAATGGTGAAAGACTACGTGGTTAATATTTATGGTCAAGACTTTGACTGTGTTGACAAAGATATTCCACCTCAAACACAAGTAGATGTTGTGATACGTCCAGAAGATATTACACTTGTGCCAGAAGAGCAAGGACTGTTTAAAGCAACGGTAACGAGCTCATTATTTAGAGGGGTTCACTATGAGATGATTTGTGAAGATCGTAAAGGCTATGAGTGGATGATTCAGTCAACGAAAAATGCAGAAATCGGTACGCGTGTAGGATTAGATTTCGAACCTGAAGCAATCCATATTATGGTGCCAGGAGAAACTGAAGAAGAGTTCGACAAACGCATTGAAGGTTATGGAGAGTTAAATTATGAAACACATTAATCGTTGGCTCGCTATACCGTATTTACTTTGGATGGTTTTCTTCATTGTCATTCCAGTTATTTTGCTTTGCTACTTTTCATTTGTTGATGATCATGGACATTTCACATTAATGAATTACGAACAATTTTTCTCTGTGCGTTATATGAGAATGCTGTTTGAGTCTATCGTGTATGCGACTTTAATTACGCTGATTTGTTTATTAGTAAGTTATCCAGCAGCATACTTCATTCATCAATCACGACATGCAGCGTCTTGGTTACTCGTCATGATTATTCCGACATGGATGAATTTACTACTTAAGACATATGCATTTATTGGGATTTTCAGTCATGATGGACTTATCAATAAAATTTTGATGGCTTTTAACATTCCATCTCAATCGATTTTATTTACAGCACCTGCATTTATTTTTGTAGCGGCATATATTTATATCCCATTCATGTTATTACCGATATATAACAGCATGAAAGATATTCCAAATCAGCTGTTTTTCGCAGCACAAGATTTAGGTGCGAATACGTTCACTGTTATTCGTAAAGTATTACTTCCTTTAACAGCTGAAGGTGTCAAAACAGGGATTCAAGTTACATTTATTCCTGCATTGTCACTCTTCATGATTACGAGACTGATCGCTGGTAACAAAGTCATCAATATTGGTACAGCGATTGAAGAGCAATTTTTAGTCATTCAAAACTTTGGAATGGGTTCGACAATTGCGCTCTTCTTAGTGTTATTTATGGCATTGGTCATGATTTTAACACGTAGTAAGCATAAGGGAGGCGCTTCAAAATGAGATGGTATGGAAAGTTTTATTTGATCGGAATGTTAGTTGTATTATACTTACCTATTTTCTTTTTAATGCTGTACTCGTTTAATAGTGCAGGGAATATGGTACAGTTTGAAGGCTTCACATGGGAACATTATCAAACGTTATTTGACAACAAACGTTTACTGCAAGTTGTGTTCAATACGATTGCAGTTGCGTTATTAGCAGCAGGTATTGCGACGATTATCGGAATTTTTGGGGCATTGTTGTTGTATCAATTGCGAAATCAAACGCTTAAAATTTCGTTGTTAACGTTAAACAATGTGTTAATGGTGTCATCAGATGTAGTCATTGGTGCGTCATTTTTAATTATGTTTACTGCACTTGGTCATTTTACAGGGTTTGGTTTAGGCTTTACTTCTGTACTCGTGTCACATATCGCGTTTTGTATTCCTATTGTTGTCATTATCGTACTGCCAAAATTGTATGAAATGAATGACTCTATTATGAATGCAGCTCGTGATTTAGGGGCGTCAGAGTTTCAATTGTTAAGTAAAGTCGTGATTCCTCATATTATGCCGGGAATTATTGGTGGCTTTTTCATGGCATTAACGTATTCATTGGATGATTTTACAGTGAGCTTTTTCGTTACCGGTAATGGCTTCAGTGTATTATCTGTAGAAGTTTACTCCATGGCACGTCGCGGTATCAGTATGGAAATCAATGCAATTTCTACTATTTTATTTGCTTTAATTATGGTTGGATTATTGATTTATCAAGTGATTCAACGTCAAAAACAAAAGATTCAATCCAATAAAAGAGGTGTGACATTATGAAACAATTAATACAGCTCGTTGGTGGTGCACTCATATTGGGTTTAATCAGTTTAGGCGTTGGGTATTGGATTAATCATGACGGCATAGGTGGCAAGCAACAAGAAAAATTATATGTTTACAACTGGGGAGAATATATTGATCCTGAGTTGTTAGACCAGTTTGAAGAAGAAACTGGTATCAAAGTTGTATACGAAACATTCGATTCCAACGAGGCAATGGAAGCAAAAATTCGTAACGGTGGCACGCATTATGATGTGGCATTCCCAAGTGATTATACGATTGAAAAAATGAAAAAAGAGCATCTGCTTCGACCACTGGATCACAAACAGATTCCAAATATGAAACATCTCGATCCTTATTATATGAATCAACCGTTTGATCCTAAAAATGAGTATTCAATGCCATACTTTTTTGGAACTGTTGGTATTTTGTACGATAAAGAAAAATACAAAGATATTCATTTCGATAGTTGGAATGCGTTAAGAGACCCACGATTAAAAGATGATGTCCTCTTAGTCGATGGTGCTCGTGAAATTATGGGCATCTCATTGAATAGTTTAGGCTATAGTTTGAATGATAAAAATACTGAACATCTGAAGCAAGCAGAGCAACAACTTAAAACGTTTGCGCCCAATATTCGTGGTGTCGTTGGCGATGAAATTCAAATGATGTTAGAACAACATGAAGCAAGTGCGGCGGTAATTTGGAGTGGTTCCGCAGCCCCTGTGTTCCATGAGGATGAACGTTTTGATTATGTTGTGCCTAAAGAAGGTTCTAATTTATGGTTTGATAATATGGTCATTCCTAAAACAGCACAAAATGTCGAAGGTGCACATAAGTTTATTAATTTCTTATTAGACCCAGAAGTGAATAAACAAAATACTGAATGGGTAGAGTATGCAACGCCGAATGAAACAGCGAGAAAGCAATTGCCTGAAGATATTCGTGATGATGAACGTGTTTACCCTACACGTGAAGAGCAAAAAAGATTAGAAGTATATCATGACTTAGGTCCAGATGTTTTAAGTGAATACAACGAACGTTTTCTTAATTTTAAAATGGCGCTTTGACCTAGAATGTAGTGATTTCGTCAAAGTTTAGTTATAATGAGGAGAGTAAGATAAATATGAGGAGTGAAAGCATGGCAGGAGAAACATATACACATATTAGTCGTCCTGTAAATCGACTCGCCGAAAAAATATTAGGTTGGTTGAGTTGGCTATTACTGCTAGGTACTACTGTTGTCGCTATGTTTTTTGGATTAGTATTGTTTAGCAATGAAAATTCCATTCAAAGCTTAGAAAATAGTATTGCAAATAATGCGACATTACAGGAGCTTTTGACCAACAATAATATGAATGCAACACAGTTTGTGATAATGTTGCAAAATGGTGTGTGGGCATTTATCGTATATTTAATCGTATGTCTATTGATTTCATTCCTAGCACTGATTTCAATGAACCACCGTATCGTATCAGGTTTGTTATTTTTATTAGTGGCGATCGTCACTGTACCGTTATTCTTTATCTTAGTGCCACTCTTCTTCTTTATCATTGCGTTGATGATGTTTATTCGAAAAGATAAGTATGAAGTGGTACCAACTTATTATGATGAAGGTTATCAATATGGAGCTTATGCGACTCATGAACCAGAGACTTATCACCAAACTGAAGCGTACCGTGAACCCGTTGATTACCAAAGAGGGGAACATTCAGCAACAGAATCATACAGTGCTTATGAAGAGGTGACAGCTTACGAATCTTCAACAGAAAACGATGATGAACCAGAAGTGTTATCGCGTTCTGCTAAATATCATCATAAGTCACAGAAAAATCAAGAGGTCCCTCAAACGGATGATAGAATGGAAGATGAAGCGGACGACACATTAGTCTATGACAGTCGAACAATGTCTAGAAATGTCGAGCAACGTCCACAAGGTGATGACACAATGATTGATGCTGATGAAGAAAACGATGAGGCGTCGATGTCTAGAGCAGAAATCAAACAACAGCGAAAAGAAGAAAAGAAAGCACGTAAAGCATATGAAAAAGAACAACGTAAGCTTCGACCAAGTGCTTCCTCACAACGACGTCAAAACTATGATGATCGTATGAAACTACAACAAGACCGTTTAAAAAATGAGACAAACATAGAAGCGGACGAAAAAAATAAATAAAATAAGCGGATTGGTAACTTGATGCAATACCGACTGACACACGCTATTTGATTGTAGTCAGGCCAGTATGACATATAAAGTTTGCCAATCCGTTTTTGTTATGTCATATTATTTTATAGATAGATACAGATACAATTAAAAACTGATAAATTTAATGAAAAAAAATTAAAGTATGTTATATTTTAGCGTTTATTTTAATTGAAACAGGTAATATACTAATCAAGGAGGTTATTTCAGATGACAAATCAATATACTTATAACGAACAGCAAAATCATCATGATGGACCAGGGTACATGAATGATGCACAAAAACCATTTAAACGAACAGCTGAAAAAGTTTTAACTTGGGTGGGTATCGTCCTTCATCTGATCTGGGCTGTCATCTTATTTGGTGCTATACAAATGTTTAAGTCACCAGAATTCCAAAGAGAAATTGATGCAGCAGGTCAAGATATTTCTCAGATTGAAAATATAGGTGCACCGACAATACTGTTGGCTTTACTTCCGCTAGTACTCGCTATCGTTGCAGTTTTTATCTTTAAAAAGAACATTTTAGCTGGGATCCTTTTAATCTTAGCAGCTGCAACGGGTGTATTTTTAAGTGGTAGTTTAGTTGCTGGGCTACTATGGTTGGTTGCAGGGATTATGCTCATCGTACGTAAACCAAAACGTCAAAATGACATGATGTACGCACCTGACAGTTCAAATGATGACGACGCTCAGCAGAATACATCATCAGATCCTTATGTTTATCGCAATGATACAACACCATCTGTAAATGATGAGAACCGCGTTGAACGTGATTCTGATTTAACTCGAGAAAGTCATAGTGAAGAAAGAAATGGCTTTGAACAAAATATTAAAGAAGATACAAAAGATGTTGAAAATGATATAACTGAAGGTAAAGATAAATAAGAAGATCGTTTTCATTAATCATTAAATCAAATCAGTTCGTCTCAAGCGTGCTTGGAGTTCAATTCCGACATGCTTGGGATTTTTTAATTTCTGTGTTTCTGAGAGTATTTACTTTAACATTATCTCATCCGCAAGTATTAAAGGGAAGGGGGTCAAAAGTGAATGTGAGCATAAAAAAGCGCCTGAGACTTATATCCCGGACGCATTCATAACGGTTTAATGCTAAATGATGGTAGTACCTAAAATCTATTATTGATAAAATTTCAATAAATGCTCAAATGTATCTTCTAAAAATGCGATAAAAGCACGGTCTGATTTCAAATGTTCTGATTGCGGCTTAATCGCACGGGCAACAAAAAACTCACCTTTTTTTACATTTTTAGCGCGCGCAATGCCTTTTTTAATTTCTTCTTTTGTCATGTCTTGAATACGTGATTTCGCAGGTTGCATATGGTCTAATGAAATTTGAAAATCTTCAGGTAAGGCCATCAACGCGTCTAATTTTTGTTCGAACACTTTCACGTCGTTTGCTTTTTGCGGATCTTCATGCATCACACCGTACATCACAAATAAGTGGTCTTCAAATAAGCCGATTTGGAAATGGGGCATCATTTTATATCCGCGTTTGTTTGTCGCAAATGCCACCCATGTGTCTTTAGGTGGATTCACTTTGCGACGGGCATGTTTCGCGACGTGTGCATAAAATGTTTCACCTGTTACTGTTTCTAAATAATCCGTAAAATAATCACCTAAAGCATTCAATTGCGGACGAATTTGGTTTTCAAGTCCTTCCATTCGTGCTTCAAGTCCGTCTATTTGAAAAACTTTAAAATCTTTTGGTTTAAATATGTATTTTGTCATTGATAAACCTCCTTATAAGATGCCTTTTAAATTGATTTCATTGTAGCACATTACAGTCTTTTGAACATTTAAATTGAATCAAATTAGTGTATAATAAATGCAATAGGAGTGAGGCAAATGCATTTATATGATTATGCGAAAAGTCTAGTATTAGAAGCGGGAAATAATGTTCGAAAATGGATGGTAGATGAACTCGCTATAGAAGAAAAATCAAATCCGAATGACCTTGTCACGAACGTGGATAAAGGGATTGAAACATTTATTGTACAACAAATTCAAGAGAGCTATCCGCATCATCGTATTATTGGTGAAGAAGGGCATGGCCATGATATTGAATCTACAGAGGGCGTTGTTTGGGTGATTGATCCGATAGATGGCACACTTAATTTTATTCATCAAGGAGAAAATTTCGCGATTTCTGTAGGTATTTTTAAAGATGGCGTACCGTATGCGGGTTTTGTCTATGATGTGATGGCTGATTTATTGTATCACGCTAAAGCAGGAAACGGCGCTTACATTAATCAAAATGAGATTCCACAATTAGAGAGTACAGCTGTGCACGAAAGTATTATTGGAATGAATCCGAACTGGTTAACGAAACCGATTTTAAGTTCGATTTTACAACCGATTATTAGTGATTCGAGAAGTGCACGTGCATATGGTTCTGCCGCACTAGAAATCGTATACGTTGCGACAGGTCAACTCGCGGCTTATTTAACGCCACGATTACAACCATGGGACTATGCAGGGGGTATGATTATTTTAAATGAAGTCGGCGGTGTCGCAACTAACTTCGTCGGTGAGCCATTGTCGATTACAGCGCCGAACTCTATTTTAATGGGAAACCCACAAGTGCATGAGGAAATTAGACGAGAATACTTACAAGGTTATGATTTTGTTTTAACAGCTTTACAACAAAAGTTTAAGAAAAAATAAACTTCTGCTGATATGAAAATGATAGGAATACATACATCGCTGCTGACGTCTTATCAGTGTAGCGATGTATTTTTTATTAAAAGACGCACGTATTTGTTTTCTTGCTTTCTAATCATCGAAAATGAGTGTGAAATTTGAATTGTTTCAAAAAAAGATAGCGCCTTGTCTAGAGAACGAGGCACTATCTATTGTAACACTGAAAAGTATGTAGCATCATATCGCTAAATTTGACACTTGGTGTATGATGTTTGTGATATGATGGTACGCATCCGCATCATTTATAACCAATCATTTTCACGATATTTCTTTTTTAATGTAAAGCCAATGCCGAAAGTGGCTACCATTAAGATGAATGTCACAATCATCCAAAAAATGTTTGTTGCAGCAATGGCAAAGCTAAACATTGTTAAAAAGAATACAGCGATTACTGCAAGAATTAAAAAAATGGATTGAGATTTTTTCATTATCAGCCCACCTAACTGTTTCTTCATTCCATTTCTATGATATAATAAACGAGTTGTAAAAGAAAGTGATAATTTACCCGAGAAAGGAATTACAGTATGACAAAATTTAGAGAAGATGTTCGTAACATTGCGATTATCGCTCACGTAGACCATGGTAAAACGACTTTGGTTGATGAACTATTAAAACAATCCGGTATTTTTCGCGAAAATGAACGTGTAGAAGAACGTGCGATGGACTCCAACGATTTAGAGAGAGAACGTGGTATCACGATTTTAGCGAAAAATACTGCTGTTGATTATAAAGACACGAGAATCAATATTTTAGATACGCCAGGACACGCCGACTTTGGTGGTGAAGTAGAGCGTATTATGAAAATGGTAGATGGGGTTGTATTAGTTGTTGACGCATATGAGGGGACAATGCCACAAACACGTTTCGTATTGAAAAAGGCGTTAGAACAAAACTTAAAACCTGTTGTTGTTGTCAATAAAATCGACAAACCTTCTGCGCGTCCTGAAGGTGTTGTAGATGAAGTATTAGACTTATTTATCGAATTAGATGCGAATGATGAACAACTTGATTTCCCTGTTGTCTATGCTTCAGCGATTAACGGCACAGCAAGCTTAGATCCAGAGAAACAAGATGAAAACATGCAAAGTCTATATGAAACGATTTTAGAATATATTCCAGCACCAGTGGATAACAGAGACGAACCATTACAATTCCAACCTGCATTATTAGATTACAATGATTATGTGGGGCGTATCGGTATCGGTCGTATCTTCAGAGGAACGATGCGTGTCGGCGAAAGTGTCTCATTAATTAAATTAGATGGTTCAGTGAAAAACTTCCGCGTAACGAAAATATTTGGTTATTTTGGTCTTAAACGTGAAGAGATTCAAGAAGCTTATGCAGGTGATCTTATCGCAGTATCGGGTATGGAAGACATTAACGTGGGTGAAACGATTACACCACAAGACCACCAAGAAGCGTTACCAGTATTGCGTATTGATGAACCCACACTTGAAATGACGTTTAGAGTGAACAATTCTCCATTTGCTGGACGTGAAGGTCAATTCGTGACAGCACGTCAAAT
Organism: Staphylococcus cornubiensis; assembly: GCF_900183575.1. Lineage (GTDB taxonomy): Bacteria > Bacillota > Bacilli > Staphylococcales > Staphylococcaceae > Staphylococcus > Staphylococcus cornubiensis. Next base: position 20,040 of record NZ_FXUZ01000022.1, read on the forward strand.
CCAAGAACGCCTCGACAACCAATTAGAAACAGATGTGTCATTAAAGGTAACACCAACAGATTCACCAGATGCGTGGACAGTTGCCGGCCGTGGGGAGCTACACTTATCAATTTTAATTGAAAATATGCGTCGTGAAGGTTTTGAATTGCAAGTTTCTAAACCACAAGTGATTTTAAAAGACATTGATGGCGTACTACACGAACCATTTGAACGTGTACAAACTGAAGTACCAGAAGAATATGCTGGAGCGATTATTGAATCTTTAGGTCAACGTAAAGGTGAAATGGTAGACATGGTTACGACTGATAATGGTTTAACACGTCTAATCTTCAATGTACCTGCACGTGGTTTAATCGGTTATACGACGGAATTTATGTCAATGACACGTGGTTACGGTATCATCAACCATACATTTGATGAGTTTAGACCACGTATTAAAGGGCGTATCGGTGGACGTCGTAACGGTGTACTTGTTTCTATGGACCAAGGTTCAGCGAGTGAGTATGCGATTTTAGGACTTGAAGACCGCGGTATCAACTTTATGGAACCAGGTACAGAAGTGTATGAAGGTATGATTGTTGGACAAAACAACCGTGAAAATGACTTAACAGTGAACATCACAAAGGTAAAACATCAAACGAATGTGCGTTCAGCGACAAAAGACCAAACAGAAACAATGAAAAAACCACGTAAATTATCATTAGAAGAAGCATTAGAATTTATTAATGATGATGAACTTGTGGAAGTAACACCAGAAAATGTACGTTTGAGAAAGAAAATCTTAAACAAAGGTCAACGTGAAAAAGAAGCAAAACGTCTTAAACAAATGATGGAATCAGAAGATAATTAAAAATTTAAGTGTGAGTTGTAAATAAAACGGATACACTAATTGATATGAAAAGCAATCGCATTCAATGAAGAGTGCGGTTGTTTTTTTAGTGCGCCCGGCATGGGTAACATCTTGACGGTGAAAGTCCGTTACAGGCTTGGTAGTAGGAACTGTTAGCGAAAGACAAGGGTGTCCATTGCGAAGTGGAATCTGAAGGAAGTCGGACGCAAACACTC
>NZ_FXUZ01000051.1 GCF_900183575.1 Staphylococcus cornubiensis
GATCCGACCTGCGAAAATCCAACGGTTAATGGAGCGGCCAACGCCATAGACGACATGGCTGCCGAGACTGCAGAGACTATAAGTAAGCGTTTCCACATAGGGTTGTCCTCGTCGGGGTAGTTATTATTGGTTAAAAGATGTTCGCGAAAAAACTATAGACAATTCGTTATGTAACAGATTGCGTTACATCACACTTCAAAAAAGTAAATAAAACGTTAATCACAAGTTTGTAATCGCTTTCATCTCACTATGAAAAATGCGGCTACGGTTATGGATTTTCCTGCTCTGTATACCGTCTTAAAACTGGTGAAAAAGGAAAATGAAGACGAAAACAAGCGAAGACATTCGGCGCGAGTTGGCTATAATACTCGGCACTTGTTTGCCACATATTTTTAAAGGAAACAGACATGAGCTTACTCAACGTCCCTGCGGGTAAAGATCTGCCGGAAGACATCTACGTTGTTATTGAG
>NZ_FXUZ01000109.1 GCF_900183575.1 Staphylococcus cornubiensis
CCATAAAAGAAGTAAGCTTGATATAGCTCGTTGATTGATTAAGTCAATCACTCTTGAAAGTACTTTTGAAGTACTCAAATTATCGGAATTAACGTTGACATATTGTCATTCAGTTTTCAATGTTCATGTCATTTCTTTTTGACTCGACAAGAACTAATTATACAGAGTTCTTAATAAAAAGTCAACAACTTTTATTGTTTTTTCTAATTTTTCCAAGAAAAAATGACCGACAGGCCATGATAAAAGTTTTGCTTGGCAACGTCCTACTCTCGCGGAACGTAAGTCCGACTACCATCGGCGCTAAAGAGCTTAACTTCTGTGTTCGGCATGGGAACAGGTGTGACCTCTTTGCCATAGTCACCAAACAAAAATATAG
>NZ_FXUZ01000101.1 GCF_900183575.1 Staphylococcus cornubiensis
AGAAAAACCACATGCAATCTCAGTTAAATTGACCGTTCTTACTTTGATTAAAGAGATTAACATCGTCGCAAAACACTCGATTCGCGACTTGTTCCATGAAAAATAACCATTTAAAATATCTGACAGCTCAGTGATACTCATTCACGACTCCATGTCGTTTCTTAGCGGAAAAAATATGGATTATCAATGAATCAGTGAGCTACTTCAACGAATTCAGGCCACTGGATTGCTTCGTCGCTACGCTCCTCGCAACGACGGTCCCAAAAATCGTACCGTACAGAGAATGACAAGAGCAAAAATTCTTTTTGTTGGAGATAATTTTGCCATTAATCAAGCCTTTTTCTGGTTTTATGCGCGGTAATAAAAAAGAATGCAAATCCAATC
>NZ_FXUZ01000014.1 GCF_900183575.1 Staphylococcus cornubiensis
GGCTGATACCATTAGCCCAGCTTGCAGAGTTGGCTTACGCAAGATATTGAACCGCCGAGTACGGAACCGTACGCTCGGTGGTGTGAGAGGACGAATAGTCAATTAATGACTATTCTCCTACTCGATTTTTCGGGAGTCACGAAGGTCTTCAGAAATCATCCTCAATATTACGTATTGAAAATGACTCGTGTGCATGATGTTATTTATTTTTACGCTGACGGTCATTCATTTTTTGATTAATCAATTTTCCAATCACACGATAGATAATAAAACGAACTAGCATATTGACAATTCTTTTCATCTGAATGCTCCTTTATATTTGTCGTAGTACATACATTCCTTTATTTTTACAAATTAAACTTAAGCCTCTAGACCTTTTGAATGAAACGTTTTCTTGAATCTATTTTAAAAAGATGGGTCTATGAATGATTTTAGAAATGATAAACGGGTAAAATAATGTGAAAGTGAGTGTGAAAAAAGCGCTATTCCAATTGAATTACGAAATGGCTATTTTTGAAGCGAATTTACAGAAAGAAATGTGTATCAATGTTACGATGAGATTATCGTGTAATTTACTTTAATTGTAATTACAGTATACTTAAACATAAGTAATTTTATTATTTGCAATAAAATGTGTGCATTAAGTTGTGCATTTACAATGAAATATGGTTGAATAAAATATATTGTTATCAATTTATAAAGAGAGGGAATGCAATGTCAGCACCAAAACGCAATGAGCAAGAGACCCACAATGTTGAATCTAATAAAGATAAGAAACGTTTATTAGGATGTTTAAGTATCATCGTCATTCTATTATTGCTCGGGGGCTTAGTCTTTGCGATTTTTTCATTTGTCGATCAATCACATAGAGGAAATGAACGTTTAAAAGAGAAGTCAATTGAAGAACAAAAGGAAAAACGTGAAGCGGAGATAAAAAAAGAAAAAGAGAAAAAAGCTCGTGAGGAACGAGAAAAAGAACGAAGCATTGAAGAGGCTCAAGCTGAACAAGAGCGATCAATAGAAGCGGCACGTCAAGCGCAAATAGAAGCAGAACGTCAAGCACAACTCGAACAACAACGTCTACAAGAGCAACAACGTCAAAGAGAAAAAGCGGCTGAAGATCGAAAAGCAAAATCCAAATCAGAAGAACCAAAAACTGAAGAAGATGACGATAGTGATAAGAAAGCAACCGAAGAAGAGCCAGAAACGAAAGAAGAACGAACGACCGAAGAAGCACCTACAGCTGAACCGAAAACAACGCAACCTAAACCTTCAACTGAGCAAGGTTCATCTCAAGACGCGCAATCGAATCGCTCACAATCCGGTGAACGTGCAAGGTCTGAGAGAAACACTGCGCCACAACAAAACGTACAATCTTCTTCAAAACAAAGTGGTAATGATGAGTCGTAAGAAGCAGTTTTAAAAACAGAATGAATAAGGGCAAAATAGGCTAATGAGACATATGTAAAATCTCATCAGCCTATTTTTTATTTGATGATTGGCTTTATGTTAGAAAATGAGGTTGAGCAGTAATGTTAACAGTATTGAAATAATAATAGAGAAAAGGCAGCCAGGTAAACATCCCACCGGCGTACATCCTATTTGTCGCACGTATGTATGTTGGAATGGACCTGTATCGTTATGAAATGTGTCATCTTGGCGTCGATTGATATCATCAGGGTGTCGATAGCGCGGGTCAGATGGGTCAATGACTTCAGGTTGCTCTGTTTGTTTAGACATAGTTTCACCTCTTTCTTTCAATGTAAAATATCTCAACGATGAATGCAATGGATTGGGTAAGGATGTTTAATTTAAGTGAAAAATGTGAATAATAATATGACAACAGTAATTAAGTTGTGCATCGATGGTCGTTATTTGTCCAGCGTTTATAAAAATCGGGATGCTTTTTGACTTGCATTTGTTGTGCACAAATAGTATGATGAACTTGTAAACATGATAAGTTTTTATTGTATTTGGGACTAAAAATGTCACGGCATGGCTTGAATATGGCCATCTTGTCACTATTAAGGAGGCCTTTATCATGGAACGTATGATTCATGTTCAACAAAAAATTGTGCCTGACTTGATAGACAAAATGCATCGACGTTTTTCTATTCTAACAACGATTCAAAAATATCAACCTGTTGGGCGGCGGACGTTAAGTGAGTTGCTCAACATTACTGAGCGCGTATTGCGTTCGGAAACTGATTTATTGAAACAACAAGATTTGATATCTGTTAAATCAACAGGTATGACATTAACTTCTCAAGGTTTAGATGTGGTCTCACAATTGAGCGAATACTTCAATCAATATACAGATTATCATCGCCTTGCACAATCGATTAAATCGGCATATCAATTGAATGAAGTTCATGTGATTCCTGGTGATAGTGATAAAGATTCAAACGTTAAAGTAGAATTAGGTCGAATCGCTGGACAGCTTCTTGAAAAGCAATTGTATGACCGTGCTATTGTGTCACTCACAGGTGGCTCTACTATGGCATCGGTAAGTGACGCAATGTCTCATTTACCTTTCCATGTACTCTTTGTGCCGGCAAGAGGTGGTCTCGGTCAAAATGTCATCTTTCAAGCGAACACAATTTGTTCTCGTATGGCTCAAAGAACAGGTGGCAGTTACACAACATTATATGTGCCTGAACAAGTGAGTGAATTGACCTATCAAAATTTAATGAAAGAACCTTCAGTGATTCAGACACTAGATAAAATACGTGAATCACAATTTACAATACATGGCATTGGTGATGCGCTGAAAATGGCGAAGAGAAGACAATCGCCACCAGAAGTCATAGAAAAACTTCAACATCATGCTGCTGTGGGTGAAGCGTTTGGTTATTATTTTGATCAACAAGGCCAAATTATTCACAGAGTAAAAACGATTGGTATTCAACTAGAAGAAGCGCAATCAAAAACGCACATTTTTGCTGTAGCTGGCGGAGAATCAAAAGGGCTTGCGATTAAAGCTTATCTTGAGATGGCGACACCTAATACGGTGTTAATCACAGATGAAGCTGCGGCGAAAGTGATCACAAGGGAAAAAGTTTGTTGAAAATAAAAAGTGAGTGAATTGTTTTATTATTGAATTGATCCACTTTTTAAATATCATTTAAAGGAGGCCATTAACATGGCAGTAAAAGTAGCAATTAACGGATTTGGTAGAATTGGTCGTTTAGCATTTAGAAGAATTCAAGATGTGGAAAATATCGACGTTGTAGCAGTAAACGATTTAACAGACGACGATATGCTTGCACACTTATTAAAATATGACTCAACTCAAGGTCGTTTTACTGAAGAAGTAGAAGTAATTGACGGTGGTTTCCGTGTAAATGGTAAAGAAGTGAAATCATTCTCTGAACCAGAACCTAAAAACTTACCATGGGGCGACTTAGACATCGACGTTGTATTAGAATGTACTGGTTTCTTCACTGATAAAGAAAAAGCTGAAGCACACATCGAAGCAGGTGCTAAAAAAGTATTAATTTCTGCACCAGCTAAAGGTGACCTTAAAACAATCGTATACAACGTTAACCACGAAATTTTAGATGGTAGCGAAACAGTTGTATCTGGTGCTTCTTGTACAACTAACTCTTTAGCACCTGTTGCAAAAACTTTACAAGACAACTTTGGTATCGTTGAAGGTTTAATGACAACAATTCACGCATACACTGGTGACCAAAACACATTAGACGCACCTCACAGAAAAGGTGACAAACGTCGTGCGCGTGCAGCTGCTGAAAACATCATTCCTAACTCAACTGGTGCTGCTAAAGCAATCGGTTTAGTTATTCCTGAAATCGATGGTAAATTAGATGGTGGTGCACAACGTGTTCCTGTAGCAACTGGTTCATTAACTGAATTAACAGTTGTATTAGAAAAAGAAGTTTCAGTTGAAGAAGTTAACAGAGTGATGAAAGAAGCAACTAACGAATCATTCGGTTACATTGAAGACGAAATCGTTTCTTCTGATGTTATCGGTATGACTTTCGGTGCTTTATTCGACGCAACTCAAACACGTGTCATGACTGTTGGCGATCGTCAATTAGTTAAAGTTGCATCTTGGTACGACAATGAAATGTCATATACTGCTCAATTAGTTCGTACTTTAGAATATTTAGCAAGCCAATCTAAATAAAATAGATTAAAATAGCTTTGTAAGTACTTTAATATGTGCTTCTAACTATTTTGTAGCTGATAGTAGGCGGGGGAGCACAAACGCTTCTCCGCTTATTTTAAAATTGACAACGATTATGAGGAGGATTCTCTATGGCAAAAAAGGATGTCACAAATGTTGAATTAAAAGATAAGGTTGTTTTAGTACGTGCGGATTTCAATGTTCCTATGAAAGACGGAGAGATCACGAATGACAACCGTATCGTTCAAGCGTTGCCTACTTTAAAGTATATCATTGAGCAAGGTGGGAAAGTCGTTGTATTCTCACATTTAGGTAAAGTCAAAGAAGAAAGTGATAAAGAGAAACTCTCATTGGCACCTGTTGCAAAACGTTTATCAGAAAAATTAGGTCAAGATGTACAATTTATTCCTGAAACACGTGGTGAGAAGTTAGAATCTGCTATCAAGTCATTAAATTCAGGCGAAGTGCTCATGTTCGAAAACACGCGTTTTGAAGATGTAGATGGTAAGAAAGAATCTAAAAACGACAGTGAATTAGGTCGTTACTGGGCATCACTTGGTGACATTTTCGTTAATGATGCATTTGGTACAGCTCACCGTGAGCATGCATCAAACGTTGGTATTTCAACACATTTAGAAACAGTTGCTGGATTTTTAATGGAAAAAGAAATTAAATTTATCGGCGGTGTTGTTGAAAATCCTAACAAGCCTGTTGTTGCGATTCTTGGTGGCGCGAAAGTTTCTGATAAAATCGGTGTCATCGAAAACCTATTAAACATTGCAGATAAAGTGCTTATCGGTGGCGGTATGGCGTACACGTTCTTAAAAGCACAAGGCAAAGAGATTGGACTTTCATTACTTGAAGCAGATAAAATTGACTTTGCGAAAGACTTATTAGAACGTGCAAGCGACCAAATCGTTTTACCAGTTGATGCGAAAGTGGCGAAAGAATTCTCAAACGATGCGCAAATTACAACAGTATCTATCGATGACATTCCTGAAGATCAAGAAGCGATGGATATTGGCCCAGATACCGTTGCACTTTTCAAAGAGCAATTAAAAGGTGCGCACACAGTGGTATGGAACGGACCAATGGGTGTATTTGAATTTAGTAATTTTGCACAAGGTACGATTGGTGTTTGTGAGGCGATTGCTGAACTACAAGATGCGACAACAATTATCGGTGGTGGCGATTCGGCGGCAGCGGCAATGCAACTTGGCTTTGAAGAAGACTTCACACACATTTCTACAGGTGGCGGTGCGTCATTAGAATACTTAGAAGGTAAAGAATTACCAGGCATTAAAGCAATTGCAAATCAATAAGTCTTTAAATAAGATATGTTTGAAGAATAGAGGGAGTGTATGATAGTGAGAAAACCAATCATCGCAGGTAACTGGAAAATGAACAAAACAGTACAAGAAGCAAAAGATTTTGTTCAAGCGTTACCAGCATTACCAGATACAAATGAAGTTGAGGCAGTGATTTGTGCACCTACAATTCAACTCGATGCATTAATTTCATTAACAAAAGAAAATGTTGCACCAGGTCTTAAAATTGGTGCACAAAACACTTACTTTGAAGAGAGTGGTGCATTCACAGGCGAAACATCTCCTGTTGCATTAGAAGATTTAGGCGTAAGCTACGTTGTTATTGGTCACTCTGAACGTCGTGATTTATTCCACGAAACAGATGAAGACATCAATAAAAAAGCACACGCTGTATTCAACCACAATATGACGCCAATCATTTGTGTGGGCGAATCAGATGAAGAACGTGAAAGTGGCAAAGCAAATGAAATTGTTGAAGCACAAGTTGAAAAAGCATTAAAAGGTTTATCAGATGAACAAATTAAACAAGTTGTCATCGCATACGAACCAATTTGGGCAATTGGTACAGGTAAATCTTCAACAGCAAAAGATGCCAATGAAATGTGTGCAGCGGTACGTCAAAAAATCGCTCAATTAACAAGTGATGAAGTGGCACAAGCAACACGTATTCAATACGGCGGTAGTGTTAAACCAAATAACATTAAAGAATATATGGCGGAAACGGATATTGATGGCGCATTAGTTGGTGGCGCGTCACTTAAAGTGGAAGACTTTACACAATTGTTAGAAGGTGCAAAATAATTATGGCTAAAAAACCTACAGCGCTTATCATTCTTGATGGTTTTGCGAATCGCGAAGAAGTACACGGGAATGCTGTAAAACAAGCGCATAAACCAAACTTTGATCGCTACTATGAGAAGTATCCTACGACTCAAATTGAAGCAAGTGGTTTAGATGTGGGACTTCCAGAAGGCCAAATGGGTAACTCGGAAGTAGGCCATATGAACATTGGTGCTGGACGTATCGTATATCAAAGCTTAACACGTATCAATAAGTCTATTGAAGATGGTGACTTTTACGAAAATGACGTCTTAAACAAAGCAATGGACCATGCATTAAACAACAATAGTGCATTACACATCTTTGGTTTACTTTCTGATGGTGGCGTACACAGTCATTACAAACATTTATTTGCGTTATTAGAATTAGCGAAACGTAAAAACTTAACAAAAGTTTATGTTCATGCATTTTTAGATGGCCGTGACGTTGATCAAAAATCAGCTTTAAAATATATCGACGAAACAGAAGATCAATTTAAAGCATACGGTGTGGGTCAATTTGCATCTGTATCAGGTCGTTACTATGCGATGGACCGTGATAAACGTTGGGAACGTGAGCAAAAAGCTTACGATGCGATTCGCGGTTTTAGCGATGTGACATACGCATCAGCGCATGAAGGTGTTCAAGCAAATTACGACAACAATTTGACAGATGAATTTGTTGAACCATTTGTAGTTGAAAACCAAAACAATGGCGTAAATGACGGTGACGCAGTGATTTTCTACAATTTCAGACCTGACCGTGCAGGCCAAATGTCTGAAATCTTCACAAGTAAAGCTTTTGATGGTTTTGAAGTTGAACGCGTGAATGACTTATTCTATGCGACATTCACAAAATACAATGATCAAGTGGACGCAGCAGTTGTATTTGAAAAAGTAGACTTAAAAAATACAATTGGTGAAGTGGCACAAGACAACGGTTTAGTTCAATTACGTATTGCTGAAACTGAAAAATATCCACACGTGACATATTTCATGAACGGTGGACAAAATGAAGAGTTCGAAGGTGAACGTCGTATTTTGATTAATTCACCAAAAGTAGCAACGTATGACTTAAAACCTGAAATGAGTGCTTACGAAGTCCGTGATGCATTACTTGAAGAGTTGGATAAAGGCGAGTTAGACTTGATTATCCTTAACTTTGCCAACCCTGACATGGTAGGACACAGTGGGATGTTAGAGCCAACAATCAAAGCGATTGAGGCAGTAGATGCATGTTTAGGTGACGTCGTTGATAAAATTTTAGACATGGACGGATACGCGATTATTACAGCGGACCATGGTAACTCAGATGAAGTATTAACAGATGACGATCAACCGATGACAACACATACAACAAACCCAGTGCCTGTCATTGTAACAAAAGAAGGTATCACATTACGTGAAACGGGTCGTCTTGGCGACTTAGCACCGACATTGCTTGATTTATTAAACATTAAGCAACCTGAAGATATGACAGGTGAATCATTAATTCAGCATTAAATCATTTGAGAAACACAGATGAATCGCTATAATTAATATTAAGTAGTCAAATATTAAGTGGAATAAAGTATGTTCAAACCATATTGAATATATATTTATAAATTGATTGAAAAAGGAGATTTAACATTATGCCAATTATTACTGATGTATACGCTCGCGAAGTATTAGACTCACGCGGTAACCCTACAGTTGAGGTGGAAGTATTAACAGAAAGTGGTGCGTTCGGTCGCGCTTTAGTGCCATCAGGTGCATCAACTGGTGAACACGAAGCAGTAGAATTACGTGACGGCGATGCGGATCGTTACTTAGGTAAAGGTGTAGAAAAAGCGGTTGAAAACGTAAACGAAATTATTGCACCAGAATTAATCGAAGGCGAGTTCTCAGTATTAGAACAAGTTTCAATCGATAAAATGATGATTCAATTAGATGGTACTGCAAACAAAGGTAAATTAGGTGCCAATGCCATTTTAGGTGTTTCTATTGCAGTTGCGCGTGCAGCAGCGGACTTCTTAGGTCAACCTTTATACAAATATTTAGGTGGATTCAATGCAACAGTATTACCAACACCAATGATGAACATTGTTAACGGTGGTTCTCACTCAGACGCACCAATCGCATTCCAAGAGTTCATGATTTTACCAGTAGGTGCTGAGTCATTCAAAGAAGCTTTACGTTGGGGTGCTGAAGTATTCCACGCATTAGCTAAAATCTTGAAAAAACGTGGCTTAGTTACTGCAGTAGGTGATGAAGGTGGATTCGCGCCTAAATTCGAAGGTACTGAAGATGGCGTAGAAACAATTCTTGAAGCCATCAAAGCAGCTGGTTTAGAGCCAGGTAAAGATGTATTCTTAGGCTTTGACTGTGCATCATCTGAATTCTATGAAAATGGTGTATATGACTACACTAAATTCGAAGGTGAAAATGCAGCGAAACTTTCTGCAGAAGAACAAGTAGACTACTTAGAACAACTTGTTAACAAATACCCAATCATTACTATTGAAGATGGTATGGATGAAAATGACTGGGAAGGTTGGAAGTTATTAACTGAACGTATCGGTGACCGTGTTCAATTAGTAGGTGACGACTTATTCGTTACAAACACTGAAATCTTATCTAAAGGTATCGAACAAGGTATCGGTAACTCAATCTTAATCAAAGTCAACCAAATCGGTACTTTAACTGAAACGTTTGAAGCAATCGAAATGGCACAAAAAGCAGGTTACACTGCAGTTGTATCACACCGTTCAGGTGAAACAGAAGATACAACAATTGCTGACATTGCAGTTGCGACAAATGCTGGACAAATTAAAACAGGTTCATTATCACGTACAGATCGTATTGCGAAATACAACCAATTATTACGTATTGAAGATGAACTTTATGAAACAGCTAAATATGAAGGTTTAAAATCATTCTACAACTTAAGCAAATAAGTAGATGAAATCATAATGAGAGGTTAGGACATCATGTTCTAACCTCTTTTTTAATTGTTTAGCATTTACTTTCCTGAATTTTCAGTATATAAATAAAATAGATATTTCAAAATTTAGCATAGCAATAGAACCTATGATGAAACATAAAATAAACAAGGGTGATTTATTATGCCGAATTTATATCGTTAAAACGGAATATAAATTAAATGTAGAATATTTGTGAGGTTACTATTATGATTTCAATGCAAATATTAAACAATCAATTTAAATGTTTCAGCACGTTAAAGGAGAGGTTGGAATGGCAACTTTGGATAAGTCATCAAAAGTGATAACACTATTATTGTTATTTTCATTTGTTTTTTGGATTTTAATGACGTTAGTGATACAAGGATGGGTAATACCACCTCCTAAAAATAACTTATCTACTTATGAAGCTTTAGAATATTATAGACAAATAAAAGGGTATTTTGGCTCGGATCATGTATCAAAAGGCATCATATACATAGTCGGTTTATTAATCCCATTAAATGTATTTTTTAAATTGAAAAATGACAATAATAATATTGGTAATACTGTAGCTCTGCTATTTGGGGTGATTTACTTTTTTGTGAACGGTGTATCATTAATCATTCAAGGTATCACTGCTGAATTTGCAATCCATCTAATAGACAAAGAAAACGTTTTAGGAAGCCATGCGTTTGCTGTTAATATATTTAACTGGGTTTTACATTATGGTGGTATTTCCTTTAGTACATACATCGTTGTTAATATATGTTTAACAATATGGGTGATGATTATTGGAAAATTAGTTCAATCTAAATCAAGTGTATTTTCTTTGTTTTACAATATCATAAAATATGTTTTACCATTGTTCGTTCTGATTTCAATAGTTATGAGTATTATGCAATTAGAGAGTGTCAGTATGGTGTTTTCAATGATAGACTTAATCGCACTACTCTGGATTTTTATGATTACTTTTAAGAGGGATTTTGTGGTGCATGTCGAATAAGCACTGGCTTTGTAGCTAATACGTTTTATACCTATAAGGAAACCCATTCATCATTGATTTTCTTTCATCGTTTTAAACTGTTATAATAGTCTTAAATGATGAAGAAGGAGCAAAGCAATGCCACAATTACAAGACACGGAGTTACGTGCCCAACATACAGGAAAATTAATTGCCTATCTGTCGTTTCTATTCGCTGTTTGTTTAGTGATCCATCAAGTCGTGATCGTGGATGGTCAAGTGGTAACATACATGCTTGAACATTCGGGAAATAAAGCGACTGAAAATAGTATTAATGCCATCAACAACAGTCTACGCTACATCGGTATTCTATACATACTTGCGAATGCAGCGGGCGTCGTGGCGTTAAAAAATCAACACCCGTATTTATGGTGGTTTATGTTAGCAGTATTCGTTTCGCAAATTTTCAACGCGTTACTGAACCCACCCGTCCTTTACTCAGCGATATTTCATGTGAAAGGGTTTTTCGGATTAATTCCATATGCAGTTGTCATTATCGGATCACTCATTCTCGCAGTGATGATGATTACAGTCAGTGTCAAGCGTAAGTCCACGTTTAATCGATAAGCCTGTTGTGAATCGATTAAATATATGATAAAATAGCTTTCGTATATGATGAATGGAGGACAGTCTGATGCATAGTTTCTTTGTAGTATTACTCATTATTGACTGTATCGCGCTCATCACAGTTGTTTTATTGCAAGAAGGTAAAAGTAATGGATTATCAGGTGCCATCAGTGGTGGTGCTGAACAATTATTTGGCAAACAAAAACAACGTGGTGTAGATTTATTTTTGCATAGATTGACAATTGTACTTTCGATTATTTTCTTTGTATTAATGTTAGGTATCAGTTACTTCAATATGTAGAGTCCGGCCGTTGAAAAGTCGGACTTTTTTGTTTGTGTGCGTCGCTTCAAACCGATAAAATAGAGTGTATGAGTTATTGAAAGGACGAGAGTTTACCGATGAAGATTCAATTACCGAAACCTTTCTTTTTTGAGGAAGGCAAACGCGCAGTATTATTATTACACGGTTTTACTGGCAACAGCTCAGATGTGAGACAATTAGGACGCTTTTTACAGAAGAAAGGGTATACGTCTTATGCACCTCATTATGAAGGCCATGCCGCACCACCTGAAGAGATTTTACAATCGAGTCCGCACGTTTGGTATAAAGATGTGCTCGATGGTTATGAATATTTAGTGGAACAAGGTTACGACGAAATTGCAGTCGCAGGTTTATCATTAGGTGGCGTTTTTGCATTAAAACTAAGCTTAAATCGAAGTGTAAAGGGTATTGTAACGATGTGTTCACCTATGTACATTAAGACAGAAGGCGCTATGTACGAAGGTGTGTTAGAATATGCCCGTCAATTTAAAAAATATGAAGGTAAAGATGATGAAACAATTGAACGCGAAATGGCGGCATTTCATCCAACTGACACATTGAGAGAGCTACAAGGTACGATTCAAGATGTCCGTGATAGTGTGGATGAAGTAATTGACCCGATTTTAGTCATTCAAGCAGAAAAAGATGAGATGATTAATCCAGATTCTGCTAACGTCATTTACGATGAAGTGATGTCAGATGATAAACGTATCTCTTGGTACAAAGATTCTGGACATGTTATCACGATTGATAAAGAAAAAGAAGCAGTATTTGAAGATGTTTACCAATTTTTAGAGTCATTAGATTGGTCTGAATAAATAGGCGATAACACATATATTTTATTTTATAAAAAGAAAGGAGGAGCAAAATGAATTTAAAAGAAGAGATTACAGCAATCATCAAAAGTGCAGACTATGAACCGATGTCTGTTTCTGACTTCCAAGATGCATTAGGACTCAGTAGTGCGGATTCATTTCGTGACCTTATAAAGATTTTGGTAGAGTTAGAACAAACAGGAATGGTGACGCGTACAAAACAAGACCGTTATCAAAAACAGCAACAGCAGAAGACGAATTCAGGTTTAGTGAGAGGGACGTTAAGCCAAAATAAAAAAGGATTTGCCTTTTTGCGTCCAGAAGATGAAGAAATGGAAGATATCTTTATCCCACCAACGAAGATTAACCGTGCGATGGATGGCGATGTTGTATTAGTCGAAGTGAAAAAGTCTCGTGGCGATTTTCGTAAAGGTAAGTTCGAAGGTGAAGTAAAAGCAATCGAATCACACTCGATTAAACAAGTGGTCGGTACTTATTCTGAAGCGCGTCACTTCGGTTTCGTTGTGCCTGATGATAAACGTATTATGCAAGATATCTTCATCCCTAAAGGTCAAGAATTGGGTGCTGTTGATGGACATAAAGTATTGGTACAGATTACGCAATACTCAGATGGTACGAACAGTCCCGAGGGTCAAGTTTCAGCGATTTTAGGTCATAAAAATGATCCAGGCGTTGATATTTTATCCATCATCTACCAACACGGTATTGAAATCGAGTTTCCAGATGATGTGTTGAAAGAAGCAGAAGACGTGCCTGAAACAATTCAACCGGATGAAATTAAAGGGCGTCGTGACTTAAGAGATGAACTGACGATAACCATCGATGGTGCAGATGCGAAAGATTTAGACGATGCCATCGCGGTGAAAAAGCTAGATAATGGTAATACTGAGTTAACTGTCAGCATTGCGGATGTGAGCTATTATGTTACTGAAGGGTCAGCACTAGACCGTGAAGCATACGACCGAGCAACAAGTGTCTATTTAGTTGACCGCGTCATTCCGATGATTCCGCACCGACTCAGTAATGGGATTTGTTCGTTAAACCCTGATGTGGATCGATTAGCGATGAGTTGTCGTATGGAAATTAATGCTAAGGGTCAAGTCGTGAAACATGAGATTTTTGAAAGTGTCATTCATTCTAATGCGCGTATGACGTATGAGGCTGTGAATCGTATCATTACGGACCAAGATGCTGCGACAAGAGCACAATATCCAGAAATCGTGCCCATGTTAGATTTAGCACAAACGTTATCTCAACAATTGATTGCAATGCGTAAAAATCGTGGTGAGATCGATTTTGATATTAAAGAAGCGAAAGTTATCGTGAACGAAGAAGGTATTCCGAAAGAAGTGGTGACACGTGAACGCGGTGAAGGTGAACGTTTAATCGAATCATTTATGTTGATTGCGAACGAAACAGTCGCAGAGCATTTTAACAAAATGGAAGTGCCATTCATCTATCGTATTCATGAACAGCCGAAGTCAGAACGTCTCCGTCAATTTTTCGATTTTATTACGAACTTTGGTATTATGGTCAAAGGAACAGGCGAAGATATTCATCCAAGTACGCTGCAAAATATTAACGAAGAAATTGCAGGACGCCCAGAAGATATGGTCATTTCTACAATGATGTTACGTTCTATGCAACAAGCACGCTATGATGCTGACAACCTAGGCCATTTCGGTTTAGCAGCAGATTATTATACACATTTCACGTCACCGATTCGTCGTTATCCAGACTTGATTGTTCATCGTTTAGTGCGTAAATATTTAATCGAAAAATCAATGGATGGTCGTGCAATGCATGAATGGGAAGAAAAGCTGCCACAGATTGCTGAGCACACGTCTAATCGTGAACGTCGTGCGATTGATGCTGAACGTGATACAGATGAACTGAAAAAAGCCGAGTTTATGATTCAGCATATTGGTGATGAATTTGAAGGTGTCATTAGTTCTGTCGCGAATTTTGGTATGTTTGTAGAATTGCCAAACACGATTGAAGGTATGGTCAATATGCAAAATATGTCAGACGACTATTACCATTTTGATGAGCGTCAAATGGCATTGATTGGTGAACGAAAAGCGAAAGTTTACCGTATTGGTGATGTCGTGAAAGTTAAAGTCATTCATGTTGATGTGGATGAACGCCAAATCGATTTCCAAATTGTAGGGATGCCGATTGATGTTGGACCGAAACGTGAAAGAGAAGCACGCGGTAAAACCATTCAAGCGAAAACAAAAGGCAATCAATTTGAGAAAAAAGATAAAAAGAAAAAGCGTAAATCACGTAAAGGTAAAAACGCAAGACAGCGTGAAAAATCAGGCAATACGCAGCATAAACCATTTTATAAAGGTAAAAAAGTAAAGAAAAAAGCACGTAAAAAGAAAAAATAACTCGAGGTGAAACCAATGCCAAAAAAATCAGGAAAAGGCACATTAGCAGAAAATCGTAAAGCACGCCATGACTATAACATCGAGGATACGATTGAAGCGGGCATTGCGTTACAAGGTACGGAAATCAAATCGATTCGTCGTGGAAGTGCCAACTTAAAAGATAGTTATGCACAAGTGAAGCATGGCGAAATCTTCTTGCATAATATGCATATTGCACCTTATGAAGAGGGAAACCGATTTAATCATGATCCGCTTCGTGTACGTAAACTTTTACTGCATAAACGTGAGATTTTAAAGTTAGGCGAGCGTACACGTGAGATTGGTTATTCGATTATTCCGCTTAAATTGTACTTAAAACAAGGCAACTGTAAAGTATTACTAGGTGTTGCACGCGGTAAGAAAAAATATGATAAGCGCCAATCTTTAAAAGAAAAAGCGGTCAAACGCGATATGGATCGTGCGATGAAACAAAAATATTAATGATTTGCGAAGAATGTAAATTTTTGATATGATATAATGTGCTTTCATATCACGGAAGCACATTTAATACTACGGGGATGTTTATGGATTCGACAGGGGTCCCCCGAGCTCATGAAGCGTGTCGGAGGGTTGTCTTCGTCATCAACACATCAGTTTATAATAACTGGCAAAACTAACAATAACTTCGCAGTAGCTGCCTAAGCGCACTCTGCATCACCTAACAGCATCGCCTATGTGCTGTTAACGTGATTCAACTTGAGTAGGATACGCTCGTCACTGCCGTTTGAAGTCTGACGAGAAGAGATGAATCAAACTAGCATCATGTTGGCTGTCTATCGCCTTGCATGATGTGAATTTCAACGATAGACTACACACGTAGAAACATTTGTATCAGGACCTTTGGACGCGGGTTCAAATCCCGCCATCTCCATTTTTTAGAGAATAATCATGTTTAATAAATTCCTGCAAGCGTTGATATTTCAATGTTTGCAGGAATTTTTCTTGTATTTCGTTAATATTCGTTTACTACTATTTTGGTCATTGGATGGTCAAAAAATAAACGTTGACCAAAGAAATTGACCATCTCTATTATATTGCGACTAAAACCTTTGATATAACAACGTTTCTTATAAGCAAGTGTCGAATATGTGTCAAGAGTGTATGACTCTAACACATCGGCCTTGCTTTTTTGTTTGTGTAGATCATTGTCTTCTATTTTTAAAGATTAAGATTTAATTTTGTGAATATGACCAATGATGAGAGAATGTAACATGAATGTATAGAAACAGGATAAATCCAATGTAGTAGGCGTCGAACAGGACGAGTGTAAGGTACTTAGATATTTACTTTTCCATATTCCGGCATAGCTAGTTGATTGTTTATATAATTTTATTATTATATTATAAGTATATATAGCTATTCTTGGGGCGTTTGGATGGAGGAGAAAAGTATGAACAAGAAACGATTTGTCATCAGTTTATTGTGTAGCATTACAATCTTATGCATGATTTCAAGTTCTACCGCTTTAGCAGATCATATGCCAGACCCAACACCAGATCAACTGAACAAATCAAGCCAATTCACAGGATTAATGGAAAACATGAAATTTTTGTATGAAGGTCATTCTCTATCAGCACAAAATGTTAAATCTGTCGATAGCTTTTTAGGACATGATTTAATTTTCGATTTAAAAGATGCACAATCGCAAAGTCAGGAACAAGTCAAAACAGAATTAATAAGTAAAGAATTAGCTGAAAAATATAAAAATCAACATGTAGATATTTTTGGTACAAATTATTATGCGAACTGTTATTTCTCGGGAATAGCAAAAGAGGATGCGGCAAATAGAGGTAAAACGTGCATGTATGGTGGCCTGACAGCACATCAAGGCAACCATCTAGGTAAGGGCAATTCACAGACGATTTATATACAAGTTTTCGAAAATGGTCAACATACCATCACTTTTAATGTACAAACCGATAAGAAAAGTGTAACCGCACAAGAACTTGACGTAAAAGCGAGACAATTTTTGGTTAGTAAACTCAAACTATATGAATTTAAAGGATCACCGTATGAAACAGGCTATATCAAGTTCATTGAATATGGTGGCGATACGTTCTGGTATGATATGATGCCGCCACCCGGTGATAAGTTTGATCAATCTAAGTATTTATTAATGTATCGTGATAACAAAACTGTTGATTCTAGATGTGTAAAAATCGAAGTACACTTAACGAAACAATAAAGACAACAAAATAGCGCTTATGATTGAGAACAGATCACAATCATAAGCGCTATTTTCAATCGTTAAGTTTGAAAGCAGGCATTTCGGTACTTGCTTTTTGATTGAATAAGGAATGTGAAAGTACTTGAATTTTTAAATTGGGCAGTCATTTGATTATTAAATGGTTAGTTTATGTTCAGCACCGTTTTCAAGGATTTTATTTGGTAAGGCTATGATTTTTTAGGAGTCGTATCAAAATCAGATTTATCACATGCTTTTAGAGACATATACAATAAATCACAGGTATTAAGCAGTGGGATTTCTAACTATTATTTTATTTACACAAAATATAGTTTAAAATATCGTTGAGATAAAAGAAGTCGTGATGTATTAAAGGAGGATTTCATGATTAAAGCTATCAATCATATCACATATTCTGTTTCGGATTTAAGGAATTCTATTAAGTTCTATAAGGATATTTTAAAAGCGACATTATTAGTTGAAGGGGAGCATACAGCCTATTTTACACTAGGAGGAGTTTGGTTAGCCCTGAATGAGGAAAAGAACATACCTAGAAATGAGATAAAACAATCATACACACATATTGCTTTTTCTATAAGTGAAAGTGACTTTGACAGTTGGCACTACTGGCTAAAGCGTAATCGAGTGAATATACTAAAGGGTAGAGAAAGAAATGTTAAAGACAAGCAATCGATTTATTTTACAGATCCTGACGGTCATAAAATAGAGCTACATACCGGTACTTTAGAAGAGCGTTTAGATTTTTATCAACAAGAAAAGCCACATATGAGATTTTTTAAGCATTAAACACGAAACACTTTTATTAAGGAAATGATGGTGCTGTTAATAAGCAATTATTTGAAGGAGACATTAAATGATTGAGTACGAATGGAAACATTTGAAATGTGAAAATCGGGAAAGTGGGCAATTTATTGAGGTTTTGCATCCAGATTTTAAAGAGTTTGGTATGTCGGGAAAAGTGTATGATAGGAGCGACTTTGAAGGTATTGAATTACACGTAGCTGAGTATGAAATAAGTGATTTTCAAATTGATTATTTAGCAGAAGATTGTAGATTATGTACATATACTTTAGTAGATCATACGCGGCACATTAAGACAAATAGAGCATCAATCTGGAAAATTCATGAAGGAGATTGGAAGTTATTGTTTCATCAAGGAACAGAGAAACGAGAACTAACTTAAAATGGAAAAGCACCTAAGACTTTGAGAAAGCTTAGGTGCAGTTTTATTTTTAGCTGGAAATTTTGAATTGGACTTATTTCAACTTTGGATTTGCTGTTATTACTTTACTGTGTCAAAATCGCTTTTATTCTATCTTTATCTGACCAGTTTAATATTGAAAGATTTTCATGTTCTGCTGCTTGCCGTGCTTTAGTAGTAATTGGATTCTCAAAATCATTTGCGACGATGAACATTTGAGGTGCTAGTCCGCTTCTACTAGGTCTATTATCTTTAACATCTCTGTACATAAAAGCATCAGTCGTCACTTTATTAAAATCTAGATGGTTTGCAAAATTGATAAGTTTTTCAGGTTTTGATTTTGTTTCCGGTAAAATGAAATCAATAAAATATTTTATTCCTGATTCTCCTGAAACTGAAACTTTTGCCGAACCTAAAATCTCTTCGTTGTATAAAAAATCGAATACTTCTTCATAAAAAAGACGAGATACATTTGACTTTGTAGTTAATGTTAGATCATAGAGTTTTAAAATACCTTGTATCAAGTTGTGTTTTGACTGTGCGAAACTATCATTCTTGACAAAAGAGACAATTTCTTCTCCATCTAAAACGAGGTTAAATTGGTTGAGTACGTTTTGAATAAGCCTCTTTCTTGTTTTAGTATGAACATCGATACCAGCGAGGTCAAGTTCATTTATTGTTAAGCTATCATCAGATAATCGGATTTCTTGATTAGGTAATACCTCAAGATATATTCTTATATAATCATTTAAATGGTTTATAAATGGTGTCGTTATTTCTGTTGAACCTTCTAGTTCTTTATATCTGTAATTTTCTTTCATCCATTTAAAATATTCATTCATTTTTTGTTCAATTAACTCCATCTGCAGTTCACTCCTTTCTGTTTTAAAATAATTTTGGTTTGATGATAACATTTTCACGTTTAATGTTAGTATAGTTCATAAAAAAATCTAAGGCATCTATAAGCTCATTAATCAAGTGAATATTTTTTATTTCGTGTAATGGAATAGCAATTCCACCATATTCATATTCAGCAGTCATGATATGGATGTGTGGTGTAGGTATTCGATTAAAGTTTGGTGGATTAGCATGATCACTACCATTAACGTCAAAACGAATCATAGTACTGTTTTGATTAATGCTGTATAGTATTATGGTTAAATTGTCGGGGTTTTTATGACCTATCTTATTTATGATTAATTTGAACCTTTCAGAGTCGTCTATAATATGTATTAAATTATGTTTAGTTTGCTCTCCGACACTTGGTAGATTCACAATATTTTTTCAAATACTTTTATTTTACTCATTAATCGTTCATATATTTCTTTTTCCATAGAAAGCCTCCTTTGTTTGATGGTTAGTTCTAATTTGGCTATGTACAAATTGTTTTATGAAATCCAAATCATTCATGCTTAAAGAAAATGAATGTACGACTGATCATATGATATGGATAAATGATTTTAAAAAGTAGTAAAGGGAGATAAAAGGCATCGTTAAATACATAATCATTAAAGAGAAGACAAAATAGATTTAGATATTGATATAAATCATATAGTGCACTTCGTTAATTTGCAAGTCGTAACGTGACATCTTTTAATGTGCTTGACATAAGTTAAGTCGTACCAAATTAGAGTAGCGATTCCTTTGTGATAGCACTTCTACCGGATCACATTGCAGGAATAGTATTAATACATAGAATGATTGAAAGCTTTATTTTATAATTTAATAGGAATTTATATTTTTGAGAAATGAGCAGGGAGATGTTTAAACGATGAAAATGAATGTTGAAGGAGATAGCTTTAACATTACAGATATTCAAGAAGACCAGTTAATCCTTGAATACGATGGACGTCAACAAAAATTTGAACAGGAAGGACATCAGTTCAAAATTTCTTATGAAGCATTACAAGAAGTATTAACTAAAAAGAATGAACCGCTTATTTTTCAAACCGCAGAGGGTCAACCCTACATTGTTAAAGGTCAATTGGTAGAAGGATTTAAAGCGGGTCGTATTGCTAAGGGAAAGGCGACTTATACGCTATATGTGAATGAGAAGCGAGAGTTGTGTGTGATTTACAACAAAAAACCTAGCATTTTAAATTTTTATCACAGCGCTTGTCGCTATCAAGGGGTGACGGTTGAAAATGATGTGCTTAACATTCATGTGATTTTTACAACGGTGCACTACAAGCCTGTATCCATTAAAGGAAAGATAAAGGTGAGAAATAAAGATACCGAAGTCATTTCAACGGGAATTGTACATCAAATTCAACAAAATCAAGATGTTTATGAAGTGACTGCAAGCTTAGTATTTGATTTGGTGGCAATTCGTAAATTACTTGGGGATACGATACCGTTTTATACATATAATAGTGACATATATGACATCCGCTTTAATTTTCAAATAGAGGATATGCCGATTTCTCAATTTTATCCAAAAGTGAAATTTCCAGTTGAAGACAAATATAAATGGCATGACGAACATTGGATGTCATTGGATGAACATTTTAAGTTGTTATGTCGTCCGTATCCTACAATGAGTGGTAATCTAGCAATGCGTTTGATTCCTATTCCAATGGCGACATATGAAGATTATACGAAAGGCCAAATCAAACGGTTGAATCAAAATGGCAAGAAAAATATCGTCTGTATTGAATATCCTGAAAAAGCACAAGAAAATGGGATGATTTTGTTTAAATGGCTCGTCAAACATTATCAGAAAAAGTTCAATATTTATTACATGGTGAGTTCTGAAAGTAAAGATTTAGCTAATTTGACGGGCTATGAAGCACATATGATTTATTATAAATCACCGGAAAATCTAGCATTGATGCGAGAAGCGGATGTGATTTGTCACACGCATATGTCAGAGTATGTATTGCCTTTTATTACGAATCAAACAGAAAAATATGTTGAAAAACCACATCGCGTATTTTTGCAACATGGCATTATTGGTTCTAAAGACGTGAGCAACTTGTACGGAAGAAAGGCACATGACCGCATTGCTGATTTATTTGTCGTTTCTTCGTATCGTGAGCAAGCATTAATTCATCGTGATTATGGCTTTAACAAGGATGAAATTATCGTTACAGGGCTGCCGCGTTTCGATAATGTGATCAACGAGAGAAGGAAATATATTAAAAAATATCGTCATCGTAAAAAAGTATTAGTGATGCCGACATGGCGACAAGGTTTGAACATTTATGATGATGAGAGATTTATACAAACCGATTATTATCAGGAGTTTCAAAGTCTCATTAATCATGAAAAATTGAAAGAAATGGTGGAGCAACACGGCTATGAAGTCGCGTTTTATTTGCATCGTAACTTTCAAAAATTTAGTCATTTATTTCATTCAGACTATGTTGAGATTTTAAGTGATCATGATCATGACGTCAAAGATTTGTTGGCAGATTACCAAGTGCTTGTCACAGATTATTCAAGTGTGGGGCTCGATTTTGCGTTAATGCATAAGAAAGTCGTCTATTTCAGGCCTGCGCACATTTTAGGGAAGGATTACGCACTTGAGCCGAAAGCATTATTGCCAGGCGAGGTTGTCACGTCACAAGATGCGTTGATACAAACACTCCAACATACCACTATGTCAAAAGTGTATCGTCAAAATTTAAAACAACTTTATGAATACGCTGATCGACGTGCATGTCAACGCATTGCTCAAGCGATGATTCAACGTTTTAGTTTGAAAGATTGATTGTTTATCAGATAACAGCGTAAGTTTATGATTTCACAATAGTATGGCACAATAAAAATATAAAACATTTTTAAAATTGACACATTTCATGGTACACTTTATACAATACAATTGCTCAAATGTGTCAATATAGGTACATATGTTTAAACAGCGGCGTATTACATCAACACTTCAATTCTCCCAATTTATGCTACTTTTGGAGAATAACGCCAAAGTCAAATGACAAGTAAAGGTGGAGAATGGTAGAGGAGTAGAACAAATGTGAACAAAAGCAAAAAATCTCGACTTACTTATGTCATCATCAGTGTCATTATTATTGTCATATTCGTAAGTGGTTTTTATTTATACCACCAGTTTAAACTTTTGAATGAACAGGATCAATTGACGTTGCAAGATAGGAAGCAACATCAAAACACGCATACAGCTGAAAAAGCAAAAGAAATCCAACCGCTTGAAACAGTCGTTGATCAACAAAACCCTGTATACAATACGATAGATCAATATTTAGAAAGCGTGCAGTTTAACGGCACCATTGCAGTTTTTGAGAATGGTAAGTTAAAAATGGATAAAGGGTACGGCTATCAAGATTTTGAAAATAAAACGAAAAACAGTCCGAATACGGTTTATTTAATCGGCTCTGCACAAAAGTTTCTAACAGGAATGATGGTTAAAAAGTTAGAGCTTGAAAATAAAATCAATGTAAAAGATTCTGTAACAAAATACATTCCTGATTTTCAATTACCGCAAGATATTACGATTCAAGATTTACTGAGACATCAAAGTGGTCTGTATAAATATAAGGGTTCAGATGATATTTCAGATTTAGATGGTGCGATTAAAGCCATTGAAGCACGGGGCATCGATCCTAAATATTATCATAAACATTTATACAATGACGCCAATTATCTTGTGCTTGCTAAAGTTATTGAAAATGTAACGCAAGAATCGTATGTTAAAAATTATTATCGTTATATCGCAAATCCGTTTCGACTGATGCATTCTGGATTTTTCGATGATGAACGGTATAAAGGAAATATGGCAAAAGGGTATCGATTTGATAATGAAACGCAAAATGTAGTCTATCGCGAACCGCATTACTTGAATCAGTATTATGGTGCGGGGAATTTATATATGTCAGCGCATGATATGGGCGTTTTAGTGAGAAAGTTGCAGACGAATCGCGTATTTCCTGAAAAAGTCACTATGCCATATTTACACGAATTATTGACGGTGCGTTATCCTGAAAAATATCGTTACGGTTTTTATGTCTATAATGATTTTAACCGTATTAATGGTATTTTCTTCGGTCATATATTTACGACTTATTACAATGACAAATATATTATTGTATTAGGTACCAATTACGATCAACCTAAACCGAACAACAATGAAGAACGCATTAAACATATTTATTTTGACATTTTAAAGCAGCACAAAATCATCAATCATCCTGGTGTGACAGTGACTGTACCGAAATCGTCATAAATGATACCAATAAAAAAGCGCAATGAATCTTAACGTGAAAGGTTCGTTGCGTCTCTTTTTATAAGTCCATAATGGCACTTTGAAGTAGGTAAGGTTGTTGATATTTTTGAATCAGATTTTGAATGAATTGAATGCACGCATCATAAGTGACGATTCTTGTTTCAAGTTGAGTTAATAAAGAGGTATAACTTTCTTTTTCTGTTGGTGTAGCATCATGTTTGAAATATCCCCATAAATGTTGAAATGTATTAATAAAAGCTGAGTTGTCGATTGGTTTTGCTAATATTTCTTGAATGGCTGCTTTTATCGTTTTAAAAGACATCTTTTGTTTAATCAACATTTGAATCTCTTTATAATCTTTATAACTCCGCATCATGACGTTATATTTTTGATAGCGCCAATAGTTTTGGATTCTTGTAATTTCTTTCAACGTAATCACCTTAAGTATAATAAATTAACCAATGATCCTCGATATAATGATTATCAATTTTACGCGCTTTTTCTTCTAAAGCTAAAAATTCAAAACCAAAGTTATTATAAAAAATTTTAGCGGCAATGTTATTCGATGCAACAGAAAGTAAAATATTCTCAATGCCATTTTCTTTTGCATAATTTATGAGTGCTTCTAATAATTGTTGTGCAATACCTTCATTTCGATATTGGGGGATGATATATAAACATTCAATCATTGCTTTATGACGTTTTGTAAGTTGCAAAGTATAATTGAGATGAATAAACCCCACTAACACTTCATTCTCGAATGCACCAAATAATACTACGCGATCTTGATAATTTGGATGAAATAAAGCGTCAATGTTTTCAGATGTCAGATCAAGTTGTAAAAAAGATTCATGACTATTGGGCTCCGTTTCGATAAGTTGCACGTCGTCTATGAGTTGTTTAAATTGACTCAAATCGTTACGCGTCAATATTCTGATCATAGTGCCACCTCCAGTATGCTTTAAATCAAACCTTTCACTACTAATCATAATCAAATACTTTTGGAAATTCAATGCTATTTGAGAATCTTCAGAATTTAAAAAAATCATTTATAAAAATAAATCCCTTTATCATTATTAAAATATAGCTCTGTATTAATGTAGCATAGGGTTTTAAAAAGCAATTAATAAAAAGCGGTTGTTAAAAATTCGACATACCGGTAAATAGAAAATTATTGAGAAGAAAAAATGAAGTAAAAATAACGATGAACTAGGGGGAACAATTTTTTCTATATCTATCTTGATTAAAAGGGGACTGAAAAACCCACTTTTAAAAAGTAGCATTGTATATAAAAAGTAATTTGAGTTGGGATAAGGTAGTGTTGGAGTATAAATTCAATCTAAAATATTTCGCTTTTAATATCCAAGACGTATCAAAAAAGATTGCAAGAACTATTCGAGACGCCTGTTGGGATAAATTTAAGAATAGGCGGAAAGCGTGATGAGTAGGGAATAACACAAGTCGCGATTTGTCCGATCTCAATCCTAGCAAAAAGCCGATGTTGAAAGAACAAAAAAGCAATCCCACTTTTAAAAAGTAGCATTGCTCTTTAGATTGCATACCGGGCCGAGGCTCCTAAGGGATAAAGTTGAAAACAAAATGTCGTCGTTTAACTTTGATGGTGGCTACTGTTTATCGCAGTAGCTGTCTGACTTCTCAATGCTTGTGCTTTTGAGAAGTCTAGTCAGCCTTGCGGGGGGAGTACGACGATATCTTCGTTACACATGAGATTTCTGTACTGCTCCCGAAAATCCAATCCGGCATCATTAAATTAACGAATTAAAACCAGCCAGATTGAGTTGAGACTTCAGTGCCTCGGAAAGCGAAATCATAGGTAGCAATCGTGATATATTAAGGAACCATCCTCAAGTAAATGTGCTTGATTAATCTTCAACCGTCACATTCATACTAAACTCAATGTTGCCATTTGTCGCTTTTGAATAAGGACAAAATGCATGTGCTTCCTCTAAGCATTTCTCAGCATCTTCTTGTGACATATTTTTAACTCTCGCCTGAATATCCACACCTAACATTGGACTTTCTGAATTAGGATCATCCATTAATTTCACTGTTAAATCAACGACCGGCTCAGCCTTACGGAAACCATTTCGTTTTAACATTAAGTCAAAAGCTCCATTAAAGCATGATGCATAGCCTGTAGCAAATAATTGCTCAGGATTTGTTTCGTCTTCTTTCGCGTTATCGGGTGGTGCTAATTTAAATTCTAATTTATTGTCATCTGTTTGAACGTGACCTTTACGTCCTCCAGTATTTGTTGCAGTTGTTTGATAAATTGTACCCATCAATAATTCCTCCTTGTTTCTTTATGTTTCATACTACTATTTACCCGATGAGATCGTTTTTAATCATAACGCCTTTTCAAAACGAATGGAATGGGCTATAGTTACTTTATTCAGAATTAACTGACATCTATTATGGGGGGATTAAACAATGACGAAAATTAAAGTATTTGATGTAAGAGAAGACGAGTTACCAGCATTAGAACAATGGAAGGCAGCGCATCAAGTTGAAGTAGAGGTCGAACTGATTGAATCACCTCTAGATATTGAGCAATTAGCACAATTGGCAGATGTAGATGGGATTTCAATTTCTCAAACGACGCAATTTGACAGTGCATTTTATAAAGTACTCGCTGACAATGGCATTTATCATATTGCGCAACGTTCAGCAGGCTATGATCAGTTTGATTTAGAAGCGGCAAATCTCGAAAATGTTAAAATTAGTAATGTACCAAGTTATTCACCACAATCGATTGCTGAATTTGCTGTAACACGTACGCTGGAGTTAGTCAGACATACCGCACAAATTGATCGCAATATGGCTCAAAATGATTTTACTTGGAATTTAAATTTGCAAGGTCGAACAGTTGAATCACTAAAAATCGGGGTATTAGGCACAGGACGTATTGGTAGTCGTGCGGCGAAAATTTTTAAAGGTTTTGGTTCGGAAGTTTTAGCTTATGACATCGCACCGGATGCAAGGTTAAAGGACGTTGTTACATATGTGGACAGTCTCGAAACATTAATTTCACAAGTAGACGTATTGACGCTTCACGTTCCGGGTTCTAAAGAAAATCATTATTTAATCAATGAAGCTGTTTTAAAATTAGCTAAACCGGGTTTGTTACTCATCAATGCAGCACGTGGTAGTGTGGTGGATACACAAGCGTTAATCCGGAGTTTAGAGGATGGTCATGTTGCTGGTGTTGCGATTGATACGTATGAAAATGAGGGTGCATATTTCAGATATGATTGGGGCAATCGTGAATTGGAAGACGAAATATTAAAAGCATTGTTAAAGCATGATAAAGTGTTGCTTTCACCACATGTGGCATTTTATACTGATGAGGCCGTGAA
Source organism: Staphylococcus cornubiensis (assembly GCF_900183575.1). Lineage (GTDB taxonomy): Bacteria > Bacillota > Bacilli > Staphylococcales > Staphylococcaceae > Staphylococcus > Staphylococcus cornubiensis. The sequence continues at coordinate 26,398 of NZ_FXUZ01000014.1, forward strand.
AAACTTAGTCGATATTCCATTAGATGATGTTTTATCATTTATCCATACTCGACAAGCACAAAATATTGTTAATCCATAAATAGAAAAAGGTGACACATCATTGAAAACACAAATTGTTGCGAGTTTAATGCCGTTAGAACAAACATTAACTCATGATGAATTAAGTAATATCGAACGTTACGCGAAGAATTTTGATATTCTTGAATTGCGAATTGATGGGATACCTGATTGTGAGGTAGCAATCGTTGAGCAAATGATTCAACAAATGACTGCACTTCCCGTCACATTTGAGTTACTTGTGACTTATCGCACGTCTCAACAAGGAGGTAAAGGGGAATTATCACAAGCTGAATATTTACAGTTATTACGAGAGTTGTCAGCATTAGACAAGATAGATTTAATTGACATTGAATGGGAACCAAATCAAGAGAACCGTCGCGAAGTTGTTGAAGCGATTCATCAAGGCGGAAAAGTTTCGATAGCTTCTTATCACAATTTTGAAACGACGCCTACAATTGAAGTGCTTAAGAAGACGTATTACCACATGTCAAAACTAGGTGCCAATCATTTAAAAATTGCAGTGATGCCAAAGAGTCAACAAGACGTATTAACATTGTTACAAGCATTAAGTGAAGCGCATGAAGCATTGCAACAATGGGTAACAGGTATATCTATGGGACAACTTGGACTGATTTCGAGAACTGCGCAAAATACGTTCGGTGGTGCGCTATCATACGGTGCATTGTCTGATAGTGTAGCGCCAGGTCAACTCCATGTGGAAACGTTAGCGCAAGTATTGCCTCTATACAGTATATTTGAAAGTTAAAATGCTGTCGTTTATAATTGATAATGGTTATCAATAAAAGAGGGGTAGATAGGAATGGAACTTCAAGAAGCTATTAAATCAAGAAGAAGTATAAAGAAGTTCAAAAGAGACATGCATATAGATGAAGCGGCCTTAAAAGAAGCGATTTTTGATGCGGCAGATGCGCCTAATCACGGTATGCGAGAACCTTGGCGTGTCGTATATGTACCAAAGCATAAGCTCGGTGAAATGAGCCGTGAAATATCGCGTTATGCTTTTCCGAGAGATCAAGAAAAGCAGCAAAGTCATTACGAAGCGGTGACAAACTTAGGTGGGTTTCTTGCGATTGTCATGAAATGTGATGCGCGACAACGCGAAGAAAATGAAAACTATCTCGCTGTTGGAGCATTTGCGCAAAATCTTCTGTTATTACTGTACGAAAAAGGAATCGGGACATGCTGGAAAACACCAGAATATATTTTTAAGCCTAAAGTGCGTGCTGCTTTTGGTGTAGGTCCAGATGAAAAGCTCATTGGTTTTTTATATTTAACCGATTTAGAGGAAGAAGACCATTATCGTAAAGTACCACGTCAAAATAAAGCGATGATTACAGAGTTTTAAAGGGGACTATTTTATCTCGCAATCCTATATAGAAACACGCGAATTGTTTGAGGCTGCATCTTCAAACAATGTCATGAATTTAATATTAAAAAGAAGAGGCCGGGACATGTTGAAATGCTCCCGGCCATATCTATTGACGGACGTATATCCATTCTTAGTGATTATAAAGTCTATCCTAAACTTTCAGCAAGATAACTTTCAACTTGCTCAGGTGATTTTGCATTGGCAGAATGTAAATGATGTCGTTTTTCGCCATTTTGGAAAATTAAGAGGCTTGGAATACCCATCACTTCATATTGTGTAACAGCATCTTCTAATTCATCACGATTGACTGTGTACCATTCGTATTGATTATATTTTTCAACGATCGGGTCAATCCACATATCCATCGCTCTACAGTCAGGGCACCAACCCGCTTCGAATTTAATAATGACAGGTTCGTTACTTTGAATCACTTGATTGAATGAATCCATAGTTGTAATACTTTGCATGTTAGACCTCTCCTTTATAACTGATAAGTAACGATATTATATCGAATTTTATAAGAGAAGTCACCTGTGTGATTCGCTCTATCCATGTCCTATTAATTAAGAAAATTCAAAAAAGGTATTTACTGTTGAATCATGAAAACGTTATTATAGTGGCATGAATAAATTTGTTGCTATTTAATCGTTATAGCGCAAAAGTTGTATATGTTGAAGTTTGTTTGCTAAAAAAACAAGCATTTTAAATTATAATTTGTTATATTTAAGTTAATTTGAACGAGGAGGCTTAGCGATGATTAAATTTTATCAATATCCAAATTGTACGACTTGTAAAAAAGCGGCAAAGTTTTTATCAGAAAATGGTGTAAGCTTTGAACCAATTGATATTACACAACATACACCGACGAAAGAAGAATTTCGTCAAATCATTGAAAAATCAGATTTAGACATTAAAAAGTTTTTTAACACACACGGTGCAAAATATAAAGAATTGAACTTAAAAGATAAGTTAGGTGATTTGAGCGATGAAGAAAAATTAGAATTGCTCGCATCTGACGGTATGTTAGTGAAAAGACCACTCGCTATTTCTGGTGATAAAGTGACAGTTGGCTTTAAAGAAGACGATTATCGTGACATCTGGGTGTCATAAAATAGTTGATTGAATAGCTGCAATGTGTCATGATTAAATTGTAACCGTAATCATTAAATAGGAGGGGATTCAAGTGGCAGTGCCAAGTGGATTAAAATATTCAAAAGAACATGAATGGGTAAAAGTTGAAGGAAATACTGCAATCATTGGTATTACTGACTTTGCGCAAAGCGAGCTTGGTGATATCGTTTTCGTTGAGCTTCCAGAAGTAGAAGACGAATTAACAGAAGGCGAAACTTTTGGTAGTGTTGAATCTGTTAAAACAGTATCAGAACTATATTCTCCAGTTTCTGGTAAAGTTGTAGCAGTTAACGAAGATTTAGAAGACTCACCAGAATCAGTAAACGAATCACCATACGAGGAAGCTTGGATGGTTAAAGTTGAATTAAAAGATGAAAGTGAACTCGATGCATTATTAGATGCTGCGGGTTACGAAAAAATGATTGGCGAATAATATCAAAATGAGAACTCCTGGGTAATTAAATTATCAAGGAGTTTTTTATACTCAAATATTTTTTAGAAGGTGAAGACCATGACGATGATCCATAAGGTTATTGTTGTTGAAGGGAAATCTGATAAAAAACGTGTTCAAGAGGTGTTGTTAGAACCTGTCGAAATCATTTGTACACATGGGACGATGGGAATCGAAAAGTTAGACAATATGATTGAATATTTGTATGATAAACAGGTCTACATTTTAGTAGATGCAGATGCAGAAGGTCGTCGCATTCGCAAATGGTTTACGACATATTTGAGTGAAAGTACAGACATCTATATTGATACGAAATATAGTGAAGTTGCCCGTTGTCCACGCGATTACCTCTCCAATGTATTGCACCATTTTGATTTCAAAGTGAAGCAAGACTTTTATGTAAAAGGGAAGTATTCATATGATGAGTGTTTCAAAGCAATTGAACAATATATCTGAGCATTTTGATCAAAGTGTTCATCTGATTTTTGGTTATACACCGATGTGTGGCACATGTAAAATATCAGAACGCATGCTTGATATCGCAAATGAAATGACACAGCTTCCGATTGTGAAGTTGGATTTGAATTATCACCCTGAATGGAGTCAGGAAAAAGAAATTCAATCAGTTCCTATTTTAATGATTATGCGCTATGATCAAGAAGTAGAGCGACTCTATGCATTTCATTCCGTACCTTACTTGTTAGAAAAATTAAAAAAAGTCATTGACGACAGTGAATGACGATGATAATATAATAATCAATCGAATAGTCAGAAAACTCTTATCCAGAGTGGTGGAGGGATGTGCCCTATGAAGCCCGGCAACCGTCTAAGTTTTAGAAATGGTGCCAATTCACATAAAGTATTTTTACTTTTGAAGATGAGAGAAAAGCGGTCTATATTCATGCTTTCTCTTTTTTCTTTAAAAGGGAAAGCATTTTTTATTTTCAAATTTTTTAAAGTAGCAACACGGGGAGGAACAGTATGATCACACTTAAAAATATAGTGAAAAAGTACGAAAGCAAAACGAAATCTGTTACTGCTGTAGATGGTGTCAATCTCGAAATCGGCAAAGGTAAGATTTACGGCATTATTGGATTTTCGGGTGCAGGTAAAAGTACTTTAGTCCGTTTATTTAATCATTTAGAAAAACCGACGTCAGGGGAAGTGATTATCGGTGGTGATAATATCGGGCAATTAAGTCCAGCTGAATTACGTCAAAAGCGTCAAAAAGTCAGTATGATTTTCCAACATTTCAATTTATTGTGGTCAAGAACTGTACTAGACAATATTATTTTTCCACTTGAAATTGCTGGCGTGCCAAAAAATGAAGCGAAAGCACGTGCACAAGAATTAGTCACACGTGTGGGTTTGCAAGGTAGAGAACATGCCTATCCATCAGAATTATCAGGAGGACAAAAGCAACGTGTCGGTATCGCGCGTGCATTGGCTAATGATCCAGAAGTCTTGTTATGTGATGAGGCAACAAGTGCGCTTGACCCACAAACAACCGACGAAATTTTAGATTTATTATTACAGCTCAAAACCGAGAAAAACTTAACGATTATTATGATTACACATGAAATGCACGTTATTCGTCGTATTTGTGATGAAGTGGCAGTAATGGAAAATGGTCGTGTGATTGAAGAGGGCAAAGTGTCACATATTTTTGAACATCCACAACATCAAGTCACACGTCGATTTGTTCAAGACGATTTAAAACCAAGCGATGAGAGTGATGACTTAGCGCAAACTTTTGCATTAGACAAAGATGATGTGTTAGCGAAACTCATATTTTCAGGTGAGAATACGACGCAACCGATTGTGTCTTACTTAACACAAAAGCACGGTATTTCCATTAATATTTTGGAAGGAAATATCAAGCATTCGAAAACAGGGACTTTAGGCTATCTTTTAGTACATATTCCAAATTTTTCGGATATTAACTTTGAGCAAATTCAAACAGAGTTAAAAGCGCAAAATGTCGAGATAGAGGTGGTCAGTCATGGGTAAAAGTTTTAACGAAATCTTACAAGAAATGATAACAATGCCTAATGTACGTTGGCCAGATGTATGGGAAGCGACGTACGAAACATTGTATATGACCATTATTTCAACAGCATTTTCATTCATTTTAGGTTTGATCTTAGGTGTGATTTTGTTTTTAACATCGAAAAGCGAATCGAAAATCGGACGCGTCTTTTACAATATTGTATCGTTCGTCGTGAACTTATTCAGAGCCATTCCGTTTATCATTTTAATCTTGCTCTTAATTCCATTTACAAGTTTGGTGCTCGGTACAATTAGTGGTCCAACAGGTGCTTTGCCTGCGTTGATTATCGGTGCGTCACCATTCTACGGTCGTTTAGTGGAGATTGCATTGAAAGAAATTGATAAAGGTGTTATCGAAGCAGCACGTTCAATGGGTGCAACAACTTGGAACATCGTACTTAAAGTGCTGATTCCTGAATCATTACCCGCGCTCATTTCAGGTATTACTGTAACAGCGATTGCGTTAGTTGGTTCAACAGCAGTGGCCGGAGTAATCGGTGCTGGAGGATTAGGGAACCTTGCTTATCTCACAGGGTTTACGCGTAACCAAAACGATGTCATTTTAATTTCAACGATTTTAATTTTAATTTTAGTATTTTTAATTCAATTTCTTGGGGATTGGATTACAAATAGAATTGATAAACGCTAATGATTAAGGAGAATGTGGAATGAAAAGAATTTTATCAATTATTGTTATTTTAGCTTTAGCCATTGGACTTGCTGCATGTGGAAATAAATCAGCAGATAAAAAAGACGACAAGAAAATTGTAGTTGGTGCATCACCCGCGCCTCATGCCGAAATTTTAGAACAAGCGAAACCATTGTTAAAAGATAAAGGTTATGACTTAGAAATTAAAACAATTAACGATTACACAACACCAAACAAATTATTAGATGCTGGAGAATTAGATGCAAACTTTTTCCAACATACACCTTATTTAGACACTGAGAAAAAAGAAAAAGGCTACAAAATTGAGTCAGCAGGTGATGTTCATATCGAACCAATGGCTGTATATTCTCACAAGCATAAGAGCTTAAAAGATTTACCAAACGGTGCTGAGATTTTCGTTTCGAACAACCCAGCAGAACAAGGTCGTTTCTTAAAATTCTTTGTAGATGCAGGCTTAATTAAAATTAAAGATGGCGTTAAAATTCAAAATGCAACATTTGACGACATTGTAGAAAATAAAAAAGACATTAAGTTCAATAGCAAACAAGCAGCAGAATTTTTACCGAAAACGTTCCAAAATGATGAAGGCGATGCAGTGATCATCAACTCTAACTTTGCTATCGAACAAAAATTGAATCCACAAAAAGATTCTATTGCTGTTGAAAAAGGGGAAGACAACCCTTATGCCAACTTAATTGCTGTTAAAGAAGGGCATAAAGATGATGCGAAAATTAAAGCTTTAATGGAAGTTTTACATTCTAAAGACATTAAAGATTTCATCAAGAAAAAATATGACGGTGCTGTATTACCAGCAGAATAAGGTTGATCGCACAAATATTTAATGTGAAATAAAAACAACATGTGGTGTGATAAGTTGAAGTCATTCGAATGGCTTAAACCTTCACACCACATTCATTTAACATAGGTCAGATGGGAGAGGAATGTACATATGAAAAAATTATCTGTATTATTCACTGCAATTGCCGCATTGGTACTCGTTTTAGCAGCATGTGGAAAAGGAAGCAATGAAAGTGATAGCAAAAAAATCGTAGTTGCCGCAACACCTACACCACATGGGCAAGTCGCTAAAAAAGCTGGAGAAATCTTGAAGAAAAAGGGATATGAAGTTGAAGTTCGCGAAGTTAATGACTATAAAATTCCGAACAAATTGTTGGATAAAGGCGATGTCGATGCGAACCTTTTCCAACACGTCCCTTATTTAAAAGCAGAACAAAAGTCACACGGCTACCAAATTGAAGAAGTAGGTAAAGTCTTAACAACACCAATGGCTGTTTACAGTAAAAAGCATAAAAGCTTAAAAGACTTACCAGATGGTGCTAAAATTTATATTTCAAACAATCCAGCTGAAGAGGGCCGTTTCTTATCATTCTTTGTGAAAGCGGGCCTAATCAAAATTAAAGACGGCGTTAAAATTGAAGACGCAAAGTTAGATGATATTGTCGAAAATAAAAAACATTTAGAGTTCGATAACCAACAAGGTGCAGAATTTTTACCTAAAACGTACAATAATGGTGAAGGTGACGCGGTGATTATGAACTCAAACTATGCGATCGATAATGGTTTGAAGCCGCTGAAAGATTCAATTGCAGTAGAAGATGAGTCATCACCGTTTGCGAATATTTTGGCTGTTCAAAAAGGACATAAGAATGATGAGAAGTATCAAGAGTTCTTGAAAGCATTACAGTCAGATGAAGTGCGTGATTATATTGAGAAAGAGTTTGATGGTGCAGTCATTCCTGCGAAGTAATGTTTTGATTCACATTTCATATACAATGTTTTTGAGAAATATGCCTATTGCTTAAAACGGGTGGAGCTTCCGGGATCAGCCGAAGCCTCAACTCAATTTGCCTATAAGTCGTTAGTATTTCTTATAGAAGGCAAATTGGGTTTTCGACTTCAGTAAAATCACTCGGGGGCCTCGCTCGTTTTATCAATTTGAATTTAAAGTCTGTGAATTGAAGAGGTTAAGGTGTGAAATTTAAGTTTTAATTCATATGTTTTAGATGCCTGAAACTCATAAAGAATGCGTATGTGAAAATAATGGAAGTACCAAATAAAGTATAGGGGTATTGAATTGTCGTAGTTTGGATGTGCGTTATTTAGCTTATTTGTAGACAGTTTCAAAAAGGACAGCATAATGTATAATTAAGCTAGAAATAGTTATTGACAAGATGATATCAATAAGAGGATAATGTCTTATTTATATGGTTAGAAATGGCTAGGTGATTAAAATGAGTTTGCAAGACAAAAGCAAAAAAACAGGGAATTAGCTCATAAATTAGCAAATGAAGGCGATGATAATGATGTAGTTGCAAATAGATATTACTTTTCATGCTTTCAAAAATTATTACACTTAGCTCAAACTGAATTTCAATATTCTAAAAAGGATAACGATAATTCTTCGCATACATCTCTTATTTTATTTATTGAAAAAGAGGTCAATAAAGCTATGAGGGATGAGAAAAAAGAATGAAATTAGTTAGGGCAAAAAATATTAAATCTTTTTATTCGAAACTAAAGCAATCAAGGGTTAAAGCTGACTATCAAATTGAAAAAGTTACAGTGGATGAAATTAAGTCAATTCAGAATTTTGTAAAAGAATTTGATGATTGCTATCAAATAATAAAAAATGAATTGTAAGTGATTAATATGAGATATGGTCATGAAATTTTAAATAAATCTTATACCAAAACTGTCGATAGATTAAACAAAGTGAACGGGTTAGAAAATAAATTTATTTATCGATATGACAGTAAAAACAATTGGTATGATATCATACACTCCATTAATATCCAATTACAAAATAGTGATAAAATAGCAAAAATTGTCTCTGATATTTTATATGAAGAGTTACTTAGTAAAGACATATTTAACTTTTCTTTTTATGAAGACAAAAATATCATTTCTGAAAGTACAGTATAATAGTATCAAAATGAGAGGCGCCAAAATTGAGTTGGTCCGTGTTTCTTCCTATTAATAATATAAAAAAGCACACATGAAAATAATCATGTGTGCTTTCGAATTATTGAGATGCAGTATCTTCTGTGTATTGACCTAAGATGTAACTTATTGCAAATCCAATCATTAACGTCACGATGGAAATGATCCATGTGAGTCCTGTTGTTGGTAATCCTGGAAATACTGAGAAAAGTGAACCAATGACGAGCCCTAAAATCGCAGCATACGTTAAATACGTATAATGCTCGAGTAAAAATGTGATGATTTTACTTGCGATAACGAAGCCGATAACGACACCTACACCAACTAATAAAATCACCGGCAGCCCTTCGAAGTTAAAACGAACAGCTTCTGAAATCGAAAATGTCACTGTACTATAAACACCGAATAATAATAAAACGAATGAACCGGAGATACCTGGTAATAACATGGCACTCGATGCACAGATACCTGCAATTAAATATTTAATCAACATCGGTCCTGATAAATCAATATGTGTAGGTACAGCATGGCCACTATCACCTTTGAAAAATGCCATTGACGCTAAAATAATGACACAGATGAGCATCACTAACCAATGTTGAATATGATAAGTCTGTCTATATCTAGAGATGCGTAATAAAAATGGAATAATCCCTAAAATCAGCCCTAAGAAAAAGAACATGGTTGGGACGGGATGTTCTGCTAATAAATAGTTGATGACACTGCTTAAAATACCGATTGCTAAGCCCATTCCAATCACGATCGGTAATAAAAATAAAATACTCTTTTTAAAATTTTTAGAAAAAACACCACTTACAGATTGAATGAAATCATCATATATTCCAAGTAATAACGCAATCGTACCACCACTTACGCCAGGGATGAGATCGCTGACGCCCATCGCGAAACCACGAGGAATATTAGAAAGTTTGAATTTCGACATAATTGTAATCCTTTCTTTTTTATCCATATATCATAACATATTATACCCAATTTCTATTAATGATAATATGATGCGCATTTGAATGAGAACAGAGTGCTTTCAATTATCAATAACGTTTCTAAAAAAGATTGTCAGAGCGATTCTTATACAAACGGGTTATATAACACGAAAAGGTTTATAAATCCCACTATTTCCGTTATAATAAGCAACTAGATAGATTTGAAAACCTTTTGACGTTACATTAAAATTATTATAAACTAAACTATGGAATCTAACATTATTTTGGAGGGAATATTAATGCCATCAACATTAGAAATTAAAGACTTACACGTGTCTATTGACGATAAAGAGATCTTGAAAGGTGTCAACTTGACAATTAACACGGGGGAAATTCATGCCATCATGGGGCCAAATGGTACGGGTAAATCAACATTATCTTCAGCAATTATGGGTCATCCATCTTATGAAGTCACACAAGGTGAAGTGTTATTAGATGGTGTAAACGTTTTAGAATTAGAAGTTGATGAACGTGCGAAAGCGGGTCTTTTCTTAGCAATGCAATACCCATCAGAAATTACGGGTGTGACAAATGCGGACTTTATGCGTTCTGCAATCAACGCGCAACGTGAAGAAGGTAACGAAATCAACTTAATGCAATTCATTAAAAAGTTAGATAAACAAATGGACTTCTTAGATATGGATAAAGACATGGCGCAACGTTACTTAAATGAAGGTTTCTCTGGTGGAGAGAAAAAGCGTAACGAAATCTTACAATTAATGATGTTACAACCTAAATTCGCTATTTTAGATGAAATTGACTCAGGGCTTGATATTGACGCATTAAAAGTTGTATCAAAAGGAATCAATGAAATGCGTGGCGAAGAATTTGGTTCATTAATTATTACGCACTACCAACGTTTATTAAACTATATTACACCAGACCACGTTCATGTAATGTATAACGGTATCGTTGTAAAATCTGGCGGTGCTGAATTAGCAAAACGCCTTGAAGAAGAAGGTTATGAATGGGTTAAAGAAGAATACGAATCAGTAATGGCAAACCAATAATCATCAATAGGAGGAAATAATTATGACGACTGAAACATTAAATATTTCTGAAGCGCAACTTGTTGATTATTCACAAGCCCATAACGAACCTTCGTGGATGACTGAATTAAGAAAAAAAGCACTTAAACAAGTCGAATCTTTAGAAATGCCTAAACCAGATAAAACAAAATTAACAAAATGGGATTTTGATTCATTTAAACAGCATGAAACACAAGGTGCTGTGTACAATGATTTAAAAGAATTACCAAAAGAAATTGATCGTATTATTAACGTGGAAAATACTGAAAACTTAGTGATTCAACATAATAATACGCTTGCATATACAAAAGTAAATGAAAAAGCACAACAAGACGGTGTGGTTATTGAACATATTCAAGATGCTTTAGTGAACCACAGCAATTTAGTTGAAAAATATTTCATGAAAGATGCGGTGACTGTTGACGAGCATCGTTTGACAGCATTACACACGGCATTAATGAACGGTGGTATTTTCGTATATGTACCGAAAAATGTCGTTGTCGAACATCCGATTCAATATGTTGTGCTTCATGACGATGACAACGCAAGCTTCTTCAACCACGTTCTATTAGTGACTGAAGAAAGTGCAGAAGTGACTTATGTCGAAAACTATTTATCAACAGCGAGTGGCGAAGGAAACCAATTGAATATTATTTCAGAAGTGGTTGCGGGTGCGAACTCTAACATTTCATATGGTTCTGTTGACTTTTTAGATCAAGGTTTTACAGGTCATATCATTCGCCGTGGTGTGACAGAAGCGGATGCCTCTATTCGTTGGTCATTAGGTTTAATGAATGAAGGCGACCAAATTATTGACAACACAACAAACTTAATTGGTGACCGTTCAACTTCTGAGCTGAAATCAGTGGTTGTTGGACGTGGAACACAAATAATTAACTTAACATCTCGTATTGTGCAATATGGTAAAGAAACAGATGGCTATATCTTGAAGCATGGTGTAATGAAAGAAAATGCTTCTTCTATCTTTAATGGTATTGGTCACATTAAACATGGGGGTTCAGGTTCATCAGCTAACCAAGAATCACGTGTGTTGATGCTTTCTGAAAATGCACGTGGTGATGCGAACCCAATTCTATTAATCGATGAAGACGATGTAGAAGCAGGACACGCAGCATCAGTAGGTCGTGTAGATCCAGAACAACTTTACTACCTTATGAGTCGTGGTATTTCGCAATCAGAAGCAGAACGTCTTGTTATTCACGGTTTCTTAGATCCAGTTGTACGTGAATTACCAATTGAAGATGTTCAACGTCAATTACGTGAAGTGATTGAGCTGAAAGTAGGCAAATAATACAATTCAAGAAAGGTCTGTGATTGTAGTGGCCGATACAAAACTAAATGTAGAAGCAATTATCAAAGACTTTCCCATTTTAGCACAACAAGTGAATGGGAAACGTCTCGCATATTTGGATTCAACAGCAACAAGTCAAAAACCTAAGCAAGTGATCGATGCATTGACGGATTATTACGAACGTTATAATTCCAACGTGCATCGCGGTGTGCACACACTTGGATCACTTGCGACAGATGGATACGAAGGGGCGCGTGAAACGGTCCGTCGTTTTATCCATGCGAAATATTTTGAAGAAATTATCTTTACTCGTGGTACAACAGCAGCGATTAATATGATTGCACATAGCTATGGAGATGCCAATGTAGGAGAAGGTGACGAAATTGTTGTCACACAAATGGAGCATCACGCGAATCTTGTCCCTTGGCAACAACTTGCGAAACGTAAAGGTGCGACATTAAAATTTATCCCAATGGCAGAAGATGGTACGATTACATTAGAAGCTGTGCGTGAAACAGTTTCAGAACGTACGAAAATTGTAGCAATCGCGCATGTTTCTAACGTATTAGGAACGATTAATGATATTAAAGCTATTGCAGAAATTGCGCATGAAAATGGTGCGATTATTTCAGTTGATGGTGCACAGTCTGTTCCACATATGAAAGTAGATGTTCAAGATTTGAATGTTGATTTTTATAGTTTTAGTGGCCATAAAATGCTTGGACCGACAGGAATTGGTGTACTTTATGGAAAACGAGAACACTTAAATCAAATGGAGCCGACTGAATTTGGTGGCGATATGATAGATTTTGTGGACTTGTATGACAGTACTTGGACAGACTTACCGACGAAGTTTGAAGCAGGCACACCTTTAATTGCTCAGGCGATTGGCTTACAAGCAGCAATTGAATATATTGAGTCCATTGGTTTTGATGCGATTCATGAACATGAGCAAGCTTTAACGACGTATGCTTATGAACAAATGTCACAAATTGAGGGTATCGACATTTATGGACCATCTAAAGAGAAGCGTGCAGGTATTATTACGTTCAACTTGAAAGATGTGCATCCACATGACGTTGCGACAGCTCTAGATACTGAAGGTGTAGCGGTGCGTGCAGGTCACCATTGTGCACAACCATTAATGAAATGGTTAAACGTTTCTTCAACAGCGCGTGCAAGTTTTTATATCTATAATACAAAAGAAGATATCGATCAACTTGTCGAAGGATTGAAACAAACGAAGGAGTTTTTCTCATATGAATTTTAATAATCTAGACCAATTATATCGTTCAGTGATTATGGATCATTATAAAAACCCTCGCAATAAAGGTGTCATTGAAGACGGAACGATGACTGTCGATATGAACAATCCCACTTGTGGTGATCGCATCCGCTTAACATTTGATATTGAAGATGGCGTCATTCGTGATGCGAAGTTCGAAGGTGAAGGTTGTTCTATTTCGATGTCTAGTGCTTCTATGATGACTGAAGCGATTAAAGGGCATAGTTTGAAAGAAGCCATGCAAATGAGCCAAGAATTTACGAAAATGATGCTCGGCGAAGATTATGAAATCACTGAAGAAATGGGAGATATTGAGGCATTACAAGGTGTTTCCCAATTCCCTGCCCGCATTAAATGTGCGACACTTGCATGGAAGGCGCTCGAAAAGGGTACTGTAGAAAAAGAAGGTAAAAGTGAAAATTAAGACTGTATGATGCATTTTACACAGTTATAACGATAGAGTTGAAAATGAGTTGTCATAAGGCACTCATCAATTAGTTAAGAAATAGGAGTGATCAATGATGGCTAAAAAAGCACCTGATGTAGGCGATTATAAATATGGCTTCCATGATGAAGACGTATCGATTTTTAGATCAGAACGTGGCTTAACAGAAAATATTGTACGTGAAATTTCAAGAATGAAAGATGAACCTGAATGGATGTTAGACTTCCGTTTAAAATCTTTAAAACAATTTTATAAAATGCCAATGCCACAATGGGGCGGCGACTTATCTGAATTAGACTTTGACGACATTACGTATTATGTTAAACCGTCAGAGCGTTCAGAGCGTTCTTGGGATGAAGTACCTGAAGAAATTAAACGTACTTTCGATAAATTAGGTATTCCGGAAGCTGAGCAAAAATACTTAGCAGGTGTATCTGCACAGTATGAATCAGAAGTGGTATACCACAACATGGAAAAAGAACTTGAAGAAAAAGGGATCATTTTCAAAGATACAGATACAGCGTTAAAAGAAAATGAAGACCTTTTCAAAGAATATTTTGCATCTGTCATTCCAGCAGCTGACAACAAGTTCGCAGCATTGAACTCAGCGGTATGGTCAGGTGGTTCATTCATTTACGTGCCGAAAAACGTAAAATTAGATACACCACTACAAGCGTATTTCCGTATTAACTCAGAAAACATGGGTCAATTCGAACGTACATTAATCATTGCTGACGAAGGTGCATCTGTAAACTATGTTGAAGGTTGTACAGCACCAGTGTACACAACAAACTCATTACACTCAGCAGTGGTTGAAATCATTGTACACAAAGATGCACACGTCCGTTATACAACAATTCAAAACTGGGCGAACAACGTCTACAACCTTGTAACAAAACGTACATTCGTTCATGAAAATGGTAACATGGAGTGGGTTGACGGTAACTTAGGTTCTAAGCTGACAATGAAATATCCAGCATGTGTATTACTTGGTGAAGGTGCGAAAGGTAGCACATTATCTATCGCATTCGCAGGTAAAGGTCAAGTCCAAGATGCGGGTGCTAAAATGATTCATAAAGCACCAAACACATCTTCTACTATCGTATCTAAGTCAATTTCTAAAGATGGCGGTAAAGTTGTCTACCGTGGTATTGTACACTTTGGACGTAAAGCAAAAGGTGCACGTTCAAACATCGAATGTGATACGTTGATTTTAGATAACCAATCCACATCTGATACAATTCCTTACAACGAAATTTTCAATGACCACATTTCATTAGAACACGAAGCGAAAGTTTCTAAAGTATCTGAAGAGCAATTATTCTACTTAATGTCTCGTGGTATTTCTGAAGAAGAAGCAACTGAAATGATCGTCATGGGCTTCATTGAACCATTTACTAAAGAATTACCAATGGAATATGCCGTTGAAATGAACCGTCTCATCAAATTTGAGATGGAAGGTAGTATCGGTTAAGCTGAACACGCATGGTTGAGCAGTTTTGATTGTTGGAAAAAGCTGCTGGATACCATTTTAATACCTCTTTATTTTGATTATGTTCAAAATAAAGGGGTATTTATTTTTACATGAGTTTTTTGAAAAATCATTTCGTTAATCAAGAAAGGATACTTACAATGAAAAAAATGATGATTGTTAACACAAGTCACAATCAGTTTGACGGTACTCAAAAACCAACTGGCTTATGGTTAGGAGAGCTTGTCCATTTTTATGATTACTTTAACCACGATGATTATAAAATTGATATCTTTAATATTCGTGGTGGGGATACGCCAATCGACCCAGTGAGTTTAAACAAATTGATGTTAGACCGTGTCACGCAACAATATTATGAAGATACACAGTTTATAAATGTATTAAAAAATGCACAACCTATCACCGATGCAGATCCTAAACAGTATGATGCCATCTATTTTACTGGAGGTCATGGCGTGATGTATGATTTTCCTGACAATGAAGCGATACGAAATGCGGTGAATGAAATATACAATCACGGCGGTGTTATTGCTGCGGTATGCCATGGTGTGACAGCATTATTGAATGTGAAAAATGAGAAAGGAAGATTTTTTGTAGATAACAAACGTCTTACCGGTTTTTCGAATGTGGAAGAAGTTTTAGCCAATCGTAAAAGAATCGTTCCCTTTATGTTGGAAAGCGAATTAGAAAAACGGGGTGCGCATTATAGCAAATCAAAATTACCGTTTAGGCCTTATATCCAAATTGATGAAAGGCTAGTGACAGGCCAAAATCCACAATCTCCAAAACACGTCGCCCAAGCTGTTGCAGAGCTATTAGAGCAGGATAACAATGCTGTTAAAGAGCGGGGCTAATTTTTTGTTAGGGTGTCCAAATAAAGATATCAAACTTGCTTCAATTCATGTTGAATGACGTGTGAAAATCATGCGATTAGTCCATGTGATTCATTTGCATTTTACCTATTGTTCAGACACAATAAGAGTATTACTGCCGTATGTATTTTCGGTGTGTAAGGTTTAAGATGATTGGGAAGTAGCGCGATATGCAGAAATAAGAGGGGAATCGGGTGAGGCATTAAGTTTTCTCATCTTCTTCATTCTAATGGTTTTATTGTACATTTATAATGATAAAACAGTTGAAAAATGAGGATAAGTTAGACATATAAATCGGATACTATTGATTTTCTTCATTACTTTAACATATCGACTATTTCCTTGAGCTAGAGATTAAGAGGGGGAACTGCTTAATGATCATTGCGATCATTTTATTAATCATTGTCTCTTGTTTCTTTTCAGGTAGTGAAACGGCGCTTACCGCAGCAAACAAGGTCAAACTGAAATCTGAAGCGGACCAAAATCACCAAAAATCCGCGAAGTTATTAAAATTATTAGAAAAACCGAGTGAATTCATTACGACGATTTTAATCGGTAATAACATTGCGAATATTTTGTTACCGACATTAGTGACAATTTTAGCAGTGGATATGGGAATTAATGTAGGGATTGCGTCGGCGATTTTGACAGTCGTGATTATCGTATTTGCCGAAGTGATACCCAAATCAGTAGCCGCAACATTTCCTGATCCCATTGCACGTCTTGTGTTCCCAATTATTCGGTTTTGTGTCATCGTATTCAAGCCGATAACAATCATTTTGAATGCATTGACAGATGGTATTAATCGTATGTTGTCACGTGGTCAAGAAAATCAAGGGATGTCCAAAGAAGAAGTACGCACGATGGTGTCGATTGCAGGAACTGAAGGTGCGTTTAACGAAATGGAACGGAATCGTATTCAAGGGGTCATGGATTTTGATCGTTTGAAAGTGAATGATGTGAGCAATACACCGCGTGTGAATGTGACGTCCTTATCTGTAGAGGATACGTATGATGAAGTGTATGACATTGTGATGAATCATCCATACACGCGCTATCCAGTATATGAGGGGGATATTGATAACGTAGTAGGTGTGTTTCATTCGAAATATTTGTTAGCTTGGAGTAAAACGCCGGACAAAGCGGTGACAGATTTTTGTTCAGAACCTTTATTCGTTTATGAGCATAACCGTGCTGAATGGGTATTGAGAAAGATGACGGTCACACGTAAACATATGGCCATTGTACTTGATGAATATGGTGGTACAGATGCCATCGTGACACACGAAGATTTAATCGAAGAAATGTTAGGTATGGAAATTGAAGATGAAATGGATCGTGAAGAAAGCGATAAATTGAAACAAATCCGTTAAAACAATATTCATCAACATATAGAAAACTAGCTGGGAGTCGCGTATATCCCGGCTTTTTTCTTAAACTTAAGGGGGAAATGACAATGTGGTACAAAACAAAGGTGACAGAACAATGTCAAATTGACTATCCAATTATTCAAGCAGGGATGGCGGGCAGTACGACGCCTGAACTCGTCGCAACGGTGAGTGAATTAGGTGGACTAGGAACGATTGGTGCAGGTTATATGACGCCTGATGCACTTGAACAAGAGATTTTACAGGTTAAGACACGCACATCGAAACCTTTTTCAGTTAATTTATTCGTACCAGAGTCTTTTTCGTATACGGATGATGATGTGGAAGCTATGAATGATTTCTTAGCACCGTACCGAGAGGCATTAAAACTTGAAAAACCTACGATAGGGCAACATGATAGTTCTACATTTGATGAACAAATCAACATTGTCATTCAGCAACAAGTCCCGGTTTGTAGTTTCACATTTGGTATCCCAGATGAACAAACGATACAACGTTTAAAAGAGGCAGGTATCGTATTAATCGGGAGTGCCACAACTGTTGAAGAAGCAAAAAAAGTGGAAGTAGCAGGATTTGATGCCGTTGTCGCACAAGGGAGCGAAGCAGGTGGTCATCGTGCAACATTTGATGACAGCGAAGAGACGTCGCCATTAATCGGAACAATGGCGCTCATCCCTCAAGTAGTAGATCATGTCAATATTCCAGTGATTGCAGCAGGGGGCGTGATGGATAGTCGTGGGTGGCTTGCAAGTCATGCGTTAGGTGCTCAAGGAATTCAAATGGGGACTGCCTTTTTGACGACACATGACAGTCAAGCAAAGTCGGCACATAAACAAGCTATTTTTAATAGTGCAGAAACAGACGCTATACTGACACACGAACTGAGTGGGAAACCTGCAAGAGGTATACATAATGCATTGATTCAACATCTACGTGAAGATGGACCAGCGACATTACCGTATCCGATACAAAATGATTTAACAAAACATATACGTGCGACAGCGGGTAAGGTGGGCAAGTCAGAGTGGATGCATATGTGGAGTGGTCAAGGTGTACGTATGGCACGTGATGTCGATGCGGCGACATTTTTCACGCAACTCATTCAAAATGCACAATCACAAGTTGAAAAATTCAAATTGTAACTGTGCATGATGAGTGAATGGCTAGACTTTATCGCCAGCAGTTCGATGGGCTAGCCATTCTAGTAACATATTTTGATGTGTCGCACCTGGATTAATACAGTCCAGATGGTCCAAAAATGGAAGGGCATAAAGGGTTAAATACCGGCCATTTTTATAGTTTTCTTGTACATAAGAAAGTGTGGTATCCATATGCACGGAAGTATCGTTAAATCCGTGTATAATGAGTGTATCTACATCCACTGGGTCTTGCATTAAAGGTGAAGCTGCACGCATTATATGAGTTGAACTCGTATCAAAATATTCTGCTACAGCATCTTGTCCTAAATGTTGATGCAACGTGTAAAGGACGTCTGTCACAGGTGCAAGTGCGACGATTTGATCAAACAACTGTGCATTTAATAAAGCGAGTTGCCCTCCTACTGAATGTCCAATGCCGACCAGTTGTTGCGGTTGATAAGTAGAAGCTTTAAAGTGTTGAATCGCTTCTGCTACATCTTCACTCGGTATCGGCCATGGATGTGACGTACCACGACGATATTCAACATTTACGACTGCATAACCTGCTTCAATTAATGTATCAATCATTAAATCCATCATCGCTTTACTATATTTTTGTCTCCAGTAGCCTCCATGAATCAGTACAATCCATACTTGTGACGTCTTTTGTTCATTTTCATAAACGTCATAATGTTGATCTTCGTGTGTCCCGTAACTGATTTGTTTAACCATGATTGAAAACTCCTTTTTACACGACTTTAATCCCATTATACCCTATGCCACTTCTAAACAAACGAGGGGCACCATCCCATACATCAGAGGGGTGGATATGATAAAATGAAGGCGGTGATAAAAATGATAGAAATTGGTCTAACAGGGTGGGGCGATCACGACACCTTGTATGAAGATTTACAGCGCAAGACAGATAAATTACAAACTTATGCGAGTCATTTTCCAATTGTGGAATTAGATGCTTCATATTATGCCATTCAACCAGAACGTAATATCGTGAAATGGATCAGTGAGACACCGCAACGTTTTAAATTCGTCGTCAAAATTCATCAAGCATTGACGTTGCATGCAGACTATCATGATTATGCTGACACGATTGAAAGCTTGTTTAATGATTTTCGACTCATGTTACAGCCATTGGTTGAGGCTGATCGTTTAGCAATGGTCCTCGTTCAATTTCCACCTTGGTTTGATTGTAACGCTAAAAATATTAAATATATTCGCTACGTCCGAGCGCAACTTGAGCATGTGCCGGTATGTATCGAGTTTCGTCATCAATCTTGGTTCCAAGGCGAAATGAAAGAACATACGTTGCAATTTTTGACAGACAATCAACTCATTCATTCTGTGTGTGATGAGCCGCAAATAGGTGAAGGGAGCATTCCTTTTGTCAATCGCATTACACATCACACGGCGCTCGTTCGACTTCATGGCCGTAACAAGTATGGTTGGACGAAAAAAGATATGACGGATCAAGAATGGAGAGACGTTCGCTACCTTTATAATTATAACGCTGAAGAATTACAACAATTAGCGGATAAAGTGACGTTGTTAAATCAAAAGGCACAACAGGTGTACGTCGTATTTAACAATAACTCAGGTGGTCATGCTGCAGCGAATGCGAAATATTTTCAAAAGCTTTTAGGTATTGATTATGAAGGTTTAGCACCACAACAACTTAAATTATTTTAAAGGAGGCCACGACGGTGAGTGTGATTATCCTGATTATTATAGGATTTTTATCCGCTATTATCGGTTCCTTAGTTGGAATTGGTGGCGGCATTATTATAGTACCGACATTAATATACTTTGGTGTCACTTTAAATATTTTAGGGGGCATCACGCCTCAAACGGCAATCGGCACATCATCTATTATTTTGATTGCAACAGGTTTATCCTCAACAGTAGGGTATTTAAAACAAAAACAAGTCGATGTGAAAAACGGGATTATTTTCACGATTGGTATTATTCCTGGGGCGTTGATTGGGGCTTATTTAAGTCAGTTTTTAACGCTTCATTCATTTAATTTATATTTTGGAATATTTCTCATCGTCGTGTCGGTGCTACTCATGGTGCGCCATCGTATTCCACCGATCAAAGCATTCCAGCAAGAACGTTATATGAAGTCATTTACGGATTCACACGGTGAACATTATCGCTATGGTGTAGTGCCGTCGATTGCGATTATCGCGTCATTTGTCATTGGTCTCACAGCAGGCTTGTTTGGTATTGGCGGTGGTGCACTCATGACGCCATTAATGTTGCTTGTATTCCGTTTCCCACCACACGTAGCAGTAGGGACAAGCATGATGATGATTTTCTTTTCGAGTGTGACCGGCTCGATAGGCCATATCGTGTTAGGCCATGTATTATGGGGTTACAGTTTAATCTTAATCATTTCGAGTTGGGTCGGTGCACAATTAGGTGTGAAATTAAATAAAACCGTCAAATCCGACACTGTTGTATTAATATTACGACTCGTCATGTTGGGGTTAGGAATTTATCTCATCATACAATCATTCTTTAACTAAAAAGTGAGGCGAGATTATGCGTTTAACGATTTATCATACTAATGATATTCATAGTCATTTACATGCTTATTCACGTATCACAGCATATTTAAGAGAGGCACGTGCAAAATTAACGCACCCTTCTCGTTATGTAGATATTGGCGACCATGTGGACTTATCACTACCTGTGACAGAAGGGACGTTAGGTAAGCGCAACGTAGAGCTTTTGAATGAAGCGGGATGTGATGTGGTCACGATTGGTAACAATGAAGGGATGACGATTTCGCACGAGGCACTCAATGCATTGTACGATGAGGCACAGTTTAAAGTGACATGTACGAATGTATTAGATGAATCAGGGCAATTACCGCACAACTTTTTAACGTCTTACATTGAACAAATTGAAGATGTGCGTATCATGTATGTCGCAGCGACAGCCCCGTTCACTCCATTTTATCGGGCGTTAGATTGGGTCGTCACAGATCCGTTTGATGCGATTAAACAAGAGATTGCTGCACATGAAGGCGAATATGATGTATTAATCGTCCTAAGCCATGTCGGTATCTTTTTTGATGAAAAACTTTGTGAAGCCATGCCAGAAATTGACGTCATTTTTGGCGCCCATACGCATCATTACTTTGAAGACGGTGAGGTTCAAAATGGTGTATTAATGGCAGCAGCAGGAAAGTATGGTCAGTTTTTAGGAGAAGTGACTTTAGAGATAGAAAATGGAAAAGTCATTGAGAAAACTGCGATGTTACACACACTTGAGCAATTGCCGGAAGTTGAGACGAACTTTGAAGCTGAAGGTCAAGCCTTGCTCAATGCCCCCGTCGTTGATATGCCTGTTACTTTGCAGCGCGCGATGAATCATATTACAGAAGCAAGCTATTTATTAGCCGAAAGTGTGCATGAATTTACCGAAGCGGACTGTACAATTATCAATGCAGGGCTCATTGTAAAAGGGTATACAGAACAACGATTAACTGAATATGATGTCCATCAAATGTTGCCACATCCGATTAATGTTGTGCGTATTCGGTTAACAGGTGCTGAACTCAAAGAAGTATTATTGAAAGCACGTGCGCAAGAATATATGTATGAATATGCGCAAGGTTTAGGGTTTCGTGGAGATATATTTGGTGGCTATATTTTATACGATGCCGGCTATATTGAATCGAGTGAACGCTACTTTGTGAAAGGCGAAGAAATTGACGATGAGGCGATATATATATTAGGTACAGTTGATATGTACACATTTGGTCGTTATTTTCCAACATTAAAAGGCGGTCATATCCAATACTTAATGCCCGAGTTTTTGAGAGACATTTTTAAAGAAAAGTTGTTAACGGTTTATTTTACATGAACAGGAGATTTTAATTTCTTGTAAAGTTCGTTATAATATAGTAAGACCTATAAATTATGGGAGGTTTTCCGCTGTTATGGCTACAAAAAATGAAGAAATTTTACGCAAACCAGATTGGCTTAAAATAAAGTTAAATACAAACGAGAACTACACAGGCTTAAAGAAAATGATGCGCGAAAAGGGGCTACATACTGTATGTGAGGAAGCGAAATGTCCAAACATTCACGAGTGTTGGGGTGAACGTCGTACTGCAACATTTATGATTTTGGGTGATGTTTGTACACGCGCATGTCGTTTCTGCGCAGTTAAAACAGGTTTACCGAACGAGTTAGACTTAGGTGAACCAGCGCGTGTAGCGGACTCAGTAAAACAAATGAACCTTAAACACGTTGTTATCACTGCAGTTGCACGTGACGACTTAAAAGATGCAGGTTCAAATGTGTACGCTGAAACAGTGCGTAAAGTACGTGAGCTCAACCCATTCACGACAATCGAAATTTTACCATCTGATATGGGTGGTGATTATGAAGCACTAGAAACATTAATGGCTGCACGTCCAGACATTTTAAACCACAACATTGAAACAGTACGTCGTTTAACACCGAGAGTGCGTGCACGTGCTACTTATGATCGTACATTAGAGTTTTTACGTCGTTCTAAAGAATTACAACCTGACATTCCAACAAAATCAAGTATTATGGTGGGATTAGGTGAAACAATTGAAGAACTTCATGAAACAATGGATGATTTACGTGCCAATGGTGTAGATATTTTAACAATCGGTCAATATTTACAACCTTCTCGTAAACATTTAAAAGTTCAAAAATATTACACACCATTAGAATTTGGTAAATTGCGTAAAGTTGCGATGGAAAAAGGCTTCAAACATTGTCAAGCGGGTCCATTAGTGCGTAGTTCTTACCATGCAGATGAACAAGTAAATGAAGCAGCAAAAGCTAAACATCGACTTGGTGAAGAACAACTTAAATTATAAGAACCAGGTGATGAACGTATGATTAAAGTAGGAAACCATTATTTTGAATTATTAACGTCATATAAAGATGGGTTCAATGAAGATGATTTTATTGCGAGATATTCTGAAATTCTAGATAAATATGACTTTGTGGTTGGGGATTATGGTTATGATCAATTGAGATTAAAGGGCTTTTATCATGATTCGTATAAAAAAGCAGATTTTAATAAACGCTTTTCCACGATACAAGATTATCTCTATGAATATTGTAATTTTGGATGTGCCTACTTTGTCTTACGTCGACTTTCAAAATCAGAAGTCGAGCAACAATTAGGACATGATACACCTATTGATGCAACAGACAAACTGAAAGATGTTAAAATACAACCGACAATACAAGATTAAATCTAACGTGTCATAGATTGAATCATATAGGAGCAGCATGTGCATAGTGAAGCATGGATAACTTCATTGTGTGCATGCTGTTTTTTTAGTGCGCCCGGCATGGGTAACATCTTGACGGTGAAAGTCCGTTACAGGCTTGGTAGTAGGAACTGTTAGCGAAAGACAAGGGTGTCCATTGCGAAGTGGAATCTGAAGGAAGTCGGACGCAAACACTC
>NZ_FXUZ01000018.1 GCF_900183575.1 Staphylococcus cornubiensis
ACGTCAAAGGAGCAAGCTCCTCATCTGTTCGCTCGACTTGCATGTATTAGGCACGCCGCCAGCGTTCATCCTGAGCCAGGATCAAACTCTCCATAAAAGAAGTAAGCTTGATATAGCTCGTTGATTGATTAAGTCAATCACTCTTGAAAGTACTTTTGAAGTACTCAAATTATCGGAATTAACGTTGACATATTGTCATTCAGTTTTCAATGTTCATTTCAAAAATATAATGGTGGAGACTAGCGGGATCGAACCGCTGACCTCCTGCGTGCAAAGCAGGCGCTCTCCCAGCTGAGCTAAGCCCCCATGTTATTTTTAAGAAGTCGGGAAGACAGGATTTGAACCTGCGACCCCTTGGTCCCAAACCAAGTGCTCTACCAAGCTGAGCTACTTCCCGTTATTAAAATGGCGCGCCCGATAGGAGTCGAACCCATAGCCTTTTGATCCGTAGTCAAACGCTCTATCCAGTTGAGCTACGGGCGCATATTAAATGATGATGCCGAGGACCGGAATCGAACCGGTACGGTGATCTCTCACCGCAGGATTTTAAGTCCTGTGCGTCTGCCAGTTCCGCCACCCCGGCAAAAATAATGGAGCAGAAGACGGGATTCGAACCCGCGACCCCAACCTTGGCAAGGTTGTATTCTACCGCTGAACTACTTCTGCTCAATAGTATTCGAATGATGAGCCATAGAGGATTCGAACCTCTGACCCTCTGATTAAAAGTCAGATGCTCTACCAACTGAGCTAATGGCTCATAAATGGTGCCGGCCAGAGGACTTGAACCCCCAACCTACTGATTACAAGTCAGTTGCTCTACCAATTGAGCTAGGCCGGCAATGGTGGAGAATGACGGGATCGAACCGCCGACCCTCTGCTTGTAAGGCAGATGCTCTCCCAGCTGAGCTAATTCTCCATATGTAATGTGCCTGGCAACGTCCTACTCTCGCGGAACGTAAGTCCGACTACCATCGGCGCTAAAGAGCTTAACTTCTGTGTTCGGCATGGGAACAGGTGTGACCTCTTTGCCATTGTCACCAGACAATAATTATTTTATTAAGTAGCTCGATTGGCTACCTTTTTATAATACCTGTTTCGTAAAGACTTTTCAATAGTTAATTTTACACTTTGTTTAAGTTTTTTACAAACATTTTAAATTTGTTTGCCGTTCAATTTGACGACTTTTATATAATACTCAATTATCATTTTAAAGTCAACACTTTTTCGGTTCTTTTTTTAAATAATTTCGTAGTATTTTTCGTCACAGTCTCTTTCTTCTATGATTCCGCATATGTGTAGAAATCCCACTGTATCAAATCCGTGTTCATCACAACTACATTATCAATTTCTTTAGCAATCATGTCGTACACTCATTTGCACTTCTTCTTTATTCATTTGTACCTTCAACATCTATCATTTAACAAATCAATATACCTCTCCCCTAACGATTTTACCTGCTTCTTTAACTGTTTAAAACCAACTTAAAAATAAAAGCGCCTGTACCATCGAATACTCAATGGACAGGCCCTTTACTATATAGCTTATTTTTGACGCATGTATGGGAATAATAAGACGTCGCGAATTGATGGCGAGTTCGTCAATAACATGACGAGACGATCAATACCGATACCGAGTCCACCTGTTGGCGGCATACCGTATTCTAATGCTTCAATGAAATCCTCATCCATTTCATGCGCTTCATCATTACCTTGTTCTTTTTCTACTAATTGTGCTTCAAAGCGTTGACGTTGATCGATTGGGTCATTCAATTCTGTGAACGCATTCGCATGTTCACGACCTACAATGAATAATTCGAAACGATCTGTGAAGCGTGGATCTTCAGGATTTTTCTTAGCTAGTGGTGAGATTTCAATTGGATGACCATAAATGAATGTCGGTTGAATGAGTGTTTCTTCTACTTTTTGTTCGAAAAATTCATTTAAGATATGGCCATATTTCATGTTAGCATCAACTTCAATACCGTGCGCTTTTGCTAATTCATGTGCTTCTTCATCAGATTTCACTTCATAAAAGTCTACACCTGTTGCTTCTTTAACGGCATCAACCATGTGTAAGCGACGCCATTGTGGTTCTAAATTAATTGTTTCATCGCCGTATTGAACTGAAGTTGTGCCTAATACGCGACGTGCGATATGTGCAACTAATTCTTCAGTTAATGACATAATATCTTTGTAGTCTGCATATGCTTCATACAATTCAATCATTGTAAATTCTGGGTTGTGACGTGTAGAGACACCTTCGTTACGGAATACGCGTCCAATTTCATATACTTTCTCTAAACCACCGACAATTAAACGTTTCAGGTGAAGTTCGATTGCAATACGCATGTAAAGTGTCGCATCTAATGCATTATGATGTGTAACGAACGGTTTCGCTGCAGCACCCCCTGCGATTTGATGCATCATTGGTGTTTCTACTTCTAAAAAGCCTTTTTCATTCAAGTAATTACGCATTTCTTGAAGAATACGGCTACGATTAATAAACGTTTGTGTACTTTCTTCGTTTGTAATTAAGTCAAGATAACGTTGACGGTAACGTTGTTCAATATCTTGTAAACCGTGATGTTTGTCTGGTAATGGACGTAACGCTTTAGATAAAAGTTTGAATGACTTCGCTTTAACTGATAATTCACCAGTATTTGTTTTAAACATGATACCTTCAACGCCGACAATATCGCCTAAGTCGGCAGTGTTCCAAATATTAAATTGCTCATCACCGACTTGGTCTTTACGTACATAAATTTGGATTTGACCGGATAAGTCTTGAATATGTGCAAATCCTGCTTTACCTTTACCACGTTTTGTCATTATACGACCTGCAATCACGGTATGACTTTCCGCTTCTTTTTCAGCAAGTTCTTCTTTAGAATATTGGTCCCATTCTGCTTTTAATGTTTCAGCAGTGCCTGTACGTTCAAACTTTTCACCGAACGGATCAATACCTAAATCTCTTAATTCTTGTAATTTTTGTCGACGGACCTGCATTTGGTCGTTCATTTCTTCTGTCATTCTTACCTCTCCTTTTCGCTTCTTATGCCTCTATTTTTTGTTTTTCCATTTGTTCATCACGGAATTCTGTTAAAATCTCTGTCATTTCGGCTAAAGTTTCCGCTTGGTTTAATGCTTTACGCGCTTTACCATTGCCTCTGACACCTTTAAGATACCATGACGCGTGTTTACGCATTTCCATGACGCCGACCTTTTCACCTTTCAAATCGACTAAACGATTCAAGTGCAATAAAGCAATCTCAATTTTTTCGTCGATTTGAGGCTCATCAATTAACTCGCCTGTTTCTAAATAATGAACCGTACGATAAATCATCCACGGATTACCTAGTGCTTCACGTCCGATCATTACAGCATCTACGCCTGTTTCTTCCAACATTTTTTCAGCAAGCTCTGGACTCGTCACGTCACCATTACCGATGACTGGAATGTTGACCGCTTCTTTCACTTGGCGGATAATATCCCAATCTGCTTTACCTTCATACATTTGAACACGTGTGCGACCATGTAGCGAAATCGCCGCAGCACCTGCACGTTCAGCCGCTTTTGCATTCTCAACAGCAAAGATATGATCTTCATCCCAGCCGATACGCATTTTACATGTCACAGGTTTGCTGACACGTTCCGTTACTGCAGATACCATTTCGTAAATCTTGTTTGGATCTAATAACCAACGTGCGCCTGCTTCACATTTAATTATTTTTGATACAGGACATCCCATATTAATATCGATAATGTCGGCTGTTGTATTTTTATCCACATATTCGGCAGCTTCAACTAATGTTTCTTTTTCACCACCAAAAATTTGTAACGACAGTGGACGTTCATTTTCATCGATGTATAACATGTTCATCGTCTTTGGATTGTTAAACAGAATCGCTTTGTCGCTCACCATTTCCGCACATACTAAACCAGCACCGAATTCTTTAACAGTGAGTCGAAACGCTGAGTTACACACCCCTGCCATTGGCGCGAGTACAACTCTGTTTTCAATTTCAACGTCTCCAATTTTCCACATTTCAAATTTCCTCCAATATATTCAAAGTCAATCACCAAAATCCATCACAATGTTTCTTTATATTTCACTACTGTATCATCATTTGGCACGAGATGTTGAATCTTTTGGCCCGAATGCGGTTCGATTACATTGGAAGCAATATCATTTAACGGAACCATCACAAAAGCACGTTCAGTCATGCGAGGATGCGGCACAGTTAAATCATCCTCTTCAATGATTTCGTCGCCATACAATAAAATGTCAATATCCATTGTACGCGGACCCCATCGCACTTGACGTACACGATGTAACTCTGCCTCAGTTTCTAAAGCAACATTTAACAAATCATGTGCAGAAAGTTGTGTCTGGATATGTAAGCATAAATTTAAAAAGTCAGGTTGTTCTGTATATCCGACAGGTTTTGTTTCATAAATCGGTGAAATTGCGACAACATTAATCTTTTCGTGCGCATCTAATAAAGCAATCGCCTCTTTTAATTGTGCTTCTCGGTCACCTATGTTACTGCCCAAACCTAAATATGCATCAATCATGGTGATTCACCCTCACAATTTCTACACCGACACCTTGATAATAACCAGGAATAGGTGGATTTTTTTTAGTGATTCTAACTTTCGTTTCCATTACACGATTATAGTGTGAATTTATACGTAATGCAATACGTTCCGCAAGATGTTCAATTAATTGCACAGCTGAATCATGCATAATGGCTTTAATGTCTTCGTATACTTCGCCGTAATGTACAGTGTCTTCCACGCGATCCGATGCCCCTGCCACACTCAAGTCGACTTTCATTTCAACATCGACAGTAAAAATTTGGCCAATTTCATTTTCTGCAGGTAACGCACCGTGATATGCATAAAATTCTAGTCCTTGTAAAAATATTTTATCTTCCATCTTCATATCCTTTCAACGCATCCATCGTTTTGGCAAGTCGTGCATTCATTAAAACATTATGTACACGTACGCCATGTACACCTTTCATAATACCGTAAGCTGTCGTCGCTGCTGTTGCTTCATCGCGCTCATCAACTTGATTGTCACCACCGAGTAAAAATTGAATCAATCGCTTTCGACTCGTCGCCAATAACACTTTATATCCTGTCGCAACAAGTTCATCTAATCGCGACATCACTTCTTGCTCTTCTTCACGCGTTTTTGCAAAACCAATACCCGGATCTAACCAAATTCGTTCCCGAGCAACACCTGCGAGCACTGCTTTGTTCGCTTGCTTTAATAGCATTACTAACATTTCGTCCATCACCGGTGTGTCACGCGTCCCATCACC
Source organism: Staphylococcus cornubiensis (assembly GCF_900183575.1). Lineage (GTDB taxonomy): Bacteria > Bacillota > Bacilli > Staphylococcales > Staphylococcaceae > Staphylococcus > Staphylococcus cornubiensis. The sequence goes on from NZ_FXUZ01000018.1 coordinate 5,330, forward strand.
GTTATGCATTAAAATGAGTTCCGCATCATATTTCGCAATGACTTGAAACATGCGTGTATCATATAACCCTGACCACTGATCGTTAATCATAGTGGCACCTGCTTCAAGTGCTGCTTCCGCGACTTCACTTCGAAATGTGTCGACCGAAATCGTGACGTCTAAATGTTGCAAAGCTTCAACGACCGGAATCACACGCGCTAACTCTTCTTCAACTGTAACTTCTTCATGACCAGGACGTGTCGACACACCTCCAACGTCGATAATATGTGCGCCTTGCTCAACCATCTTTGTTGCATGTTCGACAGCGCGATCCACTTCATTAAATCGACCACCATCCGAAAATGAATCCGGTGTGACATTTAAAATACCCATAATTTGTGTTTGTGGCATGTTACGATCTTCCTTTCCGTCTGATTCAACCATTCACATCCACCTTAGAATAGATACATTATATCAAATTTCTGCTGCTTTCATATAATGTCAACCACCACCTTCACCCTCCTTATTTCTAGGCTGACCTCTTTAATATTCAGCACATATTTCGTCAAGATGGCTCAACCACACGCCCTTGATTAAGCGGTTGCGATTCCGTCAAACTTAACACACCTAAACAGCATGCGTATAAAACGAATAAAAAAGCAGGACTGTACGTTCACAGCCCCACTTATCATGATACTTTTACTTACTATTCAAAATTGTAAAGCGGTGTAGACAGGTAGCGCTCACCATTACTTGGAAGTACTGTTACAACTGTCTTACCTTTACCTAATTCTTTCGCTTTTTGAATTGCTGCATAAATCGCTGCACCTGAAGAAATACCGCCTAAAATACCTTCTTCTTTAGCAACACGACGAGATGTTTCCATCGCCACTTCATTGCCGACTTTAATAATCTCATCGTAAATTTCTGTGTTTAACGTACCTGGAATAAATCCTGCACCTAAACCTTGTAATTTATGTGGACCTGGTTCGCCACCACTTAATACAGGTGATGCTTCAGGCTCAATTGCAACGATTTGAATGTCTGGGTATTTCTCTTTTAACACTTTACCTGCACCTGAAAGTGTACCACCCGTACCTACACCTGCTAAAAAGGCGTCGATCGTGCGTCCTTCAAATTGTTCTACAAGCTCTGGACCTGTTGTTAATTCGTGCACTTTAGGGTTCGCTGGGTTTTCGAATTGTTGAGGTTCAAAATAACCATGTGTTTCTTTTAACTCTTTCGCTTTTTTAATCGCACCCTTCATCGCTTCTGCACCTGGTGTTAATACGAGTTCTGCACCGTAAGCTTTTAATAAATTACGACGTTCCATACTCATTGTTTCAGGCATTGTGAAGACAGCTTTGTAGCCTTTCGCAGCACAAACAAAAGCTAAACCGATACCTGTATTCCCTGATGTAGGTTCAACAATTGTATCGCCTGGTTTAATTTTACCTTCTTTTTCTGCTTGTTCAATCATCGCTAAAGCAATACGGTCTTTCACAGAACCGCCTGGATTTTGATATTCTAATTTCACATAAATGTCCGCAGCATCTTCACCTGCTTGATGGCGTAATTTTACGACAGGCGTTTGACCAATAATGTCTGTAATATTGTCCACTGGTTTTCTGACCATCATCAACAACCTCACTTTTTAATTAATTTTTCGTTAAACACATAGCTTTTATATCGGATATCTTTAGTGTAACACTAATTGTACACAAGCAAAAGCACATTCTTAGCTGAAACACTTTAAAAGATGACATTACCCGCCATTATGCATCGTGTTAAATCTCGTTTTTAGTTTCAGTCCCCTATGTATCACTATATATAATTTAAGGGATAATCGCCATTATATCGATGGCACGATTACCCCTTACATTTGTTTTAAGATGGCATTTCAGCAAGTAACGCTTTTAACTCATCTTCAGAAAATTCATAGCGCGAGCGACAGAAATGACATTCCGCTTCTGCGCCGTGATCTTTTGCTATCATATCTTCTATTTCTGCTTGGCCTAAACCTTTAATCGCATTTAAAAACTTATCGTGACTACAGTTACATTCAAATTCAACCGGCATACTTTCTAAAATTGTAACGTTCTCTTTACCTAAAATCGTTTCTAACATTTCTTCAGGTGTTAAACCTTCGTCAATTAAAGTAGATACAGGCTTCATTGTATTGATCGCCGCTTCTAAACGGTCGATTGTTTCATCTTGAGCGCCCGGCATGACTTGAATAATAAATCCGCCTGCCGCTTTTATAGAATTGTCTGTATTAACAAGGACGCCGACACCGACTGATGAAGGGACCTGTTCACTATTTGCGAAATAATACGTGAAGTCTTCACCAAGTTCACCCGAAATAATTGGGCTACTGCCTGTATAAAAATCGCGCATTCCAACATCTTTGACCACGTTGATTGCGCCATCAGTCCCCACTGCACGGCGAACATCTAATTTCCCTTGCGCATTTAATGGGAAATGGGTTTGAGGGTTCGTGACATAACCTCTCACTTTCCCTTTAGCATCCGCATCAGCAATAATTTTGCCGATAGGGCCACTTCCATCGACCGTTACTGTTAATTTTTGGTCACCTTTTAACATTGCACCCATCATTAGGCTCGCTGTCATTGTACGCCCTAACGCTGCAGATGCAGTTGGCCACGTGTAGTGACGTGTTTGTGCTTCTTGAATAGTTTCCGTGGCGTTCACACTATATGCGCGAATTTCACCGTTAAAGGCCAAAGCTTTTACTAAATAGTCATGTGCCATTTTTCCATATCACTCCTTAAATTTGTGCGGTTCATTATTAAATGTATGGCGTGTTTGCTTGCGATGTGATGAAGTTGCTCACATTTAAATGGTTGGGTCGCTACTTTGCATTATCATACGCGGAAGTTGTGGTCTACTCAACTAAAATGCTTTTCTACATCACTTGAATCCCTCTTATCATTAACACCCTCGCTCACAAAACTTAATCCTGTTGTTCGTTCTGTACATCTCAAAACCCATTCGTCATGCCAACATCGAATAACACGTCTGACGTCCCCAACTTTATCTAGACATATCTATGCAACAGTCCGAATGTAAAAACGATTGCATATAAAAAGGGCTTTCCTTAAAAGTGTTATGCTTTCAAGAAAAGCCCTTATGCTTATCGCTTATTGACGTGGCGGTTGATCATTGCCTGGACGGTCAATGTTAGGTTCTTGTTCGTAACCTGTTGTATCACCATTATCGTCTTGTTGTGTTTCTTGATTATCTTTTGGCTCTGCCTCATGTGTTGTTTCCTCTTCATCGCGACGTTCTGATTGACCACGGTTAGCGCGCTCTGTCAATTCTTCTTGTTCACGACGAATGTCATCATAAGACTTACCATATTTCCCTTCGTCAAACGCTTTATTTTCAGAATGGTTAACGACTTTTGCATCATCATAATTCACTTCTGGTAAATGACCTTCATGGAATAATGATTGAATTTGTTCTGCAACCAATGTTTCTTCAGTTAATAACGTTTTAGCGATTAATTTTAATTGTGATTCGTGTTCTAACAAGATTTGTTTACAACGTTCATATTGTTCTTTAATGATACGTTGGACTTCTTTATCAATTTCAAATGCGATTTGACCTGAATATTCAGGTTCACCAGACATGTCTTTACCTAAGAAGACTTGTCCGCCACCATGTGAAAATTGGACCGTACCTAACTTTTTACTCATACCGTATTTAGTGACCATTTCACGCGCAATTTGTGTTGCACGCTCAAAGTCGTTTGAAGCACCTGTTGAGACTTCGTTAAAGATAATATCTTCAGCGACACGTCCGCCAAGTAAACCACAAATCTTGTCGAGTAATTCAGGTTCAGTCATTAAGAAGCGGTCTTGTTTAGGTAACATCATCGCGTAACCACCCGCTTGTCCACGTGGCACGATCGTTACTTTGTGCACGACTTCAGCTTCATCAAGTACCATACCGATAATCGTATGTCCTGCTTCGTGATGCGCAACGATATTACGTTCTTTTTCAGAAATGACACGAGATTTTTTAGCCGGACCTGCAATGACGCGGTCTGTTGCTTCTTCAATGTCACGCATATCGATTTTCTTCTTACCACTTCGCGCCGCAATTAATGACGCTTCATTAAGTAAGTTTTCTAAGTCCGCACCAGAGAAGCCTGGTGTACGTTGCGCAATCGCTTTAAGATCGACTGTTTCATCTAACGGTTTATTTTTAGCATGAACATGTAAAATCGCTTCACGACCTGTTACATCTGGACGTCCGACTTGAATTTGACGGTCAAAACGGCCTGGACGTAATAATGCAGGGTCTAAAATATCAGGGCGGTTTGTAGCTGCAATCATAATGATACCTTCATTTTCACCAAAACCATCCATTTCAACAAGAAGTTGGTTTAATGTTTGTTCACGTTCATCATGACCACCGCCAACACCTGCTCCACGTTGACGACCGACTGCATCAATCTCATCTATAAAAATGATACACGGCGCATTTTTCTTCGCATTTTCGAATAAATCACGGACACGGCTCGCACCGACACCGACAAACATTTCAACAAAGTCTGAACCACTAATTGAGAAGAATGGTACACCCGCTTCGCCCGCTACTGCACGAGCAAGCAATGTTTTACCTGTTCCCGGTGGCCCAACTAATAAGACACCTTTCGGAATACGTGAACCCATTTGTTTAAATTTCTTGTTGTCTTTCAAGAAGTCAACAATTTCAATGAGTTCTTGTTTCTCTTCATCCGCTCCGGCAACGTCTGTGAAACGGACACGGCCTTTTTGACTGTCGTACATTTTGGCTTTGGATTTACCAAAGTTCATCATACGACCGCCACCACCGCCACCTTGTGCTTGGCTAAGGAAGAAAATAAAGAGTAAAGCAATAACTAAAACAGGAATTAATGTAGAAATAATGCTTACAAATACACTCTGTCCTTCTTCTTCTTTAACAGTAAAATCTAATCCTTTTTGGTCTTTGGCTGTTTCAGTAACTTTATTCAATTCTTGATCATTATTAAACAAAATTGTTGAGGCATAATCGTCATTATTTTTTAACTTACCGCTTACTTTATATACGTTATTTTCAGGTTGGATTTCTAAAGATTTCAGTTCTCCATCATCCAACTTTTGTATAAATTGCGTGTAAGTTAATTCTTTAGGTACATTCCCATTGCCGTTAATCCATGAAAATAGCCCAAAGATAACAACGCCGACAATGGCTATAAACAGCACATTACGAAAAGCTTTCTGCATGCGTCGTTTCCTCCTACTTCAAATATAAAACTAATAAAAATTTTACCATAATTGTTACACAAATGGCTAGTAATTGACTTTTACCAACGCTGGGGATACGCCCCATTTCACGCGCTTATTTTGCATACATTTCAGGTTTTAACGTACCAATATAAGGCAAGTTACGGTACTTTTCTTGGTAATCTAAACCATATCCAATCACAAACTCATCAGGGATTTTTTTGCCGACATATTTCGCTTCAATATCCGCTTTACGACGGTTTGGTTTATCAAGTAATGTCACAATTTCTAAAGAGTTTACACGACGAGATTGTAGTAATTCTGTGATGGATTTTAATGTCGTTCCTGTTTCAAGAATATCTTCAATAATTAAGACATCTTTATTTTCAATAGATGAACTTAAATCTTTTAAAATTTGGACTTCACCTGTAGATTCTGTACCACCGTGATAACTTGAAACGTCCATAAAATCAATTGCAAGAGGCAAATCGATGTGTTTAATTAAGTCTGTCATAAATAAGACAGAACCTTTCAAAATGCCTACACAAAACAGATCTTTCCCTTGATAATCTGCTGTAATTTTTTCGCCTAATGTACGACATATCTCTTGAATGTCATCCTCCGTTAATAACACTTCTTTTACATCATTTTTCATGTATGTCATCTCCCATAAATTGAATCTTAATTACATCTTGATATTGTTGTTGAATATACAACGTGCCTACAGCTAAAATGTCTCCATGCGTCGTTTCGATGATTGGTATTTGTGCTCTCATATATGCAGGTATTTTCGCATCAATCATCAGCCGCGATACTTTTTTATGATGACCGTCATGTCGTGTAACGCGATCACCGGATTGACGCGCACGAATGCGTAATTCCGACTCTGGCACAGCAGACATGTCAGTAATCTGAACGTCATAACGACCAAAGCGATACGTTCCCGCTTCAGTCACTTGTATGGTATATGTATCTAAGCTTTTTTGCATTGGCGCCATTATTACTAATTTATCATACACGATATCAGCATGCCATTGGTTTGTGTGCATAAGTTCAGTTTGTGCGACTGAACTGGCTATTTTTTGAAACCAATCCATATAAGCATGCTCACTTATCGTAACGGTATTGTCAAATTGTTGCAACAACGTATCTAAGGTTAACATTTTAACATGTGTCGTCAAGGCGTTAAAAGCGTTTCTTGATACGATGCAAGAATGTGCGTTTCTTGTCACAAATCGGTCCGCAAAGTGTTGCACTTCCTGTTGCATCAATCTCAACGCTTCATCGTGCCAAGCTTTAAGTTTTAACAACTGCTCTGACTGTAACTGCGCATTCTCGTCAATCTGAGGTAAAATGCGATTACGAATATCATTACGAACATACGCATTGCTTGTATTCGACGCATCTTCAAAAAATGGGACGTCATGCTGTTGTTGGTACAGTTGAATGTGCTTTTTCGTCGTATTGAGCAATGGTCTTAATACTTTGAAACCGTCTCTCTGCTCAATAGATGCCATACCGAGTGGATTGCGCGTACTTTTCCCTGTGAACAACCGGTAAAAAATCGTTTCTACTTGGTCATTCTCGTGATGCGCAGTGAGCAAACAATCCGCATTCAGTTGTGTCATCATCGCATCAAACCATTCATACCGCATGACTCTCGCATCATTTTGAATACTCCGCCCTTTCGCCACAGCTTCCGATAAATCGATGCGCTTAATATAGAACGGAATGTTGTGTGCTTCACAATACTGTTGGATAAACACCGCTTCTTCTTCCGACGCCTCTCTCAAACCATGATGCACGTGTAAACACGTCAATTGCCGATAGGTTGATGCATAGTCGTGTAGCAGTTGGTGTAGTAATACCATACTATCGATACCTGTCGAAACAGCAAGCACTAAATGATCTGTCACCTTCCAATTTTGTTGCATACCGATTGTCACTCCTACATAAAATAGAGGCTGAGAGTCAAAGTTATCCTTCGTTTCTCAACCTCTAAGTGATTATCAATACTTAACGACGTGAACCTCTGCCACCACGTCTTGATTCTGTTTGACGCTTAATAGAAGTAAGTCTGTCTTCACTATCTTTTAAAAAGTTAGATAGTTTTTTCTCAAAGTCTTCTGGTTTTTGCGCCGGCTTTTGCTTACGTGGGCGCTCTTTTGCTTTTTTGATAGATAAACTAATTTTACCATCATCTGCAATAGATAATACTTTTACTTCTACTTCATCACCGACTGTTAAATGATCTTCTACATTTTCGACATAGTTGTCTGCTACTTCACTAATATGAACTAGCCCACTTTTTCCTTCAGGCAACTCCACGAATGCACCAAATTTTTTGATACCAGTGACTTTACCTTTTAACTTACTTCCTACTTCGATTGACATTGTTATAATGCATCCTCCCGCTTTAGTTCAATATATAGTTCTATTATACGTTTGTTTAACTGTTTTCACAATGGCAAATTGAACATCGCCTTTTTTCTTTACGTTTTTTACTTGTTAACAATCCATTTTTAGAAGTGTACTACTTTTTCTCGGATTGTTTATCTTTCTTGGCGTCTTCTGGCAATTTAAAGATGATTTCGCCGTCATTGCTTAAATAGAACTCATCTCTCGCAATCTTTTCGACATAAGCTTCATCATTTAAATTATTCAGTTGTTCTTTTAATTCAATTTCTTGGTCTTGTAGCTTTTGGTACTGCGCTTCTTTCGCTTGACGTTCAACTGAGGCTTCGTGGTTACCTTTCACTTGCAACATCAACATGATCAACAGCACAATAATGATGCCAAGCAATATCCCTCCGAAGACAGATATCCGCTTTTTGACAACTTTTTTCCGACGCTCATGTCGTTGTTTTTTAGCGTTTTTTTTGCTCGTGTACTGATTGCCGATATTTTGAATTTTTTGGGCCATGCGGCGTCACCTTTCTTTATTTACCCTTTACTGAATGCGCGCTTCTTTAACAAGTTCGAACATCCCTTTAGCATTTTCTTTTGTAGCATGCTCATTTAATCCTGTGACTTTTACCGTAACGATTTTTTGACCAAACTGTATCACTAACTCATCATCTATTTTCACGTCTGTCCCCGCTTTTGCAGTATGACCATTCACCGCAACACGACCTTGATCACTGAGCTCTTTAGCGAGTGTACGACGTTTAATTAATCGTGAAACTTTTAAATATTTATCAAGTCTCATAAGTGTCCCCCTGTTCTATATAAGCCTTTAGTTCTTCTTCTGTAAAGTCTTTATTTTTGACTTCATCATACAATTTTAAGAAATGGGTCGCAAATACTTTCTCAAATTTAACGCGTTCTTTTTTCCCTTCCGCTTGCTTTTCTGTTTGCCAAATTGATTTCACATCTTCTACATTTTGTGCAGTTTCATCGCCAAAAATGTGCGGATGACGTCGAATCATCTTTTCAGTCAAACTTGCGACCACTTCACGCGTATCCATGTAGCCTTCTTTACGACCAATATTCGTATGGAGCAACACTTGTAACAAAATGTCGCCAAGCTCTTCAATCATGTGCCAATCATCTTCGTTATCGATTGCTTCAAATAGCTCATACGCTTCTTCAAGTAAATAACGCTTTAACGTTTGATGCGTCTGTACTTTATCCCATGGGCAGCCGTGTTCATCATCGACTAAACGTGCAATCACTTGATCCGCATAATCAAAATCACCATACAGCGCTGTCTCATCAGTTACTTTCGGTACAAAGACACTCGTTAAATTCGTATAAGTTACATCATGATCTAAAGCATAAATCGGGCAACGTGTCACTTGTGCACCACTTTGATGTGCCCCATCAACGACCATCACTTCAAAATCATCCGGATAACGTTCCATCAATGATAATTTTAAACTACCCGCAACCATATCACTGTATACTTGTGTCACAATGGTCGCTGTGCGTGGATTGAGCATGTCCACTTCTAACGCTGTGGCATCTAACATCGTAAAACCGTCGTTAGGATCGACATCAACCGCTTCAAACACATCATCAATAAAGCTGCGTCCACCTAACACCTTGACTTCAACATCATGTTCAGATGCTTTCGCTAATAACAACTGTGTCGTCGTCTCAGCCACACGCGGATGACCTGGCACAGCATAAACAATATCGTCATGTTGTGCATACTCGAACAATCGCTCTGTAATCGCCTCATAAACCGGTTCAAACGTTTCGTGCGCCTCGTACACATCATCGAAACTTTCGATATCGATGCCTTCTAATTGTGCAATGACAGGGTGGTTTTTCGTACGCACATATATTTTTGATTGTTGTTGGATTAATTTGTAAATACTTACAGGTAATTCGTCTAAACCATAGTTCCCTAATCCTATAATTGTCAGTTGCTGTGTCATGATTTTCTTCCTTTCTCCCACGAAATGACTTTGTCGCCAAGCGGTAAATGCACCCATTCTTCTTTACTTAAAATATTGAAATAAAGGAGCATGAATACAATACTTCCGACACCGACCGCTGCAGCAATGAGTAGTTCTATCAAACCGCCGAAACGTGTCTCAGCAGGAATGAGATAATGACATAATTGTACAACAGCTGTCATGACCAATAAAGCCAAAATCAATTTCACATAAAATTTTCGTAATGCGTTAAGGCGATAAAGCTGCATGACACGGTGATGCAAGACAATGACAAATACGACTAATGAACTCACAGTCGCGACACTGGCACCAAAAATACCGAATAACGGAATTGCAATGACATTGAGCAACCCTTTTGTCACTAATCCGATGATGAGCGCTTTGATAATCATGCGGAACTGTTCATGAACTTCAAGCAACGCGATGTACATCATAATGAGTGACACACATATGACTGTTAACATGTATAGAGATAATGTACCTGTTAATTCTGCGCGTTCAAAAAAGACACGATTTAACAACGGAATTAAATTAATCAATCCAATACCACTCGCACTGCTGATCACAATTGTAATTTTAAGTGAGGCATTCGCGTAACTATGCATTTGTTGGAGTTGCCCATTCTTCTTCGTATCGGTCAACAGCGGGATTAAAACAAAACAAAATGTCGTTGTGACGATGAGCCCCATTTGAATAAAGGAAGCCCCCCGATCAAAAATCCCTTTTTGCGTAATCGCTTCGTCAAAGGTCAGGTTTGTGCCATAACGCAACATATTTACCACCGTAAAACTATCAATCACTTGCCATAAAATGACGATTAAATGGCTGACTGCAAAAATGACAGTCGCGACGAGAAAACGACGCCACTGTATACTTTCTTGATCGATTTGTTCAACAGGAAGGTGACTTTTGAACGTTAAAAATACCGTCGCAATGACAAAACCTGCTGTTGACGCGAAAATGGCCCAAGTTCCCGCCTGATAAATCGAGAAGTCATGGCGGATAAACAACCCAATCACGACGCCGATTAAGCCGACACGTACAAGCTGTTCCAACACTTGTGAATAGGCCGGCATGTGCATTTCGTACTTCGATTGAAAATAACCGCGTAATAAACCTAATGCACCTACACAAATAAAACTGAAACTTGCTGCTTGAATCATCGGCGTCAACTGCGAATCTCCCATTAGCAGAGCGACCGCTTTCGCTCCTATGAACATCAACACACAAATAACAAGACCAACACCTGTCAAAATCCGACACAACCGAATAAAGAACGGTTTTGATATATGCTGATGCCCTAACATTTGTGTATATGCACTCGGCAATGCATTACTCGATAAGACGACACCTAATGCGACAATTGGATAAATTTGTTGATACGCATATAGCCCCTCATCACCGAGCACATTTTGATAAGGCACACGATACAAAGCACTCAATATTTTGACGACAATCAAGCCGAGCGTCAGGACGACTACACCATTAAATGCTGTTTTAGATTTCATGCGGGATTCTCAAACTTTCTTCCAACGTCTTCGCTAAGAACTTCAGCGACTCTAACCATTGTTTTCCTTTCGTCAACGTCACTTTCATACAGCCGTCTTGCACACCGACTTTCATTGCACGACCGAGCGCGATTGTATTTTTAAATAACGCTTCACCGTCAATATCATTCGTTCCTTTTTGTGTCAGTAAAATTTCAATCGCTTTACCCGTATCCTTCACTGACTGCACGCCCACATGAAGGAGATGGACTTTAATTTCCACTGAATCTAATAACTGTTCGACTTCTGTTGGATATGCATTGAAGCGATCGAGTAATTCATCTTTAATGTCCATCAATTGCTCCATACTTTCAGTCGCTCTCAATTTCTTATAAATTTCAATTTTCGCTTGTTCATTACGAATATATTCAGCTGGCAAATAGGCATCGAGTTTCAAGTCTAACTCCAGCTCAGGTACCGGTGTTTCTTCTTTAATACCACGTTTTTCATTCACTGCTTCTTCTAACATTTGTGAGTACAAGTCAAAGCCGACTGAATCAATGAAACCGTGTTGTTGTTTACCGAGCAAATTACCTGCACCACGAATGTTCAAGTCACGCATCGCAATTTTGAAACCACTGCCGAGTTCGGTAAATTCTTTAATTGCTTGCAGACGCTCTTCAGCAACCTCATTCAGTACACGATTCGTTGCGTGAAGGAAGTAAGCATAACCAATACGACTTGAACGACCAACACGCCCACGTAATTGATACAGCTGACTTAAACCAAAACGATCGGCATCTTCAATAATGAGTGTATTTGCATTTGGCACATCAACGCCTGTCTCAATTATTGTCGTTGTGACTAAAATATCATACTCCCCATTGATGAAGTCGAGCATCGTTTCTTCCAAGTCACGTTCTGGCAATTGACCATGCGCGACACCAATAGAAGCATCTGGCATCAACATTTGGAGCTGTTCACGTTTTTCATAAATAGAGCTTACACGATTATAGAGATAAAAAACTTGGCCATCTCGAGAAAGTTCCCGTTCTAAAGCTTCTTTAATAAAGTTACTATTTTGTTCTAAGACGTACGTTTGCACTGGGAAGCGGTTTTCTGGTGGTGTTTCAATAATCGACAAGTCACGTACACCTAACATACTCATATGCAATGTACGTGGAATTGGTGTCGCAGTTAACGTCAACACATCGACATTTGCTTTTAACTGCTTAATTTTTTCTTTGTGACGTACACCAAAACGCTGTTCCTCGTCGACAATGAGCAGACCTAAATCTTTATACTCGACTGTTTTACCGAGTAACTTATGTGTGCCGACCACAATGTCAACAAAACCTGATTTCAAGCCTTCCTTTGTCTCTCTTACTTCTTTTGCTGTACGAAAACGACTCATCAAATGAATTTCGACAGGGAAATCACGCATTCGCTCAATCAATGTCTCATAATGTTGTTGAGCTAAAATCGTCGTCGGTACTAAAAAGGCAACTTGCTTCCCTGACATGACTGCTTTAAACGCCGCTCTGACAGCCACTTCTGTTTTACCGTAACCTACGTCACCACATAACAGACGGTCCATAGGTCTTTGGCTTTCCATATCATTTTTAATTTCGATAATCGATTTCGCTTGGTCGTCTGTTAAATCATAAGGGAAGTCCATTTCAAATGCATATTGTTCTTCAGTGTCCGGTCCAAACTGGTAACCGACAGACTGTTCGCGTTCCTTATACAAAGCAATCAGTTCATCCGCAATATCTTCTACACTGCGCTGAACTTTCGCTTTCGTTTTCTTCCATTCACTGCCGCCTAACTTATACAGTTTGGGGGTCTTATCTTCTGAACCGACATATTTTTGGACTTGCTCCATTTGATCGACGGGCACAAAGAGTTGGTCTGTCCCTTGGTACTGAATTTTAATATAGTCGCGGTGTACATCACCAACTGCTAATGTTTCTACACCAAGATAACGTCCGACACCATGATGCACGTGTACGACATAATCGCCAACATTCAATTCTTGGTAGGACTTTATTTTTTCAGCATTACTTAATGTTTTACGACGTTTTTTAGAGGTCTTTTTCTGTTTTGACTTAAACAATTCGCGCTCTGTCACAACAACAAGCGACATATAAGGCAGTTCGAAACCTTCTGACAAGCTTCCCTCAATAATTGCCGCATGTCCCGGTGCCATCGTTTCAACGTCAGGATCTAACAATGTCGGAATATGCATTTCGCTTAACATCGCCTGAATTCTTTCCTTTTTCGTTGCCGTCTCTACCATCACGATGACACGATCCTCTTGTTTCATATAGCGTTGAAATTCAGAGGTCATAATGTCGTATTGGCCGTAAAATTGTTGCACAGGTTTACATGAAAACTTAATGATATCGTCTAACTTCATTTGCATCGAAGCGGTAAATAACGTGAAAAATGTGATTTTAAATTGACGTAACATCCGGTCAAATGCATCATCATCCATAAAACGTTGGCCGATAAAACCTTTACCACTTTCAATCAAATTTTGTAAAAAGTCTTCTGTTTCTACAGTCAACGATTCCTCCGTCTCACGTACACGATTGTATTCATCTACTAAAATGATCGCGTTGTCTTTGAGATAGTCTAAAATCGTTGTAGGTGTGTCGTACATAAAAGCCACTAAACGACGTAATACTTGTGGATCGAAATGCGTTTCCTCTATCACTTGAAAACTATCGTATGTCTCTTTCAAATCTTGACGTACTGACTTGTCGATTTTAGGACGTGTCGTTTCGTAAGCAGACTTCAACGCTGTCATCATATGTTGTCGTACTGCTTCCGTCATAATGTAATCATGTGCCGTCGTAATTTCCGCGCGTTTAATATTTTCTGATGAACGCTGTGTCTCTACATCAAACTGACGAATCGAATCCACTTCCGTATCAAACAATTCAATTCGAATCGGTTCTCCAAGTAACGGATAGACATCGATAATGCCACCACGCACCGAAAATTCACCAATATTGGATACGACCGATTCACGTCGATATCCCATACTCACTAATTTTTCTAAAAACGCTTCAATCTCAATATCATCGCCCACTTCAAAAGTCATTTGATGGTCGCGCCACATCTCTTTCGGTGTCAGCAACTTTTTCAAACCATTTAAAGGGACGATAAATAACCCGCGACGTTCATTCGCGAGCGCTGTCAACGTGCGTACACGCTCACTCATTAATTCCGGGCTTTGCGTTGAAAACTCTTCTGTCATAATATCTTGAACAGGATATTTATAAACTTCATCATCCGGGACAGACTGTAATAAATCCGCTTCAATCTTGTCTGCTTGATACAAATTGTTCGTGACCAATACGACTTGGCGATGGTCCGACTGATAAAGTTCCGCAATGATGGATGCTTTCGCTGCAGGTGTTAACCCCGTCACGAGCACATTAGATTGACCGACTTGCTCTGCTAAATCTTTAAATCTCGAGTCTCTATTTATAATTTCACTGATTATTGATTTCACTTAGCCTCACCATTATATCGATTCATTACATTTTCGAATTTTTCATTACCTATAAATGCTTCCACCGCATCAGCCACATGTTGAATCACTGTATCCATCACTTTCATTTCATTCGTTGAAAAGCGTTGTAATACGTAATCCTTGACCGCCATTCCATTTGAAGGGCGATCGATGCCGATACGAATACGTTTAAAGTCACTCGTTCCTAACATTTGAATGATTGATTTCATCCCGTTATGACCTCCTGCACTGCCTTTTTGGCGTAAACGTACATGACCTTGTGCTAAATCTAAATCATCATACAATACGAGTAAGTCATCTACTTCAACATCATAATAATCCATCAAAGGTGCAACCGCTTCTCCCGACAAATTCATCAAAGTCAATGGTTCGATGAGCATCACTTTTTCACCATTAATTCGCTCTATCGTATAAGCGCCACGAAACTTTTGCTTGTCGAGTTTGATTTGATGTCGCTCTAATAAATGATCGATGACTTCAAAACCGATATTATGTCTCGTATATTCATATTTTTTTCCTATATTACCTAAGCCCACAATACACTTCATCATTGACCTCCATGTTTGTCTTTCTCCGACGCTATTTTTCATCATCATTTGCGTTCAATATCCCTATATTAACACATTTGACCTTGAACTTGGTGAATAGTCCTATTCCCATTATAGAACTTCTATTCGAAATACTCACAACTTATCGAAAATTCAAAACCGTTTCAATACCTACATCACGCTCAATGCCATACAGACACTTAAGCGTTAACGCGTCTATTTAAAGTTCGGTACTTTTTACATCTTCTTTTTATATTATGCATCAGCACAAATAATTTATAATTTTCTTTTTCTATCATAATATTTAGTTGTCTTTTCATTACAATCAACAACGCCAAAAAGAGCTGACACCCAAAAGGCTCAGCTCTTCTTGTAATGATATTGAAATCATTTTTATTCTTCTTCTTTTTCTTCCTCGTCAGAAGATTCACCCACAACTTCTGGCTCTTCTTGAGTAGATTCGCCTTCCATTGCTTCGATTTCTTCTTCAGTTGGCTCTTCAGTAGGCGCAACAACTGAAACGATTGTATCTTCAGCATCGTTTTCGATAGTGAAGTCACCAGAAACTTTAAGATCAGCTACTGATAAGCTGTCGTTAATGTTTAATTCAGTAACATCTACTTCGATGTATTCAGGAATGCTGTCTGGTGTAGCAGTGATTTCTAAGTTGAATAATGGTTGTTCAACTACGCCACCTTCTTTAGCGCCAACAGCTTCACCAATTAAGTGAACAGGTACTTCTACAGTACGCTCTTCAGACATATTGATTGCTAAGAAGTCAATATGTGTAATTTGGTTTTTAAGTGAGTCGTATTGGTAATCTGATACCATGACTTTGATTTGTTTTGAACCTACACCAAGTTCAATCACACCGTTACGTCCAACTTCACGGATCAATTTGATGAATTCTACTTCATCAACTTTAACTGATACGTTTTTTGTACCGTAACCATAAACAACTGCAGGTACTTTACCCGCTTCACGAATTTTACGTAAGTCACCACGAGTTTGCTTACCTTGACGAATAATAGACTTTAATGAAGCCATATTCATTTTCCACCTTTCCATTGCACACATTTGTGCTGCACTTGCCCATCAACATGTGTTGCTTGCAAGTGTGTATTTGTCCGTATTGACACGAACAGACCCATTTTACACGAGGGCTGATGATAAGTCAACATGCATTAGTCGAATAATACACTTACAGATTCACGTTCGTAAACACGTACAATGGCTTGCGCTAACAATTCTGCTACAGAAAGTTCCACGATATTGTTAGGTTTTTGCTCTTCGTTTAATTGAATTGAGTTCGTTACGACTAATTCTTGAATCGCTGAATTTTCGATACGTTCTTTGGCCGGACCCGATAATACAGGGTGTGTACAACAAGCGAATACTTTTGTTGCACCTTTATCTTTTAATGCTTGCGCCGCTAAAGTGATTGTACCTGCCGTATCAATAATGTCATCAATAATAATCGCTGTACGGCCTTCGATTTCTCCCACGATATTCATGACCTCTGCAACGTTTGGTTTTGGACGACGTTTATCAATAATGGCGATTGGTGTTTTAAGGATGTCCGCTAATTTACGCGCACGTGTCACACCGCCGTGGTCTGGTGATACAACAACACAATTTTCTGGATCGATTTCTTCATTATTTAAGAAATATTCCGCTAAGATAGGTACACCCATTAAGTGATCAATTGGAATATCAAAGAATCCTTGAATTTGAGGTGCATGTAAATCTAATGCAATCATGCGATCCGCGCCAGCTGTTTCAAATAAATCAGCCACTAATTTAGCTGTAATTGGCTCACGGCTACGCGCTTTACGGTCTTGGCGTGCATAACCGTAGTATGGCACAACAATAGTAATGTTGGCTGCTGAAGCACGTTTACATGCATCAATCATAATAAGAAGTTCCATTAAATGTACATTTACAGGGTTAGAAGTCGGTTGGATAATAAATACATCACAACCACGAATACTTTCTTCAATATTAATTTGAATTTCACCATCACTAAAACGTTTAACTGTACATTTACCTAATTCAACACCTACATGATCTGCGACTTCTTGTGCAAGTGGTTCGTTACCTTTCAATGAGAAAATTTTCAAAGACGAATTTTTATATTCGGTGTTTAACATTATTATGAATCCTCCAATTTTGTTTTGGTCACTCTTTTTGATTACAACAGACCGATTTTAGTCTTTCATGTGAAGCTATTGCTCTTTTTGTGTCATATACCCTGGTTTTGTCACTTGTTTTGAACGTGCAAGTGCTAAGCTATTTTCAGGAATATCATCTGTAATTGTAGAACCCGCTGCAATAAGCGAACCGTCTCCTACTGTTACAGGTGCTATGAGATTTGTATTACAACCGATAAAAGCATCTTTACCAATAACTGTTTTAAACTTGTTGAAGCCATCATAATTCACAGTGATGGAACCACAACCCACATTCGTTCTTGCCCCAATTTCTGCATCGCCAATATAACTGAGATGTGACACTTTTGCTTGATCGTCTAAGCGTGCTTTTTTAATTTCAACAAAATTGCCGACTTTTGTTTCTTTACCTAGGTCTGCACCTGGACGCAATTGTGCGAATGGACCTACTGTTGATTTTGCACCTACGACTGCATCAGTAATGACAGAATGCTTAATCGTCACACCGTCATGAATGTGACTATTGTGTACTTGAGAATATTGACCTACTATGACATCTTCACCGACAACCGTATGTCCCGACAATTGGACACCTTGCTCGATAATTGTGTCTGGACCGATTTCAACTTCAGCGCCAATGTAAGTTGAATCAGGGTCAATCAAGGTTACGCCATTTTGCATGTGATACGTATTGATACGTTGGCGAAAAGCTTTTTCAGCTCGACTTAACGCCACACGATCATTGACACCCATAATCTCCTCGAAATCATCCGTATGATAAACTGCGACTTTACCCTCATTTTGAAGAATTAATGTTAACACTTGTGGCAAGTAGTATTCACCTTGCGCATTGTTGTTATCAACGCGTTCTAACATCTGAAATAGCGTTTGATTGTCAAAAGCAAAAATGCCTGAACTGATTTCAGTGATTGCTTTCTGACTGTCATTCGCATCCTTTTCTTCAACAATTTCTGTCAATTGACCTTTTTCATCACGCACAATACGACCATAGCCAAACGGTTGTGGCGCCGTCGCTGATAATACAGTAGCTTGTGCGCCTTCTTGTTCATGATGTGCCACCAAACGAGATAAAGTTTCACTTGTAATTAACGGTGTATCACCACAAACAACAAGTGTTATCCCTTCCTTTGATGATAAATGCTCTGCTGCTGTCTTCACAGCGTGTGCCGTCCCAAGTTGCTCTTGTTGGAAGCTGTATAAAGAAACATCCCCTAACTTCTCTTTTACACTTTCCGCACCGTGACCGACAATAGTCACAACTTGATCAACACCTGAAGCGCGCACTTGATCAATCACGTGACCAATCATCGGCTTCCCGGCAACGTGATGCAGTACTTTAGCTTGCTTCGATTTCATCCTTGTGCCTTTACCCGCTGCTAAAACGATTGCATGTTTTTGCATGGCAATGAACCCTCCATTATCTTATACACTTCTATACAATTATAATTTAACCGTGCACACACTTTCAAGGCGTAAACCAATAAAAGCCAATTCTACACCATCGACATTCCAGTTATCATCTGCTTTCAACACGCCATACAATTACTTTATCGATACCCTTCGCACCTCAATTTACACACAAAATATTTTATGAAATACTGTTAAAATTGATGATTAATAGCAAGACATATTTCAAGAAGCGTAATAAAAAAGGCTTTGTCATCACAACATGACAAAACCTCATAAAAAGAAAAAACTATTCAACTTCTTCGTCTTTACTTTCTGACGATGCTTCTGATGTTTGGTTTTGAGCAGGTAAAACCTCATCAGTCTCATCATATACTTTCATTACCGCATCTTGAATCTCTTGTCTCATTTCAGAGTTAATTGGATGTGCGATATCGCGGAATTCACCATCTGGTGTACGTTTGCTTGGCATAGCTACGAATAAACCTGAGTTACCTTCAATCACTCTCAAATCGTGAATAACGAATGCTTCGTCTAAGGTAATTGACACTAAGGCTTTCATTCTGCCATCTGTTTGTATTTTTCTAAGTCTAACATCTGTCACTTTCATGTAGTGAGCCCCCCATAGTAATTTAAGTATACTTTAATAGTATGTTTTTTAAGAAGTCATAATCTTAACTTTTTTTGATTATATCTCTTTAACCTCAGCAATCATTTCAATCTCTATTTTAACATCTTTCGGTAAACGTGCGACTTCCACTGCACTTCTCGCAGGACGGTGTGTATCAAAGTATTTCGTATATACTTCGTTCACCTTTTGAAAGTTTTCCATATCCGATAAGAAGATTAAAACTTTAACAACGTGATTCAAATCTGAACCAGCAGCTTCAAGTACCGCTTTAAGATTCTCCAACACTTGTTCAGTTTGCTTTTCTACCGCATCACTTACAATTTCTCCCTCTAAGTTCAACGGTATTTGACCAGAAGTGTAAACGAGGCCATTGACGATTGAAGCATGTGAGTAAGGTCCAACTGCATTAGGTGCATGGTTCGTGTTAATGATTTTCAAATGATTGAACGCTCCTTTTACCTTTAAAATTTAGATAGACTATTCCCTGATTCGACTTTAAACTCTTGATTATATTCATCGACATCAGAAAGGCGTACTAAGGAAGTATAATCTTCAATCAGTCGTTGTTTGACTTCTTTGGATTCTACAAGTACTGATACCCCTTTTACATGGGCTTTAAACTCATTCATTAAATTCATCACACCATTAATTGAGCCACCAGCACGCATAAAGTCGTCAACAATCAACACATTTGAATGTTCCTTTAGCGTACGTTTAGATAATACCATCGTTTCGATTTTTCTTGTTGATCCTGAAACATAGTTGATTGAAACGGTTGAACCTTCTGTAACCTTGTTGTCCTTCCGAATGACAACAACAGGTAAATTGAGCACACTCGCAACCGCATTCGCCAATGAAATCCCTTTTGTAGCAATCGTCACAATCGCATCCAACTCTTCTTGCATGTAAATCGTCGCAATGAGTCGGCCCACACGTTTTAACAATGCAGGATTCCCCATAAGATCAGAAAGGAATAAATATCCTCCTGGTAATAAGCGCTCTTTTTCTTGCAAGAGTGCTATCACTTCTTCAATCACTGCTTGCGCCTCATCCTTTTGCATTTGTGGGCGATATTTCACACCCCCACTTGCGCCAGATATTGTTTCCACTGTTCCTAATCCTTCTTTAACCAATGTGTCCTTAATAATTTGAACGTCTTCACTAATTGATGACTTCGCTTGTTCAAATTTGGTTACAAAATATGTCAGTGGTACAAGCTTATTCGGATTATTGATTAAGTACTGAGTCATATAAACAATACGTTCGCTTCTTTTGTATCGCATTGCTGTCACCCTTTCTCCTTTTTACCCCAGTGTCCTTACGAGATAGACATCATTACAACAACCGCTCACTGCATTAAAAATATGGCGAGCTTGTCGTTCGCGTTGTGCAAAGCCATATACCGTCGGGCCGCTACCACTCATCAATGCACCGTCCGCACCGTTATTGAGCATATTTGTTTTAATTTTAGCAATTTCCGGTTGGAGTCGCATCGAAACAGGCTCTAAGCGGTTAGACAAACTTTGGCATAGCGCATCATAGTCATTCTCTTCAATCGCTTTTAAGCATTGCGCTGTATGAACTGGAAAAGGTTGGCTCAAATCTAAACCACCATAAATCTCTGGTGTCGATAAGCCGGCTTGTGGTTTAGCAATAATGACCCAAGCTGAAGGGGTTTTCGGTAAAATCTCGAGAATTTCACCGCGTCCTTTACAAAGCGCCGTAGTGCCGTACACACAAAATGGCACATCCGAACCAATCGCCGCAGAAAGCTCACTCAATTCATCAAGAGAGCGATTTAATTCAAACAAACGATTCATACCACGCATGGTTGCTGCTGCATCACTTGAGCCTCCTGCAAGCCCTGCTGCGACAGGAATGTTCTTTTCTAAAGTAATCGTTACACCTTGCTTAATTTGGTAAGTTTCTTTCATCAAAAGTGCTGCTCGATAAGCTAGATTACGATCATCAGAAGGAATAAACGTTTCATCAACCTTTAAAACGATACGTGAATCATTTCTTTTTTCAAATGATAACCGATCGTTCAAATCGATTGTTGTCATAATCATTTCAACTTCATGATAACCGTCATCTCTTTTGTACAAAGTATCTAATGTCAAATTGATTTTAGCAGGAGCTGTTTCATAAATCATTCCAATTTCCTCTTTCCAAATGGTATTACTGTGATTTTAACACATAACCGTTTCAAAGTGCGCTCATACAGATTAAAATGTCCCAGTCCCAGACAGCTACTGCGTTAAACCGTAGCATTATCAAAGTTAGAAGATGTCATTTTGTTTTCGATTTCATCCCTCAGGAGTCTCGCCCAATTTAGCAATTGAATATCAAAATCATGAATTAATGAAGACAACCCCATAACATCCAATGATGACGTCCATTCATTCTCATTTTTGGCTGTTTTGTTATCATTAATAAAAATATGGACTAGGAAAACTTAATGTTCCAACATCAACAAGTGATGAGGCGCTATCAAAATCTAATCATCGTATCACCGTTGTTCAACGTACCTTCACGTATACAAGAACGACGTATGACAAAAGTTTTCATCGCCTTAGTTTAACAACAATGCTTCAAATTAAAAAGTTTGATACAAGTTATTTTCGTCCTCATCGATGTAAGTCAAAAGGGATGTGGCGGGAAATGTTGTCACTTTGCCCAATAAGGCTGTATGTGTTGAAAGACATCTCTACACAATAAAAAACCACTCTACTCACGTCAGTAGAATGGTTATTATGTAGATAGTCTCTGTATATTTAGTGTGCGATTACTTCTTGTTGTAACTCATCTTCTACAAATGATACTTTGACATTTTCAGTCAATACATCTGCATAAGTATAAGATACACGTTCAAAATTATGTTTCTCTGGGTCCAATTCTACAACGAACACTGACGGATAAGTCTCAGTGAGTACTCCGCAACGTTCAATCGTTTTTTTGCGACCTCCATTAGCTTTAAGTACAATACGATTTCCTAATTGACAATCAAGAGAGTTTTTGATGTCTCCAATAGATTTTGGCATATTGCTCCACCTCGCTACAAGTGTATTATAACACATCTCGAAGTATTTCGTCAAATAAAATTTCAATTTTAGCAAGGTGGAAAGCTGTTGTCAATCAATTTACAAGGACAAATTCGGGAAATTTTCCAATTCCGCATACAAACGTGCATATTCTTGTATCGATAGCGTTTCACCGCGACGTTTCGGATCAATATCCGCTCGTTCAAGCCATTGCATAATGGTCTCTTTTTGTTCTTTACCATTTTCAAATAAGTTTTGATAGTTGTTGTAAATGGTTTTACGTCTTTGGCTAAATGCACCTT
This sequence comes from Staphylococcus cornubiensis, assembly GCF_900183575.1. Taxonomy (GTDB): domain Bacteria; phylum Bacillota; class Bacilli; order Staphylococcales; family Staphylococcaceae; genus Staphylococcus; species Staphylococcus cornubiensis. The sequence continues at coordinate 28,137 of NZ_FXUZ01000018.1, forward strand.
TCGTCATTTTGAAAAATGCATTCGGGTTGTCAACATCCACAATGGGTGACTCGCGTTTCATCAATTTCACAACGATAGAATCGACATTAGGAGGTGGCATAAAGACCGTTTTCGGCACTGTGAGCACCCTTGAAGTCTCCGTATAATATTGTGCCACAATGGATAAAGAGCCATACGCCTTAGTGCCGACTTGCGCATTTAAACGTTCGCCGACTTCTTTTTGCATCATCACAACATACCCATCAATATTCAAATCTTGCTCAAGTAATGTTAATAAAATCGGTGTCGTAATATAATAAGGCAAATTCGCAACAACCATAATTTTCTCACAGTGAGACAAATGCTGTTGAATCGCCTCAGCAACATTCGCCTTTAAAATATCTTCGTTGATTACAGTCACATTGTCATAAGGCGATAATGTATCGTCAAGCACAGGAATAAGCCGTTGATCGATTTCGAACGCTAAAACATGTTGTGCATTTTTAGCAAGTTGTTCTGTAAGCGACCCCATCCCTGGTCCAATTTCAATGACACCTGTCGTATGGTCAATCCCACTTGCATCAATAATACGATTAATAATATTCACATCGATTAAAAAGTTTTGACCTAAGCTTTTTTTAAAGTTAAAGCCATATTGATTTAATAGTGCACGTGTTCTTGATGGCGTGGCAATATCTTTATCATGCATATCTTTACTCCTCTTCTTCTAATGCTCGACGTACATCCGCTTCCGTATAGCCGAATGCATTAAGCTTTTTTAATAATTGTTTCCCGTTAGAATGACCAATGTGCAAACGTTTGCCTAGAAGGTTTCGGCGGTGTCTTGCGGCAGGGCCAATGATTAAGCCTAGATCAATGAGCACATCTTTACTAATCGTTTCATGTGCTTCAGATAACGGCGTTGACACGTGCATCAATGCTTCACGAATATCTTCTAAACTGGCATGTTCGACACCAATTTTCCCACGTTTATTTTTAGCGCGTTCACGGTCAATAAAGGCATGTTTCACACCCGGCACTGCTTCACGAATCGTCGTTCTAATTTTATCACCCGGGAAATCAGGGTCCGTTAATACAATCACACCACGCGTCTCTTGTGCTTGACGTATGACATCTAAAATATCTTGGTCAATCGCACTTCCATTTGTTTCAATCGTATCGCATGTGACAGCACGTTGAACACGCTCCGTATCATCACGGCCTTCTACTACAATAAATTCATTGACTTTCACCTTTGCACCTTCTTTATGTTTGTCATCACTTTTATCTTATTACAATCCAAATAATTTCTCCGCATTTTCTGTTGTTTGGCGTGCGACCGCTTCATATGAAATGCCACGTAACTGCGCAATTTCTTCAGCAACTAAAGTGACACGTGCAGGTTCATTACGTTTACCGCGGTATGGGTGTGGTGTTAAATAAGGCGCATCCGTTTCGACAAGCAGACGCTCCAATGGCACATGTTTTGCCACTTCTTTAGGTTGTTTCGCATTTTTAAATGTTACTGGTCCACCTAAAGAAATGTGGAAGTTTAGCTTATTAATGACCACATCGGCAATTTCTGGAGAACCGCTGAAACTGTGCATAATGCCGCCTACTTCTTCAGCATGTTCTTCCATCAAGATGTCAATACAATCTTGTGTCGCTTCTCGATTGTGGATGACGATTGGTAACTTCACACGTTTCGCTAACGCAATTTGTTTACGGAATACTTCTTTTTGAATATCTTTCGGTGATTTGTCCCAATGATAATCTAAGCCCATCTCACCAATACCAATCACTTTAGGATGTTCCGCTAACTTTTCAATCCACGCTAAACGTTCATCCGTAAAGTCAATCGCATCAACCGGGTGCCAACCAATAATGGCATAAATAAAATCATAATCCTCTATCAATTGCATCGCGCGTTCAATCGTCTTCGTATCAAAACCCACCACAAACATGCGATCCACGCCAGCATCAAGCGCACGTTGAATCACATCCTCTAAATCTTTATCGTATTGATCCGCATTTAAATGCACATGAGTATCAATTAACATAAACATCCTCCTCTATCATTCAAAATTGCACGCTCACGTTCACACATTACTTCACTATTACCACATTAAAAACATTCCACACATCAAGATCAGTTCGAGGCACACATTAACCTCTTGCTACCTTCTCTCCTCAAAAACTGAAGGATGATGTGATGGGCGTACTTTACGACGTACTGTTTGATTTCAATCACTTCAAACCACCATTCACCAGTTTGAGGCACTCATCTAGATTGCAAGAATTGTGCAAGACTCCTGAGGGATTAGCTGATCCGGAAAATCCACCAACGCCTCCTCCAATGTAACAGTTCAGTCTAGCGTTGGTTAGTTGAAGGATCAGCCCCTAGGAAAGCGCAGCACAATTCAGCAATCTGAAGGTTGCTCAAACCCGCAAATGTGTCTTGAAATGTTCTATAAATCAAACCCTTAAATGTACCTTCAAATGTTCCCAATCCACCACTCATGAAACAAAAGAGTGAGACACATCAAATCTGCCGTCTCACTCCTTAGCTTCATTCCATTCACACACTACTTAATCACAGCACCATTCGGCACCGCATTAGGCAAACTAATCAACGTCAACACATCATCTTTCTCCGCAGACAAAATCATCCCTTCAGACTTTTGCCCCATCAATTTCGCAGGCTTCAAATTCGTCACAACTGCAACTTTTTTACCAATAATGTCCTCTGGTGCATAAAATTGCGCAATACCTGAAATGATTTGACGTTTTTCATAACCAAGATCCACTTGTATTTTCAATAACTTATTAGACTTTTTAACTTTCTCAGCATCAATAATGGTCGCTGCCTTTATTTCCACTTTATCAAAATCTTTAATATCAATTTGCGCTTTGGCTGGCACTTCTTCCTCAACACTTTCCTCTTCTTTTGGCGGTTGCATTGAAGCTTTAATATAACTCACTTCCGCTTCCACATCGAGGCGTGGGAAAATCGGTTGTGGTTTCGCTGTGACCATAATCGGTTGTGTCAAATGACCGTATGTTGCCAAACTTTCAAAGCCATGTAATGCTTCATTATTAATATTTAATTGTTCAAAGATTTGATATGGCGCATGTGTTAAAAATGGACGTAATAACACTGCCGCAAAACGAATGTTTTCAACAAGGTGCGCCATCACATTGCCTAACGCTGCCTTTTGAGATTCGTCTTTTGCCAAAATCCAAGGCGTTGTTTCGTCAATATATTTATTCGTACGACTGATCAACTTCCACACCGTTGATAATGCAACAGAGAACTGCAATTTCTCCATACTTTCATGATAAGCATGTACCGTATCTAATGCCATTTGTTCCATTTCTTCATCCAGTTCGTGTGTTGGACCTTGATATGCAGGAAGTTCGCCGTCAAAATATTTATTAATCATCGAAATCGTACGGTTGACTAAGTTTCCTAAATCATTCGCTAAATCAAAGTTCGTACGATCCACGAAAGCTTCAGGTGTAAATACGCCGTCTGAACCGAATGGCAATTCACGCATTAAATAGTAACGTGTCGCATCCAAACCATAACGATCAATCAGTACGTTCGGGTCCATGACATTCCCTTTAGACTTACTCATTTTACCATCTTTCATCAATACCCAACCGTGCGCGAATACTTTTTTAGGTAACGGTAAATCCAATGCCATTAAAATAATTGGCCATATAATAGAATGGAAACGTACAATCTCTTTCGCCATTAAATGAATATCTGCTGGCCAATATTGACGGAATAAACTATCATCCTCTGTTAAGTAACCGAGCGCAGAAATATAGTTCACAAGCGCATCTAACCATACGTAAACGACGTGTTTCGGATTAGAAGGCACTTTGACACCCCAGTTGAAAGACGTACGTGATACAGCCAAGTCTTCCAAGCCTGGTTTAATAAAGTTATTAATCATTTCATTTTTTCGTGAAGGGGGCTGAATGAACTCTGGGTGCGCATCATAAAACGCTAATAAACGGTCCGTATAGTTGGATAACTTGAAGAAATAGCTTTCCTCTTTCACCAATTCCACTTCATGACCTGAATCTGGACTTTTACCACCCACGATTTTACCGTCTTCATACACAGGGTCTACCAATTGTGTTTCAGTATAGAATGTTTCGTCCGGTACAGAATACCAACCTTCATATTCCCCTAAGTAGATGTCGCCTTTTGCTAATAACTTTTCAAAGATTTTTTCAACGACTTCTGTATGACGACGCTCTGTTGTACGAATAAAGTCATCATTTGAAATATCGAGCTTTTCCCATAATGCTTTAATATCTTTAATCATACCATCCAAATAATCAAGCTCCGACATCCCTGCATTTTGAGCCTTTTCTTGAATTTTTTGACCGTGTTCATCAGTCCCTGTTAAATAGCGTACATCATAGCCTTGTAAACGTTTATAACGCGCAATGACGTCGCCTGCTACTGTTGAATACGCATGTCCAATGTGTAAATTCCCACTTGGATAGTATATCGGTGTTGTAATATAAAAAGTATCTTTCACCATCAGCGCTCCTCCTCAATTCTTATCTTATCTAATATATCTAAAATTGCATTGTTTTTCAATGTTGCAACCTATTTGTCTTATAGTGTTTTACTAATCAATATCATGAAAAATATTGTAGACCGTTTTGCTCGACATATCGCGTTCTTGTGCCACTTTTTTAATCGCCGCTTTCGGTTTCATACCTTCATCAATATAATGCGTGACGTGGTCCTCAACAGACATCGATTCAAACCATGCCGTTTCTTCGACTGGTGCAGCGCCTTCGATAATCACCACAAATTCACCTCGTAACGGAATAGCCGTTTCAAGTTGTTCAAGCAATACGGTCACAGGTGCAGTCGTAATTTGTTCGAACTTCTTCGTCAACTCTCGACCGAGTGTCACCGTTCGTTCAGCATCGACTTTAGCAATGGCTTCGAGCGTATCTTTCACACGGTGCGGTGACTCATACAACAATAACGTGCTTTCTTGATACATTCTCGTTTCAAGTATCGCGATTTTGTCACGTGTTTTGCGCGGTAAAAATCCTAAAAACGTATATGTAAATGACGGTAATCCACTGGCCATCAATGCTGTCAAACCTGCATTCGCACCCGGAATAGGTACAACAGTGACACCTTGTTCATGGGCACGAACGACCAATTCATATCCTGGATCTGAAATTAATGGCAGACCTGCATCAGAGACCAATGCAATATTTTTCCCTGCTACAAGCATGTCGATTAAAATTTCCGTTTCCTGTTCTTTATTATGGTCATGATACGATTTTAAAGGTGTCGTAATCTCAAAATGATGACACAATTTCTTCGTCACACGTGTATCTTCACATGCGATGAGGTCCACCTGTTGTAACGTATGAATCGCCCGGAATGTCATATCTTCTAAATTTCCGATGGGCGTACCGACTAAATAGAGCTCTCCCATGTTATCGCTCCTCAATTAATTGTATTTTTTGTTGTCGCGTCAACTTTTTAATCGCATGTTCTCGCTTTAACGCTTCCGATTTTGTCTCAAAGATTTCATGATACCGCAATTGGACAGGTCGTCTCGTTTTCGTATATTTCGCACCCTTACCTTCATTATGTTTGATAAGACGCGCTTCCAAATCATTCGTATACCCCGTATAAAATGTCGCATCATTACATTGCACAATATACGTATAATGTTTAGCCATAATAAATCTCCTTCATTTCTGGCGTATAGTCACCTTGTTCATCATAAATATAAAAAGGACGTGCAATATCCAAGCCTTGACGCCCACCTTTACGCCCTTCAACGACAATCGTTTGTGCGGCTTTACCAGGCTTACTGTAAATCATATGCAGGCGTTTCGGCTCTATACGATAGCGACGCATAGACTCAAACAAATCAAGCATCCGTTCTGCTCGATGCACCATCACAATGCGTCCGCCTTCTTTTAACAAATGATTACTGACGCGCAAACAATCGTCTAATGTGCAATAAATTTCATGTCGCGCAATTTTATGGGCTTCAAGTTGATGTTGGTTCGTTTGATTGGCTTTAAAATAAGGGGGATTACACGTGATTAAATCAAACTGTGCCGGGGCATACGCTTGAATGAGCGCATTAATATCCATTTCAAGCATCGTAATCCGTTCTTCTAAATGATTGTACTGAACACTCCGCTCTGCCATGTCAACAAGTTGCGGTTGAATTTCTACACCGGTAATCGTGTTCATCCCTTTATCCGACAATAACAAAGGAATGACACCATTACCTGAGCACATATCTAAAATACGATCTCGTTTTCTCACTTCTGTAAAATAACCTAATAAAAGTGCGTCTGTAGAAAAAGAAAAGACCGCATCATTTTGAATAATGCGTAAGTCTTCTCGTATTAAATAGTCCAGTCTTTCACCTGGTTGTAACATCACAGCACCTCTATTCTTGCTTTTCATTCAGCACATTGAGACAAAACATACAATCCTCACCATGACGATGTTTGCCGAATACATCATGACAAATATGAAACCCTTCATGATACAGTTTCGCAAAATATTCACGACTTTGACGCGGCTTTTTCGCAGGTTTTTGAGGCGTCACTTCTGTTTCTTGGACTTGCGCTGTTTCGTTATTTTCTCGCTCTTGTTGCATCAATGTTTTAAAATTATCATTTTCTAGTTGTAATGCTACATTTTCTTCAACCAGCTCTACAGTGAGCGCCTTCAACTCTTGCATCCCTTCATTCAAACGCGCGACGTGTTGCTCTAACTGCATTAAGCGGGCGAATAATTCGTTTCGATCCAACAGATGTACCTCCCTATTTTAATGTTTCTAATTCTTCAATATGGTATTCCATCAATTGTTCCATGCCATCTAGTCGTACTTGCATTGACACATCAATAATATTAAGGCTCACAACTTCACCATGTCCTTCTGGCGTTCGGATACGTGTCCCGATATCCGGCAACTGTTCACGTGCTGTCTCATAATAATCGTTTTCGAATTTTAAACAACACATTAAACGACCACATGCACCAGAAATTTTAGTCGGATTTAATGATAAATTTTGGTCTTTTGCCATTTTAATAGACACTGGTTCAAAATCCCCTAAAAATGTTGCACAGCAAAGCGAGCGCCCACACGGACCAATGCCACCGAGTAACTTCGCTTCATCACGTACACCAATTTGACGTAATTCAATACGTGTTTTTAAGCGTTGTGCCAACATACGGACTAATTTTCTGAAATCAATACGTTCATCCGCAGTAAAGTTAAAAATAATTTTAGAACGATCTAAAATGTATTCACAATTAACGACGCGCATCTCAAGCCCTAACTGTTCAACAAATGCTTTACACATATCAACTGCTCGAGCTGCGTCCTCATCATTTTTTTCGTATTGGAATAAATCTTCTTCCGTTGCTACACGTAAGACAGGCTTTAATGGAAGTGTGACGTCCTGCTCCGATACTTCTCTCGGCGCATGTCTCACAACACCTAATTCGTGTCCACGCTTAGATTCCACCACGACATACTGCCCTATAGTGAGCGATGTTGTGTTCGGCGCATAATATTCTAATGCATTTGCTTTTTCAAAATAAATGCCTACAACAGAATGCATAAGCGTCACCCTTTCATTTTTATTGTAATTTGCTCAAATACTAGCGTGGGGTTCACGTTTTGATTGAGCTTTTTATGTGCTTCTGTTATTTGTTCAATCATATAGGTTAAATGGTGATAACTCAACTGTGCCACCAACGACTCATATTCTGACTGCAACTCTGAAAACGTAATCCGGTCGATCATTCCGACTTTGACGTACATTAAATCTTGAAAATATGCATTGATACCAGATAACGCCAATAATTGCAATTGTCTATTTTTCGCATGCTTCATCAATTCCACGACACCAATTAATGCCATCTCACGTTGCTTTAACAATTTATGACACCATTGTAAGATCATTTTACGCATCGGTGCCAATTCAACATTTTCATGCAATTGTTGTGCTACTTCAAGTTGGGTCGTATATGTACTTAACAACTCTGCAATAGGCGCAGTAATCGTTTCATCTTGCGCTGTTAATCGCGACACAAATGTAGCACGTGACATCGGTTTAAAATACACATGCTGGCAACGAGAATGAATCGTATCTAAAATTTGTTCAGGCTTTGTTGTCATGATAATCGCTATCGTATTTTTCGGTGGTTCCTCTAAAAACTTAAGGATACTATTTTCACCTTGAATCGTTAATTTTTCAAAGTCTTGAATAATGTAGACTTTATATTCACCTTCAATAGGTAATTGGTTCATATGGTGGACTAACGTTTCGACCTGTTCCTTTTTTAACGTCGACTCATCCGTCATCACATATTGAAAATCGGGATGGTTTTGTCCTTCCACTTTCAAACGACATCGTTCTTCATCTTGACATAAAATTAACTGCGCAAAGGCTATCGCGGTCGTCTTCATTGCTTCAGCGTCATCACCTTCGAATAAATACGCATGTGACAATTTTTGATTGTGATATGCTTTGGTGAGTTGTTCAATTACTTCCATTAACCTTGCGCCCCTTTTGTAAAGATATTGATGCTTATTCATATGAGATACTATTCCATTTTACCGCAATATGTGTGTATAGACTATGACTTTATTTCAATCATGAACATCTCGATTCATTTTTAAAAATTGTGTACATTTGAATGAAAATCAGCGGCGTTTTGTTCGATTTATCCATCACTTATTTCAATGGTGTGATGAGTGTGATAGCCACATTGCCACCATTTCAATAAAAAAAAGGTTGAGACGATGAATATGACTTGTTGGGGTCATCATGTCACAACCTTCCTTGCTATTTTAAAATTGATGGAACGATTCAACTGGCATCACAAAGACTGTTGCGCCACCGACTTCTACTTCAACGGGATACGGGATGTAAGAATCAGCACTGCCTCCCATCGGTGTAATTGGCGATACAAGTTGTTCTCTATTGCCACATGAGCCACCGATGAGTTCAAGTATTTCTTCTACTCGATCGTCTTCCACACCGCTTAAAAATGTTGTGTTACCCGCACGCAAGAAGCCACCTGTCGTTGCTAATTTTGTTGCACGAAAATTGTTTTCAACGAGCTTGTCTGCAAGTTCTTGACTATCTTGGTCTTGAACAATTGCTATAATCATTTTCATTTTTCTAACACCTCTTGGACTATAGTATAACATACCTGAGTATATGACTTCACTTTGTTTCAAATGATACGACTATCCATTTATTTTATGTTGAATCGCTTCTATAGTAGCATCGACCACTTGCGCAATCGGTTGGTTCGCATTAATGACCGCAAATCGTTCGGGGTCTTGGGCGATGAGTTGCTGATACCCTTCCACCACACGTTCATGAAATTGCACGCTTTCTTTGTCTAAACGATTTTGCGCACGATGATTGCTTTCAATACGTTCGCGACCGACTTGAGCTGGAATGTCTAAATAAATCGTTAAGTCTGGATAACGCCCTTCAATCGCAAAGTCATTAATGGTTTGTACTTCCTTTACCCCAATTTTACGGGCATAACCTTGATACGCTAAAGAACTATCAATAAAACGATCACAAATCACGAGCTGCCCTTGCGCTAATGCCGGAAGCACTTTCGCAACGAGGTGTTCTCTTCTCGCAGCCGCAAACAATAAAGCTTCTGTTCGCGCATCCATCGTTTCTCCATCCAACAAAATTTGACGAATCGTTTCTGCCGTTTGGACACCACCTGGTTCGCGTGTCGTCATCACGTCATATTGTTGCGAAAGTTGTTCCGATATTGCTTGAACAACAGTCGTTTTACCTGAACCTTCTGGACCTTCAATTGTGATAAACAGAGACATTTTCATTCATCCTTCACTGTGATTTTGCCATCCGTAAGACCTTCCACATGAAAGCCTCTAGTCTGCCAATATTCTATTAATTTTATCATATCTGCTGTCACTATTTCTCCTTTTAACAGTGACGGAATGCCGGGGGGATACGGCGTCAAATGTTGGGCTAATGTACACCCTTCAGCTTCTTGATAGGAAATACTACGTGACGAACCCATTCCAGTCGCTTGATATGTGCTTGGTTGTGTATACAAAGTAGGTTGACTTTCAGGAGATGGCTTCGTTTCTGTCGTGAAAGTCATCCGTTTAATGCGTTCGAGTAGCTGTTCAAAAGGAAATCGGTCCTGATGATGCCATAACGGCAAAATCCACAGCACCGCATCTTCATCAGACAGCTCTACATCAATCGCTTGTGCTTCCATTTCCGCTTGTAACGCTTTTCCTGTCATTCCTTCATAACGAATCAACAATTTTAAAGGATCTTGAGGCGCCGTGACTGTCAAACCTTGATTGCGAAGCGTTGCAATCAGTTGTGTACGCTTTTCAAAAAATAGCGTGCTGTCATATGACTCATAAAATGCGTGTGCAGACTCTAAACTTTCCATTAATAAATAAGATGGGCTAGAGGATTGAAAAACTTGTAAACCATACTCAATCCATTCACGATAAGGGGCATCTTTATGAATCCACAACACAGAACTCATCGTCAAACTCGGCAACGTTTTATGGTAAGATTGAACGACATAATCAGCACCCGCTTGCATACTCGACGCTGGAAACCCCGGCAAATCAAAATGGGCACCGTGCGCTTCATCAACAAGAATAGGCACATTGCATTGATGAAATTGTTCAACGACACGCCCAACATCAAATGTTTCACCATAATAATTTGGGTAAGTCACGACACCTAATTTCGTTCGATGCCAATCAGCTGTCGTAGCATCAGGCGTACAATATTGTCCCGTTGCTTCACTGACCGATGTTGCCAAAATTTGCGCTTGTTGCTCTCCTAAGTCCAATGCATGGAACACTGATTTATGTGCATTTCTAGCAATACTGACTTGCCCTTTCACCGAAGCAAAAGCATGAATGACTGCAAGAATGCCACTTGTCGTCCCGTTCACTAAAAAATAACCACGATAATCGGGGTGTTTATTTAATTGCTGCATACTCTCATACAAAACATCTTCTGCATGATGAAGATTATCAAAACCGGTAATCTCTGTCACATCATATGGGACTTGTGTCATGGACAGCGTACCAATCGTCCCATTTTTATGACCCGGCACATGCATTGAAATTGGTTGGTGCGCTTGCCATTCCAACATTTTTTCTCTAAGGGGTTGTTGCACCACGATTTGCCCCCTCCTTATACGCATTTTAAACAAAGACTTGTAACACAATGATTTTAACATATCCCACCCTTTACCGGTATAGAGATTTACATGGGCGCACATCAAAAAAGCTTCGAAACAATAATGATTGCTTCGAAGCTTTTTGAAATAACCTGGCACCGTCCTACTCTCGCGGAACGTAAGTCCGACTACCATCGGCGCTAAAGAGCTTAACTTCTGTGTTCGGCATGGGAACAGGTGTGACCTCTTTGCCATTGGCACCAGATTAAGTAT
>NZ_FXUZ01000096.1 GCF_900183575.1 Staphylococcus cornubiensis
CTTCTCTACTTTACCCCGATCGATGCATAACGCGGCAACTTTGTAGTACCAGCGTGATGACGTTCGCGTTTGCCGTGCGTGTAATGTAGTACAAACTTATATTGTTGTACTACAATTTAGATCACAAAAAGAACAATGCATAAAAAAATGACATGCGTCGGGCAGAAATCTGAAAAGGGATATCAGGCGCTAAACAGGAGGGAAAGAAGAGTATGCTTTCAACGGCTTAGCTACTCGTTTAAAGGATTAATCATGAAGTTGAATTTTAAGGGATTTTTTAAGGCTGCCGGTTTATTCCCACTGGCGCTGATGCTTTCAGGCTGTATCTCGTATGCCGTCTTCTGCTTGAAAAAAAAAAATATAATACTTGAGATAAAAACAAATTGTCTAA
>NZ_FXUZ01000091.1 GCF_900183575.1 Staphylococcus cornubiensis
CCGTTATCCTCTACAAAGCCTTACCTGATGATTTACTGCAACGCCTGCAAGAGCATTTCACCGTTCACCAGGTGGCAAACCTCAGCCCACAAACCGTCGAACAAAATGCAGCAATTTTTGCCGAAGCTGAAGGTTTACTGGGTTCAAACGAGAATGTAAATGCCGCATTGCTGGAAAAAATGCCGAAACTGCGTGCCACATCAACGATCTCCGTCGGCTATGACAATTTTGATGTCGATGCGCTTACCGCCCGAAAAATTCTGCTGATGCACACGCCAACCGTATTAACAGAAACCGTCGCCGATACGCTGATGGCGCTGGTGTTGTCTACCGCTCGTCGGGTTGTGGAGGTAGCAGAACGGGTAAAAGCAGGCGAATGGACCGCGAGCATAGGCC
>NZ_FXUZ01000047.1 GCF_900183575.1 Staphylococcus cornubiensis
ATGAAGATCCAGCGCTTTTTGATCGTTTGAGTGCGCGTGGGGTTGGCTTGGATGGACAAGAGCCCACTGTGGGTGAGCCAGGTGGTGTGTATTGTACAGAACCTTGTTCTACGGTGAGACAAATGTTCCCTGGCATGTTGCCAGAGGGCGCGAAAACCCTTGATCCTGATGTCGCCAAGTTGGCAGCTCTTGAAAAAGATGTTCATCGTCTCACTTTTAAATATGAGCGAGAAAAATCGGAGTTACTCGCTTTTTCACAAAGAAGCCAGGCTGGTAAAGCGCAAGCGTTACGCGATGAAGTGAGAAACATCATTGAAAATGAACCTGGTTCACCGCAAGATAAATACGATAAAGTGTTAAATAAAGTTGAAGAGCATTATAAACATTTGACGGAAGCATCAAGTGCTAGCCAGTTACCCCACATGTTACGAGGGTTATTGGCCCAACATGATCGCCATTTTCAAGTGAAAGATACCTC
>NZ_FXUZ01000048.1 GCF_900183575.1 Staphylococcus cornubiensis
CTTAACAATCTTCTGAGTGAGGGTCTATGATAAGCGGGTAACTCCAAAATCAAAGGAGAAGCATGTCCTTTCAACGTAGTTTTGCGTAAAATATATCCGGTAAATACGGCCATTAAAATGCCAATCAAATACAACGAAAAAACAACATTATGCCCGCCAGAGGGAAAAAAGGCTGCGACAAATACTGCATAAATAGCCAGTCGGGCACTACAAGACATAAATGGACTCATCATCACAGTTAATAATCGATCGCGCTCCGAATCCAGGGTGCGTGCTGCCATAATGGCAGGGACATTACATCCAAAACCCACAATCATGGGTACAAATGATTTTCCTGGTAATCCCATGGCCCGCATCGCTTTATCCACGACAAAAGCAGCTCTTGCCATATAGCCCGAAGTTTCCAATAAGGACAAAAAGAAAAACATCGCGGCAATCACAGGAATAAAAGTAATAGTGGTATTAATTCCTTTACC
>NZ_FXUZ01000049.1 GCF_900183575.1 Staphylococcus cornubiensis
GCGAATCCATATTGCTGACCAGTGCGGTTATTTGTTTCGGCTCGGTGATGGTGGTACTAACATTATGAAAAACTGCCTGTACCAGCTTTTTGTCATCTTCGCCTAAATGCACGAGCATTTTTCGGTAGAACTGCAACTGCTCCTGGCCGATGCGGGATTTCAGGTCATCCCAGCGGTAACCTTCCGGCAGGTATTCCGCTTCCTGACCGGTCTCTTTACACATTTTCAAAAACAGCAGCGAGGCGAGTTCATTGACGTAGTTTTGATAGGAAACGCCGCCATCGCGCAGGTTGTCGCACAGCTTCCACAGCTTCGCGACCAGATCGTTATTGTTCATTGTGAGTTCCGTAAATTAAGCAGCGGCCCAAATTCATCGAGCCGCAGAAGAAGAAATTGCCGAGGGTAATATACACAAAATCATTCAGGTTGCATCAAGGCGGCAAGTGAGTGAATCCCCGGGAGCGTACAGAAG
>NZ_FXUZ01000050.1 GCF_900183575.1 Staphylococcus cornubiensis
TTCTTCAAGTGTGGCCGCCAGTGATTTTTGCTGAACGCCACGCTCACTCATCACTCCCCGCAACAGTGAAATACAGTTATCCCGTACTCGCGATAACGGATCGGAACGCGATTCCCAGTCGCGCAATTGCCAGACAACATGAGAACAGTTCAGCAGCACTACACCCCAGCGTAATAACCAACGGCGAGCCAGCGCATCCTGGCTGTTACTCAACTGACTGACGTGATGATAAGTGAGCGATTCAAATTCGCTTTCACTCAGTGTTGGATGGCGGCTTAGCTGATCGACAAAATCCCGGCGCAGCGCGCGAATATGGCGGCGGCTTTTACGAGCATCCGATCCTGGACGCAGAATGGCGAACGCTAACCACGCCAACGCGACGCCAACGATTTTTGCCAGATTATCGTTAAGAAAATCAGCAAAATCATACACCGGGGGATTAGTGACAGCGATAAAAGAACCCATAAAAAC
>NZ_FXUZ01000125.1 GCF_900183575.1 Staphylococcus cornubiensis
CAATAAGTGCAAGCACATCAACAAGTGCGTCTGACTCAGCAAGCGAATCAACAAGTACTTCAACAAGCACAAGCGAATCAGATAGCATCGCGAAAGAAGTAAGTCAATTCTTCAGCGACTTAACATCAGGAGCGAAATCAACTTACGAATCATTAAGCGCATCAGCAGCAAATAGTGAA
>NZ_FXUZ01000111.1 GCF_900183575.1 Staphylococcus cornubiensis
ACTAGATAAGTAAGTATAGATTTTACCAAGCAAAACCGAGTGACAAGCGTTTAAAAGCTTGAAACAAAAAATTATCGCTAGTCGTCAAATGACGACTCACATAATTAATAACTGGTGATTTTGGGAAGAGTGGATTTCGGTAGATGACATGATGTTTTGAAAACGTTTGTCAGTCTATGAATCACAAGTATGAGCGAAGGCGCTTACTGCGCGTAAGTAACTGAGTGAATACGAAGTGATGAAGCCGAATGCAAACGATTGCCAAAATATCATATAGATTAAGTTATTAAGGGCGCACGGTGGATGCCTTGGCACTAGAAGCCGATGAAGGACGTTACTAACGAC
>NZ_FXUZ01000053.1 GCF_900183575.1 Staphylococcus cornubiensis
CCCTGAGACTCTGTTACATGACCGCTGTCCATTCCCGTTATGCTCATGTTCATTCTCACATGTTTTTCATCAGGTTCACTGCCATTTGGCCGATACTTCCAGCTCCCTGCATCAAAATAACGTCACCATCTTTAATAAATTCATCTAAGGTGGCTTTCAACGATTGCTCGCTCACTATGGTCACTCGTTTATCCCTGGATCGTATTTCATTGGCCAGATTTTCACTAGTAACGCCTGGAATAGCTGTTTCTCCCGCTGCATAGATATCCATCAATAACAACTCATCCGATAAACTTAAAACATCGACAAATTGTCTATGCAAGGACTGTGTTCTGGTATAACGATGGGGTTGAAAGACATGAACCAAACGTCTCTCGGGCCAAACACGTCTAAAAGCATCAATTGTGGATAAAATTTCCTGTGGATGATGTCCATAATCATCCACAATAATCGCCGCGCCTTTTT
>NZ_FXUZ01000066.1 GCF_900183575.1 Staphylococcus cornubiensis
GAAGATGGGGTCGCAGATATGATCTCTATGGCCAGACCATTTCTAGCGGATCCCTGCTTTGCAGAAAAAGCAAAATTAGGCGAAAGCAAAGCGATTAATGTATGCATCGCTTGTAATCAAGCATGTCTTGATCAAGTTTTTGTGAACAAAACAGCATCTTGCCTGGTTAATCCCCGCGCATGCAACGAGACAACCTTGGTTTATGAAACAACAAATCAACCGAAAGCTATTGCTGTAGTTGGTTCTGGGCCAGCTGGCCTTGCTTTTGCTGTAACAGCAGCTGAGCGAGGGCATAAAATTACCCTGTTTGAAAAAGCGAATCAGATTGGCGGGCAGTTTAATTTAGCGAAAAAAATTCCTGGAAAAGAAGAGTTTCAGCATACCTTGAATTATTTTGCCTACCAACTCCAAAAGTATAAAGTGGATGTACGTTTGAATACTGAAGCTACTG
>NZ_FXUZ01000061.1 GCF_900183575.1 Staphylococcus cornubiensis
GACTTGGACTATGTTTGGAATTTCTATGCCTGGGTGGGCTGCCATGTATTTTCTGTTTATGGCGATAATGGGGCTTTTTCTGTTTTTTCGAACCCGAACGATCAATTAATTCCTGGCATTAAACGCGTGCTTTCGTTATCATTCTTTGTTTTATCTTGTCGTTTCTGCTAATGAACACTTTTTCCTGTGAAGTACTGTACCAGCATTCGGGTACCAAAGCTCGTGTTACACGTGTGGTTACGCCTCATGGTGAATTTATAACCCCGGTATTTATGCCAGTTGGAACCCGTGCAGGGGTCAATAACATGATGCCGTCAGAACTGTCTGCTGCGGGTACTCAAATTATTCTGGGAGGTAATACCTATCATATGCTGTGTGCGCCTGGCATGAAGGTGATAGAAAATGCAGGGGGGATGCATCGCTTTATGGGGTGGCATGGACCTATGCTAACAGAC
>NZ_FXUZ01000058.1 GCF_900183575.1 Staphylococcus cornubiensis
ACTTAACGAAAGCCCTGATTGAAGGAGCAATTATCGTCATTGCAGTATTGTTTCTTTTTTTAATGAATTGGCGAGCTTCTTTTATTACGTTTTTGTCCATGCCGGTTTCTTTTATTGTCGGTATACTGGTGCTTCATTATTTTGGTTTTGGTATCAATTCGATGACCTTGGGTGGGATGGCGATTGCGATTGGGGAAGTGGTTGACGATGGCATCCTCACCGTTGAAAACGTGGTCCATCGCTTAAGGCTTAATCGCATGAGCGATAAACCGTTACCCGCGATTGAAATTGTTTTTGATGCGGTTTTGGAAATTCGAAGTTCCGTGGTTTATGCGACCATTATTATTAGCCTCGTGTTTTTGCCCATTTTCTTTCTATCAGGAATCCCTGAGCGGATTTTTAGTCCTTTAGCCATTGCTTATATCGCATCAGTCTTAGGTTCTCTTGTTGTCTCTATTAC
>NZ_FXUZ01000054.1 GCF_900183575.1 Staphylococcus cornubiensis
TCGATCCACCATTCGCTGCTGATTCACTTAATGACTCATAAGTTGATTTCGCTCCTGATGTTAAGTCGCTGAAGAATTGGCTTACTTCTTTCGCGATACTATCTGATTCGCTTGTGCTTGTTGAAGTACTTGCTGATGTGCTTGCACTTACTGATTCAGATGCACTTACTGAGTCAGACACACTCATCGAAGTTGAACTACTCATTGATTCACTATTCTTTGCTGATACGCTTAGTGATTCTGATGCTACTTCAGATACCGATTGACTTTCAGACGTTGAAGCACTCATTGACTCGCTATCCGTTGCTGACGTACTTAATGATTCGTAAGTTGATTTCTCTCCCGATGTAAGGTTACTAAAGAATTGACTTACTTCCTTCGCGATACTGTTTGATTCACTTGTACTCACTAATGCACTTGTTGATTCTGATGCATTCATTGAATGAGAACCATTCATCGATCCAC
>NZ_FXUZ01000055.1 GCF_900183575.1 Staphylococcus cornubiensis
GATTAACGCCATCATGCCTTTGCTTGATGAAGCGCAAACACAAGTAACACCTAATGCTCGTATCCAATTGCAAATAGAAGGATTTGAAGACCTCCAAGGCCAGCATCACGCAGGATTGAGAGAAGACTTGCTAAATATCCGCAACGGCCTGATTGACTATATCAACCAGCCCATCATTGCCCCTCGAAAAATTAAACCATTAGAAATGGATTTTGTGAGGAAACCCTAATGAGTAAAGACGAAATAGCGAGAATGTTTGCTGCAACATTCAAACAAGCCAGCAACAACACCTCAGCCCAAGTCTTTTCCAGCAGCATCCGTTTTATTGCCATAAGCCTGGTGATTTTAGCGGTGATGTGGTGCGTCAACCACATGATGGGAGCCGAGGAAAAACAGCAACAAGGATACTTGCTGAACTTCGGCTCTCGAATGGTCAGGCTTGTCATTGGCCTGATGATTTTCAT
>NZ_FXUZ01000056.1 GCF_900183575.1 Staphylococcus cornubiensis
GTCTACGGACATGGCAGGCTTTGCGCAAAGCAGTGGTGCTGTGGTGAGTTCTGCGGGCAGTGTGACGGGTCAGGACAACGAAGGGGCCACCATCAAATTTTCTTTAGCGATAGCCAATGCGGCGAGCGGATTACAAACCACGGATGGGGATGCCATCACCTTAACCCTTGAAAGCGGCCTTGTGGTGGGTCGTGATGCGAGTGGCAAGGCTGTTCTGGCGATTTCAATTGATGCTGATACGGGCGTGTTAAGCGTGGCCCAATACGAATCCATCAAACACCCAACCGGGGGTTCGTCCTACGATGAGGCGGTGCACCTGGGCGGCAAGATCAATGCGGTAGTGACAGTGACCGACGGCGATGGGGATGTGGCCACACAAGCGATAGGCATAGGCGACAAGGTGGTGTTTGAAGACGACGGGCCTGTTGCGCAGATTGCGGCAACCGGGGCGAAGGTCATTCAT
>NZ_FXUZ01000113.1 GCF_900183575.1 Staphylococcus cornubiensis
CTGGTGTGTACTTATCATTATCCGCTTGTTTACCGATTGTCACTGGTACTGTAATGTGGTCTGTTGTTCCATCTGGATATTCTACAGTTACGCCTACATCTGTTGTGCCTTCTGTTTCACCATTTGGCAATTGACTTGGATCATCAATCGTAATTGTTGGTTGATCTCCATCTGTTGGATAGTTCGGTACTGTTACTGCGCCTTTCACTTCATCTTCTGATACACCTGTACCAAAATCTTTTGTGATTGGTGTTG
>NZ_FXUZ01000020.1 GCF_900183575.1 Staphylococcus cornubiensis
TCTCCCGATGTAAGGTTACTAAAGAATTGACTTACTTCCTTCGCGATACTGTTTGATTCACTTGTACTCACTAATGCACTTGTTGATTCTGATGCATTCATTGAATGAGAACCATTCATCGATCCACTATTCGCTGCTGATCCACTTAATGACTCATAAGTTGATTTCGCTCCTGATGTGATCTCACTCATCAAGTCACTCACTGACGATGATTCACTTAATGATGCAGATGTTGATTCACTTTCAGACGTTGATGCTGATGCTGATTCTATTGTTGATGCACTCACTGAATCGCTTGCACTTACTGATGAACTTGTCGAATCTGACAGACTTACTGAAGTCGAAGCACTCGTTGACTCACTGTTAGAAGCCGACGTACTTAATGATTCATAAGTTGATTTTGCTCCCGATGTGATTTCGCTCATTAAGTCACTCATTGATTCGCTTAATGATTCTGAAGCTTCCGTAGATTCAGATGCTGACACTGATTCACTTTCAGATACATTTTCTGATGCTACTACTGACGTACTTGTTGATGCGCTCATCGAATCACTCGTGCTTACTGACGTACTTGTTGAATCAGACGCACTCATTGAAATCGAAACACTCACTGAATCACTGTTCGAAGCTGATGCACTTAATGACTCATAAGTTGATTTCGCTCCTGACGTAATTTCACTCATCAAATCACTCATTGACGATGATTCACTTAATGATGCAGATGTTGATTCTGATTCTGATACTTTCGTAGATTCAGATGCTGACACTGATACGCTTTCTGATGCTACTAATGACGTACTTGCTGATTCTGACATGCTTGTTGATGCGTTTATTGAATCACTTGTGCTTACTGATGCACTCACTGAATCGCTTGCACTTACTGACGTACTAGTCGAATCAGACAGGCTTACTGATGTTGAAGCACTCGCTGAATCACTGTTCGAAGCTGATGCACTTAATGACTCATAAGTTGATTTCGCTCCTGACGTGATTTCACTCATCAAGTCACTCATTGACGATGATTCGCTTAATGATACTGATGTCAATTCGCTTTCAGACATTGATGCTGACATTGATGCTTTCGTAGATTCAGACGCTGACAATGATGCACTTTCAGATACGCTTTCTGATGCTACTAATGACGTACTTGCTGATTCTGACATGCTTGTTGATGCATTCATTGAATCACTAGTGCTTACTGATGCACTTGTTGAATCAGATTCACTTACTGACATTGAAATACTTACCGACGCACTATTTGAAGCCGATGTACTTAATGATTCATAAGTTGATTTCGCTCCTGATGTGATCTCACTCATCAAGTCACTCATTGACAATGATTCGCTTAATGATGCTGATGTCGATTCTGCTTCTGATTGACTTACAGATGTTGATACTGATTCTGATGCTTTCATAGATTCAGATGCTGACACTGATTCACTTTCAGATACGCTTTCTGATTTCTCTACTGAAGTACTTGCTGATTCTGATGCACTTACCGATGCGCTAACAGATTCGTTTGTACTTACAGACGCACTTGTCGAATTAGACAGACTTTCCGACGTTGAAGCACTCACTGAATCACTCTCAGACATTGATGCTGATTCTGATGCTTTTATAGATTCAGATGTTGATACCGATGCACTTGCACTTTCACTTGTTGATGTGCTTGTTGACGCAACTACTGATTCTGATACACTCTCTGAATTACTGATTGATGTCGAAGTTGATTCTGATATGCTTGCTGATTCACTTGTCGATATAGATGTTGACAATGATGCACTTGCAATTAAGCTATTTGACTTCGATTGACTTTCAACGATGCTTGTTGATTCGCTCAATGATGCCGATTCTGATTGTGATGTACTTTCAGATGCAGACACACTGTTTGATTTCACAAGTGATTCAGATTGAGATACTGATTCTGATGTCGATACTGATTCTGATTTCACTGTAGACGTTGATTGACTATCAGAAATTGATGCGCTTGTAGACGCTTCTACAGATTCAGATGTGGATTCGCTATTTGATGTTGACATTGATGCGCTTGCACTTTCACTTGTCGATGTGCTTTCTGATGCATGCGTTGATGTCGACACACTTGCTGAATCACTATTTGATATCGAAGTTGACTCTGATGTGCTTGCTGATTCACTTGCTGATGTTGATGCTGATAGTGATGCGCTTGCAATTAGGCTATTTGACTTCGATTGACTTTCAACGATGCTTGTTGATTCGCTTAATGACGCGACTTCTGATTCTGATGCACTTTCTGATGCCGACACACTATCTGATTTCACAGTTGACAACGATTGTGATTCAGATACAGATGTTGACAACGAATCTGATTTCATTTTTGAAGTTGATGTTGATGCTGCTTCACTCTCAGACTTACTTGTCGATGCTGATGTAGAATCACTAGCCATACTTGCTGACTGTTTCACTGATGCTGAATCACTTTCAGAAGTTGATTTCGCTGTTGAAGTTGATTCGGATACACTCACTGAATCTGATGCTACTTTCGATGTTGATATCGAAGTTGAAGCAACTACTGATTCACTTGCTGATACTGATTTTCTTATTGACACTGAATCCGATGCACTTGTTGATTGCGCAGCGCTTCTTAATAACGAGATCGAATCTGATTCTGACGCTGACGTACTATGAGATTTAGCTGACACTTCAGAATTCGACGTACTTGTTGATGCAGATGTCGATTGTTCTGTTGATTCAGATTCACTTGCTACAGTACTAGTAGATTCGGAATCACTTGCCGTTTGTGATGCTACAGTTGAATTTGACACAGACGTGCTTGTTTCAGTCGACTTACTTGTTGACGCTTTTGTCGAGTCAGCTAATGATTCTGAAGCACTTCTTGATGCTGATTCACTTGTTGACAATGACGCACTTGTGAATTCGCTCGTTGACGTTGAATCACTTGCTGATGTTTGTTCAGACGCATTAATAGATGTCGCTGTACTATTTGACTTATCAACACTGATTGATGTTGATGTGCTTTCTGAATCTTTAGTAGATGTCGATGCTACAGTTGAAGCAGATTCTGACGCTGAAACAGATTGACTTTCAGATGTTGATGCACTCGACATTGATGTAGATTTTGCAATCGATGTTGATGTGCTTTCTGATGCTTCTTCACTTGCTAACGTTGAAATATTTCTTGAGTTAATACCTGATCTGTTTGCACTGATTGATACAGATTCAGAAGTTGATGTTGATGCGGACGCACTTTCCGATTTAATAGCACTTTCTGATTTCGATTCACTGATTGATACACTTTCTGATTGTGCTGCACTCATTGATTTTGAATCAGATTGTACTTGCGATAAACTTGTCGATCTAGAAAGACTTACTTCTCTCTCAGATAATACATTTGATCTTAAAATCGAATTAGATTCACGTCTAGATTCGTTATTACTATATACTACAGAATTTTCCTCTGATATGAATTCAGATTTAGTTTCACTTCTTGATAATGATTGTAAAGTTGACACTCCTACAGATGCCTGTTCAGAGTTATTTGTACTCTTTACAACTTCAATGCTAAGTGATGTGAGTTTATTATCAAGTAAACTTCTAGATTCGGATGCGGAATCCGTAGAATCTGTTCTAATTGTGTCAGATGTTTCAATTGAATCTGATTTTGACATTGACGCACTTACTGATTCTGACTTACTTTCAGACGCTCTGATACTCAATGATTCATTGTGGCGACTTTCAGAACGAGAACCCTCATTAATAGAATCTCGAACAACAGTTGACTCACGTTGAGAATCATTCATACTTGTTCTCACTGAAGCTTGAAGAGAACTTCTTGTCGACATCGCAGTACTTCTCGATGTTGAGTCAGACTCAGAAACTTGAGTACTTTCTGATTTTGACGCACTTTCTTCAGTCGAAGCTTTCTCCAATGATGTTGATGCTGAATCAGACTTACTATTTTCATGATCTGTACTTACTGATTCTGATGTGCTTGTCGACGCATCTGTACTTGTCGATGCTGAATAACTCATTGAAATTAACACCGAATCTTCATTACTGATTGAAGTAGATATAGATGTTGATTCCGATTGACTTACTGATTGATCAACTTGAGATACACTCATCGAAGTCGAGAATGATGTCGAACGACGCTCTGATTCACTGTTTGATGCTACTGTTCGATCAACTTCTGAAGTACTTGCCGATGTCGATGCAGACTCTGATTCGCTATTTGCAACAGATTTTGATGTTGACAATGATTGAGATGCAGAGTTCGATGCATGAATCACACTTTCAGACTGCGCAATAGAATCTGCCGTACTTACAGATGCACTTTCTACTTGTGATTGACTCATTGATTTCGATGCAGACGTTGATGCTTCTTCAGACATAGACGTACTTTCTGATTCAGAATTTGATGCTGATTCAGATGCACTTCTTGATTTCGAAGTAGATTCTGCATTTTCTGACGCACTTACAGACGCTGATACTGATGCAGACATACTGCTTGATGCCTGATCACTCACTGACGCTGATGTACTGTCTGATGCATGTTCAGAGTTCAAAGCACTTGCTGACAATGATGCTACTTTAGATGTTGACGCTGATGTACTTGCTGAATCTAACGTGCTTGTTGATGCCGAATCACTCTCTGATACATTTACAGAATTCAATTGACTGATTGACGTAGATTCTTCAGATGTCTGACTTTGAGTAGAATCTTTTGCCACACTTTCAGACTGTGCAATCGAAGTTGATGTTGATGCTTCTATACTAGACGATGCTGATGTACTTGCTTCATCATTTTCAGATGTTGACAGACTCGCTGATGTTGACTCAGACGCACTCACTACATTTGATATCGATGTTGACATACTAGACGATTTTGCTGCACTCAATGATTGAGAACCTGTTGTTGAAATACTTGCTGATTTCGATTCATCTGGTGTCATCGACTTAGCAATAGCCTCATCAAGACTTGTTGATGCTGATTCAGATAATGATTGTGCAACAGACTTAGATGTCGAACTTGATTCGGATTTCGATGTACTCACTGATGTAGACACACTTGCTGACTTCGATGTCGATGCTGAATGAGATGCGCTCGTTGACACAGATGCGTCAGATTGCGCAGCTGATACAGATTGTGATTTTTCTACAGAGTGCTGCACTGATACAGATTGACTGTTTGATTCAGACACACTGTTTGACACTACTTCAGATGCACTATTAGATTGAGATACACTTGCCGAGCTTGATGCATGTGATACACTTTCAGACTGTGCAGATGACATCGAATCACTCTCTGATGTAGATGTACTCACTGATTCACTTGTTGATGTCGATACTGAATTTGATTCTGAATTCAATGTTGACGTTGACGCACTTGTTGACGTATTTACAGAATCTTCCGTACTGATTGACGCTGAAATAGCATGACTCTCTGCACTTTCTGATTCGCTTGCTGATGTGCTCATCGATTTTGCGATAGAGTAGCTTGTTGATGCTGAGTCGCTTTTATCATTTCCAGATTGTGATGAATTTGCTTTAGACAATGATACAGAAATACTTGTCGATGTTGACGTACTTTCTGATTTTTCAGTTGATACTGACTCGGACTTCGCTACTGATTCAGATGCGCTGTTCGACTCGCTTGCTGATATTGATGTTGATGCACTCACTGATTTTTTAGTTGATGCTGACTCGGACTTCGCTACTGATTCGGATGCACTATTTGACTCGCTCACTGATTTTTCGGTCGATGCTGATTCAGATTTCGCTACCGATTCGGATGCACTATTTGACTCGCTTACCGATGTTGATGTGCTTGTCGATTTGCTTGCTGATACAGATGTACTTTCAGAAGAACGAGTAGATTGTACTTTACTCAACGACTCACTTTCTGATTCATTCAATGATCCTTGAGCTACGATTGACGTACTTTCTGATGCCGATGCACTATCAGATTCACTCACTGATGTTGACGTCGATGTACTTGCCGACTTCTCAGTTGATGCTGACTCAGATTTAGCTACTGATTCGGATGCACTATTCGATTCGCTTACTGATGTCGATGTCGACGCGCTTGTCGATTTTTCAGTTGATGCTGACTCAGATTTCGCTACCGATTCTGACGCACTTGTCGACTCGCTTACTGATGTCGATGTTGATGCACTCGCTGATTTTTCAGTTGATGCTGACTCAGATTTCGTTACCGATTCGGATGCACTTACCGATTCGCTTACTGATGTTGATGTCGATGCACTCACTGATTTTTCTGTTGATGCCGATTCAGATTTCACTACTGATTCTGACTCACTTGTCGACTCACTCACTGATGTTGACGCGCTTGTCGATTTTTCAGTTGATACTGACTCGGACTTAGCTACCGATTCAAACTCACTTGTCGACTTGCTTACTGATACAGATGTACTTTCAGAAGATCGAGTAGATTGTACTTTACTCAACGACTCACTTTCTGATTCATTCAATGATCCTTGAGCTACGATTGACGTACTTTCTGATGCCGATGCACTATCAGATTCACTTGCCGATGTTGATGTCGATGCACTCGCTGATTTCTCAGTTGATGCTGATTCAGATTTCGCTACCGATTCGGATGCACTTGTCGACTCACTCACTGATGTTGACGCGCTTGTCGATTTTTCAGTTGATACTGACTCGGACTTAGCTACCGATTCGGACACGCTATTCGATTCGCTTACTGATGTCGATGTCGACGCGCTCACTGATTTTTCAGTCGATGCTGACTCAGATTTCGCTACCGATTCGGATGCGCTATTTGACTCGCTTACCGATGTCGATGTCGACGCGCTCACTGATTTTTCAGTCGATACTGATTCGGATTTCGCTACCGATTCAGATACGCTGTTTGACTCACTCACTGATATCGATGTTGATGTGCTTGCCGACTTCTCAGTTGATGCTGATTCGGATTTCACTACTGATTCAGATGCACTATTCGACTTGCTTACTGATACAGATGTACTTTCAGAAGATCGAGTAGATTGTACTTTACTCAACGACTCACTTTCTGATTCATTCAATGATCCTTGAGCTACGATTGACGTACTTTCTGATGCCGATACACTATCAGATTCACTTGATGATGTTGACGTCGATACGCTCGCTGATTTTTCAGTCGATGCTGACTCAGATTTAGCTACTGATTCAGATGCACTATTCGACTCGCTTACTGATGTCGATGTTGATGTACTTGCCGACTTCTCAGTTGATGTTGATTCAGATTTCGCTAACGATTCTGACACGCTATTCGATTCGCTTACTGATGTTGACGTTGAAGCGCTCGCTGATTTTTCAGTTGATACTGACTCGGACTTAGCTACTGATTCAGATGCACTATTCGACTCGCTTACTGATGTCGATGTCGATGTACTTGCCGACTTTTCAGTTGATGCTGACTCGGACTTAGCTACTGATTCGGATGCACTTACCGATTCGCTCACTGATGTCGATGTCGATGTCGACGCGCTCACTGATTTTTCTGTTGATGCCGATTCAGATTTCGCTACCGATTCAGATGTGCTATTCGATTCACTTACTGATGTTGATGTTGACGCGCTTGTTGATTTCTCAGTTGATGCTGACTCGGACTTAGCTACCGATTCAGATGCACTATTCGACTCGCTTACTGATGTCGATGTTGATGTACTTGCCGATTTTTCAGTTGATGTTGACTCGGACTTAGCTACTGATTCGGATGCACTTACCGATTCGCTCACTGATGTTGATGTCGACGCGCTCACTGATTTTTCAGTCGATGCTGACTCGGACTTAGCTACCGATTCAGATGCGCTGTTTGACTCACTCACTGATGTCGATGTCGACGCGCTTACTGATTTTTCAGTCGATTCTGACTCACTTGTCGACTCGCTTACTGATGTTGATGTTGAAGCACTTGCTGATTTTTCAGTCGATGCTGATTCAGATTTCGCTACCGATTCTGACTCACTTGTCGACTTGCTTACTGATGTCGATGTTGACGCGCTTGCTGATTTTTCAGTTGATGCTGACTCAGATTTCGCTACCGATTCTGACTCACTATTTGATTCGCTCACTGATGTCGATGTTGACGCGCTCGCTGATTTCTCAGTTGATGCTGATTCGGATTTCACCACTGATTCGGATGCACTATTCGACTCACTCACCGATGTCGATGTCGACGCGCTCACTGATTTTTCAGTCGATGCTGACTCAGATTTAGCTACTGATTCGGATGCACTTACCGATTCGCTTACTGATGTTGATGTCGATGCTGATTCAGATTTAACTACCGATTCGGATGCGCTATTTGACTCGCTCACTGATGTCGATGTCGACGCGCTCACTGATTTTTCAGTCGATTCTGACTCGGACTTCGCTACCGATTCGGACACGCTATTCGATTCGCTTACTGATGTCGATGTTGATGTACTTGCCGACTTCTCAGTTGATGCTGATTCGGATTTCACTACTGATTCAGATGCACTATTCGACTCGCTTACCGATGTTGATGTGCTTGTCGATTTGCTTACTGATACAGATGTACTTTCAGAAGAACGAGTAGATTGTACTTTACTCAACGACTCACTTTCTGATTCATTCAATGATCCTTGAGCTACGATTGACGTACTTTCTGATGCCGATGCACTATCAGATTCACTTGCCGATGTTGACGTCGATACGCTCGCTGATTTTTCAGTCGATGCTGATTCGGATTTCGCTACCGATTCAGATGCGCTGTTTGACTCACTCACTGATGTCGATGTTGATGCTGACTCAGATTTCGCTACTGATTCGGATGCGCTGTTCGACTCACTTGCTGATGTCGATGTTGATGTACTTGCCGATTTCTCAGTTGATGCTGATTCGGATTTCACCACTGATTCGGACGCACTATTCGACTCACTCACCGATGTCGATGCCGACGCGCTCACTGATTTTTCAGTCGATGCTGACTCGGACTTAGCTACCGATTCGGATGCACTTACCGATTCGCTTACCGATATCGATGTTGACGCGCTTTCTGATTTTTCAGTTGATGCTGATTCAGATTTAGCTACTGATTCAGATGCGCTGTTTGACTCGCTTACTGATGTTGATGTCGACGCGCTTACTGATTTTTCAGTCGATACTGATTCAGATTTCACTACTGACTCTGACGCACTATTCGACTCGCTTACTGATGTCGATGTACTTTGTGATGCACGCGTACTAGCTGCCTTTGATTTCTTAGTACTTGCTGCTTTCGACTTTCTTGTGCTTGCTGCTTTTGATTTTTTAGTGCTTGCTGCCTGTGACTTCTTAGTGCTTTCCGACTCGGATTTCACGGCTGATGTTGACTCTGAAGTCGATGTTGATGTACTTGCACTATCCGACTCGCTTACTGATGTTGATGTCGACGCGCTTACTGATTTTTCAGTCGATACTGACTCGGATTTCGCTACCGATTCGGACGTACTTGTCGACTCGCTTACCGATGTCGATGTCGACGCGCTCACTGATTTTTCAGTCGATGCTGATTCAGATTTAGCTAACGATTCGGATGCACTTGTCGACTCACTCACTGATGTCGATGTCGACGCGCTCGCTGATTTTTCTGTTGATGCCGATTCAGATTTAGCTAACGATTCGGACGTGCTTGTCGACTCACTCACTGATGTTGATGTTGAAGCGCTTGCCGACTTTTCAGTTGATGCTGATTCAGATTTCGCTAACGATTCGGATGTACTGTTTGACTCGCTTACGGATGTCGATGTTGATGCACTCACTGATTTTTCTGTTGATGCTGACTCTGATTTAGCTACTGATTCAGATGCACTATTCGATTCGCTTACCGATGTCGATGCACTATTTGACTCACTTACTGATGTCGATGTACTTTGTGATGCTTCTGTACTCGCTGATTGAGATTCCACTGTACTTGTACTTTGTGACTTCACTACAGATAATGACTCTGAATCCGATGCTGATGTCGATGTGCTATTCGAATTGCTTACTGATGTCGATGTTGACTCTGAAACTGATGTTGACGTACTTGCGCTTGTCGATTGGCTTACTGATGTCGATGTACTTTGTGATGCACGCGTACTTGCTGCTTTTGATTTCTTCGTACTTGCAGCTTTCGACTTTCTTGTACTTGCCGTTTTTGACTTCTTAGTGCTTGCTGCTTTTGATTTTTTAGTGCTTTCTGACTGCGACTTCACTACAGATAATGACTCTGACGTGCTATTCGATTCGCTTACTGATGTCGATGTACTTTCTGATTTATCTGTTGATACTGATTCTGAGTTCTCTACTGATTCAGACGTACTTGTCGACTCGCTTACTGATGTTGACGTTGACGCACTTGCTGACTTATCAGCTGATACTGATTCAGACTTCACTACTGAGCCTGACGCACTTGTAGAGTCGCTTACTGATGTTGATGTCGATGCACTCGCTGACTTATCTGTTGATACAGACTCGGACTTAACTACTGATTCAGACGTACTATTCGATTTGCTAATTGATGTCGATGTACTAGCTGAAGATTTAGTAGATTGCACTTTACTTAGTGACTCACTTTGCGATTCGTCTAATGATCCTTGTGCTGAAATTGATGCACTTTCTGATGCCGATGTGCTGTCAGATTCACTCGTTGATGTCGATGTTGACGCACTTGTTGACTTATCAGTTGACACTGATTCTGACTTAGCCAATGATTCAGACGTACTTGTCGACTCACTTGCTGATGTTGATGTCGATGTACTTTCTGAGGCTTCCGTACTAGCAGATTGTGACTCCACTGTACTTATACTTTGTGATTTCTCAGTTGATGTACTTTGTGATGCACGCGTACTTGCTGCTTTTGATTTCTTCGTACTTGCAGCTTTCGACTTTCTTGTACTTGCTGTTTTTGACTTCTTCGTACTTGCTGCTTGTGACTTCTTAGTGCTTTCTGACTCTGAATTTACTGTCGATGTTGATTCTGAATCCGAAACTGATGTCGATGTACTATTCGATTCGCTTACTGACGTCGATGTACTTTGTGATGCTTCTGTACTTTCCGACTGTGAGTTAACTGTCGATGTTGATTCTGAATCCGAAACTGATGTCGACGTACTATTCGAATTGCTTACTGATGTTGAAGTCGATGTTGAAGTTGACGTTGACGTGCTCGCGCTATTCGATTCACTTACTGATGTTGATGTACTTTGTGATTTTTTCGTGCTTTCTGACTGTGACTTCTTCGTACTAGCTACTTGCGATTTCTTCGTACTTTCTGACTGTGACTTCACTGTCGAAGCTGATTCTGAATTTGATACAGATGTCGACGTGCTATTCGAATTGCTTACTGATGTTGAAGTCGATGTTGAAGTTGACGTTGACGTACTTGCGCTATTCGATTCACTTACTGATGTTGATGTACTTTGTGATTTCTTCGTGCTTTCCGACTGTGACTTCTTCGTACTAGCTACTTGCGATTTCTTCGTGCTTTCTGACTGTGACTTCACTGTCGAAGCTGATTCTGAATTTGATACAGATGTCGACGTGCTATTCGAATTACTTACTGATGTTGACGTCGATGTTGAAGTTGACGTTGACGTACTTGCGCTATTCGATTCACTTACTGATGTTGATGTACTTTGTGATTTCTTCGTGCTTTCCGACTGTGACTTCTTCGTACTAGCTACTTGCGATTTCTTCGTGCTTTCTGACTGTGACTTCACTGTCGAAGCTGATTCTGAATTTGATACAGATGTCGACGTGCTATTCGAATTACTTACTGATGTTGACGTCGATGTTGAAGTTGACGTTGACGTACTTGCGCTATTCGATTCACTTACTGATGTTGATGTACTTTGTGATTTCTTCGTGCTTTCCGACTGTGACTTCTTCGTACTAGCTACTTGCGATTTCTTCGTGCTCTCTGACGCTGACTTCACTGTTGATACTGACTCTGAATTTGATACAGATGTCGACGTGCTATTCGAGTTACTCACCGAAGTCGACGTCGATGTGCTTGCACTATCCGACTCACTTACTGACGCTGATGTACTATTTGACGCCTCTGTACTTATACTTCTTGATTTTTCAGTACTTACTGCTTTTGATTTCTTAGTACTTGCTGCCTTTGACTTCTTAGTACTTGCCGCTTTTGACTTCTTAGTGCTTGCTGCTTTTGATTTTTTAGTGCTTTCTGACTGTGACTTCACTGTCGATGTTGATTCTGAATTTGATACAGATGTCGACGTGCTATTCGAGTTACTTACCGAAGTCGACGTTGATGAACTTGCACTATTCGATTCACTTACTGATGTTGACGTTGATGAACTTGCACTATTCGATTCACTTACTGATGTTGACGTACTTTGTGATTTCTTCGTACTTTCTGATTGCGACTTTTTCGTACTGATGCTTTCTGATTCTCTTGCGCTCTTTTGACGACTAAGTGATTCTGAATCTGAAATTGATGTACTAGTTGACGCACTTAACGACTTACTTGTTGATGTACTATTCGAATTGCTTAATGATGTTGACGTCGATGTTGAAGTTGAAGTTGACGTACTTGCACTATTCGATTCACTTACTGATGTTGAAATACTTTGTGATTTCTTCGTACTCTCTGACGCTGACTTCACTGTTGATACTGACTCTGAATTCGACACTGAAGTTGACGTGCTATTCGAGTTGCTCGTTGAAGTTGATGTCGACTCTGAAGTTGATACTGATGTCGATGTACTTGCACTGTTCGAATCACTTATCGATGTTGATGTACTATTTGACTCGCTTACTGAAATCGATGTCGATGTGCTTAATGACTCACTTTTCGATGTACTCAACGACTTTTTCTGTTTTGGTGTCAGTGACTTTTTAGGCTTGTGTTTATTCGACTTTTTAGGCTTACCATTATTTGATTTCTTATGTTTGCCATTATTCGATTTTTTGTGCTTACCAGTATTTGATTTCTTATTCGTGCTTGTCGAGTGCGTGCTCGTACTTCCATTTGACTGCGATCCTGCTGTTGCACCGTTTGAATTTCCTGATGTATGTGAATCAGAGTTTGAAGTCGACGCACTCATGCTATTCGACTGACTTGTTGAAGTTGAAGCTGATGACGATGCACTTGTACTGCTCGAATTGCTTACAGAAGTCGATGTTGATGCACTTGTACTATTCGAATTACTTACAGAAGTCGATGTTGATGCACTTGCACTATTCGAATTGCTCACTGATGTCGATGTTGATGTACTATTTGATACTTGTGTACTCGTTGATTGTGATCCTGCTACTGTACTGTTTGAATTCCCTCTTGATGTTGAGGTTGAATTTGATGTCGATGTACTTGCACTGTTCGAATCACTTATCGATGTTGAGGTACTGTTTGACTCGCTTACTGAAATCGATGTCGATGTGCTTAATGACTCACTTTTCGATGTACTCAACGACTTTTTCTGTTTTGGTGTCAGTGACTTTTTAGGCTTGTGTTTATTCGACTTTTTAGGCTTACCTGTATTCGATTTCTTATGTTTGCCATTATTCGATTTTTTGTGCTTACCAGTATTTGATTTCTTATTCGTGCTTGTCGAGTGCGTGCTCGTACTTCCATTTGACTGCGATCCTGCTGTTGCACCATTTGAATTTCCTGATGTAGCTGAACCTGAATTTGTAGACGCTATCGATGTACCTGAAGGATTTGACTGGCTTCCACTATTTTGGCTTAAACGACTCAGTGATTCTGAATCAGAAACTGACGTGCTTGTTGATGTACTCGTTGACTCTGATTTCGAATTTGAAATACTTGTTGATAAACTCAATGATTCAGATTCTGAAATCGAAGTACTTGTCGATTTAGATGCACGTAGCGATTTGCTTTTTGATCGACTAATACTTTTCTTTAGTTCTTTCGAGTTGTGTTTAGACATAGCAACTGAATTTTTTGATTTAACAGTTGATACACTTTTCGAACCAGCCAATTTGTTAGATTTTGCCAAAGATGCGTTAACTGAGTTCGCATAATTAAAATGTGAAACTACTAAACTATAAGAAATAGACTTGGACTTATTATAAGAATTAGCGCTATCTCTCGCATTCAGTGTATGGCTGTTTGCACCAGTATTTGAATTTATATTTGTCGTATGACTACCGTTATGTGGCGGTTTAGGATGTACTGGTTTCTTAGGATGCTTCGGCTTTGTAGGGTGCTTCGGTTTCTTAGGATGCTTCGGCTTCTTATTATGTTTCGGATTGTTAGAATGTGCTTTAGCAATTGATTTACTTTGCTTATTAGAAGTCGACGTAGACTCAGATGCAGAAGTAGATTCACTTTTCGAAATCGAAACTGACTTCTTATATTCTTTTAACGCTTCAACATACGGATCTTTCCCACTAAGTAGTGTTGTTTCAAAGAAGTTGTATCCACCTTGTCCCGGAGTTAACGCTTCTGTACCAATAGGTCTAAATGACCATGTACGATCACCATTCAAATTACGAACTGGCACTTTAAATGTCGCAGTCAAACCTTTACCTGCTTTTGCTTGTGGTTGCGTCATATCAGCGTGAATCCAGTTGTAACCACTTCCATGAACACCAAGCATATTCGTTAGTGTCGTTTTACCTTCAAAGTTACCGTGTGCAGGTGACGTAATACCTTGTGTAACTTTAGTTGGAGAACCAAAGGCACTACCTAAACGTAAAACAGTGATAGAATTATCAAATGTGTTTTTAATCGATTTTCTAGTATTCGAAATTCTTGGTTGTTCAACGTTTGCTGTATTCGGATTGTCATATGTCACAGTGTATTTAAAGATTAAATTTGAGCCATCACCTGTTACATCTAATTTGTAATAGATAGGTGTGCCATCATTATCTCTACCGCTACCAGTGTATGATTTTGTAGCCGCTGGTGCCTCACCTGCAGCTCTGAAAACCGTATAAGCAAGTTGAACTGTCGAACCGTGCAGTGGTAAATGAACATTGTTTGGAGTTGCAGAATCTAATTTTACTAAGGATGTCGCACTTAAGGATTGATGCGTATCCTCTGAAGTACTTGATGGTTCAATTGCATGACTTGTTTGTTTTTCTGTTGATGCATTTGATTCATGATGTGTTGATGTACTTTCTTGATGCTCAGTAGATGTAGAATCTTTTTCTTTACTCTTTTCTGACTCATCAGATACTGAAGCCGAAGTTGAAAGTGACGTTGACTCTGAAGTTGAAGTGCTTAATGATTTAGACTCTGATTCAGATTCTGAAGTTGAAGTACTTGCTTGTTCTTCACTTGCTGTTGCACTCTCTGATCCTTGCTCAATTTCACTTTCTACAACACTCGTACTTTGATTTTCTGTTGACGTTGATTTTTCAATTGCTACAGACGTTTGATCACCAATTGTTTGACTCTTAGTTGCTAATTCAGATGTAATCGGTGCATCTGATGCGGCAAACGCATGTTGATCATGTAGCATATTGACGGTGAACATACCTCCAGCAATGGCTGTTGTTCGTATTGCGTTCTTTTTCAACTTGTCACCGAATTGTGTAGTGACTTCTCCGTTTTCATCTTTTACAATGTCACGGCTTAAAAAGGGTAAACCTAAAGCTTTTAATAATTGAAACTCTTTAATACTAGCTTGAACCCAGTTTTTACCTGACTTGTAAAGTTTCACTCTTGCTTTTTCTTCACTTAAACTCTTTTTTAATTCCCTAAATTTTCTTGTCATTGCAAAACTCCCATATCATAAATTTCCTTTAAATCCAAACATGTCACCGCTGCATTATTTGATAATAATACGATTTTACAATTTGCGCAACTTAATTTTAATCATTACTTTGTTTCATATATAACGTATTTCATCATTTGATTTTTCTTCGATTAAATTTATGATTTATTTGACTTATTGGTTTTTTGTATAAATAAAAAATAAGGAAAATTGATAAGAGGAAACGCCTTAACTTAAGGTTCTTTTGTTTGTAATATCCTATTGAAATCATTGGTTGGAATTTACATCTATCTAATTGATAAGTAATTTAATAAAATTAGTAGCCTTGAAGTTTTTGCAACTAAAACAAAAAATATTCAAGTTGTTCAATTTGAAGTGGGAGATAAGGGAGAATCTGCTTGAATTTTAAAATGACATATTCACTGTCTTAGCGCTGTATTTCAATTTTAATTTCGTATTCTATGAGTCCTATTTATTTAACATCTGTTTATTTTCTTTTTTATAATTTTAAAAACCTCTTAAATTATTTATAAAAACCATTGATTCACTCCTTTAATACGGGTTATTATTAATGTAGTAACGCGAAGTATGATGACTCATCATTTTGTGTGCATGTTTTTTACAAAGTGATGACATTCCTTTCTCATTTGAGTCATTCATTTTTGTTAGTATAGAAAATGTATTATAATTATGTTTGAAGTGATATAAAGGACTTGATTTCTATCATATTCCGCAATTTACAAAATGAAAGGTGATTATGTATTATGCCAACACAATCAGAACCAAAAGACATTGTCATTATTGGTGCCGGTGTGCTTAGTACGACTTTCGCTTCAATGATTAAAGATTTAGAACCTGAATGGAATCTTAAATTATATGAGCGTTTAGATAGTCCAGGTGTTGAAAGTTCAAACGAGCGTCACAATGCCGGTACGGGTCACGCTGCACTATGCGAATTGAACTACACGGTGAAACAGCCAGACGGTTCAATCGATATCGAAAAAGCAAAAGAGATTAACGAGGAATTCGAAATCTCAAAACAATTTTGGAGCTATCTTGTTAAAAGTAAAAACATTGATTCACCAAAAGATTTCATCAATCCTCTTCCACACATCAGTTTCGTACGTGGTAAAAATAACGTTCAGTTCTTAAAAGATCGTTACAACAAAATGAAAGACTTCCCAATGTTCGACAATATCGAATACACTGAAGATATTGAAGTGATGAGAAAATGGATGCCATTGATGATGCAAGGCCGTAGCGCGAGCGACATCATGGCTG
Source organism: Staphylococcus cornubiensis (assembly GCF_900183575.1). Taxonomy (GTDB): domain Bacteria; phylum Bacillota; class Bacilli; order Staphylococcales; family Staphylococcaceae; genus Staphylococcus; species Staphylococcus cornubiensis. The sequence goes on from NZ_FXUZ01000020.1 coordinate 17,004, forward strand.
CAAGTAAAATTGACGAAGGTACTGACGTTAACTTTGGTGAATTAACACGTAAAATGGCGAAAAGTATCGAAAAACATAAAAATGCAGACGTGCACTACAACCATGAAGTGAGAGACTTCAATCGTCGTAAAGACGGTAAATGGGAAGTGACAGTGGTTAACCGTAATACAGGCGAATCACAAGTTCAACTTGCTGACTACATCTTCATCGGTGCAGGTGGCGGTGCGATTCCATTGTTACAAAAAACAGGTATCCCTGAAAGTAAACATTTAGGTGGTTTCCCTATTACAGGACAATTCTTAATGTGTACAAACCCAGATGTTATCGAAGAACACGGTGTGAAAGTATACGGTAAAGAGCCACCAGGTACACCTCCAATGACTGTACCTCACTTGGATACACGTTACATCAATGGCCGTAAAGCATTATTATTCGGACCTTTCGCAAGCATTGGCCCTAAATTCTTAAAAAATGGTTCAAACTTAGATTTATTCAAATCTGTAAAACCATATAACATTACAACTTTACTTGCGGCAGCAGTGAAAAACTTACCATTAATTAAATACTCAATCGACCAAATCTTAATGACTAAAGAAGGTTGTATGAACCACTTACGTACGTTCTACCCTGAAGCAAAAGATCAAGATTGGGAATTATACACTGCTGGTAAACGTGTTCAAGTCATCAAAGACACTAAAGAATACGGTAAAGGGTTCATTCAATTCGGTACAGAAGTGGTTAACTCACAAGACCACACTGTTATCGCATTACTTGGTGAATCACCAGGGGCTTCTACATCAGTATCTGTAGCGCTTGAAGTATTAGAGCGTAACTTCGCTGAATACGAGTCTGAATGGACACCAAAATTACAAAAAATGATTCCTTCTTACGGTAAATCATTAATTGAAGATGCTGACTTAATGAGAAAAACACGTCAACAAACTTCTAAAGACTTAGAATTAAACTACTACGAGTAAAGGAGTTGCTAGTATGAAAAAATTATTAGTCGTTGCAACTGTACTCACTGCAGCTTTTGTTGCTTTAAAACGTTATCAAGAACACGTGAATAAAGCACCAAATATCGAATATTAAAGCATGCAAAAAGCCCGACATTTCTACGATAGAGATGTTGGGCTTTTTTATTGGGCTAAACTTGTTCTTTACGGACTAAATCTTCTACTAAAGAATGGTAAAAGTTTTGTAATTCTGCCCCACTGCGATGCCAGTCTAATGCATCTTGACCTGTAAAGTCTGTATGATCCCAACCCTTTAATGTTGGTGTCACTTGCCAGATTCCTTTAACTGCAGGTGCATTAAAGTCGACATTTTCAAACGCTTCATCTTCAGGGTGTTGTGATGAAACGACTGACACGAGACCATCATTTTCTCTCCATGCCGGATCATCTGTCATCCCAATTAAGTCCCCTGTTAAGACGTGGGCGATATTCATATACGGATCTGCAATTTGTGTACCAAAGATTGTTTCATATGTCGCAGAACCTGTATAAGATTTATAATAAATATCAGGGTTCAAATCAACGCGTGCATTCAGTTTTTTCGCACCTTCACGTGTTAAGTCATACAATGCTGTATCTTGAGACGTAAACAATGGACTATTGCTCACACGTTTCGCATATTCAGCATAAGTTTCCCCTTCTCGTTGCTCTAATCCCCACTGTTTTAAACCATAGTCAATTTTTTGACCTTTACGTCCAGCAAAGATATTGTACTCATATAACACACGTTTAATAATTTCTGTATTTCCTAAATCATCCGAAGCCACTGTGCCATCATGTGGTGTCGCAATTGTCGTAATTGAAGTGATCATTTTGTCATGATTTCCTTGGAAGAGTTCACTTATTGTGCCACCATGCTCTCTTTGATAAGCAATTTCTTCTGGATCTCCGTTGCGTAATAACTGTTCTAAAAGGCGAATTGTTTGGCCACCCATGCTATGACCGACTAAATGAATTCTTTGACCCGGGTGCCAATTTGGTAAAATTCCTTCGTAGGTTTTACCATAACGCTCATGTCCGTATTTTGTAGCGTGAGCCGCACCGTAATCGACAATGCCACCTTTTATGTAAGAATATAACTCAGCGGCACGATCCCAGTTACTACCAAATGCACTCACACTTGCTTCAAATACGTTGTAACCCGCATTGCGAAGTTCTTCAATCATTTTATATTTCGATCCACCCCAATAGTTCGAACCTTTAGGCGCATTGTCACCTACTAAACCAGAAAAGCCGTGTACAAAAATAATAGGATCTCTATTAATAAACTTGTCTTTAACAAGTGATTTGACTTTATCCGCTATCGTTGGTGCTGATGTCGTTTGCGTTTGCCCATGAGATGTAGTACGTGCAGGTTGGGCTGTTGCTTTTGAACGTGGTGCAACGACTTTTTTAGTTTTATCAGCTGGTTTTGATTGAGCATCTTTTTTTGGCGCTTCTGTCGCTTTAGGTTTCTGTTCTGTTTCCTTTTTTGTATTTTTATCTTTATGTTGACGATCAACTACTGAAAACTCTGGGTCTAACTCTGGTTTTTGCGCTGGTTTGGCTTGTTCCTCTTGCTTTTTATCTTTATCTTGACGATCAACTACTGAAAACTCTGGGTCTAACTCTGGTTTTTGTGCTGGTTTGGCTTGTTCCTCTTGCTTTTTATCTTTATCTTGACGGTCAACTACTGAAAACTCTGGGTCTAACTCTGGTTTTTGCGCTGGTACTGTTTGTGAATCTGCTTTTTTTGTTGGCGTTGCTTCACTATTTTGCTTTTTCTGTTCAGTAGTTGGTGGTGTTTGAGGAAGCGTGTCCGGTGCTTTTTCATTATCGACTTCTGTAGGTTTAGCTGTAGGTGCTGAATTATCAGAAGGGATAGGCTGTGTTGATGGTTGCTTGGCTAAAGGTGCCTCGCTAGTTTCAGGATTTTCATTCAAAGAGGTTGAATCGCTAGGACTAGGTGCTTCGGTCGCTTCTTTTGGCTGTGTATGTGATGCATCTTGTTGCAGTGCTGCTACTTGTGCGTCATGAGATTTACCGTTTTCAGCTGCTTGTCCATCTTGCCCCGCTAACATAAACAAACCAGATGCAATCATAATGGAAGAGACACCCATCGTTAGTTTTCTCAGTGCGAAAGTGTTACGTTTATTAAATTTCTGCAATTGTATTCCTCCTTAAATTTTGTTTATCACACTATTAATATAACAAATCAACATCTCAACCATTTTGATTTTTGCCTAACTGTATTATTTTTATGCTTAACTGTAAATTTATAATATCTTTTTATAAATCAAAATTTTAAATCACTGACATTATAGAAATCACTCGTTTAAAATCTATATATTTAATAATTAGTTAATAGCAATTGTAAATATTAAACTATAAAATAAAAAGGATGAATCAACATTACTTAATTGGGAGGCACACAATGGCTTTTGTTATTTTACTGATTTTCTTTATTATTCGACTAGTTAGTCTTGCCATTTCTATTAAACATTCGAAGCAGCTCGTACAACAAGGTGCGCAAGCTTACGGTGAAAAGAACTCAAAATGGCTTGCAATCACACATATTTTAATTTATGTTGGGGCGGCTATCGAAACATTATTGAACCATGACACATGGAGTTTGGTGAATACTGTAGGACTTATCATTCTTATTCTTGCTTACCTCGTATTATTCCATGTGATTAAAACTTTAGGACCGATTTGGACATTGAAACTGTATATTTTACCAGATCATCCTATCATCCGTTCTGGACTATACCGAATTACGAAGCATCCGAACTATTATTTAAATATCATTCCAGAATTAATCGGTGTGCTGTTACTTACACATGCGACATACACATCCATCTTACTCATTCCATACGCTTACTTCTTGTTCGTGCGTATTCGTCAAGAAGAAAAGCTTATGTCACTCTAATTGAAAAGGCACATGTTGAAAACTTTTAATTTCGACATGTGTTTTTTATTGTTCTTACTGCAAAAATATTAAAACCACTTTTTCTTTATATGGCGAATTGATTATAACTTCACTTCTCTACTCACTTCGATTAAATAGCGTTTGGCTACTTTTCATTGGATAAGACGCAACCTTCATTATCATGCTTGAAGTTCGCCCTCTCATTAAAAAAGAGACCTAGAATTGTGACATTCTAAGCCTCTTACATCAATATTTACTTTTTATTATTGATCTTTTTGTTTTTTACGACGACCTACAACGAATAATGCACCTAATGTTGCAAGTAATCCGCCTAATAATGGTGCTTGATTTGTTGATGTTTCACCAGTTTCAGGTAAAGCTTTGGCTTCATGTTTTGGTGATGGGTTGTGTGACTTGTCTACATGAGCCCCTGTGTTCATCGGTGTCTTAGGCATTGATGGACTTGGGTTACCTGGTTGTTCCGGCACTTCTGGTGTTGGATTTTCTGGGTTACCTGGTTGTTCTGGCACTTCTGGTGTTGGATTTTCTGGGTTACCCGGTTGTTCCGGCACTTCTGGTGTTGGGTTCTCTGGGTTACCCGGTTGTTCCGGCACTTCTGGTGTTGGATTTTCTGGTTGTTCTGGTGTCGGTTTATGGAAACCAGAGTCAATTGTCATATCGTCTTTGTTGTCGATGATGACTTTCACTGTTTGACCATCTGAATCCAATGCATCATGTCCAACATTTGATTTTGTTGGTTCAAATCCTTCTGGTGTTTCGAACGTTACTGTATATTCACCATTTGGAAGTTCTGTGAATTTGTAGTTACCATTTTCATCTGTTGTTGTCGTTACTGTAGTACCGTCTTCTTTAGTTAACGTTACTTTTACGCCACCGATTCCTGGTTCATTTGAGTTTTGGATACCGTCTTTGTTTAAGTCTTCCCAAACTTTATCACCAAGGTTGAATGTTGCTTCTACTTTTGGTGGTTCTACTTCTTCTGGCTTATGGAATCCTGAGTCGATTGTCATGTCATCTTTGTTGTCGATCACAACTTCAACTGTTTTACCGTCTGAATCTAATGTATAGTCGCCTACTTTTTCTTTCGTTGGCTCATAACCTTCAGGTGTTTCAAATGTTACTGTGTATTTACCGTTTGGAAGTTCTGTAAACTTGTAGTTACCATTCTCGTCTGTTGTTGTTTCTACTGTAGTACCGTCTTCTTTAGTTAACGTTACTTTTACGCCGCCGATTCCTGGTTCATTTGAGTTTTGGATTCCGTCTTTGTTGAGGTCTTCCCAAACTTTATCACCAAGGTTGAATGTTGCTTCTACTTTTGGTGGTTCTACTTCTTCTGGTTTGTGGAATCCTGAGTCGATTGTCATATCGTCTTTATTTTCGATCACGACTTCAACTGTTTTGCCGTCTGAATCTAATGTATAGTCGCCTACTTTTTCTTTCGTTGGCTCATAGCCTTCAGGTGTTTCGAACGTTACTGTGTATTTACCGTTTGGAAGTTCTGTAAACTTGTAGTTACCATTCTCGTCTGTTGTTGTTTCTACTGTAGTACCGTCTTCTTTAGTTAACGTTACTTTCACACCAGCAATACCTGGCTCATTTGAGTTTTGGATACCGTCTTTGTTGAGGTCTTCCCAAACTTTATCACCTAAGTTAAATGTTGCTTCTACTTTCGGTGGTTCTACTTCTTCTGGCTTGTGGAATCCTGAGTCGATTGTCATGTCATCTTTGTTCTCGATCACGACTTCAACTGTTTTACCGTCTGAATCTAATGTATAGTCGCCTACTTTTTCTTTCGTTGGCTCATAGCCTTCAGGTGTTTCAAACGTTACTGTGTATTTACCGTTTGGAAGTTCTGTAAACTTGTAGTTACCGTTCTCATCTGTTGTTGTCGTTACTGTAGTACCGTCTTCTTTAGTTAACGTTACTTTTACGCCACCGATTCCTGGCTCATTTGAGTTTTGGATACCATCTTTGTTGAGGTCTTCCCAAACTTTGTCACCTAAGTTAAATGTTGCTTCTACTTTTGGTGGTTCTACTTCTGGCTTCACAATACCTAAGTCTACTGAATAATCATTTGCATTGTTAATCGTTACTTTCGATTCTAAGCCGTTTGAGTCTAATTTAGCATCGCCCACTTGCGTTTTCGTCGGCTCATATCCTTCTGGTAATTCACTGAATTTAACTGTGTATTCTCCATTTTCTAATCCAGTGAATAAATATTTACCGTCTTTACCAGTCTTAGTTGTCATTGTTGAACCATCTGGTTTCGTCAATGTTACTGTTACACC
>NZ_FXUZ01000057.1 GCF_900183575.1 Staphylococcus cornubiensis
ACTCCAACACGGCCTGGGGTTCAGATGTCGATTTCTCCGTTTTCCAGGCGCAGAACGTCTGGATCCGCACACTGTACGATCGCCATCGTTTTGTTACACGCGGCACGCTGGGCTGGATTGAAACCGGTGATTTCGACAAAGTACCGCCGGATCTGCGTTTCTTCGCCGGGGGCGACCGCAGTATTCGTGGCTACAAATACAAATCTATCGCTCCGAAATACGCCAACGGTGACCTGAAAGGGGCCTCGAAGTTGATAACCGGATCGCTGGAATACCAGTACAACGTGACCGGAAAATGGTGGGGCGCGGTGTTTGTCGATAGTGGCGAAGCGGTAAGCGATATTCGCCGCAGCGACTTTAAAACCGGTACCGGGGTCGGCGTGCGCTGGGAATCGCCGGTCGGGCCAATCAAACTCGATTTTGCCGTACCGGTCGCGGATAAAGACGAACACGGGTTACAGT
>NZ_FXUZ01000089.1 GCF_900183575.1 Staphylococcus cornubiensis
GACAAACCGCTGTAAAATCCGTTCCATATCGGACGTTATTTCAAAAGCCTTTGGCAGGAAGAACTTTTGTTTTAATGACGATGTGGGCAGCTTCCACGATTGCAATTCAAGGCTTTGGCACGTGGGTTCCCACCCTTTTGGTAAAAGAAGGCGTATCAATGGATGAGTCTATCGTATACGTCACTCTGGGAACGATCGGTGCCCCGCTGGGCGCTCTCATTGCCTCGCAAATCTCTGACCGTGTGGATCGAAAGTGGGCCATTTCTGTTTTATCGTTAATTATTATGGCGCTTGGATTCTTTTACGGCATCAATCCTTTGCCGATGGTCATTGTCATATGCGGATTTCTCATGCATATGTTTGAGCGTACGTTCAGTTCGATCGCATATGCCTATAC
>NZ_FXUZ01000068.1 GCF_900183575.1 Staphylococcus cornubiensis
CCTGCTGCTTGACGCCGGTATCGACGAGTTGAACTGCGCCAAAAAATTTGTTCGCATCAAAGAGACTGTTCGTGTCGAAGATGGCGATAAGTGGGCTGAATTTAAGCCGTACAATGGTTTTTCGCTGGATTTCACCATCGATTTTAACCATCCGGCTATTGATTCCAGCAACCAGCGCTATGCGATGAACTTCTCCGCTGATGCGTTTATGCGCCAGATCAGCCGTGCGCGTACGTTCGGTTTCATGCGTGATATCGAATATCTGCAGTCCCGTGGTTTGTGCCTGGGCGGCAGCTTCGATTGTGCCATCGTTGTTGACGATTATCGCGTACTGAACGAAGACGGCCTGCGTTTTGAAGACGAATTTGTGCGTCACAAAATGCTCGATGCGATCGGTGACTTGTTCATGTGTGGTCACAATATTATTGGTGCATTTACCGCTTATAAATC
>NZ_FXUZ01000060.1 GCF_900183575.1 Staphylococcus cornubiensis
GATCCGGATGATGGAGGGGTTATTTCAGCAGGTGGTGTGGGCTTTGACATTTCATGCGGAGTGAGGCTCTTATCTACTGGATTGAAGCGAGATGAATTGGAGTCTGTTAAAGTTAGCCTTGCAGACGCTTTATTTACTCATATTCCAGCTGGAGTAGGTAGTAGAAGCGGCATTCATTTAACTATCAAACAGCTCGATGATATGATGCGAGGAGGCGCACAGTGGGCAGTAAAACAAGGCTATGGCGAAGTCGCTGATTTAGAGCGTATAGAGGATCGCGGTTGTGTGGAAGGAGCTATCCCTGATTTTGTCTCTGAGCAAGCTAAAAAGCGCCAGAAAAATGAAATGGGTACCTTGGGTTCAGGTAATCATTATCTTGAGGTGCAGGAAGTCAGGCAAATCTACTGTTCCGATACAGCAACGGCTTTAAATTTGCATGAAGGGGATATTGTAGTG
>NZ_FXUZ01000062.1 GCF_900183575.1 Staphylococcus cornubiensis
GAATTATCCTGGCCCGATACCTTAATACACCCCCTGAACGATTGGAATTTACTTACAATGCCCATGGCAAGCCCAATGTGATTAATTCGCAAAAATTGCAATTTAATATCAGTCATACTGGTGAAATGGCCATATTGGCAGTGGGTAAAACCTATCCGATTGGAGTGGATATTGAAAGATATTCAGCCCGGCCTTATGAAGGAATTGGTAAAAATTTGTTTTCCGAGCAAGAATACCAGGAACTGAAAAAAGCACATCAATCCCTTAAGCCAGCCTTATTTTTTCATATATGGGCTCAAAAGGAAGCGTTTATCAAAGCCAGTGGTTTAGGTCTCTCCTATCCAACCAAAGAATTTCATGTTCCCACCAATTTCCCTACAAAGCAATTGGTTGACGATCCCTTGCATAACATGACCTGGCAACTACGCTCATTCATGCCGGAAGTATGCTGCAG
>NZ_FXUZ01000114.1 GCF_900183575.1 Staphylococcus cornubiensis
CTGGTGTGTACTTATCATTATCCGCTTGTTTACCGATTGTCACTGGTACTGTAATGTGGTCTGTTGTTCCATCTGGATATTCTACAGTTACGCCTACATCTGTTGTGCCTTCTGTTTCACCATTTGGTAATTGACTTGGATCATCAATCGTAATTGTTGGTTGATCTCCATCTGTTGGATAGTTCGGTACTGTTACTGCACCTTTCACTTCATCTTCTGATACACCTGTACCAAAATCTTTTGTGATTGGTGTTG
>NZ_FXUZ01000081.1 GCF_900183575.1 Staphylococcus cornubiensis
TACCAATGGAATTATTCATCGATGAAAACCCTCTTGAGGGTGGAGACGCATCTCTTCTTTAGGCTAGGTTCCGTCTTTTGGGCAACGATCAGTTTTTCTGAATGAGAGCCAAACTGCTGCCCCATATCAAACACGATGCGAGGGTCAACCAGATAAATCATATCGGTTTTAACAAACTCAGCCACAGACATATCCTGATTCACACGCTTATTGGCAATATGAAAGGAAACGGTTAATTCATTGCTGTCTGGATCGGTATAGATATTATCAATGCGAATAAGATAGGGTTCCCTGATTTGTCCGTTGAACCGTAAATACAAATGCTGATACAAAAACCGTAAAAATCGATTTCCTTGATTCCACTTTTCCATGTTTACATCCTACAACTTATTTTTTGGAGCGTAGCTTTTGAT
>NZ_FXUZ01000063.1 GCF_900183575.1 Staphylococcus cornubiensis
GGTATGTTGCGAAAATTGACTTAATACCCCCTTTTGAGATTGGTCAGAATTGACTTTCTCCTCAGATGATTTAGTCAAGGACAAGTCCTCTTTTTTCTGAGATATTACAGGACTGCGTTCCGGACTGTACAATCCAAATTTAGCTAAGCCTGTGCTGAGTTTATTTTCAACCATAAGGGCTGGAATACATTCGAGAAAATTGGAAAAAAGAGTACCAAGCGACATCCTCAAGGCAGGTTCCGATGCTAATTTAGGTGTTGCTTTAGCCAGAAGCTGAAAAAATAATTCAATTTCTTTTTGTTTTGTCACAGCAGTTGGGCTGGTTTTAATAAGCTCTATCTGCTTCATCAAATCGCTAAGCCAATCACTTATCGAAGAGTATTTTTCTACCCCAAGCTCTTTGCTGCCATACTCTGACTGCATCCGCTCCAGCATTTCGAGTAGTTTTTCTTC
>NZ_FXUZ01000132.1 GCF_900183575.1 Staphylococcus cornubiensis
TACCGTCTTTATCTGTCTTAGTTGTCATTGTTGAACCATCTGGTTTCGTCAATGTTACTGTTACACCTTCAACTGCTGCTTCACCTTGGTTTTGCATTCCGTCATTGTTGTAATCAATCCATACATAATCTCCAAGCTCAT
>NZ_FXUZ01000069.1 GCF_900183575.1 Staphylococcus cornubiensis
CCGTATCTTCCGGCGCAAGAGGCGCAGTCATTAACAGTGCGGTGAGGAATTGGCTGGAAACGGAGCCATCAACGTCAACGTTGCCGCCAGTAAAGCCGCCCTGTAAACGCAACGGCGGATAATTTTCTTGTTCCAGGTAAGTGATCTTCGCCCCGCCCAGGCGCAGCGCATCCACCAGATGACCAATCGGGCGTTCTTTCATACGCGGCTCACCGGTCAGCACAATATCATTGCTACCCAGACAAAGAGCTGCCGCCAGCGGACGCATTGCCGTTCCGGCGTTACCGAGGAACAACTCCAGGGCACCTTCTGCGTGTAATGGACCGCCGTTACCGATAATTTCGCAACGCGTACGATCGGCTGAAAGCGTATAGCTTACCCCTAACGCTGTTAATGCATTCAGCATACGGCGCACGTCATCGCTATCCAGCAGATTGGTTAATAC
>NZ_FXUZ01000065.1 GCF_900183575.1 Staphylococcus cornubiensis
GGAAAGTCATCGGGTTATCCAGCACGATAATATTTATGGTGCTGGCCAGTGCCCCCATCGAGCCCAGTCGCCGTTTCTGTACTTCTATACCGAGGAAGAATCCCAGCACTGCCAGGCTAATGCACAGCAGCAACATGCTCTGTTGGGTATTAGGGATAATCACCAAAAAGTAGAGCAGCCCTAACGGCAGCGCGGCCAGCGTCCCGTAGATAAAGTCGATCGCCACCATGCGTGGATTCGGCAAACGCATTGCCAGTGACGTCACTACCGCAATCATCACCATTGCACCACTGCCGGAAGTCCAGCCCGTCCACAGCCAGAAAAGCGTGCCCAGAATGCAGGAAAGTGTGGTTCGCCAGAAGTTAACCATTGCATGATGACGTTCGGCTGACTCTACTTTTACTTCCGGTTCGCCTTGCAGGATCTCTTCTTCGGTGGCGTTGATTTTTGTG
>NZ_FXUZ01000070.1 GCF_900183575.1 Staphylococcus cornubiensis
CAATTCCTGATATTAAAGAGCAGTTAAAGCAAGGTGATTTCAAACCTTTGTTACATTGGTTAAGGGAAAATATTCATCAAAAAGGAAGACTATTAACCTATCCTGAACTATTGCATGAGGCAACTGGTGAAACCTTAAATCCCGACTATTATTTTGCACATATAAAAGAACGGTATTTATAAAAATCCAAGGTTGGATTACAAAATATGAATAAACGCAAGATACAAAATAGTGCTGTTATTGTTGCTGCTGTTGGCGCTGCGCTCGTTTCTTTACATACAAATACTGATTGGCTGTCTGGGAAGGGGCAGACCGGAGAGTTTGAACGATGTTATCACATAGTTCGCGCAGGTAAAAATGACTGCGCCACATCGAAACACGCTTGTGCCGCTCAAGCAACAACGGACAGTGATCCAGAGGAATACATTATGGTACCTAAAGG
>NZ_FXUZ01000071.1 GCF_900183575.1 Staphylococcus cornubiensis
ACGCAATGCTGGTTAAGGACTTTTTGAAATTTTCATAATCGCCCTGGTTCAGTACCGTGCCAATAGCCGGGCGAGTATCGAGCAATTTCAAATAGTCTTTATCGGTCCGCGCGCCGCCGCGCAATACCACATCGGTGCCGCCAATTAACACCGGCACGCCTGGCGTGACTTTGGCGATCAATACCTGCCGCCCTTTCTTTGGCGGTGGACGGAGATCAAATTCAATGGTCGGCTGGTAATAACCCAGCGCTTTCAGACCTTCGCGGATGGCATCATCGACGCGTGCGCGAAAGCGACGGTCTGGCGTCACTTCATCACTTTCAATCGTAGAAAGCTGCGCACGAACGTTCTTTTCCAGCTGTCCCGATAACCCCTCGACCTGTAGACGGACGTTCGCGGCGACGGCAGATCCGCTTAAGCAGAGTAAGCTTACAC
>NZ_FXUZ01000052.1 GCF_900183575.1 Staphylococcus cornubiensis
GATCCGGTTCGATACGCAGCAGCCATTGAAAAACCCGTGGACGATTGATGATCTTATCGGCATAAAGCTGTTCACCGAGCGCCAGACGTCCGGTCCCTGGCTTCAGGGTAAATATCGTCTCTTCTTTGATAAGCAATTTGCTGTCGGCAAGATGGCGAACCTTCCAGACGCCCACACCAGCGGCGATACCCAGTACCACCAGCAATAACAAGATTATCAATAACACTTTTTTCATGACTAATTCGGGCGCTCACAAAGTGGGGCTAAATATTCATATAACGTTGCTGACGAAAAGGAGACATCGCCACAGGCACATACGGGCATCACTGGCATTAACGCATTACAAATAACCATCTCATCTGCCTGCAACGACTCTTCCAGAGAGGCTTGCACTTCGACAAGCTGATAAGAGGATTGTGCCAGCAAACGGATACAGAATTGTCGCATAATGCCGTTAACACCTGCC
>NZ_FXUZ01000074.1 GCF_900183575.1 Staphylococcus cornubiensis
ATGTATTTCCCCCACCTGATTTCAGGGCCTATTGTCCGGTATAAGGAAATTTATCAACAATATGAAGGCACTATTGAACTACCAGAGTTCTCCCGAATTAATGAGGGATTAAGACTGGTTTTGTATGGTTTTATTTTTAAATTGGTCATAGCAGATGGAGTCGCCTCTACTGTAGATTCCATATTTAACAATTACCAAAACGCAACCCATCTTGAGTCATGGCTTGCTGCCATTGCGTTTACCGTACAAATTTATTTTGATTTCCTGGGTTATACCCATATTGCAAGAGGAGTTTCCTTATTTTTCAATATAAAACTTCCGCTTAATTTCAATCACCCATACAATGCCGTCAATATCAGTGATTTTTGGCAACGATGGCACATCAGTCTCTCACTCTGGATTAGAGATTATTTATACATTCCTTTTGGT
>NZ_FXUZ01000075.1 GCF_900183575.1 Staphylococcus cornubiensis
GTTGGTCTAGTGGGTACAATTATGTTTATGATTACTGGCACATTAGACATGACAAAAATATCCTATTCCACAGGATATATATACTGGCCAGCAGTTTTAGGGGTAGCAATTCCAAGTAGTTTGATTGCACCATTTGGGGCGAAATTAAATTATCTTTTACCCGTAAATTATTTAAGATATGGATTTATCGTGATTTTAATTACCACCGCAATTCATATGTTTTTGTGAAAGGAATTTGAATAACCATGCTCACCTATCCAAATATTAATCCAATTGCTTTTTCTTTAGGGCCATTAAAAGTTCATTGGTATGGTTTGATGTATTTAATCGGTTTTATTGGCGCCTGGCTACTGGGTTATTGGCGCATTAAACATTATAAATTGAACTGGAATAACGACCAGTTAAGTGATTTGATCTTTTATAG
>NZ_FXUZ01000082.1 GCF_900183575.1 Staphylococcus cornubiensis
CTGTTCGATAGCTTCCACCGGATCATCGGTACGAATAATATCCTGACGAATACGTTCACGCAGATGCTGATAAACCGCCACGAAGAACTGAATTTTACGCTCCGGACGTTTCGGATCTTCCGACATGCGCAGCACGTCGCGCAGATGTTCGTTATCCGCCACCGCCAGACGCAGCGCACCTAACGCCTTATCCGACATGGAACGCAAATCATCAGCGGAGAGATAAGCCAGCTCACGACGGTGTAAGCGGCGCTCAACGCCGTTATCTTTCACCATGCGCATCACCGCACACCAGCCCGCTTTGGCGGTCACTACCTGCTCGCGCATCTCAAAGTAATCCCGCTCCAGCTTGCGCAGTTTGCGGGTCAGGTTGTCCATCTCCGCTTCGCAGAAGGTAAGCGCTTTTTCCAGT
>NZ_FXUZ01000095.1 GCF_900183575.1 Staphylococcus cornubiensis
ATCCAGCATCATGCGTATGACATGTATCAAAACATACTGATAAACGTTCGTTATTATGAACTCCATCAATAATACGTGCTAACTCTTCAAATGAGCGACCAATCTCTGTACCTTTACCTGCCATCGTTTCAAGCGCAATACGTACATTATTGTCATTCGTTAAAACTTCATTTAATCCTTCAATAATCTTATTAATTCCGGCATCAACACCAGCTCCAACATGCGCACCTGGATGTAATACAATATCTTTAGCCCCTATAGCTTGCGTTCTTTCAATTTCTTGTTGCAAGAAATCTACACCAAGATTAAACGTTTCTGGTTTGGTTGTATTTGCAATATTAATGATGTATGGTGCATGAACAACAATATTAGATAAACCATATTTTTCCATC
>NZ_FXUZ01000123.1 GCF_900183575.1 Staphylococcus cornubiensis
GTGTGTCTGACTCAGTAAGTGCATCTGAATCAGTAAGTGCAAGCACATCAGCAAGTACTTCAACAAGCACAAGCGAATCAGATAGTATCGCGAAAGAAGTAAGCCAATTCTTCAGCGACTTAACATCAGGAGCGAAATCAACTTATGAGTCATTAAGTGAATCAGCAGCGAATGGTGAATCAATGAGTACATCAG
>NZ_FXUZ01000078.1 GCF_900183575.1 Staphylococcus cornubiensis
TGTTAATAGCATTTTATTGACAGGGTTGTCTTCTGCAATCAGTATCTCTGGATGAAGAAAACGAAGCTGTTCGCGTAAAGTATCCAGTTCCTGGTTCGTATTTTTCTCAGTTTGGTTTTCATTGGCTATCGATTCAATCAGATCCTGAAGTTTTTGGATGCTGATAGGTTTGTAAAGAAAGCCCCGAGCACCAAGCGCCGCAAAATCATTAATAGGCCATTTGGAAATTAACACAAAAGGAATTTGCTCGTGTTTGGCAATGAGTTCAGCAGCTTGTCGCTCACATCCTTGGTTGACGTTAATAAAGGCAATTTTGCAATCTTTATGTTTTGTCAATGTTCGGGAAAGTTTATTAAATGAGTCAACGCGTATAGCCTCTATACCCCAAAATCCCAAGCCATTACCTATTGCTTCCAAA
>NZ_FXUZ01000097.1 GCF_900183575.1 Staphylococcus cornubiensis
TGCAGAAACACAGGAAAATCGCGGCCTACCTGCTGGTAGCCCGCGTCGAGCATCTCCTGTGGCGTACTGCCGACCACCACCCAATCTCTGTCTTTGACCGGTAGCCCTAACAATGCATCCCGAACAGCACCACCGACCAGATAAATCTTCACGCCATCATCCCTTCGTCAAATACACAATTCCTAATAATAAGACAGTGCAACGAAGAAGGCGATTTAGTTCATCCAGCGATCTTTGCGTTTGCGGCTTGGGATCAGGTGCGGCAGTACCAGACCGAGCAGCAAGCCAAGCCCCAGCACGCCACCGCCATACATAAACCATTGCATGATGATGGTGCGCTGTTTGTCATCCAGCTGTACGCTGACGGCATCGACCTTTTTCTGCGCGAC
>NZ_FXUZ01000043.1 GCF_900183575.1 Staphylococcus cornubiensis
GCATTATAAAATGATTTATATTCATTAATATAGCCATTTTTCATATCATTATAATGTTCAGTCTTATTAATGTATCGGTCTATCAATGTTACAACTTGCTGCATATCATCCATAAAATATTGGAACATTTCATTGCTTATGTGTGAATGATTTTTCTTATCTAATACTGCTGCAGAATGAAAGTCTAATCGTTTGCGTAATTCTAGTAAATGCTTTCTAATTTGTTCATCTTCATTAAAAAGCGCAATATTGTCATTAATGACCTTTATCTTATTATCGAATTCATATTTTTTAGATTGCTTATTTAAGTTCTCCTTTTTGTTAAGCTCTTTATCTATCATTTTCGATACATCTCTAAGGAAATAATGCTCCATATCTCTAAATGTTTGTGTTCTGTGATGCGGTTTAGCATTTCTCATTCCCCATCCATCGGCAGCTCGTTGAACTTTATTTAGTATGTTAACTAATAACCAATCTAATTGTTCATCTCTATCATAAATAAATGCTCTCTCTTCATCTATACCTTCAGTTATTACATTATCTGTTAATTGATTTACAAAATAATTATATCGAAAATCATGCTGACTTGAC
>NZ_FXUZ01000079.1 GCF_900183575.1 Staphylococcus cornubiensis
AGCCTGGCAGAGGAAACAGGGAATTGGAAACGAAAAGAGTTTTGGTGGTTGGTGCTGGGCAGGCTGGTGAAGGCTTGGTGCGTGATTTGAAAAGAAGCAGTTATTATCGGCCAATAGGCTTTGTAGATGACAATAAAAGCAAGAGAGGATTAGAAGTTCATGGAGTGCGGGTTCTGGGAACGACCAACCAAATTACCGAATTAGTCAATCAGTACGACGTGGATTTGATTTTCATTGCCATACCTTCTGCCAAATCGGCAACCATGCGAAGAATTGTAACGCTTTGTGAACAAAGTCATGTGCCATTTAGTACTTTACCCAGTATTTCAGCCCTGGCTGCGGGCCGAGTTGAAGTGAATGCGCTGAGGCCTGTGAATATTGAGGATTTATTGGGTCGGGATCAAGTGACGCTCGAAT
>NZ_FXUZ01000116.1 GCF_900183575.1 Staphylococcus cornubiensis
AAGGTGCGGCTGGATCACCTCCTTTCTAAGGATAATATACGGAATATCACCATCAGGTGATAAGCGGATTAACGTGACATATTGTATTCAGTTTTGAATGCTCATTCATTTGAGGATTCAGCATGAAATTGTACATTGAAAACTAGATAAGTAAGTATAGATTTTACCAAGCAAAACCGAGTGACAAGCGTTTAAAAGCTTGAAACAAAAAATTATCGCTAGTCGTCAAATGACGACTCACATAATTAAT
>NZ_FXUZ01000088.1 GCF_900183575.1 Staphylococcus cornubiensis
GAGAGCGTGTAATCGGTCATTTTGCCGGTAAGTTTCAGTTTCAGATCATCCGCCTGATACTGCTTCTCACCAGTGAACGGCCAGTAAAGCTGTTTGCTGTTCACTTCCACGTTGAGCGGCAATCCGGCTTCCGCCAGTCGCGTCTGGGCGCGTAAATCCATATCCACCGGACCGGAAAGATTAACGCCAATCTCCAGCTGTTCGCGCAGCGCGCCGCCCATTTTCAGCTTCACTTTTTCACCTTTCAACGGCTCCACGTTCAGTGTACTGTTGAGAGTGATGTCCACCGGCCAGTTGTCTGACAGCTGCGCCGTGCCGCTGGCGTTGACGATCCCTTGACTGGAATCGATATCCAGGGCGTCCAGTTTAGTATTGCCGTCAATGCTGCTCACTTTCAGC
>NZ_FXUZ01000034.1 GCF_900183575.1 Staphylococcus cornubiensis
CAACAAGCCACTGGCAATAAATGCCGAATGGTAAAGAAAATAGTGCTGGAAATAGGGCAGCTAGTAGCAGTCGATAAGCACGCATTGAATTTTAGCTTTAAAGTGATAACTCAAGGGACGATTGCACAAAATGCAGAATTATCAATTGTAGAAATCCCAGGTGAAGCAATATGCAATTCTTGTCAACAAATTGTACCAATGAAACAGTATTATGATGAATGCCTGGTTTGCGGCAATCATTCCTTAACGCTGACAAAAGGTGAAGAATTAAAAGTGAAATCAATGGTGGTGGAATAATGTGCGGGATATGCGGATGTTCAGTAGAAAAAGGTCAAACCATGGATAATGAGCACCATGCTACTCACCATGAGCATTCTGTGCCTCATGAACATTCAATTGATATCGAACAGAATATTTTAGCGCAAAACAATGAATTTGCTGCTCATAACCGGGATTATTTTCTCAGGCATAAAATTTTGGTTTTGAATTTGATGTCAAGTCCTGGATCCGGGAAGACAACATTGCTTTCCAAAACCATTTCAGATCTTGGCAAGGAAATGGATATTGCAGTCATAGTAGGTGATCAACAAACAAATTGTGATGCTCAAATGCTAAAATCTAGTGGAGGGAATGCCTGGCAAATTAATACTGGAAAAGTATGCCATTTGGATGCCCATATGGTCAGTCACGCCATACAAGATATTTCTCTAAAAAAGCAATCGCTTTTATTTATCGAAAATGTGGGTAATCTCGTATGCCGTCTTCTGCTTGAAAAAAAAAAGCACTACTCGTTCACATCGCCCAACGGTGAGCGGATACTCCGAAGCGCACTCACTTGCGATAAAAATCAAGCGT
>NZ_FXUZ01000064.1 GCF_900183575.1 Staphylococcus cornubiensis
TACCCTGCCTGATGACCATAATCTTGCGCCCAATGATGTAATCACCATGACTATAGATTGGCCTCGAAGATACCGGCTGATGCGTCTTCATTTTGCAGCAGAACTGATTCTGGAACTTGTAACCAGAACCAGTATGCTTGAAAAAGTAGGAGCTCACATCACGGAATCCAAAGCTCGAATAGATTTTAAGGCGAATTTTAATATCTCTACTATTTTTAGCCAGCTGCTTGATGAATATAATGCCATCATTAGACAAGATCTTGTTATCCATAAAGGATACCATGATGTGACAAATCAACGTCGGTTTTGGAAAATTGACGGTTTTGCTGAAGTACCTTGTGGGGGAACACATGTTCATTCCACTTCAGAAGTGGGTTTTATTCGTCTCAAACGCTCGCATCCTGGCAAAGCTATTGAACGCATTGAAATAACCCTGATGGATGATAGTAGAT
>NZ_FXUZ01000080.1 GCF_900183575.1 Staphylococcus cornubiensis
GTTCTCCTGTTGCAAGCCTAATAAAACCGGCCCTAGAAATTGTGAAGTGTTACCTTCTCTGTCAATCAATGGAAAAATTCTTACTTCTTTAGCTACCCTTGCTAATTCACGAATTGCAATCAGGTGAAAATCAACCGTTTGATCGTCAAGATCTGCAAAAAAATAATGAGAACTCAGAGCAAAATCAAAGGTAAAATCGGCAAACGGTAAATGATAATCGGTAAGCCCGAGGTACCTTCCATCAGCCTTGCCTTGTTCATAATCCGCAAAAAACTGCTTCATTCCTTCTTGTCTTTCCTGAAGCAATTTGTCCAAACTACCATTACGGCTAAAGTCAAATTGATCCTGATGCTGCCTAACCTCTTCAGCCATATTCGCAAAAATCATTTTTGCTTTGGCAAGCAGCGTATCTT
>NZ_FXUZ01000083.1 GCF_900183575.1 Staphylococcus cornubiensis
GTTACTCCTAGAGTATGGAAAAAGGTTTTGGCGGTATGTGTTTATTCGTGTTTTATTTCTTTACTCAGTATTTTTATTCCCTGGTTGTCTCTTCCTATAAGCCCTTTTGAGTATGCAGGGGTAATTATGGGATTAATTTTGGTTTTTCGAGTAAACGCGGGATACGACCGTTGGTGGGAAGCAAGAAAACTATGGGGCAATGTAGTTAATTGTAGTAGAAACTTGGCAATTATTATAATAAGTTACGTAAATTCTCCAAATAGGGGCGAGATAGATAAAACTCTCGGTCTAATTGCGGCAATGCCCTATCTTATGAAGAATAGTCTTAGGGGGATTGCTTCTATAGAAGAAGTAAAACATTTATTATGTGATGATACATATGCTGAATTGCAGCAGTGGCAACATAAACC
>NZ_FXUZ01000093.1 GCF_900183575.1 Staphylococcus cornubiensis
GTAAACCACATGATGGGCGATGAAGAAAAACAGCAGCATGGATATATGCTGCGCCTAGGTTCAAGGCTAGTCCGATTAGTGATTGGCTTGATGCTTTTTATTCTGATTTTATTCGTTAAGGAGACAACATGAAATCAATGCTTCGTTCAATTTATCTTGGTGCAGTCAACCTGCTCTATGCCCCAGTCTTGCTTGCAGATAACTGGTTTCCAAAAATTTCCGATGCTGACAACATTGGTGATGGTTCTAAAAACATGATGTCGGTGACCGGAAACTATGTCAAACAAGGCTTGGGCTTACTGCTGTTCATCACTGCTGTGGTGACCTTTATCAAGTTCATTACTACTGTGCAGCACGGCATAGAGGAATCTAAGAAGAATGAAGGCTCCATGG
>NZ_FXUZ01000086.1 GCF_900183575.1 Staphylococcus cornubiensis
GGCGATTGGCCGTAACGGTCAGAACGTGCGTCTGGCTTCGCAGCTGAGCGGTTGGGAACTCAACGTGATGACCGTTGACGACCTGCAGGCTAAGCATCAGGCGGAAGCGCACGCAGCGATCGACACCTTCACCAAATATCTCGACATCGACGAAGACTTCGCGACTGTTCTGGTAGAAGAAGGCTTCTCGACGCTGGAAGAATTGGCCTATGTGCCGATGAAAGAGCTGTTGGAAATCGAAGGCCTTGATGAGCCGACCGTTGAAGCACTGCGCGAGCGTGCTAAAAATGCACTGGCCACCATTGCACAGGCCCAGGAAGAAAGCCTCGGTGATAACAAACCGGCTGACGATCTGCTGAACCTTGAAGGGGTAGATCGTGATTTGGCATTCAAACTGGCC
>NZ_FXUZ01000059.1 GCF_900183575.1 Staphylococcus cornubiensis
GTAATGTTGTTTGGCGGTCAGTTTTAACCATTTTTGAGATTCATAATGGTTAACATTAATACCTGAGCCATTTCTGTAGATCAAACCTAAAGTATATTGAGCATGAGCATACCCTTGTTCAGCTGCTTCCTTATACCAGAGAATTGCTTTACGGGTGTCGGGTTTGACCCCCAGACCTTTGAGGTAGATCCACCCCAGTTTACTTTGCGCGCGTGGATTTTCCTGTTCCGCTGATTGCTCATACCAGTATCTCGCCTGTGTATAATCCAGTGGTTTACCGTCGCTACCATGAAGATAAAATTCTCCAAGGCGATATTGCGACGTTGAGTGACCATGAATCGCGGAAAGCTCCGTGGCTGCCGTGGTGAATGGAAGACTGCCCGGTGAGCTTAAATAATCAAAGGCATAATTCACCATGGCTTTATCACGCAACGTCGTTTTCTTGGGTTGGCTAATAC
>NZ_FXUZ01000087.1 GCF_900183575.1 Staphylococcus cornubiensis
GTACTATCCAGTGATGCCTTTGCGCGCTTTGAGGAGGAAGGTATTTTCAACCCCAAAACTGGACATGACTTTTTGAAATCCATTTTGGAGGCAGGCGGCTCAAGAAAAGCAGCCGATGCTTTCGCCGAATTCCGAGGGAGACCCGCGACGATTGATGCTTTGCTGCGCCATAACGGGATTTTATAAAAACAGGACTTGTGCCCCCCAATCCTCTCGGTAAAACATTTTTTGCCTTGACCTTGGGATTTTTTGTAGATCCTGAAAATATATTCGGTATGCTGGCGGGATTTTGCTTACACGCCGGCATTTTATGTTATAATTAAAGTGTACAGAATGGGGGGCGACCTGGCTTCGACGTGGGTTGCAAAACCGGAAGTGCATGCCGAGAAGGAGATCTCTC
>NZ_FXUZ01000090.1 GCF_900183575.1 Staphylococcus cornubiensis
TTTGGATTATTGCACGAAGCTGTTTAAGCGCTCAACTGCGGATCGCATGCTTGCGCACTATGTCCGTCTGCTGGAGAGCGCGGCAGCTCAGCCGGATGCGAAAATCAGCGAATATGATCTGCTTTCTGAACGGGAGGCTTTGAACCAATTACAGCGGTTCAACCCGGAACGCACGGCGTACCCGAAAGAGCAAACGATCGTGCAGATCTTTGAAGAACAAGCCCGAAAGAACCCTGACCGGACGGCTCTACAGTTCGAAGGGGAAACCCTGTCGTATCAGCAGCTGAATGAACGCGCCAACAGGCTTGCGCGGCATATTCTTTCGGTCGTAGGCGGCGGAAAAACCGCGGCTGTTCTGTGTGAACGGTCAATGGATATGATTGTTTCTATTATGGC